>JAHHRL010000009.1 GCA_020025825.1 Faecalibacterium sp. | reverse complement strand
CTGAAGCGGCTGTTCATCAAGATCTATGAGGATAACGCCGCAGGACGGCTCAGTGATGAGCGTTTTGATATGATGAGTCAGAGCTATGAGTCAGAACAGAAACAGCTGGAAGAAGAGGTTCTGGCCTTACAGCAGGAAATTGAAGTACAGGAACGACAGCATGAGAACATCGAGCTTTTCATTCAGAAAGCCGATAAGTATGTGGGTATTGAGAAACTGACGCCTTACGCCCTGCGGGAGCTGATCCAGGGTATCTATGTGGAAGCCCCGGACAAATCCTCCGGCAAGCGCAGGCAAAGCATCCATATCAAGTATGATGGCATCGGCTTTATCCCTCTGGATGCGCTTATGAACGGAAAAACGGCGTGACCGAAGTCACGCCGTTTCCCAAGAACACGCAGTTCTTATGATTTTTTGATTTTTACTGTTTTACGACCACCGAGCATTGCAGGAAAGGCGCTTTTCTGCTATACTACCTACGTCGTTTTTACGATCGAGCAACTTAGGATTTTAGGCTCGCCCGATAATTCGGGACCACACCACAGGGACTTGGCGGTGCCTTGCGGTCAAAATCTTTCCGCCGGAGTGTATCATTATGTCTACCAAAAAGTCTATTTCCCCTATTCGTATCGTACGATGCGGCTTGGTTGCAGCGCTGTATACGGTGCTGTGCCTCGTCTTGGCACCCATCTCGTTTGGTGCATTGCAAGTCCGTATCTCTGAAGCCCTGTGCCTGCTGCCCGTGTTCGGTGCAGATTACATCATTGGTGTAACGCTGGGCTGCCTGTTAGCCAATATGCTGGGTGCAGCAATGGGTACTACGGTTGCACTGGACATTGTATTTGGTACATTGGCAACACTGCTTGCTTGCATCTTTACTTACTTGCTGCGCAATGTACGTACGTTTGGTTTGACTTTACTGGCTTCTGTTCCGCCTGTACTTTTCAATGCAATTATCATTGGTCTGGAGATTTCTTTCTTCTTTACTAATGGTGCTATCACCGGCCCCGTTATCCTGTTTAACATGGTATCCGTGGGCATTGGTGAGATTATCAGCTGCTGCGTCTTGGGTGTTATCTTAGTACGTTTGATTGAGCGCGCCCCTCGCCTGCATGCTATGTTTACGGAAGGATAATTCATGAAGCAACCCTTGGACCTGATTTTGTGGGACTGGAACGGTACCCTGCTGGACGATTTAGACCTTTGTGTAAATTGCCTGAATACGCTTTTGCATGATTTCGGCTATTCTCAGCAGTATAATTTGGAGCAGTATCGTGAGATTTTCTGCTTTCCGATTCAGGACTACTATATACGTGCCGGTTTCGACTTTACCAAGCACCCGTTTTCTGTTTTAGCAGAGCATTATATGGAGTTATATATGCCTCGTGCGGAAAAGTGCGGTCTGGTTCCCGGTGCGCACGAAGCGCTGGATACCTTCTGTGCCATGGAAATCCCTCAGGTGGTACTTAGCGCATCTGCCTTGCCTAACTTGCAGCTGCAAGTAGCACAGCAGGGTGTTGGCAGCTACTTTACCGAGTTATTAGGTCTATCCGATATCTATGCGGCAAGCAAAATTGATGTGGGCACCGCTTTTATGCGTAAGGCAAACATCGACCCCGCCCATGCCTTGATGCTGGGAGATTCCGTACACGATGCCGAAGTTGCCGCAGCAATGGGTACTCGCTGCATTCTGATTGCCGCCGGGCATCAGCCCCGCCATATTTTGGAAACAACCGGATACCCTGTAGTGGACAGCGCCAACCAGGTTCCACTTCTCTTATAAATAAAATGCAAAAACGAGGGACATATCCTGTGTCCCTCGTTTTTTTGCCCTCAGTATGAAATTTACAATAATTTTACCGGGTTTTTGCATCTAAAGTTTGACACACTTTCTACATTTATAGTATCATAATGAAGTTGAGACTTTTTGTTGTTGCCCGCCGTTTTGGGTAACTTCTCTATAAAAAATAACTGAGGAGTACGCATATGTCCCTTGCTACAATGTTGTTCGGCTCCTTCTCTGACAGAGAGCTGAAAAAAATCAATCCCATTACAAAAAAAGTGCTTGCACTGGAGCCTACCTACCAAGCCATGTCCGACACTGACCTGCAGGGTCAAACTGCTGTTTTTAAGGAGCGTCTGGCAAAAGGTGAAACGCTGGATGACATTCTTCCCGAGGCATTTGCCGTATGCCGTGAGGCCAGCTGGCGTGTCTTGCAGATGAAGCACTTCCCTGTGCAGATTACCGGTGGTATTGTTTTGCACCGTGGCTGCATTGCCGAAATGCAGACCGGTGAAGGCAAAACCCTTGTGGCAACCCTGCCTGTATATCTAAATGCTTTAACCGGCAATGGCGTTCATGTTGTTACCGTCAACGACTATCTGGCAAAGTTCCAGAGCGAGTGGATGGGCAAGCTGTATCGTTGGCTGGGTTTAAGTGTTGGTTTGATTTATCCCGGTATGCCCGGCGAAGCTCGCCGTGCCGCATATAGTGCCGACGTAACCTATGGTACAAACAACGAGTTCGGCTTTGACTACCTGCGTGATAACATGGTCACGTATAAGGCTAACATGGTGCAGCGTGGTCACGCTTATGCAATCGTCGACGAAGTGGACTCCATCCTGATTGATGAGGCACGTACGCCCTTAATTATCAGCGGCCGTGGCGAGGACTCTTCCAGCCTGTATCAGATGGCTGATAAGTTTGTCCGCACACTGCGTAAAACCGTTGTGGTCGAGCTGGAGGGCAAAGTTTCTGCTGATGAACAGGCCGATGGTGACTACGTTGTTGATGAAAAGCATCGTTCCGCTACCTTGACCGAGCGGGGCATCGAAAAGGCAGAAGCTTTCTTTAAGATTGAAAACCTCTCCGACCCGGAAAACGCTACTATCTCTCATAACATCGAACAAGCAATCAAGGCACACGGTGTTATGAAAAAGGATATCGACTACGTTGTGAAAAACGGCGAAGTTATTATTGTTGATGAGTTTACCGGCCGTTTGATGATTGGTCGCCGCTATAACGAGGGTCTGCATCAGGCAATCGAAGCCAAAGAAGGCGTACGCATTGCAGCAGAAAGCAAAACGCTGGCTACCATCACCTTCCAGAACTACTTCCGTATGTACAATAAGCTTTCCGGTATGACCGGTACCGCAAGTACCGAATCTGCCGAATTTGCTGAAATTTACGGTTTGAATATCGTTACCGTCCCTACTAATAAGCCTTCTATCCGTAAAGACCTGCCCGACGTTGTGTACAAGACAGAAGCAGGCAAATACCGTGCCGTTATCGAGCAGGTTATGGAATGCCACAAAAAGGGTCAGCCTGTTCTGGTTGGTACCGTCAGCGTGGAAAAGAGCGAAATTCTGGCTAAAATGCTGCAGCGCTATACCCGTGATTTCAATGTTTTGAACGCAAAACAGCATGAGCGTGAAGCTGAAATTGTTGCGCAGGCAGGTAAAAAGGGTGCTATCACCATCGCTACCAATATGGCAGGCCGTGGTACCGATATTCTGTTGGGCGGCAACGCCGAGTTCATGGCAAAAGCACAACTGCGAAAGGAACACTTTGTTGAAAACTTACTGTTCCCTAACGACCCGCAAAAGGCATTGCCCGAGCAGGTTGACCAGCTGATGGCCGAAGCCGACGGTCACAGCGAAACCGATGACGCTAATGTTTTGGCTGTTCGTGCTCGCTTTGAGGAGCATTTGAAGCACTTCAAGTCCGAAATTGCAGCCGAAGCACAGGAAGTACGTGACGCAGGCGGTTTGTTTATCATTGGCACCGAGCGTCACGAGTCTCGCCGTATTGATAACCAGCTGCGTGGTCGTGCCGGCCGTCAGGGTGACCCCGGTGCATCTCGCTTCTTTATCAGTTTGGAAGACGATTTGATGCGTCTGTTTGGTGGCGAGCGCATCCAGTCCCTGATGAATACCCTTGGTCTGGAAGAAGATATGCCCATCGAAAACAAGATGATTACTTCCACCATCGAAAGTGCACAGAAGAAGCTGGAGGGCCGCAACTTTGACATTCGTAAAAACGTGTTGAAGTACGACGACGTTATGAACCAGCAGCGTGAAATCATCTACGGCCAGCGCCGCAAGGTGTTGGACGGCGAGGATATCAGCACCGAAATGCATAATATGCTGCGTGAAAACGTGGATTCTTCCTGTGCTTTGTTCATGGCAGGCGATGTTAAGGAAGAGTGGGACCTGCGTGCACTGCGCCGCCACTATAACGGCTGGTTGACCTCTGATGCTGACTTCCGCTATACCGATGCCGAGCGTGCACAAATCACCCGTGAGGAAATTGCAGACTTGCTGTACAACCGTGGTATGCAAATTCTGCAAAATAAGGAAGTCCGCTATGGCAGCCCCATGATGCGTGAACTGGAGCGTATCTGCTTGCTGCGCAGCGTCGACCGCCTGTGGATGGACCATATCGACAACATGGACCAGCTGCGTCAGGGTATCGCCTTGCGTGGCTATGGTCAAAAGGACCCTGTTGTTGAATATCGTATCGAAGGTTTCGATATGTTTGACCAGATGATTGACTCTATCCGTGAGGAAAGCATCAAGATGCTGCTGCGCATCGAGGTCAAGCAGGCAGGTCAGGCACCTAAGCGTGAACAAGTTGCACGTACTACCAGTGAGGGCCTGCTCAACGGTAATAACCGTCAGGTTAACAAAGCTCCCGTTAACACACCGGTTCGTGTGCAAAAAATCGGCCGCAATGACCCCTGCCCCTGTGGCAGCGGCCTGAAGTGGAAAAAGTGCACTTGCGCTCAGTACCACGGTGATAACACACCTCAATAATTTACAAAACCGTCCTGTGTAAAAGCAGGGCGGTTTTCTTCTTGTAAAATTCATTGCATTTCCTATACGTACGTGTTACTTTTTTATCGTAAACTACTCTTTAGAAAGGACAACACTATGGATTTAATGTCTTTAATGGAAACCCGCCGCACCTACCGCCGTTTTACGCAAAAACCGATTCCACCAGAGGTAATCAGCGATATTGCAAATGCCTTGCGCTTTTCATCCAGTGCTCGTAACGACCAGCCCATTCGCCTTTTACTGATTCAAAAAACAGATATGATACAGTCTGTAAATCAACTTGTCAAATGGGCGGGAGCTTTGCCGCCGGAATTAGGCACCCCAAAGTCCAATGAACTCCCTACCCTGTTTGCGGCCGTTCTGGACGATACTTCCTGCCCGGGAAGCCACGATACCGACGCAGGTATTGCAATCGCCAATATGACGCTTGCTGCTTGGGCACACGGGGTTGGCAGCTGCATTATGCAGGCCATTAACCGCCCTGCTTTGGCTGAGCTGCTGCAGCTGCCGCAAGGTACAGCTATACATAGTATGCTGGCCTTTGGTTATCCTGCACATAAAAGCACTTTAGTGCCCGTGCCCGAAGATGGAAGCTTAAAATACTACCTAGATGCCAATAAAGATTACTGCGTGCCCCGTCATAGTGTGGAAGAACTTGTGAGTACCCTGTAAGAAAAGTGAATATATTCATGCATAAAGTGAATAAACAAGCAAATTTTCATTTTTTTAATATATTTTATGCATAAATATTGACAAATGCATTGAGACATCTTATACTAGTGTCATTCCAAACAACGAAACTTCGCTGGTTAATTTCAACGAATTTGAAAATGTATATTCAGGAGGATATTCACTATGTATAAGATTTCTCGTCGCCAGTTTTTAGCAGCTGCAGGTATCGCATCTCTGGCTTGCGCATTGACCGCTTGTGGCTCTGCCTCCTCTACTTCCGATGCTGAAAAAATCACCTCTATCGAGCAGCTGTACGATGGCAAAAAAATCGGCGTCCAGCTGGGTACTACCAGCGACCAGTACGCCGCTGATGACTTTGGTGCAGACGCTGTTGAGCAGTTCAGCAACAGCGCTGACGCTGTGCAGGCTCTGAAGGCTGGTAAGCTGGATGCTGTTATCGTTGATAACGAGCCCGCTAAAAAGTTTGTCGAAGCAAATGATGACCTGATGCTTCTGGAAGCTCCCTACGCAGACGAAGACTACGCTATTTGCCTGGCAAAAGGCAGCGAGCTGACCGCAAGCTTTAATCAGGCAATCGCTGAGCTTAAGGAAGATGGTACTTTGCAGGATATTCTGGACAAGTACATCAATGGCGTAGAGGGTGCAACCGGCTATGTCACTCCCGAAGGCACCGCTCATCCCAATGGTAAGCTGGCAATGGCTACTAACGCTTACTTCCCCCCTTACGAATACTACGAGGGCACTACCATTACCGGTATCGACATCGAATTTGCAACCGCTATCTGTGATAAACTGGGTTACGAGCTGACTGTAGAAGATATGGAGTTCGACTCCATCATCCCTGCTGTTACCAGCGGTAAATTTGCTTTTGGTGCTGCCGGCATGACCGCCAACCCGGACCGTATGAAGAACGTAGACTTCACCGACAGCTACTGCAACGGTATCCAGAGCGTTATCGTCAAAAAGTAAGCTACACATTTTACACAAGCAATCATAGCGGGGCTACCCTATGCGGCAGCCCCGATTTGCTGTTTTATTCATCTGGAAAGCGAGGGCCTCTATGGCTGAATTTTGGAACCTACATATTGTAAAAAACTTTATTAGCGAAAACCGCTGGCAGTACCTGCTCAGTGGCTTGCAAAACACTCTGATTATCACGCTCTGCGCACTTGCAATCGGCTTGATTCTGGGTGCATTGGTTGCAATTGTCCGTGTAACAACCGATAAGGCCGACCACCCGTCCTTCGGGCTGCGTATACTGGACCTGATTTGCCGTTTTTATCTGACGGTTATCCGCAGCACGCCTGTCATGGTACAGCTGCTGATTTGCTACTTCGTTATCTTTGTTGCATGGGACCCGGGCAAAGTATTGGTCGCTATCTTTGCTTTTGGTTTTAACTCCGGTGCCTACGTTGCCGAAATTTTCCGTGGCGGCATTATGAGTATCGACCCCGGCCAAATGGAAGCCGGCCGCAGCTTGGGTATGTCCTACTGGCAAACCATGACCCAAATCATTCTTCCGCAGGCACTAAAAACTGTTTTGCCCAGCTTATGTAACGAAGGTATCGCACTGCTAAAGGAAACCTCTGTTGCCGGTTACATCGGCCTTGCTGAGCTGACACGTGGTGCAATGCAGATTTCCTCTCAAACATTTGACTACTTCCCCCCGCTGATTGCTGTTGCACTTATTTATTTAGTAGTAGTTGTGATTTTGACCCAACTGGTGCATATTCTGGAAAGGAGACTGGCACAAAGTGAGCGATAATATTTTACAGGTCCGTGGTTTAACCAAAACCTATGGTAACACTAAAAAGCAAAAGGATTCCCTGCAGGTTCTAAAAGGAATTGATATCGACATCCACAAGGGCGAAGTTGTTTGCCTGATTGGACCTTCCGGCTGTGGCAAATCCACCTTTCTGCGCTGCCTGAACCGTTTGGAAATCCCCACCAGCGGCACAATCGAGTTTGAGGGTGTAACCATCGACGAAAAGCATATCAATACTCTGCGCCAGAAAATGGGCATGGTCTTTCAGCACTTCAACCTGTTCCCCCATAAAACCGTAAAGGAAAACCTGACCCTTGCACCTGTTTTGCTCAAGCTAAAAGATAAAGCCGAAGCTGATAAAAAGGCAGATGAGCTTCTGGCACGTGTTGGTCTGTCGGACAAAGCAAATGTTTATCCTTCCAGCCTGTCCGGCGGCCAAAAACAGCGTATCGCAATCGCACGTACCCTGGCTATGGACCCCGACGTTATCCTGTTTGATGAGCCCACCAGTGCACTGGACCCGGAAATGGTCGGTGAAGTTCTGGAGCTGATGAAGGAACTGGCACACTCGGGTATGACCATGATTGTTGTTACACACGAAATGGCTTTTGCCCGTGAGGTTGCCAGCCGTGTTATCTTTATCGACGAGGGTTTGATTCAGGAAGACGAAGCACCGGAAGAGTTATTCTCCAACCCCAAAAATCCCCGTCTGAAGGCTTTTCTCTCCAAAGTATTGTAATACTAAAAAAGCACAAAAAGGCCCACAAGGCGCTGTTAGCCGCCTTGTGGGCCTTTTTCTATCTACTTATCATTTTATAAAATGTTTTCAGCAGCAAAATGCCCCTTTACTGCTCCGTTTTCTCTGTTGTATGGGCTGCCTTGTAGTTAGGCTCCAAATTCTGGCGAATTTGTTCTCTTGCTAGTTCAGGCAAAGCTTTTATTTCTTCTCTTGTCATGCCATCTGTTTCAATGGGGGGCAAAATGCGGACAATAACGTGTGCGGGGCGCATAAACATATGGTTATTTTCCATAATGTCACGTGTACCGGTAATCGCAACAGGAACAATCGGTGCTTTTGCTTTAGTCGCCACACGGAACGCACCGCCCTTGAACTCCTGCACCGTGCCTTCTTCCCCTTTATTGCGAGTTCCTTCCGGAAAAATGGAAATGGAGTATCCTTTTTTCAGGTTTTCTGTAGCCTCTTTTAATGCTGCCATAGCTTTGCGGTTATCATTGCGGTCTAAAAATACGCAATGCAACATCTCCATCCAGCCACGTACCAGCGGAATCATGCCGATTTCCGTTTTCGAAATCAATGCGTGCGGCTTATCCAGCTGCGTCAACAAAACAGGAATATCGTAATAGCTGCGATGATTTGCTACAAATACGCAGGGACGGTCTTTGGGGATATTCTCCTGACCATAAGTTTCAATCGTAACACCGGCTTTACGCATCATACGATTTGCCCAGTCCGGTACAAATTGTTCTGCCAGACGGTCACTGGCCTCCCAGTTACCTGCTCGTAATTGTTTCAAGCCCTTCCGCTGTACCGGCCAGCGAAATAGCATATAACTCCAAAAATAGATGTGCCAAAGAATTGTACGCATCTGTGTGCTCCCTTCCTGTCTTTTAGTAAAATTCATTTACGCTTTATATTACCACTTTAACGTTAAAAAGTAAAATCAAGCCGATTTTGCCGCATACTCTCCGCAAAAAAAGCCGATGTGATTATACTATCACATCGGCTTTTCTTTTATCTATTGCTTAAAGCAACCCTATCGTCCTTACAGAACCAAGAAGGTGCAGGTAGCAGGAGCCAAAGACAGGCTGCCTGCGGGCTGTTGTACGCCGTCCAGCTCAGGCAGGGTATCATTTTCGCCCAACAGCAAATCCTTGCCATTCAACTGCATCACGCTGCTGCGCAAGCTTTCAGCCGACAAGGTGTAACGCACTGCCTCTTTGGGCAGTTCTACCAGCGTTTCATCGGTAGTAGAGTTGTTGATAATCAGGTAGCAAACGCCTTCTTTGCCATCCTTGCGGCTGTGTGCAAACACGTGTGCGCCTTCACGAATCTGTTCGCCGGTTTCATAGACAGTAGTGCCCATCAGTCTTGTCCACAGCAGTGCTGCAAAGTAGTTGGGACGAGGCATAAAGGTACTATGCTGCAAGAAACCGTAATCGGAAGAAGCTAAGGTATTATGGAAAACGACACCATTTGTGACGTTCGAGAACTCACCCAGCTCATTCAGTGTGCGCAATACATCCAAATAGGTAGATGCCCAAGTATCGCCACCGCCGCCTGCATCGCCGGATTCCGTTACCCACATCTCCGCACCGGGACAATAAATATCACGGAACTTGCTAAAGGCACGTGCACAGCGTCCTGCCATAGCCAAATAGGGCTCTGTTGTAGCTTCTTCTGCCATCCAGTGGCCCTTGGGCATTACCGAAGCCAAACGCTCGGAAATGCCGTTGTAATAGTGGTAGCTGAATACATCCAGCTTTTCGGTGCAGCCCTTCATCAGGTCGTCTGTAGAGCAGCTCTGGACAACATCGCCGATACCTGCACCTGCACCACGTTCCTCACCGTCTGTTGCCAGTGCTCCGCTATCGGTTGTGCAAGGGCCAACAATCAGAGTGTCTGGGTAGTTTGTACGCACCCACTTATGGAACAAGTCCTGGTCGCGACGGAACTGCTCCGGAGTATATCCCTTGGGGAAACCGGTGCCCTCCATCATGTTCGGCTCGTTTGTAAACTCTACCGCATCAATAGCATGACCATGCTCCTTGCTCAATGCAAAAATCTTTTCGGCCTGGCTAGGATTCCAAGGCTCCTCTGCACTATGCAGGCCCTGGCAGTTTGCTACAGAAATCAGCAGCTTGCCGCCTACTGCATCAACAAAGTCCAAAATGTTCAGCCACTGTTCCTTTGTCATACGGTTCTGATAGCCTTCCGGGGTAATACCGGTGCCTTCAAAATCGTAATAGGTCTTGGTTGCCCATGTACCGGATACACGAACCCATGCCGGACCAAACTCCTTAGCCAGCTTACGCAATCTCGGATTCTTAGAGTCGATTGCATTATACCACTGCATCAAATTCGAAATGTCTGCCAGACTTTTCAGCGGGGGGAACTGCTCAGTTCCTGCAATCTGTCCCGGAGTATATTCCTTCCAAAATGTACCGCCGGTTACCTCTGTCATCTCTACGTTGTAGCTCATCATCATCGGATTAACTTCACGCAGTTTAACCAATTTTTCCGGTTGCAAAGTAATGTTTGTCTTCATTGCTTTGTTTCGCTTCCTTTCGATATAAAATCCCATTTTAATAAATTGTACTATATCGTTTCGCTTAAGACAATATAAATAGTCACCAAAGCTATACATACTCTTCTGGACATATTCACAATGTTTCCAAAGGCCTAGCACTTTTCTTACCGCAATAGGCTTTTTATACTTCAGGCGCATATTAAAATTCAACGATGTTTTTCTGGTGGGGCTGTTGGTTTTTGCTCTTTCGCTATGGCTTAGCTTGATGTTGCCATATAAGGTAAGTGACCTTAAAGCTTCACTGTCTGCCAACCGTATAGACTACATCTCATTTTAATCGGTATCGCTCACATCTCTAACTATAAAAGGCAACAGACCTAAGGTACTTTACCTTCAAGTCTGTTGCCTTTGTTATATCTATTAGGGACCGTCGCTTTTAACTGTTATGCTTTTGCATTTTGTGAAGGACCGTTATCCAGAATTTTATTAAAGTTCTTGAAGAACATTGCTGTAGTTACGATTGCAGCAATAATATCGCTAACGGGTTCAGCCACAAAAACGCCAAATACCTTGTTCTGCATAAACAACGGCAGTATGAAAATCAGCGGAATCAACAGAATGATTTTACGCAAGCATGCCAAGAGCAGGCTGATTTTTGCCTGACCCAGTGCCATAAAGCTCTGCTGGCAGGTCACCTGGAAGCCAACCGAGAAAATGCCCAGCATATAAATGCGCAGCGCCCAAGTTGTGTAAGCAATAAGCTCTACATCCGGCGTAAAAATTCCTGCAAAGAACTGAGGTATAAACATCAGCATAACCCAGAACACCGTAGCATAAATGACGCCAACAGTAAACAGTGTCCGGAAAGCCTCCTTGACACGGTCTTTCAGACCAGCGCCATAGTTGTAGCTAATCAGCGGCTGGCAACCCTGACACATACCGGTCAAAGGCATATTAACCAGCTGGGTAATGCTGGTGATAATGGTCATTGCACCAACTGCGATGTCGCCGCCATAACGAGCCAGACTACTATTAAAGCTGATTGCCAGCAAGCTCTCGGTAGAAATCATTACAAAGGTAGATACGCCCAAGCCCAATACCTGAGAAACGACTTTCATATCCAGCGGCAAATTTTCCTTGCGCAATTTCAAGGTAGTTTTGTTACCCACCAAAAAGCGTAAAACCCAAATAGCACTTACAGCCTGACTGAAAATTGTTGCAATTGCTGCGCCTGCTACGCCCATTTTGAAGCCAAAAATCAAAATCGGGTCCAAAATGATGTTGATAACTGCACCAATAACCGTGGTCAGCATACTAAATTTTGCAAAACCCTGTGCGGTAATAAACATATTCATGCCCATAACCATCAACACAAACACAGAGCCTAAAACATAAATGCGACCATACTCTAATGCATACGGCAAGGTAGCCTCACTGGCACCAAACCAACTTAATAACGTAGGTGCCGCTGCATAGAATACAATTGTCAGAACTACGGTCAGCACCAGCAGCATACTAAAGCAGTTACCCATAATTTTTTCGGCTGCTTTATTATCGCCCTGACCCATTGCAATTGCAGCACGTGGTGCACCACCCGCACCAACCAGCATTGCAAATGCCGTAATCAGCATCATAATAGGCACAAAAACACCAACACCAGTCAGTGCACTTGCACCTACTCCTTCAATTCTGCCAATGTAAATACGGTCTACGATGTTATACAGTAGGTTGATAACCTGCGCAACTACTGCCGGAATTGCCAACTGGACAAACAGCTTTTTAACGCTGCCTGTTCCCATATTGTTCTTTTCATGTTCCATCGAACAAACCTCCCCTTTCACTAAACATTTTTATTATATCAGCAACTTTTGAATAAACTATAATATTTTCTTCCAAATGCCGCATATTTATATACTATACAACCTTTTATTCATTCTAATCAAGAAATATTTCTCAAAAAATCAGGATTTTCTTACACAAATAGCGGTACTTTCCCTTGTTAAAGCTCATTTTATCTCTGAACAATACAACTGATACTTTTTCGCTTTGCTCCTATCGTTGCAGATACTATTTTGCTTGACCTACATTAGTATTTCTCAATTACGTCACAAATACTCTATAACTATTGTTATTCCCATCCTTTAGCGGTCACTTTTTTCAAAGCTTTCCACTAAAATATTTGTGTGCTATCACAATAGCATATCTCCCCTATATGTATTAAACAGCCTTTTTCTTCACAACAAACAAAAAAAGAGCCTCTGCTGTTTTCACAGCAGAGGCTCCCAATCAGCCGAATACAATTTATGCTAGGGTTAAAAACGAAAATTATTCGTAGATCTTGGAAACAACGCCAGAACCAACGGTACGGCCACCCTCACGGATAGCGAAACGCAGGCCCTCTTCCATAGCGATAGGAGTGATCAGGCTAACGTGCATGGTAACGTTATCGCCAGGCATGCACATCTCGGTGCCTTCGGGCAGCTCGATGATACCGGTTACGTCAGTAGTACGGAAGTAGAACTGAGGACGGTAGTTAGAGAAGAACGGAGTGTGACGGCCGCCTTCTTCCTTCTTCAGGACGTACACCTGACCGTCGAAAACGGTGTGGGGGTGTACGGAACCGGGCTTAGCCAGAACCTGGCCACGCTCGATCTGGTTACGGTCAACACCACGCAGCAGAGCGCCGATGTTATCGCCAGCCTGAGTGTACTCCAGGCTCTTGCGGAACATTTCCAGACCAGTGATGGTGGAGGTCAGCTTCTCGGGCTTCAGGCCAACGATCTCAACCTGGTCGCCGATCTTAGCAGTACCACGCTCAACACGGCCGGTAGCAACAGTACCACGGCCAGAGATGGTCATGACGTCCTCAACGGGCATCAGGAAGGGCTTGTCAGCCATACGGTCAGGAGTGGGGATGTAGCTGTCAACAGCGTCCATCAGCTCGTGGATGCAAGCATACTCAGGAGCGTTGGGATCGGTGCTGGTGCTCTCCAGAACGCCCAGTGCAGAACCCTTCACGATGGGGGTGTCGTCGCCGGGGAAGTCGTACTCGTTCAGCAGATCACGGATCTCCATCTCAACCAGATCCAGCAGCTCGGGGTCGTCAACCTGGTCAACCTTGTTCATGAAAACAACGATGTAGGGAACGCCGACCTGACGGGACAGCAGGATGTGCTCACGAGTCTGGGGCATGGGACCGTCGGAAGCAGAAACAACCAGGATAGCGCCGTCCATCTGAGCAGCACCAGTGATCATGTTCTTAACGTAGTCAGCGTGGCCCGGGCAGTCAACGTGTGCGTAGTGACGGTTCTTGGTGCTGTACTCAACGTGTGCAGAGTTAATGGTAATACCACGCTCGCGCTCTTCGGGAGCCTTGTCGATGTTAGCATAGTCCTGGAAGTCTGCGCCGCCCTCCATAGACAGAACCTTAGTAATAGCAGCAGTAGTGGTGGTCTTGCCGTGGTCAACGTGGCCAATGGTGCCGATGTTAACGTGGGGCAAGGAGCGGTCAAATTTTGCCTTTTCAGCCATTGTAATGTCCTCCTTGAATGTGAAGTCATCTTTGGTTATAACAGCATTGTACATGCAATGCTATTCTACTAAATGGTAGCAGCAAAATCAAGAGATTTTGCCGCTTTTACCGTTCATACACAGGAATTAGTCCTTTGCACGACCAGCAATAATGGTTTCAGCAATGTTCTTGGGAACCGGCTCGTAGTGAGAGGGCTCCATAGAATACTGGCCACGGCCCTGAGTCTTGGAACGCAGGTCGGTAGCATAACCGAACATCTGAGCCAGAGGAACCATAGCGTTAACACGCTGGGTACCATTCATAGCTTCCATGCCCTGGATCTGGCCACGGCGGCTGTTCAGGTCACCGATAACATCGCCCAAGTACTCATCAGGCACAACAACTGCAACCTTCATGATAGGCTCGGTGATGATAGGATCTGCCTTACGCATAGCTTCCTTGAAAGCCATAGAACCTGCGATGGAGAAAGCCATTTCAGAGGAGTCGACCTCGTGATAGGAACCATCGTACAGGCTGACCTTGACGTCAACAACAGGGTAACCTGCCAAGATGCCGGTCTTCATTGCGCCCTGGATACCGTTATCAACTGCGGGGATGTATTCCTTCGGAATAGCACCGCCAACAACATCGTTGATAAACTCGTAACCCTTACCGGGCTCGTTGGGCTCGATCTTAATCTTAACGTGACCGTACTGGCCCTTACCACCGGACTGACGTGCATACTTGGTATCCTGGTTAGCTTCCTTGCGAATGGTTTCACGGTAAGCAACCTGAGGCGCACCAACGTTAGCCTCAACCTTGAACTCACGCAGCAGACGGTCAACGATGATTTCCAGGTGCAGCTCGCCCATGCCGGCGATAATGGTCTGACCGGTTTCCTCATCGGTGTAGGTCTTAAAGGTGGGATCTTCCTCAGCCAGCTTTGCCAGAGCGATACCCATCTTTTCGTTACCAGCCTTAGTCTTAGGCTCGATAGCAACACGGATAACGGGCTCCGGGAAGTTCATAGACTCCAGGATGATCGGATGACGCTCGTCACACAGAGTATCGCCGGTGGTGGTGTTCTTCAAACCAACAACAGCAGCAATATCGCCTGCGTAGCAAACATCAATGTCCTTACGGTGGTTAGAGTGCATCTGCAGAATGCGGCCCATACGCTCGTTGCTATCCTTAACGGAGTTGTAAACAGTGGTACCTGCCTCGACCTTACCGGAGTAGACGCGGAAGTATGCCAGCTTACCAACGAACGGGTCGGTAGCAATCTTAAATGCCAGTGCAGCAAAGGGAGCGTTGTCGTCAGAAGGACGAGTCTCCTCTTCGCCGGTATCGGGGTTAACGCCCTTAATGTCCTCAACATCAGTGGGAGCGGGCATATAGTCTACGATAGCGTCCAGCAGCTTCTGAACACCCTTGTTCTTGTAAGAAGAACCACAGGTAACAGGAACGATCTCGTTAGACAGAGTAGCCTTACGCAGGCCCATCTTGATTTCAGCAACGCTCAGGTCGCCTTCCTCAAGGTACTTCTCCATCAGAGCTTCGTCGCTGGATGCGACAGCCTCGACCAGCTGGTCGTGGTACATCTGAGCATCGTCCATCATGTCAGCGGGGATTTCCTCCACACGCATGTCGTTGCCCATGTCATCGTAGTAAACTTCAGCCTTCATCTCGACCAGGTCGATCAAACCCTTAAAGGTGTCTTCCTTGCCGATAGGCAGCTGAATCGGCACGCCATTAGCGTGCAGACGCTCGTGCAGCATCTCAACACAACGGTAGAAGTCAGCACCCATGGTATCCATCTTGTTGACGTAAACCATACGGGGGACTTTGTACTCGTCAGCCTGACGCCAAACGGTCTCAGACTGGGGCTCAACACCGCCCTTAGCAGCCAGAACGGTAACAGAACCGTCCAGGACACGCAGAGAGCGCTGAACTTCGACAGTAAAGTCGACGTGGCCCGGGGTGTCGATGATGTTGATGCGGTGACGATTCTTCTTCGCCGCAGCAGCGTCATTGTGGAAGTCAGAGTGACTCCAGTAGCAGGTGGTAGCAGCAGACGTAATGGTAATACCACGCTCCTGCTCCTGTGCCATCCAGTCCATCGTAGCGGAACCATCGTGAGTTTCACCGATCTTGTGGTTAACACCGGTGTAGTACAGGATACGCTCGGTAGTGGTGGTCTTACCTGCGTCGATATGTGCCATGATGCCGATATTTCTCGTCATCTGCAGAGAAACTTCTCTGGGAGTAGCCATGAAATTAACCTCCTAAATCGACACTGGATCAATAACGGAAATGAGCAAAAGCCTTGTTAGCTTCAGCCATCTTGTGGACGTCCTCACGCTTCTTAACAGCAGCGCCGGTGTTGTTGCTTGCGTCGATGATCTCGTTGCACAGACGCTCGCACATGGTCTTTTCACCACGTACACGGCTGTACTGAGTCAACCAACGCAGGCCCAGGGTCTCACGACGAGCAGGGCTAACTTCCAGGGGAACCTGATAGTTAGAACCACCCACACGGCGAGTCTTGCACTCCAGGCTAGGCATAATGTTCTCCATAGCCTTTTCGAACATTTCCAGCGGATCATTACCGCTCTTCTCCTGGATCATGTTGAAAGCGTCGTAAACGATCTTCTGGGCAACGCCCTTCTTGCCATCCAGCATAACGCTGTTGACCAGGCGGGTCACCAGCTTGGAATTGTAAATAGGATCTGCCAGAACATCACGCTTTGCAATGTTACCTCTTCTAGGCATCTTTCTTCCCTCCTTCATAGAATGATATCATCGGTACTCGAAGGCCGTCTTTCGGCCCCCGTTGTGTCATAAAGAGCAATCCTGCATAAACCGTTACCATCCAGCCGCGAGGCCGAACTTGTTATTTATATGGAAAGCCTTTAATGGCGAACAATGATTAGGTTGTGTAAAGAATTACTTCTTTGCGGCCTTGGGACGCTTAGCACCGTACTTGGAACGGGCCTGCATACGACCATTGACACCCTGGGTATCCAGAGTACCACGGATGATGTGGTAACGAACACCGGGCAAGTCCTTGACACGGCCACCGCGGATCAGCACAACAGAGTGCTCCTGCAGGTTGTGGCCGATACCGGGAATGTAAGAGGTAACCTCAATACCATTCGTCAGGCGGACACGAGCAACCTTACGCAGTGCAGAGTTGGGCTTCTTGGGGGTCATAGTACGAACGGCGGTGCAAACACCACGCTTCTGAGGGCTCTCCAGATTGGTGTACTCCTTCTTCAGGGAGTTGTAACCCTTCTGCAGTGCGGGAGCGGTGCTCTTAGTAGCCAGGACGTTACGACCATTGCGAACCAGCTGGTTAAAAGTAGGCATTTTGTTCTCCTTTCTTTCCATTATTAGGATGACAGTACGCAATCGCGTCTGCACCCCTCGATTTATGTTTAGGCGGAAACCCGCCGAAACAACGTAAAAATTGATACAATTGTGCGGCAAAGCACAACACTGATAGTGTATACTTTTGTTTTGTTGATGTCAACAGTTTTCCCGAAAATTTTTTGTTAATACAGAGAAAAAATGATTTTTTGTCGTGTTTTGTTCTTCTCAATCCTAAAAAACGAACCGTATGCCATTTTAGGCATACGGTTCGTTTTTATTTCTACAAATTAAAGGTTAATCAATAAGTATACCAGTGTAACAACCACACCAATACCAAACAGCATCAGCTCAAATTGCAACGTCTGCAAAATTGCATTCATCTTTACATAAGCCTTGGAGTAATGGCCAAAGTGGTGGTCCTTGCCCGGTGTAACACGCTCGGTTGCACCCAGATGCATCAGCCAGTTCATTCCGCCTGCTACAAAGTCAGTTACGCTGTAGCATACACGTGCTGCAAACGCACCCACAAAAGCAGCCAGATTCAGCAAGGGACGATACACGTCATCCTCCAAATCAATCAGGTTGGTAGCATAAACGTAGGTGTTGCTGCGCTTGTCCGTAAGCAGATGGCGAACGAACACAAAATAGACCAGTGCACCAATAGCAAGAGAAATTACTGCACCCTTCAGATTTTCCCAAATAAAGTAAGATACCGCAAAGGGTTCACTGCTCAGAGAAGCAGCTGCATAAGCACCAATCTTCTCGTAGGTTAAGCTGGGCAGTAAGCCCATCACAAGCAGTGCAGCCGCAGTAGGCACTACCGCAATAAGGCTGCCCTTGTCCATCTTAACCAGATGACTCTCGCCGTCCGGCTTCTGGACAAAAATCTTAACAAACAGTTTCGTCATGTAAGCAGCAGTCAAACCACCGGAAATCAGGAACGCCCATTCCGCTGCACTCAAAATATCAACCATCACGCCCTGCTGCAAGTGCATCTGATGCACAATGCTTTCGTGCAGCAAGGTCTTGCTGATATAGCCGCCAAAACCGGGTACACCAGCCAGAGACATACCGCTGATTAAGAAGCAAATCTTCAAAGGCAGGCAGTTGCGTCCTGCGCCCTTCAGTTTGTTCAAGTCCAAGGTGTGTGTGCGCTTAAAGATGACGCCTGCGCATACAAACAGCACCAACTTGGTCAGTGCGTGGTTGATTGCGTGGCTCATTACACCACCGGCTGCCAAAGCGGTTTCCTGGCCCATGGTAAACATGGAGATGCCTACCAGAATAAAGCCAATCTGGGAAAGTGAAGAACAAGCCAGTGTGCGCTTCAGGTCCATGGAGAACACTGCAAGCACTGCACCCAGTACCATCGTGATGCATCCCAGTACCAACAGCAGCATCATAAAGGTCTGGTTGCCCCACATCAGGCACAGTACAATCAGCAAAATGCCCAAAACACCGGACTTTGTCAGGATACTGGACAACAGCGCACTGGCGGGAGCCGGTGCAGCCGGGTATGCCTTAGGCAGCCATACATGGAGCGGGAACATACCAACCTTAGTACCAAAACCAATCAGCATGCAAATTGCAGGCAGCAGCAGCTTCTTCTGGTTCGGATAGGCAGCAGCCAGCTCAGGCAGTTCTGCCAAAGAAAGCGTGCCGAACATATTGTACAGAACAAACAAGCCGTACAGCATCACCAAGCCGCCAATCATGGCCATACCCAAGTAAGTATCAGCAGCTTTTTGTGCTGCTTTGTTTTCGTTGTGTGCTACCCATACCCAAGATGCAAAGGACATGATTTCAAAGCAGATGTACAGGGTAAACAAATCACCTGCATAGAACACGCCCATCGTGCTGCCTAAAGCCAGCAGCAAAAATGCGCTGTATCGCTCTGCACGGGACTCGCCACGGAAGTAGGCGGGGTTTGCCAAAGAACTCATAAAGAACATGGCTGCACACAGTAAGCCAAATACATTATGGAAGCCGCCCGCAGTAAAGGTGCAGCCCAGCAGGAAAAGGTCCGGTACAGCAAAGCTGCCCTCCCCTGCTGCATAGATAAATCCAGCAGCAGCTAATGCCAAAAAGCAAATCACGCTGGTTAATACGTAACCGGCCTTTTCATTGCGGCGCTGCCACAAATAAGCAATCGGTGCGGCTAACATCGGGAGCAAAACGCAGCCGACAACCGAAATAGGTAATACGTTCATTGCATTCTCCTCCTAATTAAAACAGCCAATGGTCCAAGCCGGACTGGATTACCTGATTAAAAACGCCCATTGCCACAATCAGCACGCAAAGGGTAACCTGGGTAAATGCCATACGGGGCTTTTCCAAACTGGGACCAACTTGCTTCTTGCCGTCTGCCGGGAAATATGCGGCAGAAACAATGCTCATCAAATAAATTGCCGTCAGGAACGCAGATACCATCAGCGCACCAATGCCGATAATTTCCAAAGCACCGCCGCCTGCTGCTGCGCTGCCGATTGCCCACTTACTAAAGAAGCCCGGCATGGGCGGAACACCCATCAGTGCTGTAGAAGCAATGACAAAGCAGGCAAATGTAACGGGCATACGGTAGGCCAAACCGCCAATTTCGTCCAGATATTCTTTTCCGGCAGAAACCAGAACAGAGCCAACACCAAAGAACAGTGTAATCTTAATAAAAGCGTGTGCCAGCATGTGCATGCAAGCTGCCTTTAAGCCCAAGTCGGTCATAAGCAAGGCCGCAAACAAAATGTAAGACAGGTTACTTACTGTAGACCAAGCCAAGCGGCGCTTCAGGTGGTTGCTGCGCAGTGCCAACAAGGAGCCGCCCGCAATCGTAATGATAGCTGCCACCATGGGGATGTACTGTGCAAAGGAGCCACGCAAAATTTCGGTGCCAAAGCTGTAGTAGGTCACACGAATGCAGGCAAAGGCGCCTGCCTTAACAACAGCAGCTGCGTGCAGCAGTGCGGTAACAGGCGTAGGTGCCACAGATGCGGAGGGCAGCCACAGGCTCATGGGGAACAATGCTGCCTTAACACCAAAGCCGAAGAATGCCAGTGTGAATGCGACACGCAGCATTTGAACTACTTCGGCAGACAAACCTGCGGGCAGAACACCACCCAGCGTAAAGTTTCCGCCATTGCCGTAAACCTGAATAAATACGATAGCGATAAAGCCCAGCGACGCACCCACCATGGAGTAAATCAGATAGCGCTTACCGGCAAATCGAGCCTTGTCGTCCATCTTGTGCATAACCAGAGGCAGTGTAGCCATAGTCAGCAGCTCGAAGAACATATACAGCGTAACCAGGTTGCCTGCCAGCGCAATACCTGCCGACACACCATAGGAAAGCAGGAAGAAGCAGAAAAAGCGTACTTCCTCCCCTTCGTGCTCCATGTAGTCAAATGCATACAGCGTAGTAATAGGCCACAGGATAGAGATAATCAGAATAAATACACGGGACAAACCGTCTACCGCCAAAACAGCCTGCAAGCTTTCCGAAAACTGGAAAAGCCGCAGCATCTCGACCTGCGGGCCAAATACCAGCACCAGCAATGCAATACTGTTAATTACCGTTGCTGCAAAAACAAACTTATGCAGCGCAGGCAAACTCTTTTTAATGTTTTTTGTAAAAACGCATCCCGCTGCCAACATGGGGAACAGGATTGTAAAAATCATAAGATACTGCATACAGAACACCCCTTAAAACAGTCCCGCTGCAATGGTCTGGAAGTATGCTGCAATTCCCTTGGGGAACATACCCAAAATTGCAGCCAAAAAGGCCAGTACAAACAGCGGCAACAGCATTCTCCAGCCGGCATCCTTCTTTTCTGCCTTAAATTCCTCGCCCGGAAAATAACCACGGGCCACAATGGGCAGCAAATATCCTGCCGTAAGCAGCGCACTCACCATCAGCATAATAACGCCGATTTGTGCCAGCGCACTACCTTGTGCCAGTGCAGCGGTTGCCAGCTGCAGCTTTGCCACAAAGCCGCCAAACGGAGGAATACCCACCAAGGACAAGGAGAAACAAGTAAATGCGGCCATCACACCGGGCATACGTCTGCCCATGCCGGTCAGTTCGTCCACATAGTTGACATGCGCATGGTGGATAAAGCTGCCTGCGCACAGGAACAAACCAACCTTTGCGAACGCATGGAACAAAACCTGCAACATTGCACCACTCAACCCGGCGGGGCTCAGCAGCATCAAACCGAAAATAACATAGGAAAGCTGGCTCACACTGGAATATGCCAGACGCTTTTTCAGCAGCTTTTCCTTATAAGCAAGCATCGAGCCTGCAAAAATGGTTGCAATGCTGAGCACCAGCATCACAGCCTGGGGGAAGGTGCCCATCAGATTCTGCGCACCAAACAGGAAGAAGGTGGTACGCATAATACCCAGGATACCGGCCTTTGTAATAATACCGGACAGCAGTGCACTTGCCGGAGCGGGAGCAACCGGGTGTGCAGTGGGCAGCCAGTTTGCCAAAGGCATCATACCTGCCTTGCAGGAGAAGCCCAAGGCCATCAGCAAATAAGCCAGCTGCTCCTTCAAAGTTAAACCAGCAGCAAAATTACCGCCGGCAAAGGGCTGCATGGTACGTTCGCCGCCCAGCATCATACCCATGAGTGCCAAGCTTGCGCCAAATACGGAAAAGCCCAAATAAACCATTGCTGCCTGGCTGGCACGTTTTCCACCGTTGTACAAAACCAAGGGGAAAGACAGCAAGCTCATCAGCTCAAAGAACATATAGAATGTAATGATGTTGCCCGCCATAGACAGGCCCATCATTGCGCCCAGCGTCATCAAAGTAAAGCCGAAAAATACCGGACGACGCACATCACCATCTAAGTACTCGCAAGCGTATACCAAAGCTGCGATAAAAGCCGTGCAAATCAAAGCAAGAAAAAACAGCACCAAGCCGTCCACACGGAACAGGATAGAAACACCTTTGGTAATCTTCATCTGAAACGAGCCGGTGCTCAACAGGGGCAGGCCCGCACAAATACCTGTAGCCAATGCCGCAATGCAGGAAATCTTATTGCACTGCTTAGGTTTTGTCAGCAATACGAAAATACCCGTGGTCATAGGAACCATTATGGGAAGTAAAAACAACAGTGTGTTCATCTGACCACCTCCTTATAACATGGAAATTCCAAGCTGGATCACACGCATAATGGGTGCTGCTGCAACACCCTGCAGCACAACACCAATCATCAATACAATTGCCGCTACTCTAAAGCCATGGTTTGCTTTAACCGGCTGCGCATCATATTTGATGTGGCTGGACCAGATGGAGAAAATTGCGGGAACATAGTACAGCGCATTCAGCACAGAGGAAACGCAGAGTGCTATAATTGCAATCCACATTTTTACGCCGCCAATGCTGCCGCCTGCTGCTGCACCTGCAAAGAAGAACTTTGCGTTAAAGCCTGCCAGCAGCGGGATACCAACCATGGACAAACCGCCCAAAGTAAAGGCCACGCCTGCCAGCTTATCGCCACGTGCAGTACCACGCAAACGGTACAGGCTCTTTTCGTGGTGGCTCACCTCGGAAAGGCGGCCTGCGCTGACAAACAGCAGCGGCTTTGTAACAGCATGTGCCATAATCTGGAAGAATGCTGCCATAATGCCTGCGTCCGTACCCAAACCGATGCCCATAAAGATGTAACCGATTTGTGCAATAGAGGAATATGCCAGCATACGTTTGATATGTTCCTCATGCATTGCCATTACAGAGCCCAGAATCATACCTGCAACACCAAATACAAACAGGACGTCGGTAATGTTCATGCTGCGCACAATCGAAATAGAGAACACACGGTAGTAAATGCGAATCAAAAAGACAATGTAGCCCTTCAGCACCAAGCCGGACAGAACCGCACTGGAGCTGGTGGTTGCACCGCCATGTGCCTGCGGCAGCCATGCGTGGAACGGGAACATAGCACTCTTAATGCCCATACCAATGGACAACAAACCACAAACAACTGTCAGCGGAATGGTGTAGCTGTTGGTAGCATCCAACATCAAAACACGTTCCAGCAGCTGAGGCATCAGCAAATGGCCGGTAACGCAGTATAGCATTGCAAGGCCAATCATAAACAGACCGGAACCCAGCAGGCTGATGACCAAATAGCGAATGGTTGCTGCGATTGTCTTTTCGGTATCACGAGCCATAACAATCGCACAAGCTGCCAAGGTGCTGATTTCGATAAAGACATATCCGGTAAAGATATCGTTGGTAAAGCTCAGTGCCAACAGGGATGCCAAAATCATGCACATCATGGTAAAGTAGAACTTCTGCTTCAAGGGCAAAATGTCCTCAAACAGTGTCTCCTTACCACCCATAAGGGACATAGCCATAACCAGCGCAAACACACTGGTCAGCATAGCCTCCAAAGGTCCAACGTATAACTCGTTGCCCCAAGGTGCGGGGAAATGACCCATCATGTATACAAAGCTCTCCTGCTTAAAGTACAGGATGCCGCACAAAACGGCACATAAAGCAGAAACAGTCAAGCAAACACCAATTGTGGTGCGGTAAGCTGTTTTTCCGTTTTTCTGCAAGGGCATCGTGATGCCGCCTACCATGCACAGAAAAATGCATACAAAAGGAATATTATAGTAAATCGGCTGCATCAATCCACCTTCTTCTTTGCCAATACCATAATTTCATCGAAATTAACGGTATGATAATGTTTGTACAAACGTTGCACCAATGCCAAAAAGAATGCAGAAACACTAACAGAAACCACGATGCCTGTCAGCACCAGACCGGCAGGAATGGGGTTAACATAGTGGCTTGCTTCTGTAATGCCATTTGTCAAAATAGGCGCAATGCGGCCATCAATGTAGCCCTGAGATGCCAGCAGCAAAAACACAGAGGAGTCCATCACGTTAAAACCGACGATTTTCTTAATCAGGTTTTTCTGCAGCAGCAAATTGATAAAGCCAATGCCGAATAAGATTACCGCAGCAATCTCAAAACGAAGCGAAATCACCTTTTCCAAAAAAGCAGACATTAAATCTCCCCCTTTGCAAACAAACTATAAAAGCCATACATTGTGCAAGCAACCACAAGGCCAACACAAACATCCAGCACCAAAATCAGGCCGGAACTCAAAATGGCTCCCGGTGTGCCCAGAGGGATACCTGTAGGCAAACCATTTGCGCCTGTATAGAACGAATATGCCTTACTTGCTGCGTAGCACAGCAGTGCAGTAGAGGTAATTGTGCGGAAGGTCTTCATATTAAAGAACTTGCTTACTGCATCTGTACCAAATGCTGCACTATACAAAATAAAACCGGCACCCATAATTGCGCCGCCGGAGAAACCGCCGCCCGGAGAGATGTGGCCGTTTAACACCACATAAATACCAAACAGCAAAATGCAAGGCATAACCAAGGAAACCACATAGCGCAGAATCGGGTCGCTTGCCTCACGCTCAATGATACGCTCGTGTGCTTCCTGAATATCCTCTTCCTTGCTGATATTCTTTTCATCACGCAGCAACAGCATCATAACACTGGTAACTGCCAAAAACAGCACCGAGGACTCGCCAAATGTATCAAAAGCACGGTAATCCAAAATCATGCCGGCAACCATATTCACAGCACCGGTTTCTTTCAGGCCGTCTTCTACATAACGCTCTACCACTTCGTTTACGGCAGGGTTGCGAGGGTCGCCAAATAAAGGCAGCTGGAATAATGTGTACAGCAACACGCCTACTACCGTTAAGCAAACTACAGCAGCTACAATTTTATATTGCAGGTTAAAAAGATGCATTTTTTGCTCTTCGTTCAGCTTAAAACGTTTACGTTCCTCACGAGGCTGGACCTTTTCAGAAATTTCGTAGGGGTCCTTGCCCTCTGCGGTTCCGTTTACCCAGGAAGAAAAATTAGCCCAGATATTTTTTTTCATTCTGTCTTCTTCCCCCTTTATTCATCCTTTGTGCCTTGCAGTGCATGAATCTTTTTCAGGGTTGTTAAGAACAACATACCTGTAACGCCGGCACCTACAGCGGCCTCTGTAATAGCCAAGTCCGGGCTTTGCAGCAAAACCCACACAATCGTCATCAACAGGCTGTATGCCATGTAAATAACAACCGTAACCAGCAGGCGCTTAGCTTTCAAAGCAGAAATAGCACAAATCATTAAACCAATAATCAAAACCAACTCAAACGCAGTCGTCATTGGAAATCACCTCACACTCTTCAGTAATGTGTTGATAGGTCAGCACCTCAGCACGTGCAATCATATGGCTCATAACAGGGCTTGCCAACCACATGAAAATAATAATGATAAACATTTTTGCAGTGCCGGCTGTCCACCCGGACAGCACCATCAGGCCGACCAAAATCAGCAGCAGACCCAGTGTATCGCCCAACGCAGCAGCATGCATTCTGTTCAAAACATACTTAAAACGATAGATACCAAATGTTGCAATAACCATAACGCAAACGCCTAAAAAAACGAGGATTGCGCCCAGAATATCTTTAATCACCCTGACCAGCCTCCATTTCATTGATTTCGTCAGCTTTCTTATTTGCTTCACGTTCCATCTGACCTCTGCGGCGAATAATAACCAACTGAGTCAAAACCATAATAGCAATAAAGCTCAGCAATGCATAAGTAATGGAAATATCAATCAGGAATTCGGCGTCCATCCATACCGACAAAATTGCCATAATTGCAATTGTCATTGTGCCAATCATGTTAACAGCAACAACACGGTCGGTAAAACGAGGTCCCAGCATTGCACGAATCATGCAAAAAATGATGCAGACACCTAAAACGGCACAGCAGCCAATCAAAAAAATGTGTAAGAAGTTAATCATGCTTTGCATCCTCCTCCATTTTCTCTAAGCTACGCACCATGTTGCAATCTTCGATGCCCTCCATAAAGGAAGCATCCAAACCATGCACACGGATTGTATCGCCCTGCAAACCTACAGTAATGGTGCCGGGGGTCAGTGTAATGGAGTTTGCCAAGATTACTTTATGGTGATCTTCTTTCAAATTGATATGGAATGTTACCAGCTGAGGGCGAATCTCCTCGTTGGGGTGTAAAATAAGGCGCATGACCTTGATGTTACAAACAATAATTTCCAGAATCAAATCCACACAATACTTCAAATAACGCCAAACCATCTCCGGAGAGGGCCAAACTGCATTGCGTTTTCCCCCAAACATCTTATGCCACAAGCAAGTTAGTGCAGCCGAGATAACAATGCCGAACAGCACAATTTCCGTTGTGACTTTTCCGTTAAAAATAATCCAAAACAGCAGAAGTACCAGGAACATTCGATCCACCTCTTTCTCTTTTTTTGAAACTATACAAGTAAAGCACTTTTCGCACTTGGATTCAATCCTACAAATTCACAAATTGTTTCACCCTTCTGGCTATCAATTTGTTTTTATTTTCCTCGGTTATACAGTTTTTCCTTTTTTAGGGATATTTTTTTCATTTTTTACAAGTTATCGGTGTATAGTTATTTTTTTAACCAATTTTAACCATTTTTCTGTGTACTCTGATAGCTTCCATCAAAATCAGCAATAAAAGCCCCCATACAGTATTAGCTGTATGGGGGCTTTTGCGCTTAAAAAGCGATATTCTATTTTAGTTACTGAGCAGCTGCGGCATTTTCAGCAGCAATCTCTGCGTCCAGAGCTTCCTCACGGCGAGCCAGCTCCTCTTCAACTTCAGGCAAACCAGTACCTGCGGGAATCAGCTTACCAATCAGTACGTTCTCCTTCAGGCCCAGCAGCGGGTCAACCTTGCCCTTGATAGCAGCCTCGGTCAACACGCGAGTGGTTTCCTGGAAGGATGCAGCAGACAGGAAGGAGTCAGTTGCCAGAGAAGCCTTAGTGATACCCAACAGAACCTGCTGGTACTGAATCATCTTCAGGCCTTCCTCGCCGTTAGCAATACGCTCGGCCAGCTCGGCATTCTTGTTTTCAACTTCCAGCTTGCTTGCCAGTGCACCACCGATAAAGTCAGAAGAACCGGAATCCAGAACACGAACCTTACGGCACATCTGGCGGATAATAACTTCGATATGCTTATCGTTGATTTCAACACCCTGCAGACGGTAAACCTTCTGAACTTCGTTGATCAGGTAGTTCTGAACGTCTACCAGACCCTTGATAGCCAGAATATCCTGCGGGTAAGCAACGCCTTCCTTGGTCAGCACGTCGCCCTTCTCAACAATATCACCGGGCTGTACACGGATGTGCTGAGTAAAGGGAATGGAGTACTTCTTCTCCACTTCAACGCCATCACCGTCGTGGCCGGTAACAACAACAACGGTGTTCTTCTTGGTGTCGTCCAGAGAAACAGTACCGGAGATTTCGCTCATGATAGCCATGCTCTTGGGACGGCGGCTCTCAAACAGTTCCTCAACACGAGGCAGACCCTGTGTAATATCTTCAGCAGATGCGATACCACCGGTATGGAAAGTACGCATGGTCAGCTGAGTACCGGGTTCACCGATGGACTGAGCTGCAATGATACCAACAGATTCACCCAGCTGTACGGGTTCACCGTTTGCCATGTTGGAGCCGTAGCAGTGTGCGCAGACACCGGTCTTAGCACGGCAGGTCAGCAGGCTGCGAATCTTCAGGCTGGTAATGCCTGCAGCTTCAATCTTCTCTGCATCATACAGGTCCATCATCTTGCCTTCCGGCACGATAACTTCGTTGGTAACAGGGTTGACAACATCACCAACAGCGTAACGGCCAATCAGGCGCTCACGGAAGCTCTCGATCTTTTCCTTGCCTTCGTGAATCTCAGTAACAACCATACCATCGGTAGTGCCACAGTCGATTTCACGGATGATAACGTCCTGAGAAACGTCAACCATTCGGCGAGTCAAGTAACCGGAGTCAGCGGTACGCAGAGCGGTATCGGCCAAGCCCTTACGTGCACCACGAGCAGAAACGAAGTATTCCAAGATGTTCAAGCCTTCACGGTAGTTAGCACGAATAGGCATCTCGATGGTGTGGCCTGCGGTGTTAGCCAGCAAGCCACGCATGCCTGCCAGCTGCTTAATCTGGTTCATAGAACCACGAGCACCAGAGTCAGCCATCATAAAGATCTGGTTGTCCTTGGGCAGGTTCTCAGACAGTGCCTTAGAAACCTTATCGGTGGTCTTCTGCCAAATCTCGATAACCTTTTCGTAACGCTCACGCTCGGAAATCAAGCCCTTGTTAAACAGCTTAACAACCTTAGAAACCTGCTGGTCTGCTTCTTCAACCAGTTCTGCCTTCTGCGGCGGGATAACTGCATCACAAACAGCAACAGAAATTGCGGACTTAGTAGAATACTTGTAGCCCTGATTCTTGATAGCGTCCAGCATCTTTGCACAAGCACGGGTGCCATGGCAAGTCAAGCAGCGGGAAATGATGTCGGGCAAGGTCTTCTTGGTCACACGGAAGCTGACCTCGTAGTCCAAAGTATGTGCCGGGTCAGTACGATCCACATAACCCAAGTCCTGAGGAACAGGAGTATTGAAGATGATACGACCAACGGTGGTATCAACCATACCGGTGTGCTCTACACCGTTAATGGTCATGGTACGACGCACCTTGACGGGTGCATGCAGAGTAACAACTTCATCTGCATAAGCCATCAAAGCTTCGTTTTCATCACGGAATACCTTACCTGCGCCCATGTCGTTTTCACGCACAGTAGTCAGGTAGTAGCTGCCCAGAATCATATCCTGTGTAGGCACAGCAACAGGTGCGCCGTCAGAAGGCTTCAGCAAGTTGCCGGATGCCAGCATCAGCATGCGAGCTTCACGGATTGCTTCTGTAGACAGGGGCAGGTGAACTGCCATCTGGTCGCCGTCGAAGTCGGCGTTAAATGCAGTACATGCCAGGGGGTGCAGCTTAATTGCACGGCCCTCAACCAGCACAGGGTTAAATGCCTGAATACCCAGACGGTGCAGCGTAGGTGCACGGTTCAGCAGAACCGGGTGACCCTTGATAACAGTCTCCAAGCTATCCCAAACTTCGGGCTTAGCACGCTCAACCATCTTACGAGCAGTCTTAATGTTGGTAGCAGCACCACGCTCGACCAAGTCCTTCATAACAAAGGGCTTGAACAGCTCCAGTGCCATTTCCTTAGGCAGACCACACTGGTCCATACGCAGCTCAGGGCCAACAACGATAACAGAACGGCCAGAGTAGTCAACACGCTTACCCAGCAAGTTCTGACGGAAACGGCCCTGCTTACCCTTCAGGAAGTCGGACAAGCTCTTCAGCGGGCGGTTGGAGGGACCGGTGACCGGACGACCACGACGGCCGTTGTCGATCAGGGAGTCCACAGCCTCCTGCAGCATACGCTTTTCGTTGCGCACGATGATGTCGGGAGCACCCAGCTCCAGCAGACGGCGCAGACGGTTGTTGCGGTTGATCACGCGGCGATACAGATCGTTCAGGTCAGAGGTGGCGAAACGGCCGCCATCCAGCTGAACCATGGGACGCAGATCAGGCGGCAGAACCGGCACAGCGTCCAGGATCATCCACTCGGGACGGTTGCCGGACAGGCGGAATGCCTCGACCACTTCCAGACGCTTCAGCAGGCGAACGCGCTTCTGGCCGGTGGACTTGTCCACCTCCTCATGCAGCTGATTGCTCAGCGTGTCCAGATCGATCTCGCGCAGCAGCTCCTGGATAGCCTCAGCACCCATGGATGCCTCAAACTCGTCCTCATAGCGCTCGCGCATCTCGCGGTATTCTTTCTCGGTCAGCAGCTGCTTCTTTTCCAGCGGGGTCAGACCGGGATTGGTAACGATATAGCTGGCAAAGTACAGTACCTTCTCCAGCAGGCGGGGGCTGATGTCCAGCATCAGGCCGATACGGCTGGGGATACCCTTGAAGTACCAGATGTGGCTGACAGGAGCAGCCAGCTCGATGTGGCCCATGCGCTCACGACGGACCTTGGCACGAGTGACCTCAACGCCGCAGCGGTCGCAGATCTTGCCCTTGTAGCGGATCCGCTTGTACTTGCCGCAGTGGCACTCCCAGTCCTTCGTGGGTCCAAAGATCCGCTCGCAGAACAGGCCGTCGCGCTCCGGCTTCAGGGTGCGGTAATTGATGGTTTCCGGCTTCTTAACCTCGCCGTAGCTCCATGCACGGATCTGTTCGGGAGAGGCAAGGCCGACTTTAATACTATCGAAAACGGTGTTTTCCATTGAAACAAACCCTTTCTTCATCTCAAATTTTGGTGATGCAACGCACGCGGATTAGAAATCCATCTCGTCGCTTTCCTCTGCAGCGGGTGCAGAATACTCGTCGTTCAGCACGGCAGCATCATCAAAACCAGCGTCAGCATCCTTAATGGTGTACTCACCACTCAGCTCATTCTCATTGGTAACGGTGTCGCCCATGGGAATGTCACGCATATCAAAACCGGTATCTTCTTCATCGAAGTCCTGGCGCATATCCACTTCGTTGCCCTCGGCATCCTGCACGATGACATCCATGCCCAGAGCCTGCAGTTCCTTCAGCAGAACGCGGAAGGACTCGGGGATACCGGGCTGCGGCACTGCATCGCCCTTGACGATAGCTTCGTAGGTCTTGACACGGCCCACAACGTCGTCAGACTTCACAGTCAGGATTTCCTGCAGGGTGTAAGCAGCACCGTAAGCTTCCAGAGCCCAAACTTCCATCTCACCGAAACGCTGGCCGCCGAACTGAGCCTTACCGCCCAGAGGCTGCTGAGTAACCAAAGAGTAGGGACCGGTAGAACGTGCGTGGATCTTATCGTCGACCAGGTGATGCAGCTTCAGGTAGTACATATAGCCGACAGTAACGGGGTTATCGAACTTCTCGCCGGTACGGCCATCGTACACGGTGGTACGGCCGTCAGCGCCCAGCTCGATCTTGGAGAAGTCAATGATGTGGCCCTTCTCACCCATGATCTTGGGCAGCTGGGTGGGATACTCAGGAGCATTCTCACCGTGCCACAGCTCACGTGCGGTGTCGAAGGTGTCGATGATGTCGTTCTCACGTGCGGAGTCGAAGACGGGGGTCATAACCTTCAGGCCGCAAGCCTTAGCAGCATAGCCCAGGTTGACTTCCAGCACCTGACCGATGTTCATTCGAGAAGGAACGCCCAGCGGGTTCAGAACGATGTCCAGCGGCGTGCCGTCGGGCAGGAAGGGCATATCTTCCTGCGGCAGGATGCGGGAAACGACACCCTTGTTACCGTGACGACCTGCCATCTTATCGCCGACGCTGATCTTACGCTTCTGAGCAATGTAGCAGCGGACAACCTGACGTACGCCGGGCTGCAGCTCATCGCTGTTTTCAGGGGTAAAGATCTTAACGTCCACGATGATGCCGTACTCGCCGTGGGGCACACGCAGAGAAGTGTCACGCACTTCACGTGCCTTTTCGCCGAAGATAGCACGCAGCAGGCGCTCTTCAGCAGTCAGCTCGGTTTCGCCCTTGGGGGTAACCTTACCAACCAGAATGTCACCGGCGCCAACTTCAGCACCAATGCGGATGATACCACGCTCGTCCAAATCCTTCAAAGCTTCTTCGGAAACGTTGGGGATATCACGGGTGATTTCCTCAGGTCCCAGCTTGGTTTCACGAGCTTCGGTCTCATATTCCTCAATATGGATAGAGGTGTAAACGTCCTCACGGACGATCTTTTCATTCAGCAGGACAGCGTCCTCGTAGTTGTAACCTTCCCAGGTCATGAAGCCGATCAGAGCATTCTTACCCAGAGAGATTTCACCGTTGCGCATTGCGGGGCCGTCTGCAATCACCTGACCTTCTGTCAGGACATCGCCAACCTCAACAATGGGGCGCTGGTTGATGCAGGTACCTGCGTTGGAACGTGCAAACTTGGTCAGGGTGTAGCGGTCTACGTTGCCGTTCTCGGTACGTACCAGAACAGTGTCAGCGTCCACGTACTCAACCGTACCGGCACGCTTTGCCAGCACAGCAACACCAGAGTCGGTAGCTGCCTTGTATTCCATACCGGTAGCAACAATAGGCTGCTGGGTAACCATCAGAGGCACTGCCTGACGCTGCATGTTAGAACCCATCAGAGCACGGTTACAGTCGTCGTTCTCCAGGAAGGGAATCATTGCAGTAGCAACAGAAACCATCATCTTGGGAGAAACGTCCATGTAATCGACGCTTTCGCGGTTCACTTCAAGGATTTCATCACGGCGGCGAGCAGAAACACGCTCACGCACAAAGTGCATACCCTCGTCCAGCGGCTCGTTAGCCTGTGCAACAACGTATTCATCTTCGACGTCAGCGGTCATATACTCAACATCGTTGGTAACAACCTGATCAATCAGCTTGCCGTTTTCGTCGTAGGTCTTCTTAACCTTACGGTAAGGAGCCTCAACAAAGCCGTACTCGTTGATGCGGGAGAAAGATGCCAGATAAGAAATCAGACCGATGTTAGGACCTTCAGGTGTTTCGATGGGGCACATACGGCCGTAGTGGCTGTAGTGAACGTCACGAACTTCGAAACCTGCACGGTCACGAGACAAACCGCCGGGGCCCAGAGCGGACAGACGACGCTTGTGGGTCAGCTCTGCCAGAGGGTTGTTCTGGTCCATGAACTGAGACAGCGGAGAAGAACCGAAGAACTCCTTGATAGCTGCCACAACAGGACGGATATTGATCAGAGCCTGCGGAGTGATAACAGCCTGATCCTGGCTCTGCAGGGTCATGCGCTCACGAATCACACGCTCCATACGGGAGAAGCCGATGCGGAACTGGTTCTGCAGCAGCTCGCCAACACTGCGGATACGACGGTTGCCCAAGTGGTCAATGTCGTCCACAACACCAACGCCGTGATCCAAGTCGCACAGGTAGTTGATGGAAGCAAAAATATCTTCCACGGTAACAGTGCGGCCAATCAGCAGGTCATGGTTCTGCTTCAGCAGTTCCTTCTGCTCTTCTGCATCGTCAGTAGTGTTCAGAATCTTGCACAGCTCAGTAAAGTTGACACGCTCGTTAATGCCTGCTTCCTTCACGTCGAAGGAGAAGAAAGGCTGAGCGTCTACACAACCGTTGGTGATAACCTTAACCAGCTTGTCGTCGATGTTCAGGTTGACAACCTTAACACCTGCACGGTCTGCTGCTTCTGCCATCTCACGGGTGATCTTCTCACCTGCGGGAATGATTACCTCGCCGGTACGGGGATCTTCTACATCGTAGAAAGCCTTGAAACCGACGATACGGCGAGCCAGTGCCAGCTTCTTGTTCATCTTGTAACGGCCGAAGCGGGACAGGTCATAGCGGTGAGGATCGAAGAACAGAGAATCGATCTGTGCGGTAGCGGAATCTACCGTGGGAGGCTCACCGGGACGCAGCTTGCGGTAAACTTCCAGCAAACCGTCAGCCTGATTCTTGCAGGTATCCTTTTCCAAAGTAGCCAGGATACGTACATCGCCGCCGAAGTAGTCCAGAATCTCCTCATCAGAGCTCAGGCCCAAAGCACGGCACAAAACGGTTACAGGAATCTTACGGTTCTTGTCGATACGCACATAGAACACGTTGGAAGCGTCCGTTTCATACTCCAGCCATGCACCACGGTTGGGGTTCATGGTAGCGCTGTACAGGTCGTTACCGATTTTGTCCTTCTCGTGGCCGTAGAAAACACCGGGAGAACGGACCAGCTGGCTAACGATAACACGCTCGGCGCCGTTAATGACAAAAGTGCCCGCGTCAGTCATGAGCGGGAAATCGCCCATGAAAATTTCCTGATCCTTGATTTCGCCTGTTTCCTTGTTTACCAGGCGTGCAGTAACACGCAGGGGAGCTGCGTATGTTACGTCACGCTCCTTGCACTCCTTAATGGAATACTTGGGGGTGTCGTCCAGGCGGAAGTCAACAAAGCTCAGGGCCAGATTGCCCGTGTAGTCCTCGATCGCACCGATGTCGTGAAAAACATCTTTCAGACCTTCGTCCAAAAACCAGCGGTAAGAGTTTTTCTGGACCTCGATCAGATTGGGCATTCCGATGACTTCGTCGATGCGAGCAAAGCTCATGCGCTCGGTTTTGCCGAGCTTGACGGGCTTGACTTTCATCATAAAATCAACCACTCCTTATCTTTAACTTTTGATTGCAACGTTCGAAACTGTTCACCTTTTTACCTGCCTTACCGGCCCCAAAGTGTACAGACTGTCACTTTTCACAAACTTTACGTTTTGAATTCGGGAAACCTGGTAAGTCACGCTACGATTTTCGCATACTAAGGCATTTTGTGATACTGATTCAGTATATCCTGAAAAAAGCAAGATGTCAAGCGATTTTTTGCCTCTTGACAAAAAAAATTACCCGTATGTTTCAATAGTGTGAAACACACGGGTTCGTGTATAGTTTATTCGTTATCAGGCTTGAAAAAATCATTCATTTCTGTTAGTCCACTATACTTTTCGTCAAAATGGCGAATAGGCGTCAATCCTCCAAATACTCACGCAGCTGCCTTGCGCGGCTGGGGTGGCGCAGTTTGCGCAGTGCCTTTGCCTCAATTTGGCGGATTCGCTCTCTTGTCACATTAAAACTAGACCCTACTTCCTCCAACGTGCGTGCACGGCCGTCACTCAGCCCAAAACGCATGGTCAAAACGGATTCTTCCCGTGGCGTTAAACTATGCAGCACTCTTGTCAGCTCCTGATGCAGCTGCATACGTCCTGCCTGGTCTGCTGGCAGGCAAGCACTCTCGTCCTGCAAAAAATCCTGCAAACAAATATCATCTTCCTCGCCAATGGGCGTTTCCAAGCTTACCGGCTCCAGCCCAATCCGAATCAGCTCCCGTACACGGTCCGGCGAAAGTTCCAGCGCCTTTGCCAATTCTTCCATGGTTGGCTCTCTGCCCAGTTCATGCAGCAGCTCCGACTGCATTTTCCGCATACGGCCCATGGTGTCTACCAAGTGTACCGGAATCCGAATGGTTCTCCCCTGATCTGCCAACGCACGGGTAATCGCTTGGCGCACCCACCAAGTAGCGTATGTGGAAAAACGGAACCCACGCTCCGGGTCATATTTTTCCACCGCACGCATCAGCCCGATATTGCCCTCCTGAATCAAATCCAAAAAGGAGAGCCCTCTGCCCGTGTAACGCTTGGCAATGGATACCACTAAACGCAGGTTTGCCTCAGACAAACGATGTGCTGCCTGTGCATCGCCGTCTTTTGCGGCAATCGCCAAGCACATTTCCTCTTCCTGCGTTAAAAGCGGAACCGAGCCAATCTCCCGCAGGTAAGTTTTCACCGGGTCTATCGCTGCACTGTCTTCTGCACCGATTTCTTTTGTAAGACGCTCAATACCGGCTTCGTCCAAAGCTTCCAGCGGCGGAACGTCCGCCTCCTGCATAGCCTTCAGGGCAAAACCCCAGCTTTGGTCTTTTTTGATGCTTTCTTCATGCCCTATCATTTCCATAAATCCTCCGGCGGCAAGCGGCCGCATTTTTGCGCAGCCGAAGAAAGGCCGGAAAACGCAAGGTTCAGTCCTCGCTTTCGTCCGTGGGCATTGCACCCTTTCGGTCTCTCAGCGCCTGCAGATACCGTTCGATTTCCGCATTGTCCATCTTGGCAGCCCCACTGCTTTTGGGTGTGCTGCGGGCAATGCGGTCCAGATAAAGTTCCACATCCTGCCATGTGGGTGTCACATCATGATATTGTGCCACCAATCGGGACAGTTCCCCCATCGTCTTGTCGCTCACAAGCTGACCTAACGACGACATGGAAACAGCCCCGCCTTGGCGTGTACATTCATACATTGCCCCAATGGCCTCTTTCATATCCGGCATTACGATGGTTTCTACATCTAAACGCTGCATTACCGGGGGGATAAAACTTGGCTCTCGTACCAGTGCTGCTGCCAGCATTTGCTCCGCAGCGGCAACGCCCAAGGCCCTTTGTCCCCCCGCCTGATAAGGAACTTTTATGGTATCTGCCACACCGGAGTGCAGTAGTTCACGTTCCCGTTTCTGGCGCTGACGGTATCCGTTGCGGCGAATCACGTCTTCCAGTTGTTCCCGAATTGCTACTTTGGAGATATTGGTTTCTTCTGCCAATCTTCCTGCATATACCTCACGCTCTGTGGGGCTAATGGACTCTGCCAGAATATTCAATACCTCTTTAATGTACTCCAGTCTATCCTTATCCTGTTTCAGGTCGTAGTTTTTACGAATTTGTCCAATGCGGAACTCTATTGCATTGCCGGTGCCATCCAGTAATGCACGGAATCTGTCCGCACCAAACTTCTTAATGTACTCGTCCGGGTCCTTTGCTCCGGGAATTTGTAGCACGCTTACTTTCAGCGGACTGTCACGGAACAACCCCAAACTGCGATTGGTTGCTGTCTGACCTGCTTCGTCTGAGTCGTAGCACAGTACCACTTCATCCGCATACTCGCTGATAAGCTTGACTTGGTCCGGTGTCAGTGCAGTACCACAGGCACAAACCGCCGTATCAATTCCAGCTTTTTGCATACTGATAACGTCCATATAGCCTTCGCACAGAACAAAGCGTTTCGACACACTTTTCTTTGCCAGCTGCATGGCAAACACAGTCTTTGACTTTTTGTACACCAGCGTTTCCGGACTGTTAATGTACTTTGGTTTCGAGTCATCCAGCACACGTCCGCCAAACGCAATAATGTTGCCACGCAAATCGAAAATAGGTGTCATCACACGGTTGCGGAACAAGTTGTAGATGTTGCCCTTTTCACTTCGCTTAACCAAGCCGCTTTCCAGCAGCTCCTGGTCGGTATAGCCTTTGCCCTTCAAATGCTGATACATACCACGGAAATCGTCCGGTGCATATCCCAACCCAAAGCGAACAATGGTTTTATCGTCCAGCCCACGGCGGCGCCAGTAGGCACGTGCCATGCGTGCGTTTTCGTCACTGCCATTCAGGCAGCTGTAAAAATAACGTGCAGCATCTTTGTTAATGGACAAAATGCGGCTGCGCAGATGTCCCACCTTGTCCTCCTCGGCAGGCTCCGGCATACCGGCTCGTCCGGCCAGCAGCTTAATCGCTTCCACGTAATCCAGATTATTTATTTTTTTCACAAAAGAAATAACATCGCCGCCCGAGCCGCAGCCAAAGCAGTAAAAGCTTTGTGTATCGGGATACACATAAAAAGAGGGGGTTTTCTCGTTATGAAACGGACACAAGCCGCCATATAAGCGCCCTTTTCTTTTTAGCTGTACATAACTGCCAACTACGTCTGCAATATCATTGCGGCGTACTACTTCTTCAATATATTCATGTGGGATACCCATATCCAATTACTTCCTTATTCTTGTTGCATCAAAGCACGTGCCACTTTTGCGGGATAAACAGCTGCTCAAAGGTTCGTGTTGCGAAACTGTCGCTCATACCGCTGATGTAGTCTGTAACAGCCCGGTCGGTCCCCTCCTGATATGCAATCTGCATATAGAAATTGGGCATCAGTTCCGGGTGCGTTACAAACCGCTCGTAGAGTTCTGTAACCATTTTTTCCACCTTTTCTTCTTCGGCTTTGGCTACAGGGTCTACATAAACGGTATTATACATAAATTCCTTCAAGGTTAAAAACGCAGCTTTTTCCTCTGCACCTACCTGTATATCCCCTTGGCTGTGGTCCACAATACTCTGTATCATCGTAGTAATTCGTGTCGACTTCGAATGTCCCAGTACATCGGTTGCGATTGGGGGCAGCTGCTGTTCGTTCAGCACTCCTGCCCGCATAGCGTCCTCAATGTCATGGTTAACGAATGCAATCCAGTCGGCCCATCGTACAATGCGGCCTTCCGGCGTAGCGGACCATGTTCCCTTGGTATGTGTTATGATGCCGTTGCGCACCTCCCAAGTTAAATTCAGCCCTCGCCCGTCCTTCTCCAAAAAGTCCACAACACGCAGTCCCTGCCGATAGTGGGTAAACCCGCCGGGGCACAGCTTGTTCAGTGTCCGTTCACCTGCATGACCAAACGGTGTATGGCCCAAATCGTGAGCCAGCGCAATCGCTTCGGTCAAATCCTCATTCAGCCGCAGCGCCCTTGCAATGGTTCTGGCAATTTGTGCAACTTCCAAGGTATGGGTCAAGCGGGTGCGGTACATATCCCCTTCCGGCGAAAGAAAAACCTGTGTTTTTTGTTTCAGACGACGAAATGCTTTACAATGCAAGACTCTGTCACGGTCACGCTGAAACACTGGGCGCAGTGGGTCCTGCGACTCCGGTCGTACTCGGCCACGGCTCTCACTGCTTAGCGTTGCCCATGGGGCAAATGTTTGCTGCTCAATTTGCTCCGTGCGTTCACGTACAGTCATAAGACAAAACCTCGCTTTCCAAATTATAACGCACCTGCGCTGTCAAAGGGGGACGGAATCAGTCGACACAAAAACTAGTGCTTTTTCGACACATAAATCATTAAAATGGTGCATAGAAAGGCTCTGAGCATTGCATCTCGGCGCCGCCACGGGTCAATTCCCGCAGCTGGTCCGCTAACAGCATCTGGGTGCCGTCCGGCATCGTCCATTGCAGGCAAACCTTATCTGTAAAATTTGCTTCTACCGTACTGGTTTCCATGCTTTGTATCAGACGCTGCGCCTGTTCATATAAGGCATACTCCACCGTAATGGAGCACTCCACCAAGCTGCGTACCGTCACAATCTTAGCATTTTCCAGTGCAGCCTGTGTAGCAGCTGTATAAGCACGCACCAGCCCACCTGTGCCCAATAAAATGCCGCCAAAATATCTGGTAACCACAACTACTAAATCTGTCAGCCCACTGTGCCGAATCACTTCCAGCGTGGGCAAGCCTGCGGTTTTGGCCGGTTCGCCGTCATCGGAGTATCTCTCCCGATTATCCTCCCGCAAACGGTACGCATATACATTGTGCCGTGCCGTGCGGTTTTCTGCTTTCACGTGCTCTAAAAAGCGCAGTGCTGCCTGTTCACTTTCCGCATAGGAAACAGACGCAATAAACTTGCTCTTTTTTTCTTCGTATTCACCGGTAGCAACTCCGGAAACGGTGCGGTAGTCCTCCACAGTATGCCCTGCCTTTCCCATTTCATATTCCTATATATTATATCACAATCCCCTGTTGTCGAAAAGAATCGCCTTTTTCAGGCTTTTTTCCGGCAAGGGTGTCCGTGCAAAACAATCAGATAAAACAAAAAGCGCCCTCCCAAATGGGAAGGCGCTCCGAAAAGCATTTCTTACTTGCGGCCAAAGCGCTTGTTGAAACGCTCGACACGTCCGCCGGTGTCAACCAGCTTCTGCTTGCCGGTGTAGAAGGGATGGCACTTGGAGCAAACTTCAACGTGAATCTCGGGCTTGGTGCCACGGGTCTCGATGACGTTGCCACATGCACAAGTGATAATGCAAGTGTCGTAGTTAGGATGGATACCCTGCTTCATTTCTTTCACCTCAATTCTGGTAATGACTTTTAGGGGCCATATTCTCATGTATGTGCCCATCACAACCTTCAATTTCGGCTACCCCTACGAGCGGCCTTAGAAACGATTGCTGGTATATTATATCATGCATTTTGCAAAAAGCAAGATATTTTACAGTATTTTTCAATTCTTTTCCGAAAAAACAGCCTGTAAAACGTCCGTTTTTCTGCCATGCCTACGGTTTTCTTTATTATCTTATGCCAAATAGACCTTGCAAGCCTGTGCCAGCGCATCCTTCTGTGCTTCTGCCTCTGCCAAGTCTTTACCCAAAGTGGTAAAGTAGGTCTTAATCTTCGGCTCAGTGCCGGAGGGACGTATTACAACTGTAGCACCGTTCTCCAATGTATAGGTCAATACATTAGAAGCCGGCAAACCGGTAGCTTCCGAGTTCTGGTAATCGGTTACCTTTGCAACCGGGATACCCGCAAACTCTACCGGCGGCTGTGTACGCAGCTTTTCCATAATGGACGCCATCTTGTCCATGCCGGACAAACCGGGGAACTCATAGCTGTCCACCTTATTCAGATAACGGCCGTACTCTGCGTAAATTTCCTCCAGACGCTCCTTAATGGAGGAGCCAATGCTGCGATAGTATGCTGCCATCTCACAAATCAGCATTGCACCAATGATAGCGTCCTTATCACGTACATAAGGGCCTGCCAAGTAGCCATAGCTTTCTTCAAAGCCGAAGATAAAACGGTCTACCTGTCCTGCGGCCTCCAGTTGTGCAATCTGGTCGCCAATCCACTTAAAGCCGGTCAGCACGTTGCGCAGCTCTACGCCGTAGTGCTTTGCAACTGCCTCTGCCAAGGGGGTAGAAACAATAGACTTAACTGCCACAGGATTTTTGGGCATGGTGCCGTTTTCGATACGACCTGCGCAAATATAATCCAGCAGCAAAACACCAACCTCATTGCCGGAAACCAGCTCATAGCTGCCGTCCTTGCACTTGATGGCAATACCCACACGGTCAGCGTCCGGGTCGGTTGCCAGCATCAAATCCGCACCGGTGGTCTGTGCCAGTTCCAAGCCAAGGCGCAGTGCCTCAAAAATTTCGGGGTTGGGGTACGGGCAGGTGGGGAAGTTTCCGTCCGGGTCTTTCTGCTCGGGGACGATAGTCACATCGTCGATGCCAATATCTTTCAGCACCTGCATAACCGGCACCAGACCGGAACCGTTCAGCGGGCTGTACACCAGCTTCAAACCTGCGGTCTTGCAAACACCGGGGCGCACGCTGCGTGCCTCAATTGCTTCATACAAGGCCTTCTTGCAATCCTCTCCAACGTACTGAATCAAGCCCTGTGCCACACCATCTTCAAACTCCATGGTCTTTGCACCGGTAAGTACATCTGTCTTCTGGATTTCGGCATATACTACAGCTGCGGCATCATCGGTCATCTGGCAGCCGTCAGGGCCGTATGCCTTGTAGCCGTTATACTTTGCAGGGTTGTGGCTGGCAGTAATCATAATGCCGGCATTGCACTGATAATACCGTGTTGCAAAGCTCAGTGCGGGGACAGGCATCAGTGCGTCATAAATACGTACCTTTATACCGTTTGCCGCCAAAACACAAGCAGCCTCATGTGCAAACACATCGCTGTTGATACGGCTGTCGTAACTGATTGCAACCGTCTGATTGCCGCCCTGTGTTTTTACCCAGTTTGCCAAGCCTTGTGTTGCCTGACGCACTACATAAATATTCATGCGGTTTGTACCAACACCCAAAATGCCACGCAAACCGGCTGTGCCGAATTTCAGCGCAACCGCAAACCGCTCCTTAATTTCATCTTCCTTATTTTTCACTTCAGCCAGTTCTGCGGTCAAAGCCGGGTCCTCCAGCTGTGTATCACACCAACGGCGGTATTCTTCCATATACTGCATAAACAGACCTCCCGTTCCTGCTGTTTGTTAAAAATCGCAAACTTGTATTTCTACACACTATTGTAAAGCGCTGATTCCGTGGTGTCAATTCTGTATTGTGCACGAACTTCACCGCTGTTATACTAACAATAAACAAAATTACTTACGGAAGGTGTCACCTTATGTATGCAAAACTGAACAGTTTTGGGCTGCACGGCTTATCCGGCTTTGCCGTTACAGTAGAAGCCGATGTAGCCCCAGGGCTGCCCAGTCTGAATATCGTCGGCCTGCCGGATTCCGCTGTCAAGGAAAGCGGCGACCGTGTACGTGCCGCACTGAAAAATCTCGGCTTTGCTTGGCCTGCCAGCCGGCTTACCATCAACCTTGCCCCTGCCGACGTAAAAAAGACCGGCCCTGTTTACGACTTGGCTATTTTTCTTGCTGTCCTTTCTGCCGCCGGGCAAATCCCCGTACCAGCGGCCGATACAGCCTTTATCGGCGAACTTGCCCTGAATGGTTCTCTGCGCCCTGTATCCGGTGTGCTGCCTATGGCCATTGCCGCCGCACAATGCGGTATCAAGCGGCTTTATCTGCCTGCGGAAAACGCTGCTGAGGCAGCCTGCGCCGTCGATAACGGATTGCAGGTTTTCCCTTGCAGCAGTGCACGGGAAGTTGTACAGGCTCTTAGCGGCGAGCTCCGCATCCCCCCTGCTGTTTGTCCCCCCTTCTGCCCCGACCAGGATGCTGTTTCCGCACCCGATTTTGCCGATGTACACGGCCAGCCGCTTGCACGACGTGCTATGGAAATTGCGGCTGCCGGCGGACATAATATTTTATTGGTCGGTGCACCCGGCACAGGTAAGTCTATGCTTGCAAAGCGGCTTCCCGGTATTTTGCCGCCGCTCCAGCGGAAAGAAAGTATGGAGGCTACCAAAATCTACTCTGTTGCCGGGCTTTTGCCTGCCGGAAGCGGCTTGATTCATCAGCGGCCTTTTCGCAGTCCACACCATTCTACCAGTGCAGCCGCACTGGCCGGAGGCGGTGCTTCTTTTCGGCCGGGCGAGGTCAGCCTAGCCCATAGCGGTGTGCTCTTTTTAGACGAGCTTCCGGAATTCAGCCGTGAAAGCCTGGAAGTTTTACGGCAGCCCATTGAAGATGGCTGTATTACCGTTAGCCGTGTAGCAGGCAGCGCCACATATCCCAGCCGCTTTATGCTTGTTGCCGCAATGAACCCCTGCAAATGCGGGTACTATGGGCACCCTACCCATGAATGCACCTGCTCGCCCTCTGCAATTGACCGTTATCGCAGCCGCATTAGCGGCCCGCTTTTGGACCGCATCGACCTGCACGTAGAAATGGAACCCATTGCTTACGAGGAACTAAGGGGCGGCACCGGAGGCGAAAGCAGTGCGCAAATCCGTGCACGAGTCCTAAAAGCCAGACAGATTCAACTAAAGCGTTACGACTCTGCCCTATATCACGGCGTTATTTGCAATGCAGACCTAACCAGTGCACAAATCCGCCGGGCCTGCCCCTTAACAGCGGACGCCGAAATAATTTTGCATAGTGCCTACGACCGCTTAGGTCTTTCTGCCCGTGGTTATGACAGAATCCTCCGTGTTGCCCGCACTATCGCAGACCTGTCCGGTGAAGCCGCCATCGGTGCTGAGTCCCTTATGGAGGCACTGCAATATCGTGCACTGGACAAAAAAAGTTCTTTTATTTAAAATGAGTTTGTACCATGAAAGTGAGGTATTTATATGAGTGAAAACAAAAAGCTGCGCAGCGGAGAGTTTACCGTAGACGTGGAAGAAAAGCCCCTGCTGTGGACTGACCGCAAACGTATCCTTGGCATGCCTCTCTCGTTTACACGCTATCAGTTAAACGAAGATAAACTGCTGCTGAATACCGGCCTGCTCAGCCTGCACGAAGAAGAAGTCCTGCTGTACCGCATACAGGATATCAGCATGCGCCAAAGCCTGAGCGAACGCTTGTTTGGTGTCGGCACTATATGCGTAAGCTCCACCGACGTTACCGTTCCGCATTTGGATTTGGTTCATGTTAAAAATCCTCGCAAGGTAAAAGAGGTTCTGAGCAAGTGTGTAGAAAAGAGCCGTCGTAAAAACGGCATTCGCTCTACCGAGCTAATGGGCGATGCTGCTCCTAATGATGCCACCGATTTAGACGGTGACGGCATTCCCGACTGCCCTGTTGACGACTCCCTCATTTAACAAAATAAAAAGCCTCCCCGCTTAAACCAAGCAGGGAGGCTTTTATGTTATTTATTTAGAAGTTTGTACTTCTTTTTCAATGCTTCTACTACATTGGGTGTAACAAATTTTGAAACATCACTGCCGTAGCAAGCAGCTTCTTTTACAATGCTGGATGACAGGTAGCTCCAGTTAATGCTTGTTACAAAAAACATCGTATCCACTTCCGGCATCAACGCACGGTTGGTCTGTGCCAGCTGCATCTCCACCTCAAAGTCCGTAACCGCACGCAAGCCTCGTACCAAAACGGTTGCGCCGTGTGCTTTGGCAAAGTTTACAGTCAGGCCGTTAAAGCTTTCCACTGTCACATTCGGCATATCTTTGCAGCATTCCCGCAATAGCTGCACACGTTCGTCTAATGTAAACAAGGGATTTTTTGCACTGTTTACCAAAACCGCAACGATTAGTTGGTCATTGATGTGTGCAGCACGCTCGATAATATCCAAATGCCCTTTTGTCACCGGATCAAAACTGCCCGGATACACTGCAATAGCCATATTCTTCCTCCTCTGCCGGGCTAACCCGCCAGATTTCTATTTGTATGTATTGGAGATAGTTCGCCAATATAGTAAAGCACTTTGTTGTCAAATTATCAAGGTATCCTGGCACATCTTCGTATTTTTTGCGTCTTTACCACAGCTTTGCTATATTTGCTTGACCCCACAACTACACTAATGTTATAGTTACAGTAAGGATATGATTGCGCAGCAGATTTTATTTTTTACGCTGTCAATTTTATTCATTTATTGTCGCAGAAAGGACATTTTATGAACCGAAACGAAAAAATGCGCTATGTATATGCCATGCTGACAGGCTTTGGTACAATTGCGCTCAGTGTGCTGTTTTTCTTTATTATATACCAGTTTCCAACATTGAAGCAATGGGCAGGCACCCTCGCCCAGATTCTTGCACCTTTTATTTACGGCGGCGTAATTGCTTATCTGCTCAAACCGCTGTGTAATGCGTATGAGGATTTTCTGCGCAAGCACCTGATTGCCAAGCACAAAAGTCTTGCCAACGGCCTTGCGGTAGCGGCAAGCTTATTTACAGGTTTACTATTAACGGCCTTGCTTCTGCTTTTAATTTTGCCCCAGTTGCTGGACAGCATCTTGGCTTTGGCACAAACGCTGCCCGGTGAAATCAAAACTTTTGTTATCTGGGTCAGCCAATATTTGGAAAACTCTCCCGAAATGCTGGATACCTTAGGGCAGGGCTACCAAACAATTAGCATGGAACTGGAAAACTGGATTCAAACATCCCTGCTTCCCTCCATCACCAGCCTGATGGGCAGCGTCGGTCTGGTTGCAATGCGTACCGTCAATATGCTTTTTGACTTGGTTATCGGCATTATTGTAGCAATCTACCTGCTATCTTCTCGTAAAAAATTTGCGCAGCAAGGCAAGATGATTCTGTACAGTACCATGAAGCCACGCTGGGCAGATAAAGTATACGAAGAAATCTTATATGCTGATAAAATGTTCGGCGGATTCATCGTGGGCAAACTGATTGACTCGCTGATTATCGGTATCATCTGTTACTTCTGCCTAACACCTTTCCATGTAAACAATGCACTGTTGATTTCGGTAATCATCGGTGTAACCAATGTCATTCCGTTCTTCGGTCCTTTTATCGGCGCTGTACCTGCTACTCTGCTTATTTTAATCGAGGAGCCTATGCAGGCCTTTTGGTTTGTGCTGTTCATCCTTGTATTGCAGCAGTTTGACGGAAATATCCTTGGCCCCAAAATTTTGGGCGACAATACCGGCCTGTCCAGCATTTGGGTTTTGTTCTCGATTTTGCTGTTCGGCGGCTTATGGGGATTTGTCGGCATGATTATTGCAGTGCCGCTTTTTGCAGTCATTTATGACATCCTGCGCCGCCTTGTTGCTCGTGGTTTGCGGCGCCACCACTGCGATGAACTTTTGTCTCATTATAAGCCGCGTCCCGCCACAGCTTCCCGTACTGTTGTGGAAGCCGAATTGCCTGCGGAAGTTAAAAAAGGCGAAAAAGAACCTCCTAAAACGAAATAATTCAAAAGCGACCTTTTGGGTCGCTTTTTTTATTTTCAAATTAACGTTTTCGTCAGAAAACCCACCTGTCATTTGTCCATTCATCCAATTTCCTGTAAAAAGTTACCATGCAACCTTTCTCCTTTCCAATTTTGGAAACGATATGTTATAATCATACCAAATAATAAAACTTCAAAACTTCAGATTTTTCTTTTTCTAAGGCAAAGGAGCAAAGCTATGAGTTTCCGTGGTATCGACACTACTGTGCACCAAATTCGCAATCAGGTATTTGCGGAGGTTGCACGGATGAGCTATGCAAATGTGCATGGTGAAGAAGCCAACCACTTGATGCGTCAAATTCCATATAAAATTGTTCCCGGCGAAGTAGGTAAGCACCGCCGAGATATTTTTTTAGAGCGTGCAATTGTTGAAGAACGTGTCCGCTTAGCAATGGGCCTGCCTCTGCGCCGTATCGACGAGCACAACAGTGCTGTTTCCGGTTTGGAGGATGCCGCCATTGCCGATAAATACTATGACCCTCCGCTGGTTAATGTTATCAAGTTTGCATGTAATAGCTGCCCGGAAAAGCTGGTAAAGGTATCCAACCTTTGTCAGGGCTGCCTTGCTCACCCTTGCATGGAAGTATGCCCCAAGGACGCAATCAGCATCATCAATGGCCGCAGTAAGATTGACCAAAGCAAATGTATCAAGTGCGGCCGCTGTGTATCTGTATGCCCTTATAATGCCATTGTAAAAACCGAGCGCCCCTGTGCTGCCAGCTGTGGTATGAACGCAATTGCCAGCGACGAGTTCGGCCGTGCGGAAATCGACTACAGTAAGTGTGTTTCCTGTGGTCAGTGTTTAGTAAACTGCCCCTTTGGCGCAATTGCCGACAAGGGTCAGATTTATCAGTTGATTCAAAGTTTTAACCGCGGCGATAAGATTTACGCACTGGTCGCTCCCGCTTTTGTAAACCAGTTTCCGGCTTTGTCGCAAACCGGTAAATTCCGTGCAGCGCTAAAGGCTTTGGGCTTCTGTGATGTTGTAGAAGTTGCTATCGGTGCCGATTTGTGTACCGTCGATGAAGCAAAGGACTTTTTGAAAGAAGTCCCCGCTGAAAAAGCCTTTATGGCAACTTCCTGCTGCCCTGCATGGAGCATGATGGCCAAAAAGACTTTCCCGGATTTGGCAAAAAATATTTCCATGACCATGACCCCCATGGTGTTTACTGCACGTATGTTAAAGCGTGCAGACCCGGAGGCACGTATGTGCTTTATCGGACCTTGTGCCGCTAAAAAGCTGGAGGCCAGCCGCCGCACCGTCCGCAGCGACGTGGATTTCGTGCTTACTTTCGAGGAGCTTTCCGGCATTATTCAAGCTAAGGATTTGGACTTTGACAGTCTGGATGTAAACGACGAAGATTTGAACTACGCATCTGCTGCCGGCCGTGGCTTTGCGGTTTCCGGCGGTGTTGCAAAGGCCGTTGCGAATAAAATCCATGAGTGGTACCCCGACAAGGAAGTGAAGGTTGCTTCTGCACAAGGCCTCGCCGACTGTAAAAAGCTGCTTGCACTTGCAAAGGCCGGTAAGTACGACGGCTACCTGCTGGAAGGCATGGGCTGCCCGGGCGGTTGTATCGGTGGTGCCGGCACCATTGCTGACCCCGTTAAAACCGCTGCTGCTTTGAATAAATACAAGTCAGAGGCCCCCTTTGCTGACCCCGAGCAGAGTGCCTTTATCAACAACATCCACTTCCTGAAAGACGGCGCCGAAGACTTGCGCGATTAACTTTACCGTTACATTCCCGCTATGCTGACGGGCAGCGGGTATAAAACAATCAAATAAAACGGCAGGCAGAGAGCAAAAATCTCTGCCTGCCGTTTTTATTATTATCCGCAGCATTGATTACCTTGGTATCCAGTGCATCCTGGATGCCGCCAACAGCCTCCTTGTCGGTGTATCCCATTGCTCCCTAAAAAATAAAAATGGCAGCACCTCAAAACGAGATACTGCCATTTACTGTTTTACGCCCCCTCGCCGAATGCAACAGCGGGATTTTTTATTTATGATATTTCATGCCATTATTGATAGTACAAGCACGGTATATTTGCTCCGTTAAAACCAGACGAGCCATCTGATGGGGCATCGTAATGCGTCCCATACTGAATTTCAGGCTTGCTGCTTGCTTAACCACCGGTGCCAATCCATGTGACGAACCTATCACAAAAGCAACGTCTCCGTTGCCGCTTTGGGCACGGTCTGCCAAGTAACCGGCCAGCTCCTCGCTGGAAAGCTGCTTGCCTTCGATGCACAAAGCTACAATTGCGGCGCCCTTTTTTACACTGGCCAAAATAGCCTTTGCTTCTTTTTCCAGTGCTTTTTCAATCACCGCCGGGCTGGCATTCTTTTCCTGAATATTTTCTTCCGGCAGTTCCACAATTTGAAAACTGGCAAATGCGTTCAGTCGCTTTTGATATTCTGCCACGCCCTCTGCAAAGTACTTGGCATTGCACTTACCCAAACAAATCAACTGGATATTCTGCATTGCATTTCCTCCTTACAGCAAGGTCAGCTGCTCGGTTTTATCTTCCTCACGGATAATCGCACCAGCTGCAGGCAAACTACGCACACGATACCTATGCGGATTTGCAATTTCCAACTCAATGGCAGGTTTTACGCTTGCAATAGTTTGGTTCTTTTTCAACGTAATCACTGCAACGCCCTGACTATCTCTGGTAGCCTTTTCACCAATTTGTGCGGTACCCACCAACAGCATTCTGCCGCCCGACGTGCGGATAGAAATCTCGGTTTCTTCCGGCAGATAAAGCATCCGTGCCAGCTCTGCTTTATCACTATAGGCCTTTAGCAGCTTGCGGCGATTTTGCTTTGTCTGATAAGTGCTCAGCGGAATCTTTGCAAATTTACCATTTGCATACGCAAACAATACCCAGCCCTTATAGTCCAGCGTAGGCAGTATAAAGATGGGATTTTCCCCTTCTTCCATGCCCAGCTTACTAGCCAAATAGATACCCATCTGGCTGGCCTTGCAGTCCTCGAAATCGCCTATACGGCACTTATATACCTGACGCTTATCCGTAAACAGCAGCAAATCCAAATTATTTCTGGTTTCTGCCTGCCATACGATTTCGTCGCCTTCTTTCAGCTTTTGCTCACCACTCATGCGCAAGCTTTGGGGGGTGATTTTCTTAAAGTAGCCGTCTTTGGTAAAGAAGATTGTAACAGGGTAGTCCGGCATAGCGGGCGTCTCGTCCTCATCTGCACCTTCGGGCACATCATACAGAATTTCACAATGGCGAGGCTTTCCATACTTCTTTGCCACGTCTGCCAGCTCGTTCATCATGATTTTACGGATACGTGCAGGACGCTTCAAAATATCTTCCAAGTCGGCAATTGCTTTTTCCAGGTCCTCAATTTCTGCCGTACGCTTTAAGATATACTCTCTGTTCAGGTGACGCAGCTTAATTTCAGCCACATACTCCGCCTGCACTTCATCAATACCAAAGCCAATCATCAGGTTAGGCACAACCTCGGCTTCTTCGTCTGTTTCACGAACAATCCGAATGGCCTTGTCAATGTCCATCAGGATAGCTTCCAGACCCTTTAACAGATGCAGGCGCTTTTGCTTACCCTGCAGCTCGTAGTAGGTGCGGCGGCGCACACACTCCATACGGAATGCTGTCCACTCTGTCAAAATCTGGCGCACACCCATAACCTTAGGCTGGCCGGCTACCAGAATATTGAAGTTGCAGCTAAAGCTATCCTCCAGCGGTGTAGACTTAAACAGGCGGTTCATCAACTTTTCGGGGTCTTGGCCACGCTTTAAGTCCAAAGTCAGTTTCAAACCGTTCAAGTCGGTTTCATCACGCATATCGCTGATTTCTTTTACACGGCCCTGCTTGACCAAATCCGAAATCTTATCCATGATTGCTTCTACCGTGGTGGTAGGCGGAATCTGGGTAATTTCAATCATATTGTTGTCCACAATACGATAGCGTGCACGTACTTTTACGCTGCCACGGCCTGTTTCTACAATGCGCTTCATTTCGCTCGCATCATATAAAATCTGGCCGCCGCCCACAAAGTCGGGTGCAGGCATGGTAGACAAAATATCGTGGTCAGGGTCTTTCATCAGGGCGATGGTGGTGTTGCACAGCTCTGTTAAATCAAACGAGCAGATGTTGCACGCCATACCAACCGCAATACCCAGCGTATTGTTTGCCAGAATTGTGGGGAAGGTAACCGGCAATAAGGTAGGCTCTGTTGTTTCGCCGTCATAGTTGGGTACAAAATCCACCGTGTCCTTATCAATATCACGGAACAACTCCTCACACACAGGCTCCAGTTTTGCCTCTGTATAACGAGATGCTGCGTAAGACATATCACGGCTGTATGCCTTACCAAAGTTACCCTTACTGTCTACGTAAGGCACCAGCAAGCTTTCGTTGCCACGGCCCATACGCACCATCGTTTCGTAAATGGCAGCATCACCGTGAGGGTTCAGGTGCATGGTGCTGCCTACAATATTTGCCGACTTGGTACGCTTACCCTTGAGCAGGTTCATATCGTACATTGTATACAGCAGCTTACGGTGCGAAGGCTTAAAGCCATCAATTTCCGGCAATGCACGGCTTACAATAACGCTCATTGCATAGGGCATATAGTTTACTTCCAGCGTTTTGGTAATGGGATTCTCCAGGACAGAGCCTGCGTTCAGAATCTCTACCCCTTCACCCAGCTGGGGGCGGGCAGGGCGAATTTGTTTTTTCGCATTTTTTTTGGCCATGGGTTTTCCTCTCCATGCAAATTAGTGGTTTACGACAGGTCCAGCTCGTCCAGATAGTCTGCACCGTAGGTGGCAATATGCTCTTTACGGCCCGCCAGGTTATCACCCAGCAAAATATCAAACATCTGCGCAGTTGCCTGTGCATCGGTGGGCGTCACCTTAATCAGGCGACGGCTTTCCGGGTTCATGGTAGTCAGCCACATCATTTCCGGGTCGTTTTCGCCCAAACCTTTCGAGCGCTGAATACTATACTTTTCGCCCTCGATACGGCTCATAATGTTAGCTTTTTCCGATTCGTTATACGCAAAGTAGGTATGGTTCTTTGTATTGATTTCATACAAAGGCGATTCCGCAATATAAACATACCCCTTTTGAATCAGCGTGGGGGTCAAGCGATACAGCATCGTCAAAACCAGCGTGCGAATCTGATAACCGTCCACGTCTGCGTCGGTACAAATAACAATTTTATTAAAGCGCAGGTTATCCAAGCTAAAGGTTGCAAGCTCCTTGTTGTGCTTTCCGCCCAGCTCTACGCCGCAGCCCATGACCTTAATCAAGTCCACAATAACATCAGACTTAAAAATACGGTCGTAGTCCGCCTTCAGGCAGTTCAAAATCTTACCACGCACGGGCATGATTGCCTGATATTCACTATCACGGCTGGTTTTAACTGCGCCCATAGCCGAATCACCCTCGACGATATACAGTTCTCGTCTGGCGGGGTCCTTTGTACGGCAATCCACAAACTTTGCCACACGGTTTGCCAAATCCACCTGTGTAGACAAGGTTTTTTTGATGCTTTGGCGGGTTTTTTCTGCGTGCTCACGGCTCTGCTTGTTTACCAAAACCTGTTGTGCAATCTTTTGGGCTTCGTCCGGCTTTTCGATAAAGTATACTTCCAAATAGTGCTTCAAAAAGTCGCCCATTGCCTGACCGATAAACTTATTGGTAATTGCTTTTTTGGTCTGGTTTTCGTAACTGGTACGTGTCGAAAAGCTAGAGGAAACATACACCAGGCAGTCTTCTACGTCCTGGAAGGTGATGCTGCTCTCGTTTTTCTTATACATATTCTTTTCCTTCAGATACTTATTAATCTGATAGGTAAAAGCTGTATGCAGTGCACGCTCCGGCGTACCGCCATGCTCCAGCCAACTGGAGTTATGGTAGAACTCTGCCGCTTGTGTTTTATTGGAAAAGCAGAAAGCAGCGCTCATCTTTACCTTATAGTCTGGCTGGTCCTCTCTGTCACGGCCTACAGCCTCCGACTCGCAGGAGAATACCGGCGTTAAGGAGTCCGGTCCTGCCAGCTCCGCCACATAATCCTCGATACCCTTTTCGTAGCACCAGCTCTCTTTCCAAGACTTGCCGGTAGCAGGGTCCAGCTCCTTCTCATCGGTAAAAGTAATGGTAAGGCCGGCATTTACAACAGCCTGCCGCTTTAAGGTATCACGATAATAGGCACCGGGCACATTGGTATCCGTAAAAACAGCATCGTCCGGCTTCCAACGAATAATACTGCCGGTACGGCGGCCATTGTACGGCTCTTTCTGCAAGCCGCCTACGTTTTCGCCTTTCTTAAAATCCAGATGATAGTGGGTCTTATCACGGTAAATATCTGCTGTCATCCATGCAGACGCATACTGTGTTGCACAAAGGCCCAAGCCGTTCAAGCCCAAACTGAACTCGTAGTTATCCGAGCCTTCGCCGTATTTGCCGCCTGCATACATTTCACAGAACAGCAGCTCCCAGTTATAGCGCTCCTCACCGTTGTTCCAGTCTACGGGCATACCACGGCCAAAGTCCTCGACCTGAACGCTGCCATCCTTAAAGCGTGTGACATGAATTGTATCGCCGTAGCCGTCACGTGCTTCGTCGATTGAGTTTGAAACAATCTCAAAGATAGAATGTGCACAGCCTTCTATACCATCAGAGCCAAAAATAACGGCCGGGCGCTTGCGCACACGGTCCGCACCTTTTAGGCTTGTAATACTCTCGTTTCCGTATTCCTGTTTTCTCGCTGCCATGCAGCCACCTCCGCAGGGTCATTTTAGGTTTTCGAAAAGCTCCACATGGGCGCTATTTCTCACTATACCATATCATATACCTATTTATTAAAGCATAGCTACAGCCCAAAAGTCAAATCGTACCAGTTGCAACATAGTATCGTTTTACTGTAATTTTTATGCTGCACACGATACTGCAAAGCCGCTCTGCGTGCTGCCGCCGCATTTTTTGTTTTATAAAAAAGCTTTATGCAGCTTGACATTACTTTCCAGCCGTGTTATAGTAATAGAGCACCAAGTGATACGGTGCTCAATCAAATATATCGCGGGGTAGAGCAGCTTGGTAGCTCGTCGGGCTCATAACCCGGAGGTCGCAGGTTCAAATCCTGTCCCCGCAACCACCAATCCCTTGGGCAGTAGTCCAGGGGATTTTTTGTTTTGTCCCTATTGTATTTCATCTTTATAAGATATGGCATATCGATTGCCTGTCATAAAAGAAAGGATTGCTATGAAAATTGCAGTATTAGGAAGCGGCAGCTGGGGCACTGCACTGGCTACCCTCCTTGTAGAAAACGGTCATTCTGTTTCTTTGTGGTCTTACAAGGCCCAGCAGGCCACTCAAATGGCTTTAACGCACGAGAACCCCTTGTTAAAGGGTGTTATGCTGCCTGAATCATTAGATATTACCAGCGACCTGAATTGCGTTAGAGCGTGCTCCATTGTAGTTCTGGCAACACCATCCTTTGCCATTCGGTCTACTGCGCACCAGATTGCTCCCCTGCTTACCGAAAACACCATTCTCGTTTCGGTTTCCAAAGGTATCGAAAAAGACACCGCCCTTACTATGACGCAGATAATCGAGCAGGAAGTTGGTTCCCAATATCCGGTCGTGACACTCTCCGGCCCTTCTCATGCTGAGGAAGTCGCACGGCGTATCCCTACCGCTATTGTTTCGGCATCAAAAAACCAGTGGGCAGCGGAAACGGTGCAAGATGCTTTTATGAATGAAAACTTCCGTGTTTATGCTTCCGACGATATTCTGGGTGTTGAATTGTCCGCTGCGTTCAAAAACGTAATTGCCCTGTGTGCCGGCTGCTGCGACGGTCTAGGCTTTGGGGATAACACAAAAGCCGCCTTAATCACACGTGGCTTAACCGAAATTGCACGCCTGGGCGAAGCACTTGGCGGACGGAAAGAAACTTTTGCCGGCCTAACCGGTGTTGGCGATTTGATTGTCACCTGTACCTCTATGCATTCCCGTAACCGCCGCTGCGGCATCTTAATTGGTCAGGGCAAAACACCGGAACAAGCCGTACAAGAAATCGGTGCAGTCGTTGAGGGATACTATGCCGCCGCCAACGTACGTGCTCTGGCACAAAAAACAGGTGTAGAGATGCCGATTCTGGAGGGTGCTTACCAAGTTTTGTATCAAAACGCAGACCCCAGACAGGTGATTCTTGCCCTTATGACACGTGCCAAAAAGCATGAAACAGAAGAAAGCTGGATTTAATTTTATTAGTCAACTGCATACTTTTCCTTGTTTTATAAATCCAGAAAACTATTTTTATAAAAAAGCTTGACAACCTATTCCGTTTGCGCTATATTAAATAAGCTCCCTTGAGAGCAAGGGAGCCAATATCGCGGGGTAGAGCAGCTTGGTAGCTCGTCGGGCTCATAACCCGGAGGTCGCAGGTTCAAATCCTGTCCCCGCAACCATTATTCCCTTGGGCAATAGTCCAGGGGTTTTTTGTGCCCTTTTTTTGGGGCAGTTCATATAAAAAAGTATAGTCCCGTCCCTTCCCTACTTCCCTATATTGAAAGTAAAGCGGCACAGTTTTCCACCGATATTTTATTTTTAGTGGAAAACTCTGTTCATTATTTACTTCCACCCCTCTTTCCGGGTATCTATACTTGATTCCTTCATCCCCTTCCCTTGTAAGCAGCAAACCTATTTATAGGCTTGCTGCATTTTTTATTTTCCTGCAAAAAAAGAACCGTGCGACAGCCTCTGGCCACAGCACGGTTCTTTTTTACTATAACAATATATCCATCTTTAGAAATATGCTAAATTAGAAAAAAAGGAACAGATGCGCAAGCTGCGGCACCTGTTCCTTTGGGAGGAAGGACAATTTATTCTTTATCGGTGTTTGTTTTTACACCGAACAAGAAGTACACCATATGGAAGAGCCAAACACTGCCCAACACAATACGACCAACCAAAACCTCACGCATCATAATAAAGCCGATTGCCATCAATATTGTAACCGTTACCATAATGCGGATTTTAACCTTGCGTGTCATGCCTTTTCCGGCTACAAAGTCTTCCAGATTATCTTTATACAGCTTTGTTCCGACAAACCAATTATGCAGTTTTTCGGAACTTCTGGCAAAGCAGTAAGCCGCCAGCATCAAAAAAGGGAACGTGGGCAGAAATGGCAATACTGCACCAATTGCACCTAAAGCCAATCCAATACAGCCTACCAAAACATAAAGCATTTTTTTCATTTTCATACTTGCTTCTCCAGTTGTCTTTTTTCTTTTCTGCTCTCTATCACATGACGAATCGCCATAATCGGATGATGAAAAATCATACGTGGACCGGAAAATCGCATTACTTCTCTAATTTTCTCCCGCATTTCCGGTTTATAGCAATGCACTTTACAGTTGGAACAAAACGTCTTTGTTTCCATAAACGGGCACTTATCGCTGCGCATTCTCGCATAAGCATCCAGCTCCGCACACGCAGGGCAAAGCTGCTTGCCTCCATGCTTTTTGCGGCAGTATAAGGCAATCATCAACGAAACTACCTCTTTTTCCCGTTCCCGCTTTTGCTGTACGTCCATTAGCTATTCCTTCCCTGCTCTACCGAGTAAACACGGTCTGCAATACCCATAGTAGATTTGCGGTGCGATACCAGCACCACTGTCTTGTCTTCACATTCCTCATGCAGCGACTTCAGGATAACTGCTTCGTTCAAGCTGTCCAAATTGCTGGTGGGCTCGTCCAACAGCAGGAACGGTGCGTCATGCAGGAAAGCTCTTGCCAAACCCAAACGCTGACGTTCGCCGCCGGAAAGAGAATCTCCCAACTCACCAACCTGTGTATCGTACCCCTGCGGCAGCTTCTGGATAAATTCATGCACCGAAGCCTTTTTGCAGGCTGCAACAATTTCTTCATCGGTTGCGTCCCATTTTGCAACACGCAGGTTATTGCGAATCGTATCATCAAACAGGTAGGTTTCCTGCGTAACAAAGCTTTCCATGTTGCGCAAATTGGTTGTATTGATGTCATCCACACTGCGGCCGGAAATACGAATTTCGCCCTTTTGTACCTGCCAGAAACGCATAAACAGCTTCAGCAAAGTAGACTTGCCGCTTCCGCTCTTACCTACAATACCTACAATTTCATTCTGCGGGATTTCCACCGACAAATCTGTCAAAATGGTTTCGTCCCCATAGGAGAAGGTAATATTCTTTGCCTGTGCACCCGCAAAGGTAATTTCTTCCTTGCCGGTAATTTCTTCTACAACAGGTGTTTCGTCCAAAATATCCAGCACACGGTTACCTGCGGCAAAGGTATTTTGCAGCGTTGCGCCCAAAGCAGCCAGTGCAACCACCGGACCAAAAGAGCTCATCAGCGCCAACGTAGGAATCAGCACACCCTCAAACTCGCACAGCTGTGTGGCTGCAAACAGCATTGCAATGTCAAACACCAGAATCACCAAGTTGGTAACTGCGATATTTCCGTTGGACATACGCTTCATACGCTTTTCCTGTACGGAAAGGTTCTCGGTCATTTCGTTCATTTGCTGTACACGCTTTTCGCCCTGACCGTATTGCAAAATCTCGGGCAAGCCACGCAGGCTGTCCAGCACAAAGCCAGCCAGCTCACCGGACTGTGTACGGAAATTGATGCCGTTAGCACCACTCATCTTGGAGGTGATAACCGGAACAATCACACCAACCGTTACGTATGCCGCCAGTGCCAAAAGTCCCAGTGCCCAATGATAGGAGCCAATGAAAAGCACCATAACAACGGTAAACAGCGCAGCAATGCAAATAGGCGAGATTGTATGTGCATAGAACACTTCCAGCAGCTCAATGTCCGAAGTGATAATGCTGATTAAGTTGCCCTTATCCTTGCCTTCCAGCTTTGCAGGGGTCAAGCGGCGCAGTGCAGTAAACACCTTATCACGCAGTAAAGCCAGCAGCTTAAATGCGATAAAGTGGTTGCAGGACTGCTCTGCATAGCGCAAAAATCCACGAACTACAGCAAACAGAATCAGGCAGGTAAAGATAATGCCCAGTGTTATTTTGCTGTAAAGGCCCAGCAGCTGCAAAACAGCAACGCCGCCCATAATTGTGATAAACGCTGCACACAGATGCCCAACCAGACCCATTAAAATGGCCAGCAACATATAGCCGGTAAGCGGTTTTACCAAACCGATAAGCCGCATCATAACCTGAAGATTGTTTCGTTTCATAGTGCGGCTCCCTTCGTGTAATTTTCCAGTTCCTGCTGGGTATGCCATAGTTTTGTATATACTCCGTTCTGTTCCAGCAGCGCCTCGTGCTTACCGGATTCCACAATATTGCCGCCATCCAAAACGTAGGTATTATCTGCATCTGCTACGTTTGCCAAACGGTGAGAAATCAAAATTACCGTCTTTGTTTTTGCCAGCTGGCGAATCTGGCGCATCATATCATTTTCGCTCTCCACATCAATATTGGAGGTTGCCTCGTCAAAAATATAAACGGGCGTATCATGCAGCAATGCTCTGGCCAGAGCCAAACGCTGGCACTGTCCGCCGGAGAAGTTGGATGCCTTTGCTGTCAGCTTGGTATCCAAGCCATTTTCACTGCGCAGGAAATCTGCCAGATTAACACATTCCAGCGCACCCCAAAGCTGAGCATCTGTTGCAGTGGGGCAACCCATTAACAGGTTCTCACGTACAGTTCCCTTAAACAGATAGCTTTGATGGCTAACATACGTAAACTGCTGCATCAGGCTTTCTTCCGAAATCTGCGAAAGCGGAACTCCACCAACGGTTACGCTGCCGGTATAGCCACGATTTCTGCCCATCAAAATGGCAGCCAAGGTGGATTTTCCGCAGCCACTTTCGCCAACGATAGCTGTAAAGCCGCCCTGCGGGAATTCCATATTCACACCATGCAGAATCTCACGGTCTGCTTCATAAGCAAAGCTCAAATTCTCGCAGCGAATACTGCAATCCGCCGGGACAGGCTGTGTTTTTTGTTCCGGCTCCGGTAAATCCAGCAGTTTGAAAATCTTATCCGACGCAGCCATACCATTCATAGCAATGTGGAAGAAGGAGCCCAGCTGACGCATCGGCAGGAAGAAGTCCGCAGCCAACAGCAAAATCATTAGGCAGCCTGCCAAGTCTACACGATTTGCACGGAACTGTGTAACAGCCAAAATAACACCCAAAGCAGCACCGCCGTATGCAATCAAATCCATAATGGTAATGGAGTTCAGCTGCATAGTCAGCACTTTCATGGTGATTTTGCGGAACTTCTCCGCCTGTACATTCATCTCGTCCTGCTTAAAACCATCCGTCTGGTAAATTTTCAGCGTGGTAAGGCCCTGCAAATTTTCCAAAAAGGTATCGCCTAAAGCAGTGTACTCTCCCCAGTATTTGCCCAGCAGCTTTTTTGCCCATGTCTGCACAGCTGCAATCGTAATAGGAATCAACGGTACACAAATCAGCAGCACCACTGCGGAAGGCAGGTTTACAAAACTGATAACAGCAAACAAGGTAAGCGGTGCCAGCATCGCATAGAAAAACTGCGGCAAGTATGCACCAAAATAGGTTTCCAACTGCTCAACGCCTTCCGTTGTAACCTGTACAATTTCGCTTGTTTGTACTTGCTCACGGTAAGAGTTGCCTAGGCGCAGCAGCTTACGGTAAATCATTTCACGCAGTTTTTGTTTTACTTCACGGGAAGACATATATCCCATGTGTCCCGCTGCCATTGTACAAACAAATCGTACCACAATCATCGCAACAGCCAGCAGCACAGTGTTCAAAAGTGCATGGCTGTCTGCTGTTTTGTTATAAACCTGCTGCAAAAAGCGCGCAATTGCTGTCATCATGGTAATGTTTGTCAGCAAGCCCACCCACTGCAGCGCCACATTTGCGGCCACATACTTTTTGCTTTCTTTTACTGTCTCTATGAGACGCTTGTTAATCATCATAACCGATAGAACTCCCAAAAATTAAATTGCTTACAGATGGCTTAGTGCCACCATACCTGCCTTATTCCGCATCCTTTTACGTCACAAATTCCTTTAACGCCTGATAACTTTCGTTTCCAATATCATGTTCCATTTTGCAGGCGTCTTCCACTGCAACAGCTTCCTCTACCCCTAACTGCATCAAAAACGATTTTAGTATTTGATACCGTTCACAGATGCGACAGGCATCCTGTACCCCTCGCTCAGTCAAGCAAATAACATTACTTTCATCTACGTTGAGGTAGCCTTCCTCTGTTAGGCGTTTCAGCGCCACACTCACTGTTGGGCGGGACAAGCCCAATTGCTCCGCAACCTGACACGCATGCACCTCTTTTGTCTGCGACAGGATATAGATTGTTTTCAAGTAATCCTCCGTAGATCTGCGCTTCTTCATGGCTGCATCTCCTTTAGCTTTTTCACCCGGCTACCGTCAAGCGCTCAATGCTTTTTCCGTTTTTCCACTGAGAGCAGTAAACATCGGTACATTTTTTATACTTAGCAAATGTTTTTTGTGCTGCCGCTTCGTCACCGTATACTTTCCAGCAGCCTACACATTTATGATTGCCCGCCTTATTGCGGATAAATTCACACACATCTTCCGGCGGGTATCCCAAAAACAAACCAACTTCGTGCGGAAACTCCTCAGCGGACTGCAAGCGGTCAATCAAGTGGATAATACAAGCATCTGCTCGTTCAGGCTGATAACCATACTGTTCTAACAGTTTTCGTGCCTGCTCTCCATCCAAATCTTTTTGCAATCCACTGGGGCGATACACATAAATCAGTGCACGGTTATTCCAAACACGTAAAGGCAGAACCCGCAGTCCTTTGGGGACTAATCGTTTATTCAAGCTGCGAATTTCTTTCACCAGTTCTTGTTTTTCGGTACAAGCACAGGAAAAAAGGCTTCCTGTTTTCATCCCTGCTAACGTTGGTGAACAATGCCGAATAATCAATTCCTCAGACATACTGCGACCCTCCTAAAAGTTAGTTCAGGCTAATTACGGATTTTAAGATTGGGAGGTGCAACCACTTGCACCTCCCAAACAGTTTACTGATTCGACTGGTCCATATCGTCTTGTTCGCAATTTGAGCAGCAACTGCACCCGCCGGATTTCGACGAGCACCCGTCCGGGCAGCCAATGCACTTTTTACCACTCTTTTTGGATTTGTACACATACCAGGCTGCGCCGCCCAAAATGACAACCAATATAAGGACAATAATGATGTTTTCCAGCATGGTTATTTCTTACCACCTAACGCATACTCTTTTTCGACTTTCTTATCTGCATTCACGCACAGGTAAGCAACAATGCCGATGATGGCAGCCACAGCGATTAAGCCAGGCAGGAAGCCGCTGCCAACTGTACCCTCGGTAATCAATGTACCAATCTGGTAAACCAGATAAGCAACTACATAACCGGTACCCAACTGCAGCATGATGCCGCCAAACAGCCACTTGCCGTTCTTGATTTCGGAGTGCATAGCACCAATTGCTGCAAAGCAAGGAGGTGTAAACAGGTTAAACATCAGGCAAGCCAGTGCAGCAGCCTTGGTCAGGCCAAAGATTGCAGCAACTTCGGTTGCACCGCCAACCAGTGCGTTCTCGTCAACATCGATGAAGTTCGTAATGCCGTAGCAAACTGCCAGAGTAGCAACAACGTTTTCCTTTGCGATAAAACCAGTAATGGAGGCTGCAGCCATCTGCCATACGCCAAAGCCCAGAGGAACCAGCAATACAGCAAAGGGAGAAGCGATAGAAGCCAGGATAGAAGTATTCTCCATGCCTTCTTCTACCAGCTGGAAGCTCCAAGTAAAGCTCTGCATCAGCTGAACTGCGGTGTTGCACAGCAGGATGATGGTACCAGCCTTAACAATGTAAGCCCAACCACGACCACACATGGAAATGAATGCACGCTTCAAAGAGGGAACCTTATACTCAGGCAGCTCCATGATGAAGAAGGACTTACGGTTCTTATAACCGGAAATCTTGTTTACCAGCAAAGCACCAAAGAAAATCAGCACAATACCAACGAAGTACATCAAAGTGCCAACCCAAGAAGCCTCGGAGAAGAACACGCCTGCAAACAATGCAATAACAGGAAGCTTAGCACCACAGGGCATAAACGGAGTCAGCATAGCAGTTGCACGGCGCTCACGCTCGTTACGGATGGTGCGGCATGCCATAATGCCGGGGATTGCACAGCCGGTGCCGATAACAAAGGGGATAACGGACTTACCGGACAGGCCAACCTTCTTGAAGATGGGGTCCAGCACAACAGAAACACGAGCCATGTAGCCGCAGTCTTCCAGCAAAGCAATCAGGAAGTACATTACCATAACCAGCGGCAGGAAGCCAACAACAGCACCTACGCCGCCGATGATGCCATCAACCAGAATTGCCTGCAGCAACGGAGAAGCACCGGATACCATCTCGCCTACCCATGCCTGGAATGTTTCAATCCAGCCAACCAGTGTATCTGCCAGCCAAGGGCCAACTGTAGACTGAGAAATGTCAAACACAAAGAACATTACCACTGCGAAAATGGGAATGCCCAGCCAGCGGTTTGTCAGAATTGCGTCGATTTTGTCCTGCTTGTTTTTCTCCTTGGTCAAAACCTTACGGCTTTCTACCTTAGCAACGATGCCATTTACAAAATCAAAACGCTTTTTATCTGCCTCTACAACAGCCTGCTTGCTGCTCAGGTCAATATCGCCCTGCACGTAAGGTGCTTTCTGGTCCTTGCCGTACTGTGCAGCCGCAGCCTGCACTACCTTTTCCAGACCGGTAGCCGAGGTAGAAATGGTCTCGATAACAGGACAACCCAATTTCTGAGAGAGCAGCTCAGTATTGATTTTGGTTTCCTTCTTTTCGTTGATATCGGTTTTGTTCAAGGCAACTACAACGGGAATGCCCAGTTCCAGCAGCTGTGTTGTAAAGAACAAGCTGCGGCTCAGGTTTGTTGCATCCACGATGTTGATAATTGCATCAGGATTTTCATTTTTAACATAAGAGCTTGTAATGCTTTCTTCCGAAGTAAAAGGTGACATGGAATAAGCACCCGGCAAATCGACCGCAATCAATTCCTGGCTGCCATCATAAAAGTTCTTTTTAATAGCATGCTCTTTCTTTTCAACTGTAACACCTGCCCAGTTGCCGACACGTTCGTTGCGGCCTGTCAGGGCATTATACATTGTCGTTTTACCACTATTGGGATTGCCCGCCAACGCAATTCTCATAATGCACTCCTCCTAATACTGTAGCTGTTTCTTTTTTACTTCCACCACCCCATGGTTAGTTATAGCTAACCATAGAGCAAAAATAATAGGCGGCTGCCCGCCTAATATAACGTAGCATATAGGCTTTTCTGAACTTGTCCAACCTGCAGCTTGTAGAGGCAGGTTGGACCTAAACTTTATTCAGAAATCAAAATCGTTTCTGCCAGATGATTGTCGATGTTGTATCGGCCATCTTTAATCGAAACCACACAACTGCCATTCCAATGAGAAACAACCGTAATCGGCTCACCACTGTAACAGCCCAGCGAGAACAAAAAAGCATTTAGTTCTTCGTCATCTGTATCGATATCCTGAACGATATACTCCTTGCCTTCTACTGCATTTGTCAAGTTCATAATCTCACCCGATTCCAGTTATATAATGTTGAGCAAACACCTGTTACTCACGATAGTTAGTTCACGCTAACATCAGGGGCTTTAAAAAGGTTAGCTCTAGCTAACCCTTACTTATATTATCGCACTCTCTGCGATTTGTCAAGCATCTTTTCAATATTTTTTTGATGCTCTTTTATCACATACTCTCCGTTATCGTTGAATATACGCACCTACAAATTTTTTCGTTTTAATCGTATGAAAATAAAAGGCCGGGTATGCTTTTTCTTTCCATATCCGGCCTTTTATGCAATTCTATCTTTCTGCACGGATTATAAGTGCTTCACGCTTCCCGGTTAATCAGCCAAATACCCGTACAAACCAGCAGCAGTGCTATTATGTTTGTAAACGTAAAAGGTGTTTCCTGCAATACAAAAGATGAAATCAACGCGCCGAAAATAGGTGTAAACAATTTTAGAATAGAAACCTTATTTACCGGGTTATTCTTCATCAGCACGCTCCATAGCGTATATGCTACCGAAGAAAGCAGGCACAGATATGCAAGCAGCAAAATTGCTTTTGCTCCGCCACCCATGTACATTTTTCCGCCGCCTGCAAGCCCTACTACAATCAGTACAATTGCGCCCAACACCATTTGCCAGCCTGTCACTGTTTGCGCCGACATACGTTCCATCAGCTTTTTCGCATAGAAGAAGCTTAACGCAAAACACAGCGAAGACATTGCTACCGCACCGTCGCCCAATAAAGAAAAGCCTGCCAGCTGTGTCAGGTTTGTTCCTGCGCTGGTTAAAACCAATCCTAAAAAGCCCAGCACACACCCAAACAACTTACTGGGTGTCAACTTTTGTCCTTGTATGATAAGGGGCGAAATCAGCACAATAAAAAAGCCGTCTAAAGAAGAAAACAATGCACCACGAGCTCCGGTCGTATAGGCTAAACCCGTGTAGAACAATATATACTGTAAAGAGGTTTGCACCAGCCCAAGCCCCAATAGCCCCGGCATTTCCCGCAATGGCGGCATCATTACCTTTTTATTGCAAGCCATTTCAAATAAAATCACAACTACGCCTGCAATAAAAAAGCGTACTCCCGCAATCAAACACTTGCTAAAAAAATCTCCTGCATCAATGCGAAACAGCTCGTAGCTAACCTTAATCGCCGGACTTGCACTGCCCCATAACGCAGTACATAACAGTGCCAAGCTAATCATAACCACCGGTTTTTGAAATACATTGGCTTGCTTTTCCATTGTCCTTCCTCACTTTACTTTTTTCGCAAATTTTATTATTTTACCGTAAAATATTCCTCTGTAAAACAGCATAGCACATACCTTAAAAGAAAGCCAGCGCATCAAGCGCAAAATATAAAGGCCAGCCGCACCTTTTTGTGCATTTTACCAATCGACAAATAAAAAACGAGGTTTTCTTTTAGCATTTCCACGTACTTTTCCTGTAGAATTTTCTCATTTGCTGGATTTATGGTACAAAATACGATATAATGCCTTGTGTGAAGATATGTCTTTTATTGGTTCACTTCGTATGGATTGTGGCCAATAACTGTTCAGGTTGTAACATCGTATTTTACGTTTGCTATGCTTGGGCAGAATCAGCAATTTATCACCTATTACAATAAAGGAGATTCAACATCATGGTAGATTTGAAAGCAAAGCCCTACTATCTGTCTGACGAAGACATCGCTTGGGTTCAGCAGACAATTGCTAGCATGACCGACGAAGAAAAGGTCGGCCAATTATTTTTCGACCACGGCGCAAAGGCCGAGGACGCAGACCTGCAAAAGCAGCTGGAAAAATTCCATATCGGCGGCTACCGTTACAATGGTATCCCCTGCGCACAGGTTCAGCATCAGGTAAAGGTATTGCAGGAACACGCTAAGATTCCCCTGTTTGTTGCCTGCAACACCGAAAGCGGCGGCAATGGCACCGGCGTTGACGGTACTTACATCGGCAACGGCATTAAGATTGGTGCTACCAACGACCCCAAGTACGCTTACGAAATGGCTCGTATGGGCAACGAAGAAGCTGCTGCCATGGGCAACAACATGGCTTTTGCTCCGGTATGTGATATTCACTACAACTGGCAGAACACCGAAATTGTGATGCGCGCTTTCGGCGGCGACGTAGACCGTGTTGCTGCTATGAGCAAGGCATATATGGACGGCGTACACGCTGTGCCCGGCTTTGCAAGCGTTGCTAAGCACTTCCCCGGCAATGGTCAGGACTTCCGTGATGCACACCTGAGCTGCAACGTCAACAGCTTTACCAAAGAGCACTGGATGGAAACCTACGGCAAGGTTTACAAGACCCTGATTGATGGCGGCTTGGACGGCATCATGGGTGGTCACATCATGATGCCCGAGTATATGCGTGCAGTAAAGCCCGGTATCACCGATGACGAGATGATGCCCGCAACCATGTGCCCCGAAATCATGACCGGCCTGCTGCGTGATGAGCTGGGCTTTAACGGCATGGTTGTTACCGATGCTTCTCACATGGTTGGCATGACCAACCGCCTGCCTCATGAGGAAATGGTTGTTGCTGCCATCAACGCAGGCTGCGATATGTACCTGTTCTTCAATGACCCTGAGGAAGACTTTAATATTATGCTGAACGCTTACCGCACCGGTAAAATCAGCGAGGCCCGCATGACCGAGGCTTTGACCCGTATTCTGGGCCTGAAGGCAAAACTGGGCCTGAACAAGAAGTCTCTGGACGAGCTGGTTCCCTCTGCCGAAGTGCTGAAGGAAACTGTCGGCAAGCAGGAATACAAGGATATGTCTGCTGCTATTTCTCGTGATTCCATCACCTTGGTAAAATACAAGGACGAAGGTGTTCTGCCCATCACCCCCGAAAAATACAAGAAAGTTATGATTGTATATGTTACGGGCAGCCAGAACTCTATGGACCGTGTAATGGAAATGGCTATGGCCGGTGCACCCAGCCGTCCCACTCCTGCACAAATCCTGTGCAACAAGCTGTGCGAAAAGGGCTTTGACGCTTTTGTTTTCGAAACTCCGCTGGATAAGGCTAAGCGCCTGACCGCTGAGGGCAAGCCCTTGAATATCATGGATGTATACCACGCAGGCAAGATTGCTTTGGCCGACTTTAAGGCTCAGCAGGACCTGGTTATCACCCTGTTTGACGTAAACATGGGTCGTCCCAGCTTTGGCATGACCAAGGGCGGCGGCGAGATTCCCTGGTACGTACACGACGTTACCACCATCGGTATCAGCGTCAACGCTCCTACCATGCTGGCTGATGTTCCCACTCTGCGCACCTATATCAACGCTTACGACTCCAAGCCCCAGACTATGGACGCTTTGGTAGATAAGCTGTTGACCGGCAAGGAAGCCTTCACCGGTGTTGACCCCATCGATAGCTTCTGCGGTATGTGGGATACTCATATCTGATTTGATTTTTGGCCAGTACCAAGAGCTAATATGTAAAGGGTGGTTTCTGCCACCGAATACATATGACTGCGGCTCATTTGTGGTGAATGGAACAGCAGTTATAGGAGTCAAAATACCTGAATGACGGCTGAAAAAGGACTACACAAAGGAGGTCGCTATGAAATCTATCTTTGAAGAAATGGGCGGTACATACCGCTGGGAGGGCGATTATCGCATCCCGAATATTGAGCTTCCGGAGCAGGAGGAGTATCAGCTTGGCAAATATGGTCGGCTGCACCGGCGCTTTTTGAAAGAGCATCATCCTGCCCGTTACTCCTCCCTCATACTGGAAGGACA
>JAHHRL010000008.1 GCA_020025825.1 Faecalibacterium sp. | reverse complement strand
AAATCCTGGGCATTGGACGAACCTCTGCTTATATTCTCGTGAAGGAAGGTCACTTTAAAATCGTGCGAATTGGCAACGCCATACGGATTTCCAAGCGGTCATTTGACGAGTGGCTGGAGTCGCTTGATCTTTGACATGAGAAAGGAAGATTTGTTATGGCATCCATCATTAAACGCAAAAAGAATTATTCGATCGTCTACAATTATACGGACGAGAACGGTGAAACCAGACAGAAGTGGGAGACCCGCACTTCTTATCAGGAGGCTTTGAAGCGCAAGGCGGAAGTGGAGAATCAGCAGTTCACAGGAACCTTTCTCCCACCGACAAACCAAACCATTGCGGAATTTTTATCGGACTTTGTTTCCCTTTATGGGGAAAAGCGTTGGGGTGTATCCTCCTATGACAATCAGAATTCTCTGATTGCCAACTATATCAATCCAATTATCGGGGAGATGAAGGTGCAGGAGGTCACACCACGAGTCGTGGACAAGTACATTCAGACTTTGCAGAAAACCCCTTCGGTGGCGACCAGAACCCGTAAACCCAAAACGGAGTATGTAACAAACCCGACCATCGAGAAGATCATCAAGCTGCTTCGCTGTGCATTCAAGCAGGCAGTTCGATGGGAACTGATTGCAAAGAATCCGTTTGATAATGTGGTGCTGCCTAAGACCGAATACAAGAAACGGGATATCTGGGATGCCAACACCATCCGAACCGCACTGGATCAGTGTACGGACAGCAAGCTCTATGTAGCCATGAACCTGTCGTTTGCCTGTTCCCTGCGGATGGGGGAGATCTTGGGGCTGACTTGGAACAATGTTCATATCTCAGATGAGGATATTGCCAATGACAACGCCTTTGTCTACATCGACAAGGAGCTGACACGGGCATCCAAACGAGCCATTGATATGCTGGGAGAGAAGGATATTTACCATATATTCTCACCCTTGTTTCCCAATACCAGTACCAGAGTCATTCTGAAAAAGCCGAAGACCGATTCCAGTATCCGCAAGGTGTGGCTGCCCAAAACACTGGCATACATTCTGCGGGAGTGGAAAAAGTCTCAGGAGGAGCTGAAAGGCTTTCTCGGTGACGAATATCAGGATTATGACTTGGTGGTGGCGCTGCCCAATGGCCGCCCCTGTGAGGATCGTATCATCCTGAAGGAGTTTGAGAAGCTGCGTGAGAAGGCAGGGCTGCCCAGAGTCGTCTTTCATTCTCTCCGGCATTCCAGTACTACCTACAAGCTGAAACTGAACCACGGCGATCTGAAGGCCACTCAGGGCGATACAGGTCATGCGGAGATCGACATGATCACCAATGTGTATGCCCACATTCTGGACGAGGATCGTAAGATCAACGCACAGAAGTTTGAAAGCTCCTTCTATTCCAATCCCGACCTGCGGAATGTGCATCCACCGGAAGAACCGAAGGCAGCAGTACCTTCTACTTTGGATCTGGAAAGCCTTGTGGAGCAGCTTCGTAAGTCACCAGAGCTGGCAAATACTCTGGCCGCCCTGCTTGGAGCGGCACCGGGTGGCAGATAGACCTGAAAATTCCGATTAGCAAGAATGCGATTTTTCTTAGCAAAAGTCTGAAATTCGTTCAAATCCAATTAGCAAGCATACAGCGGAAAATGTATAAAATTCTTTCGGTACTGCAATATGGGCACTTGAAGAAAATGATAACAAAAACCGCTGTAAACCATCGAAAAACGACTTACAGCGGTTATTTTGGCACCCCCGGCTGGGTTCGAACCAGTGGCCTGTCGCTTAGGAGGCGACCGCTCTATCCAACTGAGCTACGGGGGCATATACAAGAATTATTCAATTTTAAGGCTTCGCAGGACTCGAACAGACTGCCGCTTAGGAGGCGAATGCTCTATCCAACTGAGCTACAAAGACAGGTATTTTTATAAGTTTACCTTGATAGTATACCTGTATCTACATACAAAATCAAGCACTGCCAAAAAGCGTGAGAAAAGCCAAATGTGAAGAATATGTAAAAAAATCACAATTAAGGTGACAAAGTCTACCTTTTGTGCTGTAATAGGGTTGCAAGGAGGGGAAAACATGCGAGAAGCAAAGCTTTCTTATTATATTGGGCAGTTGCATCGTGACTTTACAGTCTTTTGCGGCGAGGAACTGCGCAAAAAAGGTTTGTCGGTTGGTTTAATGTATTTCATCTTGTATGTGTGCGTGCATCCGGGATGTACACCGGCACAAATTACACGTGACTTGGAGCTGGACCGTGCGTACGTGCTGCGTTCCATTCATAAGTTAGTGGAGGATGGATTTTTCAAGCGGCTTCCACATCCAACAGATGGACGTGCAACGTTGTTGTATGCAACCGAAAAAGGTGACGAAATTTTTGAGCTTAGCCATGAATTGTTGTGGCAGTGGGATTCAAAAAAGCTGAGTTCCATTACAGAGGCTGAGTGCGAGCAGTTGTTTATGCTGTTGAATAAGATTCAGAAGAAAGGAAGATAAACATGTCTAAAGAGTCTTTATTACTACAGCCCATTAAAGTGGGTAATCTTGTTTTGAAAAACCGTGTCATGTTTCCGCCGCTGACTACCGGCTATGAGGAGCGTGATGGTTCGATTGGCCCTCGTAGTTTGAACTTTTACCAGCGGTTGGCAAAGGGCGGCGTTTCGTATGTAGTCGTAGGTGACGTTGCCCCGGTTAATACCGCAACACCTACCCCTAAATTGTGCGATGACCGCCAGATTCCTACTTTCCGCAAGTTGGCAGATGCATTGCACGAATATAATTGCAAGCTGGCTTTGCAGGTGTTCCACCCGGAATACGATGTGCAGGGCATGGGCCGCATGATTAACGCTTCGTTTGCAGCTGCAAAACAGGCAGAGGCTGCCAAGGCACAGGGGGATATGGATACCTTTGCTTCCAAGATGGAAGAAAGCGGACGCCTGCGCAAGGAAGCTTTTGCAAAGCTGCACCATGATATGCTGCACTTTGTAAATGAAGCCACCCCTGAGCAGCTGCATGATATTAAGATGGCAATTGCAGCATGTGCAAAGCGTGCACAGCAGGCCGGCGTAGATGCGATTGAGGTACATGGCGACCGCTTGGTTGGCTCTTTGTGCTCTACGGTGTTAAATCAGCGTACGGATGCATACGGCGGCAGCTTTGAAAACCGTGTGCGGTTTGCTTTGGAAGTAGTTGCTGCTATCAAGGAAGCTGCACCTGAAATGATGGTGGAGTACAAGCTGCCTGTTGTTACCCGTAATGCGGACGGCACACTGCGTGGTAAGGGCGGCCTGATTGAGGAAGAAGCACTGGAATTTACCAAGATGCTGGAAGCAGCCGGTGTTGATATGATTCAGGTTGCACAGGCAAACCACACCGGCAACATGGGCGATACCATTCCGCCTATGGGTACTGTACCGTACAACTGGACCCTGCACGTAGCAGAGCAGGCTAAAAAGCTGGTTTCCATTCCTGTAGCAACGGTTGGCCGTGTAGTTACTGTAGAAGCCGGCGAAGAAATTTTGAAGAATGGCCAGGCAGATATTATTGCGTATGGCCGCAGCCTGCTGTGTGACCCGGATATTGCAAACAAGGTGGCAAAGGATGAGCCTATTCGTGCCTGCCTGAACTGCAATAAGGGCTGTGTGGATGCTATTTCCATCAGCCAGCCTGTTTCCTGCATTTTGAATGCAGAAAACGGCAACGAAGGCAAGGTATTTATCAAGCCGGGCGACGGCAAAAAGCAGGTAGTTGTTGTAGGTGCAGGTATTGCCGGTTTGGAGGCTGCTCGTGTAGCGGCGCTGCGTGGCTATGCAGTTACGGTATACGATACCGCTAAGGAAATCGGCGGACAGATTCATCTGGCTGCGGTTCCTCCCCGCAAGTCCGAAATTTTGCGCTCGGTAGATTACTACAAGGCAATTCTGCCCGCATTAAATGTAAATATGAAGCTGGGCACAGCTTGCACTGTAGCGGATATGAACGCAGCAGACGCTGTAGTTGTAGCAGTAGGCGCACATAATGTTATGCTGCCTATCCCCGGTGCAGACCGTGACAATGTAGTTTCGGCTTGGGACGTATTGGCAGGTAAGGTCAATGTAAGCGGCAATTGTGCAGTGATTGGCGGCGGCTTGGTTGGTACCGAAACGGCAGAGCATCTGCTGGAGAAGGGCTGCAAAGTTTCCATCGTGGAAATGATGGATAAGGTTGCCAGCGGTGAATCTTCTACCATTCTGCCCATTATCCTGAAAGACTTTGAGCAGGGCGGCGTAAAGCAGTATGTTAACACCAAGGTAAACAGCATTGCAGAAGACGGCAAGGCTATTTTGGCTACGGATACCGCAAATAATACGGACGTGACCATTCCCTGCGATTATGTGGTTATGGCAGTTGGCTCCAAGAAGAATACCTTTGATGTAGCAGGTGTTACAACACCCGTATACTATGCAGGCGACTGCTCCGGTGAGCGTACGGCAAATATCGGCAGTGCAATTCGTACTGCATACGATGTTGCAAATAATATTTGAACCCAATCCATCTCAGGACAAGAGTGATTCAATATTTGTAAAATGAAAAGAGCGATGTTCCCTAGTACAATAGGGGAGCATCGCTCTTTTGTTTTAACTATTAGGTGCTGTGCACAGACAGCAGCATTACGGCCGATTAACCGATATATTCTTTTTGGATAGCACTATCTAAAATCGCATGGATAACATTCGCACAGCAACGGCGGATGTCGGCCTCCTGAATCAAGCCGCTGCGCAGTCCGTTGCGAATTTCCCTTTTATAACTTTTTCCGCCGGGCATAATCAAATCGTTGCCGGCAGACATCGCCAATGCGCTATCAGCACGCCCCTTTGTTGTGGAGAACCAGTCGGTCATTACAACACCGTCAAAGCCCCACTCGTTACGCAGTACCTTTGTGCAAAGGTCGTGGCTGTTAGGGGAATACGTGCCGTTTACTTTGTTGTAAGAGGTCATAATTCCTTTTGCGTGCCCCACTCGTACAGGCAGCTCAAAAGCACGAAGATAAATTTCACGCATCGCACGCTCGGTTACGTTGCTGGAAACAAGCACACGGTTGTCCTCTTGATTATTGCAGGCAAAGTGTTTTACGGTAACGTAATAACCGGGCTTCTGCTGTACGCCCTGCGTAATAGCCGTTGCCATTCTGCCGACCAGCAGCGGGTCCTCAGAAAAATACTCAAAGTTGCGTCCGCATAGCGGATTACGGTGAATGTTTACAGCGGGAGCAAGCCAGTATGTACAGCCGTACCGTTCCATTTCCGCATTAACGGCAGAGCCTACCTGATACAGCAGGTTGATATTCCATGTTTGTGCCAAAGCGGTTGCTACCGGGAATGCGGTGGTAAACTGATAAATCACTGGGTCTTTTGTGGGGTCGCCACGCATCATGGACTGTACAAAATTGGGTAAAATCTCCAGTAACGACAGCACCAAATCTACCGCTTTTACTTTGCCTTTTTTGGTAACGGTAGAGCGCTTTTGAATGCGCAAACCGGCAGGGCCGTCACATAAAGTGGCATTGGCAAGGCCACGGTCCCAAAACTGAGAGGTAGTGTTGCCGACAGCGCCGGGCAGGGTAAAACGGGTTTTACCGCCAAACATACCAATGCCTACCACAAGGTCAATCATCTCATCAATGGTAAAAGACTGCATCAGCTTTTGTACCCGAGGGTCATCACATTCGGCAGGGGTTTCGTATTTGTATGTGATGGTCTTAAAGATTGCAGGGTCGATGGCAAGGCAGGAAATCGTACTGGGGATTTGCTCCGCAGTGCGGGTGGGGGCGTGCAAAACCTCCATTGGCTGCTGCAATGCAAAAAGATTTTCGTGACGGGAGAGGATAACTTCCTGCGATAAGGTTAAAAGTGCCACAGGGGTAGTATTGCGGCTATGGCTGCCCAGACGCAGCAGATAATTACCCGGCTCCAAAACCGTACAGGCATCTGCCTCACGGTAGCTGGAAAGTGCATCCAGAGGGAAAGAAAGCGTTACTGTTTGGCAGGCGCCGGGGGCCAGCACATCCGTTTTGGCAAATGCAACCAGACGCTGATATTCCTTGTCGAGGTCGGTTTCGGGAGCACTGGCATAAAGCTGAACAACCTCTTTACCGGAGAAGGTACTGCCAACATTGCGGACGGCAGCCTGTACAACAGCCTCGGTTCCATCCAGCGAAACCTTATCAAACGTGATGGAAAAATCGGTGTAACTCAGACCATACCCAAAGGGATAGCGCGGCACAATGGAAAAGCTGTCGAAATAGCGGTAGCCTACGTAGATACCCTCTTTATAGTATTCGTTATCCAAGTTGCCATTGCAGTAGCTGTATTCGTTACCAAATGGAATATCGCTGTATTGCTTTGCCCAAGTATCGGCCAGTTTGCCGCTGGGGGATACAGTGCCGCTTACAACATCGGCAAAGGCTAGGCCACCCTGCGTACCAAGCTGACAAAAATACAAAATGGCCCCAATACCGGGGATGTCGTCCAAACTGGATAAATCCATGCCGGAACCACAATTGATAACCAGTACAAAATATTTATACTGTTCTGCACAAATGCGAATGTTATCCAGTTCACGCTGGGTCAGCAGATAATCACCGGGCTTTAAGCGCCGGTCTGCACCTTCACCGGCCTGACGGCGTACCACGTAAATACAAGTGTCGGTAGTAGTGTCCGGAATAATGGCGGCTTCTTCCGGCGATTGATAACCGGCAGTCATTAGCTCCATAACGGACTTTGCACCAGAGGTGAAAAGTGCACGCTTTCGTTCCTTGTTAAAGGCCGCTAAACCATCGTGATAGGCTTGCTCAAATGTATGGAGCCAGTCGTGTGTTGTGATGGTGAAACCTCGCCTTTCCAGTCCTTCTAAAATGCTGACGCTGTGGCGCTCGTTTACTTCGCCGGAACCGGTACCGCCTTTAATGGTCATAGAGCCGCCTGCACCATACAGCGCTACGGTTTTGCTTTGTAAAGGCAGGACACCTTCGTTTTTTAATAGCACCATACCCTCGCAGGCTGCCAGATAGGCGATATGCAGGTTTTCTGCTTCCAGCGGGGTAACAGCATCAGAGTAGCTGGCCTTGGTGAGTAGTTGCATAGTAAGCTCCTTTAACAAGTGGATATACTCTTATAAAAAATCCCCCGGCGGGGAGATGCCGGGGGATAAAATAACATTACGGACGCAGGCCCAAGCCGCCTTCCAGCGTTAGGGTTTCGCCGGTCAGATACTTAAAGTCCGGATGGGCAAGCTGCACGCAAACACGGCCAATTTCCTTTTCGGGGTCGCCATAGTGGCCCATGGGCGGCATATTTACATTTGCCTTGTAAGCTTCGGGATAAGCGTTCTTAAAGTTTTCCAACTGGGCAGTCCAAGCGATGGGGCAAATCACATTTACATTGATGCCATCGGGGCCCCACTCGGTAGCGGCAACACGGCTTAAACCACGGATACCTTCCTTAGCAGCGGCATAAGCACACTGACCATATTTACCAAACAGGCCTGCGCCGGAAGCAAAGTTGATAACGCTGCCCTTGCTCTCCTTTAAGTAAGGATAGCAGGCTTTCATATAATAAAAGGCTGCATATAAACCAGAGTACAAAGCCAAATCAAACTGCTCGGTGGTGTGGGTAGCCAAAGGAACACCGGAAGCCGAGGCCTGTGCGTTGTTAATCAAAACGTCAATGCCGCCGAAGGTTTCAACAGCCTGCTTTACGACATTTTGTACAACAGCTTCATTATCCGAGCCGCTGCTTACATCAGCCTGAACAGGCAGTACACGGATACCGTACAGGCGCTCCAGCTCTTCCTTTGCTGCTTCCAGCTTTTTCACGTTGCGGCCTGTAATAACAAGGTTGGCACCTTCTTTTGCGTAGGCGGTTGCGATGCCATAACCAATAGAGCCGCAGCTTCCATCGCTTAAAACAGCACGACCCGCACCAGTGATAATAGCAGTTTTACCAGTCAAAAAACCCATAGTAGATACCATCCTTTCAAATCAGTGTGTTTTATACGGAATAGAAATTCCGTATAAAGTATACCAAAAACAAAATGAAATGACAATAGATTTTGTACTATGTGAACAAATTCACGAAATGCTGTATAATCGGCAGAATCTATTGTACAAGAATAAAACGGATACAGTTATGCCATGCAGGTAAATGGCATTACTGTATCCGTTTTTATAGCTGTATTTTTCTGTTAATCAATTATAAACCAAAGCAGCGAGCAGTGCAGCTCCGGATTGAACCGACGGTACATGGGGGTGTCGATAGTCATTTCCAACGCTTTAGTAAATGTTGGATACGCTCAGCTCTGGGCTTCATAAGTCTCTTTTGGGAAGAAGCGGCAGTGATAATCGATGTGGTGCAGGTGCTTAGAGGTTTCGGACTTCAACAGAAAAACTTTATCTATAAAGGCTTTTATGCAGTGTTTTCGCAAATAGAAAAAGCCGCACGTCAAAAAACGTGCGGCTTTCTGTATCACATACTCCTCTTTAAGTACGGTTAGTAGTTATTTTGAAGTATGGATTATGTGCAGTTAAATCAGCTTAGCGCTGCACACGGCCGGAACCGTCGCCGCCAGCCAGCTTCTCAACTTCAGCGATGGTAGCAAAGTTGTAGTCGCCCTCGATGCTGTGCTTCAGAGCAGAAGCAGCAACAGCGAACTCAACAGCTGCCTGGGTGTCCTTGCCGCTCAGCAGAGCGTAGATCAGGCCGCCGCCGAAGGAGTCACCGCCGCCGATGCGGTCGATGATGTGCAGGTGATACTTCTTGGAGAAGCAGTACTCGTTAGAAGCAACGTCGTACAGCATAGCGCTCCAGTCGTTGTCGAAAGCGCTCTTGCTCTCACGCAGGGTGATAGCAACCTTCTCAAAGCCGAACTTGTCAGCCAGCTGCTTAGCAACGCTCTTGTAGCCCTCACGGTTGATCTCACCGGCGGTGATGTCGGTAGCCTCAGCCTCGATGCCGAACACGTCCTTAGCGTCCTCCTCGTTGGAGATGCAGACGTCAACGTACTGGCACAGCTCGGTCATAGCAGCGCGAGCCTCTTCACGGGTCCACAGCTTGCCGCGGTAGTTCAGGTCGCAGCTGATCTTGCAGCCGTGAGCCTTAGCAGCCTTGCAGGCCTCCTTGCAGATCTCAACCACGTTTGCGCCCAGAGCCGGGGTGATGCCGGTGAAGTGGAACCACTCAACGCCCTCGAAGATCTCGTCCCAGTTGAAGTCAGAGGTCTGAGCTTCCTGGATAGCAGAGTGAGCGCGGTCGTAGATGCAGACGGAAGGACGCTGAGAAGCACCCTTCTCGTTGAAGTAGATGCCAACACGGTCGCCGCCACGGGTGATCATGCTGGTGTTAACGCCGTAACGGCGCAGGCTGTTGACAGCTGCCTGACCGATTGCGTGTGCGGGCAGCTTAGTAACAAAGTATGCGTCCATGCCGTAGTTAGCCAAGGAAACAGCAACGTTTGCTTCGCCACCGCCGAAGGTGAACTCCAGGTGATCAGCCTGAACAAAACGCTCGTAGTTATAGGGCTGCAGACGAATCATCAGTTCGCCAAAGGTAACAACTTTCTTTGCCATAGTGGTAAACTCCTTTTTATTATATCAAAGTAAACGAATTACTTCTGAACCAGGTGAATTGCAAAGCCGCCGACTTCATCAGCCAGGTAGCAAGCAATGTTCTTGCCGTTCTTGTTAACCATGCTGCTCAGGTCGAACTTAACGCCACGGCGGCTCAGGTGGTAAACAGCGCGGTCAACGTTGTTGCACTTGATTGCAATGTGACCGTTCTTGCCACGGCCGTTGGACTTCATGATTTCGAACTCCTTGTTGCCAACAAAGATGCTGGAGTTGCCAACAGCAACCTTCTTGCTCAGCAGGCTTGCCAGCAGGTTAGCAGTAGCCATAGCCTCAGCTTCGTTTTCGCTGTTGATGCCGATGTGGCCCAGCTCCAGGCCCAGCATAACGTCGACAGCTTCCTTGCTCATAGCGGTAATCTTTTCCCAGTCGTGAGCCTTGATAACGTCGGACTTGCACATCCAAGTGCCGCCAACAGCAAAAATCTGGTCGTAGCCCAGGTAGTCGTTAACGTTTTTAGCGTTTACGCCGCCGGTGCACATCCACTTTGCACCCTTCAGTGCAGCGCCGATGTTCTTCAGCATGCCCACGCCGCCGTTTGCCTCAGCAGGGAAGAACTTCAGAGCATCGCAGCCCATGTTCATAGCCTGCTGCATTTCGCCAGCAGAAGCAGTGCCGGGCATTGCAATGCCGCCCTTGTCGATGACGTGCTGGACAACAGCAGGGTCAAAGCCGGGAGCAACGATGAAGGAAGCACCAGCAGCCATAGCGCGGTCAGCCTGCTCCTTGGTCAGCACGGTGCCAGCGCCCAGCAGCATTTCGGGCATTTCTTCATGAATCTTGCGGATGCATTCCTCTGCGCATGCAGTGCGGAAGGTGACCTCGGCAGCAGGCAGGCCGCCGTCAGCCAGAGCCTTGCACAGGGGCAGTGCCTCGTCAACGCTGTTGAAAGCGATAACAGGAATAATACCGATTTCGTAAACTCTGTTCAGAACATCATTCATAACAAGTTCCTCCTAAATTAAAAGTGTACCAAGGAATCTATTTTATCAGCATAAAGCTGAAAGGTACGATTAGTATTATAATAGCTAGTATACTAGAAGACAAGGATAAATATAAGAGAATCTTAAAAAATTTAAAAAAATATGAATAATATAGGCATAAAACAGGAAATGATGCCTCTTTTAATAAGGGATACAGAAAAATTGTTCTTGAATAAGAACATCAAAAATAGTAAAACAACTATATGCTACAAAAAAACGATGTGAGGCTAAAATGATAATACATATACTAATGCTAGTGTAGCAAAGCATTGATTTTTGTACAAGGGGATTTCGGCATATTTCATACTATAACTACAAAAACAGAGCGCTTATACTAGCATACTAGTTGACTGCAATGCGTATTCCATGATACAGTGGAAGTATAAAATAGAGATATAGATGTGGAATTTGCCTAATGGCGCTCGCAAACAGGAGAAAAAATTATGCGTTTAACGGAACGGCTTCCCAGAGAAACAGGCCGGGATTATGCCCTGCGTACAATAAAGGATAGTATCATACGGTTGGAACTTGTGCCGGGCAGTATGGTAAGCGAAAATGAGCTTGCAGCAGAGATGGGACTTTCCCGCACGCCGGTACGTGAGGCATTGATTGAACTGTCAAAAGCTAAAATTGTAGAAATTTACCCGCAGCGTGGCAGCAGCATCTCGCTGATTGATGCGGACTTAGTAGAGGAAGCTCGCTTTATGCGGCAGGTGCTGGAGTGTGCAGTGGTGGAACTGTGCTGTGGAAAAACCGATGCCCCGGAACTGCATAAACTGCAGGAAAACCTGCGGCTGCAGCAGTTTTACCAGCAGGATGGCCAGGTGTATACCGAGATGGTGATGGAGCTGGATAATTCCTTCCATGCGCTGCTGTTCCAGATGGCGAATAAATCTCAGGTGTACAAGCTGATGGAAAATATGGCACTGCATGCCGACCGTGTGCGCAGCTTAGCATTAAGCCAAATTCGAGATGATAAAATCGTGCAGGACCACGAGCAGCTGCTGCAGGCAATTCAGGATAACGAACCCGAGCAGGCAGTAGCACTGTTGAAAAAACATTTGAACCGCCACGATATTGACGTAAAGGCGATTCGGGAAGAATATCCTACTTACTTTAAATAAAAATTGAGTAAAAATAAAAAGCTGCCGGACAAAAATTCGGCAGCTTTTTCATTTGAAAAATAGGGAAAGCTTTTAGGGGAGAATATCGGCATCGTTATCAAAATAAGCAATGCCAAAAGCACCGGCACCAATATGCGTACCAATTACAGGTCCGATACGAGAGGTCATGGGCTTGGGGTAGTTATTTTGTTCCAAATAGCGTTGGATAGGCTCCAGTTGCTGCAGACGGTCAGTGTAAGCAGCATAGAAGGCCAAGTGGTGAGAAGCTCCGCCAAAGTCTTCCATGTGCTTGAACAATGCAACATAAGCGCCGGGCAGACCACGTGCCTTGCCGACCAATGAAACCTTACCATCACGGACAGTCAAAATGGGCTTGACACCCAGCATACCGCCTGCGATTGCAGCAGCAGCGTGCAGGCGTCCGCCTTTACGCAGATTGTTCAAATCATTGACCATTGCAAACAGGTGAATATGGTTTTTCAAGCGTTCCAGTTCGTTTGCAATTTCTTCAGCGGACAGTCCTTGGTCACGCAGCGTAGCAGCGTGCAGGGTGAGGCCGCCCAAAGCCAACGAAACGGTTTTGCTGTCTACCAAATAAATATGCTCTGCATAATCTGCAATTTCAGCAGCGATGCAGGCACTTTGATGTGTGCCGGACAAGCCGGAGGACAGCGTGATAACCACAACATCGTCGCCGGCTTCCTTTGCTTGTTCGTAGGCTTGTGCAAATAATTCGGGGCTGGGCTGGCTGGTGGTGGGCAGCTTTTTGCAAGTTTTCAAATGTGCATAAAAGTGCTCAGCTTCAATGGAGCCGTCATCCTGAAAAACAGTACCATCTTCCAAAGTAACGGAAAGTGGAATAACCTGAATGTTTTTGGACTTACAGTCGGCAGGAGTTAAATCGCAGCTGGAATCTACAATAATACGTACCATGTATAATACCTCCATACGGTTGTATCTAAGGGGTAAACAAAACAAGTAGCGATAATGCCTAGCTGTACATAAAAAAAGGTACATCTCTTTTATTATAGCATAAAATGTGAAAAAAAGTTAGTACTTATCAAAAGTATGCAAAGTTGGTTGAATCACTTGCTGAAAATGTTGTATACTAAAATAGAATGTAGAAAAAAGGGGAAATGCAGATGTGTCGTCGAAAAATGATTGATCAGGGCGGGCTCCAAACAGCGGCGGCGTGGTGTGCCGGTTGTGCAATAGGATACCTGATGCTTTCCCTGCTGGGCGGAATTTTGGGCCAAACGCTGTTGACTAAATGGCTGAATGGTGCAGGCGCTGGTTCCACACTTGCTCACTTGGAGTGGGTTGCATGGTGGGGGAACCTGCTGTTTAGCGCAGCAGCATTATTGATTCCGGTGGGCTTTGCTGTAGTAGTGGGAGGCTTGCCTGTTTACCAGCTGCGCTGCCGGTTACCCCGACGAAATGTGACTGCACCTGCACTAGTGGCTTATTTAGCTGCCTCTCAGATAGTAGGCGTTATAGCGGGCTTTGTAGGAAAAGTTACAGGCAGTGTAAATACCCCAATAACGCTGCCCGAAAGCACGGCCGCACGGGTGCTTGCCTTTTTGGTGGTATGTGTAATCCCTGCTCTGCTGGAGGAGCTGCTGTTCCGTGGCGTGATGCAGGGCATCCTGCGTACTTACGGATTGTGGTTGGCAATTGTGGGGCAGGCGGTGCCTTTTGCGCTGCTGCACGGCAATTTATCCTCGGCCGTATTTGCGTTTGCGGCGGGTATCTTTTTGGGCTGGCTGGCAGAACGCAGCGGCAGTATTCTGCCGGGAATGATACTGCATTTTGTAAATAATACCCTTGCGTTTACACAGCTGATTTTAATCCAAAACGGTGCACAGAGCGTTGCGGAAGTGATTGCTACAATTAGCCTTTTGGTGTTCCCTGTTTTGGGCATTGCCGTATTGGTGTGGTGGGTTCGACAGGGATTTTGGATGCAAAAGCTGGAGCGAGTTCCCCGTGTTGGGCGGTTATTATATAGTGTGCCATGGGTAGTTGCGCAGATTTTTCTGCTGATTTACTGCATTTTTATGGCCTAACGGGAATCAATGGGAGGTTTCATGACAGATCAGGAGCTGATGCAGGCAGCACTGGAAGAAGCAAAAAAAGCCGCCGAGCTGGGCGAAGTACCGGTAGGGGCTGTTATTGCTAAGGATGGCCAGATTATTGCCGCAGCGCATAACACCAGAGAAAGTGAAAAAAATGCAACCCATCATGCAGAGCTGTTAGCGATTGATGCGGCTTGCAAAAAGTTGGGTGGCTGGCGTTTGTGGCAGTGTGAATTATTTGTAACGCTGGAGCCATGCCCCATGTGTGCAGGTGCTATTATCAATAGCCGCCTGCGGCGTGTGGTATATGGTGCACCGGATACAAAGGCCGGATGCTGCGGCTCTGTTACAAATTTGTTCGAGATGCCGTTTAACCATAAACCCCAAATTGAAAGCGGGCTGTGCGCAGAACAGGCAGGAGAGATGCTGTCTCAGTTTTTTGTGCAATTGAGGGAAAAACGTGCGGGAATGCCCAAATGGCGCCCGCCACAGCCCCAACAAAAAAAGTAAGTAAGGAGGCATTTTTATGCAGCATTCGCAGGACGACGAATTTGAATTGAACCTTTTTGATGATGAGCCGGAAGAAGAAGCATCGGTACAAGAGCTGACCGGTAACCACCATGCATTGTTTGATTGGGCTGCCGGCGGCGCTACAGATTTGATTGGAGAAGAAAAAACGCAGGCAATGCCCACCGCAGAAGAAACCGCTACAAAAATTATAGATGAAAAAGCAGAGGAGCACACTGCACCGGTGGTGGAATTGGACCCGTTCAAAACCGTTACATGGGACGAGCTGGATAAAGCATCTCAACCTGAGGAGCCGATTCAGCCGCAGCCAAACGGGCGCAGAAGCAATGGGCATCTTGTGCTGGTTTCCGGCGGCGACAGAGGTATTGGTGCAGCTACCGTCCGTTTGTTTTGGAAGCTGGGATACCGCACTGCATTCTTTTATCATTCCAATGAAACTGCGGCACGTACATTAGTAAACGAGTTGGGAAGCGACTGTGTTGCGGTGCGGTGCGATGTAGCAGACCGTGCAGCTTGTGAAGCGGCATGGAAAGTGGTGCAGCGTACAATGGGCGAACCGGATGTACTGGTTTGCAACGCAGGTATTGCACAGCAGAAATTGTTTACTGACATTACAGAAGAGGACTGGCAGCAGATGATTGGCGTAGATTTGACAGGTGTGTTCCACTTGTGTCAGCTGGCACTGCCTGCAATGATTCGCAAAAAGTACGGCCGCATATTGACTGTAAGCAGTATGTGGGGGCAAACCGGAGGCAGCTGCGAGGTACATTATTCGGCAGCCAAAGCAGGTGTAATTGGGCTGACTAAGGCACTGGCAAAAGAAGAAGGCCCGAGCGGAATTACCGTAAACTGTGTGGCACCCGGTGTTGTTGAAACAGATATGATGAATACGTTTACAGCTGAGGATAAAGCTGCTTTGGCAGAGGAAACCCCTGTTCAGCGGCTGGGCACACCGGAAGAAATTGCACAGACACTGGCATTTTTAGCAGACGAAAAGTCCGGGTTTATTACAGGTCAGGTGTTTGGCGTCAATGGCGGTTTGGTTATCTGATTGCGGAAAAGTTTGTAAAAAATCACTTTTTGACGAAAAAAGCGTGACAAAACAGAAAAATTGCTATATAATATAATCTTGCATACCCATGTTCATCCCAAAAAGTAGGGACCAAAAGGAGAGGACGAAATATGAGCATTTCTTTAAAAGAATTGATCAAAAAGGGCACCGCAAATGGCTTTGTTACAGTGGCAGAGGTAAATGCTGTTGTTGCAGAGGGTGGCGCAGACCCGGAAGGTCTGTACAGCATGCTGGACGAAAAGGATATTGAAGTGCGCGATACCAGCGCCGCTGATCTGGACGATATTTTGTCTGAGCCTGAACAGCTGGATAAGGAAGAACATTTTTCTCATCATGTAGAGGAAGTTATGGATACTGAAGCCGACCATGAAGAGGAAGAAGAACAGCATGAAGACGCAGCAGACCGCAAGGCTGCTATGGACGAACTGCTGGATGACCCGGTTAAAAACTACCTGAAGCAGATTGGTCAGATTCCTCTGTTGAGCGCAGAGCAGGAAATCAGCCTGTCCAAGCGTATCCACGCTGGTGCAGAGGCTGCACGCATCCTGTACGCTGACCGTAAAAAGTACGGCAGCCCCGAATACATCAAGCGCAACGGCCAGCGTTTTTCTTTCGAGGAAGATTTAGGCGACTTTACCCCCGGTGATTTTGCCGACACTGAGGAGCTGCCGGAGGATAAGGAAGACAACTCGAAAGAGGAGCAGGAAGCAGCTATGGAGGCTGTGGAGCATGGCCCCCTGTCTGAGGAAGGCCGCAAGGCACTGCTGGCAACCCGTGCAGACGGCTTGGCTGCACGTCGCTCTTTGAGCGAAGCAAACCTGCGCCTGGTTGTTTCCATTGCTAAAAAGCACGTTGGTCATAACTTGGCATTCCTGGACCTGATTCAGGAAGGCAATATTGGCCTGATTAAGGCAGCTGAAAAGTTTGACTGCGAGCGTGGATTCCGCTTTTCTACTTATGCAACTTGGTGGATTCGTCAGGCAATTACCCGTGCAATTGCCGACCAGGCACGTACCATTCGTATTCCGGTACATATGGTGGAAACCATTAACCGTATGCGTCAGGCAACCAACACGCTGGTGTACCAGAACGGCCATGAACCTACCCCGGAAGAACTGGCAAAGGCAATGGACATGAGCGTTGAGCGTGTGCGTGAGATTCAGCGTATGGCACAGGAGCCCGCCAGCTTGGAAAGCCCTGTCGGCGAGGAAGAAGATTCCTCTCTGGGCGATTTCGTTGCAGACGAAAGCGCAGAGGCTCCCGGCAAGGCTGCTGACCGTGCAATGATTGCACAGCAGATTAACCTGGCATTGCAGAGCCTGACTCCCCGTGAGGCAAAGGTTATCCGTTTGCGTTTCGGCTTGGATGATGGCCGCCCCCGTACACTGGAAGAAGTCGGTAAGGACTTTGGTGTTACCCGTGAGCGTGTCCGCCAGATTGAGGCAAAGGCAATTCGTAAGCTGCACAGCCGTAAGTGCTTGGCACTGCTGAATGGCCTGATTGAGTAATCTTATCAAAGAATAACAAAAGCCCTCCCTGCATATCCTAGCAGGGGAGGGCTTTTTCTATGTGGGAAATGCTGTACGATACGCTGACCCCGTTTTTATGGGGCGGGGCATTAGCACTAACTTTAGATATACCTTTGCGGCGGTTGGAAAATCATCTGCAATGGCTAAAACCTAAATTGCGCCGTGGGGTAGCATTAACTTGTATTACAGCAGGTTCGTTGGCTTTACTGGGATTGGGAATGTGGCTGCTGTTGCCGCAATTGATGCAGGCCGTACAAAGCTTGACCGAAAACTGGGACCAAGTACAGCAAGAACTGACGCAGATGGTGGGCGACGAGGGCGGTGCGCTTTTGCGCCATGCACAGAGCAGCGACTCGAAAACGATGCAGCCTTTGCTGGAAACAGGCGTGGAAATGGCCCGGGGTGCTGTCCAAATGGTTGCACAAGTAGCCATTGGACTGGTATTGGCACTATATCTCCTTGCTGGACGGGAGAGCAATTTGGCTAGAGCAAAGCGGTTGTGTTTGGCCTTTTTGGGGGAGAAAAGAACACAAAAAATACAAGCGGTGGCTAAACGCTCGGCTGAGGTGTTTGGTCAATTTGTGGTGGGGCAATGCATCGAGGCATCTATTTTAGCGGGAATGTTTTTGATTACGCTTTTTGTATTAGGCTTTCCGTATGCGCTGCCTATCAGTGTGGTAATTGGCGTTACGGCATTAGTACCCATTTTTGGTGCATGGATTGGTGGAGGTGTTGGCTTTTTGCTTACTTTTACAGCGGGCATAAAAAAGGCCGGCTGGTTTATAGTAGTATTTATGCTGGTACAAGAGCTGGAAAATCAAGTGATTTATCCCAGAGTTGTAGGCAAACGCTTAGGCCTGCCGCCATTATGGGTGTTGGCCGGTGTCCTTTTAGGGGGAGGCCTCTTAGGCCCTACAGGTGTCTTTTTGGGAATTCCTATCGTGGGGGTCCTGTATGATTTGGGGCGGCGATGGGTGCATTTAAGACTAGACAAAACAAAAGACCTATGATATAATACAAAGGTCGATGCAGGTATAGTACATCGGCTAGTACATCGGCCTTCCAAGCCGAGGAGGTGGGTTCGATTCCCATTACCTGCTCCAAAGAGCACAGCGTTTTGCTGTGCTCTTATTTTTTTGCGCAGACACATAAAATTTGATGCAAAAAGCCCGTGACAATCCTGTCACGGGCTTTTTTTGATGCTGTTAAGGCTTTTTGCGGCGCCAGATAATCACGATTACCACAATAACAATCCAAGGCCAAAGGTGAACCGTACCTAAAACAATGGATAAGAGTATGCTGCCAAAATCTTTCACAGCACAGGTAAAGGCGGTGGATATTTTTGCGAGCAAACTACTATCTGTGGAAGTGTAGGCATCTACTTCACGCAGGGAAACGTGAACGGTACAGTATTCTGCTTGGTCAGCATAATACTGCAGCTGCTGCTGCCAGCTTTCCAAGTCGCTTTGTACCTGCGTCAGCTGGTCCTGAATAGCCAATAAATCGCTTAATTCGGTTGCCTGACTTTGCAATGTGATAAGCTGGTCACGCTGCGCAGTCAATGCGTTTACCCGTGCTTCAACGTCGATATATTGGCTGGTGATATCTTCGCTGGTTTCATTACTGTGTACAAGGTTGCCGCTTTCGGCAATCAGGTCCAAAAACTCGGTGTAGTACTGTGCAGGTACCCTGTAAGTGCAGTTCAAATCTCGTTTGTTTGTGCTTTGGGTGGATTCATCCAGTTGTGAAACATATCCTTCCACAGTTTCGATGGCGCTATCCAATGCAGCTCGTGTTTCATCGTAGTTTGTTGCTTCCAGAGAAAGATATGTGGTATACACAATCATGCGCTGCCGGGGACCCTCACGCAGCTGCCTATCCTGTAGGCTGGACGGAGTAGAGCTGCCTTCAGACTGGGAGGCGCCTCCGGCGGTATTGCTGTCTTCCTCTGTACTTTCCAACGTATTGGGGGGCAGCTGGAAGGAGTCCTGCGCTGCGGAATAATTTACAAAATCGTTGCCATAGGGGTATAACTGTGTACCCACTAACACTGCGACAGTGCAGCAAGCTGCAATTGCGATGCCTTTCCAGTGCTTCCAGTGCTTGCGATGTACTTTGCCGGTAATGCGGGCCATGGTACGCATTTTAGGCGAATCAGTAGGGTCGGCATCCTCCTGCATGGCAAGCAGGCGTTGTTTTAAGGCGTCAGGTGCATGGACAGCATCCACTTGACTCTTATATTCAAACCAGTTCATTCTTGCATATCCTCCTTCAGAAGTTCTCGTAGCTTTGCTCGCCCACGGGAAAGCCAAGTTAGCACAGTGTTAGGGGAGATGTCCTGCATATCGGCGATTTCGGCAGCTGTGTAGCCCTCGTAATAATGCAGGTAGATAGCTGTGCGATAGCTTTCCGGCAGAGTAAGTACCAAGTCCAATAGTTCACAGTCATCTGTGGAGGCGGGAGCGGGCAGGGTCTCTTCCAACGGGACGTTTTTGTTTTCAGAAAGGCGGCATAAATCATGACAGCGGTTGAGCGTTACACGGATAAGCCATGCCTTTAAGTGGGTTTCGCTGGTAAATGTTTTACCGCAGTGCAAAAGCTTTTCGTATGTGTCCTGCACAACATCCTCGGCGTCATGGGGACGGGGAGCAGCATGAAGTGCAACACGATATAAGGTATCAGCGTATTGTTCCACAGCAAAGCGGAACAAATCGGATTGTGCTATGTTTTTCATAGCGCCTCATCCTCCTTCTATTCAGTAAACGTGTTAAAACAGATAATTATTGCACCTGAAAAAAGAATATCAGCAAAATGCGATACTTAAACAAAAAAGCGGCGTGACAAAAACCACGCCGCTTAAAAACATAGTATATGTTCTGTTTTAGGATGTGCGGCCCGGGTATGGGGGGCACAATATTATATTACTTTTTGCCCAAGGGTTTGATTTCATCGTTGTCAGCAAAGGCAACAGCATCATAGCCGGCAGCTTCCAGCTGGCCAAACTGTTTGCCCAGTTTTTTGGCCTGAGGCAGAATGGTAACGTCGTACTCTGCACGCAGAGTTGCTGCTTTTGCCAGCACGTCGGCAAAGTCAAGCTCGGGCAGGTAAACCAGAGCCAGACGCTGCTTTGCGCCGGGAATCTGATAGCCCTGCTCCAACAGAATAGAGCAAACACGCTCGAAGCCGATGGAGAAACCAACCGCAGGAACCTGCTGGCCCAAGAACTTGCCAACCATGTTGTCGTAGCGGCCGCCGCCTGCAACTGCGCCGGAGAACTGCGGGCAGGTTACTTCAAAAACCATGCCGGTGTAATAACCCTGACCACGTACCAGACTGGGGCAGTAAGCCACGCCGTAACGGCCGGCAGCCAGCTTTTCGGCGGTGCGCAAAACATACTTCAAGTCGTTTGCGATAGCGGGGTCTTCGCACTTAGCAGCAACAGCGTCCAAGCTTACATCACCGGCAGCAATAAAATCAACCAAAGCAGCAATTGCATTTTCCGGCAGTTGCTTTTCAGTCAGCTCCTTGGCAACACCCTCAGAGCCGATTTTATCCATCTTATCAAAGGTAATGCAGACGGAATCCAAAGTTTCCGGTGCAAAGCCCATAGCCTGCAGCATTCCACGCAGGATACGGCGGTCGTTGATGTTTACAGTAAAACCGGTAAAGCCAATGTCCAAAAGAGCACGGCTGGTAACGTCAATCAGCTCAACCTCAGCGTTGGGGCTGCTGTCACCCAAAATGTCGATATCGCACTGCACAAACTCACGCAGGCGGCCTTTCTGCGGGCGCTCGGCACGGAATACACGGTCGGTCTGGATTACCTTAAAAGGATTGGGCAAAGATGCCTTGTTTGCAGCATAATAGCGGCTCAAGGGCAGGGTCAGGTCGTAACGCAGACCCATATCGCTCAGCTTGGAAGCATCGCCGCTGGCAAGAGCAGCCTGCAATTTTTCGCCACGCTTAAGCACTTTGAAAATCAGATTCAGATTGTCACCGCCATCGGACTTATCCAAGTTTTCGGCGTCTTCTATCAAAGGGGTGGAAATGCGCTGGAAACCGGCAGAACGATAGGTTTCCAGAATACGGTTCTGGATATAATCACGCAGACGCTGCTCCGCAGGCAACAGGTCACGCATACCCTTCAAAGGCTGGGTCTTCATAATATATTCTCCTCTACAATAAACAGTGTGTTATCAGTAACTTTCATTATACGGCGGGAAGCACCGTTCGTCAATAAAACCGGGCGAAGATACATTGCTGCAGCGCACATAAAGCAGAAAATCCATGAATAAAAACGCATGGCCTTTGCCAAACTTTTGGGAAGGGGGAGTTATGATGCAACGCTTTTTGCAACGGTATACTTGGCTGATTTTATTGGCAGGAGCACTGATACAAATTTTGACGGGCATACCTTCTGCCTGGGGGACATTTCAAAAACCTGTTGTGCAAGCCTACGAATTTTCGGAGCAAGCCGCAGGCTATGGTTTTAGCATCTTACTGGCAAGCTATGGGATTGGGTGTGCAATAGGGGGCTTTTTTCAGGACAAGTGCGGCCCACGAAAGGCAGCTTTTGCAGGTACAGCCTTGCTGTGTGCCGGTGTAGCTTTAGGCGGTATAACACCGGCAGGGCAGCCGTGGCTGTTTTATTTAGCCTTTTCTGTTCCGGCAGGCGTGGGAAGTGCCTTTCTGTATCCGGCTGTCATGTCTTGTGCACAGAAGTGGTACGCTGATAAAAAGGGCTTGGCTACCGGTGTGATTGGCGGTGCCATGGGCCTTTCGGGTTTGTTTTTGACGGGCTTTGTAGGTTTGTTTACAAAAGGAATCTGGCAGTCGTTTGGAATCCGTGGTGCATTTTTGGGGTTGGCACTTTGTATGCTGCCAATCTGTTTGGTTGGCAGCTTTTTGCTGCAAAATCCACCAGAAGACACCAAGCAAAATACAAAAAAGCAAACGGGTTTAGCACCAAAACAAATGATACGTACGGCAAATTATTGGTATTTGGCGGGGGCGGTAGCACTGTCTACCCCGGCGGTACAGTTGTTCAGCCCGATTTTGGTAGAAATGGGAGCACAGCGTGGTTTGCAGGAGGGGCAGGCACTTTGGGCGGTTATGCTGGGAAGCATGGGCAATGCGGTTGGGCGCTTATCTATGCCGTTACTCAGCGACAAAATCGGACGAAAAAACACAGACCAAATATTGTTTGCTGCGTTAGCGGTTTTTTCCGTATGTTTTTGGTTTGCACCGGGGTGGTGGATGATTGCGGTGTATGTATGCCTGACGGTATGTTATTCCGGTTTAGCCGCGGTGCTGCCTGCATTTGCTACAGACTTGTTTGGCATGGAACATGCAGGCATAAATTATGGGTTGCTGGCACTGGGGCAGACAGTAGGCAGTTTGAGTTTCCCGCTTTTAGCAGATGCATTGGGGTTAAAACAGGGGAGACACGCATTAGCGGCGGCAGCGGCACTGGCAGGATTTGTGGTAATACGGCGTGTGCAAACAGAAAAGCGGCAAAAACCAGATGTAGATGCTGAAAAATCGTGAAAAAAACAGCTGAATTTTGGAAGCCTGATTTCCGCCTTTTCCCTTGCAAAAAAAAGGTCAAGATGGTACTCTTATTAGGTATGAAAAAATATGTCGCTTTCGGGCTGCACAAAACAGTACGGCCCAAAAAGCGTTTGGGAAAACCAAAAGTGGGGTGCGAAAAATGGCGAAAGTTGGTTTTGACAACGAGCTGTATATGAAAAAGCAAAAGGAGCATATCCTGGAGCGAATCAAGAGCGCAAACGGCAAGCTGTATCTGGAATTTGGCGGTAAGTTGTTTGACGACTACCATGCGGCACGTGTGCTGCCTGGCTTTGATGTAAATGCAAAAATCAAGCTGCTGTGCGAGCTGCGTGATATGGCAGAAATCATTTTTGTGGTGTCTGCCGGTGATATTGAAAAGACCAAGGTTCGTGCAGATTTGGGCATTACGTACGATATGGACGTTTTGCGCCTGATTGACGATATTACACGCTTGGGCATTCAGGTAAACAGCGTAGTAATTACCCGCTATGCCGGTCAGGCCGCTGCTGACGCATTTATGGCTAAGCTGACTATGCGTGGCGTCAAAAATTACGCACATAAGTCTATTAAGGGCTATCCCACAGAGATTGACTATATTTGCAGCGAAGAGGGCTTTGGCTCCAACCCGTACATTGAAACCACTAAGCCGCTGGTCGTTGTTACTGCACCCGGTCCCGGCAGCGGAAAGCTGGCAACCTGTCTGTCTCAGGTCTATCATGAAACACTGCGTGGCGTAAACGCAGGTTATGCAAAGTTTGAGACCTTCCCCATTTGGAATATGCCGTTGAAGCACCCCGTTAACTTGGCATACGAGGCAGCAACTGCCGATTTGAACGATGTTAATATGATTGACCCGTTCCATCTGGATGCATACGGTGAAACCACTGTTAACTATAACCGTGACGTAGAGGCTTTCCCCATTGTTAAGAGCACCTTGGCACGTATCAGCAACGGCGCCTTTGATTACAAGAGCCCCACGGATATGGGCGTAAATATGGTTGGCAATGCAATTGTGGACGATGAAGTCGTTCGCGAAGCAAGCCGTCAGGAGATTATCCGCCGCTTCTTTGCTGCAAAATGTGCACACCGTCAGGGCAAGGGCACTGAGGAAACCTTGGATAAAATTCGCATGATTATGCGTCAGCTGGACATTACCCCGGATATCCGTAAGGTTGTGGCAGCTGCACTGGATAAGGCAAAGGCCAGCGGTGCACCCGCAGCAGCCATTGAGCTGCAGGATGGCCGCATTATCACAGGTAAGGAGAGCAAGCTGATGAGTGCTTCTTCTTCCTGCGTATTGAATGCTATTAAGGCTTTGACCAATATTGATGATGAGCTGGCTCTGCTGACACCGATTATTTTGGAGCCGATGCTGGAGCTGAAAACAGAAATTTTGAACAGCCGCAGCACGCTGCTCAAGCTGGACGATGTGCTGACCGCACTGGCTATTTCCGGCGCAACAAACACGATGACTGCACGTGCTATGCATGCACTGAAGCAGCTGCGTGAGTGTGAGTTCCACTCCACACAGATGCTGCATTCCGGCGACGAAGGTACATTGCGTCGTTTGGGCTTGCGTATTACCAGCGAGCCTGTTTATCCCGGTAAGGACTTGTTCTTCTAAAAAAGTAGGTGGCTTTTGCTCCGGTTGGAGTAAAAGCCGCTTTTTTTATAAAACGTAAAAACAATAAGCAGTTTTTACGAAAAAATGGCAACGGAACATTGTGAATTTTATGCGCACCCATCTTGAAAAAAAGGGCGCTTTTTCATATAATAAGTAAGAGCGTGGTTTCACCGGGGATTCGTCCCGGACGACCCCGTCTATCAATAAAATAAAGGAGAGATCATCATGAATTATTCTCATGAAGTCGAGCGTATGTGCCCGTTGACCAAGGGTCCCCACCATGGTCCGGCTCCCATCCCCGAAGAGGGCAAGTGGGTTAAGGCATACGAAATCAGCGACATTTCCGGCCTGACCCACGGTGTGGGCTGGTGCGCACCCCAGCAGGGTACCTGCAAGCTGACCCTGAATGTTAAGAATGGCGTGATCGAAGAAGCTCTGGTTGAAACCATCGGCTGCTCCGGCATGACCCACTCTGCTGCTATGGCAGGCGAAATCCTGCCCGGCAAGACCATTCTGGAGGCTTTGAACACTGACTTGGTTTGCGATGCAATCAACGTTGCAATGCGCGAGCTGTTCCTGCAGATTGTTTACGGCCGTACTCAGACCGCATTCTCTGAGGAAGGTCTGCCTGTTGGCGCTGGCCTGGAGGATCTGGGCAAGGGCCTGCGTTCCATGACCGGTACCATCTTCTCCACCAAGGCAAAGGGTGTTCGTTACCTGGAGCTGACCGAAGGCTACATCACCAAGCTGGCTCTGGACGATAACAACGAAGTTATCGGCTACCAGTTCGTTCGTTTGGGCAAGATGATGGAAGCTATCCGTCACGGTGTCGATGCTAAGGAAGCTTACGAAAGCAATGTTGGCACCTACGGCCGCTTTGCTGAGGCTGCTAAGTACATCGATCCCCGCGAAGAATAAGAAAGGAGGAGTTTTACTATGGCTACATTTGAATCTATGGATCGCCGTATGCCTAAAATCGAGGCATGCCTGAAGGCTAATGGCCTGGAATCTTTGGACGCTTGCCGCGACATGCTCCTCGAGAAGGGCATCGACTGCGAGTCTATCGTTAAGGGCATTCAGCCCATCTGCTTCGAGAACGCTGTCTGGGCATACACCCTGGGCACTGCTATTGCTGTTAAGCGCGGCCTGAAGGATGCTTCTGAGTGCGCTGCTGCAATCGGCGAAGGTCTGGAAGCTTTCACCATCCCCGGCTCTGTTGCTGAACAGCGTAAGGTTGGCTTGGGCCACGGTAACCTGGGCGCAATGCTGCTGGATGATAACACCAAGTGCTTTGCATTCCTGGCTGGCCACGAGTCTTTCGCAGCTGCTGAGGGCGCACTGGGCATCGCACGTACCGCTAACAAGGCACGTAAGACCCCCCTGCGTGTTATCCTGAACGGTCTGGGCAAGGATGCTGCTTACATCATCAGCCGCATCAACGGCTTCACCTACGTGGAGACCGACTACGACTTCGCTACCGGCGAGCTGAAGGTCGTTCGCGAGAAGGCTTTCTCCGAGGGCGAGCGCGCTGCTGTTAAGTGCTACGGCGCTAACGACGTGCAGGAAGGCGTTGCTATCATGAAGAAGGAGGCTGTCGAGGTCTCCATCACTGGTAACTCCACCAACCCCACCCGCTTCCAGCATCCCGTTGCTGGCACCTACAAGAAGTGGGCTATGGAGAACGGCAAGAAGTACTTCTCCGTCGCTTCCGGCGGCGGCACGGGCCGTACCCTGCACCCCGATAACGTGGCAGCAGGCCCCGCTTCTTACGGCATGACCGATACCATGGGCCGTATGCACGGCGATGCTCAGTTTGCAGGTTCTTCTTCTGTTCCTGCTCACGTTGAGATGATGGGTCTGATTGGCGCTGGCAACAACCCGATGGTTGGTATGACTGTCGCTTGCGCTGTTGCAGCTTCTCAGGTCTAATATTCGGCAATAAAAAGCCTGCTGTGATGAAAGTCACGGCAGGCTTTTTTGTTTTGCTTACAAAAGCACTAACATTTATGGACAGCACAGAAGAAAACAATAAAAAGGCGATGCCAAACCCTTTGCAGGGGCGGCATCGCCTTTTGGTTATTGCTTCATATTAACTTCGTAAAAGAAACCTTAGTCGGTCAGCATTTCCTTAATGGAAGTAACGGTGCCGGCCAGATTCTGCATTTCAGAAGGGATAATCAGCTTGGTAGCCTTACCATCAGCAACCTTGCCCAGAGCCTCCAGGCTGCGCAGGGTCAGGACCTTCTGAGTGGGATTTGCTTCGTTCAGCAACTGGATAGCATCGGCCTCAGCACGCTGGACAGCCAGAATAGCTTCTGCTTCGCCCTGTGCCTCCAAAATGCGCTGCTGCTTAATAGCTTCACCACGCAGGATAGCAGACTGCTTTTCACCTTCAGCAGCAGTAATAGCTGCCTGCTTTTCGCCCTCTGCGGTCAGAATCATAGCACGCTTTTCACGCTCTGCCTTCATCTGCTTCTCCATAGCGTCCTGAATTTCACGAGGAGGAATAATGTTCTTAACTTCAACACGGTTGACCTTGATGCCCCACTTGTCGGTAGCTTCGTCCAGAATGGAGGTAATCTTGCTGTTGATAGTATCACGGCTGGTCAGGGTGTGGTCCAGTTCCAGCTCGCCGATGATGTTACGCAGTGTGGTAGCAGACAGGCTCTCGATAGCGGAAATGGGGTTGTTTACGCCGTAGGTATACAGCGTAGCATCCATAACCTGGAAGAACACGACGGTATCAATCTGCATGGTAACGTTATCACGGGTAATAACAGGCTGAGGGGGGAAGTCGGCAACCTGTTCCTTCAGGCTGACACGCTTTGCGATGCGCTCAATGAAAGGTACCTTCAGGTGGAAGCCTGCTTCCAACGTCTTAGAGTACTTGCCCAAACGCTCGACCACGTATGCATTGGACTGGGGAACAATCACAATGTTGCGCACTACGATAATGATAGCGATTAACAGAACAATAAACCAAATCATAAGTAAATCTCCTCTTCTTTTAATTTATGCTTGCTTAGCGAACACCAAAATTAAGAAATTGCGGGGGAGTTGCAAGGCTCAACAATGAGGGTGGTACTTTCCATAGCAACGATTCGGCAGGAATCATTGGGCGTTAGTGTTACATCACCTTGCAGGCGGGCCGACCAATCAATGCCATCTAAGCGGACACGGCCGGGCTGCTCCGGGGAAATTGTGCTGATAACCTGAGCAATACGACCGATATTTCGGTCGCCGTTTGTGGGGACGGTGGGGTCGTTGCGCCATTTTTTGACAAGTGGTCTGGTAGCCAGCAAAGCTACAAAACTAACTAGAATAAACACGATGATTTGTACGGGAACGCCGGCGCCCATTTGGCTGCTTGCCAAGGCGCCGATTGCACCGATTGCAAACCAAATAGTAGTAAGATTGCTTGTAGCACCTTCAATAACAAGTAGAATAATCAAGATGATAAGCCAAGGTATAGTGCCTTCTACTGCTAGAAAATCCATAGGAACCTCCTTTACGGGTAATTTGTTTTGTGGTTGCCATAGTATATACCTTCCAGTAGGGGAAAAGTCAATAGAGTAAATCGTATTTTATCGAAAATCGTAATAGCTGTGGTCAGAATTGTGGCCGTGTTCCCGCACAGTAATGGTGAAACCATAGGGGTTTACCTCAGCAGCTTTGTTTCCGATAGAAACAATCTGTATATGGGGACCACGGTTAAAAACGGCATCCAGGATTTCCGTGGGGCCGGTGCGTGTAAAGTGCAGCAGGTCATCCTTAGCTTCCACCAGATGGAAACTTCCGTTGGGCAGTGCGTCGCAGCTTTCACATAGGGCGGAAAGATGGTCCAGAATAGCAAGCAGCGGCTCACGTGAGGCACGTGTAGGGTACAGTTGTGCAAGGGTGCTGTCCGGTGCAGTGGAAGGAAAAACTAATTTGGAACACCCCGGCAGTGTAGCAGCCAGCGCATAGGTAAAGTGAATCAGTCGATAAACAGAATCCGCATCAAGCTCCTCGGCACTGGAAATTACGGCGTGCAAAGCCGTATTTGTGGGAAACGTGCTTTCCGAGGGAGAAAAGGGAGGAGCAAAGGCGGCAGCAGCATTTGCACCACAAGCATAGGCTAAAGCCGCATCCCAAAAAGTATCGTGTGACATACAAATGCCTCCTTTTCACGACAGTGTTTTTATTTGCTCTTATTGTAACATACGATTTAGCTATATAAAATATTTATATGCAATAATTTGTGAAAAAATAGTGTATCATAGCTAAGATGTGCTGGAAATATTTAAGCAATGTTAGAAAAAACACTAAAATGGCCACAGCAGAATACAAATAAAGGTCCTGCATCTATTACAGATGCAGGACCTTTATTACTTGCAATTATTTAACAGTGGGTGCGTTCCAAATATCACGTGCATAATCCAGCACGCTGCGGTCGGCACTAAAGATGCCGCTGTTAGCAATGTTCATCAGGCTCATGTGGTTCCAGGTTTCACGGTCCTGATACAAGCGGCGCACATCTGCCTGTGCACGGCGGTAATCCTTGAAATCACCCAAAACCATATAGGGGTCTTTGCTGCGCAGGTTTTGTGTAACCTCTTGGAAGTTTTCGCCGTTCCAGCCACGCTCCAGGAAATTCAGTGCGCTGGAGGTGACATCGTCGCCACGGATGAATGCGTCGGGATGGTAGCCCAGCTCTTTCATACGGTTGACTTCCTCAGTGCGCATACCAAAGATAATTTCGTTGTCCGCGCCGGCAGCCTCAGCAATTTCAACGTTTGCACCGTCCAGTGTGCCCAGCGTGATTGCACCGTTCAGCATAAACTTCATATTGCCAGTGCCGGAAGCCTCAGTGCCGGCCAGAGAAATCTGCTCAGAAACTTCAGATGCAGGCATCAAACGCTCGGACAGAGAAACGCAGTATTCTTCCAAATAGACGATACGCAGCTTTTCACGCACAACCGGGTCATTTTCAATCAGCTGGCCCAGCTTGCAAATCATGCGAATCATCTGTTTTGCCATATAGTAACCGGGAGCAGCCTTTGCACCAAAGATATAGGTCTTGGGTACAAAGTCAGCGTTGGGATTCTCTTTCAAATACAGATACTCCGAAGCAATGTTCAGAGCGTTCAGGTGCTGGCGCTTGTACTCGTGCATACGCTTGACCTGTACGTCGAAAATCGAATGGGGGTCGATGATTTGACCGGTGGATTTGGCCAGATAGTCTGCAAAGTTTTTCTTGTTTTGCAGTTTCACATCTTCCAGCTTCTGCAAAACCTGCTTATCGTTGGCAAACTTTTCAAACTTCTTCAGTGCGCTGGCATCTTTTTTATATTCGGTGCCAATGGTTTCATCCAGCAGGCTGCACAAACCCTGATTGGAAGCCAGCAGCCAGCGGCGGTATGCAATACCATTTGTAACGTTTTTGAAAGCTTCCGGCTTGAACAGGTAGTAGTCGTGGAAAACGCTGTTCTTAATAATTTCGCTGTGCAGTTTGGAAACACCGTTGATGCTGTGGGCAGTGTAGGCACAAATATTAGCCATACGAACCTGATTGTCGCCAATAGGTGCCATATAGTCAATTTTGCCCCAGTCGCCGGGGAATGCGTGGTTTAGTTCCGCACGGCAGCGGTTGTCCAGCTCCTTGACGATTTGGTAGATACGGGGCAGGGTCATCTTAAAGATGTCCACATTCCACTTTTCCAGCGCTTCGGCCATAACGGTGTGGTTAGTATAAGCGAATACACGCTGGCAGATATCAAAGCTCTTATCCCAATCGTAGCCGCACTCGTCCAGCAGGATACGCATCATTTCGGGGATAGCCAAAGTGGGGTGGGTATCGTTCAGCTGGATAGCAACCTTGTCGGGCAGGCTATCCAGTGTGCCGTAGTTAGACAGATGGTCGTGTACGATGTCGCCGATAGCAGCAGCGGACAGGAAGTACTGCTGGCGCAGACGAAGAATCTTACCCTCCATGTGGTTATCGTTGGGGTACAAAATCTTGGAAATCAGCTCAGCAGAGGCGTTTTTGGACATAGCATTGCCATACTCGCCGGCATTGAAGCTGTTCATATCAAAATCGGGGGCTTTGGCCTGCCACAAACGCAGCTTTGCAACACCCTGACCGTCGTAACCCTGTACATACATATCACTGGGAACAGCCAAAACGCTGTTATAGTTTACATGCTGTACATTGTGGAAGCTGCCTTCCCACGATTCGTGGATTTCGCCGTCAAAACGGACTTCGATAGCCTGGTCAGGGTGGCTCTTAAGCCAAACCTGACCGCCGGGCAGCCAGTTATCAGCACGCTCCTGCTGCCAGCCGTCAACCAGCTTCTGCTTAAAGATACCGTATTCGTACAAAATAGAGTGGCCGGTACCGCAAATGCCGGTAGTAGCCATTCCGTCCAAGTAGCAGGCTGCCAAACGGCCCAAACCGCCATTGCCCAAGCCTGCGTCAGGTTCTTCTTCAAAAATAGTTTCCAGACGAATGTCCGCATCAGCCAAAACCTGCTCGGCGGCCTCGTTCAAGCCCAAGTTGTACAGGCTGGTTTTCAGGCTGCGGCCCATCAAAAACTCCATGCACAAGTAGTACACTTGCTTAGAACCACTGCCGATAGCACGAGACTGAAACTTTTTATGATTGTCGCTCATCAAGCGGCGGCAAATCAGAGCTAGCGCACGGTAAATTTGTTGGTTAGATGCGACGGACAAATCAACACCGTATTCGCTGGTCAGTTTACTTTGGAGCAGCTTGGAAAACTCTTTTTTGGTCATAAGAATACTCCTTACAGCAATTATAGTAATAGAAAAACGCAGCACGGACCAAAAGACCGCTAAAGCGCAATTTCTCTATTCAGATTGGACACATAACACCCATATTATAATAAGAGGGATATAACTTTGCAAGGAAAAACCCAAAAGCTTGGAAAAATGCGCAGGAAAAGTCATTATTTCTGAAAATAGGGGCTTTTTCTTATGGAAAAAGTATATTATAATAAGTAATGTAGCTTTATGATGGAGAGGCTTGCCGCACTGTCGGCATTAAAAATAAAACCGGTCCTTTGGCTGGAGAAGCGAGGCAATTTCTATGGTTAACAAAACACGTGTTTTTATAGCTGGTGCACCTTATGTGATTGCCACCAGTGACCCGGAAGAGTATGTGGAAAAGCTGGCGGAGGAACTGGACGAAAGCATCCATGAAGCGATGGCAGCAAACCCCAGTGTTTCGGTTACCAAGGCAGCCGTGTTCTGCGCACTGGATTATTTGGATCGCTGCAAAAAGAGTGCAGGCAACGCAGATAATATGCGCAGCCAGATTACAGAGTATCTTGCTGATGCTGCCAAGGCAAAAATGGAAGCGGACGAAGCACGCCGTGAAGTGGAGCGCCTGAAAAAAGAATTGGAAGCACTGAAAGAACAAAGCGCCAGCCGGTGAACCTCACCGGCTTTTTATGTGAGGAAAAAAGAATGTCCAAAATCGAGATTTTAGCCCCGGTAGGAAATCAGGAAATGTTGACAGCAGCCGTGTTCAGCGGTGCAGATGCTGTCTATTTGGGATTTTCCGGGTTGAATGCCCGCAGCGGTGCAGGCAATTTTGACGCCGAAACATTGAAGCAGGCGGTAGCCTTTTGCCATGGGCGTGGCGTAAAAGTACACGTGGCAATCAATACAACCCTGTATGGCAGCGAGCTTTCGGCTGCGGCAGACGCTGTGCGTGCGGTAGCTGCGGCAGGCGCAGATGCGGTTATTTGTCAGGACTTGGCAGTGGGTGCGCTGTGCCGGGATATTGCCCCCGACCTGCCTCGCCACGGTTCTACGCAAATGAGCGTGCATACGCTTGAGGGCGCACGCAAATTAAAGGAAATGGGCTATACACGCGTTGTTTTGGCACGTGAACTGAGTATGCCCGAAATTGAGCATATTACAAAGCAGTGCGGTATCGAAACTGAGGTTTTTGTACACGGCGCATTGTGTATGAGCATGAGCGGACAGTGCTATATGTCGGCTTTTCTGGGCGGACGCAGCGGCAATCGTGGCAGTTGTGCCGGCCCGTGCCGCCTGCCGTTTGATGCAGGCAATATCCCTGAGGGAATGCCCGGCAGAGCGCACCATTTGTCCCTGAAAGACAACTCTGTAATTGACCGTTTGCACGAGCTGCAGGAGATGGGCGTAGCCAGCGCTAAAATCGAGGGCAGACTGCGTACACCTGAGTATGTAGCGGCTGCAGTAAATGCCTGCCTGGCAGGACGGGAAGCAATGGCTTACGACAGAAACCTGCTGGAGCGTGCGTTCAGCCGTTCGGGATTTACCAGTGGTTGGTTAGATGGAAAAATCAATGGCAGTATGTTTGGCACCCGCAGCGAGCTGCAGGCAGCTGAAACCAAAAAAACTCTGCCCGCTTTGCGTGAATTGTTCCGCCGTGAACGTCAGCGTGTACCTGTTACCATGCTATTAGAAATCGAGGAATTTGGTGCAAAGCTGAGTGTAACTGATGAGGACGGCAACAAAGCTGTTGCTTACGGCGATGCAGACCCGCAGCCCGCACAAAACGACCCGACGGCTGCTTTGCAGCGCAGCTTGGAAAAGTGCGGCGGTACACCGTTCCTTGCACAAAAGATACAGATTGCAATGGACGAAGGCCCTTGGTACCTGCCCGGAAGTGTTATCAATGAGATGCGTCGCCAAGCTTTGGACAGCTTGTTGAAAAAGCGTGAGACACTGAAGCCTTGGGCTGTGCAGGCTTATACGCTGCCCGCAATGCCTGTGCGTCAGAATTTGCCCAAACGCAGATTGAAGGCTCGTTTTGAGCAGTGGGAGCAGGTGCCGCAGGATAAACTGGACGGCGTAGAATACCTGATTTTGCCCATTGCACAGGCTGAAAACATCCCTGTACAGTGGCGCAGCAAAACGATTTTGGAATTGCCCCGTGCAATGTTCGGTCACTTGGAGGAAGATACCGCACGGAGAATTGCAAAGACCAAAGATATGGGCTTTGCCGGATACGAAGCCAATAACATTGCTCACGTAAAAATGGCAGAGGGCTTACCGTTATGGGGCGGTATCGGATTGAACATTACCAATCCGCTGGCAGCACAGGAGTACGCAAATCTGGGTGTTTCCGAGTTGCTGATTCTTCCGGAAGTCAAAGATACAGATATGCTTGCTATTGCACCCACAAAGGCAGGCAAAAATCTGCCCACAGGGGTTATTGTGTATGGACATCTGCCCTTGATGCTGACCCGTGCCTGCCCACTGCAAAATGTAACCGACTGTGCACACTGCAACCGTCAGGGCACGCTGACAGACCGAAAGGCACGAAAGTTTGATGTGCGCTGCGGCTTGGGTGTTCGTACAATTTATAACCCGGTGCCGCTGTATATGGGCGACAAGCCGGACGCACTGGCTGTGGATTACGGTGTGGCATATTTTACGCAGGAAACCGCAGAGCGTGCAGGTCAGGTGCTGGATATGCTGAAAAAGCAAACCGCCTTTGACGGAGAGTTTACAAGAGGCTTGTACTTTAAGGGCACAAACTGATGTATCTTTGGCAGGCTGGTATGGCAAAAATAGGAGAGTATAGAAGTATGGAAAAACTTACAGTGAAATATAAGCTGCTGGACGAGCGTGCGCAGGTTCCGGCTTATGCAACCAGCGGTGCGGCAGCAGCCGATTTGCACGCTGTTTTAGATGCACCTATGACGGTGCAGCCGATGCAGCGTGTACTGGTACCCACCGGTATTGCGATTGAGCTGCCCGGCCCTGAGGCGGTTGCATTGGTATATGCACGCAGCGGCCTGTCCATTAAGCATGGCCTGTGCATGGCAAATGGCGTTGGTGTTGTGGATAGCGACTATCGTGGAGAGCTGAAAGTACCTATGGTCAACTTAGGTCAGGAAGCATACACAATCGAGCCGGGTGAGCGTGTTGCACAGCTGTGCATTGCACCGGTTTATACTGCTGCGTTTGTTCCGGTACAGGAGCTGGGCGATACTGCACGTGGCGAGGGTGGTTTTGGCTCTACCGGAAAGGCATAAATCAAGACAGAAAGGCAAAACTATGAAGTTGAGCAGAGCATTCTGGTTTATATTTTGGCTGGTTACAGGTTTATTGATTGGAACCATTTTGGGAAATGTATGCACTCAGATTCCGTTTTTGCAGTTTTTGACTTTGGGGCAGACGGTTTCCTTTTCCCCGGCGGCCGATTTAGTAATTCTCAAATTTAGTTTGGATTTGCGTTTTACATTAAATCTGGCACAGGTTGTAGGTGTTTTGATTGGCATGGTAAGTTATCACCATTTTGAGTTCTGAGAAAGGCGGGAAGATATGGCGATTATTTTGGCATCAGCAAGTCCCCGGCGGCGTGAACTGATGAGCAGTATTACTCCCGATTATGTAGTAGAACCCAGTACGTTGGACGAAAGCGGTATTACAGCGCTCACCCCGGCTTTGTTAGCGCAGACGCTTGCTGAAGAAAAGTGTGGGGATATTGCGTCACATCATGTAGACGATGTGGTAATTGGCTGCGATACCGTTGTGGATTGTGACGGTCAGGTATTTGGCAAACCAAAGGATAAGGAAGATGCAGTGCGGATGCTGCGGGCTTTGTCCGGCAAAACACATGCGGTACATACAGGCGTATGTGTGCGATGCGGAGAAAAAAAGAACAGCTTTGTTGTAACAAGCAAGGTGGTTTTCTTTTCTTTGAGCGAAGCAGAAATTCAGTTCTACACGGACACAAAAGAACCGTATGATAAAGCAGGTGCTTATGCGATTCAAGGGCGCGCAGCATTGTGGCTGGATAAAATTGACGGGGACTACTACAATATCATGGGCTTCCCTGTAAGCCGTGTGGCGCAGGCACTGCGTGAAATAGACGCTATTTGATTAAAAATGCGTGAAATTTACACAAGCTGACTTGTGTTTGACGGCAAGTGCCGTTATAATATACTTGATTTTTTGTGGATATTTGTTTCATTGGTGAAAAATGACACAACTGCATATTATTTGTGCGGGATAGTTATAAAGGAGTTAAAGCAAATGGGTTTCTTCAATTATTCTAAAGATATTGGTATCGACTTGGGTACTGCAAACACACTGGTATACATGAAGGGCAAGGGCATCATTATGAGCGAGCCCTCTGTTGTTGCAGTGGATACTCGTGATGTAAACGCAAACGGCGAAGTTGGTGTGCGCTGCGTTGGTGCAGAGGCTAAAGCAGTTATCGGCCGTACTCCCGGCAGCATTGTTGCAGTGCGCCCCCTGAAGGACGGCGTCATTGCTGACTTTGACATTACCGCTAATATGCTGAAGCAGTTTATGCAGAAGGCCTGCGGCAAGAGTATGTTTGTTAAGCCTCGTGTGGTTATCTGCATTCCCTCCGGCGTTACCGAGGTTGAGCGCCGTGCAGTTAAGGAAGCTGCCATGAAGGCTGGCGCTCGTCAGGTTTCTGTTATCGAGGAGCCGATGGCTGCTGCAATCGGTGCAGGCCTGCCCATCAGCGAGCCTACCGGCAGCATGATTGTTGACATCGGTGGTGGTACTGCTGAAATCGCAGTTATCTCTTTGGGCGGTATTGTTGCTGCACGCAGCGTGCGTATGGCAGGCGATATGTTTGACCAGGCTATTATTGCTTTCATCAAGCGCAAGTATAACCTGCTGATTGGTGAGCGCACCGCTGAAGATATCAAGGTTGAAATCGGCTCTGCATTCCCCTTGGAAGAGGAAATGAGCATGGAAATCAAGGGCCGCAACTTGGTTGACGGTTTGCCCAAGAACATTGTTGTACACAGTGAGGAAGTCCGTGAGTCCCTGACTGAGTGCTTGGAGAAGATTACCGAAGCAATCAAGGAAACTTTGGAGCGCACCCCGCCCGAACTGAGCGCCGATATCATCGACCGTGGCATTACTTTGTCCGGCGGCGGCGCAATGCTGCGTGGTCTGGATAAGCTGATTGAAAGCGAAACCGGTATCGACGTGCACGTAGCAGAAAACCCCTTGGACTGTGTTGCAATGGGCGCAGGTGCAGTACTGGACCACGTAGACGTGCTGCGTGATGTATTGGACGATAACTCTACCCATCTGTAAGACGCTAAGTAGGCACCCCGTGTTCCTACAGTGCGGGCAACCCGCCGGTTGCCCGCTTTTGTGTTATATACGGTGGGGGAGGTGATGCTGTTTTATGCGAAACTTTTTTGAATCACGAAAATTCAAAATTTTGCTGATTGTTGCAGTATTTTTGGCGGGTGTTATGGCTTATGCCGGCGCAAATGGACGCTTAACAGCCGCACCGCAGGAGCTGGTTAGTACAGCATTGTATCCGTTCCAGTGGATTTCATCTCACATTAGTGCCAGTGTGGGCCATGTGTGGGAAAAGTACACCAGCTTTGATCAGGTGCAGGAGGAAAACGAGGCCCTGCGCAAAGACAACAAGGCCCTGCGGGATAAACTGGTAGAATATGACCGCATGGAAGCAGAGCTGCGGGCTTATAAAAAGCTGGACGAAATTCAGGAGCAGAACCCGGATAATACGTATGCATCGGCATTTGTTATTGGACGGGACACACTGGATATGTTTGGCGGTTTTACTGTGAATGCAGGCTCGATGGATGGTATTCAAAAGGGCAATGTAGTTGTAAGCGACGAGGGATATCTGGTAGGCATTGTCCGTGACGTTAATTTAACCAGCTGCAAAGTTATGACGATTTTGCATCCCAGTTTTGCGGCTGCAGCTGCAATTTCCAGAACAAGGGATAATGGTATTTTATCCGGCAGCTCCAGCTATGCGCCAGATGGACTATGCGTAATGACGAATCTTTCACGACAGTCGGAAGTAGAAGTGGAAGACCAGATTATTACAACCGGCCTTGGCGGCGTGTTTCCGGAGGATGTGCTGGTTGGCATGGTACAGGAAGTTATGCCGGAAGCCAGTGGTAAATCACTGATGGCGGTAGTAAAACCCGGCGCAGATGTTTTGTCGTTGACCCATGTGTTTGTAATTACAAACCAGTAAACGGGGCCGCCGTATCGGCGGCCTTTTTTGCACTTGCCATAACTTTTAAGAGAGAGGCACTCTGATATGGAGTCGAAAAAAAAGCGAAACCAAATCCTAACAGCCCGATGGGGGCTTTATACAATAATCCTTCTTGTTGCTGCGGCTTTACAGTCAACACCGGGATTTTTGGCAATTGGGGAATGCAAAGCATACCTGATTTTAGGCGTATGCATGGCAGTAAGTATGCAGGAAAACGAATTTGAAGCGGCATTGTTTGGTGTGATTGGCGGCCTGTTGTGGGACTACACAGCCGGCCGAACCGTTGGCTTTTTTGCAATTTCCATGCTGTTTGTATGCTTTTTCTGTTCTGTGCTGATGCAGCTGTATCTTAAGCGTGTTCCCATCAATATCTTTTTTATTAACTTTATAGTGGGTTTGCTTTTAATCAGTATGGATTTTCTGTTTGGATATTTAATGACCGGTTACGCAAACCCTGCTCACAGATACTTATACGTGCTATTGCCGGAGATTTTTGCATCTGCGCTGCTGGCATTGATTCCCATGAAGCTGGTGGGTATGGTTAGTGAGCGCTTTACGCTTGAATAAATAGAAAGGAGAGCGTAAATATTGAATGATGAAAAAAAAGCAACCAAAGGCCGATTGATTTTTTTGGCCAGTGTGTGTTGTGTGATTTTTGCGTTATACCTGTTGCGTATGATTTACATTCAAATCATCAATGGTGAAAACTACTTGCAGCAGGCATCTAATACAACTACGTACGAATTTTCCATTACAGCAGCCCGTGGCGACATTGTGGATAAAAACGGTGTGCCCATGGCAACAAACACAACTTGCTACAATCTGGTATTAAACCAACTGCTGTTGGGTGATGCAGATTTGAACAAGGTGCTGCAGGATGTCGTAATGATTTTGCAGACCAATCAAGAAGATTGGAATGATGAACTGTTAATCAGCATGCCGGACGAATCCGGCCATTACAGCTTTACGGATGACCCGCAAAGTGAACAGGATAAAAAGAGCTTAGCTGCGGTAAAAGATAACTTAGAGGTGCAGCAGTATGCAACCGCAGACAACGTGATGGCGCATATTGTGGAAAAGTTTGAGCTTACGGATTACAGCCCGGAATGGCAGCGGCTGCTGGGCGGTATCCGATACCAAATGTTCAGCGAAGGCTTTTCCAATCGAAACCGCTTTACTCTGGCAGAGGATATTACCGATGTAACAATGGCCATTGTCCGAGAAAACAGCCTGAATCTTCCCGGAGTGGAAATTGAAGAAACGACTGTGCGTGCCTATCCGGATGGTACAGTGATGCCCCACCTGATTGGCTCGGTTAGCAAAATAATGGCCGAAGACTGGAAAAAGATTGACGGAAACGGAAACGTGGTAAAGCCTTTGCAGGACATGGGCTATGCCATGAACGATTTGATTGGACAGTCCGGTTTGGAAAGTGTCTTTGAGCGTGAGTTGTGCGGTAAGGACGGCAAAAAGGCCGTTACGGTCGATATGGATGGCAATATCGTAAGAACAGAGGTAACGGACGAGCCGCAGCCGGGCCTTACAGTGCGTACTACAATTGACCAGGATTTTCAGCGTGCAGTGTATCAGGCATTGGAACGAACCATTTTGCATTTGCAGCAGACAGGAGGTAAGGGCTCCGGCGCAGAGGCAAATGCAGGTGCAGCAGTTGTAATCGACGTTAAAACGGGTGCGGTTCTAGCGATGGCAAACTACCCCTCTTATGATTTGAACCTGTACCGCAGTAACTACAACCAGTATGCAGCAGACCCGGCGCTGCCGTTATACAATCGCTGTATGATGGGCCTTTACACACCCGGTTCGACGTTTAAGCCGGCAGTTGCAATTGCAGGTTTGCTGTCCGGCACGATTGGATTGGATGAAAAGGTTCCCTGTTACGGTGTATATGACTTTTACAGCGACTACAAACCACGTTGCACCAGTGTACAGCACCGTGGCCCTACCAATTTGTTTACAGCCATTCAGCGCAGCTGCAACGTGTTCTTTTACGATGTAGGTCGACGCACCGGCAGTGATATGTACAATGAGTACGCTCGCCGTTTGGGTATGGGTGTACGCACTGGTTTAGAAACTGATGCAGTAGTTGGCCGTGGTTTAACTGAGTATACAGGCAAATTAACAACAAAGGCTGACAGCAACTATACCAACTCTTTGGAGATTCAGGCTGCTATCGGTCAGGGTAACACTGTAGTAACACCTGTGCAGCTGGCAACTTATGCAGCTACTTTGGCAAGCCATGGAACACGCTATAAGACCCACGTAGTGGATGCGCTTTTGGATACCAACACAGGTGAGGTTGTTAAGAAATTTGAACCTGTGATTGAAGATAAGCTGGAAGATAATATGGGCGCTTTTGATGCGGTTGAAAAAGGCATGGTTGGTGCAGCACAGGCAAACCATGTTTTGGCAAACTACCCGTATACGCTGGCCAGCAAAACAGGCTCGCCTCAGCGTGCAGAAACTTATATCAATGGCGCAGGTGTGCGTAAACATTACACCAACAGTAACATGATTGCTTACGGCCCGGTGGAAGACCCGCAAATTGCGATTGCAGTTGTTATCGAATACGGCGGTGGCGGCGCAAAGGCATCTCAGGTTATTACAGATGTTTTTGATGCATACTTCTTTGCACAGAATAACGCTGCGGAAGCGGAGGATACTGCACAGACAGACGTGACCAATGCGCCGGATGCGCAGGAAGAAACGGGCGAAACCGTGGCTGATGCGGAATAACAGAGCGAGAATATTGTCATATTTTGCAATATGTGCTATGATAACTTAGTTGCGCATAACAGATAGAAATGGAGGATGCGAAAAATGAAAACGATTATGGTCGCATCCGGCAAAGGCGGAACCGGCAAAAGTACGGTTTCTGTATTACTGGGGGCACGGTTGGCAGCTGGCGGGAAAAAGGTGCTTCTGATTGAACTGGACTCCGGTTTGCGCAGTGTGGATATTATTTCCGGTGTATATGGAAAAACGGTATACGATATTGAAGACGTGTTATGCGGTCGCTGCAGCGGTGAAAAAGCCGTTGTAGCAAGTCCGCTTTACCCGGGTCTTTCGGTTATCAGCGCCCCGTACGAGGGCGGCGAGGTAACACAAGAAGCGCTGAGCGCATTGTGCTCTGCTATGGGACCGTTCTTTGATTATGTGATTTTGGATACTGCGGCAGGTATGGGGGCACCGTTCCGTGCGGCAAAAGTTTGCGCACAGCAGGCTTTGCTGGTTTTGACCCCGGACCCGGTTGCGCTGCGAGATGGCCGTATTGTTTCGGACGCTTTATACGATAGCGGTATGCCGGAAATTCGATTGATTGTAAATCGAGTTACACCTAAGACGTTCCAAACAGGGGCAGTACGTGATTTGGACGAATGCATTGATACGGTTTGCGCACAGTTGATTGGTGTTTTGCCGGATAGTGCAGAACTACAGATTGCTGCTGCAAAAGGAACAGCATTGCCTAACGATTGCTTAGCTTTTACTGCGATTGACCGCATTGCACGCCGTCTGGAAGGACAGCGTATTGCGCTGGCGGTACAGTAAAGCATTGTATGATATAAGGAGGAACTTAGCATGACGATTGCATTGATTGCAACAGATACAAAAAAAGAATTACTGGCACAGTTCTGTATGGCATACAGCCGCATTTTAGGCCAGCATGAGTTAGTGGCTACCGGAACAACCGGAAAAATGGTAGAAGAAATTGCAGGTTTGCCGGTGCAGCGCTTTTTGTCCGGTACACATGGCGGCGACCAGCAGATTGCATCCCGTATTGCGTGCAATGAAATCGATATGCTGCTGTTTTTCCGTGACCCCAACAACACCAGCACCAATGAAGTACATGAGCTGAATTTGCTGCGCCTGTGCGATGTGCATAACATCCCTGTGGGCACCAATATTGCTACGGCAGAAGTGCTGATTCACGGCTTGGAGCGTGGCGATTTGGATTGGCGAGATATTGTGCGTGCTAAGTAAACAACTTGCCGCATACAAAATCCCGAAATGTGCCTGAACGGACGTTTCGGGATTTTTGTAAAATTTTTATTTACAGCGTAATCTCAGGAAAATGCAGGGCTGTTTTGCTTGCATTTGGGGCAGACTTATATTATAATAGACACTACCGGACAGCGCCTGCTGCGTGGTTCGGCATACAGATGCGGGGCCTGTGCGATGGTCCGGCCGTGAACCAGGTCAGGTGGGGAACCAAGCAGCCTTAAGCGTCCGTACCGTGCGCCGCAGTCACCCTGCATCTGTATGCCGAGCTCCGCAAGGCGGGGAATGTACCCCGCGGCTCTGGCCGGTTTTTTATTGTAATTTTAAGGGGAGGGGTGTAGCCTATGTATCGTGCGCTTTATCGTAAATGGCGCCCCCAGCGCTTTGAAGATGTGGTAGGGCAAAAAGCCATTGTAACTGCACTGAAAAACCAGATTGTTGCAGGTCGTGTAGGCCATGCATACTTGTTTACAGGTGTACGTGGTACAGGTAAAACCACCTGCGCAAAAATTTTTGCAAAAGCTGTAAACTGCCTGCACCCTGATAACGGAGACCCTTGCGGAGAGTGTGAAGTTTGCCGTGGAATTGATAACGGCAGCTTGCTGGATGTTGTGGAAATGGACGCTGCGTCTAACAATGGTGTAGACGATATCCGTGATTTGCGTGACGAAACGGCCTATACGCCGAGTGCCTGCAAGTATAAAGTTTATATCATCGACGAGGTGCATATGCTTTCGGTAGCGGCCTTTAATGCGCTGCTGAAAACATTGGAAGAACCACCTGCCCATGTCATTTTTATTTTGGCAACTACGGAGATTCATAAGGTGCCTGCCACCATATTGTCCCGTTGCCAACGCTATGATTTTACACGCATTCGGCCGGAGGATATTGCCGGACGTGTGGTGCAGGTAGCACAGGCAGAGCAGCTGAATGTTACGGAAGATGCCGCCAATTTGATTGCCCGTTTGGCAGATGGCGCATTGCGTGATGCACTCTCTATTTTGGATACCTGTGCAGGCGTTGCTCAGTCTATTGATGCGGATTTGGTGCGCCGTATGGCAGGCGTTACAGACCGCAGTTACCTGTTCCGCTTGTCCGATGCGATTGCTGCCAAAGATGGTGCAATGGCGCTTTCGGAGTTGGCTTCCTTGCGCCAGCAGTCGGTGGACATGAAACGATTGGCGGATGAGCTGGTAGGTCACTACCGCAACCTGATGTTGGCGGCATTGCCCGGCGGAAAAAGCCTGCTTTCCGGCACCAGTCCGGAGGAAGAAGCCCTTTATCTGGAAAAGGCAAAGCAGATTCCGCAGGCGGAGTCGATTCGTGCGATTCGTGCGATTGGCAGCGCTATGGAAAAGATGACACGTGGCAATAATCAACGCATTGCGCTGGAGCTGGCATTGTTCTCTTTAACCGAAGCGCCGCTGGAAACAACAGTTGCAGTTGTACAGCCGCAGGTACAGCCCATGCAACAGGCTGCATCTGCGCAGACGGTACGTCCGTTTGCGGCAATGCCTGTACAGTCAAGCCCTGTCTCTACTGCGCCGCAGGTACAACCAGAGGGAAAAGCTGAACCTGCAGAGCTGCCGCCTTGGGATGTGGAAGAACCCATAAGCACTACAGAAAATGCACAGCCCATACAGCAGTTGGCGGAGGAATTGCCGCCATGGGATAAGGAGCCAGTACAGCCTGTGGAAGTACCAAAACCGAAGGAGCAGGCTCCGGTACAAGCCCCGATTGCGGCTAAACCGGTGGAAGCTGAAAAGCCTGCGCCGGGAGAGTTTACCTCTTGGCCGCAGGTTGTGGAACAGCTGCAAAATCACGACCCGATGCTGTATCCGTATCTGAAAAATTCCAAAGCTTACTTTGATGGACGCCGTGTTTTGATTGACGGCGGCAGTATGTTCCGTGATTTTATTCGTGCCAATAAGGCAAGCCAAAAGTCTATCAAAACAGTAATTGCACAGGTAACGGGAATTCAGTGCGGCATTGGCCCTTATGAAGCAAAGCCACAAAATGAGCAAGTAGAAAACGCTGAACAAACTTTGGAACAGCTGCAACAGCTGGGTCTGGAAGTTGTAATAAAAAATACCGAAAACAGCCGACGCTAATGCTTCGGACAAAGAAAGGATACAAAACTATGAAAGCAAGAATGCCCCAGGGTTTTGGCCGCCCCGATATGAACGCTTTGATGCGTCAGGCCCAGAAAATGCAGGACGATATGAAGGCAAAGCAGGCAGAACTGGAAGCTACCGAGTACACCGGCAGCGCATCCGGCGAGATGGTTACTGTTACTATGAACGGTAAGCACGAGGTTTCTGCTATTAAGATTAAGCCCGAAGCTGTTGACCCTGACGATATTGAAATGCTGGAAGACCTGATTGCAGCAGCAGTGAATGCTACCGTTGCAAAGGTGGACGAAGCAGCTTCTGACGCAATGGGTAAAATTACCGGCGGTATGAACCTGGGCCTGTAAGATTCTAGAAAAGGAGAGCGCCAGAATGGGCTTTAACGCTGCGCCGTTGGAACGGCTCATCGATGAATTTTCGAAATTTCCCGGAGTAGGCCGCAAAGGCGCTACTCGAATGGCTTACCAGGTGTTAAGTATGTCGCCTGCGGATGCACAGGCTTTGGCAGACGCAATCCGTGGTGCACATACAAAGCTGCACCGCTGCCGTTTGTGTCAGGATTATACCGAGCAGGATGTTTGCTCTATTTGTGCAAGCGCCAAGCGTGACCACTCCGTAATTTGTGTAGTGGAAAATCCACGTGATATTGCTGCGTTTGAACGTACAAGAGAGTATCATGGCCTGTATCATGTACTGCATGGCTTAATCAGCCCTATGGACGGTGTTGGGGCCGAACAACTGACGATTAAACAGCTGCTGGCCCGCTTGGGCGATGGCACTGTTAAGGAAGTTATTATGGCAACAAACCCCACGGTGGAAGGGGAAGCTACAGCCATGTATCTGGCACGCCTGATTAAGCCTATGGGCATTAAAACCAGCCGCTTGGCATACGGCTTGCCGGTTGGCTCCAGCTTGGAGTATGCGGACGAGACTACTTTGTATCGTGCATTGTCCGGCCGTGATGAGCTGTAAGCAGATTTCGCTTGCATTCGCACAAAAATGTGGTATACTAACTATCCAGTACAAATCTTACCGGAAAGGAGCGTTTTAGATGGCAACTAAGGGAACAAAGCCTGCAACAAAAACCATTGCAACAAACCGTGAAGTACGGCATTCGTACTTTGTCATTGAAACGCTGGAAACCGGTATCGAATTAAAAGGCACTGAGGTAAAAAGCCTGCGTGCCGGTACTGTTACCCTGAAAGACAGCTGGATTGACATTGAAGATGGCGACTTGATTGCAAAGGGCATCCACATCAGCCCATACGATCACGGCAACATTTTTAATCAGGATCCTTCTCGTCCACGCCAATTGCTGGCGCATAAGAATGAGATTCGGCATTTAGGTCAACAATGCAAGTTGCAGGGATACACCATGGTTCCGTTAAGCTTATATTTTAAGCACGGCCGTGTAAAACTGGAGCTTGGCTTATGTAAGGGTAAAAAAATCTATGATAAGCGTGAAGATGCCGCCAGACGGGATGCGAAGCGCAGCATAGACCGTGCCATTAAATCCAATGGCAGATACTATTGATCCAACCGGAAACGGTTTATAGGATAAAGCAAGGGCATCTTCTCCACGGAGATGCCCCCTATATGGGGGCGTAATGGTTTCGACGGGGAGAGTGAGGCTTGAGCAGCGGGTAGCAGTGGGGAGCCTGCTAAAAAAGCCCCATAAACAATAACTGACAACAATACTCAGTTAATCGCGGCCTGAGTGCCGCCGTCCTGCCCACTTTTGTGTCGTGTGGGGCCAGGGCGTGCTTAGACACACAACCTGAACAGACCTAAGCTTTGCGGTCTGGCAGGAACTTATGAAGCTACTGAAGTGCTAGCCTGACGGTCGGCGTGGCGCAGAGGGAATGTTGTTGATCGCCTGCACCCGGAGATACTCATACTGACCTCTTTTCGGACATGGGTTCGACTCCCATCGCCTCCACCAACAGCCGCATGGCTCGAACCTTGAGCCAGCGGGAAGAGCGAGCTTTCGAGCTCGCTCTTTTTTTGTTTTACAGGAAAATGGAATTATGTATCATAGAAATTCGTAAAACGATAGGGGGAAATATACTTTTGCATTCAGCACCAGAGGGACACTGAGGAATAAACGGCTTAGAATTTGAGAAAAAAAGAAGTTTTGAATGAAAATGTGTTGACAAATAGAAAAATATGAGATATAATTCTCTCTGTTAGAGCAATATGCGGATATGGCGGAATTGGCAGACGCGTTAGATTCAGGTTCTAATGACCGCGAGGTTGTGGAGGTTCAAGTCCTCTTATCCGCACCAAGCCCATCACGAAAGTGATGGGCTTTTTCTTTTGCAAAAATGAAAATAATGCACACAAAAAGAACAATGCAAATTCTTTTATGGGATTCGTCATTGTTCTTTTTTATATTTACAGGAGTGGAGAGTACGAGAAAATGTTAACGTACGGTTTATTTTTGTTTGTAAAACGTAAAAAGGATTCAATAGTCAGCAGGAAGGACAGATGGTAAAATAGTGGTAAGAAAGGCGGGGAGAAACGGTATGAAGTTGAGTGAAATCATTCGGGAGCGACGTATTGCAAAGCAGCTGACACAGGAACAGCTTGCGGGGTATCTTGGGGTAACTGCACCGGCCGTGAATAAATGGGAGAAAGGCGTATCTTATCCGGATATAACACTTCTGCCGATATTGGCCCGACTGCTTGGTACAGACTTAAATACACTTTTGTCTTTCCAAGATGATTTATCGGAAAAAGAAATTGCACTGTTTCTGAATAGTTTATCGGAAAGTTTGGCATCAGATGGATTTGAGAAGGTTTTTGAGCTGGCAATGGATAAGATAAAAGAATTTCCCACTTGTTATGCATTGATATTAAATACGGCTATGTTTTTAGATGGTGCATTAACCATGCAGCCAAAGGCAGAAAATACCGCAAATTACAAAAATGAGGTGGAAGAATTATATCAGCGTGCGCTAAACAGCAACGATGAGAATATACGCAATCGTGCAAAATCAGTTTTGATTTCGATGTACAGAGAGCGAAAGGAATACGAAGCAGCACAGGAGCTATTACAAACGTTGCCGGAGAAAAGTCCTGTAGATAAAAAGCAAATACAGGCCAGCCTCTATATGACAATGGGAAAATTGGAAGAAGCTGCAAAAATAGAAGAAGAAAAACTGCTTTCGCTTACAAATGAGGTGCAGCAGACGCTTATGTTGCTGATGGAAATTGCGTTGCAGCAAAACCGAACAGAAGATGCAGAATATATTGCAGACGTATCGAAAAAATGCGCCGAGATATTTGATTTATGGGAGTATAATCGCTATGCAGCGGAGTTTCAGCTTTATGCTGCACAAAAAAATCCTGCAAAATTGGTGCAGGCGCTTGTGCCCATGCTGAAAGCGCTAACACATAAGCGGGATATCAACAAATCACCGCTATATCGCCATATCAAAAGCAAAAAAGAAGATGCGGCATTTGGCACACGGATGAGAAAAATTCTGATTGATTCCATTTGCACGGAAGACGATACAGCTTTTTTGAAAGACAATGAGATATTTCAAGCGGCCATAAGTGAATTTGACGGTCAGGACTGAAAATACGTTTTTATTCGTTTATAGCAAAAACACCACTGTACTATGGCTTTGTACCATAATAGGGCGGTGTTTTTGTATATGGTTATAATTCGCAGTTGCGGAGAGCGTCGATAACGATACGCATTGCGTCTGAGACCCATTTATTGCGGTGGTGGAGCAACTGTGCCCATACTACGGGACGAATGTCCTCGTCGGTTTTTACCTCGCACAGAGCGCCTGTTTCCAGCATATGGCGGCATACATAGTTAGGCAGCAAGGATAAGCCGCAGCCTTGCGATACAAGGGTACACAGCAAATGGGTGTCACCGCTTACAAACACCGGCTTAATTTCCAAAGAGCGTGCAGCAAGAGTTTCATCTAGTATGCGCCGATAACTCATACCGTTTTCAGTAAGCAGAAAAGGCTGCTGCACAAGTTCTTCTATCGGGACAAAATCCCGCTGTGCAAGCGGATTGGACGGGCTGCAAATAAAGTGGGTTGGGATGCGTGTTTCCTTCAAAATAACGTAGTTAGCGTTGTAGATGTGGCTGTCCATGGTATACACCAAATCTGCTTCATTTTGGTTTAGAAAACGGGATAGCTCGGGCGTGCCGGCAGTTGTGCACTCCAGTGTTATGTCAGGATAGTTTCGATGTAAATCAGGATAAATGTGGTGGATAAGCGCTACAGAAAGAGAGTCTGCCATGGCCAGACGTACCAAGCCACGGACTTTTTGGGGATTGGTACTGGCTTGCATTAGGTCTTGCAGCATAGCTTGTACTTGATGCGAAAACTTTAGCAGGCGGGCACCATGCTCGGTTAAGGTAACGGTATGGCTGATGCGCTCAAACAAAGGAAAGCCAAGTTCGTTTTCCAATTGGCGTATTTGAAAAGAAATAGTGGACTGGGAATAGCCGAGTTTTTCACCGGCTTTAGTAAAGCTTTGAAGTTCGGCTACATGGATAAAGGTGGTTAGATTTTTGAGATCCATTGTGCAACCTCCAACATCGAATAATTAGATTGCAATCATCTTTATTATCAATTTTACAAATGATTGATACTACTGTATACTAAAGCAAAACAAAAAGCAAGAGAGGGGAATATGTGGGATATGCAGATTCTTTACTTTTTTTACAATCTGTTGTGGGGAGATTTAATTACCATTCCATTACCCGGCGGCAGCGAACTGGGTATTTCGCTGCTGGTGCTGATTTTGGTGCCGGTAGGTATTTGGTTTACCCTGAGAAGCCGCTTTGTGCAGGTTCGGCTATTTCCGGAAATGATTCGTATCACCATTAAAAATCGTGAAAAGCAAAGCGGAGGACACATATCCGGTTTTCAAGCGCTGATTATTTCTACGGCAACACGTATCGGCATGGGAAACTTAGTAGGTGTTGTTTCTGCTATTTCGCTGGGCGGTGCCGGCGCTGTATTTTGGATGTGGGTTTCCGCCTTGGTAGGTTCTGCCACGGCGTTTATGGAGGCCACATTGGCGCAGATATACCACGAGGAAGATCCACTGTACGGCGGTTACCGTGGCGGCCCAGCATGTTATATTCATGCTTTTGCGGCAAAACTGCGCCACAAAGATCCTAAGAAAATGCGCTACTCTGTAATTGCTGTGCTTTTCGCTGTATCGGGTTTGATTTGCTGGTGCGGTATTAGCCAGGTGATTGGCAACTCGGTTTCCTCTGCAATGTACAATGCGTTTCAGATTCCGCCGCTTTATACAGCAGTGGTGTTGGTGGCAGTATCGGCTGTGATTGTTTTGCGCAAAAATGCAACGGTAAAGGTTCTGGATGCGGTTGTTCCCGTAATGGCAGGCTGCTTTTTTGCAGCAACACTTATTATTATCGCACGCAATATTACATTGATTCCGCAGGTACTTCAAAACATTTTTGAGGAAGCATTTGGTGTACGTCAGGTTGTTGCAGGCGGTATTGGTGCCGTTATCATGAACGGCGTTAAGCGTGGTCTGTTTTCCAACGAAGCAGGTTCCGGCTCAGCACCGTGTGCTGCTGCTGCAGCAGATGCAGAACATCCTGCTAAGGTAGGTTTACTGCAGGCTTTTGGCGTTTTTATTGACACGATTGTAATTTGCAGCTGCTCCGCTATGATTATGTTGCTGGCACCGGCTGAAACGATTGCAAATCTGAGCGGCATGGATTTGCTGCAAGCGGCAATGGAATATCACTTTGGTGCATTTGGTGTTATTTTTATTGCGCTTATCCTGTTGCTGTTTAGCTTCTCAACATTTATTGGCATTTTGTTTTATGCAAGACCTAATATCGCATACCTGTTTGGAGATAACTGGCTGTCACAAACATTGTACAAGCTGTTAGCGCTTGTTATGCTGTTTGTGGGCTGCTTAGCTGCATACACGTTTGTGTGGGATTTAGGTGACGTGGGTGTTGGTTTGATGACGGTTTTCAACATGATTGCGTTACTGCCAATGTCCAAAGAAGCATTATCCAGTTTGCGTGACTACGAAGAAAAAATGAAAAAGTAATTGCTGAAAGGAGGGACCGAAAGGTCTCTCCTTTTTTTACGGGCATTGCCTTATAAATCAGAGATTGATATACTAATAAGAATAAAACGAAAAAATGGAGGAAACAAATGGTAAGAGAGTTAATGCATGACCCGTTGTTTCTACAGCAAAAAGCCGTGACGGCTACACAGGACGATGTGCAGGTAGCGCACGATTTATTGGAAACACTGATTGCCCATGAAGATTCGTGTGTGGGTATGGCAGCTAATATGATAGGCATAAACAAAAGCATTATTGCCTTTGACTGCGATGGCGAATATATGGTGATGTATAACCCGAGCATTATAAAAAAATTCGGCGCTTACGAAGCGGAGGAAAGCTGCCTTTCTTTGTTGGGCGGTCCAAGAAAAGCAAAGCGCTGGAAAAGCATTAAGGTTCAATATCAAACGGAAACGTTCCAGGTTAGATTTAAGACATTTACAGGCTGGACGGCACAAATTATCCAGCATGAAATCGACCACTGCAATGGTGTTTTAATTTAATATGGAAGTCTTGTAAAACGGTAACGATATTTAAATACAAAAAGTAACTCGGCTGGGAAAAAGTTGATAAAATACAATTTTTTCCATTTCTTTACCGAAAAATAAAAGTAAAAGTACCTTTTTATATAAAAGCCGATTTAACGTAGTTTATTTTTTGAAATGTTACAAGACTGAACGAAAAAAGAGTCGGATTTGCAAGAAAAAAGCCAAAACAATATAAAAAAAGGACAATTCTGACGTAACTTTTTGGTTGCAATCAATTATTACTAGAAGTACAATAAAGCGGAGAGGAAGGTGATTGGGTGGAACAACAGCAAGAAGGATTGCAGGCAAAGAAAGAGTACACTCGTTCGTTTTCTGAGTTGGGTGAATTACAAGATGCACATCAAATTACGTATCAAGTACAGCCTCAAGACGACTTGTGGAAGGTTTCCTTGCAATGCATTGAAGCGAAAGAAAGCCATACAGACCAAATGTTGTTGAATTGCGGAGAACAGGTGGCTTATACATTAGTAAGATTTCTCTATGAGAATGCGATTCCGTTTGAAAGCTGGCGTGATGTAGTAGCGGACATGATGCCGGAAAAAGCAATATTAGTTTAAGGGATAATCGCTTTAGGCGAGGACTGATGGTACAATGTGCGGGTATAGTTTGTACAGATCAGTTGAACAAAAAGTTTAATGCTTGCGTGGATTTCGTTTGAAAAAGAGAATGAGTCAATTCTCTATTTAACGAAAAGTGAGAGATAAATGTGCATATAATGCACGTTCTGAAATATATATTTATCATGTGGAAAACAGGACAAAACAAGTCCGCTTTTCGTGTAGCTTACACTGAAAAGCGGACTTGTTTTGTTCTAGCAGATAAATGGTTGAAACGAAAATACAAAAAAGAAAAAGCTGCTCTGCATACATACAGGGCAGCTTACAGATAATCGGCTATACGTTGTTTTTGATGGCCGATAGGTAAATATGGTGGACCTGGAGGGATTTGAACCCTTGACCTCTCGGATGCGAACCGAACGCTCTCCCAACTGAGCTACAGGCCCATAACAACTTTGCCATAAATTTAATACCCTGGATAATAAAATGTCAAGGGCTATCGAGCTAAAATGGCACGGCTTGTGTGTATGCGACGCATTTTGACGCATTCTTTTTGTTGCATCATGGTGTCTGGTGGGGGTAAAATAATATAAAAAATAAGGGGGAGATAAAGTGAAACCGCAAGTGGAAATGGAACAGGTACAAGCAGAATATGTTAGGTCTTTTTCTGATTTAGGGAAGATGCAGACTGTACATCAGGTGAAATACCAATTAAAAGAAGACGGAAGCTTGTGGGAGATTCGGCTGGAAGATGAATCGGAAATTACGCATAAAACGGATGGATTATTGTTAGATTGCTCAGAGCCGATGGCATACAATGTACTCCGATTTTTATATGAGAATGCAGTTCAGCTGGACAGTTGGCGAGATATTGTAACAGATTTAGTACCATGCAAGGTAATGGTAGGGTGAGGAACATAGAATGCGTGCAAAGAATATACGGATAGCGCTGTGCTCGGCAGATAGTATGCAGCTGCGGACAATAGCGGACTATCTGCTGGAACGAGGCAGTGTAGGGCAATGTGTAGTGTTTAGAGCCGGTACGCAGCTACTCCACGAATTGGAAAATGGCGAAACGTATGACGGAATCGTGCTGGATACTATGATGCAGGATATGGATACACTGGAATTTTTACTTCGTTTCCGGAAACTGCACTTACAGCAACGCCCTGTGACAATTGTACTTACAACAACGGAGCTGCTGCGCCGCATACAGCGCCGTGTACCAGAAGAAGTGGACTCGTTTTTATGCAAGCCACTGCATGTGGATATTTTAGCGGAACGCATACAGCTTTTCCTTTCGGATAAGCAAAGTAAAGTGCAAACAGAGCTGCATCCGCTTTTATACAAATGGGGTGTGCAGGACGAACGTGTACATGGATTGTATTTAACACAAGCGGTACGGATTATGGTTCAAACAAAGCATCAACTGGCGCTGCGTAAAGAACTGCTGCCGATGGTAGCCAAAAGTTACGGAGTTTCGGTTTCAGCAGTAGACAGCGGGCTGCGACGTATGATTCAATGTTTAGAGGAACAAAACACACCTGCGTATCAGCAATTTAAAAAAGACAATGGCATGGATGGAACAAAACCTACCGTAAAACGATTTTTATATGCTTGCAGTAGATATGCGGATCAAACTGTAGAAAACAAGGAGAATATCTATGCAGGATCAAACCGCACGTGAAACACTGGACCGGCTGATGGTTGACACCATTACACATGAAATGATTCGGCCCCTTGACCTATTATCCATCAATCGCTCCTATTTATGGACGCATCTGCAATGCGATGCGGATGGTGCAGATGAAAAGGTAAAGCAGGCACTGGACAGCATCGGTGTTGCAACCTCTCATATTGAACGGCTGTGGCGCAATTGCGCTGATTTGATGGCATGCACGCATGGTGAGATGCAGCCACGGCAAGAACCAGTCGATTTATGTGCTCTGATTCAACTAATAGGCGAAGAAAACGAGTATGTAGAACGTGCAACCGGCGTAAAGCTGGAAATTGCAATACCAAAGCAGCCACTATGTGTAACAACTGACAGCACAATGGCAGAACGTATTTTGCTGAACTTATTATCAAATGCGCTGCAGTTGAGTAAGCCGGGCAAAAAGGTGATTATTGCACTAAAAGAAAAAGCAGATGATGTGCAATTGATTGTACAGGATTTTGGACAGGGGATGACCAAACAAATTGTACAGACACTGTGTACAGCACCATGCGTGAACACGCAAGAGGGAGAACATCCCTACTGGGTGGAAACCGGTATAGGACTGCATTTGTGCCGTGAGATGTGTGGTTTGCTGGAATGGAAGCCGACGGTAAAGACGGGAATAAAGGGAACCACGGTTATCCTGAATATCCCCAGAGATAAGGTTGTGGCAACCAGCCAATTGGTGTTCCGCTCCGAAGGAGAACAAGCTGAGCTGTATAAGGCGGAATGCCGTGCGAGGATTCGTATGGAGCTGGGGAGTGTTCCCGGGCTGGAAAAATACTGGACCTGAATAGTGAGAGAGCGGTGGTGCTTGACATTTTTGTTGAGCACCACCGCTTTATTTATGCAGATTTATACGGAGAATGGGGACTTTTCGCTATTGGAAAAGGTTTTCGTGTTTACAATAGACGCCTTTTATTGTAAAATAAGAAAAGCTATAAGGAAAAATTCCAAACACGAAGAGAATGGATGGTGTAATAAATATGGCATTGCGTTATAATAGAGTGCTGCTGAAAGTAAGCGGAGAAGCTTTGGGCGGAGAAAAAGGCACCGGCTTTGATGAAGCTGTAATGGAAGGCATTTGTGCAGGCATTAAAAAAGCACACGATATGGGTGTGGAAATTGGCATTGTAGTTGGCGGCGGCAATTTCTGGCGTGGACGCTCCAGCGGTAAAATGGAGCGCACTCTGGCTGACAAAATTGGTATGATGGCAACTGTTATGAACTGCCTGGCAGTTTCGGATGCTTTGCGTCAGCAGGGCCTGGAAACACAGGTTATGACCAGCTTGTTTATGCCGCAGATTGCAGCCCCGTTTAACCGTGATGAGGCAATTCAGGCAATGAAGGATGGCAAAATTGTTCTGTTTGGCGGTGGTACAGGCAATCCTTTCTTCTCTACGGATACGACCAGTGCGTTGCGTGCAATTGAGATTGATGCCGAAATTATGCTGAAGGCAACTATGGTTGACGGCGTATATGATAAGGACCCGCACAAGTATGCAGATGCTACCAAGTATGACAGCCTGACCTTCAGCAAGGTACTGGAGGACAAGCTGGCAGTTATGGACAGCACAGCTGCAACCCTGTGCCGTGATAACAAGCTGCCGATTTTTGTATTTGATTTGGCAGACCCGGACAACATTGCAAAAGCTGTTTCCGGTGAGGCTTCCGGCACGCTGGTGTACGAAAACTGATTTTTTAGGAATATCGCCTGCTGGTCAGGCAGTATCATACATTAAAGGAGAACGAAACTATGAACACCATGGTAAAGGCGTATGAAGATAAAATGATGAGCTCTGTGGAACATTTGGACCGTGAGCTGGCTGCAGTGCGTGCAGGTCGTGCAAACCCGGCAGTTTTAGACCATGTAACTGTAGAATACTATGGCGCAGATACTCCCCTGACGCAGCTGGCATCTGTAGCTGTTACTGAGGCTCGCACCCTGACCATTACCCCGTGGGACCGCACTTTGCTCAAGCCCATCACCAAGGCTATCCAGATGAGCGATATTGGCATTAACCCCATTGATGATGGCGTGGCAATTCGTCTGAACTTCCCCGCACCTACTGAGGAGCGCCGCAAGCAGCTGGCAAAGGACGTATCCAAGCTGGGTGAAGAAACAAAGGTTGCTGTGCGCAACATTCGCCGTGATGCAATGGATAAGGCAAAGGCTGCTAAAAAGGCCGGCGAGCTGACTGAGGATGACCAGAAGAAAGTGGAAGAAGATGTTCAGAAGCTGACTGACAAGTTCATTAAGCTGGTGGACAAGGCTGTGGAAGATAAGCAGAAAGAAGTTATGTCTGTCTAAGCAACAGTTTGGGAGCAAATCGGATACCGTGCGCTGATTCGGTGCGCGGTATCTTTTTTAGGAGAATGTACTATGGCAAAGCATCCGGAATCATTTGCGGCAGGGTTGTCTGTTGGTATTATTATGGACGGCAATGGCCGCTGGGCACAAAAACAGGGGCTGCCCCGCACGGCAGGACACAAACGTGGTGCAGAAGTGTTTGATGAAATTGTACACTACTGCAACGAGCTGGGCCTGGCATCGGCTACCTTTTACGCATTTTCTACCGAAAACTGGCGCCGCCCGGAAGAAGAAGTGGGCATGATTATGAAGCTGTTTGGTCAGTATCTAATCAAGGCGTATAATTACGAAAAAGAAAACAACCGTGTGCGCTTTATTGGTGACCGCACACCGCTTAACCCCAAATATCAGGCGCAAATGGCGGATATTGAAGCAAAAACTGCCAACAATACCGGTATGATTTTGAATGTGGCCATTAACTACGGCGGCCGCCCTGAGATTGTACACGCAACACAGGCTTTGGCAAAAAAAGTTGCTGCAGGTGAGCTGGACCCGGCGGATATTACGGAAGAAATGATGTCTGGAGAAATGTACACCGCAGGCCAGAAAGACCCGGACTTTATTCTGCGCCCCAGCGGAGAAAAGCGTTTGTCGAACTTTATGCTTTGGCAGGCAGCTTACTCGGAGCTGATTGATATGGACGTACTGTGGCCCGATTTTACCCCGGAGCATCTGGATCAGGCTATTGAAGAATTTAATCGTCGCAGCAGACGATTCGGCGGACTCTAAGGAGCGTAGTGCTGTATGAAAACTCGTATAATTACATCGATTGTTGGACTGGGCTTTTTGGCATTGATTCTGCTCATGTTCGATACCGTGGTTTTTAATTTGGTGATTGCAGCTGTTACGCTGATTGCTATTCATGAAATTTATCAGGCTATGGGCATGGGCAAGCAGGAATGGCCGCTTATGGCGGTGTGGGTGCCCTTTACCATTGCGGTGATGCTGTCGCACCTGCCGTGCATTCTGACTGCCATTTTGCCTATGACATATCTGTTGGTAGCTTTTATTTGTATTTATCTGGTCATCCGGAATGGTACGGTAAGCTTCCAAAAGGTAGCAGGTCTGGTTATGTACGGCGGTATTGTTGTACTGTGTTTTTTCTCGCTGGTATATTTGAAGCGTCTGCTTCCGGTAGACGTATACCGTTATGATGCGGTATTCTTTATTCTGCTGATTTTGAGCTTTGCATGGGGCGGCGACACCTGCGCATATTTTGCAGGCCGTGCTTTTGGCAAGCACAAACTGTGCCCCAAAGTAAGCCCCAAAAAAACAGTGGAAGGTGCAATCGGCGGTGTACTGGGCACGATGGTGTTTGGCGTTTTAGCTACCGTGATTTATGCATACGCAGCAGACCGTGTGGAATATTTTACACAGTCTAATATTGGCGTTTCCATGTACATTGTAATTGCGCTGCTGGGCATGATTGCGGCAGTTCTGGGCATTTATGGTGACCTGTTTGCCAGCGTGGTAAAACGCCAGTGCGGCATTAAAGACTACGGAACAATCTTCCCCGGTCATGGTGGTATTTTGGACCGCTTTGACAGTGTTTTGTTCATTGCACCGTTTGTTACCATGGTAGTAACGGTTGTATTTTATCGCTAACCCTACATAGGGAAAAGGAGATAGCTAATGGCTAAAAAAGTTACCTTGCTTGGCTCTACCGGCTCGATTGGCACCCAAAGCTTAGATGTAATTCGTGCACAGGGATATGAAGTGTTTGGACTTTCGGCAAACCGCAGTACCGATTTGCTGCTGCGCCAGATTGCAGAGTTTCACCCCAAATATGTATGTGTGACCGACCCGGATGCATACGCCAAAGTAGATGCTGCGCTTGCAGGCACGGCAAATGCGCCCAAGCTGCTGAAAGGCAAGCAAGGACTTACAACACTGGCATCCATGAAGGGTGCAGATGTTGTGCTGAATAGTGTAGTTGGTATTGCAGGCTTAGGTGCCAGCTTGGCTGCGATTGAAAGCAGACATGATTTGGCACTTGCAAACAAAGAAAGTCTGGTAACGGGCGGACATCTGGTGACAGAGGCCGTAAAAACAAACGGTGTACACCTGCTGCCTGTAGATAGTGAACACTCTGCGATTTTCCAGTGCTTGCAGGACCAGCACAGTGCAAAGTCCCTTAGCAAGATTTTGCTGACAGCTTCCGGCGGACCGTTCTTTGGTATGAAGAAAGAGGAGCTGGCCGGCAAAACAAAGGCAGATGCACTTAAGCACCCCAACTGGAGCATGGGTGCAAAAATTACAATCGACAGCGCCAGCCTGATGAATAAGGGCTTGGAGCTGATTGAGGCTGTGTGGCTGTTTGGCCTGCCTGCGGACAAAATCCAAATTGTGGTACAGCGCCAGAGCATTGTGCATTCGGCTGTTCAGTTTAGCGATAATTCCGTAATTGCACAGCTGGGCACACCGGATATGCGCATGCCGATTCAGTATGCATTGACTTGGCCTGAGCGCAAACCCTGCCCGGCCCCTGAACTGGATTTTACCCAGCTGAAGATGTTGACGTTTGATGTAGCGGATGAAGAAACCTTCCGTTGCTTGGCAGCTTGCAAAAAGGCTATTAACAAGGGCGGTTTGGCTCCCTGCGCTGCAAATGGTGCAAACGAAGAAGCCGTTAAGCTGTTCTTGGAAGATAAAATCGGATTCTTGGATATTGGCCGCTTAGTAGAAGCTGTTGTAGACAGCGACAGCTTTGGCGGCAGCTATAATTTGGCAGATGTATACGAGTGTGACCGTATGGCACGTGCTTTTGTGCACGCAAACCTGTAACGTACTGCAATTTTTGTAAAGCGCTAACCCGGAAAGAGAGGCACCATGTCGACTGTGGTTTCGATTTTAACGGCAATGCTGATATTTGGCATTGTGATTCTATTTCACGAATTTGGACACTTTATCACTGCAAAATGGAGCGGTGTGCAGGTCAATGAATTTTCGATTGGCATGGGTCCTGCACTGCTGAAAAAGATTTGGCGTGGAACGCAATATAGTTTGCGCCTGCTGCCCATTGGCGGCTATGTTGCCATGGAGGGTGAGGACAGCCCGGAAAGCAGCAGAACCTCTGCGCCGGAAGACGCAGACGAGCAACAGGATGACAGCCCTGTTCCGGTTGAACAGCGTACAGGCATACCTTTTGACAAGGTGAAATTATGGAAGCGACTGCTGATTATTGTGGCAGGTGCTTTTATGAATTTTGTGCTGGGCTTTTTGGTATTGCTGGTGTTTGTGGACATGGATGATTCGCTGATTACGCTGCGCATTCACAGCTTTGACGAAGGCGCCTTGTGTGCACAGACTGGCTTGCAGGCAGAGGACGAAATCATTGCAATTAACGGCCGCCGCTGCTTTGTGCCGGAGGACCTTTCCTATGAATTGAGCCGCACCAAAAATTACAGTGCAGACTTTACCGTTTTGCGTGATGGTGAAGAAGTACAGTTGGATAACGTGCAGTTTAACACAGTTACAGACGAGGATGGCAACGTGTATATGCCGCCCCAGATTGTTGTTTACGCACAGGAAAAAACACCTATGGGTGTTATCAAGCAGGCGGCCAATTACGAGCTGTATTATGGACGCATTGTATCTTGCACCTTGGCGGATTTAGCACGAGGCCGTGAGAGCATCAACAATTTGTCCGGCCCTGTAGGCATTGTAAGCGCCATTGGTCAGGCAGTTGCGATTGACTGGCGTGCAGTGCTGAGCTTGCTTGCATTGATTACCATTAACTTGGGTATTTTTAACCTGCTGCCGCTGCCTGCGCTGGATGGCGGCAAGGCGGTATTTTTACTGATTGAGGGCGTTACCCGACGCCCTGTTCCGGCAAAGGTACAGGAAATTGTGAACCTGATTGGCTTTGTATTATTGTTTGCCTTGATGATATTTGTAACCCATAACGATTTGGTTCGTTTGTTCTTCTAAACAAAGGAGGGCCCTATGCGCCAGTTAAAGCGTGAAGTAAAAATCGGAAATGTAACCATTGGCGGTAATAACCCCATTGCGGTACAAACCATGCTCAATGTTCCCATTGAGGACGTAGAAGGCAACGTGGCACAGGCAAAACGCTGCGCAGAGGCTGGCTGCCAAATTTTGCGCATTACCTGCCCGACAGCAGAGGACGCAAGAGTAATTGCCGCTGTGAAAGAGGCGGTGGATATCCCCATTGTAGCAGATATTCATTTTGACTATCGTGCAGCATTGGCGTGTGCAGATGTTGGCGTGGATAAAATTCGTATCAATCCGGGCAATATCGGTGATGATGACCGTGTGCATCAGGTTGTAAAGGCTTGCAATGCTAAGAATATCCCCATTCGCATCGGCGTGAACGGCGGCAGTTTGGAAAAGCATATTTTGGCTAAGTATGGTGCAGCTGTGCCGGAGGCTATGGTAGAAAGTGCACTGTATCATGTGCGCCTGCTGGAAAAGTTCGATTTTAACAATACGGTTATTTCCATTAAGAGCAGTAATGTGCCCCGTATGATGGAGGCATATCGCCAGCTGTCAGCACTGACGGATTATCCGCTGCACGTAGGTGTTACAGAAGCCGGTACTTATCAAATGGGCTTGCTGAAGTCCGGTATGGGCATTGGCGGTATGCTGCTGGAAGGCATTGGCGATACCATTCGTGTATCCTTGGCAGACGAGCCGGAGAAGGAAGTGGAAGCAGGCTACAACATTTTGCGTGCTGTAGGCTTCCCGGTTGCAGGCCCTGAAGTGATTACCTGCCCCACCTGCGGACGTACTCAGTATCCTTGCACGGAGATTGCAAACGAAGTGGAACGTCGTTTGCGTGGCTGCAAAAAGTCCATCAAGGTTGCTGTTATGGGCTGCGTAGTAAACGGACCCGGTGAAGCACGTGAAGCGGATATTGGCATTGCTGGCGGTAAGGACGAGGCGGTACTGTTTGTACATGGTACACCTATCCGCAAACTGGTAGGAAACGCAGAGTCTATTCTGGATCAGTTTATGGAGGAAATTTATAAGCTGTAAGGTTAGACTATAAACAAGAATGCAAAAACATTTATACGGCGCAGCTGATACTTAGCTGCGCCGTATTTTGAGCCGTTCAGAAAGGAGGCGTGCCGTATGCAGCCATTGGTATCTCAGCTTTGGCCTCAATTTATGGCAGACCCGGACTTTGCTGCCCATTTTGGCAAGGTGATTGTTGAAAAGGCAGAGATGTTCCGTGTGGATAAAAAAATCCTGTTTACCCTGCGCAGTGCTGCGCCGCTGGACCAAATGATGTGCGCCCGGCTGTTGGCAAGTTTGGAGCCGGGCTTTCCCGGATATGAGCTGAAGATTTGCAACTGCTTTGGATATGCTTGTTTAGATGAAAAGGCATTGAAAAATTTGCTGGAAGAAATGAAGGCAGAGGGGATTCCCATCAATGGCTTTTTAGATGGAGCTGCAATTGAAATAAAGAATAAGACAATTCGGTTGGGTGCTCGCAATGGTATACGAATTCTAAACGAAGTGGAATTTCCCCGCTTATTGGCGGAGCGGATTCAAGCACGCACGAATGTGAAGCCTACTGTAGAGTTGTACAGTATGGCAGATGAGGCACAGCTGGCCCAGCAAGAGGAACGTCTGGAGAAAAAGACGGCGGCTCCTGTTGTTGCATTTGAAAAGAAACACGCCGGTGCTGTAGTGCATATGGAAGGGCTGAATCTGACGGATAAACCTTGCAGCATTTTCCATGGCAAGATGTTTAAGCCCAGCAATCCTACTGCGCTGAAGGAATTGGGCGGCGAAGGCGGCAAGTGTGTTATTTGGGGCGATGTATTCTTTAAGGAAACCAAGGGAAACTTCCGCAAGATTTACACGGTTTCTATTACAGATTACACTGGCTCTATCAACCTGAAAATCCGTGCACAGGAAGGGGAGGATGCCTCTAAGTGGGAGGAAATCCCCAATGGTGCTACAGTGATTGTGCGTGGCGATTGCACCTACGATAAGTACGAGCGTGATTATGTTGTATATCCCTATGATGTGCTGATTGTAGAGCGCAAAAAGCGTGAGGATAACGCACCCGAAAAACGTGTGGAACTGCATTTGCATACGAAGCTATCCAGTATGGACGGCTTTTGTGACCCGGGTGGAATCGTAAAGATGGCACATAAGATGGGACATCGTGCTATTGCGATTACCGACCACGGTGTATGCCAAGGCTACCCGGAAGCAATGCTGGCAGCAGACGGAATCCATAAGAATGACCCCGATTTTAAGTTGATTTATGGCTGCGAGCTTTACTTTGTGGATGATATGATTCCGTGTGTATACGGTACACAGGAAGAACTTTTGAGCGGCAGTTTTTGCATTTTTGACACCGAAACTACCGGACTTGATCCGGGAAGCGAGTATTTAACGGAAATTGGTGCGGTCATTGTTGAAAACGGCCAAATTGTAGACCAGTTTGATACGTTTGTAAAACCGCCTAAGCCCATTACGCCTCGTATTACGGAGCTGACGGGTATCAGCAACGAGATGGTAGCAGATGCGCCTGACGAAAAAGAAGCTTTTGAAAAGTTTTTAGCTTTTGCGAACGGTCGTATTTTGGTGGCACACAACGCGAATGGCTTCGATATACGCTTTTTACGTGCCATTTGCCGCAGACATGACATCAACTGGGACTGCACCTATATTGATACCCTTACCATGGCGCAGGCGCTATGCCCCGGACTTGGTAATTACAAGCAGACCAATATTTATAAGCATTTGGAGCTGGGTACCTATCATGCGCACAGAGCAAATGAAGATGCCTATGCATTGGCAGAAATCTTTTGTGTATTGCTGGAAGATTTGGCGGAAAAGGAAATTACCAAAGTCAGCGAAATCAACACCGGGCTGGGCGGAAACAAAGAGGTTTTAAGAAAAAAATACTACCACTTGATTGTTTTGGTGAAAAATCAGGTTGGTCTAAAGAACCTGTACAAGCTGGTTAGTGAAGCACACGTGACGAACTTTTTCAAAAAGCCACGTGTACCACGCAGCCGTTTGAATGAACTGCGTGAAGGCTTGATTTTGACCAGTGCCTGTGAGGCGGGTGAACTATACCGTGCGGTTGTGGAAAGACGCTCGTATGATGAGCTGAAAAAGATTGCTTCGTATTACGATGTACTGGAAGTGCAGCCTTTAGGCAATAACGAGTACATGGTGCGTGACGGGAAAGTTCCCAGCATGGAAACCATTAAGGAGTTTAACCGCACCATTATCCGTTTGGGTGAGGATTTGCATAAGCCGGTTATCGCCACAGGTGACGTGCATTTCCAAGAGCCGGAAGATGCAATTTACCGTGCAGTGCTGCAAGCAGGCAACGGCTTTAAGGACGCAGATAATCAGGCCCCCTTGTACTACCGCACAACAGAAGATATGCTGGCACAGTTTAATTATATTTCCCGGGAAAAGGCATACGAAATTGTTGTTACAAATCCCAACAAGATTGCGGCTTCTATCGACAATAATCTGCGGGCAATCCCACGAGGAACTTACCCGCCCAGCATTCAAGGTGCAGAGCAGCAGCTGCGTGACGCAACATGGACACGTGCCAAAAAGGAATATGGTGACCCACTGCCAAAACTGGTAGAGGAGCGCTTGACCAAAGAGCTGGATTCTATTTGCGGCCACGGTTACGCAGTTTTGTACGTGATTGCAGTTAAGCTGGTGGCGTACTCCAATCAGGGCGGTTATCAGGTGGGCAGCCGTGGCTCTGTCGGGTCTTCGGCTGTAGCGCACTTTTCGGGAATTTCGGAAGTAAACAGCTTACCACCGCATTACCGTTGCCCCAAATGCAAGTACAGCGAGTTTATTTTGGACGGAAGTGTACAAGATGGATTCGACTTGCCGGACAAAAACTGCCCGAACTGCGGTGAAAAACTTATTGTGGACGGACATGATATTCCATTTGAAACCTTCTTGGGATTCTATGGTGATAAGGAACCTGATATTGACTTGAACTTCTCGGGCGAATACCAGAGCAATGTGCATCGCTATACAGAAGAACTTTTCGGTAAAGAGAACGTGTTCAAAGCCGGGACTGTTTCGGGTATTCAGGATAAAACGGCATACGGCTACGTGCGCAAGTATTTGGAAGAACGTGGACGAACTGTAAACCGTGCGGAAGAAAACCGGCTGACACTGGGTTGCACCGGCGTAAAACGTACCACGGGCCAGCACCCCGGCGGCATGGTTGTTGTGCCGGACACCTACGAGATATACGACTTTTGTCCCATTCAGCACCCGGCAGATGACGTTGCCGGCGGATTGCTGACAACGCACTTTGAATTTAAGTATCTGCATGATACGCTTTTGAAGCTGGACGAACTGGGACACGATGTGCCTACTTTTTACAAGTACTTTGAGGAGTACACAGGCATTCCGGTAGACAGTATCCCCATGAATGACCCTAAGGTGTACTCACTGCTCACATCGCCCGAAGCTTTGGGGGTAACACCCGAACAAATTGACAGCCAGACGGGCACCTTTGGTATCCCGGAAATGGGTACAAACTTTGTTCGTGGTATGCTGCAGGACGCACAGCCCAAGAACTTTTCGGAATTGACACAGATTTCAGGCTTGTCGCATGGTACCGACGTTTGGTCCGGCAACGCAGATGAGCTGATTCGGAATGGAACCTGTACCATTGCGGAGGTTATCGGATGCCGTGACAGCATTATGCTGTACTTGATTCGTAAGGGACTGGAGCCTAAGATGGCCTTTGACATTATGGAGGCTGTGCGTAAAGGCAAAGTTGCCAAGGGTGGCTTTGCGCCCGGTTGGGAAGAAGCCATGCGAGAACATGATGTGCCGGACTGGTACATTGAGTCTTGCCGCAAAATCAAGTATATGTTCCCTAAGGCGCATGCGGTGGCCTATTTGATGGCGGCAATTCGTTTGATGTGGTTTAAGCTGTACCGGCCGCAAGCATTTTATGCGGTGTATTTTACCGTGCGTGGTGATGACATTGACTACGAGGCTGCTGTCGGCGGTAAAGCTGTAGCACGGCAGCACATGAAAGAAGTCAATGCACGTTTGCGTGGTCCCAAAGAAGAACGTGTGGCAAAAGATGAAGACCTGCTGGTTTCGTTGCAGATTGTGAACGAGATGCTGGAACGTGGATATGAATTTTTGCCCATTGAATTGGGTAAGAGTTATGCCAGCAAGTACGTTGTAGAAGATGGCAAGGTTCGCCTTCCGTTTTCGTCTATGAAAGGCGTGGGTGGTGCTGCAGCAGACGCACTTGAAAAAGCTACAATCCACGGGCAGGAGTACTTGTCGATTGAAGAATTGCAGGCGGAGTCCGGTGTGGGCAGCAGCGTGATAGATAAGCTGCGTGAGGTTGGCGCACTGGGCGATTTGCCGGAAAGCAGTCAGGTTAGTTTCTTCTAAGAATAGCTTTAGTAAGACTAGATTACTTGGGAGTGACTGAGGAGTGCTTGCTCTTGGAATACCATTTCAGGGCCGATGCCGTTAGGTTGGTGGCCGTTTTGGACACGGCAGAGAGCTTATAACTGTTTGCAAAACGTAAATAAAAAGAGTGGTGCAGCCGAAGCTGCACCACTCTTTTTTGTTTGTATTGGGAATCAATTCAGATACACAATTTTTCCGGGTTGGATACCGTTAATACCCATGCCGGGAGTGTTGCTGACGGAAATCTGACTTTCGCAGAACACTGCGCCGCCAATAATGGGGTCCTCGCTGCACAAAACAGGACCGTCCAAATCCACTTTTGTGATAATCTGCTTGGCACAAGCCAGCTGCACCGCAGCATTAACACTGATTTTTGCTTCCAGCATACAGCCAATCATACATTCTACGCCGTAGCTTTCCGCAGCGCTGGCAATATGAAGTGCGTTATAGATACCGCCGCATTTCATAAGCTTAATATTCACGTAGTCAGCGGCACGCATTTGCATAATCTGCAAAGCATCTTTATCACTGAAAACGCTTTCGTCTGCCAGAATGGGGATGGGGGAATGGTCGGTAACATACTTTAAGCCATCCAAATCCCAGGCAGGTACAGGCTGCTCGCAAAACTCAATATCCAGATTATTTTCCTGCATTTGATTCAGCAAACGGACTGCCTGTTTAGGAGTCCAGCCTTGATTGGCATCAATGCGGATTTTGCGGGTGGGGCCTGCCACTTTACGGACGGCCAAAAGACGTGCCAAATCTTTTTCGGGCTCTTTACCGACTTTACACTTTAGTACATTATAGCCACGGTCAACAGCATTTTGTGTATCACGTGCCATTTCATCGGGGCTGTTTACACTGATTGTAATATCCGTTTCGATTTGTGTACGGTTTCCACCCAGCAGTTTATAAACAGGTATTTGATGCAGCTGACCGTACAGGTCATACAGTGCCATATCCACTGCGGCTTTTGCACTGGTGTTGTGCAGAATACAGTGATTCATGGCAATCAGAATATCTTCCAAATCCTCGACATCACGCCCTACGATAGTAGGGGCGATATGGTCTTGGATTGCACCGATAATTGCGCCGGTGGTATCGCCTGTAATTACACCTGTGGGAGGTGCTTCACCATAGCCAACATGACCGGTATCGGTGTGAATCTCAACCACAACATCTTCTACGCTGGAAACAGAGCGCAATGCGGTTTTGAAAGGCACACGCAAAGGCACGCTGATTTTACCAAGGCGGACTTGGGTGATTTTCATGGAACCACCCCTTTACTCAGCCAAAGCACGGATGGCGTCAGCGTAAATGCGAGCGTTCAGGTAGAAGTGCTCCAAGTCGATGAACTCGTCGGGCTCGTGCTCACGCAGTTCCTCGTCGGGGAAGCCGGGGCCAAATGCCAGAATGTTAGGAATGGACTTAGCGTAGGTGCCGCCGCCGATGCAGACTGCACCAGAGGTATCGCCGGTATGTGCCTCATAAACAGCCAACAGCTTTTTGACCAAATCGCAGTCAGCAGGCTTATACAAAGCTTCGTCGGTATCCTCAACGATTACTTTAAAGCCAGCCTGTTCCATTGCAGCGTTGAGCTTGGGGCCGCAGTCTGCGTAATGGAAGGTGACGGGCCAACGGTAGTTGATGGTGACACGAATTGCGGTTGCACCCTGATATTCTTCGGGCTCACCGGCACGACGTGCAGGCAGAACTTTGCCTTCGTCGCTTGCGATAACACCCAGGTTGAAGCTGAGCAGACCGGACAAATCATCCTTCAGGTCGATGCCAAAGCCTTCGCCGTGGACTTCCATGCCAATTTTATCAGCGAGCAGTGCAATAGCAGAAGCTGCGTCTGCGGACAGGGGCAGCTGCTTTAAGAACTGGCACAGACGACCAATTGCATTTTCACCCTTTTCCGGCAGGGAGCCATGAGCGGACACACCCTCTGCCTCAATGTGCAGGCCGATATCGGTGGGAGTAACGTGTACGTGCTCGGGATACTTCAGCTCTGCCAAAACAGAAACGTCCTCGGGGCAGGCAATCTCCGCAACAGCCTTTGCGGGAACAATGTTAGAAGCGCTGCCGCCCTGAATGGAAAGCAGTTTCCAATCGCCTCGCTGAGCCAACTTCTTTTCGTAAGTGGTGATAGCGATACCCTTTTCGCCGTTAATCAGCGGGTAGCTTCCGTCCGGAGTAAAACCGCATACGGGAACTTCGCCGCCGTTTTCCATATAGTACTTCATGTCGTCGCTGCCGGTTTCCTCGTTGCAGCCAAACAGGATGCGGACACGGCGGTTGGGCTTCCAGCCTTCATCAGCCAGAGCCTTCAAACCAAACAGTGCGGAAACAACAGGACCCTTATCGTCCACAGTGCCACGACCATATACACGGCCGTCGGCAACGACAGGCTCATAAGGCTTGCACTTGGTCCAGCCATCACCCTCAGGCACAACGTCCAAGTGGCCCAGAACAGCGACCATTTCGTCGCCTTCGCCGTATTCGGCCCAGCCCAAATGACCGTCCATGTTGTGGGTTTTGAAGCCCAGCTTTTCGCTCAAATCCAGTGCGGCTTTCAGGCACTCGGCAGCACCCTTGCCGTAGGGGGCACCGGGAGCAGGCGTATCTTCGACGCTCTTGATGCGAACCAGCGTTTTCAGGGCTTCGAGCATCTCGGGCTGTAACTGATTCAGTCTTGCGTTCAAATCCATAGTGATAACCTCCACAAAATTGAAGTTTTTTTACTGTTTCTATTATATACGTCCCGGCGGACAAAGCAAGCAAAACAGCTACAGCTTTATTTTGGGATTAGTGGCGACTTGTGCTGCGTATACTGAATAGAAAGGGGAAATGCAGATGAAACAGAAAACGCTGATTGCCGAAAAAAAGAATAAGCGGCTGATAAATGCAAAGCTGGCGGGAACAGAACAGCCCATGGATTTACCGTTTTTATTTTTAGTGTTAGCACTGGTATGCATGGGCTTGATTGTATTGTTTAGTGCCAGTTATGCGGTGGGGATGTATCGTCGGCAAGACCCGTATACCTATATTCGGCCACAACTGCTGTTTGCAGCAATTGGACTGTGCGGTATGTATGTAGCCAGCAGGGTGGATTATCATATTTACCACAAGCTGGCGTGGCCTCTTTTGGGGGTAGCTTTAATTCTTTTGGCGGTGGTTCTTGTAATGCCGGAATATAATGGTTGTAAACGGTGGATTGTGCTTCCGGGGTTAGGGACGTTGCAGCCGAGTGAGATTGCAAAGTTTGCGGTAGTATTGGTTTTTAGCCACATGATTGCTTTGAACCACCCTCGAATGTCCAGTTTCCGTGTAGGGGTACTTCCGTTTGCGATTGTGCTGGGGCTGGTAGCGGTACTGATGCTGTTGGAGCCGCACCTTTCAGGAACTGTTTTGATTTTGGGAATTGGTGCAGTTTTGATGTTTGTGGGGGGAACAGGCATACGATGGTTTATAATAGCCGGCGCCGGCGGTATTGGTGCCATTGCGGCGGCTGTTGTATTGATGCCGGATTTGGTGCCTTATGCGATGGACAGACTTTCCAGCTGGATAGACCCGTTTGCGGACCCTTTGGGAGATGGACACCAAACAATCCAAAGCTTATATGCGATAGGCAGTGGCGGTGCGGTTGGACTTGGGCTTGGAAACAGCAGGCAGAAACACCTTTTTGTGCCGGAACCGCAAAATGACTTTATCTTTTCGATTTTATGTGAAGAACTGGGGTTTGTTGGAGGGTGCTGTGTATTATTGCTGTTTGTTCTGTTACTGCTAAGAGGAATGACGATTGCGACACGTGCACCAGACAAGTTTGGCGCACTGCTTGTTGTAGGTTTTACCATTCAGGTTACGCTGCAAGCGGTTTTGAATGTGGCAGTTGTGACAAACACAATTCCTAACACAGGAATCAGTTTGCCGTTTTTTTCTTCGGGAGGAACAAGCCTTGTGATGCTTTTAGGCGAAATGGGCATTGTTCTTGGCGTTTCCCGCAGGGGAACACAGTAAAAATGGATTTTTTTCACGGAAATGCTTCGTTTGGCATAAGGTGGGATATCTTGTGACAACGGAGGGGTTCCTATGGCCGAGATTTTAGAGATTTGGGGTGGTCGTCCACTTTACGGAACAGTGGAAATTCCATCTGCGAAAAACAGCGTTTTACCTTTATTGGCTGCCTCGGTATTATGCCGGGAGAAGGTTTGCCTGAAAAAAGTGCCGCATCTTTCTGACGTGGAGGTTTGCCTTGCACTGATGAGAAGTTTGGGGATGGACGTGCGGTATGGTGACACCGGGGTAGTGATTCAACCGACGGCGAATGTGGAAGATGCCTCGCTGCAAACCGAACTGATGCAGAAGATGCGTGCTTCGGTATTGTTTTTAGCACCTGTTTTAGCACGCTGCGGATATGTAGAAGCAAGTTTACCCGGCGGATGCCGATTGGGAAAACGGCCGATTGATATTCACCTAGATGGGCTGGAACACATGGGAGCGAATGTCCGCTGGCATGGAGAGCGGCTGTGTTTACGTGCACCGAGAGGGTTAATGGGCACGAAATACACACTTCGATACCCCAGTGTAGGGGCAACGGAAACATTACTGCTGGCATCGGTATGTGCAAAAGGTGATACAGTGCTGCATGGGGCAGCGTGTGAACCGGAAATTGTGGATTTGGCAAATTTTTTGAATCAATGCGGAGGTAAAATTACAGGGGCAGGTACAGAAACCATTTCTGTGCAAGGGGTGAGCCGACTCTCGGGAGGGGCGTACACGCCCATTCCAGACCGGATTGTAGGAGCGACTTGGGCTTGTGCCGCAGCGGCGGCCGGTGGGTGTGTTACTTTAGAAGGTGCCCAGCCTGAAATGTTTGCACCTGTTTTAGATGCGCTGGAACAAGCAGGATGCCGGATATGGCGAAGAAAAAATCAGGTGAAAATTGAACGCCGAAAAGAGCTTGTCGGGATAGGAGAAAGAAAAACGGCAGTGTATCCGGGATTTCCAACAGATGCGGCACCTTTACTGGCTGCTGCACTGCTAGGCGCCAGCGGAGAAAGCTGCATTCGGGATACGATATTTACCAATCGGTTTGCGTGTGCTGACGGATTTTTGGCAATGGGGGCCAATGTGCACAGGATTGGTTCGGATTTGAGGATTTTGCCCGGAGGCCCTTTACACGGTACAACAGTTGCGGCGCAGGATTTGCGCGGCGGAGCAGCGCTGGTTATAGCTGCCTTAGCAGCCAATGGCAAGACAAAAATAGAGGATTCGTTTTATATTCAGAGAGGGTATGCGGACCTTCCACAGCAGCTGCGGCGCTTAGGGGTTAAAATACAAGTGAAGAAAACATGAAAATATACTAAAGATTTTTAATCACAGCCAAATATTCCTTGTAATTGCTATGAAATAATGTTAAAATTAGAATGTTAAGATATACCCGTGCATATACGACATTTATGCTTATATGTGCGAAAAGATACTGTATTTGGTTGGAGGATTACAATATGGCTTTCATGCTGGATGAAGGAACCGAAGAAAACGTTACTAACATTAAGGTCGTCGGCGTTGGTGGCGGCGGCGGTAACGCTGTTAACCGCATGGTCACCTCCGGTTTGCAGGGCGTTGAGTTTATCGCCATGAATACCGATGCACAGGCCTTGTTTAAGAATCAGGCCACAATGAAAACGCAAATTGGCACCAAGCTGACCAAGGGCCGTGGCGCAGGTGCTGACCCGGAAATCGGTCAGCGTGCTGCAGAAGAAAGCAAAGATGAAATTGCAAACGCACTGAAGGGCTCTCAGATGGTGTTTATCACTGCCGGCATGGGCGGCGGTACCGGTACCGGTGCTGCTCCTGTAGTTGCAGAAGTTGCACACGACCTGGGAATTTTGACTGTCGGTATTGTTACTAAGCCCTTTGCTTTTGAGGGCAAGCGTAAGATGGGCCTGGCTGAGCAGGGCATTGCTAACCTGATGGAGCATGTGGACAGCCTGATTGTGATTCCCAACGAGCGCTTGAAGCAAATCAGCGCTGAGAAGATTACAATGATGAATGCTTTTGAGGCTGCTGACAATGTGCTGCGTCAGGGCGTACAGTCCATTTCTGCACTAATCAATGTGCCGGCATTTATTAACCTGGACTTTGCTGACGTGCGTTCTGTTATGAAGGATGCAGGTTTGGCACATATGGGTGTAGGTGAGGCAAAGGGTGCCGGAAAGGCAGAAAATGCAGCAAAGGCTGCTATTTCCAGCCCGCTGCTGGAAACCAGCATTGCCGGCGCACACGGTGTTATCATCAACATTACATCCAGCCCTGACATCAGTCTGGAAGATGTGGAAACCGCAGCCAGCCTGATTACTGAGAATGCACACCCGGATGCAAACATTATTTGGGGTACTGCATTTGACGAAACCATGGCAGATGAGATGCGTGTTACTGTTGTTGCGACAGGTTTCGACTCTAAGCCTGTAAGTCCCATTGTTGAGAAAACTTCCAGTGTGGGTACTGTAAACACCCCCACTGCTGTATTCAGTGCTGAAACCGAGCAGGCTGCTACAGCTGCAAAGGAAGATGATGCGGATTACTTTGACACCCTGATGGACTTGCTGAACAAGAACCGCAAGTAATCAGTGCGTTAAAATATACAGGAGAGGAGGTGCCTTCTTGGAACAGAAAAATATGGTTTTTAAAACAGCTGTACTTGGCTTTAACAAAAAGGACGTCCTTGCTTGTATAGATAAGCTTTCCGCAGAAAGTTTGGAACAACAGCGACAAGCGCAGGAAAAAATAGATGCACTGCAAGGTGATTTGCAGAAATCTGATGCAGAGTGTGAAACTTTGCGTTGTGAGGCAGAAGAAAAACTACAGCAGCTTGCGGATTTGCAAGCGCAAAATGAGCAGCAGGCGGAAGCAATTCAGGCTGCACAGGTGCAGGCTGAAAAGAAAGACCGCCAGATGGAAGAGCTGGAAAGCCAAAACCAAGACTATAAAAGGCGCTTGTTTGACAAGGAAGCTGAGGTAGTTTGCTTACGGCGGGATTTGCACCAAAAAACACAAGAGTGCGAGGAAAAGCAGGCACAGCTGGAGGAAAAAGAAAACCAGATTGTGCAGCTGCGCCAAAAGTGCGAACAACAGATTGCGGACGCAAAGAGTGAAGCTGACAGCCGTGTAGTGCAAGCACGACAGGAGGCTGCTGACCAGGTGGCGTGTGCCCAAAATCATGCAGAAAGCAGAATTGCGCAGGTGCAAGCTTCTATTGATGAAACACAGAAGGCGGCACGTGAGCAAGTTGCAAATGCACAGCGGCAGGCGGCTATTGAAGTTGCTGAAGCAAAGGCGTATGCAAATCAGGAAATGATGGAGTTGCGCCGCAAGACGGCGGAACAAATCGCCCACGCAGAAAATAAAGCACAGGTACAAGTTGCTGAAGCGAAGGCACAAGCGGAACAGGCCCGTAAGGATGCCTGCCGTGAGGAACTTAGTGCAAAAGAACGCATGAGTACAGGTGCAACCAATATTGGACAGAGCATAACGGCGGTTCGTCGTGATTTGGCGGCAGTGGAAGAAAATGTGGAACGTGTAACCAGAGAATTGCGTCAGTCGCTTGCTGCACTGGAGAGCGCTATATGCAATACTGAGGCCGATGTGAAGACATTGGGGGGCAAGATGGAAAAGTTCCCTGATGTAGCATGCTGTGAGAAAAAAGTGGAAGCACAACCGATAAATCCAGTATACAAAACAGGCACTCCGCCTAAACAGCCGCAAGTGGAGCCAAAGCCTAAAAAGACCATTCAGGCTACACGCACAGTACCGCATGTGCAGCCTACTTTGAGCGAGATGTTATTGGACAGGTTGGCACACATTTTGGATAAGCCGCAAGGAAAATAAAGACAAAGGCATTTTAATGCTATAATGTACTGTTTTTATAAAGCGATAAAACAAGACCTGAACCGATAAATTCGGTTCAGGTCTTGTTTACTTTTGGAAAGGTGAGTGCCTGCGAGGATTTGAAGAAAACACAAATAAGAGAAAAGTGTAAAGCGAAAAACGCAAAACACCCATACGAAACGTAATAATTGAAAAAATAAAAACAGTCCGTATCAAACTTTACTCGATACGGACTGTTTTTAGAAATACTGATTCTGAAGAAATACCGTTAACGAGGAACATCGCTTGTACCGTGTTCCATCAAATAGGTGGCATGAAGATCTGCAATGTGCAGTTTAACAGCTAAAGGATATTTATCATAGGCTGCACTGATAGCAAAACTTCCACCACGTACGGCATCATCAAAGCCGCCCATGTGCCAACGAATCGCAACGGCCTCGGTTGTGCGAAGTTTCATAAAGCGCTCAATCAAAAAGACGCTTTTTTCACCGTGCCCATAAGGGAATAAATCTTCGACCTGATAGAAGGGGACTTTTTCCCACTGGCCGGTTGCTTCGTTTTTTACGTTACGTGTACTTACCTTGTAAAAGTTTGCTTTACATAAGTCGTGCAATAGAGCGACGATAGCAAAGCTTTCTTCACTTTCTTCTTCGGTAAAATAGGCATCGTGGAGCGCGTGATACACATTTAAGCTGTGCATAACCAGACCGTTCTCGCAGGCACCGTGGAAACGAGTGGAAGCCGGCGCACGGAAGAAGTCTGTATGCTGGTCCATCCAATCCAACAGTTTGTCGGCACCGGGACGCTTGATATGCGTTTGGAAAATCTGGATAAATTCTTCACGGTAGTCCATATTACATCTCCGGGAAGTCAGGGTCGCCCATTTCGCCTAAATCCAGCTCTTCCAGAATGCCTTTCAGGGTCTGGAGTTCTTCAGCAGTTAAGGAAATGCCTTTTCCCATCTTGCTGCCATCAGGAGACCAATCACGAATGTCGTATTTCGGCTCACGACCATTCCAACTAATCATATTCAACTGACGCTCCCAACCTGTAGTGGCTGTAGAAAGCACAGCGATACGCTCGGTAATTTCATAAGAGAATCCTGCCATAATGCAAGCACCTACCTTTTTATTGATTTCATTATAACATAATAAGGGAAGTGCTGCAGAATTGCAACTGCTATTTTGTAAATAGTATAGGAGTTTAGCCGTATGGGGCCTGTTCACGCCACTCGAGCAGGCGCTGGACGGTTTCATCGTCCTCCTGACAGCTGGAATCATGAGACATTTCCGGGGCATAGCTTGCCATCACACCGGGTGTTTCACCTTTCAAATAAGATTTGGCATTCTTTTGGCGGCTGGGGATGCATTGCTTTGCCCAACTGCGTTTATGAGAGTTTGCGTCTGCAAGACCGTGAGTTTCGTTTGGCAGGTTATCCATGTTGTGCTGTATAAAAGGAGTAAGGCTGTTCATAGTTGTTCACCTCCATTCGTATTGTGCCAAGTTGAGTTACAGTTATACCTGCAATAAGGTCAAATAAAAAAAGGAGCAACGCAAAATACGTTGCTCCTTTTAATATACATAGAATAAGCGATAGTTAGAAAGCGAAGAGAAGCGCAATAACAAATGCTAAGAAAAGGTACACAACTCCCCAAAGAACATCTTTATGTAAGCTGCCGGGCACATACCACAAGCGGTCAGGTTGTTTCGGGTCGCACAAAAGCGTGACGGAATTTCCTGCATGTGGACTGTTGCGAGATGCATTGAAGTCAATTACAAGATAATCCGTATTATTACACTGGAACCGGTAGCGTGGAAAACGCACTTTTTTCCGAGAACCGCTTTCGGTTAGTATCTCTTGGCCATAACTAATGGCAACGGTTGCGGTTACGGACATTTTACATCGGATTTTATACCACAGGCTGCTACCAAGCAAATAGAGCCCCACAAGAAGCAGAATAATTCCTAATATTAGACCTAACATAATATACCTTTCCTTTTAATAATGAAGAATGCGGCGTAAAAACATTTTCCATTTAGAGTACCCGGCGGGTACATCGCAGTCCAACTCAGCTGAAAGCTTCCAAGGACGGCAATCGTCATCGAAATAGAGGTATCCGCTTTCGTCTATACGGTTTAATGTGTGAGGAAGGACATTGGCATCGTAATAACCTTTCGATGGGAAATCCCAATGGATAGTACCGGTTTCGTCCACGTCCTTTGCCCAGAGAGAAAAAACGCAACAAGCTGCTTCACCATAACAGTGCTGCTCAAAACGAATGCGTCCGTCCGTGTAGAACTTGATACATTCGAGGGTGGCGCTTTCACTACGACTATCAGCACGGGCTATGTAGTCTTTTTGATAGCGGCAGCAACATTTAGTACCAGCTAAGGATTTGGTGTTGAAAAGCATAAAAGACTCCTTTATATATGAGGAAGTAAAATGAATATAGGCGATGTGAAAGGAAATGTGATAAAAATATAATATCATCATGATACGGCAGCAAAGATAGTGTGTCAATTATAAATACAGAAAAGAGGCATCGTCAAAATGTAGAAAGCTGTTGGTGAAATTGTATACAGATTGCGATAGAGAAGGAGATAAACTGACAAAAATGACAAAGGGAATAAAAAGTCGAAAAAAATGCGAAAAAGGTGTTGACTTAT
>JAHHRL010000007.1 GCA_020025825.1 Faecalibacterium sp. | reverse complement strand
ATAAGTCAACACCTTTTTCGCATTTTTTTCGACTTTTTATTCCCTTTGTCATTTTACACAGTTTGTTCTCTATTTTAGCACCCCTGCATGGGCAATAGTATTACTAAATGCGCCTATTTTCTCACATCTGCTTATTGGAGGCATTCTTGTCGGTTCTTCCCGCATTATTTTCATTCTCGCATCATAATCCCTTCGCCTATATATAATATATATACATATTATAATAGCAAAAGTTGCTTTGCATTATCTCCCGCTTTTTCGCAGTATTTTCCAAGCCAGCCGGCTCCTATTTTTACCCATGCCAAACTGTGACGAACATTCTTCCTTGCTTTTGGTGCTTCCGCTAAAACTGCCTCAACTACAAGATATAGTATTGACTTAATGCTCAACATACAATATCATTGTATCTGCAAGCACAAAATATGGGGGCTACAGATTGTGTGCTCCCCCCATACTTAGATACAAGATACGGGTCCATTGGAGGGTTTATTATGAAAATCATAAAGCGTAGCGGCGCCGAAGCTGTTTTTGACATTACTAAGATTATCACCGCTGTAAACAAAGCAAATAGCGCAGCACCCGAAGCTGCTCGTTTAATCAAACCGCAGATTGATGTAATCGCCGCTAAGGTAGAGGCACAGTGCTTGACCAAGAACCGTGCTGTCAGCGTCGAAGAAATTCAGGATATGGTCGAAGACCAGATTATGGCTCAGGGCGCATTCGAAGTTGCCCGCCGTTATATCACCTACCGCTATGTGCAAAGCTTAAAGCGCCAGAGCAATACCACCGATGAACAGATTCTTTCCTTGATTGAATGCAATAACGAGGAAGTCAAGCAAGAAAACGCTAATAAGAACCCTACTGTCAACAGTGTCCAGCGTGACTACATGGCGGGCGAAGTTTCCAAGGACCTGACCTGCCGCCTGCTGTTGGACCCCGAAATCGTGCAGGCTCATAAGGAAGGTATCATTCACTTCCACGACGCAGACTACTTTGCACAGCATATGCACAACTGCGATTTGGTCAACCTGGATGATATGCTGCAAAACGGCACCGTTATCTCCGGCACCTATATCGAAAAGCCCCACAGCTTCTCTACTGCATGTAACATCGCAACTCAGATTATCGCACAGGTCGCATCTAACCAGTACGGCGGCCAGAGCATCAGTTTAACGCACCTGGCACCTTTCGTTGATGTATCTCGTAAAAAGATTGCTAACGAGGTCGAGGTTGAGTTTGAGGGTCTGGACGTTCCTGCCGAGCGTAAAAAGCAGATTGTTGAGCAGCGCCTGCGCCGTGAAATCAACCGTGGTGTGCAGACTATCCAGTATCAGGTTGTCACTTTGATGACTACCAATGGTCAGGCTCCCTTTATTACTGTTTTCATGTACTTGAACGAAGCTCGTAACGAGCAGGAGAAGAAGGATCTGGCTATCATCATCGAGGAAACCATCCGCCAGCGTTATCAGGGCGTCAAAAATGAAGAAGGCGTTTGGATTACTCCTGCCTTCCCCAAGCTGATTTACGTTCTGGAAGAAGATAACATCCACCCCGATTCCCCCTACTACTATCTGACCGAGCTGAGTGCAAAGTGCACCGCTAAGCGTCTGGTTCCCGACTATATCAGCGAAAAGAAGATGCTTGAGCTGAAGGTCGATAAAAACGGCGAAGGCCATTGCTATACCTGCATGGGCTGCCGCAGCTTCCTGACTCCTTATGTTGACGAAAACGGCAAGCCTAAGTATTACGGCCGTTTCAATCAGGGTGTTGTTACCATCAACCTGGTAGACGTTGCTTTGTCTTCCGGTGGCGACTTTGATAAATTCTGGGACATCTTTGAGGATCGTCTGGAGCTGTGCCACCGCGGCCTGCAGGCACGCCATAATCGTTTGATGGGCACTTTGAGCGACTCTGCTCCCATCTTGTGGCAGCACGGCGCTCTGGCTCGTCTGAAGAAGGGCGAGCCCATCGATAAGCTGCTGTTCGGTGGCTATTCTACTATTAGCTTGGGCTACGCAGGCCTGTACGAATGCGTCAAGTACATGACAGGCAAGAGCCATACCGATGAAGCCGCTAAGCCTTTCGCACTGCAAGTCATGCAGAAGATGAACGATAAATGCAAGGAGTGGAAGGAAGCCGAGAATATGGACTATTCTCTGTACGGCACTCCGCTTGAGTCCACTACCTATAAGTTTGCTCGCTGCCTGCAAAAGCGCTTTGGTATCGTTCCCGGTATTACTGATAAAAACTACATCACAAACAGCTACCATGTCCACGTAACCGAGGAAATCGACGCATTCACTAAGCTGAAGTTTGAAAGTGAGTTCCAGCAGCTGAGCCCCGGTGGCGCAATCAGCTACGTCGAAGTTCCCAATATGCAGGATAATCTGGAGGCTGTCCTGAGCGTGCTGCAGTTCATCTACGATAATATTATGTATGCCGAGCTGAACACTAAGAGCGACTACTGCCAGTGCTGTGGTTACGACGGCGAAATCCGTATCGTGGAAGATGACGGCAAGCTGGTTTGGGAGTGCCCCAAGTGCCACAACCGTGACCAGAACAAGCTGAATGTTGCCCGCCGTACCTGCGGCTACATCGGCACCCAGTTCTGGAATCAGGGCCGCACACAGGAAATCAAGGACCGTGTGCTGCATCTGTAATTCAATTGCATTATTTAACAACTACAGGACCACACCATTCGGTGTGGTCCTCTCTTCGGAAAGGCAAGTGTGATTTATCATGTATTATGCAAATATCAAATACTGCGACATTTCCAACGGGCCCGGTGTTCGTACCAGCCTTTTTGTTTCCGGCTGTACCCACCAGTGCAAAAACTGTTTTAACGCCATTGCTTGGGACTTTACTTACGGTGCCGCTTTTACCGAGGACGTCCAGCAAAAAATTCTGGAAAGCTGCCGTCCTTCTTATATCGAGGGGCTTTCTCTGTTGGGCGGCGAACCGATGGAGCCGGAAAATCAGCCCGTCCTGTTAGATTTTGTGCGTCGTTTTAAGTCCATTTATCCCAATAAAACCATCTGGTGTTACTCCGGTTATACTTGGGAGCAGCTGACCGGTCAGGAACCTGCTCGTTGTCGCTGCGAATCTACCGACGCTCTGCTGCAAATGCTCGATGTTCTGGTAGATGGTGAGTTTGTACAAGACTTATATGATATCACGCTGCGTTTCCGAGGCAGCAGCAACCAACGTCTTATCAATGTGCCTGCTACCTTAGCCAGCGGCACTGTCACCCCTTGGGTCGATAAGCCTATTTTCAGCACACATACTATGGATTGATATAAAAAGAGCCAACCCGCCGGGGTTGGCTCTTTTTATATCTTACTGGTCCGTAAACTGTCGGATTAAAGCAACAATCTCTTTTCCAAACATATTCACACGTACTTCGGGGAAGCCCGGAATACCTGCAAGCTGGTCTAAGGTAAGCGGCTTTCTTGCTGCAATCGTCCTAGCCACTGCATCTGTGTAAATCAAAAAAGCGGGAACTTTTTTCCGATTTGCCAGCCGCTGGCGCAGCCTAAACAGCTCTGCCACCAGCTTTTCGTTTGCCTGCTGCTCCGCATCTTGTTCGCTGCGTTCTTCCTTGGTTGGCTTGGGGCGGGCCGCCAGTCTTTTGCGGTAAGCTTGCAGCTGTTCCTTTTCGGTACAGCTGCCACAATGCCCGCAATCTCCAACTGTTCGTTCTCCAAAATAGCGCAAAATAAAATTGCGTAAGCAGTTCTGAGTGGTGGAATAGTAGGTCATCCATTTCAGTCGTTCTTCTGCTTTTTCTGCTGCATCCTTGCGCTGTTCCAAATCGGTCCCGTTGTCTGTATCTCTCTCCTGCTCAATAAACCAACGAATCGTACGCACATCTGTACCCGAATATAATAAGGTGCAGCGGGCCGGGTCGCCGTCACGTCCTGCACGGCCGGCTTCCTGATAGTAGCTTTCCAAATCCGCCGGCATATTGTAATGAATCACAAACCGTACATTGGGTTTATCAATTCCCATGCCAAACGCATTGGTTGCCACAATAATCCGTATCCTGTCAAACAGAAAGTCCTCCTGCGTTTTGCGGCGCTGCTCTGCCGGCAGACGTGCATGGTACGGCGCAGCCGAAAAACCGTCACCCTGTAAAAAGGCCGCTGTTTCTTCCACCTGCTTCACCGTATTGCAATATATAATACCGCTGTTTCCTTTTTCCTGCCGCAGCAGTTTTTCCACTGCCTGTGGCTTCTCGCTGGGCAAGTGATGTTCCACCGCAAAGTATAAATTGGGACGGTCAAAACCTGATGTCTGCAAAAACGGCTTGTCCAGTGCCAAACTGTCCTGAATATCCTTTTTCACCTTTTCCGTAGCCGTTGCCGTAAAAGCGCTTAATACCGGCCGAATTGGTAATCGGCGAATAAAATCCGCAATCTTTAAGTAGCTGGGGCGAAAATCCTGTCCCCACTGGCTGATGCAGTGTGCTTCGTCTACCACTACCATCGAAATCGGTTGGCACGCACAAAATCGTAAAAATCCCGGCATCTCCAATCGTTCCGGCGCTACATAAATAATCTTGTACCATCCATCACAGGCACGCTGCAGCATTAAAGCCTTCTGGTTGTCATTCAGGCTGCTGTTCAAGTACGCAGCCTTCACCCCTACAGACACAAGTGTTCTCACCTGGTCCTGCATCAAGCTCACTAAGGGCGATACCACCACTGTAATTCCCGGCATGAGCAGCGCCGGAATCTGATAGCAAATGGATTTACCTGCACCCGTAGGCATTACTGCCAATACATCTCGCCCAGATAGTAACGCCTCTACTACCGGCGCCTGTCCTGCCCGAAAACTCTCGTACCCGAACACCTTTTTTAGCATTTGTGTTGCTTGTTCCATATTGTCCGCCTTTTCCTTAATATAATTCAGTATAACACAAACTCTTTTCATTCCAAAGCCATACAGTTGACGGAAGCCATACTGAAATAGTATACTTACCTTATATTGTGTTACTTTCGTACATGCCTGAACATATTTCTACATAAAATCATTTCTTTGCCTTTTTAGGCGGGGCATCGTACTACTATTATTGCACAAAGGAAGGAATCATTATGGATAAACTGATTACGTTTACCGTTCCCTGTTATAACTCTGCGGCTTATATGCGTCATTGTGTGGATACCCTGCTTACTGCGGGCGAGCGTGCGGAAATCATCTTGGTAGATGATGGTTCCGTCAAGGACGAAACTCCTGCTATCTGTGATGAATATGCCGCAAAGTATCCCACTATCGTGCGTGCCATCCATCAGGAAAACGGCGGCCACGGCGAGGGTGTAAACCAAGGTATTCGCAATGCCAAGGGCCTGTTTTTTAAGGTTGTCGATAGTGACGACTGGGTAGACACCGACGCTCTGGCACAGGTCTTGAATAAACTGCAGGAATTTGTAGACAAAAACGTCCAGCTGGACCTGATGCTCTTTAACTATGTTTATGAGCACGTTGAGGATAACACCCAGCACACCGTTCGCTATACCAATGTTTTCCCCCAGAAGCGTATCTTCTCGTGGAAAAACACCCGCCCCTTCCGCCCCGACCAGAATATTCTGATGCACTCTGTTATCTATCGCACTCAGGTACTGCGGGACTGCGGCGTGGTACTGCCCAAGCATACTTTCTATGTAGATAATATCTTTGTTTACCAGCCTCTGCCCTACGTTAAAACCATGTACTATATGGACGTAGACCTGTACCGTTACTTTATCGGCCGTGACGACCAAAGCGTCAACGAAAAAGTTATGGTCACCCGTGTTGACCAGCAGCTGCGTGTCACTCGCCATATGATTGACTGCCAAAACCTAAATGACCTGCCTGCCGACCAGCGCCGTCTGCGTAACTATATGTTAAACTACCTGTCTATGATGATGGCTATCAGCAACATCTTCCTGATTCTGGACGGCAGCAAAGAGGCTCACATCAAAAAGTTCGAGCTTTGGCGCTATCTGTATAATCACGTAGATAAAAACATCTATCGCCGTATCCGTTACCTGAGTGTTGGCGGCCTTACCAACCTGAAGGGCAAAATGGGTGATAAACTCAGTCTGGGCGGCTACCGTGTAGCACAAAAGCTGTTCAAATTCAACTAAGCTCTTTTCTCTGCCGCTGTGTAAAGCAACGGCAGATTTTTATTTTACAATCAAACAAAAAGCAGCGCCCAACAGTTTTTCTGTCAGGCGCTGCTTTTATTTTCATAAAATTATGCTTTCTTCATCGTGCGTGCCGCAACAATGTCCACACCTGTGGAGCAAATGTTTTCTACAATCACCTGCCCACTGGTAACCGGTGCCTCTACGTGCACATGATACAAATATTCCAAGCACTCCGCCAGTTTATCCTTGGGCACCTCCGAGCTGGAAATAACCGGAACTCTGGGCAGCTTTCCGCCATCTAAGCGGATTGTGCTTGTCAGCATACGCATGGGGCGTGTGTGCTCCGCAATTGCGTGTTTTTCGCCACGTTTGCACGTATTGCCTGACGTTACCAGCCCGTCAGGGGTTTCCGTAACTGTCACACGGCAGCTCATCGGGCAAACCACGCAAGTATATTCTTTGGTCATTTCTTACACCTCCACAACACTAAACCGAGGCTGGTCGCCATCTTTCAGCTCAACCGTGCAGGCAAGCATTTCCGGCGGTGCAACAACCTGATAGCGGGTCTTCTTTACCAGCTGGTCGCCGCAGCTGCACTGTAGCTCAGCCTTTTTCTGCGGCTTTGCCACACGCATAAAGAAGGTCACCTCGCCGGCGGGCATTCCCTTTTGCAGCCGTTGCGGAACTACAAAGTTCACATTACTGCCTGTCTGTACCGGCGTATACTCCGGAGCTTTTTCCATACCATGTTTCAGGTAATTCACTGCACCACGTGCAGCAATTTCACCCGACTGCGAAACATAGTCTACCAAATCGAACACTACCGAAACGTTGCCGCAGGCAAATACACCGGGAATACTTGTCATAAAGGTGTTGTCTACAACAGGTCCCTTTGTCTTGGGGTCCATCTCTACACCGGCCTGCTTGCTCAGTTCGTTTTCCGGAATCAAACCAACTGCCAAAACCAGCAAATCACAATCAATGTATTCTTCTGTGCCGGGGATTGGTTTACGGTTTTCGTCCACCTTGGCAACAGTAATGCCTTCCAAGCGCTGTTTGCCATAGGTGCGCACCACCGTAGTGGACAAATGCAGCGGAATCCCGTAGTCATCCAAACACTGGACAATATTTCGGGTCAGTCCGCCGGGAGAGGGCATTACCTCATAAACACCCTTAACCTCAATCCCCTCCAAAGTCATGCGGCGAGCCATAATCAGGCCAATATCGCCGCTGCCCAAAATAACAGCTTTCTTACCGGGGATATAGCCTTCCATATTGATGTAACGCTGCACCGCACCGGCAGTAAGTACACCGGCAGGGCGTGTACCATAAATAAATACCTGGCTTGCCGTACGTTCACGGCAGCCCATAGCCAAAATGACCGCTCCGGCCTGAATTTCCATCATGCCGTCTTTCGGATTGCAGGCATATACCACCTTGTTATCTGTCACTTGCAAAACGATGGTATCCAGTTTTACCTCAATATCTGTCTTTTCCAGTTCATCAATAAAGCGCTGTGCGTACTGCCCGCCGGAAAGCCGTGCTTCAAACCGATGCAAACCAAAGCCATCATGAATGCATTGCTGCAAAATACCGCCCATCTCTGTGTCACGCTCAATCAGCAATACCTTTTCGGCACCCTGACGTCTTGCTTCCAGTGCAGCGGCCAAACCTGCAGGGCCGCCGCCAATGACTACGATATCTTTTTCGATATGTTTCATTTTGCCACCTCTTCTCGGTTATCTGCTACCAACAAATTACTGCCGCGGCCCTTTAGGGTAATACCCACCCAGTCACGGCCCAGTTCTCTTGCCAGCAATTCCAATACACGAGGCTGGCAGAAACCACCTTGACATCTGCCCATACCGGCACGTGTGCGCCGTTTGATTGCATCAATACTTGTAGGAACAATGCCGGAATGCACTGCATCCAGAATCTCACCCTCGGTAATTTGCTCGCAGCGGCAAATGATGCGTCCGTATCTGGGGTCCTTTGCAATCAGTTCATCACGCTGCTGCTGTGTCATGTGCCTAAACTCTACATGACGTGGCTCAATGGGGTCAAAGTCTGTTTTTGCTTCCGCAGGGTTACCGCCCATAGCACGGTCATCCAGCAAAATTTCTACAGCCATCTGTGCAATAGCCGGAGCCGAAGCCAAACCCGGCGACTGAATTGCGCCCACATTGATAAAGCCGTGGGTAATATCCGACATACCAATTACAAAATCTTCCTTAAAGTCTGCCGGACGCACGCCTGCAAACAGACGAATCACATCGCCCCAACCTGCATTGGGGTCCATGTTGCGGCTCATTGCATATTCCATATCCTCAGGTGTGGTGGTGTTGTCTTCCTTATCCGGCACTTCTGTTGCGCTGGGTCCTAACAAGGGGTTCCATTCAGGTGTTCTGCACATACCGCCGCCCTTGCTCTCCGGGTCCTTCTTGGTCCCCATAACACGAGCAATTGTAGCAACGCCAGCCAGTGCACTATACATAGGCGGTGTGCTCTTATCCAAAATTGCAATTGTGCCCTTTCTGGGGTGAATGGTAAAGCAGCGGTCACCGGCCATCTCGGAAATCTCGTCTGCATAAACGCCTGCGCAGTTGATAACATAATCTGCGTAAATAATACCCTTTTCTGTTACAACGCCCTTTACCTGTCCGTTTTCATGCAGAACCTGACCAACTGTACAATCCAGCAGGAACTTTACGCCATTCTTGGCTGCATTTTCTGCCAAAGCAACGGCAACCTGATACGGCTCTACAACACCCATAGACGGCAGCCACAAACCGGCAATAATCTTTTTGCCCAAACGTTCTTCTTCCGCAGCCAGTTTTGGCTCCAGACGCAAGGCTTCCTTAGCGTTGACAATTCGTGCACCCGGCACATGATTTGCACGGGCAATCTTTAATACCATACCCAGTGCCTTCATCATCTCCGGCTCAACAATTGCATACAGTGCACCGCAGCGCTGCAACTCAAAGCCAAGCTCCTCGGCCCATTTGGTATACATACGGTTGCCTTCCACATTCAGTCGAGCCTTCAAGGTGCCGGGCTGTACTGCATGGCCTGCATGGATATCACCATTATTAGCCTTCGTAGCACCGGACGCCACATCATCGCCCATTTCAACCACTGTTACCGACAGATTGTAGCGGGACAGCTCACGTGCAATGCCGCAGCCGCTAATACCGGCGCCAATAATAACAACATTCACTTTGTCCAGTACGCCCTTTTCCATACCGGCTTTTACAAACGGAGTGTAGTCCTTATGGGGAATCGTTACGCCCTTTGCTGTCATATCGCTGACAACATTCCGTACACCGGGTACTTTTGCAACAGCCTGACCTACACGAACCAGCGTTTTCCAGTCTGTGCACTCACCGGATAATGTAACAATTCCACGCTCATCTGCGGTTGCAGATACATTCTGACCCGCAAACTTTTCGGCAAGCAGTTTGCGTACTTCGTCAATCATCTCTTATTCCTCCTTGTTGCGTAAGTAAATGTACGATAAAAGATACTTTTTATATCGTTTTACAATGCTGTCCCTTTTACGTTTTGGTTCAGCATCGCCTGTTGTGCTACTGCTCCTTTCTTTTATTTTGTTTTCTTTTGTTCATTATATTTACGATTATCCGTACTTATGCATTGTCAGCTTCATTTCTGTATTCTTTCCACCTCAGTATACGCCAGTTTTTGTACACTATCAATATATTTTATCAACATATTATATTTTTTATATTTATATACTATCAACAAACGTATACTGTTTTTGCCTCTATCCATTGCACTTTTATTGCAATCCCCTACCCCCTATGCTAAAATAACCACGATAACACTATATTTTTATTCGCATCAGTATCCCTTTCCGGCCCTATTCTTGCGCAAATATGAAAGGACGATGACAATGGACCCTGCATTTTACAAAAAAACCGGCCTCATGACTACGATTCTTTCACGGGACCTTTTGGTTCGGGATGTAGGCGACCAAATCCCGACTATCGCCTCTTGCGTAGATACTTATAAAGTTTCACGAGGTACCGTGCAAGATGCTTTTAGTATTTTAGAAAAGGAAGGCGGGCTTGTTGTTGGCCGCCACGGAAAAAACGGCAGCATCATCGAACAGTTGGATAAAAGCAGGTTAATTCCTTTTGCCAATCTGGACCCACTGTGTGCCTCCATGCCGGTTCCTCTAAGCGAACCTTTAGGCAGTTTAGCCACCGCCGTGTGCCGCTGTATGTCCGAAGCACCCGTCCCGTTTACATTTGCCTTTATCGAGGGCGCAACCAACCGTGTCGAAGCCTTGTTGCGCATGACCTATGACTTTATTGTGGTTTCTGCCATGAGCGCAAAAACATTTGCAAAGCAGTACCCCGAGTTGGAAATTGCCATGACTTTGCACGATTGTATCTACTGTAATGAATACGTCCTCTGCATAAATAAATCTAACGGAGCGTCCTTGCAGCCGGGCATGGTAATCGGCTGCGACGCTAAATCCAGCGACCAGTTCCGCTTAACACAGCAAGTCGCCCAGAAGTATAACCTTACCATTAAGCAGATTCCTTATATGGCTTGTGTCGGCGCTTTGCTGGAACACCAAATTGATGCAACGGTTTATCGCAAAGATTTTTGGCTGGCGGATTCTCCTACCGTTTCCACCTTACCCATAGAGGATTCAGAGTACAGCCAAGCCGACATGAATACGCCTGTTATTTTAACCAATCGGAATAACCACGGCATCGCTAAAATCCTGCGCTCCTATCTGCAAGAAAAGGAATTGCATCAAATTCAGCAGCTGGTGCTGGACCGCAAAATGCACTTTCAGTTTTTCTAATCTTTTATAAAGTACGCAAAAACATAATTACCCACTATCAGATATATCACCGTATTGTACCGGAAGGAGGCCTATCTCACCATGAATAAACCGGAACTAATCCCTGTCAGCGAATTGCATCAGGAGTATCTGCACGATGAATCCCGCCTTGTTGGACAAGCTGACTTCATCGTCTTTCCTGAAAATGTACAGCAAGCTGCCCAAGTGCTGGCCTATGCCGATGCCAATCAACTGCCCATCACCGTACAGGGCAGCCGTACCGGTATTTGCGGCGGCGCTGTACCTAACGGCGGCATCATTTTGAACTTGAGCAAAATGAACCATATCGGTCCTGTTATGGGCAATGCAGAAAATGGCTTTACCATTCAGGTTGAGGCCGGCGCCTTGTGTCAGGATATAGCCGCCCAACTAAACCGCAGCAATCTATTTTTCCCACCTGACCCCACCGAAACAACCGCCACCATCGGCGGAATGTTCAGCCATAATGCAAAAGGTATTTGCAGTTATCGGTACGGCACTACTGCGGACTATGTGCAGGGTGTTACCTTATTGCAGCATGACGGAACCCCCTTAACCATCGCACGAGGGCAATGCGTCTTTGACCAAAATGGCTGTACTTTACCGGATGGGCGTACCCTTTCTCTGACGGATTTGCCGCAAGCAAGTGCACTTCCCTGTCTGCCTGCCTGTGGTATGGACTTGCTGGACTTACTTGCCGGCAGTGAGGGTATGCTGGGTGTTGTAGTCTTACTTACTTTACGTGTTTTGCCTGCTCCCGAGGAACCTTGGGGTATCGTATTTTTCTATCCGGACGCAATGCCGGCTTTGGAGCTTGCCGAGTCCATTCGCCAAAAAGCTATGCCGGAGGTATGCTGTGCCGAATTTTTTGACAGCACCGCTCTATCCTTAATTGAGCAGTGCAAACAGACTTCCAACAATCTTAAAATCATTCCGGATTTTCCTGCTGGCAGTCATGCTGCCCTTTATATCGAGCTTTCCTCCGATGACCCCGATACACTGGAAGGCGCATTAGTCGATTTGCTCACTTCTTTTGAAGAACAAGGCAATTCGCAGGAGCAAAGCTGGGCGGTCAGCGGCCGTAACGAGCTGGAAAAATTCCACCTCATGCGGCATACCGTACCGGAAGCCGTCAATATGCAAATTGACCGTCTGCGCCAGCAGTATCCACACGCACACAAATTTGGCTTGGACTTCTCCTGTCCTGCTTTGTCTGCTCCGCAGCTCTACCAGCTCTACCAAAATACATTGGAGCAGTTTGGCTTAAAAGGCGTTGTATTCGGGCACGCTGCCAGCAGACATCTGCATTTCAATCTGCTTCCTGCAAACCAAACAGAGTTGGATGCCTGCCCGCAGTTGATTGCACAGCTCTCCCGCGAAATCATGTCGCACGATGGTGTCCTTTGCACGGAAAACGGAGTCGGCAAACTAAAAGCAGATACCATCCGCCCCTATCTGTGTGATTCGGATAAAAACACCATCACTGCTATCCGCAGTTTCTTTGACCCCAATCATATTCTAAACCCCAATAATATGCCCTTATAAATCTGCAAAACAAAAGACCTCCCGCTCTTACAAAGCGGGAGGTCTTTATTGATTGGGTTTATCCCCTATTATCGCAATACAATTGCGCCGTTTTCCGCATCTACCGTCAGGCTGCCGCCCATTGCAACTTCGCCGGAAACAATTTTATCCGCCACCAGGTCTTCTACCTGCTTGCGAATTACACGGCGCAAATCACGTGCGCCAAACTTGCCGCCCTCAGCAAGCTGTGCCAAAGTTTCCAGTGCTGCATCTGTATAGCTGTAAGCAATGCCCTTTTGCTCCATGCCGGGGCGATACTCCTCCAGCATCAGTGCCGCAATACGGCGCAAAACTTCCGGGCTCAAGGCTGCAAAGCAAACCACTTCGTCCACACGGCCCAAAAATTCCGGCCGCAAAAACTCACGCAGTGCCTTCATTGCCTTTTCCTGATTAGCCTGTTCCTCTGTGCGGTTAAAGCCCAGTCCGCTGCTGCTCTGGTCCGAAGAACCTGCATTGCTGGTCATGCAAATAACCGTATTGGAAAAATCAACCGTGCGGCCCTGCGCATCATTGATTTTTCCCTCGTCCAAAATCTGCAGCAGAATATTCAGCACGTCGGGGTGTGCCTTTTCGATTTCGTCAAACAAAACCACACTGTAGGGGCGGCGGCGTACCTTTTCGGTCAGCTGACCTGCTTCGTCATAGCCTACATAACCCGGAGGCGAGCCAATCATGCGGGAAACTGCGTGCTTCTCCATATATTCGCTCATATCCAAACGAATCAGCGGGTCCGGGCCGTCAAACAGCTGGTTTGCCAGTTGCTTGACCAGTTCGGTTTTACCAACACCGGTGGGGCCTACAAAGATAAAGCTTGCCGGACGGCGGCGGCCGGACAAATCCGCACGGGTGCGCTTGATAGCCTGTGCCACCAAATGCACAGCCTCGTCCTGACCAATAATTTTCTCCTGCAAGCGGTTTTCCAAGGTCAGCAGTTTTGCAAACTCACTTTCCTGAATCTTCACTGCGGGAATACCCGTCCACAGCTCAATCACCTTTGCCACATCTTCCATGGTAACAGAGATGCCTTCCACTTCTTTTTCCAGTTTCGGCAAAACTTCCTGCAAACGTGCAATCTCGGTGCGCACGGTCGCTACACGCTCATAGTCGATGGGCTCGTCCGTTTCTGCCATCGAAAGCTCTGTTTCTTCTGCCAGCAGTGCATCATAGCGGCTGCGTTTTTCCAAATACTCGCTGATAACAGGATGTGCCAAATTACAGCAAGCGCAAGCCTCGTCCAGCAGGTCGATAGCCTTGTCCGGCAGGAAACGGTCGGTAATATAGCGCTCGGACAAAGTTACTGCCGCATTCACTACCGGCGCAGGCACCTGCACATGGTGATGTGCCTCATAGTATTTTTTAACACCATTGATAACCGCAATGGTATCCGAAATACTGGGTTCTTCTACACGCACAGGCTGGAAACGGCGCTCCAATGCCTGATCTTTTTCAATATACTTGCGATACTCGGCAAAAGTAGTTGCACCAATTACCTGAATCTCACCACGGGACAGCGCAGGCTTCAGGATGTTTCCGGCATTCATTGCGCCCTCGCTCTCACCGGCGGAGGTAATGGTGTGGATTTCGTCAATAAACAAAATCACATTGCCGGCAGCCTTTACCTCACTGATTAAGCCCTTTAGGCGCTGCTCAAACTGACCACGGAACTGCGTACCGGCTACCAGTGATGTCATATCCAGCAGGCAGATTTCCTTGTTGCGCAGGCAGGCGGGTACATTTCCCGCAGCAATACGCAGTGCGATGCCTTCGGCAATGGCCGTTTTGCCAACACCGGCTTCACCAATTAAGCAGGGGTTGTTTTTCTGGCGGCGTGCCAAAATCTGAATCGTGCGGTAAATTTCCTTTTCACGACCGATAATGTCGTCCAGTTTTCCGTCACGTGCCTTTTGGGTCAGGTTTTCGCAATACGTATCCAGGAACTTGCGCTTCGGCGGCTTTTTGCCTCCCTTGCGCTCCTTGTCTTTTGTTTCTTTTGGCGCACTAAAGCCAAACGGTAAGGTAGCATTGCTGCCGGGGGTCAAATCATCTGCATCGTCTGCAACCGGCTCCAGTGCTTCACTGTCGCCTTCGCCATCTCCCATGCCGGCCATTCCCATCAACATGGAAAACGGATTGCCACCATTTTCCATTTCTTCCATCATGTTTTCCATGTGGTCTTCCATCATGTCCAAGTCCTGATCCGACATTCCAAACTGATGAATCAGGTCTTCCACAGGTTTAATATGCATCTCACGGGCACAACGCAGGCAAAAGCCTTCCGGCTTTCCGGCTGTCGTTGTATCTCCCCGTTGGATAAAAATTACCGCAGGACGTTTATTACAGCGTGAACAAAGCATCTACAGCTCCTTTCCCGATCAAGCCGTAAATGGATTGATCGCAACAAAAATATTATAGCAGAAGCTATGAGCCAGTGTAGTATTATTCAAGTACGGCAGTTGACCGCCGGTAACAGCAACTACAATCCACACGGCGCACAGCAATAAGAATAAATACAAAATACCTACTGCACTGCCGGCCAAAAAGCCTAAGCCCTTGTTCGCAGTGCCCAAGATGGGGATTCCGTTTACCTTGGTCAGCATATGTACTACTACGCCAACAACAATGCGCAGCAGTATAAAGGTCAGGAAAAACAGAATCGCAATAATTACGGGAACCAGCAGCGGCTGAATCAGCTTTGTCATTAGGGTGTCTGCCATCACTTCCGTGTTGGTAGCCAGTGCAGCTTCCAGCTGCCCACGAATCGGTTCCACTACCGACTGTATCATACTTTCGGGTAAAAATCCTGCCAGATTGGATACAATCGCCTGCAAATCCAGTGAGCCGCTCTGCTCCAAACTCAGTACAATCTTTTCTCGCAGACCTTCTGCAAACCAGCTTTGGAAAATTTGTACCGCTGCCCAGCCGGAAAAGATTTTTGCTGCAATCAGGCTGCCCAGTGTGCCAACACACTCTACCAGTGTTGCCAAAAGTCCTTTTTTTGCAAACTGTGCAGCAGCCAGTAACACAACCAGTAAACAAATCAAATCAAATATTAACGATGGCGTCATCATAGATTCCATAGTATATTCACTCCTTTGTCTATTATTCCGGATTCGGGTTAGTGCACTTTTCTACCACACCACCACGGAACTCCAATAAACCTGCTTTTGTTTGCAGCAATCCCTGCGGGCGCATATCTCCGGATTTATGCCAAGCATACAATCCCTCCAGCGAGTAGCAAACAACATTGCTGTCCGTGCACAGATATACACCTGTTTTTGTCAGCACAACTTTGTTTCCTGCTTCTACCGTAATGCGGCAGGTTTCCTTTAATGTTTTATCCAGTAAAACAATATCCGAGGTCGAACCACTGGTCAGCAGCAGTGCCATGCGGCCATTTGGCATTAAGCTATAATCTGTCAATACCTGTCCGCTCAGTGCAAACTCTGCCACCGCTCCCTTCTTTCCCTGATATGCAACTACACTGTCATTGTATGCCACCAACAGGGTGTCACCAACCCACTCTACCGCAAGCGGAATATTTCCTGTACGGGTATCCACCAAAGTTTCCTGTTTTTTTGCACGGTCCAAAACGTACAAATTGCTGACTGTTTCGCCGTTTACCGCCGACAACGTCGCTACTGCAAGCTGTTTTTCGCTGGGAGAAAATGCCATGCGTAAAGGCATACCTTCTTTTGCTGTCATTTTCCAAGTAAGGGGATTTTCCATACTGTTGGGATACACCTGCATTTGTGCAGTGTAACTGGGGTCTTCCGTTACAACAGCCAAACTGCCGTCTGCTCCCATTTCACATAATAGAATACCCCCGGTATAGCTTTGCGTGTATAGATTTTTGCTGCGGCCTTCCACACGCAGCTCTGTGCCACCTCGGTTGTATAATACAAACCTTGTATCTCCCGCCGAAATAGCCGGCCGTGCGTAGCCTGCTTGGATGCTGCGCATCTTTACGCCCTTATCTGTATAAAACACGCAGCTTTCCTGCCCCAGCGCTACAAAGCCGCCGTTCATTCTTTTCCACTGGTACAACTCTGTAATGCCTGTATTCTGTGGGTAGCCTTGGCCTTTTACCATACCAATGCGCAGTGTTTCTACAAAATCACCCGCAGATACCAGGGCCGCACTATTACGGCCTACAAACCAAACAAACAGCAGTGTCAGCGGTACAACCCACAACAGCATTTTGCGAATCTTTTGCTTTTGGCGCCGGCTGCGTGCCTGTGCTAAATCCGCAACCTTGCTTTTTTGCGGCTGCCGTGCCAATCGTTCTCGTTTCTTATTTCTCCGCATAATTCTCCTTGTTGGTGAATCCGGCAGACATGTCGTATTCCACCTGATACAAAAACAATCCCTTTGCGGGCATTGTCGGCCCGGCCTTTGTTCGGTCGCAAGCAGCAATTGCCTGCGCAACCTCGTCCGGTGTCATGCGTCCGCATCCAACCTCTACCAAGGTTCCCACTAAAATGCGTACCATGTTGTATAGGTATCCGTCTGCCGTTACCGAGACGGTTACTAAATCGTCCTCTCTGACTACATGGCAATCCGTAATGGTTCGCACGGTGTCACCATGTGCAGCCGCACTGCTGCCTGCTGCACAAAAGCTGGTAAAATCATGTTTTCCCACGCAGCGCTTTGCCGCCTCGTTCATAACATCTACGTCTAACTTGCGAGGCACACGCACCGTATAACGGTTATCAAACGGCGACTCAATCGCACTGTTTCGGATGCGGTATTGATACGTTTTATTATGTGCCGCATAGCGTGCATGAAAATCATCCGGCACAATCTGTGCAGAAAGTACCCGAATATCCGGTGGCAGTTTCGTATTTAACGCAAGCGGCAGCTTTTCCGGCGGGATTCGGTTTTCGGTATGAAAATTCAAAGCAAATGCCATAGCGTGTACGCCTGCATCGGTGCGGCTGCAGCCTTTAATATCCGGCCTGTGCCCCAAAACCGCTTGCAGTGCATCCTGAAACACCGCCGCCACCGAGGTGCCGTTGGGCTGTACCTGAAATCCGCAGTAATCCGTACCATCATAGGCCAGTCGCAGTAAAATATTCACGGCATCAGCCCCCCTTTCCTATCTTTCAAGTTGTTTCGTAAATCAGCTTAGAACCCCGGGAATAAAAAACGTGTCGAGTACACAATGGCAAAGCAAATCAGGCAGAAAATAGTGCTCTGCAAGTCTTGCTTTGTAAAGCGCAGCACTTTCAAACGGGTACGGCCCTCACCGCCACGATAGCAGCGGCACTCCATTGCCATAGCCAGCTCGTCCGCACGGCGGAAAGCGGAGATAAACAGCGGAATCAGCACAGGAATCAACGCTGTAATACGCTCTTTCAGGGTACCGTTATCCAGCATGGCGCCACGAGCCTTTTGGGCATTCATAATTTTTTCCGTTTCCTCAATCAGGGTAGGGATAAAACGCAATGCAATGGTCATCATCATCGCCAGCTCATGTACAGGCACATGCACCTTCGCCAGCGGACGCAGCAGCTGCTCAATGGCATCTGTCAAAACAATGGGGCTGGTGGTGTAGGTCAGCAGGCTTGTACCTGCAATCAATGCTACAACACGGCAAGCCATGATGATAGCAAACCGAATACCCTCTGCATAGATTTTGATAAACCAGAACTGTACCAGCGGCTCGCCCTCTCCTGTAATAAAGAACAAGTTCAGCACACCGGTAAATACAATAATGGGGAAAATCGGCTTCAGGCTTTTGACGATAATCTTAAACGGAATTTTTGCCATGCCGTACATCATCGCAAGCAGTGCAAAGCTGAGTGCTAAGCCCAGCGGATTGGATGCCAGAAACAGCATCACAATAAACAAAATGGTCATTACCAGCTTGGCACGGGGGTCATACTTGTGCACACGGCTCTCACCGGGGAAATGCTGGCCAATCGTAATATCACGCAGCATTATTCAGCGCCCCCTTCCTGCTTTTCTGCCAAGGTGTGCAAATCCTGCCCTGCGTCTTTGCGTGCCTTTGCCTTCAAAATTGTTTTCACCGCATAGGGGACGGTATATACATCAGTATCAATGTCCAATCCCATCTGACGCAGCCGCAGGAAAATCTTGGTTACCTGCGGAACCGACAAGCCAATGGCAAGCAGTTCCTCTGCACGGGCAAATACGTTTTCCACTGTATCATACATGGCAATATGCTTCTGGTCCATAACCAAGACCTTGTCTGCATACTTTGCAATATCTTCCATGCTGTGGCTAACCAGCAGTACGGTAGTTCCGGTTTTCTTGTGATATTCCTTCACCTGACTTAAAATCTGTTCCCGTCCCTCCGGGTCCAAACCAGCTGCAGGCTCATCCAAAACCAGAATGCGAGGCTCCATTGCCATCACACCTGCCACTGCTACACGGCGTTTTTGGCCGCCGGAAAGCTCAAAGGGGCTGCGCTCCAGCAGCGCTTTGTCCAAGCCGACAAACTCAGCTGCCTCACGCACACGGCGGTCGATTTCCGTTTGGTCCAAGCCCATATTTTTGGGGCCAAAGGCAATATCTTTATAGCAGGTTTCCTCAAACAGCTGATATTCCGGATACTGAAACACCAGGCCAACCTGAAAACGCACCTGACGAATCTTAGACGGGTCTTCCCAAATATCCTTGTCATCTATAAAGATTTTGCCCTGTGTGGGACGATTCAGGCCATTCATGTGGGAAATCAACGTAGACTTGCCGCTGCCTGTAGAACCGATAATACCCACAAAGTCACCTTCCTGTACAGAAAAGCTCACATTTTCCAGTGCAGTGGTTGCATCGGGCATTCCCACATTGTACGTGTAGGTAAGGTTTTCTACACGAATAATCTCTTTTTTCTGTTCTGTATTCTGGCTCACAGTGCGTCACTCCCTTCTGTCAGCAGAGCGTACAGCGCCTGAGCACATTCCTCTGTGTCGATAATTCCTTCGGGCAAATCCAGTCCTGCCTTTACCAGTTCATCCCGCAGTTCAGCAGCTTGCGGTACGTCCAAGTTTAAGCTGCGTACACGTTCCGTCTGGCTGAACACCTCTTTCGGTGTGCCTTCCATTACAATTTTGCCCTGGCTCATTACAATAACACGGTCGGCCTGTGCAGCTTCTTCCATGTAATGGGTAATGGTTACCACGGTAATCCCGTACTTTTTATTCAAAGTGTGGATGGTGCGCATAACCTTTTCACGGCCAATCGGGTCCAGCATAGCGGTTGCTTCGTCCAGCACCAAACAGTCCGGCCCCATTGCAATAACGCCTGCAATCGCCACACGCTGTTTTTGACCGCCGGACAGCTTGTGGGGGGCCTTTTCTCTGTATTTATAAATTCCTGCCATTTCCATGGACTGGTCAATACGAGTGCGGATTTCGTCGGGCGGAACTCCCAGATTTTCCAGTGCAAAGGCCACGTCTTCCTCAACTACAGTAGCCACAATCTGGTTATCCGGGTTCTGGAATACCATGCCCACTTTCTGACGAATATCGTACAGGCGGTCGTCATCAGCCGTATTCATGCCCTCTACGGTAACGGTACCCTGCTCCGGCAATAAAATGGCATTAAAGTGTTTTGCCAAGGTAGATTTGCCACAGCCGTTTGCACCCAAAACCGCCACGAATTCACCTTTTTTTACTTCCAGCGAAACACCCTTCAGCGCATATTGCTGCTCTTGGTCATCATACCGGAACATAATGTTATCTGCATTTAACATTGTTTGCATCGTTTTGCTTCTCTTTCTAGTGGTACACCCACCTGTCTATGGGTTGCGCCCTGTTTCTATGCCTTATTTTTGTATATCGTATCGGCGAAATATGAACATTTCCACCTTGCTTAGTCCTCTGCCTCCCAAAGAGCTGTAGCACCGCAAGGCACCACACCACCCGTAGCAGAAACCGGCAGGCCGATTTCGTCGCAGCTGGTTTTGCCGCCAAACTTAGGCTGCACCGTTGTTTTCAGGATATATTCCATAACCGCCGGGCTTAATCCGGTTGTATAGCTGTTGACTGCAAAGAACAACGGATTGTCCGTCAGCACACCGGCGCACAGCTCCATCAGGTCGTAAACGTTATCTTCCAGCTTCCAAACCTCACCGCCGGGGCCACGGCCGTAGCTGGGCGGGTCCATAATCAGGCCGTCATAAAAGCTGCCTCGACGAATTTCACGTGCAACAAACTTGGCGCAGTCATCCACAATCCAACGGATGGGACGGTCTGCCAGCTTGCTGGCAACAGCATTCTCTTTACCCCACTGCACGATGCCCTTGCTTGCATCTACATGGCAAACCGAAGCACCTGCAGCTGCACATGCCAGCGTTGCACCGCCTGTGTAGCCAAACAGGTTCAGCACACGAATGGGGCGACCTGCATTGCGGATTTTTTTTGCATACCAAGCCCAGTTTACTGCCTGCTCAGGGAAAACGCCGGTGTGCTTAAATCCGGTGGGGCTAACTACCAACGTCAGCTTGTCCTCTCCTTCACCGCAGGTAATATTCCACTTATCCTTCAGCGGACGGCGATATTCCCACTCGCCGCCGCCTTTTGTAGAACGGTGATATACTGCATCGGCCTTTCCCCACAAAGGCGACTTTTGGGGTGTTTTCCAAACAACCTGCGGGTCCGGGCGAATCAGCAATGTTTTGCCCCAACGCTCCAAACGGTTGCCACAGGTTGCATCAATCAATTCATAGTCTTTCCAGCTGTCTGCAGGACGCATAGACGGCTCCTTTCCCAATTAAAACCTCTTAAAACAAAGATTGTTGTCCATTTTCTTCCGGTGTTGTGCTCCGGCCCGACTCCGGTGCCTGCAAGCCCAAATGCTCGTATGCCAGCCTTGTTACACAGCGGCCACGAGGGGTACGGGTCAAAAATCCGTTTTGCATCAGATACGGCTCACACAAATCTTCCAGCGTCACCGATTCTTCGCCTAACGCTGCTGCCAGTGTTTCCAAGCCGACGGGACCGCCGTTGTACATCTCAATAATAGCTCGCAGTACGCTGCGGTCCAGCTGATCCAATCCCTCGTCGTCAATATCCATACGCTTTAGTGCGAGCAGTGCCGTATCCTGGTCGATTACACCATCGCTCAGCACTGTTGCAAAGTCACGTACACGCTTTAAGGTACGGTTTGCCACACGGGGCGTACCACGGCTGCGGCGTGCCAGCTCCATAGCGCCTTCCGGTGTAATGGGCTGTTCCAAAATGCCTGCACTGCGGATAATGATACGGCTTAATTCCTCAGGGCTGTACAGCTCCAATTTCAAAAGCACACCAAAGCGGTCACGCAATGGGCCCGTCAGCTGGCCTGCACGGGTTGTTGCGCCAATCAGCGTAAAGCGGGGCAGGTTGATACGGATACTTTGGGCACTTGGGCCCTTGCCAATCATTATGTCCAGCGCAAAGTCTTCCAGTGCCGGGTATAAAACTTCTTCTACCTGACGGCTTAAGCGATGGATTTCGTCAATAAACAGCACATCGCCTTCCTGCAGGTTGGTAAGCAGGGCAGCAAGGTCGCCGGGCTTTTCAATAGCAGGGCCGCTGGTTACACGAATCTGTACACCCATCTCGGCAGCAACAATACCGGCCAGTGTGGTTTTGCCTAAGCCCGGAGGGCCGTACAGCAGAATATGGTCCATCGGCTCACCACGGCGGCGTGCCGCTTCCAGATAAATACGCAGGTTTTCCTTTACTTTTTCCTGTCCCACATAGTCTTCCAGCCGATGCGGGCGCAGGTTGTTTTCTTCTGTGTCCATCGGGCTGGGGGTTGGCTGCATCATCTGTGCGCCAAACAATGCCTGTTGATCTGCCATGGTTTATCTCCTCCCCGCCGCACTGCGCAGCGCCAGTTTAATGATTTCTTCCACCGGCAGATTTTCGTCCACCTTAGACACCATAAGGGCAGCATCGCTCTGGCTGTAGCCCAAGCTGACCAATGCCGCAATGGCTTGGCTTGCACCTGCCGCCGGTGCTGCCGCAGCAGCCGATACATCAGACAAGGCAACGCCTTCCATAAGCCCCTTGCCTACTTTATCCTTCAGCTCCAGCGCAATACGCTGTGCAAGTTTGGGGCCCACACCGGTCGCCGCAGTCAGCGCTTTATGGTCCCCGGCAGAAATCGCAAGCGCAATTCGGTCCGGCTCCAGTGCATTTAACAGTGCAATACCCACCTTGGGGCCTACGCCGGATACACTTGTCAGCATGGTAAAGCAATCCTTTTGTGCCTCACTGGCAAACCCGAATAAACTCACATCATTTTCTGTTACGTTCATTACCGTATACAGGGTAGCCTCTTTCCCAACCGGGGGCAGGGCCGCCGATACATTCGTGGGCACCTGCGCCAGATAGCCCACGCCTCCACAGGAAATGACCACGGAATCCATATTCTTTTTTACAACCGTCCCTGTCAAGCAGTAGATCATAAACCTGCACTCCTTTTTTTATCAAATCAAATTGGGCCAATGCGTCTTGGCTGAAAGTTTTGCAGCTGATTGCGGGAAGTATGGCAATAGGTAATAGCCATCGCCAGTGCGTCAGCCGTATCGTCGGGTTTCGGGACCTTTTCCAAGTGCAGTAAAATGCGTGTCATCTCCTGCACCTGCTTTTTTACAGCCTTGCCATATCCCGTAACTGCCATTTTCACCTGCATGGGGGTAAACTCCTGAATCGGCAGCCCTGCCTGTGCGGCTGCCAGCAAAATCACACCACGAGCTTCTGCTACGCCAATCACAGTGGTTTGGTTGTGCTGGTAAAACAGCTGTTCAATGGCCAGTGCCTCCGGCTGATAGGTCCGGATTACCTCGCTGACGCCCTCATATACCTGACGCAGCCGCTGGTCAAACGGAACCCCGGCCTCGGTTGTAACCGCACCAAAGGCAACGGGTGTAAATCGGTTTCCTGTATGGTCCAAAATGCCCCAGCCTACAATCGCATAGCCGGGATCGATTCCTAAAACTCTCATTCTATGCATACCTCTCCATAATAACTAAATTAGTATACCATAAGCCGCTATATACAGCAACGAAATCCCGCAAAGGTACGGAAAAATCTGCCTTGGATTTTCAAAAAATCTCAAAAATATAAAAAAACTTGTAAAAAAGGCTTGCTTTTCAAAAAAAGATATGTTATAGTAATTGAGCTGGTTCACACGCCAGTTCAATATAGATGGACGGTTAGCTCAGCTGGTAGAGCGTCTGCTTGACGTGCAGGATGTCAGGGGTTCGAGTCCCTTACCGTCCACCATTAAATCCCGGAACTTTCGTTCCGGGATTTTTTGTTTTTGTCGGTTATATGCCGTATCCGCGCTGCTCTGCTCGTTTTCTTTATGCGCTTTCGTCCATGCACAAAAATGCATGCGCATCTTCTTTTTTTCTATTTTTATCTATGTTCTGTACAAATTACACCAACAAGTGTACTAGTATACTTGTTGGTTATTTCCCCTTCTTAGCGCCCATATGCAACAATCATACATATTTGATTGGCGAATTGTATCAAACTCCCCATGGGCAAACACCTCAAAAAACTGTATAATAAAAGTACGACCGTGTGGTCTAACATTATCGGTGCTTGTGCTTATATCGGCATCGTTTTTGATAGAATAGAGGTGCATCCCTGTGAAAAAACTCATTCTGGTCACCAGCCCTCCGGCTTGTGGTAAAACCTTTATTTCCAAACAGCTGGCCGCTGCCCTAAAGCATATTGTATATTTGGATAAAGACACGCTGATTCCGCTTTCCAAGCAAATTTTTGCAGTTGCAAATCAGCCTTATAACCGCAGCAGTGACTTTTTTGAAGAATATATCCGTGATTTGGAATACGTCGTTACGTTGGATTTGGCGATGGAAGCCCTGCAGTACGAAGATTTGGTTTTGATCAACGCACCTTTCACCCGTGAAATCCGTGATATGGAGTACATCACAAACCTGCGCCAAACTCTGGCCACTAAGGGTGCCGAGCTGGCAGTCATCTGGGTTGAAACACGCCCCGAGGTATGCCACCAGCGTATGATCAGCCGTGCCAGCGACCGTGACACTTGGAAGCTTGCACACTGGGACGAGTACATCTCTCGCATCAACTTCAATCCCCCCACAGATATCCTGCTGCCTGAGCAGCGTGATTCCCTGCTGATTTTCCACAACTCCTCTGATGAAGAGTATAAAACCAGCATGAAAGAAATCGTTGATATCTTGGAAAGCGAAGTTGCAAAAGGTTAAATGCATAATAAAAAGCCCCGTGCAGTGCACGGGGCTTTTTTATTTTATTTTTCGGATGTATCCTGAACAATCTTCAGCACATCGCAGATTAGTTTTTCTCGACCAAACACACCGGGCTTGCAAATCACATTTCGCTGCTTGCCCTCGTATTCCATTGTCATCAAAACGGTGCCCGGTGCAATTTCGCAAATGGGCTTCAAGCTGCTCACCTGTGCCTGACGCATAAATTGCAGCATACTGCCACCGCCAATCACCATTACCGTTGCATCATCCAGCTTCTTCAGCATACGGCTCATTATCATACCCATTGCTGCCGAAACATTGGCACGTTTTTGCAGTGCATCCAGGCCATGCTCCTGCGCATATGCAGTGTCTTCTTCCGAGCCTTCGACCGGGTTTGAATCCAGAATGCAAGCAGACTTTTCCTTGCACAACTCAGCCCATGTGTCCAAATCCGCCGCAGCCTGCTCGCTGCCAGCCCATTCCAGCTGGAACTTCTGCTGTGCATTCAGGTGTACACGCGTAATGCCTTCCTGTTCAGCTGCATTCACCTGCGCCATAGCGGATGGGTTTTCGCTTCCGCACAAAACCAGCAATTGCTTATTTAATACGGGCAGCTGCGGACGAGGACCCACTAAACCCAGCAACCGTGGCAAAACGCCTACAAAGCCTGCACAACCCGCACAGAAAGCCAGCTCGCCTCGACGAGAGAGGCCATAGGCAATTTGTTCCATCTGCGTTTCGGTTTCGCAGTCGTAAACCAAAACACCTTCCGGCAAGTGCGGCATACGCAGTACATTGCCCTGTATGTTATGTACAGCCACGTCTACCTGCTGCTTAATCAGTTCTGCCACACAGGAGGTCTTAACCGGAAACTCCGGGTCTTGACCAAACAGCGTTTCGCTGACAGGCACTTCGTTAATATACTGAATGCCGTTACGTGTAATGCGTCCGTTATCGGGATATGCCGGAATAAAATGTACCCGGCCCGCACCGGTTGCATCGCACAAAGCTGCTAATTCTGCACCCACATTGCCACGCAGGGAAGAATCCGTTTTTTTGTAAATATAAGGCACACCCACACGCTGTGCACGATGTACGATTCCTGCTACAGTGCGGTAAGCACTTTCCGCTGCAAGGGTGCGTGTATCCGCATCCATCACCAAAACGCGAACGTCTGGGTCTGCATTTTTGAAATCGAAACGAACATCGGTAGTCACTTGGGTCTGTGCACCATTCGAAGCAAACTGAACACCTGTGTCCAGTGCGCCGATAAAGTCATCGGCAATGATCAGTAGTTGGATCATATCCTCGCACCCTTTCTTCGGTTGCTCATGCCAGCCTGTCTTTGCCTAACAAGCAAAGGCCTTTACATATTGTTAGTTCTATAATATCAACAAAGGCACCCGAACACAACGACCTTTCGCAAAAAAACCAAATTATGCACAAAACATCTCAATTCTGTACAGATTCTCTATGCATTTTTATTTTTTTACAGGGGTCAGTCGTACCCAAAGCACCGCTACGCTTATTACTACGCCCAAGGCGATAGCGCCTAGCCATGCAATCGGCTGCTGTATAAACGGCAGCAAAAAAATACCGCCATGCGGTGCCGGGCAAGTACATTTTCCAAGCATTGCACACGCACCTGCTATTGCAGAGCCGATAATAAATGCCGGTTTAGCCGCACCGGGCTGCCTTGCGGCCATGGGCATTGCACCCTCGCTGATAAAGCACAAGCCCAGCAGCAAATTGCTGCCTGCCGCAGCACGTTCGTTCTGTGTAACCTTTTTGCGGCAAATCCAAGCTGCCACGGCCACTGCCAGCGGTGGCACCATGCCGGCAGCCATAACCGCCGCCATAATCTGTGTATGGTCAATTGTCAGCAGCAGTACACCAGCTGCATATGCCAACTTATTGATTGGCCCGCCCAAATCGAAAGCCATCATACCGCCCAAAACAGCACCAACAATTCCTGCCACCCACAAAGGCATTGCAGCCAGCGCTATGCGCAGTACTCCTAAAACAATGGTGGCCGGACTGTTCAAAACCATAACCGCCAACCCTGCAATGGCAACGCCAAATACCGGATACAACAGCATCGGCTTTAAGCCGGAAAAAGCCTGCGGCAGCTTTGCAAACAAGCATTGCAGCAAACGTACCACACCGCCCGATACGTATCCCGCTAAAATGCTGCCCACAAAACCTGGCTCGCACCAGCCCATTGCACTCACGCCAAGCTGTGTCAGCACACCGGTAGCAAACCCTACCGTCATCGCCGGCTCACCGCCTATGGATGCTGCAATATAGCCTGCCAACACCACCAACGTAATCGCTTGTGCAGCAGTACCAATATTTTGTACTAATATCGTCATGCTTGCCGGTACCATTAAGGAAAGTGCATTTATGACCCCTGCCGCTACCAACAAAGGCAAAATCTTAGAAACACCATTCATCAAATGCCGATACATTGCGTACAGCCACCCTTCTTTGGGTTGCGGCTGCTCTATTTCTGTCTTTTTCACCTGATACTTTGGCGCATCGCCCTTTGCAGCACGTTTCAGCAGTTCTGTCGGCTGTGTAATGGCTTGTGCAACAGGCACTCGTAAAACAGGCTTTTCCGCAAAGCGCTCCATCGGAACTGCTCGGTCCGCCGCCACCACAATGCCTTTGCAGTTTGCAATCTCAGCTTGTGTCAGCGCATTTTGTACTCCAGCTGCTCCGTTTGTTTCAACCTTTAGGGAAATCCCTTGTTCCTGCGCTGCTTGCTCCAAAGCTTGCGCAGCCATGTAAGTGTGCGCAATTCCTGTAGGGCAGGCTGTTACCGCTAATACTGTATATTCTCCCGCAGCAGCCGCTTTTTCAGCTTTGCAGCGTGCCTGCTCCAGTTCCTCCTTTGCAAGCATCGCTTCGCCCTCGTCCACTACCTTCAAAAAGCTCTGCACATTCTTTGCTTTCCAAAGTTCCTCTGCAAAGCCGGGCAGCATCAGCAGGCGTGAAAGCCTTGCCAGCACTTGAATATGCTCATTTTCTCCGCCTTGCGGCGTAACAATCAAAAATGCCAGCCGTACCGGCTCACCATCAAGTGCATCAAACTCTGTGCCTTCCGGTATTGTAACCGCTCCGATTGCAGTGTGTGCTACTCCTGTCCCCTTGCAATGGGGGATGGCTATCCCTTTTCCCACACCTGTACTGCATTGATTTTCCCGTGTAATTACCGCTGCAAGGCAGGATTCTTTATCTAAAACCGCACCGCTTTCTGCAAGAGTGTCCACCATAGTTTCCAACAGCTTAGCCTTTGGCATCGGTGCCAAGCCCAGCTGAATATCCGTTTTTTGCAGCAGTGACGTAATTTGCATAATATCCTCCACACATCATTTGCATTTATATTTTCAGTATAACACGTCTGTTTCGTGATTGCACCCGAACTTTAGATATGTTAAACTGAATTTAAGCGCAATTTTGCACTTTGGGAAAGGCAGTTGCTATGATTAAAACTTGGCTCACTACAATTCCGGCGCTTGATGCCGCTGTGCAGCGTCGTGTGTATTTATATTTACCGGTAGATTACCCCAGCTGTACCCAACGCTACCCTGTACTGTATCTTTTTGACGGGCAGTGTGTATTCTTCGATGCCGACGCTCCCTATGGGAAAAGCTGGCGTTTAGGTGACTATCTGGATTCGCACCGCACACCGCTCATTGTAGTTGCCGTGGAAAGCAGCCCAACCGGCGAAAATGCCCGCTTAGATGAGTATTCTCCCTATTCCTTTTCCCATAAAATCTTCGGCGAACACACAGGCAAAGGGGAGCAAACCCTCGACTGGTACGTAAACGTGCTAAAGCCTTTTATCGACAGCAATTATCGCACCCTGCCCGAACGGGAACACACTTATATTATGGGCTGTTCGATGGGCGGGCTTATGGCCGTTTATGCATTGCTTGCGTATAATTCGGTTTTTCACGCTGCGGCTGCCTTCAGTCCTTCGCTTTGGGTATCCCCCGGAGAGCTGCGTACACTGATTCGCACCGCAAAAATCGAATCGGACACCATCTTATATATGGACTACGGCTTTTCTGAAATGAAACAGCATCATGGTATGGATCACCTGTTTCCCGATTTTGCCAAAGCCCTGCAAATGCGGAATGTCCAACTAACGCAGCGCATCATTCCTAACGGCAAGCACGACCCGGAAAGCTGGCGGCGCCAGCTGCCGTTTGCGCTTTTCACCCTTTTGTATAACGAGCCGCTTTCGTAACCCAATGATTTTGTCTGCACAATACTTCTATTCGCATTTTTATAATAGCAGTATGTGAAAATACATCTAACCTAAAGGAGGCCCTCCCCATGAAAAACATTGTAAACACCGAAAAAGCTCCCGGCGCTATCGGCCCTTACTCTCAGGCTGTTAAGACCGGCAACCTGATTTTTGTTTCCGGCCAGCTGCCGCTGGACCCTGCAACCGGTGCTTTTCCGGAAGGCATCGCAGAACAAACCCGCCAGTCTTTGACCAATGCAAAAAACATTCTGGAATCTGCTGGCAGCTGCATGGATAACGTTGTAAAAACCACCGTTTTCCTGTCTGACATTGCAAATTTCGCCGCTATGAACGAAGTGTACGGCACCTTCTTTACCGAAGGCAGCTACCCTGCTCGTTCCGCTTTTGAGGTAGCATGCCTGCCCAAAAACGCACTGGTTGAAATCGAAATCGTTGCTACCGTGTAATTGATTTTTTCGTTCATCAAAAAAGCCTTGCACCGTAACATTGGCGCAAGGCTTTTTCTATCATTTTAATTTAGCAATACAAAAGCAAAAACCCGCTGAATAACCCGAACATTTCGGTATTCAGCGGGTTTTTGCATGGCGGAGTAAGAGAGATTTGAACTCTCGCGCCGGTTTCCCGACCTACGCCCTTAGCAGGGGCGCCTCTTCGACCTCTTGAGTATTACTCCAGAGCAAAGTGATTCAATCTAATTCACTTAAAATGGCGGAGGGAGTGGGATTCGAACCCACGGAGGTGTGACCCTCGACAGTTTTCAAGACTGTTTCCTTAAACCACTCGGACATCCCTCCAAAGTGGGTCATGATGCCGCCGCACCAGATTCGAGATATAGATTAACACAAGAATCACAAACTGTCAAGGGATTTTTGTAAAAAAGTAGATTTTCCTTGTAAGGTTCTGTTTTATGCCACTCGCAGAGCCGGCGCTTCTTTGTTTTGGGGCTGCTGTGCAGCAGTATATTGTGCACGCAGTGCCTTCGTACGCTTTGCCTGTTTTGCCTGTGCTTCCATACGCAAAACTTCCTGCCAGGCCGCACGTATTAAACACACCAGCCCCACACAAACCAGCAGGGATACCACTCGATTCAACGTCCCCTCTGCAAATGCACCTAAAAACATCAGTTCGAGCACCAGCATTGACGGAATACTAAAATTCAGCGCCGCATATTTCAATGTGTGTTTCATCTTTCGTCCTCCACTCCCGCAATCTTTCAAAAACAACTTTTTGTTGTTGCTGTAGCCCCACTATAATACAACTGTTGGTTGTTGTCAACACAAATTTACAACTTTCGACAAGCCAAACTTCCACTTTTTCCTTTACAATTACATCTTTTGGTTGTATACTTTTCTCAACAAACATGAACAGGAGCATGTGGCTATGGAATTTTCAAAACAGCTGCGTACCGCCCGTAAAGCCGCTAAACTCAGCCAGACTGACTTGGCTGCAAGTTTGGGTGTCACCCAGCAGGCCGTGGGTAAGTGGGAAAACGGCAAGTCTTCTCCCGATCCCTCTACTCTGGCACGCATTGCGGCGCTGCTAAATACCACTACAGATGCCCTTTTGGGCTTGCATCAGGAAAGTGAAGAAACCCACTCTGCGGAGGCACGCTTTTTTGGCGGCTACCGTGAAAGTCTGATTCCGGTTATCGGAACCGTTAAGGCTGGGTATGGCGCACTTGCATTTGAGGAAGATTACGGGCAGGAATATGCCCGTGTAAAGGACCCGAACAATTACTTTTATCTTGTGGTAAAAGGCGATAGTATGGAGCCCCGCATTCTGGACGGTGACCTTGCACTGGTTCACCGCCAAAGCACGCTGGAAAACGGCGACCTTGGCGTTTTCGTCTATGGGTCTGAAGGGGAAGGCACCCTGAAAAAGTACGTGCAGCGTGGCAACACCATTGTCTTGCAGCCTTTCAACCGCACTTATGAGGATTTAGTTATTAAGGGCGAAGAATTAAACCAGCTGTATATTGCGGGAAAAGTAGTGGAAACAAAAGCAAAGTGGTAACCAAACCCTTTTCACGCACAGTATAGGCATTCAGCCAACAAGGCCGGGCGGCGCATTGCGTACGGCCCGGTTTTTTGCACCCTTTTTTAGGCATTTCAAGGAGGAAACACCATGCAGCAAAGCCTGATGGACAAGTTAACCATTTTGGCCGACAGCGCAAAATACGACGTTGCCTGCACCTCCAGTGGTGCAGCACGTGGCGGTGCCGCCGGCAGTATCGGCAGCTGTTACGCTCCCGGCTGCTGCCATACTTTTACTGCTGACGGCCGTTGTGTCAGCCTGTTAAAGGTGCTGATGAGCAACTACTGCTCCTATGATTGCAGCTACTGTGTAAACCGCCGTTCCAACGATTTACCCCGTGCCACTTTTACTGCACGAGAGTTAGCCGAGCTGACGATTCAGTTTTATCGCCGTAATTATATCGAGGGGTTATTTCTTTCCAGCGCCGTACTGGGCACTGCGGATTACACCACCGAACGTATGATTGCCTGCCTGCGCATCCTGCGGGAGGAGTATCATTTTCGGGGATACATCCATGCAAAGGCCATCCCCGGTACCGACCCGATGCTGATTCAGGAGTTAGGGCTTTTGGCGGACCGCTTAAGCGTTAATGTTGAGCTGCCCAGCGAGAAAAGTCTGCATCTGTTGGCACCCGACAAAGGCAAACGTGCCATTTTTCGTCCCATGGGGCAAATCGCCACTGCCACGCAGACCAGCAAGCAGGAACTGACCGTTTATAAAAACGCTCCCAAGTTTGCTCCCGCAGGGCAAAGCACCCAAATGATTGTAGGTGCCAGCCCCGAAAGCGACTGGCATATTTTGCAGCTTACTGAGGGCCTGTACCAAAAGTATCACCTGCGCCGTGTATTCTACTCTGCCTACATTCCTGTTGCGGAGGACAGCCGTCTGCCGGCTTTAGACACAAAGCCCCCGCTTTTGCGGGAGCATCGCCTATACCAAGCGGATTGGCTGCTGCGGTTTTATCATTTTTCCGCAAAGGAAATCCTCAGTCAGGAAAACCCCAACTTCAACCCTTACCTGGACCCAAAATGCAACTGGGCTTTGTACCACTACGACCAGTTTCCCGTAGACGTGAACACCGCCCCGTACGAAACGCTGCTGCGTGTACCGGGCATCGGCCCGACCTGTGCCCGACGGATTCAATCTGCAAGGCGTACAGCCTCCCTTGGGTTGGATGAACTGCGCCGCATGGGGGTCGTGTTGAAGCGTGCGCAATACTTTATTGTGTGTCGTGGGTTTGCAGGCGCAACCGGAGGCCGTGGCTCACAAGGCCGTGAAACGATCACCCGTGCCCTGCTGGACCCCAAAGTGTTTAATGCGGATTGCGAACAGCTGAGCCTGTTCAGCGCCCCTGCTGTGCAGCAACTGGCGCAAAACGGCATGAATCCCCGTTTAGCGGGCAATCTGGTACGAGAGGAGGCCGTACAATGTCTGGCGAAAGCTCTTTAATGTATTTTTCTGCCAATGGAGGCGAACTCTCGCAAGAGGATTCCTTTGTGTCATGGAAACGTCCCGGCCAGCCCGACGACCGCCCCATTGCACGAGGTGCCCAGTGCAACGCATCGCAAGCCTATCCCCCGCCGCCTAAAAAGCAGCCTCGTCCGGCACACGATGCCGATGTTGTTTATTGTTACGATGGCAGCTTTGCTGGTTTTTTGTGCTGCATTTTTGAAAGTTTCAATCGCCACGAGATGCCTTTTTCCATTTGGCCGCCGGAACAAGTACAGCCCACCCTGTACGAGAGCCGCTATATCGACAGTGACCAAACCAAAGCCAAACGGGTTTATAAAAGCTATTGCAACCTGATGGGCAGTACCGGACGACGCTTTTTGAACACCGTATTTCTTTCAGGTTCCCCCGACAAGGACCTGTTGCTGCTTCGTTTTATGCGTCTGGCCTTTTCCGAAGGACAACGTACCCTTGGCATGGCAAGCCATCCGGATGTAGCGGCGGTGTATGCGTTGGATACCGCCATTGGGTACGAGATAGACCACCTTTTTGGGTTTGTACGTTTTCAGGACGCAGACGGTATGCTCGGCTCTATCATTCACCCCAAATGTCATGCCCTGCCCCTTTTGCGGGGGCACTTTTGTACACGCTATCCGGACGAACAGTTTTTGATTTACGATGCTACGCACAGCGAAGTCTTGCTGTACCAAAACCATAAAGCCCAAATTTTCACACTGGATGCGCCGCTTACACTGCCTGCACCCGATAAAACCGAGCAGTATTATCAAGACTTGTGGAAGCAGTTTTACCATACCCTTTCCATCGAAGCCCGCCGAAACGAAGCACTGCGGCGCAGCCACTGTGCAAAGCGTTTTTGGGCAGATATGCCGGAGCTGAAGGACCAGCTTTAGCCCGCGCATCATAAAAAGCACGGGGATAGGATAAAATATCTTCAACGATTTGTAAATTATCCGTTTTTTCCCTTTGCGAACGCACGCTTTTATGCTATACTATGCGTTAGTCTGTACGGGGTTTTCCCGTCATTATATCATCGGCCCAAACGGCCACAAACAAAGGAGTTTGCAAAATGGTTCGCATTACCATGGAAGACGGCGGCATTATCGACATCGAGCTGGACACAGCAGCTGCCCCCATCACCTGTGAGAACTTTCTGAAGTTGGTCAAGTCTGGTTTTTACGACGGCCTGACCTTTCACCGTATCATCCCCGGTTTTATGATTCAGGGTGGTTGCCCTCTGGGCACCGGCACCGGCGGCCCCGGCTGGAACATTAAGGGCGAGTTTGCTGCAAATGGTGTCAGCAACCCCATCAAGCACACCCGTGGTGTTATCAGCATGGCTCGTGCTATGGACCCCAACAGCGCAGGCAGCCAGTTCTTTATTATGCACAAGGACGCTCCGCATCTGGACGGTCAGTACGCAGCTTTCGGCCATGTTGTTGCAGGCATGGACCAGGTTGATAAGATTGCCTCTGTTGCTACCGATTGGAACGACAAGCCCCGCACACCCGTGCGCATGGCTAAGGTTGAGGAAATCTAAGCGATTATTAAAAAGCAAAAGCCCCCTGCCTTACTACAAGGCAGGGGGCTTTTATTGTTCTTTTATGCTTTACCAAGGACCTTTCCAGCGCTCGATAAACTGTACCACCGGCTGAATCAGTGTTTGGATGTTCTCCATTGTTTTGCTGATGGTGTCCAAATCTTCACTGGTTTCCGTCAAAAACGCAGATACTTGCTGCTCCATAGCAGCCATCTGGGTTTGGGTTTCCACAATAAAGGTATTTACGTCCTGATATAACTGCACCATGCGAGGAACCAGTACTACCAACAGTACCACAACAATCGCCAGTTTAATAAAAAACCAGATGCGGCGCTTCTTTTCCCGCTCCGCATGCTGCTCCAGCAACTCCGTTTGGTAAGCTAATGTTTGTTCCATTGCGGCAAGGCGTGTTTCTAAGGCAGCTTGTTCCTTAGCCATGGATTCCTTGTTTTGTTCCATTGTACCCCTCCTTTTTTGCCTAGTATAACAAAATCATACGGCGTCGTCCACGTTATCTATGTATGTCTTGCGTAAAGCACGATATTCCGCAAGGCCGCTGCTTTGCCGCAAAATATTGGTCAGCACTTGATTTCTGGCCTGCGCAGCCTCCAGCATCATTTGCTCCAAAGCATCTGCATATTCTCCTGCACGCCGTAAAATCTCTTTAGGGGTAAGCAATTCTTCTCTGCACTGAATGGGTGTTTGGTCGCTGTGCGGTTCTTCCAGACCAAATTCTTCAATCGCTTGGATATACTCTGCCAAACGCTGTTCCACCTGACGGGCATTCTGCATAATGCAGCGATACTGCCACAATGGATTTTCCTTTTTTTCTGTGCTCAACCAAGTCCGCCTCCTTTTTTCGTCCGCTTTATAGTACTCCAATTATGATATACTCGATTTGCCCCAGCAAGGAAGCCTTGACATTTATACTTAATCAAGTATATACTAGATTATAGATTCCAGTTATTTCCTATTTCCATTGCAATTTTATACTTGTTCAAGTATTTTGTCAAGAGGGTAGTTCCCTCTCAGAGAGGAGCCTTTTATTATGTCTATGCTGTACGATACCGTTGCCCGCCTGTGCGCCGACAGGGGCATCAGTGTTACCGCCGCCTGTAAGCGGGCAGGCATCAGCCCCGGCATATTAAGTGACCTGAAAAACGGCCGCAAAAAAACCATCAGCGTGGAAACCGCACGCAGCCTGGCAGATGCTTTAGGGGTATCTGCCGATGAGCTAACCGGCGGCGAGCCAACCCCTCCATCGGATATGCTGCTTGCCTATTACGGTGAAGTAAAAGACTTTTTGGACGATGACGATAAACAGGACCTTATTGCCTTTATGCGGGTAAAGGCCGAGCTAAAGAAAAATGACAAAAACCGAGATAACGGAACAGGAATTGGCTGATATGGGCGTGCAGGTAGTTGGCTACCCACCCTTGCACCGTAAAGCAATTGCTTCAGCAGACGGCCTTGTTTTGCTGGGCACCCTTACCGACAGCCGAGAAAAGCGCACCGTACTGGAGCACGAAAAGCAGCATTTTCGGCTAAGCGCTTTTTACACTGCTGACAGTGACCCACAGGAGCGCCGCCGCAGTGAAGCACGTGTAGACCGTGCCCTTATCCAAGAGCTTTGCCCTGCCCCTCAACTGGACGCCTTACTGCGAATGGGCCTCAGTGTGCATGAAATCGCAGAAGAGTTAGACATCACCGAAGAACTGGTAGAGCAAGCTTACTTTTTCTATCGTGGATTGGACCCCCACGCTTTTACCGATAACAAATAAAAAGCCTCGACAACTGTCGAAGCTTTTTTCTTTATTCGGATTTATCGTCTGCATCCATCTCCACCGCAGTACCTTCCAGTGTAGTGCCTTTGCCCAGTACACCGTCCCACCCCGAAGAAACCTCCTCCGGATGGTTATTGAAATAGGCCGTTACCGCAAAAGCAGTATACCCTGTGCTCAGCAGGTTCAGTACACCTTCCACAATCAGGATAATACCAATTGCCATAACCAGCGCCTGTACTGTGCCAAACGGGTTAAACAGCATCACCAAGCCCAGCACAACGCTTACGCCGCCGCTTGCCAAAATACCCTTCCAAGTAGTATAGCCGCAGCGGCGCAGCTCTAATGCATTCTGGATGCGCAATACGCTGTCAAATACAATAAACAAGCCAAACACAATGGGCAGAGCAGTCAAAATCACATCTGCACGCAGCAGCAGGAATAATCCCAAGCCCAAGCAAATCAGGCCGCCCACCAACGTCAGCGGTGCAAAAAACAGCCGTTCTCTTACTGTAAAAAAACGTACCAGCTGCACAATACCGGTGCCCGCTACCAGGCTGCCAATCACCATGCAAATACCGCCCAGTACCACATCCGGCCAAATCAGCAAAACGATGCCCAAAAGCAAGTATACGCTGCTCAAAAGAATCATATTCCACTTTAATCTTTTCATAGCAAATATCCTTTCTCTTCGGGCATGGCCCTACTTATTGTTCTGTGTTTCTTTTCTCTTCCTCTATCATGGGGCGAAGAATCTGCTTCCATACAACAAACAAGTACACAAAACCAACTAAAAGTCCCACTGCCTCCGCAATGGGGAACGCCCACCAAACCAACTCCAGCCGGCCGGTTTTTGCCAGCAGCCATCCCATAGGCAGCAGCACTACAAGCTGGCGGCTTAACGACATATACAAGCTGTACACACCACGGCCCAATGCCTGAAACATCGAACACAATACAATGGCCAATGCTGCCAGCGGGAAGCTCCACGAAATGATACGCAGCGCAACGGTACCGATTCCCAGCATCTGTTCGCTTGCATCAAACCAGAGCAGCAGCTTTTCCGGCACCATCTGGAACGATACCAGACCCAGCGTTAAAATAACCAGCGCAATGCCGCAGGACCATATAACGGTACGAATCACTCGATGCCCTTTGCGTGCACCATAGTTATATGCCACAATGGGAACCATACCGTTATTTAAGCCAAAAACCGGCATAAAGGCAAAACTTTGCAGCTTAAAGTAGACACCAAAAACAGCAACTGCCGTAGCTGTAAAGCCCATCAAAATCTTGTTAAAGCCGTATACCATAACACTGCCCACAGACTGCATCGCAATACTGGGTGCACCAACCGCATAAATGCGGCCAATGGTTGCACCGTCCGGGCGGAAGCCCTTGAATGTAACCTGCACTTCCGGTGTACGGCGCATACAATAGTATATGCCCAGCAAAGCACCGCACATCTGGCCGATTACAGTAGCAACTGCCGCACCTCGTGTGCCGGACAAAAACTCACCGCAATAGCCAAAAATGAAAATGGGGTCCAGCACAATATTGCAGATGGCACCCGCTGCCTGACAAACCATTGCATAGTGGGTGCGTCCGGTTGAGCACAGAATCTTTTCCAGCATACAAGCCAAAAACAGTCCCGGGCCAAACACACAGCATATAAACATATACTCGACGCCGCCCTGATAAATCAGCGGGTCATCCGTCTGCGTACCAAAGTATAACGGCAGGAAAAACAAGCCGATTACTAAAAATACCAGATAGCTGCAAACGGCCAAAAAGATGCCATTATCCGCAGCCTTGTTCGCACCTTTGCTGTCTTTCTCGCCCAGTGATTTACTCAGCGCAGCATTTACACCCACACCGGTGCCAACAGCTACCGCAATCATCATGTTTTGCAGTGCAAAAGCCAGCGAAACACTGGTTAATGCTGCCTCGCTCACACGGGAAACAAATATACTGTCCACAATGTTGTACAGTGCCTGAATCAGCATGGATATCATCATGGGGATACTTAATTTTAACAGCAGCGGACCCACGGGCATTATACCCATAACATTCTCTTTATTGTTTTCCATCATTTCCTCTTTTTATAACTTAGACAACCAAAATCAAGGCGCCCCATAAGTTTTCACTATAGGGCGCCTTGCTATCACTATCTCAGTTCCTGTATGTAAATATTACAGGTTTTGCTGCTTTGCGCGCACTGCCTCCATAATCAGCTTTACGCAAGTTTCCTCGCCCAAAGCCGCATTCAGTGTCAGGTCGTAGTTATGTGCATCGCCCCAGCGGTTTTGTGTGTAGTAGTTGTAGTAAGCAGCACGCTTTTTGTCGGTCTTGCGGATTTCCTCTTCCAGCTGTTTCTCTGCAAGGCCGTTCATGCTTTCGTACTTACCATGCAGGCCGTACTTAATGCGGTATTCTACAGGTGCATACAAAAACACGCTCAGCACGTCATCACGCTCACGCAATACGTAGTCACCGCTGCGTCCCAGAATCACGCAGGAGCCCTGGTCAGCCAAATCCTTAATAATGCGAGACTGCAAAATAAACACCTGATCGCTCAGCGGCAGGTCGTTGCCCATCGTGTACAGGTTGTACAGCAAGCTGTGGGTGTGTTGTTTTTCGCTAGCTTCAATGGCTTCCTCGGACAAGCCGGATTTCTTGGCTGCCAAAGTAATCAGTTCCTTATCGTACAGCTTGACACCCATTTCCTGGGCAACACGTGTTGCGATTTCCTGACCACCGGTGCAGAATTCACGACTAATGGTAACAATACAGTTTTTCATAAATGTTACTCCTTTCCATCTTGCACAGCGGGGCTTTCGCCCTCAACTGGGATTTCTTTATTCACCGTTAAAACGGATTGCTGATTCGGGAGCTGTAGTTCCGCCACCCACATCGAGCCGGTAGCGTCTACCGCAAAAATAGTATACCGTGCGCCGGGCTTGCGCAATTCGTCGGGTAGACGGATTCCTCCGCCAGGCGTTTTCTCAATCGGCAAGAATGTTCGCTCTGCCGTCGTGGGGCTGGCAGGGCCATCTTTTGTTGCTGCCGCCAGCCAGCCTGTAAAAGGCTCCGGCAATGGCAGCGGGTCTCCACGGAAATCAAAATCCCATGTTCCGGGTTCCTGCCCGGGTTTTAGGCTGCAAGTGCGCCGTAACGGCCGGCACCCATGCACCCCCCGTGGCCCACGATGCAATACCAAGGCACGTCCGGTAAAGTAAGTATCAAAATCCTCTACCGCCATCGTACGGCTTACCGCACCACGCAGGGCAAACGGGTCGTTTAATTGTATATAGTTCGCATGGACAGATTCATCATAGCCAAAGCCACGCAGCCCCATCCAAGCGGTACCACTTGTTTTTGTATTTGTTCCCTTTAACTCTACAGCAACTGCATATCCTTGCCTTATCTCAGCACGCAGTTCCCGCAGGTCCATCCATGCTTGATAGCATTCATATCCCATACAGCCTGCTGCCGCTGCCGCATACGCAGCATTCCGACAATCCTCAGTTGCGCCGTCTGCCATAACATGGGCTACTTCTTCCGGCAGCACATCCTCACCATAGCGGTTCATCAATGCGGTAAGTATCAAGGGTAAGTCCATCGTAATGCCAAAACGAGGCTCATGCCCCGTCATGGAATATTCCGGCAGATACAGCATCCGGTTTAGCAGTTTACCTGCCTGTTTGTTCCACTGCAGGGGACAAACCGAAGCAGCTAAAAGCCTTACGCAAGGGGTCTGGCGCTCATCATCTGTATATAAAAAGATGCGCATTTGCAGTGCCGTAGCGCCCTCTGCTGCTGTAACCGCCACAGTATCCCCACAAATGAAAACCTTGCTGTCCTCGCCATCTGCGGACGAAACGCAGATACTGCGCCGTGGGTAATCCGGACTCCACTTGCCAAAACTTTTCCAGCCGGACCAGTCGCCGCCTGTCCAAACCCTGCACTGCGCCTCTACAACCGTACCCTCCGGGGTATCGGCATTCCAGCTCATGTTCAGGCTGCTAAACGGTGTCACCGTAAACTCCGGACTGGTATAGCATCCGTATAGCACGTGCTGTCCGGCTACGTCGTCCAAAATAATCGCACCGTCCTGCAGTGCTACATTGTCCAGCGCCCCACGTGAAAATTGCTCTGCACCGTGCAGGATAATATTTCGTTTTTGTTCCATATACGCCTGCACCGCCTTACACCATAATACAGCAATCTTCTTTCGCTTTTAATATACCTTTTGTGCAACAATTTGGCAAGCATTTCCGACCCATCTCTCTTTCTTTTTTTGCATTATGGTGATACACTATAATCCAGTTATTTTGCCCTAAAAAAGGAGCATCGCCTATGCGTTACCGTCCTGTAAAAAATATTATAAAAGTTTCCCGCCCTGCGGTGCGCCCTGCTCCCCCGCCGCCTAAGCCACCCCAAATGGATAACCCCTACGCGCGCTATTTTACCCAGCCCCGTACACTGGAAAGTCTGCGTAAAAAACGGGATTGAATTCAGCTGTATTTTGACGACTCGCATCCGCTGCGGGTCGTCTTTTTTTGCCCTTTCGCAAGGGCTGATTCGTTGTCATACTGTCCCATTTATGGTATAGTAAGAAAAACGATATTCGGAGAGGGGCTTTTCTATGAACCAGTTGGAACAAGCACGGCAAACCATCGACCGTATCGACCAGGAAATGGCACATTTGTTTGAGCAGCGAATGGATGCTGTACAAGCCGTAATTGCCTACAAAAAGCAAACCGGTATGCCGATTCAGGACAGCGGACGGGAATCTGCCGTAATTGAAAAAAATCTGGGCAGAATCCAAAATCCCGCTTATGCCCCATTTTACGCCGATTATATCCGCTATAATCTATCCTTGTCCCGCCAGTACCAAGCACAGGTGCTGGGGCAAAACCGTATTGCTTACCCCGGCATGGCAGGCTGCTATGCACATATCGCATTGCAGCGCCTGTTTCCACACAGCGAGGCGCTGCCCTACTCCTCTTGGAGCGAAGTTTTTGACGCCGTTGAAGCGGGTGCTGCTTGGGCAGGCATTATTCCTTTTGAGGAGCATCACGCAGACGAAGTCTCCTCTGTCCTGGATTTATGCTACCAACATAATCTATATGTAACCGCTATGTATGATTTGCCCATTGTGCATAGTCTAGTTGCTCTGCCTGACACTAACCTGTGGAAAATCCGGCAGGTATACAGTCACCCGTTAGCCATTCGGCAAAGCGAGAATTTTCTGAACACGATGGGCTTATCGGCTCATCCCATGCCCTCGTCAGCGCAGGCCGCCCAGTTTGTGGCCAAAAGCAAAGACCCATCGCTGGCTGCTATCACCTGCTCGGAAACGGCTGCGCTTTACGGCTTAACTGAGCTTGTTAAGGGTATCCACACCGGTCAGGAATACTCGTCACGCTTTATCGTGATAAGCCGCAGCCGCCCCACTCAAGGCAATCATTTCAGCCTTTTGTTTACCGTGGACAACCAGCCCGGTAAGCTGGCACAGGTCATTCAGGAAATCGGTCGTGGTGGATATAACATGGAAACCATCCAAAGCCACGTCCGAGCCGGGCAGACCGGTGCATATTACTTTTATGCCGAGCTGACCGGCACTGCGCAAGACGCACAAACCTTGCTGAAACAGTTAAAGCCTATTTGCCACACTCTGCGTCTGCTTGGCTTATATCAGCTCTAAAAGAAAGGACCTTCCCTCATGAAACTAACTGTAAATTTGGGTCCCCGCAGTTACGATGTGATTTTGAAACGGGGCTGCTTACAAAACGCATACCAGTTTATTCATTTGGGCCGCAAAGTAGCTGTTATCACCGATGAGGGTGTCCCTCCGCAGTATGCGCAACTCGTGGCAGAGCAGTGTCGTGAATGCCGTATCCTGACGGTAAAACAGGGCGAAACCCATAAAAACCTGCAAACGCTTGCTTCCTTACTCCAGCAAATGCTGGACTTTGGTATGGGCCGTACGGATTTGGTTATTGCCGTTGGCGGCGGCGTTGTAAGCGACCTTGCCGGCCTTGCAGCCTCTATGTATATGCAGGGCATTGATTTTGTAAATTGCCCCACTACCACACTGGCTATGATGGACGCAGCTATCGGCGGGAAATCCGCCGTCCACTTGGGCAGTGCCCTCAACGCAGCAGGTGCCTTCCATCAGCCAAAGCTGGTTTTGGTTGACCCCGATACCCTTGCTACACTGCCTCCCCGCCATTATGCAAACGGATTGGCTGAGGCCGTCAAAGCAGCCCTTTGCTTTGACCCTGTCCTGTTTGACCTTTTGGAAAACGGCGATGTCCACACACAAATCGAAACCATCATCTATCGGTGCCTTACCATCCAAAAAAATCTGGCTGAACAGGACGAAATCCAGCAAGGCGCAAGCTGTGCGCTCTATTTCGGTCATACACTCGGCAATGGCATCGAAGCCGTGAAAGGAAATCACGGCCGCCGCACTACCGGCCTGTATCACGGCGAATGTGTGGCACTGGGTATGCTGCCCATGATTGAAAACAAAGCGCTGCAAAAGCGTACCCGTGCTGTTCTGCGCCGATTTGGTTTACCTACACGCTGCACTTACGATAAGGAGCGTGTACTTAACGAAATTTTCCGTTACCAGTCGGAGCAGGACCAAACCTTTACTTTAATCCGTGTACCGGGTTTGGGCTGCTGGCAGGCCGAGCGGATTTCTGCCGCACAGCTGCGCAGTATCCTGTACGAAAAGTAACCACTCAACTTCCCGGAAAGGAGGTCCCCCACCTGTGAAAAACAGCTTTGGCAGCCTTATCTCCATTACAATATTCGGTGAAAGCCACGGCCCTGCTGTTGGCGCCGTATTGGACGGTTTGCCCGCCGGGCTGCCTGTAAACGAGGCATTTATTGCTGCGTGCATGGACAAACGGCGAGCACGTGGTGACGGGCTTTCCTCTCCCCGTACGGAGGCGGATACCGTTCACTTTTTGTCCGGCGTTTACAATGGATATACCACCGGCACCCCCATTACGCTGGAAATTCAAAATCAAAATACACACAGCAGTGATTACAATAAAACACAAAGCTGCTTACGTCCCGGCCATGCAGATTACACGGCCTACGCAAAATATCACGGTTATCAGGACAGCCGTGGCGGCGGGCATTTTTCCGGCCGCCTTACCGCCGGGCTTGTAGCCGCAGGCGCTGTTTGCCTGTATGCCTTGCAGCAACGTGGTGTACAAATCAGCACGCACCTTTTCCGCTGCGCAGGAGTGTCGGATACCGCTTTCCATTCTGCCGCATCGCAATTGCTTGCACAGCAAATGCAAACTGTGCAGACGCAGCAGGGCTTTGCTGTAATTGACAGTTCTGTTATCCCTGCCATGCAGGAGGCTATCCGCCGCATGGGTGCGCAGGGTGATAGTACCGGCGGCATACTGGAAACTGCCGTAATCGGCTTACCTGCGGGTGTGGGCGAACCTTTTTTTGACAGCGTTGAAAGTACCCTTGCGCACATGGCGTTTTCCATCCCGGCTGTCAAGGGGATTGAGTTTGGTTCCGGTTTTGCATTTGCCGATTTAACAGGCAGTACCGCCAACGACGCTTTGCAATGGCAAAACGGCCAAGTGGTAACCACAACCAACCACAACGGCGGTATAAACGGTGGTATTACCAATGGTATGCCGCTTATTTTCCGCACCGCAATCAAACCCACTCCCAGTATTTTTAAGCCGCAGCAAACTGTGGATTATCAGCGCAAAGAGAATACAGTCCTGCAAATACAGGGCCGCCACGACCCATGTATTGTCCCACGGGTTGCCATCGTACAAACCTGTGCAGCAGCTATCAGTTTATGCGATTTGCTGTGTATGCAATTCGGCCCACAGTGGCCTTTGGGCAAAAGCCCTGAATCATCTAAACAAAAGGCGGAGCAACCCTTATGCGATTTGTCGTAATTAACGGACCCAACTTAAACATTATGGAATTTTCCGAGCCAAACAGCCCTATACAGCTGGATTATAACGGCATGGTAGATGTGATTTATCAGTGCTGTTTGCAGCTTGATATTGAAACCGAATACTACCAATCCAATCATGAGGGTGACCTCATCGACGAAATTCAAAGCGTAAAAGGCCGTGCAGACGGTATCATCATCAACCCCGGCGCATACGCACACACCAGCGTTGCCATGCTGGATGCCTTGCGTCTGGCAGGGGTTCCGGCCGTCGAGGTCGTATTGCAGGACTTAAGCGAAAGCGAGCCCTTCCGCAAACAGGACTTGATTGCCTTGGGCTGCCAAGGTCGTTTTATTGGTGAAGGAATCCAAGGCTATGTACACGCAGCTGCCTATCTGGCAGGCTTTTTGCGTATGGATGGGCAGCCCGGTGCCCACCTAACCAGCTAATCCACTATTTTGAATCGATTTATCCCAGTAAACCCTTGCACGGATACGCAAGGTTTGGTTTTCCAATAGAAAGGAGCATCCCCTATGCAGGTCACCCTGAGACCCGCCTTGATTCACGGTACATTGGCGGCACCTCCCAGTAAAAGTATGGCACATCGTGCGGTTTTGTGCGCCGCATTATCCGGCGGCACTTGCCGTATCAGCCATATAGATTTCAGTCAGGACATTCAAGCCAGCCTGATGGCTATTCGTCAGCTGGGCTGCGCTTTAGATGTAGAGCCTGACGCAGTTACCATTACCGCACCTACACGCTTTTCTACTTTGATTCACCCGATTGACTGCTACGAAAGCGGCAGCACCTTGCGTTTTTTGATGCCGATTCTCAGCCTGACCGAACAAAAGGTTCGTTTGCATGGCCGTGGCCGCCTGATGGAGCGTCCGCAGCAGGTTTATGCTGACCTGTTTCCTCAGCATGGCTGTGCATTCACACAGGATGCCGACGGCATCGAAATTTTCGGAGCCTTAACCCCCGGCGACTATACCTTACCGGGTAATGTGTCCAGTCAGTTCATCAGCGGACTGCTGTTTGCCCTGCCTTTATTGGACGAGCCCAGTACCATTCATGTGCAGGCACCGTTTGAAAGCCGCAGCTATGTGGAACTAACCCGCAGTATGCAGGCAGCATTTGGCATTACCAGCATCTGGCAGGACGCAAACACCTTGTTTGTGCCCGGTGGGCAGCGCTATCAGCCTTGCGATTACACCGTAGAAGGTGATTACAGTCAGGCCGCTTATCCCGCTGTTTTGGGTACGGTTTACGGCAATCTGGCAATCCGTGGTCTGCGTGCCGACAGCTTGCAGGGCGATGCGGTATTGCTGCGCATTTTGCAGCAGGCCGGAGCCGCTTTTGCCCCTCGTGTAGATAAAGTAACCTTTGCTAAAAGCACCCTGCACGGCACCGAAATCGACCTGTCCGACTGCCCCGATTTAGGCCCTATCCTCATGGTTGCAGGTGCACTGGCCAAGGGCACTACCGTACTGCACAACGCCGGCCGACTGCGTCTAAAGGAAAGCGACCGTATCGAGGCGATGGAGCAGGAGCTGACGAAATGCGGTGTAAATATCACCTCTACACAGGATACCGTCACCATCGTGGGTGGGCCTGTCACCCAGCCACAGGATTTGCTGTCCAGTCATAACGACCATCGTGTTGCCATGAGCCTTGCCGTGTTGGCGCTGGCGTCGGGCATTTCGGTACGTATTGATGGCGCCGAAGCTGTAAAAAAGAGCTGGCCTACTTTTTGGAACGACATGGCACGCTTAGGTGCCAACGTAATGGTTCACGCATAAAACACACTGGTTTGTCTACATACTTGTAAAAGCCTACCCCGCTGAAGGAGGTTCTGTTATGCCACGCCAAGAAGGTCAAAAAGTAAAAATTCTGACCCTGCTAAAACTGTTTGAGCGCAAAACCGACGAAAATCACCGTTTGAGTGTGCCGGAACTAATTGACGCACTTGACGCTGCCGGTGTCCCTGCCGAGCGAAAAAGCATTTATGCCGACATTGCAGCGCTGCAATCTGCCGGATATGACATCGAGCAGCAAAAAGGACGAGGCGGCGGCTATTTTCTGGCAAACCGCACCTTTGAGCTGGCAGAGTTGAAACTGCTGGTAGATGCCGTACAATCCAGCCGCTTTATCACGCAAAAAAAGAGTAATAAGCTCATCAAAAAACTGGAAAGTCTGGCAAGCCAGTATCAGGCCAGTGCCTTGCAGCGTCAGGTGTTCGTGTCCGGCCGTGTAAAAAATGAAAACGAAAGTGCCTACTATTCGGTAGATGCCTTGTATCAGGCCATTGCAGCCGATAAGATGGTTTCGTTCCAGTATCAAAAGTGGCAGGTGGACGGCAAAAAGCACTCCAGCCGAAACGGCGCTGTCTATCAGGTCAGCCCTTGGGCCCTTGCATGGGAAAACGACAATTACTATCTGATTGCCTATCAGGATTATGCCGAGCCTGCGAATATCCGGCATTATCGTGTTGACCGTATGACCAATGTTTGCATAACGGAAAAGCCCCGTGCCGGCAAGGATTTGTATACCGATTTTGACCTTGCCGCATACATCAAAAAGCATTTTAATATGTATGGCAGTGCAAACGAGCAAAAGGTTACCTTACGCTGCACCAACAGCATGGCAGGTACTATGATTGACCGCTTCGGCACGGATGTTATGCTCATTGCAGAAGACGACGGCGAACATTTTCACTTTACTGTGCCTGTTGCCATCAGCCCGCAATTTTTAGGCTGGGTGTGCGGCTTGTCACCTTATGTATCCGTAACCGCACCCGAAAGTGTGCGCAGCCAAATGCTGGAACTTGCACAGTCCTTAGTGGAAAGCTACCAATAATAAGCAGCCATATATAAAAACTTACCTTTACCTGCTTCTACTACAAAAAAAGGCATCACTGCATTTGCAGTGATGCCTTTTTTTCTATTTTTACTTTGCTTCTCGTGCGATAATGTCAACCATTGCGCCGACATTCTGCATCTCCAGAATTTCCTTCATCTGGAACTTGATGCCAAAGTTCATTTCCACTTCGTAAATCAGCGTCAGGTGAGACAGCGAATCCCACTTTTCTACATCTGCTGCGGTGGTCTGCTCGGTAACAACCAAGGTATCATCTTCAAACACTTCCGCAAAAATGGGTTGCAGCTGCTCTAAAATTTCTTCACGATTCATACCGTTTTCTCCTTAATTTTTGTTGTGTGCGGTTGATAGGTATCTACGTCTGCCTGATAGCGCCCCTCGCCCAAATCTGCAAAGCCCATTTGTGCGTACAGGTCACGAACCATTTTATTTTTTGCTGTAGGCAGATACTCACCAATTACACGTTTGAAGCCGTTTTTCTTTGCGGTTTCAACAATTTTATCTGCGATAAATTCTTCCATGCCACGGCGCAGCACACGGCAGCTCATCAGCCATGTATCTACAAAAGCGGCTTCGGCATCTTCCTTATGCAGAATCACCACGCCAATCAGCCCGTAATCACCAAAGCGGTCCTCCAGCGTAAAGTACAGTGTGTGATAATCCTCACTGGCGGCAACCGCTTCCAGCTCTGCCTCCGTATAGCGCACCGTACGCAGGTTAAACTGATTCGAGCGCTGTGTCAGCTGTGCCGCACGGGGAATGCGGAACCCATCCAGCGGTGCAGCACAAGCCAGCATCTCCAGACTTTCCAAGTATTCATCGTAGGAAGCAAACTGCTGCTGCGCCTGACTGCGGCTGCTTTCCTCCTGATACTGGCGGGTTCGGATTTGGTCTGTTTCAGAATAGGAAACTGTCGAGAACAAATCCAAACTACGCAGGTAATGCAAATACTGTGCAGGGTCCTGCGGCAATTCCGGTACACAAATTTCCGGAATCAGCGCACGGACTGCCTGTCGTTCAAAGGGATTATCGTCCAGGAATACCATGCTGTCCATACCGATATTCAGTGTCTGCTGGATATAGCGGATATTGGATGCTTTATCCTCCCAGTTTGCCACAAACAGAGCAATATCTTCCATGTGCAGCACCATTTCCGGGTGATGCAGAAAAGGCTCCATCGCAGCGTCTTTTTCGTTTTTGCTGCAAACCGCCAGCAAAATACCACGCTTGCGCAGTTCTTTCAGCCATAGCTGCAAATCGGTAAAGGCTCGCCCCAAACCCAGCTCACCAATCTGGATACCATTGATGCCATCGTCGCCGATTACGCCGCCCCACAAGGTATTGTCCAAATCCAGTACCACACACTTATGGACACGCCCCATCATAATGCAAACCCTATCTACCGCAATGTCTGCGGCAGCCGGCAAAGCCTGCAAAGAAATGGGCATCTTTGCGATGTAGTAAAGTTTTTCATCGTGGAAGGTTCTGCGGCCCAGCTCATTTTGCACACGCTGTAAATCCAAAATGGCAACCTGACTGCGCTGCTGTGCACCCTTGCGCAGCAGCTCGTTCAGCTGGCGCAGCTGAGTAATAAAAGCGCCGTCATTCTTAGCAGCGTAGTCGCCGAACACACGGTCATCCAGTTCGACAAAATTATACTGCAAAATCTGCATGGACTTTGTGGCAATGATGCGGTCCCAATACGCTGCGATGCCCTCGTATGTACGCTGTGCAAACTGCTCACGCTGCTCCAGCGGGCACTTTGCAAACTTATCATACAGCTTTTCGCTGCACAGATACAGCAGCACCGCTGCCGGCTCAAAGGTGTACAGCTCCGACTGGTCGTCCAGAATCTGTGCCTGCAGCTGGTCATAATCCGCTTCCCACAGGTCCAAATTTACCCCACGGTCCATTGCTGCACCACGCAGAGCCGTTGCCAAATGCTGTGTAGCGCAGTCACCCATCAACGCCAGCCGAAACCGGGGCAAGCCCTCTGCCGAAGAACGGCTCTTTTTTTTCAGTTCGGAAAATGTCTTTTCTGTCATGACCGCTTCTCCTTTTCTACCGTATCTGCCTGCTGGTTATAGTAGCGCATCAGCGCTTCCTCTTTGGGGTGTACTTCATCGTAGAAATCTGCCTCTGTCACACCCAGCTTTTCCGGGTCAAATGTGCCATACAGCTTTACGTCATGTTTTTGTGCCAAGTCCCGATAAATCTGCTCGGTTGCAAATACCTGTGCGTAGGTGTCCGGCTTTTCCTGCATAAATGCGTAGTAATCCGGATGCACCGGAGAAATCAGCAATCGCACCGTGATGCCCTTGTCTTTCAGGTATCCGATAAATGCATCCAGCTGCTCCTGCAATGCAGGAGAAATGCCGGAAAAGCCCGTTGCAATATTATCTACAATTCGCTTATCCTCTGCGCATTTATCTACTTGCTGCTGCGTCTTTTCCCGATATGCCTTCGCATAGCCATAGGTACCATCGTTACGCTTTACGGCACTGTCTGCCCAGCGGTCCTGTGTGGCCTCCGGCAGCGATTTTTTGAGGCCGTTTTTCACTACATATTGTACGCTGGACTGGAAGTAGCTGAAGGAGAAAAAGTTTTTGATGCGATTCAATCGTGCCGAGGTGGTACGCACAGGCTCAGAGCCTATCTGCTCGCAAAAAGCCTCGTACTCCTTTGTCAGGGCACGGTTATCCATATTGCCTTCCGACAGGTACCACATTTCCAGCGACAAAACCACTGTATCAGGGGTAAAGCCCTGCTTTTCAAACAAAAAATAACTGCTGATTACATCACGCAAATCCGAGCCGGTTACACCTGCAACCCATGTATTTTCCGCACCGGTTACCGCACCCGAAATCTGCATTGCACGGGAAGACCCCAGTACCAAGGTGTCAATGGGCTGTGTGCGTGCTGCGCTGTACAGCTCCAAAAAACGGCGGTCATCCATATTATCCACATTTGCAGCGTTTTCGCCGGATAATAAAATTTCCACTAACCGGTCTTCATACTCTGTGCGGAAGATATTGGCCGGGTCTACAGCAAAGTTTACCGAAAAGACCACCAGCAAAAATGCCGTTAACAGTGCAATCAAGCGGAGAAGCTGTTTCATGCTCTCTGCCTCCCTTTAACTTAAAACTGAAAATAGATAAACGAAGATTGGCCAAATGCGCCAAACAATGCAATGGCAAACAGCATTACATAGTAGATGCACCACTGCACCGGCAAGGTAAGCTCTGCCACAATTTGCTCAAAGCGCTGATTCTTTTTGCGTTCGTACAGTTCCAACAGCCACAGTGCCGCTGTCGAAATCAAAATGATGCAGGTAATGTATGCCGAATCCGCCAGGCTGACAAATGCACCTACCGCACCGGCCGGGTCTGCAAAAATGCCCCAGCCACGGTACCAGTGGGTCAAAATGTAATATGCCTGCCCAAAGGTTGCCGAGCGGAAAAACACATAGCCCACACATACAAGGGTAAAGGTGGTAACAATCCGCACCAGCTTTGGCAGCACAGGCACACGGTCCCAGCCGGTTTTTTTCGCCAGCTTTTTGCGGTAGCTCTGGGTTGCATTGCCCACAATCTGGTATATACCGTGCAGGCTGCCCCACGCCACAAAGGTCCACGCAGCGCCATGCCAAAGGCCTGTTGTAAACCAAACCACCATTTGTGCAATGGCTGTAGGTAAAATACGGCCCAGCTGACGATGTCCGGATTTATTCAGCTTGCGCATCATATTCATGCACAGCTTGGAACGCAGCACAGGGTAAAACAGATAATCACGGAACCAGCCGCCCAGAGAAATATGCCAGCGGCGCCAGAACTCCGCAATGCTCTGGGCAAAATAGGGGTGGTCAAAGTTACGCATCAAGTCAAAGCCCATCACCTTAGCCGCACCAACCGCAATATCGGAATAGCCGCCAAAGTCGCAGTAAACCTGTACCGCAAACAAAATCACACCAAAAATCAGCACCGGGCCGGGAAACTTATCCAGGTAGGTATACATACGGTCTACCGCAATGCCTGCGTTATCCGCAATTACAACCTTTTTGAAAAAGCCCAGCAGCATAATGCGCAGGCCCTGTGCCACGTTATCGTACTGGAAGGTATGTACCTGCCGGAACTGCGGCAGCAGATTTTCCGACCGTTCAATCGGGCCGGCTACCAGCTGGGGGAAAAAGCTGACAAACAGTGCATAGTTCAAAAAGCTTTTTTCGTGCTCTATCGTTCCACGGTATACGTCAATGGAGTATCCCAGCGCCTGAAACGTATAAAAGCTGATGCCTACCGGCAGCAGCAGCGAAAGTTTTGCCGGTACAAATACCACACCCAACGGGTCTAAAATATCCACCAAAAGCTGGGTGAACATCTCATAATACTTGAACAGGAACAAGATGCCGAGGTTGACGCCAATATTAAGCCCTAACGCAAGTTTTTTGCCGCGTGGCTCCGCTATCTTTTGAATCAGCCTTGCGCACAAATATGTTGATGCGGTGGAAAAGAAAATCAGCAGCGCATAGGTTGCGTTCCAGCACATATAAAAATAGTACGAAAGCACCAGCAGCCACAGGTTTTTCATTTTATTGGGGACCAAGTAGTACCCCATTACCGCAATAGGAAAAAAAATCAAAAATGATAGGGAATTGAACGCCATAATCGGTTCCGTCCTTCTTACGCAAATTCATTAGCACATACATTATGTATTATACGAAATATGGCGCAAAAAGTCTATACTGCAAACATTTCCGTCATGATTGCCTGCCCCGGCGCATACACTCCTAAAAAACTATTTTGGAGGAATACCATGAACCGCAATACACCACTTTTAAGCCAGCTGCGTCGGGCGCTCCCCTTTGCCGCACTGGCGTTTTCGCTTTGGGCTCTTTTTGCGGGCATGGGGTGTTTTACGGAATTCAGGCAAATCTCCGCACGGGTATCTGCACTGGAAACGGCCGCACAGCCGCCCGAAGCCACCCCTGCGCCCAGCCCTGTTCCCGGCAGCTTGCCGGATTACTCTGTACTCTATCCCGACTTGCAGGTCGAGCCGCTTACTCCCCAGCCTGCCGCTGAGCGCACAGTCTACCTGACCTTTGATGACGGCCCCAGCAAGCACACAGCGGAAATCCTGCAAATTTTAAGCAAGTACCATATTCCTGCTTGTTGGTTCGTGGTGGGCAATTCCATTTCCGGCCGCACCGAGCAGCTCCGGCAGATTGTTGACGCAGGCCACACCATCGGTTTGCACAGCAATACCCATGACTACAACGACATTTACCAAAGTCCCCATGCCTTTTTAGCAGATATGCACCAGTTGGTGGAAACCTTGCGTGCAAACAATATCACCACTGATATTTTGCGGCTGCCCGGTGGAAGCATCAATCATTATAACAGCGGCATCTACCCCGAACTTTTAGCCGAACTGCTGCGCCGTGGTTATCGCTATTACGACTGGAACGTATCGGCGCAGGATGCCGTATCCCCCGCCCCCAGCGGCGATACGGTTGCCCGCCGGGTGATAGAGGGTGTTCACCGCCAGCACAGCCCCTCTATTGTGCTAATGCACGATACCAAGGCATCCACACCCGCTGCACTGCCAAAAATTCTGGACACCTTACTTGCCGAGGGGTATACCTTTGCCGCACTGGACTCCTCTGTGCCGCCCGTTGCCTTCGGGTATCCTCCGCTTGCCCAAGAATAAAACTGCCTTTTTGCTTTTTTATCCTCACGGCACCCTATCCCACTGCACTAAATTATGCATTTTGAAAATTGCCGCCACTTGTCTGTTGTAGTATAATTAGGATAATTCTACTTTACATTTCAAGAAACGGAGGCATTGTTTTTATGCAAGAATATGCAACACTAAAGCGCAGCCAAGTCGCTGAAGAAAACACTTGGAATTTGAGCGATATTTTTGAAAGTGACGAAGCCTGGGCAAAGGAGAACGAGGCAATCAAAACGCTGGCTCCCCAATTTGCAGCCTATCAGGGCCGCTTAGGCGAAAGTGCGCAGACTCTGCTGGACTTTTTCAAGCTGCAGGACCAGGCTATTTTGCGCTTGGGCTCCTTAAGCGGCTACGCCAGCTGCAAGAGCGACCAAGACACCGGCAACAGCTTTTATCAGGATATGCGTGGCAAAGCTACCGGCACCTGTGTAGCCATCTCCAGTGCACTTGCATTTGCACCTTCCGAAATTATGGCAATCCCGCAGGAAAAGCTGGATGCATTTTTTGCTGAGCTGCCTGCTCTGGAAGAGTACCGCCGCAGCCTGTACCAGATTCGCCGCCGTGCTGCACATATCCTGACCCCTGCCGAGGAAACCCTGCTGGCTTCCGCAGGCGAAATGGCAGATGCTCCCGGCAATATCTCCAGCATTTTTAATAACGCAGACCTGAAGTTCCCCAATGCAGTAGACTGCAAGGGCGAAGCCCACACCCTGACCAACGTGTCGTTTGTTCCTTTGCTGGAAAGTGCAGACCGTGTCCTGCGTGAAAACGCATTTAATGCTTACTACGAAACCATGGGCCAGTTCAAGAACACCGCAGCAGCTACTTTGGACGCTCAGTTTAAGCAGCTGCGCTTCTTTGCCGGTGCTCGTAAGTACAGCAGCACCCTGAGTGCCGCTCTGGACGAAACCGAAGTACCTACCGAGGTATACACCAATCTGATTGAGGCTGTGCATAACAATCTGGATAAGATGTACCACTATGTATCCCTGCGCAAAAAGATGATGGGCGTAGACGAGCTGCATATGTACGACATCTATACCCCCATTGTAACGGACGCTGCAAAAAAGATTTCCTTTGAGGAAGCTAAGCAGACTGTTCTGGAGGCACTGGCTGTTTTGGGCGAAGATTACACCGACCTGCTGAAGGAAGGCTTTAATAACCGCTGGATTGACGTTTATTCCAACGTTGGCAAACGTGGCGGCGCTTACTCCTCCGGCAACGCCCGCCCCCACCCCTACGTACTGCTGAATCAGGAAGACACGCTGGACAGCATGTTTACTCTGGCACATGAGATGGGCCACGCACTGCACAGCTACCACAGCTGCAAGTATCAGCCTGTAAGCACCAGCGATTACGTCATCTTCGTAGCCGAAGTGGCATCCACCTGCAACGAAGTGCTGCTGATGCGCTACCTGCTGGAAAAGACCACCGACAAAAAAGAGCGTGCTTACCTGATTAACCACTTCTTGGATAAGTTCAAGGGCACCATCTACCGCCAGACTATGTTTGCTGAGTTCGAGCTGGAAATGGGCCGTATGTCCGAAAGCGGCGCAACCCTTACTGCCGAAACTCTGTGCAATAAGTATCTGGAGCTGAACAAGCTGTATTTTGGCCCCGACATGATTTCCGACGAGGGCATCAGCTTGGAGTGGGCTCGTATCCCGCACTTCTTCTACAATTACTACGTATTCCAGTACGCTACCGGTTTCTCTGCCGCTGTAGCAATCGCAAACCGCATCCTTACCGAGGGCAAGCCCGCTGTGGATGATTACAAAAAGTTCCTGTCCGGCGGCTGCAGCAGCGACCCCATTTCCCTGCTGAAGCTGGCTCGTGTAGACATGAGCAGCCCCGAACCCATCAACTCTGCCCTGAAGCTGTTCGGCGAGTTGGTAGACGAACTGGAGAGCCTGAACTAATCCTTTTATCTCATCCATGCCTGTGAGTAGAAAGTTTTGCTCCCGTTTTATTCGCATATAAAAAGAACCCGGAAACAACATTGCGCAATGTTGTTTCCGGGTTCTTTATTTTTTATTCAGCAGGCTCAGCCCTCTTGCTTTTGCACTTCCGGCTGGGGATTGTCTGCGCTCGGTGCGCTCTTTTCACCCAGTGTCAATTCTACAGAAAGCGTCTTGCCCTCACGTGCTACCGTCAGCGTAATGGTATCGCCCACATTATGGCCCTTAATGCAATCTGTCAGCACACCACTGTTTGCTACTTCGATATCGTCAACACTCAGCACACGGTCACCTGGATGCAAGCCGGCTTTTTCCGCTGCGGAGCCCTTTTCAACTGCATAGATATAAACACCGAAGCTGGGTACACCGTAGTGGGCAGCTGTTTCCTGATTGGTAATATCAATAATAGTTACGCCCATGGCGGGACGGCCGCTCACATAACCGTTTTCAATCAAGTCGGCTGCTACTTGGCGTGCTGTATTGATAGGAATCGCAAAGCCCAAACCCTCTGCATGGTCGCTGCTGGACTTTGCGTTAACAATGCCAATCAGCTCGCCCTGCATATTGAACAAGCCGCCGCCGGAGTTACCGGGGGATACGCTTGCGCTGGTCTGAATCAGGGTCATGGTATGGTCTTCCACCAGAACATTGCGGTTCAGTGCACTGATGATGCCCTCGGTTACTGTACCGCCCAGCTCGCCCAGGGGGTTACCTACCGCCACAACAGATTCGCCTACACCCAGCGTGTCACTGTCGCCCATCACTGCGGGAATCAGATTTTTTGCGTCAATCTTCAAAACAGCAATATCACTTTCGCTATCTTCTCCAATCAGCGTTGCCGGGTAATCCTTCTCGTCGATGGTTACCGTGATATACGAAGCACCCGCTACAACGTGCGCATTCGTCATAATGTAGCCATCTTCTGTCATGATAACGCCGCTGCCTGCGCCGCTTTCCACACGGCCCTGCCCGTACCAGTTGCCGGTAGCAACCATCTGCTCGGTAGTAATAACCACTACACTGGGGCTGACCATGCTTGCTACTTCCGGGCGAGACAGCTCTTTGCCGCCGGTGGAAGTAATCATCGAGCCGGCACTGGGGCGCTCCACCGTTTGCATCACCACACGGTTGCCCATGCCGTTTCGGTTTGCAAACGCAAAGCCTGCCACACCGCCGCCAAAACCAACAACCGCAGCCAGCGCAACTGTCAGCGCACGGCCTGCCCACTCGCTTTTGTTTTTCTTAGGCTGCAAAGGGCGCTGGGGCTGGCGGGGTGGAACCGTACCGCTGTACGGCGGCACGTTCGGCGGGGGAACTGCACCATTATTTCCGTTATCGGCTGCTTGTGCCTGTGTAGGCTGCTCAAACTGATTTGCCGTATTTGTTCCGCTGGACCCTACATTTTGATAACCCGTATCTGCAGGGGGAGTTGTACTGTTCTGGCGGTACAGGGAAGAGTAATCGTACTCCCACTTGTTTTCATTCTCCATGTTTCTCCTACCTTTCAAGCATCGTTTTTGATGCTCGGTTGCCCCTCTATAGGCGACCTTTTATTTTATGGTCTTATTTTACTGGTTTTTTATGAAAATAGATGTGCAGCAGGGTGAAGAATATGTGAAAAGCCTTTTATTTAGGGCTTGACGTTCCTGCTTTGCTACGTTATCGTACCATATAGTATTATATTCAATATACAAGGAAAGCAGCTTTAATGCAAGCAGCGCCTCATATAGATAAGGAGCTTCCCCCATGGAAATTTATCGCAGAGATGATAACTGGATTTTGGAAAAAGAAGATGAGGAAATCGGCATTGCAAAACTGCGCCCTGCCGAGGGCGGCGGGCATATTCCCATGTTGGTTATCGCACCGGAATGGCGCCGCCGTGGATATGGCAGTTATCTGATGAAAACCCTTTTATCCCGTACCGGCGGCTTTACCAGAAATTCTGCCAGCTGCTACACAGCACCTGCCCCTGCCGACCCTGCCGCACGTGCCTTTTTGGAAAAGTTCGATTTCGCCCCCGGCACTGACGGCCTTTGGGTACGCTGCAAAAAGCCTGACCTGACTGCGGTACAGTTTGCCCAGCAGTTTGTGGCAGGCCACTGCCCAGCACCGCAGCTTTCCATTGATGCAACCTGCGGCAATGGGGGCGACACCGCTTTTCTGTGCCGATTGGGAGGCAAGGTACTGGCCATGGATATACAGCCCGCTGCCTGTGCAAGCACCCGGCAGCACTTACAGCAGCTTGGGTGCGCTGCCGATGCCTGCCAAGTGGTATGCAGCAGCCATGCAAATCTGCTGCAATATGTGCAGCCCGGTACTGCGGATATTGTTATGTTTAACTTTGGCTGGCTGCCCGGCGCTGACCACGACACCTTCTCCACCGCACAAAGCAGTATCCCCGCCCTGCAAGCCGCATTGGAAGCTTTGCGCCCGGGCGGAATCCTGAGCGCTGTGCTTTACAGCGGCAAAGTAATCGGCTGCGATGAAAAGCAGGCTGTCCTTGGCTGGCTGCGCAGCCTGCCCTTAACCAAATACACTGTGCTGGTTTGTGACTTTGCAAACTGGGCCGATACTGCACCGCTGCCCTGTTTTGTGCTGAAAAAGTAACGGCAGATGTGAATTTTATCTTGCGAAACCAAACTAAATATCGTACAATAGAGTATGTATGTGCTGTTATAGGTTTATGCAAAATCGAAAGGGAGTTATTCCCATGTAAACAGGTTTCTGTATCCGCCAGCCTTTAGTTTTTAATAGAAAAGGAAATCATTTATGACCAATCGTGAAGAAATCGAGCGTCGCAGGACGTTCGCGATTATCAGCCACCCCGACGCGGGTAAAACCACACTGACGGAAAAGCTGCTGCTGTACGGTGGAGCCATCAATCAGGCCGGCTCCGTTAAGGGCAAGCAGAGCGCTCGCCATGCTGTGTCCGACTGGATGGACATTGAAAAGCAGCGTGGTATTTCTGTTACCAGCTCTGTGCTGCAGTTTGAGTACGAGGGCAAGTGTGTCAATATTCTGGACACCCCCGGCCACCAGGACTTCTCGGAAGACACCTACCGTACCCTGATGGCAGCAGACAGCGCCGTCATGGTTATCGACGCTGCAAAGGGCGTTGAGGCACAGACCATCAAGCTGTTTAAGGTTTGCACCCTGCGTCATATCCCCATTTTCACTTTCGTGAACAAAATGGACCGTGAAGCACGTGACCCCTTCGAGCTGATGGAAAACATCGAGGAGATTCTGGGTATCAAAACCTACCCCATGAACTGGCCTATCGGCTGCGGCAAGCAGTTTAAGGGCGTGTTCGACCGCAACACCCGCAAGGTTCTGGCTTTCCAGAGCGACGGCCGTGCCAACGGCGTAAAGATGGTTGAGGAAATTCAGGCCGAGCTGGGCGATGAAAAGCTGGACGATTTGCTGACCCCCGAGCTGCACAGCCAGTTGAACGACGAAATCGAGCTGCTGGACGGTGCTGCGGAAGAATTCGACTTGGAAAAGGTACTTTCCGGCGAGCTGAGCCCCGTATTCTTTGGCAGTGCGCTGACCAACTTTGGTGTGCAGCCCTTCCTGGAAAACTTCCTGAAGCTGACCAGCCGCCCCTTGGCTCGTGTGGATATGAACACCAACACCGAAGTTGACCCTGCACAGGACAACTTCTCTGCATTTGTGTTTAAGATTCAGGCAAACATGAACAAGGCACACCGTGACCGTATCGCATTTATGCGTATTTGCTCCGGTAAGTTCGAGCGCGGCATGGAAGCTTACCATGTACAGCAGGGTAAAAACATCAAGCTGGCTACCGGCACACAGCTGATGGCACAGGACCGTGCCATTGTAGACGAAGCCTATGCCGGCGATATTATCGGCTTGTTTGACCCGGGTATCTTCTCCATCGGCGATACCCTGTGCACCGGTAAACAGAAGGTACGCTTTGCAGGTATCCCCACCTTCGCACCCGAGCACTTTGCCCGTGTGGAACAAAAGGACACCATGAAGCGCAAGCAGTTTGTCAAGGGCATGGAGCAGATTGCACAGGAAGGTGCAATCCAGATTTTCCGTGAAGTCGGCGGCGGTATGGAAGAAGTTATCGTCGGCGTTGTTGGTGTTTTGCAGCTGGAAGTTCTGGAATACCGCCTTAACACCGAGTACAACGTAGAAATCCGTATGCAGCAGCTGCCCTTCGAGCACCTGCGCTGGATTCAGAATGACCCGGACACTTACAACCTGCGTGAGCTGGACCTGACCAGTGATACGAAGGCTGTTGAGGATATGCGTGGCAACCGCCTGCTGCTGTTCACCAACCCGTGGTCTATCAACTGGGCACAAAACCACAACGAAACCTTGGAACTGAGCGAATTTGGCAACTTGGATTTAGAATAATGCCATTCTTGCAATGATTTGTTGTGCTGTCTCGTATTTAATATAGGACGATTGGAAAAGCCTCGCCCATCGGCGAGGCTTTTCTTTACACTTTTTTTGTAAACGGAGGTTGCTTATGTTTCATGCAAACCTTTCTTGGAGCGAGCGGCGCTATTGCCGCCAGCATCTAAGCGTAGTCCGCCACATTACACTGGACCCTAAAGGGCCCGGTGTCGTCCGTATGCACCTCATCCCGCCGAAGCCATCCGCTAAACGGCAGCCCTTTTTGCTGCTGCTGAACGGCAGCCAGCTGATTCCCCTGAATATCAGCTGGGCGATTCTTTTGGCAAACTTTATGGATGCTGTGCAGCTGCTGGCCGGGCGGGAAATTCCCCCCGAAAAATGGAAGGAAGCTGCTGACGCTGCTATAAAAGCAACCCGCCGTACATATCCTTTGGTTTCCGCAAAGCTGATTCGCAATGATTTAGAGCGTATGCTGGACGCTTTACTTGCTATTGCACAAGGTCGTGAGCCGGACGTGCCGGTTGGCTCCCTCAGCCTTGGCGAATATGCCGAACATATGACTGCCCCCCACCGCATGGACTTAATGGTTTCCGCCATGACGCAAAACGGTGCTTGGCACTGCAACCAAAAATGTCTGCACTGCTATGCCGCCGGGCAGCCTATGGGTGAAACGCATGAGCTGGACACAAACCAGTGGCGCAGCATTTTGGATACCCTGCGTGCAGCAAATATTCCGCAGGTCACCTTTACCGGCGGTGAGCCTACCATGCGCTCGGACTTAGTGTATCTGGTAGAGTGTGCCCAGTGGTTTGTAACACGCCTGAACACAAACGGCCGTTTGCTTACACCGGAGCTGTGTCAGGGGTTGTATAATGCCAGCTTGGACAGTGTCCAAATCACCTTATACTCTGCGGACGAGGCCATCCACAACACCCTCGTGGGCGCACCCGGCTTTGCCGACACGGTACAAGGCATTCGCAATGCGGTTGCCGCCGGACTGAATGTTTCGATAAACACGCCCCTGTGCAGTTTGAACCGCAACTATGCCGAAACCCTGCGCTTTGCAAACAGCCTTGGTGTTTCGTACGCAACTTGCAGCGGCCTAATTCCCGCCGGCGGTGCCGAAACCGGCGAAAGCAAATCCACTCGCCTTACCCCCGATGAGCTGACCGCTTGCCTGCAGGAAGCGATGGATACCGCCCACAGCCTATCCATGGAAGTGGACTTTACCAGCCCCGGCTGGCTGCCGGAGGACACCCTGCGTCAGCTGGGGTTCAGCCTGGTTCCCAGCTGCGGAGCCTGCCTGTCCAATATGGCTGTAAGCCCTGACGGTACTGTTGTGCCCTGCCAAAGCTGGCTGGGCGGTGTCACTTTGGGCAACCTTTGCACCGATGCTTGGGATACCATTTGGAACCATCCCGAATGCCGCAAAATTCGTGCAGTAAGCGCTAAAATGGAGCAGCTTTGTCAGCTGCAAACCGGAAATACAGGAAAGGAGCTTTAATATGACGAAATCACATTTGTTTCATCGTATGCACCTTGTTTTGCTTGCCTGTATTACTTGCTGCGTCCTGTGCATGGGTATGGCAATGCCCGCATATGCAGACAGCGGCGACTTGGACCGTATCAATCGGTATGTAGTTGACGTTACCCCTAACGAAAACGGCACCCTCACTATTACGGTAGACATTGCATGGGAAGTTTTGGACAGCGAAAGCGAAGGCCCGCTGGAGTGGGTGCAAATCGGTATTCCTAACCATCTGGCAAAAAATCCCGAAGCATTGAGCAGTGCCGTACAAAATATATATGTAGACGGCAGCTATATGCACATCGACTTGGACCGCAGCTATTACGAGGGCGATGTTGTTCCGATTTCTTTCCGTTGGGAGCAGCCTTACTTATATACACTGGGCCCCGACGGCACCGTTCATTTTTCCTACACGCCGGGCTGGTTTGACCATGCCGATATTTCCGAAATGGTTCTGCGCTGGTACCACCCTGCCGGGATTTCCCCTTCGCTGGTATACAGCAACTCCAATGCTGCCATGACAGAAGCAGCCGATGTTGTAACTTTGACCGCCAGCCAACTGTCCCACAGTGAAAAACTGGACCTCACTCTGGAATATCCCACCTGGCCAACCGCCCTGACGGACGATGGCTCTGCTGATTTTTATGAGGAAAATCTTGCTGATGATGACTCGGTAGAAGACGCTTTGCTGCTCACTGTAATCGTCATTCTGCTCTTTTTCTTTTTCGTGCACCTGCATAGGGCCATTTGGCACGGCGGATTTGGTACAGATTCCCGCACCACTTATGTATTTGTGGATGGCCTGTATTATCCCAAAGGCAAGGGCGGGCGCCCTGTACCCGGCTCGAAGGGTGTAAAAAAGCCCCCACGCAGCTCGTACCGAGGCAGCGGCGGCGGTTCCTCCTTTGGCGGCGGTGCCGGCCGTACCCGCTCCTCCTGTGCCTGCGCCTGTGCGTGTGCCTGCGCCTGTGCCGGCGGCGGCCGTGCGGGCTGCAGCGCTAAAAATCTGTACGGTGCAATCCATATGCCGGAGGATTTATCCCTTTCCGATAAAAAGCAGTAAGTATCTGCGTTTGCTTATAAAAAAAGGATGGCATTACTGCCATCCTTTTTTTATTATTTTTAGGCACCAAAAATGGTAACGCTTACCGGCTTAACCGTTGTTTCGCCCTCATAGCTCTCACCGGGGCGCTGCCACAGCGTAGAATCTTCCCCGTCGCACAGCAGCTTCCACTTGCCCTCCGGCAGGGAAACCGTGCAATGTTTTTGCAGCGGATTATAGTAAACCGCAATCTCTCGCCAAGGGGTGTTGTCGCCTTCTGCCGCAGGCAGTGTCCATGCCACCATAGGCTCTGCAACTTTCAAAAATGTGATAGCGTGCGGTGTTTCGGCATCCCATGCACTTAAACGAGGGAACTTTGCACGCAGCGCCAGCAGTCCACGGTAATACGCCACCAAATCGCCAAAGGTTTCTGTACGTGCCCATTCCAGCCGATTGATAGCCAAATCGCTGTTATAGCTGTTATGCTCGCCCCATTTTGTGCGTGCAAACTCCTCACCGGCCAGCATAAACGGGATGCCAAGGCAGGTAAGGTAAATCCCTGCGCTCATCCGATTTTGCGCCAGAATTTTTTCATCTCTGTGCTGATAGTCCGGCTCTGCATATTCCACACGCAGCAGTTTGTCCCACAGCGTATAGTTATCGTGTGCGGAAACATAGCTTACCACCTGCCCCGGTGTTTTGGGGCAGAATGTATTGCTGCGGCACCATGCCGCAACGCTCGCACCAATGCCAAAACGACTGTCCCAACGGCCATTTACATAGCCTGGCTCTCTCGCATCAAAGCAGCTGCCCTTAATGGCATCTCGTGTCCCGTCGGAAAACACCCCAATGCGGTCATCCAGCAGGTATACATTTCCCTTGTCGCTTGCCATGGCTCGCATTGCGCTGGGGCCGCCCTGCCATGGCTCGCCGTACATGAGGATGCTTTCACCGTCAGGCAGTGCATCCAGTGCTGCACGTACTGCATTCATGGTATCCACGTCAATCAAACCCATCAGGTCAAAGCGGAAACCGTCCAGATGGTATTCGCTTGCCCAGTACACCAGCGAGTCCACAATATACTTGCGGCACATTGCACGCTCGGTAGCGGTTTCGTTACCGCAGCCGCTGCCGTTGGAGGGAGTACCATCCGGGTTCTGGCGGAAGAAATAATAAGGCACTGTGTTGTTCAGCGGATTTTCCCACTGATACATATGGTTGTACACCACATCCATAATCACACCGATTCCCGCTTTGTGCAGTTCCTGAATCATCTTTTTCAGTTCCTTCACACGCACCTCGCCACGGTAAGGGTCGGTTGCATAGCTGCCTTCGGGCACATTATAGTTAAATGGGTCGTATCCCCAGTTATATCGGCTGGGAGAGGAGCGTTCTTCGTCAACGCTGCCAAAATCGTAAATGGGCATCAGCTGTACATACGTAATGCCCAGCTTTTTTAAATAGGCTAACCCTGTAGGGTGCACACCATCTTGATTCAAGGTAGTATTCGGCTCTACAAAGCCCAAATACTTGCCCCGCCGGGGCAGCGGCACACCGCTGGCCGGGTCTGAGGTGAAGTCCCGCACGCTTACTTCCCACACAACACGATTGCCGGCAGGAATATGCGGCCGCCTGTCCTGCGTCCAGCCTTCCGGTGCGGCAGCCTCCGGGTTTAGAATCATACCGCGCTGCCCGTTGATGCCTGCTGTACGTGCGTACGGGTCAATGGTTTCTCTTGTGCAGCCGTCTACGGTTACCGCAAACGTGTAGTACCGCCCGCTTTGGTCGCCCTTTAGCTCACAAATCCATACACCTTTTTCGCCTTTTACCATAGGCAGGGTTTCCTCGCTTAAAGCGCTGTGCCCGTTGCGATAAAACAAAACCTTGACCTGCTGCGCCGTGGGCGCCCACACACGCAGCGTAGTACCTTCAGGGGTATACTCCGGGCCGAGCGGCCCATCATAGGTATATGCATCCGCAAAGTGCTGGCTGTCGTATAATTCTTTCCAGCTCAGTGGAGAAGCTTTGCTCATAGTTTTTTGTACTCCTTTAGGTAAAATCAGCTAAAAAGGATAGGCTTTTTAACCTGCAGCGATAAATCCATATCTATATTATAATATCCCGTTTCAGCTGTTTTGGCAAGCAAACCCCTGCGGCAGCTTTTGCTGTGAATGCTACTTTTCCGCAGGGTTGGTTTGTGCTACAATGTGGTTAATATTACTGCCTATTTTTCATAAGGACGGAGGCATCTGCCATGGGATACAGCAATGACTGGGAAAACATTATGAATAACGCCTTTGGGAAAGGCGGCAAACCCAACTTCGGCCAAAGTGGTGCCAAAAGCACTTTGAACCCGCTGGATGAATTAACCCGCACCCTGCAACAGCAGCAAAAGGATTTGGATAGGCAAATCAAGGCGCAAACCCAAGCCTTAAAGGACAGCGACGCTGCTGCCGCACGTGCTTTGGCGGAAAGCCGCCAAATGCTGAAAGATATGGAAGCCGATGGCTTGCTGGCACAAGGCACCAGCGAGGTTCCGGTAGAACATCGGGGCAGCTTTTTAGGTCTTGCCGATGTGGTAAAACAAAAAGTTTTAGGGCAAGACCCCTTTGTGGATAGCCTTGTGCGTGCTTTGCGCCGTCCCTTTGTGCTGGGTACAGAGGGCGAAAATGCCAAAAATGTGATTTTGATTTGCGGCAGCGAGGGCACCGGCCGCCATTATGCTTTGCGCTGTGCTGCCAAAGAAATGGCCGTGCGTGGGCTTTTGCGCAGCGAGTCCCCTGCCTGCATGGACCTCTCCCTGTATGATGGTCCCGGCGAGGAAAAACTATTCCTGCAGGATTTGTATGCCGCTTTGCAGGCTCCGGGCGAAATGCTGCTGTTTGAAAATTATGAGCAGTGCCATCCCGGATTTTTGAATATTTTATCCGACCTGGCTATCCGTGGAAATGCCCCCCTGAACAGCCGCTATCTGGTAAAGGAAGGTATCCTTGTAGATGCCGGTACAGCACTTGCGCCGGGTACTGTCGGCAGCTTAACCCCTCATGGCAAGTATATGATTTTCTTCTCCGAACATGGCCGTGACAAGCTGGCAGATAAATTCGGTGCTGGGATGGTTTCCGCAGTGGGCGATGTATGTCAAACCGGGTCCTACAGCACTGAAAGCCTGCAAAAGCTGGCCGCCCAGTGCTTAAACGCACTGGCACAGCGTGTGCACACACGCCTAAACCTAAAACTCCGTGCAGGGGCTGACGTACGGGACTGGGTTGCCGCGCAGCACAACAAGGCACAAGGCGCAGGCGCCCTGCAATTAGCCTGCGATAAATTTTTCCGTGCGCTGAGCGAATACTGTCTCAGTCAGGATGCCTCTTTGCAGGGACAGGTGGACTTGACCATTCAGGCAGACACCCCGTATTTCTCAGTCAATAACGAGCTTGCCCAGCCGCTGCTGGCGCTATTGCCCAGTGTATATACCGGCGCACTGGAAGCCGTACAGCAGGAAATGGATAACATTGTGGGTCTGACTGAGCTGAAGCAGTATGTGATGGACCTTGCGGACAATGTTCGGGTACAGCAGCGCCGTGCTGCCGCCGGGCTGAAAACCAGCGATATTACCATGCATATGATTTTTGCAGGCAACCCGGGTACCGGCAAAACCACTATTGCCCGTTTGCTGGCACGCTACCTAAAAGCTATCGGCGCTTTGTCCGGCGGACAGCTGGTAGAGGTCAGCCGTGCGGACTTAGTCGGTCGCTACAGCGGCCATACCGCACCTTTGACAAACAGTGTCATCCAAAGCGCATTGGGTGGTGTACTTTTTATCGACGAAGCCTACAGCTTATACCGTGGCGAGCAAGACAGCTTCGGGCTGGAAGCAATCGACACCTTGGTAAAAGGCATGGAGGACCATCGCAACGATTTGGTTGTGATTCTGGCAGGCTATACTAAGGAGATGGAGGAGTTCCTGACCGCAAACAGCGGCTTGGCAAGCCGCTTCCCCAATCAGCTGGAGTTCCCGGATTATACCGGCGAGGAACTGCTTGCCATTACCAAACTACAGGCAAAATCCAAAGGCTATGCGATTGATGCCGCCGCCGAACCCGCTTTGCTGGCTTATTATACCGTACAGCAGGCAACAAATGCCGATACTGCCGGCAATGGCCGTCTGGCCCGCAACACTTTGGAAAAGGCCATTCTAAACCAAAGCCGCCGGTTGGCTGCAAACCCCGACGCTCCTTTGGAGACCTTGCTTCGTGCCGATTTCTCTCTTGGTGAAGAAGCCGACGCTTTCGCAGCAAAAGAAAATTCCTGCGAGGAATAACCCTGCTGCCTATCAGCGGCAAAGCTTCTCTTAACACCATTTCACAGAAAGGACGATACCATTGAAAAAGAAAATCTCTCTTTCCGCACCTCTTTTTTGGATTTTAATCGTCGCCTTGCTTGCCTCCTTATTCGTGAATCTCTATCAGTTTGAAAAGGCCAGTCATGTGCCCCCCTTGCAGCTGCCCGGTTCCTACTGTACGAATGCCGCCTTGCCTAATGGAACCTACCTTGTTTTTGACAGCAAAGGCCACTACTGCAAATATACCCAAACCGATGGTCTTTTGGACGAGGGCTCCTACGCCGAATACAACCGCCCCCAGTACGACTTAGTATCTAAATCCGGCAGTCGAGAGCAAGTTATTTTAGAGGGAGACGGGCTTTATTACATTTCCCAAGATGGCGTTGTAGCATCTATGACCCGCTTCTCCGATATTCCTGTATTTATTGGGCAGTGGGCAGAAGATTGGCCCGGCTGGCAGGATGATACCGGCAACACCCTTGGCTAAACTTATTTGCTTTTAACCGCACACCATATTGCAACTGCAAAACGCCACGAGAAATCTGCAATGATTTTCTCGTGGCGTTTTGCTGTATTTATGTATATATTACTTCGCGAACAATCCACCATGGGCATCAAACAATTCCCACGGGTCAATGCTCTTATTTCCGATTTTTACATCAAACGTGAGCGTTTCACCGGCTTCACCTACAGCGCTGTTCAAAACCAGCGTATCCCCTTTGGATACATAAACCGTATCCAAACCATACAGGAAGGTACGCACCCCGCAGCCGTGGTCAATTACAACGGTATTGCCCGTAAGCTTCAACTCGCCTGCGTAGATAACTGTACCTGCTGTGGGGGTAATAACCTGCGTTCCCGGTGTCGTTTCAAACAGGGTCGAATTGGATTTACCGCCGTTGCTGCCATCCTCACGCAGTTGTACCATGCCGTATCCCATCAGGATTTTATTGTACTTTACGGGGCAGTCCCATGCAACCTCCCACTGACGGGGGCCTGTAGGTGCTTTATACAGCGGCCAAATCACATCACGGAACTCCTGCCCTGCACCTTCGGGCGGCTCGGGCTCTGCAACAGCGGGTGCCTTGCCGAAGTTACGCTCCCGCACCGAAATTTCCACCTGTGTTACCTGCTCTCCCAAAGAAACTTCAATGGTGTGCTTTTGCGCTTCGGCATTATAGGCAGCGCCCAGATAGCCAACCCAGCCGGACCCTGCCTGCTGAAACTGGACAGAGCCCAGTTCGCTTTTTAATACAGGCGGCGTATCTCCCAGCAGACCGTTTACAAATACCGCAACGGCATCGCCCTGCCGGATTTTTTCAGCCGAAAGGCGCACCTGCGGTGTTGCAGCAAGGGTAAAGCTGAAGCGATACCCATACCAGCCCGCCGGACGGGCAGGCTGCTCCAAACCGGGATTCTTTACGATTTTATCAGTGGGTTCTGCCAGCATGGTTTGGTCCATGCCTTTGGGCAGGCGCCACAGCTTCATTTCCACCTCATAATTTCCGTTTTGCATATATCGAAAGTCCGCATACTCTTGCAGCGACCCGGCAAATACAGTTTCGCCGCTATCGGTATTTTGGATTTTCAGCGTTACCTGACTTTGGTCAACCCATTCCGGGACGGCAAATGCAGGCCATGCGTCTGTAATTTCGCCCAGCTTTTGTACCGTAAGGTCGCTGCTTTGATACAGCACCTTGTCTGCCATTGCACCCACCAAAGGCACCTGCCAGCAATAACCGTTGCGCTCCAAAGCCATATCTGCAAACAGCACGCCTTCGTCCTTGGGCAAATCCTGTGTGCTGACAGAAAACCAGCTGTACCCCACAACAGCCCCTAAAAACAACACAACGCCCAGCATGACACCCGCCAGCCAAAGCAAAAAACGCTTCATACACAATCCTCCTTAAAACGGAAAAGCCGCAGACAACCAAGGCCTACCCTTTACAAGGCAAACCGTCTGTCTGCGGCTGAACTTTCAGATATTACTCAGCAGGCTCCTCAGCAGGTGCTTGCTCCGTTTCCTCTGCCGGTGTTTCCACAGGCTCAATTTCAACTTCCACAATTTCTTCTGCAGGGGTACTGTCGGTGTTTTCGCCTAAGCCTTCGCCAAACAGCAACTCCTCGTACTCATCCAGTTCTTTTTCGCGGCGGCGCAGATAAACAGCGCCTACAGCCAATGCACCCGCAGCAGCGGACAGCGCAGCAACAGCAGCAATGAAACCAGTTTTCTTCATGGTAAGCTCCTTTTTTTACCGCAGACAACACTGCGGAAATTTGTTTGGGTACGCCCTTATTATAGCCGAATCCCGTATAAATTACAAGATTTCGTTCTCCGTAGGTGCAAGCATTTGTTTGCGATATGCACGGAAAGCACCGGGCAGGGTATACACCTGCTCCAGCTCCTCACGGGTTGCCCACACATATCCTTCCGGCAAGGATTGCGCAGGGGCAAAAAATTGCCAGCCGTACATATGCCACTCTAAATGGGTAAATATATGCTTTGCCGCAGGCAGCTGCGGGTGCATCTTTTCGCCGCTGTAACAAGCTGCTGTATCAATCCCCAGTGCTGCAAGTGCCTGCTGCATCTCCTGCGCATTTGCAAAGTCAGTGTCCTCCCATAGGGGCGGCTCCCACAATCCTGCCAACAAACCTGTATCCGGCCTGCGGTGCAAAAGCCAGCCCTGCGGACCCTCCACCAGCGCAATCGCCACCGGCAAAATGCGCCTTGCTTTGGGGCGGGCTTTTACCGGTAACTGCAAGGCTGTCCCTGCGGCACGTGCCTTGCAAAGGTCTTTCCACGGGCATTGCTCACATAACGGCGCACCGTTTGGCACGCATACCAAAGCTCCCAGTTCCATCAATGCCTGATTAAAATCACCGGGCGCATCTTGAGGCTGCAATTGTGCCGCACGCACCGTTAAGTCCTTTTTTACGGCTGGGTCTGTTACGCAGCGGCGGTCGTCATCCAACCGGGAAAGCACACGCAATACATTTCCATCCACTGCCGGTACAGGGATACCAAAGCCAATGGAAGCGATTGCACCTGCGGTATACGGCCCAATGCCGGGCAGTTTTAACAAAGCCGCATAGTCTGCCGGCAGCTCGCCGCCGTACTGTTCGCAAACCACCTGTGCCGCTTTTTGCAGGTTGCGCACACGGCTGTAATAACCCAGACCTTCCCACAATTTATGCAGTTTTTCTCCGTCGCAGGCAGCCAGTGCCGGTATGTCGGGGCAAGCCTCCAAAAAACGATTGTAATAGGGCAGCACCGCTGTCATTCGGGTTTGCTGCAGCATAATTTCGCTTAGCCAAATATGGTAGGGCTTGGGGTCCTCCCGAAAGGGCAGGCTGCGCCGGTTGGCGTAAAACCAGTCCAGCAGCAATTGTGCACATTCGTTTCTATTCTCCGTCTGTAATTTCATAAATGGTGTATTCTCCTTGTTGATACCATACCGGGTATCGCTTTGCATACCACTGCTCGTGGTTTTTATAGTCATTCCGCTCGTAACTGGAGTACATCACATAATCCACATCCCATGCTGCCAGCATCTCCTCTGATGGGTTTTCGTACATAGTACGCACCGCCATATCCTGCTGAGCGTGCTGCATTCCGTGAAAATACACATAAAGCGACGACCCGCATATAATCCGCCGCCCCGCAAGAGATGCAATCGGGTTCAAATGCTGGCGCCCCGTCAGAAATACCGCATCGGCAGGTGTATTTTCATCTACGTATTCGGCTGTAGCAATTGCCGACGCATTAAATACCTGATACTTACTTACCACCTCACGGCCGAGTGTCAATATTCCGGATAACGTGCCCACTATCACAACGCCTGCTGCTAAGCACACCTGTGCCGGCCGAGACGAAATTTTGCCAATCCAGTCCCACACAGCGCCTGCCACCAATATGCACGCCAGCAAAAACCAAAAATACAGCAGCTTGATGTTATCGTAGTAATTGGGCTGGAATACAATCAGCTCGCTAATTACCTTTACCGCAAATCCGCCTAAAAACAGCCGCCGAAGGATACTGCCGACACAAAAGAATGCAGGCACCAGCAAAATATATACCAGACCGATATTTTTGATATAAAACCAGAAAAAGTTTTCGCCCGTACCATTGTTTATCCAATTGAGCACAGGCTTCAAAAAGCCGTTGCCGTGGGACGTCTGCCGAAAAATCACCAAAAACAGCTGCGGCACACATAAAGCACCCGCTGTCACCGCATATTTTATCCACGGAACAACCGGTTTTATCGTTCGGGTTTGGATTGCCTGTACCGCCGGGCAAACCAGATAAACACCACTGACGATTACCAGCATCAGCAGACTATGGGTTTGCATCAGCGGCAGGCTGCCTGCCATTAAGCCCAAAGGCAGCCAAAGATATTTTTCCCCTTCAAATGCAAAACGATACAGCAAATATAAACAGGGCATCGCCAGCGCCCACCCCATCAGGGTAGCACGCTGCGGAACCAGCAAATCCGCAATGCAATTGACCCAACGCAGATTTTTTGCCACGTAGTTGGTAGGGGTTGTGTAGTATCCGGTAAAAATAGAGGAAAATGCCGCTTTGCTGCCCATGAAATAAACAAAGCCCAAGCCTGCACCGTAAATAAACAGCCAGCTGGCCAGCGTTGCTTTGCCCGGATGCTGCAGTGCCTGACGTGCCAAAAGCCACACACCGCCAAACACACTGATAAGCGCCGGGATGCACGGCAAAATATAGGCAAACTTCAGCCCAGCGCCAAACAGCAGAAACACACTGGAAACACTCTCGCACAAAAAGGGGTAGCCAAACACCTCCTGCCGTGCCAGCAGGCAGTACTCCGGCGGCATTTTGCCGCCCACCGCAATGCTTTTAATAAAAGCAAGGTGCATTGCGGTATCACCGTATCCGCTTTGCCCTGTGTAGTATGCCCCACTGTATGGGTCAAACCACAGTATATGGGTATACAGCAGATACACCGTAAGCAAAAAAGCCGGCAGACACGCAGCTGCTGCACAAAGCCATTCCTTTTTATCTGTGCGGATTTTCTTATGCTTTGGCAATTTTTCAGGAACGCTTTTCCATGCCCAAATTCCTGCCAAGCACACAAGCAGTGCTGCAAGCCACGCTGCCTGCAACGTAAATCCGAGCCCAAGCGCCAACGCTGCCGGCAGCATCGCCAACATTGCCACAGCCATCCCGCATCCCACAGGGACTGTATGCAGCACCCCCGCATACGGCAATGCCCGCCGGGCAAGCCCCCAGCCTGCCCACAGGTAAACTGCCAAATACAAAAGGCTTATACCCTCACCCATGTTGTTCCCCCTTTAATAGATTGGCCCCCATTGCAGGAATTGAATCAAATACAATGTGCCAATCCAGCCTTCCACACCTAAAAACAAGATACGCTGCCAGTTCTTTTTGCAAAGCAGTGCCATGCCCAATGGCAGCAGCGGCAGCGATAACGCATACCGTGGTGCACTCAGCAGCCACGTAGTACCATACGCCACCAAAACATAAGCAACCCCATATCCCAGCCAGTATACAGGCAGCTGTTTTCTGCTTAAAAACAGCATACTGCACGCCCACAAAATGCAAACCAGACCCAGTAAAGATACATAGATTGCAAACTGCATGCTGACTTTATAGGTGCCAAAAATGTAATCCAACAGGTAATGGACTGTATTGCCAATCCAGCCCAGCCCCTGTGACCAGTGGCTTTTCTGAATTTCCGCAAAGGCAAACCAGTTTCCGTAATAGTATTGGTTCAAGAGCAGATATGTGCCCGTACCTGCACAAGGGCCAAGACTTGCCGCCAACCAGCTCCAAGGCTTTTTTTGCTCACGTGCATATTGTATTGCCACAAGCACGGCTGCACCCGCCAATAATCCGCCTGTTGACCGAGTGAGTGCAGCCAGAAACCCTACCATCACAAAAGGCAGGATTTTTTGTTCCTGTATAAACACCAGTGCCCATACCGTAAGCGCCAGATACAAGCTTTCCGTCATGGGGGCTGCAAAAAAGAAGCTGCCCGGCATCGCCGCCAGAAAAAGCAACGTCCATACTGCGGTCTGTTTACCAAAACGAGGTTGTATCAAACGGAACAGCCCTGCCCCGGCAATGCCCATTAAAATAGGCTGCACTGCCCAGCCAACAATGTAGCCGTCTAATCCGGTAACGGCCTGCACCAGCCCTATCAAAGCAGGAAAAAACGGAAAAAACACAATCATCAAATGCTGGTCCGGAAACATAGCATCCGCACCGATGTAGTTCCCGTATCCATATTGTGCCAACTGGATATAATGGTCCGCATCTATACTGGTGGGGAACACGTAACGCAATGCCTGCCCCAGCGGCTCGCCCGGATGGGCACGAAGCCCCCAAAGTGCAAAAAAAGCAGCGCCGGCTGCACAGGCTGCTAACAAGAGCAGTCCGGCGGTCAGCGTTGCTTTATGGTCGGGGGCTTCCGTCATATTGTCGGTGGATGGGTGCCAGATACGCACCATGCCACGCACTGTTGTTGCCAACAGCAGCAGTGCCACCACAATAGGCAGCAACAACTGTAAAACCGAAAGCCAACTCATTTATAATTCCTCTTAGAAGCCGTAAGCAGTACGGGGGAACGGCAGCACATCACGAATGTTCTGGATGCCGGTCAAGTACATCAGCAAGCGCTCAAAGCCAACGCCGTAGCCTGCATGCTCAACAGTACCAAACTTGCGCAGGTCCAGATACCAGCCGTAATCCTCTGTGCTCAGGCCCAGCTCGTTCATACGAGCAACCAGCTTGTCGTAATCTTCTTCACGCTGGCTGCCGCCAATCAGCTCGCCAATGCCGGGTACCAGCATATCGGCTGCTGCAACGGTCTTGCCGTCGTCGTTCTGCTTCATGTAGAAGCTCTTGATTTCCTTGGGATAATCGGTAACAAAAACAGGCTTTTTGTAAACGACCTCAGTCAGGTAACGCTCGTGCTCAGTCTGAATATCGGTACCCCAATCCACAGGGAACTGGAACTTCTTATTGTTCTTCTTCAGGATTTCGATTGCCTCCGTGTAGGTGATGCGAGCAAACTCGCTGTTTGCCACCAGCTCCAGACGCTCAATCAGGCCCTTGTCGATAAAGGAGTTGAAGAAGTTCATCTCATCGGGGCAGTTCTCCAGCACATAACGAATCACGTACTTTACCATTGCCTCTGCGTTATCCATGTAGCCGGACAAATCGCAGAAAGCCATTTCCGGCTCAATCATCCAGAACTCTGCCGCATGGCGGGTCGTAAAGGATTTTTCTGCACGGAAGGTGGGGCCAAAGGTGTATACCTTGCCAAAAGCCATTGCCATAGCTTCTGCTTCCAGCTGGCCGGAAACCGTCAGGCTGACAGGCTTTTCAAAGAAGTCCTTGCTGTAATCCACAGCGCCGTCCTCGGTTTTGGGGACGTTATTCAGGTCCAGAGTAGTTACCTGGAACATTTCGCCTGCACCCTCACAGTCCGATGCGGTAAACAGCGGGGAGTGTGCATATACAAAGCCGTTTTCCTGGAAGAAGCGATGGATTGCGAAAGCTGCAACGCTGCGCACACGGAATGCTGCACCAAATGTATTGGTACGGGGGCGCAGGGTGGGCATTGTACGCAGGTACTCCATGCTCATCTTTTTCTTTTGCAGGGGGTACTCATCAGCGGGGCAGGTGCCAAGGATTTCCACGCTGTCCGCATTCAGCTCAAAAGGCTGGCGTGCCTGCGGTGTCAAAATCAGAGTGCCGGTAACCTTCATGCTGGTGTACAGGCCCGCATGAACTACTTCGTCGTAATTAGAAACTTTATCCGCCTGCAAAACGACCTGCAGGGTCTTAAAGCAGCCGCCGTCAGACAGTGCCACAAAGCCAATATTCTTGGAATCTCGGATATTTTTTGCCCAACCGCAAACCGTAATGGTACTGCCGTCAGCAGGGGTAGATTTGTACAGGGATGCAATTTCACTTCGTTCCATGATTCTTCCCACGCTTTCTGTAAAATTGTTGGCAGTGCGTTTTCTATGTACGCATACCAATGTCTTATTATAAATCTATTCCCTTATAATGTAAACCCCTTTGCGCCGCTTGCACGCCCTGTTTTACTGGCTTTTCAAGGGTCGTATGCGTCTTATTCTCCTCGCAGAACACGGGCCAGCGCCTGTGCAGCAAGCCGCCCTGCGTACAGTGCCTCGTTTAGATTGTTTCCGTGTCCGCCCACCTCAATCAATAATGCACCTGTCGAAAGGTCCTGATTATAGTAACGGTGGCTGTACAGCACCGGACGGGTCAAGCCCGGATAATCCGTTTCCATCGCCGACTGCCATGCCGCCGCAAATGCCAGATTCTGCATACAATTGGGCAGGGGCACTGTTGTGCCGTTATTGGCACCGGAAATAATCATCACCTGTGCAGACTGTCTACCGTCAATTTGCGTCACAGGGGCCATACGTACCCCATCCCCCTCAATCGCATCCCGGTGGACATCTAAAATGACACGGATACTGGGATATTTCTCCAGCCAGCTTTGCGCCACTGCCCGGCTGTTGCCGTAGCTGGCATTATAACTGGGGTAGTCGTTCAAGGTCGTATCATGGATAGTGCATATTCCCGCCTGATTGAGCACATCTGTCATCACCTGCCCCACTGCGCACATATTCACGTTATTGTCCGTACTGCGTGCAGTATCGCCGGGTGCATACCACAACCCTGTGTGGGTACGATATGTTTCTGTTGCGTGTGTGTGTAAAATAAGCACCTGCGGTTCTTTACTGTCCACCTGTACCGAAAACGGAAGCCCCGCACTGACTGCGGCAGCAATTTCCTGCTGACTGGTTGTTTTTGTGTTATTTCGGATTGTTGCCGGCCCACATGGTACAAACACGCCGCCGGCCGACTGGTGATAGGTTTTTTCTGTTACTTTTCCTGCCCCGGCTGGTTCTGCTCCTTCCGGTAAATCCACCCAATCATTGATTGTCTGCCCTTGCTCCTGCGTCGGTACTGCTGTAGGTGCCGGCGCCTCCGGTACAACTGTAGGTGCCGGCACCGGCTGCACCGCCGTTGGTATTGGCTGTGGTGTAGCTGCCGCCTGTACTGCTGCCTGCACCGCAGGCACAGGTCCCGCCAATACACTGCCTACCTCTAACGTCCATGCAGGGATATTCGGTGCCACCACCGCCAAAGAAAGTGCTGCCGCCGCTGCAACTAACGGCAGGCATAAACCGATTCGATTTGTTTTTCGCATTCCAGTACGCCCCTTTTCCACGAAATGTCCTGCCGTATAGGTATGCAAAAGCGTAAAACACTATGCCAAATGGATTTTTTCAAATTTTTCGCAAAAAATCGTGGAAATACTCTTGCGTTACAGGTGCAACTTGTGTTATCATAAGATGCACTGTTATGGGTAGCTAAGGAGGTGGAACGAATGCCTAATATTAAATCCCAGAAGGACCGTGTTGTTCAGTCCGCAAAAGAGCAGGCTCGCAACAAGGCCGTCAAGACCAACCTGAAGACAGTCATCAAGGAGGCAGACGCTGCCATCGATGCTAAAGCCGCTGACAAGGACGCTGTTGTCCTGGCCGCTGTTTCCGCGATCGACAAGGCTCGCGCCAAGGGTATCATCAAGAAGA
>JAHHRL010000006.1 GCA_020025825.1 Faecalibacterium sp. | reverse complement strand
GCGCCACCTTGCCAAGGTGGAGGTAGCGAGTTCGAGCCTCGTCGGCCGCTCCATTAAAACACCCGAATGCACTGCATTCGGGTGTTTTACTTTATCACTGTGTATCTATCCACAACATAAAAGAGCTAATCCACTGTATGACATCATGCAGTGGATTAGCTCTTTTTTACTTACCTTGCTCACATGGTAGAAAGCTCAGCAGTACTTTTCTATTTGCGCTTATATTGGTTTTTACGCCTTATGCCAAAACAGGACGAACTGCATTGCTAAGGTCATCCACATCTTCCTGATTGGGATGTGCCAGCGCACGGTCAAAGTTTTCAATCAGCGGATTGAAGCGTGCAGGGTCTTGCTCGCTAAGTTTCACGTATCTGTCACGTACGGACATAGGCATTTTACCCTGGCACATATATTTGCCAACCAGCGTATTGCCCTCAGGCAAATTAGCCTCTACGTGTGTCAAAATCTGCTCATAATACTCCGGGCTGCCGCCAAATCCTGCAGTACCAAACAGGAACACTTTTTTACCACTCAAAGACTTTAAGAACTGTGCGACTGCTTCATCACAGCTTCCCTTATCTGTCCAGAATCCAACAAAAATCAAATCTGCCTGCGCAGCCTTCTCGGTGGGCTCGCCGCAATACAAGCATGTTTCGGCTGGCAAAAGGGCATTTATTGCGTCTGCCAGCATCTTCGTATTACCGGTTTTGCTGCTGTAAACAATTGCATAGTTCATAAGTATATTCCTTTCTTTTGCTGGTTTCTCTGCAAAATGCTCGGTTTGATATAACTTTGCAGATATTTTTATAGTATCATGTTGGTAATTATAACATGTATCTTTCTCCTTGTACATAAGTTCAATGTAATAGGACTACACTAAAAAGCTCTCATAGCAGTTTAACCGTACTGCTATGAGAGCTTTTTATTCATGTTTTTGTAGAATCAGCCCTTAACAGCTCCTGCGGTCAAGCCCGAAATAAACTGTCTATTTGCAAGCAAATACACAATTAGAATTGGCAGCAAAGCAATGGATGCGCCGGCTGTCATGATATGCCATTCAGCGGCTGCGTTTGCGGAGTAACGCAAATTAGCTACCGCCACGCTCAGCGTTTTTAGGTTGGGGTTAGACATTGTAAATACCTGAGCGGTTACAAATTCGTTCCATGCTGTACGGAATGCGAACAATGCGACTACACCCAAAATCGGCTTGATTGCCGGTACAATAATCTGCCAAAAAATACGGAAGGTTCCGGCACCATCAATGATAGCTGCTTCGTCCAATTCTTTAGGCACACTGCGCACAAAGCCGGCAATCATAAAAATATTTGCCGCCTGACCGCCTGTCAGCAACAACGCCAATCCGACCATGTTGTTTGTCAAACCAACCGAATGCAACAACGAATACAACGGATACAATGCAACCGAACCTACTGAAATAAACATACTTGCCAAATAGCATCCGCTTAATATCTTTTTACCGGGGAAATTCCGTCTGGCTATTACATATGCAGCCATTGACGAAGTACTTACCGTGAATATCACTGTAAGCACAGCCAGCACAATACTATTGACTGTATATTTTCCAAAATCCAATTTTTGGAAAGCGTAAATGTAGTTTTCTATCTGCCATGTTTCCGGCAGAATGTTTCCGCCAAGTGTTAACTCTGCATTTGTTTTGAACGAGCCCAGCAGGGTGTATATTACCGGATACAGTGTAAATACACACATAACACCTACAAATACCCATTTAATAATTTTACCAAAGATTGAAATGACGGCATCTCGCCGCTCACTTGGACGCATACTTGCCCAGTGCAAACGCTTTACTTTTCCCATTTTGTTCTCCTTACTCACCCGTTACTTTGTCCAACTTATTTGCAATGAGCAAATAAAGTCCTGTGACCAATCCAATGATGCACGCTGCAACCAGGCTAACTGCTGCACCGTAGCCGAACTCTTGCGGAACTGCCGAGCCGGCGGAAATCGGGAAAAACAGTTGATAAATATACAAGAACATAACGTTTGTTTTGCCCATGGGGCCGCCCTCGGTCAAAACCATAATGCTCTGCATATCCATAAAGGAAATTACAAGTGCAAGCATCAAAATCATTTTTAACACAGGAGCCAAAAGAGGAATGGTAATGCGGAACAGCATCTGGGCACCATTGGCGCCATCCAGCTTTGCACTTTCGTATACATCCTGAGAAATTCCTGTCAGGCCTGCAATAAAATACACCATGTAGTTACCTACACCGCCCCAAACAGCCAAAATGATAACTGTGAGCATTGCATACTTTACACCAAGCCAATTGACATTTTCATCAATAACGCCCAACCAAATCAAGAAACGGTTAATCTCGCCGTTGTACGTATTAAACAGCAAATAGAAAATCAACGCCATAACTGCGCTGGACATAATCGTAGGAGTAAAAATAATCGACTGACTGATTGCATTAATACGCGTATTTTTACTAAGTACGAATGCCAGCATAAAAGCGATAGGAATCGTCAGAATCAGCTTACCGCCTACATAGATAAATGTGTTTACTACCGAGTTCCAAAACACGGGGTCACGTGTAAAAACACGAACAAAGTTATCTAAACCCACAAACTTTGCCTCGCCATAACCACGATAGTCATACAGCATGTATCGCAGCACCCATAGCAGTGGGTATACTGTAAAAACAGCAAACATTATAATGTTAGGTAACAGCATCAGATATGATGTACGTTCCTCACGAATTCGCTTCCAAAGTAATTTTCCTTTTTTTGCCACATCCAACACTCCTTTTCTCTAATTGGGTACTTTCATTATACCCACACCCTTTATTAACATAGAGAAAAATCGTCAGAATGTCTGTTTAAAATCTACCGAGAAAATTAGTTTCTTTCATCATTTAATTCCATTTGGTACTCGCTCGGTGTTTCATGATAGAATTTCTTAAAGCACACCGAAAAATATCTGGAATCTGCATATCCAACTTGCTGTGCCACATCGCACACCTTGCTTTGTGGGTTTCCCAATAGGACATGGGCAAGCTGCATTCGCTGGGCAGTTAAAAACTCCGTAAAGGTCTGGCCTGTTTCTTGCTTGAACAGCTGCCGCAGATAATTTGGGCTGATAAACAGCTCTGCCGCAACATCATCCAAAGAAAAATCCACATCTGCAATATGTTCCTGCACCACTTGATTTACACGTTTTGTAAGTGTTTTTGCAGGCTTTTTTTCTTCCTGCTTGCGCAGCCAGTACAGCGCAACAAAATTTTCAAAACAGGCTCGCAATTCCTCCATACTTCCAGCCGCCATAATTTCTTCCTGGAAATTCGTAAACTCGTAATAGCTGATTTGCGTCTCCCTAGCAGGCTTTTGCATGATCCCGTAACACAAGCTAAGTACACACATACGGATAAATTTAGCATCACGAATTTCTTCCTGTACAAACCAAGAAAACAACTCGTCACACATACGCATAAATTCGCCTCTATTTTCGCATTGTGCTGCCACCACAATATCCCGCACCAGATTTTCCTTCAAAACCGGGCATGGCAGCAACTTACTGGCTAAAACATCTTCATACGTAGTTACCGGGGCTGCCTGCTCCGGAAACGTATAAAGGGAGGCTCGCCTGCATTGGTGGTAGGACAGTGCCAACTTTTCCGGCTGCTCGGCAATGCAGCCAATAAAAAAGTGCACATTACACTTCATCATGCGTTTATATAGTACAGCAATCGCAGTCAGGACGTGATTGAGCCTTAAAAAGAATCCGGCACTCTCCTTGCATTGTGCACACACTACAAATACTTGTTGTCCCGGCGTTCCTACACGCAGCGACACGATACGTGCTGTGCCGTACAAGCGTTGCTGCAATAAACTCTCCAAGGACTTTTCATTCTCTTTAGGTCCATCACAGAGCACACAATAGTAGGTACTCTCCGATTGCACAAACGAGGCATTTTCAGCCGAAAGTTCCGGCAATGTCCCTCCGCTCAGTGCCGCATGAAAATATCTTTGCAGTTCCATTTCGTTTGTTTTTTTTGTATCTTCGCACAGCTGTTCAATCTGCATCCAGCGGAGTTTGTCCTCTTCCAATTTACTTGCAATCACATCTAATGCATCAATCAGTTTGGAGGTATCTAACGGTTTCAGCAAATAATCTTCTACGCCCAACCGCAAAGCCTGTACAGCATATTCAAATTGGTCATAGCCGCTTAGTACCAGCAATTTTGCTTCCGGCAAAATGTTTCTTACATTTTCCAAAAAATCCAAACCGTTCATATGCGGCATCGTGATATCCGTCAGTATTGCGTCCGGCAATGTTTTCCGCACTAGCTCCAAGGCTTCTTTTCCATCGCACGCCAACGCAACAACTTCCCAAGCCGGACAATTTTTTCTTACAAAATCTGCTACACCTTCCCTTATGCTCTCCTCATCGTCCGCAATCAACAAATGGTACATAATCCTTCACCTCACTTTGTGTAATACAAGGCAGCGTTATTGTAGCCACAGTGCCTTCCCCAAACTTACTTGCCAATGTTAAGCCGTACTGTGTCCCAAAGTACAAACGGATACGCTCATTCACGTTGAAAATACCATATCCGTCACCGCTTACGCACAGTCCACGCTGCAAGTCCTTATTCAAAATCTCCAATCTACTTGCAGGGATTCCCGGCCCATTATCCTCTACACGCAGTTCTAATATGCCGTCCTTTTTTCGTCCTGCAATAGAAATCAATCCATCGTTTTCACTCTCTTTGATTCCATGGTAGATTGCATTTTCAACCAGCGGCTGCAGTATCAGTTTAACTGTATACAACTGCATAATATCTTCTTCAAAATCTACTGTATAGTTTAGCTTATCCCCATAACGCAGTTTTTGTATTTGCAAGTAGCTTTGCACATGTTCCATCTCTTGCTTTACCGCAATAATCTCTTGTCCCCGGCTTAAACCTATCCGGAACAATGTTGCCAACGACATCGTCATCTGGCTTATATCCTGTGCGCCAGCTCGTTCTGCTTTCCACCGGATAGACTCCAATGTATTGTATAAAAAATGCGGGTTAATCTGTGCTTGCAAAGCTTTCAGCTCTGCTCTGCGTTTAAGTTGTTGTTCAAGTTTTACATTTTCTTTTTCCGCTTGTAATTGTGTAATATATTTTTCCTGCTCCTCTAATAGCAACTGGATATGTGCAAGCATTCCGTTAAAACTGGATGCTAATGTCCCAATCTCATTACTATATGGATATTGGAAGCCCTCCATGTCGTTTTCATGTTCAATTCCATGCATATACTGCGAAAGCTGTGAAAGCGGCTGCGTAACGCTGCTTACAATTTTTGTTAATAGCGCAAGTGCTATTACTACTGCAAACATACTGACGCTAAAAAACACTGCACGGATTTTTTTCAGCTGGCCTATCATCTTAGACTCCGACTGCATATACACAATGCGCCACGGCGCATTTACAAGCGCCCCCTGTGCAACCAGGTACTGTTCTCCGCTGCAGCTGGTCTCGGTAAATGCCTCATCCGTATGCAATAGCTTTTGCCAATGTTCTGCATTATTTACAAGGTCGCATTCTATGTTTTCGCCTGTGTAGGTTACCAACTTCCCGTATTCGTCCAAAATCATAATGTCCGAACCGTCTTTGGGCAGAATTTCGTAAAGGTATGCCGTTAGGCGCTCTTTATCAATATTTGCAACAAGGACACATTCGCCCCCATATCCATTAATGGTAAACCGATACATTACAGGAATTACTTGTCTATGTGTAATAAAGATTTCATCTTTCTGGACTTTCCCCCATACAACACGCTCCTCACTTTGGCTTAGTTCTTCCTGTATTTTTGAATTTTCAAAGGAATAGTTTGCCTCAACAGAAACACCCATATCTGTAAAGCTGCTTTGCGGAGTGTATAGATAAATTGAACTAATTAAAGGCTCGGTTATTTTTATGCAGCGAAAGGCATGGCGATAACAATGTCATCGCCACGCCTTGTGCTGCATCAGTTCCATCATATAAAAAGTCTTGCAAAGCATCTTCAAAACCGGGGTCCAGCCGGATATAGAACAACCTTTCGACAACATTACGCAATTTAGCCTCCATATAGGTTTGCGCCTGCGTAAGTGTTATATCTACTGCGTTGTGTACCTGCTGGTTTACCTTATCTTCTACATAAAAATATAGTACCACCTGGCAAGTTAGCAAAATTACCAGCAGCATTACTGATACCAAAAGCGAAATTTTTCTGTTTAGCTTTGCATTATGATACTTTTCTATTAGCTGCTTCATCCCTGCACCCCAAACTCTTTCAGCCCAAACATATCTCTTGTCATAGCCGCATCTGCAATATTAAACTTCCAAAAAGCACCAAAAGAGAGCCCTCCGCAAAGGGTTCTCTTTTGGTTGATGTTATGTTATTTTTAACTATTTCCGAGTTATGCCAAATTTTGTCCAAGCGGGTCAAAGTTCGGGTACACAACTCTCTCTGCGCCGCTCTCTACAAGTTTATCGTATGCAGCATTGTAACGAGTGTTCAAATCCTCAATTGCGGTATCAATATCCGTTACACCGAAAATGCATTCTACACATACTGTGCAGTAATTTTTGCCTTCAACGATAACACCAGCAGGCAGCGGGGGCCAGTTCTTGTCATCTTCATTGATTGCCAAGTTCGGCATTTTCTCAATTGCTTCCGGTTTTTCTGCACTTTCTACTGCGCTGGGAATCATAACAGTGCCCAAGCCAGCAGTATGATAGGGTCCCATAACTTCATCACTGTGTAAGAACTTCATAACTTCCCATGCTTCTTCCGGATGCTGCGTTGCAGGGTTAATGCCCAAGTTGGAACCACCAAACCAAAGCTGCTGCTTGCCTTCCACCTTACCGCTTACGGTAGGCAGCTGTGCACAATTCCAATTTTGTTCGGTGGGGAACTGATTTTTGTAAACACCGGGCTCTGCGTGGCTAATGGAAATGTACATACCGATATTGCCTGCAGCAAACTGCGTACGAAGCGGGTCGATATCCAAAGATTCACAACCGGGGAAAGCTACACCTGTTGCAAACATTTCTTTGAATGCTTCCAGCACCGGTTTATAGCTGGAGAAATCATATCTGCCGGTCTTGTAATCGTAGCCGCTGCGTGTGCCGCCGCTGCGCATTACAATTTCGTCAATAGAACGCATAACCGCACTATCGGCAGACTTGAAGTTTCCGGCAAAACCGTAAATGCCTTCCTTGCCTAACTGATCTGTGATAATCTTAGCATCCTCAACCAGTTCATCCAAAGTTTGCGGAGGTGCTGCAATACCTACTCGGTCAAACAAATCCTGATTGTAGAACAAACGTGCCGCAGAAGCGGTATATGGCAGCGAATAAATCTCATTGTCCAGTGCATTGATGCCTTCCACAAATGCGCCATCGCCAAATCTTGCTTTATAGGCATCATCCATAAACGGTGACAGGTTCATCAGCCGCTGCTTATCTCGAACAACAACTTCCAACGGGTCTGTGCCAACCAGCTGGTAAACGTCCGGTGCAGTGCCTGTGCTGAACGCCAAGTCCAGCATCTGACCATAGTTATCAGCGTATACCTGATAGTCGATATAGATATTTTTATCATTTGTTTTATTAAACTCGTCAATCAGCGGGGTCATATATGCTTGGTCGTGCCGATTGGTTGTCCAATAAGAAATGGTCACTTTTCCATCTGCTTCAGCCGGTGTAGACGACTGGTTTTCATTTGTTCCGCCGCCGCATGCCGCCAATGAAAGTGTCATCACACTAGCCAGCGCCAATGAAAGCGCTTTTTTCATTTTCATTTTCTTCTACTCCTTTTTCTTTAGTTATTCTGCGCTTGTTCTGTTGCGCTATGTTATTTTTATCTTACCGTTTTCTTTGTATATTGAAAGAGAAAATTTTAAGATTGTGTGTATGCAAATTTCAGTTTTGCTCTATTCAGCACCTGCATTGCTTTTGTTCTATTAAAGCGTTGCGATATTTTTTCAATGCCTAGCAGTCATTATCCGCTGGGCATCCATCATCATAATTCATCCCTAATTAACCACTTATACTATGTAATTTCAATAGGATTCTTTTTAAGCTAGACCCGCATTTTGTATTAAACCGTTTTTCCAAAATTCTTTACGTCCTATCTATCATTCAGGCCTTATGCTTATCCAAAAAATTCAGGAATTGCTCCCAATCCCACATTGTCAATCCATGGGTTCCTTCACGCCGATGGTACCCCACATTTCCGGCGCATACGGTATGCCCTGCGGCCGGCGGCTGAATGGGTAATTCTTCCTGCCCCACTAGCTTCCATGCCTTACTAGCCTCCTGAATGCCCTGCCACTCTGCATCCGGATCACTCCACATATCTTTTGTACTGCTTGTTACGTAGCACAAACGTGGTGCAACAGCGGCCAATAACATATGCTGATCAAACGGCATTGCATTTTCTTTCCATGCGTACTGTGCATAATTTGAACAAAACCAATGTGGAAAGAACGCATTGATGCTCGCTACATTTTCACCTTTTTTACCACGTGATATGGCCGCACCTGTACACCCCGAATTATTTACCAGCACACTATTAACACGTGTATCCTGCGCTGCACACCACAGCGCAGTTTTAGCGCCACGTGAATGCCCTGCCAGCGAGATTCGCTTAGGGTCTATCGCCTTGTGTGTACACAAAACGTCTATCACTCGGCTGGCCGCAAAAGCCCACACTCCCAGTGTACCCCAGTATTGCCCTTTTTCTTTTGCTTCTGCATCTTCAAACAATGCCGTAAATTCCGATGGAAACTGCTTTCTGTCATCCGGTTGGACCTCTGCTGCATAAAAAGCCGCCGCCGCTCTCCCTGATGCAATGATTTGATTCACAGGCCAATATTCGTTCTGCTCATCCCTTTGTATGTCAAGCAGCTCTGGCGCTTTATCGCAGTTGCTTTTCTGCGCTTCTGTTATTGGTTCTATTTGTGCCAGCCATTCCGGCGTGGCTTCTTCCAGTAGTTTTTTTACTGCATTGCTATCCGGCATACTGGCTTTGCTTGCGCATTTGTCATGATTGCTAATCATCAAAACAACCGGGACCTTTTCTTCTACACAAGGCAAAATTAAACACATATGGAACGATGCGCTCGCCTGCTCTTTTTTTACTTCAATTCGATAATATTCTCGTCTTGCTTTTCCTTGTAATGCCGGCTCCTCATATAAAAGTGACGCACAAGTTTCAAACCCTGTTTTGGGCGTCATCCCAAAAACATACTTTTCAAACATCTCTACAAATTGAATTCTTCGCTCATTCCAGTTTTTTTCTGTTGTATTGTTGGAAAACAGATTTGGCAGATTATCTCGCATATTACTCCATCTCTTTTCTATAATATTCCTGTACAGCTACTATAGCATTTTTCGCTTTTATCTGTAACAAACCAATTACCAGTCTATGTTAAGAAATTTATGTTTTTCTTTATTCATTTTGTAAAATCGTTTTTTTAATATTACTTATTGTATTCTACTTTCCCAGTAAGATTTTTAATTGTGCCTGCACGCCTACTTCAAAATAGTATACACTTCCGCACTGACACAAAGAAAACCGGCACCTTATAAAAGGTACCGGTTTTCTTTATATTATTCTTTTTATGCAGCTAAGCAGAATTTTACTGCTTTATGCCGTAGACAGTTTCGTGCAGTAATTCTGCATTCTTTTCAAAATCTACAGCGTACATTTTACGACCGTTCAATCCGGTCATGCTGCCGTACGTACCCTTTGCAGGCATCGTCAGCTGCTGCACCTGTACTTGTCCCATACGAGGAACCAATGTCAGCAGCATGCTAATTTCCTTAGATGTCAAATTGGTCTGTACAAGGGGCAGCACTGTATCCAACAGTTGATTTAGCTCTAACAGGCTCAGTTCCTTTGCTTTTTTAATTACTGTATCCATTACGTTGCGCTGACGTGCAATTCTGTTCCAGTCGCTGTCAATGAATCGGATACGTGCGTATTGCAGTGCATCGAAACCATCCAGATGGTTCCAGCCCTCTTGCACCTTTTGGCTTGTGATTGCATTTGTATACACTTCGCCGTTTAAGCCTTTTGCCTCTAACTCTGTAAGCTCAACATCTATACCGCCAACCGCATCAATAATTTTTTCAAAGGTATAAAAATTGACACGCACATAGTAGTTGACGTCAACTTTGAAGCATTCCTGCACTTCACGCATCATCAAATCAGCGCCGCCGTATCGGAATGTGTGGGTAAACCAGTCATACTTGTCTTTATAGGGGCCCTCCAAAATCGGCACACCCATACCACGCTCAAAGCTCGTCAGTGTAACCTGCATGGTTTTTTTGTTTAACGATAGCAGCATACATGCGTCGCCACGTGCAGCATCACTGAACTCAGCCGAACGCTCATCCGTACCAATCAGCAGCACGTTGAATACCGAATTGTTTTGAACAACATCATTATCCGACAACACGGCATTTTGGCTTTCTACATTTTGCAGTGCTTCTTCCATAGCGGCACTATCCGCCTGTACTACACTGTCATTCTCATTGATTGTGCCTTGCTGCTCGAGTTTTCCATCATCGTAATTCAGTTTCCCGATTTTTGCACGATAGAAACCATATGCACATCCAATAATAGCTAATACAATCACCAGTACAGCTATTAACACCGTGTGCTTTTTTCCTGCAGGTGCTTCATGCATTCCTTTTTGTTTCACGTTATTTCTCCTAATTGATTTTCTTTGTTATTTCCTGTTTCATTTAGTTCAGCGGTTTCAACCCGCTTTTACACTACATAGGCATAAAAAAATTACTACTTTATGCGCCTTTACACTTTAGCACGATACACCCTAACTTTCAAGTCCTTTTCCCCTTTCAACGCATATTATTGCACAATTACAAAAAATTTCTTCAGTCAATCTATACAAATTTCATTTTATGCGCACAGTCAAAAGACTGATTTGGTTTTATCATTCTGCACCTCAATACAAGACATCTGCAAGTTTCTATCCTCGTTCGGCGTGCTACGCACTAAGCGCCCCTGCTTGATATGCAGCAATATCCACATCTTAATAATAAAAATGGTTCAAATTGGCACGTTTCATAATATTAGGGTAATTTCGGTAGCTCCGGCTCAAGTCCACTTTACCGGCTATACCATTAACATTACCGCTATTTGTATATTGCCACATACCACATGCCAAAGCAGGACGAGTTTTTCTATAATCTGCAATCCAAAAATCAAATGCACTCAGACGCTTCGCATCTAATTGTGTCTGCATAAAGTACGCATAAGTATATACCATAGCATAGCCATTCCAGCTTTCAATTGTTTTTGCAGCGTATATTACTAAATCAGTTAATGATTGCTTACTCAACGCTTTTAATGTATTGTCCTCTACATCTACTGCAATTGGCATTTCAAAGCTCTTTCCTTTCAGTGCTTTACTCAATAATGCCAGCTCTTTATCTGCCTGTTGCCGTGTTTGTGCATAGGTATAATAATAAGCACCCACAGGAATTTTCAGTCTCTTGCATTCCGCATAATTGCGCTCAAAAACCGGGTCAATATATAAACCTCCAAACTCTTTATTGGTAGAAACCGTCTTCAGCATCGTGGCCTGTACACCATCCGCTTTTACTTTTTCCCAATCAATGTTTCCCTGATACCGTGATGTATCAACTACTTTTTCAAACACCAAACTCCCCCTTCTGTTTGATTATGCTTGCCGCTCTTAGCGATTTGAATCTGCGTTTCTATAAAATCTTTAGTTTTTCCTATTTACTTCTTATCCTTTTTCTTCATCCGCTATATCTTCTATCTCCTATCAATGTTACACATTCACATTATTTTTTCCTTGCTATTATTACAACTCCTGGTTTTCCATAGTTTGATGTAAATAGGAAAGCGTCTTTGTTTCCAGTCTTGATACATAGCTGCGGCTTATATTTAAGAGGTCAGCCACTTGCTGTTGTGTCATAGGTGGCTGCCCAGCTAAGCCATATCGCAGCAAAATAATTTGCCGTTCTCGTCCGCTCAGCATATCAATTCCCTTATGCAAAAGTAAAACATCTTCACGCTGCTCACAATCTCTTTCCATGCAAACGTCATCCGGGATTGCATCCTGGATTTGCAAGGCTGCACCATCTTTACCGGTTTCTATGTGGTCCTGCAAAGAAATAGCATCCGGGTCACGACGCACTCTACGTAAATGCATACGTATTTCATTTTCTATGCATTTGCTGGCATAAGTGGAAAAGCGAGCCTTTCGGTTATAATCAAAGGTATCCACCGCTTTAATTAAGCCAATTGTACCAATGCTAACCAAATCTTCTTGGTCGCCCGGTGCCGCATAGTATTTTTTCGTGATATGCGCCACTAATCGCAAATTATGCTGAATCAGCTTATCCCGTGCTTTTTTATCACCTTTTCCCAGTTCCAAAAACGCCGCATGCTCCTCTTGTGCTGTAAGCGGCCGTGGAAAGCTCCCTGCATCTAAATGCAATGCAAAATACAAAAACTTTGTGGCAAAAAATCGCAACAACTCTAACATAAAAATCTCCTCCCTTCGTATAGTTATATGCGTTCTCCTCACACTCCTGACGCTTTTTCAGCTTTTTTTATCAAAAGCTCGGTTGCTCATTGCTCAGTCTATATAAAAAAGCATTGCAAAGGTACTCCTTTGCAATGCTTTTTTGTTTTTTAACTTATATCTTGATATTCCGAAGGACTAACGCCTACCATCTTCTTAAATGTAGCAGAAAAATAGGTAATATCCCTATAACCCACTTGCTCTGCAACCTCGTATACACGCAGACGGCAATCTTTCAAAAGCTCCATTGCCTTATGGATACGGTACCTTGTTAAATAATGCAGCAAGGTATCGTCCGTTTCTTTCTTAAACAAGTGGCTTAAGTGTCCCTCACTGATTCCCAGATTTTCTGCAATCTCTCCAACGCTGATGTTTGGGTTGGCATAGTGTTCACCAATATAATCCATAGCCTGCAAAACATACTTACTCTTATCGCCTTTTTTCAGGCCTGTGTCAGGTGCCCAAGTTTCTGTGCTAACTTTCTTTTTCTCCTCCATCCGCTGGCGCAGTGCCATAACAGCCTGTTCCAGTTCTCCATCATGGAAAGGTTTTAGCAGAAAATCTACAGCGCCTAAACGTATCGCTGTCTGTGCATAACTAAAGCTGTCGTAGGCCGTTAAGATAATTACGTATGCGTTGTTTCCTTTCTCCCGCAATTGCCGAATCATCTCCAAGCCGTCCATTTTAGGCATCTTCAAATCCGTTATAATCAGCGAAGGTTCTAATCGCTGGGCTGCCGCCAGCCCTTCCTCTCCGTTTGCGGCCTCGCCAACAACCATACAATCCAGAGCCGCCCAATCAACTGCCAGAACAATGCCTTTGCGAATCATTTCTTCATCTTCTACAACCAAGACCTTTAACACTGTTCAGTCCCCTTTCTATGGATAGGCAGGATAGCTGTTATAACAGCGCCTTGCCCCTGTGCTGCATTACTCAGGTATAAGCCAAACTGCGCACCATAATGCTTTTGCAAAATAGTATCCACATTATATAGTCCCAAATGTCTGTGCGTTTGCTGCTGCCTGCATTTTTCGCTCGCATATTTACCTAACATTTCCTGCGGCAATCCTTTTCCATTATCCGCTACTGTAATACGTAACAGGTTTTCATCCTGTCGTTCTGCCTTAACGCAAATACATCCATTTTCTGTACCTTCTAAACCATGGAGAATTGCATTTTCTACAATGGGCTGCAACATCATTTTAGGAACAACACACTGATACAGCTCCGCCGGGATATCCAGCTTTATCTCCAGCTTATTGGAAAGGCGAATCTGCTGTATTTCAATATAGCGCTGCAACAAGTCAAGCTCTTTATCTAGTGTGACAAACTGCTCCGGCGAGATACAAAACCGCAAAATATCCGCCAGATTTGTAGCCATTAAAGCAACTTGCGGTACACGGTTTATCTTGCTAATCCACTTCATGGTATCTAGTGTATTACACAAAAAATGCGGATTTAACTGCGCTTGCAGCATTCGGATTTGCGCTTCGTTCAATGCGGTTTGATTTTCGACCAGCTGCCGCTGATTGTATTTCAGCGCTATTACCATCTCGTTAAATTGCTGTGCCAGCCTGCCTAATTCGTCTTTTTCAATATTGCAAACCTGAACGTCCAAATTGTTTTGTTCCACCTCATGGATTGCGCTTTGCAGTTCTTGAATCGGACGGAACATCTGCTTACTCAGCTTAAAGCTTACAAAAACAGAGATTGCTACGCAAACCAGTGCGATGGCAAAGCTTGCAGTATAAATTAACCTTAATGTGCTTTGGCTGAATACTCGTGGCTGCTGCAATACAAAATACAGCCCTGTGGATTTTTGAAAAGCGACGCGATAAAAGAAATCATCCTTTTTATCAAATACCGCACCTTCCAATACCTTTTGCCGCAGTTCCACTGCAAGGTTACCAGCCATTACCGACTGACTGCAATAAACCGGACGCCAATACTTGTTCAAAACCAAAAGTTCGTTTTGCGTGCCGTATTCATTTTCAAACAATCTTTGAAATCCACTTTTGTCAATGCTGATAACCAAATAACCTACAGGTTTTTCCCCTTTTTGTATCGTAGCGGCGCCTTGCAGCAGTGGTTTATCTGCTATGCTGCTATAACCGTTTGCGACAAAAGTAAATTTACCGGCATTTTCATTTACGGAATGCAGTATTCCCCAATTTACATCCGATGCACCTGCGGCCGATTGCTTTTTGGTGGAATACAATCGTTTTCCCTGCATATCGTAAAGGTCAAATCGTGCATAAGTCCGCAGCTCCTCGCTGGCACTAAACAGTTTATCATAAACCTCAATATTAAAATCGTGGTCATCCAATGCTTTTATGATAACAGGGTCCTTTTGTAATGTATTTGCCGCCTGTATAAAAGATGCTGTGACTGTATCCATGGAATCAACGACATTAGCCAGACTATGCTCTGCCTCCTGCTGCGCACTTTGTTCCACACGCATCCGCACAATTTGCACAAGCAACAAGGTACACAACAACATAGGCACCAGAGAAACTAACAAAAATGCCATAAACAGCCTTTTACGGAAAGAACGTGAACGCAGCTTTTTCATTCGTTCTCCTCCCAGTCTAAATAGAATGCCCATGACATTAAAATCGGCTCTCGGTTTTTGCTTGTATTATTGATATCATATTCCACCAGCGGGATTTCCTCTAACGGAGTTAAATCTTTTGCAAGTGGAATTTCTCTCCGGACAGAACGCCGGCAAAACTGTTGTGCCAAAATCCTTTGTACATCTTCACTGACCGTAAAATCCAAAAAGAGCTTTGCATTTTGTTCGTGCGGGGCACCTTTTACCAATGCACTGCCATCCGGGACACAGCTTGTGCCCTCAACGGGATAGACCATTGCCAGATTCTCTCCTGCTGCGATGCGTTTCTGTGCAGTTTCTTCTAATGTAACACCAACCCATGCTGAGCCACCGCAAACCGCATCCAAAACCGCCCCTGAACTTTCCATCTGGATTCCGCCTAAGTTTTTGCAAAAATCACAAATCACTTTATCAAAGGGAGTATTCAGTGCAGTGCCTAATGTTACCAGGCCGGTAAAGGAGGACCCCGATACCGCCGGGTCGGCAAACGCAATTTTTCCGCAAAAAGCAGGGTTCAGCAAATCCTGCCAGCCTGTTACCATTTCCGGTGATACCAGTTTTGTATTATATACCAGAACAACCGGCAGGCTGGAAAAGGGTGTCCACCGATTTTTTTCGTCACGAAACCGAGGCAGAATTTGATTTGCTTCCACGCTGGCGTATGGTGTAAAGCAATCTGCATAAGAACACAAGCTTTCTACACCGCCGCCAAACATTACATCAGCCTGCGGCGCATCCTGCTCTTTTTCAATTTGCTCCAACAATTCGTTCGTTCCGCCGGTTTTCACATCAACCCATATTCCGGTACGTTCTTCAAACTCCTTAATAATAGGCCACCACACTTCCTGCTTATGGGAAGTATAAACAACCAGTCGATGTGCATCGTCCGGCGCATATTCCTTTAGCGACTGCACATTTGCATATCCGCAGCCCGAGAATAGCACCAATACTGCCGCCAATAACAGTACCAGCCCTCTCCTACGCATATAATCCACCCCACAGAAACAATATTTTTAACATAATAATCACCATTACCAGAATAGATTATAGCACGATTCACTACTTTTTGCCGATTTTTTCAAAAGTTATAGCAGAACTCTTAAAGAAAGCGCAGTTTTGTACACTGTTCAAATCGGGCAAAACATTTTACAATAAATTCAACAAAGATACTGCACAAGCAGTTCTTAAAAATGTACACTTTGCAAAAGGAGGATTTTGGAAATGAAACGCACTATCGCATTGCTGCTTTCGCTGTGTATGGTATTTGCCTTAACAGCCTGTGGCGGAGCACCTGCTACTACATCAGGCAGCACAAATGCAAAACCGGATAATCAAGAGCTAACGGAAACGCAAAAGATTATTCAGGAAGCTCAAACCATGACTATGGAGGAACTTGCTAAAAAGGCCATTGAGGAGTCTAACGGAAAGACCTTCTACGGCGTTGGCAACTCCAGCCGAGGCAAGAGCGCATTGCCTAAGTTCATCGAGTACTTACAGACAATCGACCCCTCTTACAACATGGAGTTTGAGTGGCAGCAGCCCAAGAACAACAAGATTTTTGACCAGTTGACTGCTGACTCCCTGAAGCCCACCGGCACCTTTGCCATGACTTTGATTCAGGATGGTAACCAGATTGAATCCAAGATGTACCAGACCGGTATTCTGGATACCTTTGTTCCCAAGGAATGGGCTGAGGCAAATAACATCAAGGCCGAAGAGTTTAAGGGCTTTTTGCCTTTGCAGACTCTGAACAAGGTTTTTATGTACAACAATACCGGCTCCAAGACTTATGATAACTGCTGGGACTTTGTTGCTGAAGGCGAGCATGGCCTTTACATGGATATCGACTCCGAAATCGTCGGCAAAAACTTCCTGTATATGCTGACTCGTGATGATTACGCACTGCTGCTGAAGACTGCTTTCGACGCACTGCCTGCTGAAGAGCAAGCCTACTTCCAGCCTGTTATTGACCAGATGGACTCTGAGGCTGCTGATTTGGGTTTAGGCGAAAACGGAAAGTATGCTTTAGCATGGATTAAACTGTGGGTAGAGAGCTACAACGCTCAGACCGATGACGGCCCCATCTGCACTACTCTGGTTGACAAGTCCGCAAAGGACCAGTTTGGTCTGCTGGTTTACTCCAAGCTGCGCTCTGTTGAGGAATCCGACTCTGTTTCCGTAAACAACGTCAACGTAGCAGCTTATGACGACAACTACACAGGCATTGGCGGTTACGGCTACTGCCACTATCTGTTTGTCACCGATAACACTCCCCTGCCTTGGACCGCATGTGCATTCATCTCTTACATGACCTGCACACAGGAAGGCTTCTCCGCTTGGGGCAAGGATATGGGCGGCTATTCTTCCAACCCGACCGTTGCACAGGCAACCGAAGCAGAGTATCACCACTCTGAGGGCGGCTTTGTTGATGGCGTAAGCACCTACCTTGCTAAGAACGACCGTGGTTATGATTGGTGGACCAATGATGGCCAGCTGGTACTGGAAGATCCTGAGTATTGTGCATCTGTTGCTTTCACTGTTGGCAGCTGGATTGAAATGCTTACCAAGTACAGTGCAGGCTAAACACCTCTTTACAGCGCTGTTCTAAGGCAGCCTCTGTTCAAAAGCACAAGCGCCCTTGGACCGCTTTCACAAAACGTGTCCAAGGGCGCATTTTTTATCTCGGCTTTTCGGCCGTATCAAAAAGGAGCGCGTTATGAATCAAAAAAGTTCCAGTCGTTCTAACTGCGCTGCTGTTCGGCGCAATAAGATAAAGACCTTTTTTTCAAAACCGCATAACATCATCTTACTGTTGATGGGCATTGTACTTACGATTACTACCGTAGCACCGATTATTGCTATTGTAGCCGACACATTCCAAATTCATGCCGGTACAATTGATGCCCACCTAACCGGACAAGCAGAAGGTTATACTCTCATCAACTACATCGACCTGTTTACCAGCCCAATGGCAAGTAAAAACCTGTGGATGCCGCTGTTAAACACTGTTTTGCTGGCAGTTGGCACCTGTTTGGTTTCCATCTTATATGGTGGCTTATTTGCCTTTTTGGTAACACGTACAAACCTTGCATGGCGCAAATACTTAAGTTCTATTTTTATCTTCCCTTATATCATGCCCCAGTGGACATTGGCTATTGTGTGGCAAAACCTGTTTAACTCCAATGCAGTTACGGGCACATCCAACGGATTGCTTGCTGCAACCTTTGGTATCCATATGCCCTTGTGGTGGTGCAAAGGCCTTTTCCCCAGCTTAATCGTTTTAGGCCTGCACTACGCTCCTTTTGCTTATATCCTGATTGGCGGCATCTTCCGCAATATGGATGCCAACCTGGAGGAGGCCGCAACCATTTTGGATACCCCCAAATGGAAAACCATGTGGCGCATTACACTGCCTATGGTAAAGCCCGCAATCCTTTCTACTATTTTGCTGGTGTTTGGCAGCTCTATGGGTTCTTACCCGGTACCACATTACTTGGGCCTGACCACCTTATCTACCAAATATGTTTCCATGAACTCCAAATACACAGGCGAAGCCAGCATCCTTGCTATCATCATGATGCTGTTTGGTGTGGCAATTATGTTCCTGAACCAAATGTCCTTGCAAAGCCGTAAGAGCTACACCACCGTTACTGGTAAATCCGGGCAGATTTCTAAAATCAATCTGGGCAAAGTCGGTAAATACATTATCGCCATTCTGTTGGTTGTACTAACCTTCTTTACCAGTATTTTCCCGATTGCTTCCTTTGCATTTGAAACCTTCCTGCCCAACCCCGGCGACTACTCGTTCCTGTATACAGGCGATCCCAGCAACCTAACCACCAAGTGGTGGACAACTGCTGAAAATATCACCGAAAACGGTATGTATGGTCAAAAGGGTATTCTGTATAACGAAACCATTTGGAACGCCTTTAAGGGCACCATGCTGGTTTCTATCTGCTGCGCATTGCTGGCAGGCAGCATTGGTACTTTGATTGGCTATGCGGTAGCAAAAAAGCGGCGCAGCAAGTGGGCAAACTATGTAAACAGTGTGGCATTCCTGCCATATTTGATGCCGTCTATTGCTGTTGGTGTAGCATTCTTTATCCTGTTCTCCAACGAGCATATAAATTTGTTTAACACATACACCCTGCTGATTATTGTTGGTACCATTAAATACATTCCTTTTGCAAGCCGCAGCTCGCTGAACTCCATGCTGCAGCTGTCCGGTGAAATCGAGGAAGCTGCAATCATTCAGGACATCCCGTGGATTAAGCGCATGACGCATATTATCATTCCCATCCAAAAATCCTCTATCATCAGCGGATATATGCTTCCTTTCATGACCTGTTTGCGTGAGCTTTCGCTGTTTATGCTGTTGTGCGGTCAGGGCTTTATCCTTTCCACTGCGCTGGATTACTTCGACGAAATGGGTCTATATGCATTCTCCAGTGGTATCAACCTGATTTTGATTATCACTATTTTGATATTCAATACACTTGTAAACAAGATAACCGGTGCCAGCCTGGATAAGGGAATTGGAGGTTAGTACAATGCCTGAAATTAAACTTGAACACATTACAAAAAGATGGGGTAAATTTTACGCCGTCGATGATTTGAATCTGGTAATTGATGATAATGCTTTTGTTACTTTGCTGGGACCTTCCGGCTGTGGCAAAACTACCACGCTGCGCATGATTGCCGGTTTGGAAACTCCCACATCAGGCCGCATCACCATTGGTGACAATGTAGTTTTTGACAGCGAGCAGGGCATCAATATTCCTGCCAATAAACGTAAGGTTGGCTTTTTGTTTCAAAACTACGCATTGTGGCCCAACATGACCGTTTACAATAACATTGCATTCGGCCTTTCCAACATTAAGGAAGAACTCCCCAAAATCGACTTTGATGCTCGCAGCAATGCACGTCTGGCGGAAATTTTAGCTCATCCGGAAGACGTTGTGGAAATTCTGGAAGATTGCCGTGATAAAAAAGGACGGCTGGACGAAAAGAAAGCTCAAATCAAGCTGATTGATACTTTCACTATCTCCATCTATACCGCTAAAAAGCTGATGGGGTATCATTTGGAGCAAAAGAAAGATTTGTCCAATGAAATCAACGCCTTGCATGCCAAGGTAGAAAACGCACGGAAAACACAGTCCTTAAACGAAAACTTTGAGGTAACGCAAAACAGTCAGGTTGTACGTACCGTACGTAAACTTTCCAAGGAAGAAATCGACCTGTCGGTACGCCGTGTATCCCGTATTGTAAAAATCGGTATGTTTATGGACCGCTACCCTGCTGAGCTTTCCGGCGGTCAGCAGCAACGTGTGGCAATTGCCCGTACCCTTGCCCCCGAACCCTCTGTACTGTTTATGGACGAGCCTCTTTCCAATCTGGACGCTAAACTGCGTTTGGAAATGCGTTACGAGCTGCAGCGCCTGCACGTAGAAACCGGTTCTACCTTTGTATACGTTACACACGACCAGATGGAGGCTATGACACTGGCAACTCGCATCTGCCTTATCAACAACGGCGTGCTTCAGCAATATGATGCCCCGTTAAACGTATACAACCATCCTGCAAACCTTTTTGCTGCCGACTTTGTGGGCAATCCTTCTATCAACTTTGTGGAGGCAACAGGCTCGCAGCAAGCAGATGGCCGCATTGCCCTTACCGCACTGGGCGGCACTAAAATGCATTTCTGTCCGGCAACTCCGCTCGATTTGCCGCAATGGTTTACCGACCGTGACAATGCAGCTGCACAGGCTGCCGAAGAGCACAAGCAGAAGGCCTCACAAAAGAACTTTGTGGAAAAGAGCAACAAGGACGAGCCATTCCATTACCACATTGCCAAAGTTGTGGAGGAAGATTCCTCCTTGGCAGAGGAAGTTGAGCTGACCAACGAAAATCTGGTACTTGGCATTCGCCCCGAATGTTTTGCTATTACACCGGATGGTGCGCTCGACGGTGAGATTTACGGCGCAATGCCTACCGGTATGGAATCTACGGTAAAAATCCGTATTGGTGATTTTCTGCTGACAAGTGTTGTGTTTGGTAACACGCTTTTCAAAATCGGCTCACACATTAAGCTGAATATTTCCAGCAACAGTATCATGCTGTTCGACCGTCGCAGCGGTTTGTGCATCGGTCTTGGCTCGCTTGAATGTTAAAGCTTATACATTTCTATTTTATTACCTCTCCTCCTTTTCTAAAAAAGGCACAGCCTTTCCGATAAAACGGAAGGGCTGTGCCTTTTTATTTTAAGCTATCACAAATCTTTACTTTGTATACTCTGCTTTCAGTTTTTCCAAAATAACTACATCGGCCGGGCAGAAATCATACTGGTCGATTTCCTCCGGTGTAATCCATCGAATATCATTATGCTCCAGCATTTTGGGTGTTCCCTGCACAATTTTTGCGTGAAACAGTGTCAAGTGAACGGTAAGGTCCGGATATTCATGTGTTACTTCCATAAAGACATCCCCCACGGAAATCGTCACATCCAGTTCTTCTTTACACTCCCGGATTAGTGCTTGTGGAAAGCTTTCGCCATGCTCGACCTTACCACCTACAAACTCCCATAACAAACCACGGGCCTTATTTTCGGGGCGCTGACAAGCTAAAAACCGGTTTTTGTCCCAAATTAAAGCAGCAACTACCTCTGTCATATATATTTCTCTCCCTTATGTAAACTTGGTGCTATGTAAAGTGTAGCAAAGTAAAAGCTGCAAAGCAACAAAAAGCGGCACCTGACTACATACGTCAGGTGCCGCATTTACTTATTTATGCTATGCCCAATTAACCAACATAAGCGGTTGCGCTTTCGCCTGCAATGTGGCCAAAGACGGTAAAGTCAGCAACAGCGTTGCCGCCCAAACGGTTTGCGCCGTGGACACCGCCGGTGACCTCGCCAGCTGCAAACAAGCCGGGAATCACCTTGCCCTCAGTGTTCAGCACTTCGGTCTTATCGTTGATTTCCAAGCCGCCCATGGTGTGGTGAACACCAGCGGTAACCTTGATTGCATAGTAGGGGCCCTCAGCCAACTGCTTAACAAAGCTGGTACGACCAAACTCGGGGTCATTCTTAGCTTCAACATAGCTGTTCCAGTTGTTCAAAGTTTCTGCCAAAGCAGTGGGAGAAACTTCGATGGCAGCTGCCAGTTCTTCGATAGTTTTACCGGTAAAGGTAAAGCCCTTCTTGATATAGCCCTGGATAACGGCAGAGTTATCTACCATCTCCTGGTCCACAACCAGCCAGCTGTATCCGCCGGGCTGTGCAATTTCAGCTGCGGAAACAACGTCACGCGTGCCAACTTCATCAATGAAGCGCTTGCCCTCTGCGTTGACCAGAATAGCACCGTCACCACGCAGGCCCTCGGTAATCAAAGATGCAGAATCGAACTGAACAGTGGGGTGAATCTGAATCTGGTCCATATCAACGGTGTTTGCGCCGATAGCGGCAGCCATTTCAATGCCCTGACCCATAGCACCGGGAGCGTTGGTGGACATAAAGCCCTCCAACTGAGGAGCATGCTTAATAACCATTTCGGAATTGTAACCAAAACCGCCGGAAGCCAAGATAACTGCCTTAGCATTCACAGTAACCGTTTCGCCGTTTTTGCCGGTAGCAACAACGCCTGCAACAGCGCCGTCGTTTACCAGAATTTCCTTAGCGGTGGTTTCCATCAAAATCTCGACACCACGAGACTTGCAGTTTTCCTCCAAACGAGGAATCATGTAAGAGCCAACTGCAACAGTCTTGCCTTCGTCATTAACAGGCTTATGGATACGCTTAACAGCTGCGCCGCCAAAAGCACCAACCTGAGACAGGTCGATATTGATGGACTTCAGCCATTCGATAGCGCCAGCACTGTTTGAACACAAAGCGTCAACCAGCGCAGGGTTGTTGATGCCCTTACCGCCGACCAAGGTATCCAGCTCCATCAGCTCGACAGAATCAAAGTAGCCTTCAGGCTTTGCCTGATAAGCAGCCCACTGCTCCGAAACAGTCTTAGCCAAATCGGTAATTTTTTCGTTATCCTGATACTTTTTAGCAGCTTCCAGCACTTTTTCTACGCCGGCTGCTTCGCCAAACTCGTTAGCGTCCTGATTGGGGGTATCCGCAGCATTCATGCCGCCGGTAGCCAACTTGGAGTTACCGCCTACCAGTGCCTGGCTTTCCAAAATAACAACTTTTTTGCCTGCGTCCGCAGCAGTGATTGCAGCAGTCATACCTGCGCCGCCTGCACCAACAACAACAATGTCAGCATCGTAGACAGCATCAGTTGCTGCGTTATTATTTTCGTTTTTCTTCAAATCATCTGCAGTCAGACCAGCTGCTTCCAAAGCAGCTGCAGCCGCTTCCAGCACACCTTTCGATGTGATAGTTGCACCTGCAATTGTGTCAACTGCGATGGTGTTGCCCTCGACCATGGCCTCGGTCAACTTACCCAAAGCTGCACCGCCGACGGTATCGGTTTCTTCCTTACCTTCGGCCTTAGCTTCAGTGATAACACCATCCTCAACAGTCAGAGTAACGGAAATCTCACCGCCATAACCTTTAGCGGTGCCGGTACCGGTGGTACCCTTAGCGCCAGCGCCACAGGCTGCCAGAGACAGCATCATGGATGTAGCCAGCAAAATCGAAACAATGCGCTTCTTCATGGTCCTTAGTCTCCTTCTTAACTTCAAGCTGCTAAATGAAACAGTTAGCCGTTCAAAAAATTAGTTCTGAGCAGATGCGCTCTCCATAGCAGCTGCAGCAGCTTCCAGCACAGCGTCAGAAGTAATGGTTGCACCAGCAACGGTGTCAACCTCAATAGAGCCGCTCTCGATCATAGCATTAGCCATTTCTTCCATAGCCTTGCCGCCAACTTCGGGGGTCTGCTCTTCGCCTTCAACCTTAGCGTCAACAACCTTGCCCTCGTTAACAGTCAGGGTAACAGTAACCTTGCCGTCGTTGTAGCCGGTAGCAGTGCCGGTGCCGGTAGTGCCCTCAGCTGCGCCGTTAGAACCACAAGCTGCCAGAGACAGTGCCATAGTCATAGTCAATGCAATTGCAACAATACGCTTTTTCATAATCGTTTTCTCCATTCGTCAAAATATACTACTTTTTACTCAATTTTACACAGTGCTTCATCTGCACTGTTCAAGGATTATAACACAGCACTTTGCAAAAATCCAGACAAATTCTGTAATGAAATGCTAAAAAAAAGACAACCGTTTACTTTTCTACTAAAAGTACAGTTTTTCCAGAAATCTACATTTCACTTATAGCAAAACTGCAATCAGCGCCCTTATTCTGCCTTTTTGGGGCGATATTTGTTATACATCAACCAGTTTTATTCTCTTCAAGCTGCTATTCCTACCCTATTGCTATCATTTAATAGAATTTCCATCTTTTCACACTATTTCCTATTTCCGGTTTGTGGTATACTCAAACTGCAAGAATCACCACGTTCTTACAAAGTAAGGAGACAATATGAAAAAGTTTTATACGAAAGGGTTACTGCCCGCTTTAATCGTAAGTGTTCTTTTATTAGCAGGCTGTGGCAAGGAGCCTGCCGCTTCGGCTGCACCTACCGCACAGCCTACTGCCACCCCTACTGCAACGCCTGTTGCTGCCACGCCTGCGCCCTCGGAAGAACCTGTGCCTTCTCCTACAGCGACGCCCGAAGCACCAACCCCCACCCCGGACCCGAACTTAATCAATGTAACAGAGGAAAACTATGCGCAGCTAGTACATGAGCTTTCCCAAACACCAGAATTATACCTTGAAAAAAGCGTGCGGATTCAGGGAATGTATTTGATGGAAAAGCCGGAAGGCTTGGGCATCACAACCCACTTTGTATATCGCTTGGGTCCTGACTGCGACGATGAAGATGCCGGCTTATTAGGACTGCAAATTGTGCCCCCGGAAGGTTTTACCGCCCAAGATGGTGACTGGATTGACGTACAGGGTATTTTACGCATTGTGTCTGTTGACGGCTACCCCTTCTTAGCGTTGGATGAGGCGCAAGTCACAATTGATAATGAGCATCGTGGTGTTGAAAACATAGAAGATATTGAATGATTCTTGGAAAAAGGAGCTGTATTATGCCTCGGAGTAATGGGTACAACACTAAGACCCGACAATTGATTTTGCGCTATTTGCAGGAGAATCGCCGCCACGCAGTATCCGCCGCTAATATTTTGCAGTACTTAGACGACGCAGATTTGCCTACCAGCCCAACCACCGTGTACCGGTATTTGGATAAATTGACCGCAGAAAACCGTATCATGAAATACGTTGCGGACAAGGGCGAAAAAGCTGTTTTTCAGTATGTAGACGAGGGTGCCCACTGCCAGCAGCATCTGCATCTTAAATGTGTATCCTGCGGGCAAATCTATCATTTAGATTGTGGCTTTATGGATGAATTCCGTGAACACCTGATGTCCAGCCACGGCTTTTCTCTGGAATGCAATGGCAGTATTTTGTATGGTACTTGTGCCCGCTGCCGTGACCTGAAAGAGAAGGAAAAAGAGTAATATAAAACTGCCTGCTGCACGACATCGTGCCGCTATTGCAGCCGGTATTGCCCGCTGCCTTTTCTGTAACACTTTGAAGCAAAAAATTATAAAAAGAGTGCCGATGAGATATAACATCCCATCGGCACTCTTTTTTCTATACAGGCTCTTGCCTAAGCAAGTTTCCTACATTTGAACTTGAAACGCCTTATTCGATGCCGGTTACCTTATAACCTGCATCAACGACAGCCTTAGTCAGAGCTTCGTCGGTAGCATCGCCGGTAACAGTTGCAATGCCCTTTTCCAAGTCAACGTCAACCTTCAGCTGCAGAGCCTCCAAAGCCTGCTTTACGTGAGCAACACAGTGCATGCACATCATGCCTTCGATATGGATTGTTTTCATAGTAGTTTCCTCCGTATTATTATTTTCCGGCTGTTGTGCCGGGGTTTGTAATTTACAAGGTGCTTCCTGCTTCAAATCAATCAGATACTGCGGTACAGGAATCGCCTTTTTACGATTATCATGACGGGTATCACGCAAATCGAACCAGTTCAAACGCAATGCATTTGTTACAACGCAGAAGCTGGACAAACTCATGGCAGCTGCACCCAGCATCGGGTTCAGCGCAATATTAAAAATAGGAATCAGCAGGCCTGCTGCTACTGGGATACCAATTGTATTATAGAAGAATGCCCAGAACAGGTTTTCGTGGATATTGCGCAGTACCTGACGGGACAAACGCATGGCGGCTGCCACGTCCATCAAGGTAGAACGCATCAAAACTACGTCTGCTGCATCCAGGGCAACGTCAGCACCGGCGCCAATTGCAATACCAACATCTGCACGCGTTAACGCAGGTGCATCGTTAATGCCATCGCCTACCATTGCAACCTTACCGTACTTAGACAGCATACGCACAACAGCTTCTTTATCGCCGGGCAGCACATCAGCAATCACGTGGTCTACGCCAACCTGCTTACCAATTGCATCCGCAGTGCGGCGGTTATCACCCGTCAGCATTACAACGTGCACACCCATATTCTTCAGCTGTGCTACGGCATCCTTACTATCAGCCTTCAGCGCATCAGCTACAGCTATAATGCCTACCAGCTTATTATCCCATGCAAAATACAAGGGAGTTTTACCTTGCTCGGACAATGCTTCGCCCAGTTCCTGCCAGCGGTCTGTCAGCAAGCCCTTTTCCTGCATTAAGGCTGCGTTGCCGCCGAATGCGATTTTCCCCTCTACCTGACCCTGTACACCATGGCCCGGCAGTGCGGAAAAGCTCGCTGCTTCCAATACTGCAATTTCACGATTTGTCGTTTCTTCGCATACTGCACGTGCCAACGGGTGTTCGCTCTTTGCTTCCAGCGCAGCAGCCAGCTCCAACAAGCGGTTTTCCTCTACGCCCTGTGCAGGCAGAATATCCGTTACGCCGGGTTTACCCTCAGTAACCGTACCGGTTTTATCCAGTACCACAATATCCGTCTTGCCGGCTGCTTCCAATACGGCAGCCGTCTTAAACAAAATGCCGTGCTTTGCACCCTGACCGCTGCCAACCATGATAGCAACAGGTGTTGCCAAGCCCAATGCACAGGGGCAGCTGATAACCAAAACGCTGATACCACGTGCCAGCGCATAGCCAAAGGTCTGGCCTGCCAGCAGCCATGCCGCAAAGGAAACCAGCGCGATACCGATAACCACCGGAACAAAAACACCGGATACACGGTCTGCAATTTTAGCAATAGGAGCTTTGGTTGCAGAGGCGTCTTCCACCATGCGAATAATCTGAGAAAGGGTAGTGTCGCCGCCTACTCGGGTAGCACGGCAAACCAAAAAGCCGTTCTGGTTTAAGGTAGCTGCGCTTACCAAGCTGCCAACTTCCTTATCCACAGGCAGGCTCTCGCCGGTCAAGGCAGCTTCATTCACTGCGCTTTCGCCTTCTACAACCTCACCGTCTACCGGGATACTCTCGCCGGGACGTACTACAAAGAGGTCGCCCACCTGAACCTGCTCTACAGGAACAACGGTTTCTTCGCCATCACGACGCACACAAGCAGTCTTGGGGGCCAGGTCCATCAGGCTCTTAATGGCATTCGTCGTTTTGCCCTTACTGCGTGCTTCCAGTGTTTTGCCCACAGTAATCAGAGTCAAAATCATGGCTGCCGATTCAAAATACAGGTCGTGCATACGATGTGCTGCAAATGCAGCATCGCCCTTCCACACGGCATCAACCATCTGGAACAAAACCGCCGTACTATATATAAAGGAAGCTGCGCTGCCCATTGCTACCAATGTGTCCATATTAGGCGCTTTGTGCATCAGCCCCTGAAATCCACTAATAAAGAACTTCTGGTTAATAATCATAACCAGACCCGTCAGCAGCAATTGATATAATGCAACTGCCATAGGGTTTTGGGCAAAACCTGCAGGTGCAGGCCAGCCCCACATAACAACGCCCATCGACACATACATTAACGGAATCAACAGCACCGTGCTGGCAATCAATCGACGTATCATCTTAGGTGTTTCGTGGTCCTCCAGCGCATCTCGTGCTGCTGCCGGAGAGGGTGTTTGTGTTGCGGACTCCGGTTTTGCACCGTAGCCGGCAGCTGCTACCGCCTCGCAAATACTTTGCTCCGTGGCAGGAGCGTTAAACTCCACACCCATAGAATTTGTCAGCAAGCTGACCGAAACACTGGTTACGCCCGGAACCGCCGCCACAGCCTTTTCCACGTGGGAGCTGCAGGCAGCGCAGGACATACCTGTAACAGAAAATTTCTGCATACTTCCGCCTCCTTACTTCATCAACTTTTGCAGGGTTGCACACAGCTCGTCCACTGTTTCCTGCTTTCCGTTCTGAATATCGTGCACCACACAGCTTTTAATGTGCTGGCTCAGCAGCTCCTTGTTAAAAGCATTGAGCGCCGCAGTAATAGCGCTCACCTGTGTAAGGATATCCACACAATACCGGTCGGTTTCCACCATATTGCGTACGCCCCGTACTTGGCCTTCAATACGGTTTAAGCGACGAATCAAATCTTTATACTCTTTTTCTTCACGGTGCTTTGTTTTGCAGCACTCGCAAACCATATCTTTTTTCTCCGCCATGGTTTCACCTCCGCTTATACCCCCTAGGGGTATTTAGATAGTAGCACACAATTCCTACTGCGTCAATGGGTATATTCTATTTTTATCACTTTTTTATGTTTATTCGCACTTATTCGAGTATTTATTTCATATACCCCCCACCCCTATATAATTTCCAGCAACCGATTCAATGGTATATTCTCTTACTTTACAACCAATGTATTACATAAAAAAACCGACAAACCGCTAAAACGGTCTGTCGGTTTTCTATTATCTTAGTACAGCGTTACATGCCTTAAACATTTTTGGTCAAGGTCATATATTCCTCAAACTCCTGCTGAACCTGTTTACTGGGTGCAGGTGTTAGCAGGCTTACAACCACAATAGCGACCGATGCCAGTACAAATGCGGGCAGCAGCTCGTAAATATCCCATACACCACCCAACGGACGCACTACATATTTCCAGAAGAAAATCACCACAGCGCCGGACAGCATACCTGCTAAAATGCCTTGATGATTAGCACGCTTCCAGAAAAGCGAAAACAGCACAACCGGGCCAAATGTAGCGCCAAAGCCTGCCCACGCAAACGAAACAATTTCAAAGATAGAGCTATTGGGGTCAAAAGCAATAGCAACACCCAGCATGGCAATCAGTACCACTGTAATGCGGGCTACCCAAACGGATTTCTTTTCCGGAATCTTTATGCCAAAACTGCCCTGCATCAAATCCTGCGAAACGCTGGACGACGCTACCAACAGCTGCGAGTCCGCAGTAGACATAGTAGCCGCCAAAATACCAGAAATAATAACGCCTGCAATGATAGCTGCTAAAATTCCGTATCTGCTTAGCAGCGAAGAAATATTGATGACCAAGGTTTCGGAATTTGCGCCCGACAACTGCGGGATTACGCCTGCGGCTGACATTGCATTACCGATAACACCAATTGCAACTGCAACCGCAAGCGAAATAACAACCCACACACTTGCAATGCGGCGGGAGATTTTTAACTTTGCAGCGTCGCTAACTGCCATAAAGCGCAGCAAAATGTGCGGCATACCAAAATAGCCTACACCCCAAGCCAGCGCAGAGAAGATAGCCAATGCCGAATACGGCTCTGCTCCGGAGCCCGGAACATATTGTTCTGTCAAGGAAAGAAAACCCGGTAAGTTTTGTGCATTTGCAATAACAGCATCTAAGCCGCCGGCCATATAAGTACCAAAGCCCAAAATGATAATAATTGCAATGGTCATAACTCCGCTCTGTACAAGGTCGGTCAGGCTAGCGGCCAAAAATCCGCCCAAAGTACAATATCCCACAATTACAACGGAGCTTATAATCAGCGCCACATGGTAGGGTACGCCAAACAGGCTTGCAAACAATTTTCCGCAAGCTGCAAAACCTGATGCTGTGTACGGAATAAAAAACACCACAATCATAATGGCTGCTAAACCGTTCAACCACTTATTACCGCCGTAACGTTTGGAAAAGAAATCCGGCAACGTGATAGCATCCAGATGCTGGGAATAGCAGCGAATGCGTCTTGCTACCAGCAGCCAGTTAACATACGTACCAACTGCTAAACCGATTGCCGTCCAGCCTGCATTTGTTACACCGTACAGGTAAGCCAAGCCCGGTAATCCCATTAGCAGCCAGCTACTCATGTCGGATGCTTCCGCACTCATCGCCGTAACAATCGGGCCTAACTTACGGCCGCCCAAATAAAAATCGCCTACTGTATCCGAAGACTTTTTTCCGCAAATAAAGCCAATCCACAACATTCCGGCCAGATATACCAGAATGGTAATTAGGATACAGAGTTGTGAGTAAGTCATACTCTTCCTCCTTCTTAGCAGCAAAAAAATAGACCGACATCATTACTCTCCGTCGATCTATCTGCTTTTTGTTCGTCCCCTCAGCAAGCATTCAAACTGCTTGCCAAGGGAATATTAACTTTACCCCTAATTTCGATAAATGTCAACCTCGCAACGCATTTTCCTTGCAGCAACCGTACGCACCAGCCGCAATTTTCGGTCAACTGCAAACGGCACAAAATTGCGCCATCATTCATATAGATACATTTATTAGGCATTCGCACCTTGCAGCATGGTCCGGTACTCCTGCGGCACATACCCCGTTGCTTCCTTAAAAAGACGTGCAAAATAGCGTGGGTTTTCGTAGCCTACCATTTCCGCCACATGGTACACCTTCAAACTTGGGTCCTGCAAAAAGCTTTTTGCCTTTTCCATACGCAAATCGGTTAAATACTCCACAAAATTTGTACCTGTTTTGCGCTTAAACAACCGGCTTAAATATACCGGGCTGACAAAAAACACTTCCGAAAGTACCGCCAAGGTAAGGTTTTCTGCATAGTGTTCCTGAATATAATCTTTGATTCGGTCAATCAGCTCACCAGCCATTTTGGCTTCATCCATTTGCAGTATTTTAGCAATCAACTGTTGCAAATAGCGTGTTACGCCCCCGCTGATTTCCGGCATATTCTTTGCTGCCAAAACCTCCATCAGCACCTCGCTTAATTGGACATGCCGTGCATAGTCCGGTATTGCCAGGCGTTCCACAGACGCATCCAGTTCTACCAAAAACTCAATGCAAAAATGCTGTGCTTTTTCCATCGTAAAGCCAACCTTGGTTTCCATTGATGCAAGCGCACTGGAAAACTCCGGAATCAACTGTTCCCGCTTTTCCGGCGCTGCCAGCAGTTCTACCAGTTCACGAATCACTTCATCTGAATTTTCTTCGGAACTTACAAACATTTTGCGCACTTGTTCGTACAGCATAACACCTGTTCCGCTGCGGGCATTTTGGTAGCGCATTGCTTTTGCAGCCTGCAGTGCTGCTACACGCAGCGCAGCATAGCCCGGCTGCTGCTCCGAAACGCCCATGCAAAGCGGCACGGTATAATCCAGTTGTTCTACGAATTCTGTTAGTTTCTTGCTCAGCTCAGCAAGGCACTGTACGCCTTCCAATACGGCAAGAATCTCCTCGCCGCCCTGAAAAACTACTTGGCACGGACTAAACTGTGCTTTGAAGCGCTCCACCAGAGATTCCGGCAAGGGTTCTTTTTCACGGGATGACACACGCACAACGGTAATCGGGCAGCCTGTGTTCAAGCAGGTTGCCGCACGTGCTTCGTCATACGGATAACCATTGGCAAAGTTCATAATCAGGGTATGTACCAAAACTTCACGCATTCGGTCGTCGCCTATTTGGCACTTTTCTTCGTCCAGTGTTTCCCGCACTTTTTGCAGCACGCTTCGCATTGTGCCAAAGTTGATTGGCTTTGTAAGGTAATCAACCGCACCTAAACGCAGTGCCTGCTGTGCATACGAAAACTCGCTGTATCCCGAAAGAATCACTGCTTTTATATGCGGATATTTTTCTTTCAAAATCCGAATCAAATCCAATCCATTCTGCACCGGCATTTGGATATCTGTAATAACTAAGTCAACGGATTCACTTTCCAAAAAGACAAGCGCCCGTGCCACACTCGTAGCTGTACCTGCAACGGTATAGCCTTCTTCTTCCCATGGTACAAAGCGTTTTAGTCCTTGTGTGACCATTTCCTCGTCATCTACCAGTAAGACCTTATACAATAGGTTTCCCTCCCTCATGTACTGCGGGTTCGGCCGGAACAGTAAGCACAACTTCCGTTCCCACACCCGGCTCACTTTCAATCTGAATGCCGTAATTTTGACCGTAGCACAATTTGCAGCGCTGATTCACATTCTGCAAACCGATACTATTCTTTGTCAGCTCGCTGTTTTCCATGCTTGCCCGAAGTGCTTCCAGTTGTTCTTCGGACATACCATGTCCATTATCAGATATACGAAGCTGCATATTGCCGTTTCCATCCAAGCTGCCAACAATAAAAATGCTGCTGTCCGCCATTTCTTCCCCGGAAAATCCATGCCGTATTGCATTTTCCAGTATCGGCTGCAACGAAAGGCACGGTAACAAGTAAGCTGTCGGGTCAAAAGAAATCCTTGTGTTTAATTGGATTTTATTTGTATGGCGGAAGTTTACGACCTCCAAGTACGTTTCCGCATGCAAAAGACTTTCCTGCACAGTTTCCTTCTTTTGGTCGCCCTTAATGGTCATACGCAATAGTGTGCAGAACTTTTCAATCATATCGGAAGCTGCACTTTCGCCCCCGCTGTCGTACATACACTGCCAACGAATCATATCCAGTGTATTATATAGGAAATGCGGACTTATTTGCATCTGTAAGGCATTGAGCTGTGCCGTTTTTTCGCCCAAGGCCAGCGACTTTTCTCGAATTTCTGCCACGTACACTTGGTCAATCAGCTTTTTCATATCTGCCACCATCAGGTCGAACTCCCCACATAAGAGTCCAATCTCATCATGGCTTGTTGCCTTATATACTGCCGAAAAGTCGCCTGCACCTACACGCTTCATGGCATAAATCAAGCGATTCACAGGGCGAGAAATACTAACTGCCGCCAAATAGAAGCCAAATGCACCGATTGCAATAACTACGCCCAAAACCACAAAGCTCAGCCTGCTAATACGCCGCACTGTCTGCAATGCGTAGTCACGATAGGTAAGGTTTACGATATGGATTGGAAAACCCTTTTCGCCGCAGTAGTTCACCAGCAGCTGCTGCCCTTGTGATTCCAACAGCAAGCTGCCTTGATGCTGGGAAAACACACGCTGTATAAACGTGTTGTTTTGGCGCAAAAACGGCGGTGCCGAAAGGCTGGCGGAGATGCCCTCCACCAAACCGTTTTCGCCCACAATAAAGGTGTTGCCGCCGTCTTGGCTGGAATATTTACTGAGCATCTCTGTAAAGTGCTGGGGATACACGCAGCACACAAGAACGCCCAGCGGCTTTCTGGTTGCAGGCTCATACACTTGGCAAGACACCGTTACACAGCCTAAAATACCAACCACGTCCATTTTATTTTCATAAATCAAATTCGACGTATCTTTCACGGAATCTCGCCAAGAGGGATACCCTTGTGCTGCTACTGCTTTTTGATAAATTTCGCTTTTATGAAATTCGTCCAAATTGCGAATATACGGAGTAGACGCACCTTCCTTTTCGGCAAGCATCTGGTACTGGGCATTCTCTGTTACAAAAAGCGCAGCCTTTACTCCGTTTACATTATTTTTCACCGAGCGAAGTGTCTGCTCTATCATATAACGATTTTTCCGCATTTTTTCCTGCGTTTTTACATCGTCAGGCTGCTCGCTCCCATACAACTCGTTATTCTCACTAATTGCGTGCAGTACGTTTTCATTTTGTATAAAAGGCAATAGCCCCAGCTCTATCTGTTCTTTTTCCTGCACTAATTCCAACGATGCATTCTGTACAAGAATCGAAAGATATTTTACCGCATTGGTTTCAGCCTCTGCTGCATAGTTTTTTTGATTAAAAAAAGTGATAAAAACTGTTGACGCAATCAATAAAGTAGAAAACACCAACAAAAGGCGTGGAAATATATTCACTTTGCGCAGCTGCGCAACCAAGCAGTTTATCCCCCGCTTTAGCTGATGTTTTATACTCATCACGTCACCTCATCTATTAAACGGCTCTTTTTTTATTGTACCATTATCTACCACAGAGAACAACACAAAGCAGGGCACTTTCGTGCCCTGCTTTGTTATACAGGCAATAATTTAAGCTTTCTTGTTAGCGTCGTTGAACTTTGCCAGAGCTTCCTTTTCTGCCAAAGCCTGTGCATCGCCAAATTCCTTTGCAGGATCTGCATTGGGATCTGCCAGAATCTTCTGGACTGCACGGTCTACGTATGCACCAAAGTCAGCCTTGCCGTAGAACTCCAAGCGGCCGATTTCGCCAACGCTGGACAGGATGGGCTCCCACTCTTCGGGGAAGTCGGTAAAGTCGGTAATGCTCATATCAGTACGGGGAATGGTAATGGGAGCGATTGCGCCCTTGCTTGCCAGGTTCTCAAAGTACAGAGAACGCTCTTCCTTGCTCTGCATGAAGCTAATGTACTCCCAAGCAGCATCCTGCTTTTCGGGGGTGGTGTTTGCATTGATAACCCAGCAAGCACCTGCGATAGCAGTTGCGGACTTGCCGGAAGGACCAGCGGGAGGCAGGCACAGGCCCAGATCGTCCAGATCCATGCCACGGTTTGCAACGTCCATAACCCAGTCAACTGCGAAAGGCATCATAGCAATCTTGCCCTTGCTGAACTGCTCCAGCAAATCGCCGAACTTCAAAGTACGGTCGCTGGGCAGAACCTTCTTGCCGGACAGCTGCTGGTAGTAATTAGCAGCCTCGATGACAGCAGGATCGGTAAAGGTCAGCTCAACGGTGCCGTCCTCATTCTGCTTGGTCAAATCGCCGCCAGCCTGCCATACGTAGTACTGGAAGAACCACTCGGTCCACTCTGCTGCCAGAGTTGCGTAGCCAGCAACCTGATTATTAGGATTGTTCAGCTCTTCAGCAATTTCCAGAGCTTCTTCCCAAGTTTTGGGAGGATTGGTAATGCCGGCTGCTTCAAACAAAGCCTTGTTGTAGCCGAACAGCATGGGGGTAACCTCGCTGGGCACACCGTAAACATTGCCCTCACGGGTAAACATATCCAGATAAGTCTTATCCAGATTCTTGGTTTCATCCCAGTTATCCAGATACTTGTTCAGCGGAGTAACGATACCGCTGGAAATGTACTTGTCCATCATGGTAAAGGAACCATTGATGCAGTCAGGAGCAGTACCAGCTGCAACTGCCTGATAGAACTCGTTGCCGGGGTCGCCCTCTTTAACAACCTTGTTCAAGGTAATCCAGGGGTGCTCATCCAAGAATGCCTGCTCACGCTGTGCCTGGAACTCGTCTTGGTTACGGCTGGTAACCCACAGGGTCAGTTCAACAGGAGCATGCTCCTCGGTGCTGTTGGAAGCGGCAGAATCGCCCTCAGGCTTACCTGCGGTGGAGCTGCCTGCTCCACAACCTGCCAGCATAGACACTGCCATTGCACTGCAGGTCAGTAAAGCCAGCAAACGCTTACTTTTTCTCATATGTTTTCCTCCTCATAGAATTTGTTTTCAGTAGACGCCTCGCTGCATCTCTCTGCGATGAATCCAGTTTAACAAATTGTTTTTCCGTTTTGAATGCACAAAAATTTCCCTCATGGGTAATTTTTTTAACCATTTGTGCACAAAATTCACATTTTTACCTATGCAGAGCAAAAAGTAAAAATCTGTGCTGCAAAATGTTGATTTTGTGTATCTCTGTTAAGTCAATGCCTTTGTTACAATGTAAGCAATAATGAAAAGGAGTGTTATATGCAATGAAAAACAAGCTTGGTCACGGCTATTTTTTGCGTCAGAAGATAACGCCTTGGCTCATTCTTCTGATTCCCATGATTTTCACCTTGTGGCTTAAGTATTATCCCATTCTGAAAGCCGTTTATATTTCCTTTTTTAATTACGACCCTATCCAACAGCCCGGTGAGTTTGTAGGTTTTGAAAACTACATAACCATGTTCCAAACTGAGTACTACTGGCAGGCTTGGAAAAACAGCTTTATTTTCCTGTTTTTGCAGTTGGCAATGACATTCTTTATTCCTATCATTCAGGCTTTGACCCTGAACGAGCTGAAGCGCAAGAATGCTATTTCTACCATGTACTTGCTGCCTACCCTGATTCCTACCACCATCAACGTTATCATTTGGCGCTGGGTATGGCACCCCGATTACGGCGTGGCTAACCAGATTGTCAAGCTGTTTGGCGGTGAGCCGCAAGCTTGGTTAAGCGACCCCGAACTTGTTAAGTTCTGTATTGTCTTCCCCGGTGTTATCGGCGGCGGCATTGCTGTTTTGCTGTACTTGTCTGCAATTCAGGGCATCTCCCCCGACATTATGGAATCTGCCTCACTGGACGGCTGCACCGGTTGGAAGCGTTTGTGGTACATCACACTGCCCAACATTCGCTTTGTCATTTTTATCCAGTTGATTATGTCCGTTTCTACGGCTATGCAAATGCTGGATGCTCCGTATATGTTTGCAGCAGGCGGCCCCAGCGGTGCTTCTACTACACAGGGTATTTACATTTATAATGCATTCAACCGTGATTACAACTACGGTCGTGGTTCTGCCGCATCTGTTATTTTGATGTTGGTTGTCCTGGTAATGACAGCTGTGCAAATGCATTTTGAAAACGCAGAAAGGGAGTAAGCATCATGAAAAAAGAAAAATCTCAAAAGGTTCGCCTTTCTCGTGGTGACCTTTCCCTTAAAATCGCATCTGTTATCATTACGGTTGTTTCCATGTTGCTGATTCTGTTCCCTTTTGTACTAACCATCAGCAATGCTATGAAGGATAACATCAAAATTTATGATGTTCCGCCCAAGCTTTTGCCGGACCCTGCACACTCCCTGAGCATGACCGTAGATTACTCGAACTTTAAGGGCAGCGAAAGCGAGCTGGAAACTGCCTTGCAAAACGACATGGTTAGCGCTATGTTTGGCATTTACACCAAACTGGATCGTGAATCTATTTTTGAAATCAAGTTCTACGGTGTACAAAACGGCAAAACGATTTTCTACTCTCGTGTGCACCAGATTGAACTGCAAATGGAGAAAGACTACGGCATTTACGAAGGCACTGTCCTGAAGCCGCAGACCCTGCTTTACAAAGACCGTGCACAGCGTGTATCTAACATCATTGGCTACGACTTTAACGTAGAGGGCCTTACCAGCCACACTGCACCGGAAATTCTGCAAACCGAGACGATGGAAAAGCTGGATACCGTGTTTGCTAAAAAATTCCCCCTGACCGGTGAGCTGACCGCCTGCAAAACCACCAAGAACAATATGCTGCTGCTGGAAAGCTTTGTCCACTACATGAAACTGCCCCAGTACATGTACAGCAGCAACCCCACCATTGCACGTTACGGCTTTATGGCTTTTGTCGGCAACACAATTCTGGTTATCGGCTTTGCTATGATTTCGCAGGTTTTGCTTTGCTCTATCTGCGGTTTCGTTATCAGCCGTTTGATGAACCCTCGTGCAGCTCGCTTTGCACTGCTGTTCTTCTTAGGCGCTATGATGATTCCGTTCGTCAGCATCATGCTGCCGCAGTTGATTATGTATCGTGAAATGGGCGCTTACAACAACTACGCTGCATTGCTGCTGCCGTTCCTGTATCCGTACGGCTTCTATGTATATCTGTTCAAGGGCTTCTTTGACCGCATTCCCGGTTCTTATTTTGAAGCAGCCCGTTTGGACGGTGCCTCCAACTTCTTCCTGTACACCCGCATTTGCATGCCGTTGTCCAAGCCCATTATCTCTATGATTGCTCTGCAAACCTTCCTGGGTAACTGGAACGACTTCTTCTGGGCATGGATGGTGACCGAGCGTCAGGACCTGTGGACTTTGAACGTTGCATTGTATAACATTTCCAACAACGTAAGTACCAAGCAAAATGCATTGATGGGTATTTCTCTGGTTACCGTTTTGCCGGTTATCATTGTTGCCCTGATTTTCTCTAAGCAATTGAAAGCCAGCATTATGTCTTCTGGCGTGAAAGGATAATTTTTATGGAACATTTTACACAGGAAATTCAAATCGCTTTGCCCGTACAAAGCGGTCAGGTTGTAAATGTAAAAGATTTTGGTGCCGATACTGCCCCCAAAGCCTGCAACACGCAGGCTTTCCGGCAGGCCATTGACGCTTGCCGCAAGCAACCCGGTGCTGTACTGGAGATTCCGTATGGTATTTACCACTTTTACGATGCGCCGGAAAACACCTTTCTGCCCTTGTATGACCTGCAGGATTTAACCGTCGAAGGTAATGGCAGCGAGCTAATTTTCCATACACCTGTCACCTACTGGAGCATTCTGAATTCCACCCGTATCCATATGAAAAATATGATTCTGGACTGGGATTGGGACCACGCCCCTCTGGCCAGTGTTGGTATGCTTACCAACGTAGCGGCTGACGGCAGTTACATTGACGTCACCTTCCCCAGCTGCGAGCAAGTACCTGTGGACATGGAAATTCGTATTGTAGGTCCTTTTGACCCGAAGCGTTATACCCCGGGCTGCCCCGGCGGCATTGAGTTCCGCCCCTATCGCAACGAGCACGTCCATCTGGATGACGATGCAAACACAGACGAAGAAATGCAGCATCTGGTGCGTGAGCTCAGTAATATTTTAGAGCCTAAAATGGAGCGTCTTGCCCCCAACCAGCTGCGTATCTTTACACACAATCCCGCTTGGGCTGCAAAACACTTTGCAGCTGGCCAGTGCTACAACTTCCGCCATTTTGAATACGATGGCGTTGCTGTTCGCACCTGCCGCAGCAGCCACATTACGCTGGACCACATTACCTTGTATGGCTGCCCCGGCTCCGGCTTCTTCAGCAGCGGCGGCGTGCATCACCTGCACTTTGACCACTGCCGTATTTTGCCTCGCCCCGGCACGGCACGCAGCGTTTCTGTTTCTGTCGACTGCCTGCACGTGGGCAATTCTCAGGGACAATTCATTCTGGAGGACTGCGACTTTTCCGGCGCAGGTGATGACTGCATCAATCTGCACGACAACTCCAGCATGGGTATTCGCCGTTTGGACAACCACACCTTACTGGCGCTTCGTGTCGTTGAAAGTGCCTTACAGTTTGAAGCAGGCTGCCAAATCGAGCTGCGTCACCCGGACCTTTCTCCTACCGGTTATACCTCCTGTGTAACCGCTGTTACCTACCAGCCCGAAGACCGTACTTGCATCCTGACGCTGGAGCAGGAAATTCCCGAAGGACTGGAAGAGGAATGCGTTATTTTTAATCGCACGTTCCATACCGATTATTACATCATCCGCAATTGCCGCTTTACCAACAACCGTGCACGCGGTGCATTGCTGCAGGGCAGCCACGGTCTGGTAGAAAACAACCTGTTTGAAAACATTCAGGGTGCTGCCATCCAGATTGAAACCGGCTGCGAAAGCCGTTGGAGCGAGGGTCAGGGCGTAACCGACCTGTGCATTCGCAACAACATCATCCGCCACTGCGATTTGAATGCTTGGCAGATGGCTGTAATTTATATGGGTGTGTACCTGCCGCAGGGCCGTACCGAGTACCCCATTTTCACCGATATTGAAATTTGCAATAACACTATTGTGGACTGCCCCCGACTGGCAGGATTCTTCTCCTCCTGCAAAAATGTTCAGATGCACCACAACACCATCATCAATGCGGCACAGCTGGATTACTCCATCCCCTGCTACGGTTCCAGCACCATGGAAGAGCCTATCTACGGCGAGCATTACGAGGGTGTTATCCAGTTTGCGCACAGTCAAGACTGTAAAGAGGAGCACAACCACATTTTCAGCACCATTTTATAAGCCCACTTTGGAGGTTCTGTATGGATACTTGTCCCAGATACGGGTATTTGACCGCCCGAGAAGAATTTTTATACCCCGACACCGAGTTAGCTCCGCTGCCTGACACGCTGCACGTGGCAATGCCGTGCAACGGCAAGCCCGGTATCCAGTTGTTGCTGAAAACCGATGCTGCACAAGTACAGGCAGCTTTAGACGGCACTGGGTTTCAGGTCGAGTGGTTCGCCCTGCGTGAAATTCCGGTCGAATACAACACCGGTGACGGTCAGCAGCAGGGCGGTGCTATGGTGTTGGAACAACGTCCCGACAAAAAGCCAGACTATGCTACAAAGCTGGCACCTTTTGATGTGTACGATTGCTTAGTGCCTGCACCCACTGGCAGGATTGACGTAAAAAACGGCACTGTTGCCATGTATTTCTGTTTGGTTCCCAGCGCAGACCTTGCCGCCGGGACCTACCATCTGACACTGACAGTAGACGGTTATCAGTGCAATATTGAAGTTGCAGTATATGCTGTGGCGTGCCCCGACAACTACTTTCCTGTCACCAACTGGTTCAGTTTGGAGGCTATGGCTCGCTGCCACGGCTTAAAGGAGAATACCCCCGAGCATTACGACATGGTGCGCAAGTATGTAAAACTAATGCGTCGTATGCATCAAACGGTATTCTTTATGGAGCTGGACCCCTCTTATCTTCTTTCTCGTAAACCGGCACGCTTTGATTTCGAGCGTCTGCGCCCCATGATTCAGATTTTCTTTGAAGAAGGCATGGATACGCTGGAAATCGGACCTTTGCTCAGCCGTGGTTTTTTGCCAAACGGTATGCCCGATATGTACACCAGCCATTTCCGCTGCGCTATGGCACCGGATTTGGATTTGGAAAGTGCCGAAGGCTATGCCTTAACACTGGAATACCTCAAGGCACTGGCGGAGTTTTTGCATAAGTACGGCTGGGATAAAAAAATCCTGTTCCATATCCATGACGAGCCCGATATTCACTTTCGCACTGAGGAAGATTTGGAAGCTCGCCGCCGTCAGTACTATTTGGCAGCCTCTTTGGTACGGCGCTACCTGCCTAATGCACGCATTATCGAAGCTGTTGACAGTGACCGTTTTTACGGTGGTATTGATGTATGGTCCCCTTGCACAGTGGGCTATGAGGCACACAAAGAAGCCTTTGACCGTTTCACCGCTTTAGGTGAGGAAGTTTGGACTTACGTATGCTGCAGCCCGGAAGGCAACTGGTTAAACCGTTTTCTGGACATCGCTTTGATTAAAAACCGTTTGCTTTACTGGGGCTGTGCAAAAAATCGTATTGCAGGCTTTTTGCACTGGGGCTTCAATCGTTTTCCCATCGGTATGGACCCCTTCAAGGGTACCAGCTGCCCCAACAACACCGGCATTGGCACAAACTTCCCCTGCGGCGATGCCTTTTTGGTTTATCCCGGCGAGGGAGAACCGTGGCCGGGAATGCGATTGGAGGCACAGCGCCGTGGCATAGAAGATGCTACACTGCTTGCAATGCTGCGCCGTAAGGACGAGGCCGCACACGACCGCTTGGTTGCTCATCTATTTACAGATAACAGCCACTATGAGCAAGACCCCGCTATATTTGAGCAGACTTATGAAGCTCTGCTCAAACTCCTAAGCGAAAACAATATTAACCATTGATTGGAGATACTTTTTCATGAAAAAAGTAACCGCTATTCTATTAGGCGCAGGCGCACGTGGCCGTGTCTATTCCAACTATGCAAAAGAGTTTCCGGACGAACTGGAAATTGTTGCAGTTGCTGAACCTAATCAGGCACGCCGTGAGGAACTTGCACGTGTGCACAACATTGCGCCGGAAAACGTTGTGGAAAGCTGGGAAGCTTTGCTGCAGCGCCCTCGCTTTGCAGATGCTTGTCTGGTTTGCACATTGGACCAGATGCATACACAGCCAGCCTTGCAGGCCTTGCATCTGGGCTACCATGTATTGCTGGAAAAGCCCATGGCTCCTACCGCCGAGGAATGCCGTGCAATTGCACAGGCAGCTGATGCTTCCGGCAAAGTCCTCAGCATTTGCCATGTGCTGCGCTACACTCCTTTTTACAGTGCTATTAAGGCCTGCCTGGAAAAGGGCACCATTGGAGAGCCCATTACCATTGACCAAACCGAAAATGTCGGTTACTGGCATCAGGCACACAGCTTTGTACGCGGAAACTGGAGTAACACAAAAACTACTACCCCTATGATTCTGCAAAAGTGCTGCCATGATACAGACATCATCTCTTGGCTGCTTGACCAGCGCTGCACCCACGTTGCATCCTACGGTTCGCTCACATACTTTAAGCCGGAAAATGCCCCCGACGGTGCTGCTATGCGTTGTACCGACAACTGCCCGCATCAGGATACTTGCATTTACAATGCGCCCAAGTTCTACTTATCTCACGCAAGGGCTGTTACCGACGGCTTTGCAAAAATGCTTTGTGTAAATCCCACGCCGGAAAACATTATGGAAGCACTGAAAACAGGGCCCTACGGTCGTTGCGTATACCATTGCGATAATGATGCCGTGGACCATCAAACGCTTTCTATGGAGTTTGCAAACGGTGCTACCGCTACGTTGACTATGTGTGCATTCTCGGAGGACTGCAACCGTACCATTCACATCATGGGCACAAAGGGTGAACTGTGGGGCAATATGAACCGTGGTGAGGTTCGGGTACAAGTTTTTGGTGAGGCAGAGTCCTTCCTGCTGCCTTTGGAGGAATCCAACAGCACATTGCTGCGCGGCCACAACGGCGGCGACTTAGGTCTGGCCAGAAACTTTGTCCACGCTGTAATGGAAAACGACCCCAGCAAGAACCGTTCTACAGCGCAGCAAAGCCTGCAAAGCCACCTAATTTGCTTTGCGGCCGAACAGGCTCGTTTAGAGCACACCGGACTTGAGCTGTAATCATTTACAAAACAAAAGGCACTGCACAAATAAATGTGCGGTGCCTTTTTCTGTTATGTTTTACAGTAAAATATCTGTTACCTGTTTACTTGCTGCATGTCCCGGGCGAGGTTCTGCATCTTGGGCCGGATATCCCAAATAGAGCAAGGCCATGGGCTGCACTGTTTCCGGCAAATCGAAGGCTGCACGCAGCTGCTGCGGGTCCCAGTTCATCACCCAGATAGAGCCAACACCTAGGTCAGTTGCCTCCATCATCATATGCGTAGTAACAATGGAAGCATCAATTTCGCCGCTGGATTTTCCATCCACAGGACGATGCCAGCAAGCAGTTTCGTCCCAGCACACCAGCAAGGCAGTATCAAAGTACATACCGCCTTTTACCATATTTTCCAGCTTTTGCTTTCGCTCCGGTGTACGAATAACCAAAATACGCTGTGGCTGCAAATTGCAGGCAGTAGGGGCCAGCATACCGGCTTCCAAAATTTTATCCAACACTTGCGGTTCAATCCGTTTTGTATCGTATTGCTGCATTGAATAACGTTTCTTGGCTAAATCAAAAAACTCCATACGTTTCTCCTCTTGCCTGTTTATCTTTTTGAACATCCGCTATTTACTTCCAGGTTATCCAACACCGCACGGGCAGCCGCTACTGCCGCCGGGTTCGTATATTGTCGCTCAAACTCGCTGGCCATGGGCAATCCCATGGGTACACCCTCTTTCCGATACTGCATAGGGCCAGGCTCGTTCCGCTTACCCGACAGGTGAAACTGATGAATTTGTGTCTGTTCCGCAATAATAGGGATATTCTCTGCATTTACTCCACTGCCTGCCAGTAAATGGATTCGCCCCGCCGCCTGCTTATGAAGCTGTTGCAGCAAAGGTGCACCTTGCAATGCAGTCGCCTCTTGCCCGGAGGTCAATATGGTATCAAACCCAAGCTCGATGGCTTGCTCAAGCGTATTTGCTGCATCCCGGCTCATATCAAAGCAGCGATGCAGCGTTTTATGCAGCCTCCCTGCGTGTTCCATACACTGACGCAAAAATGTCACGTCCAGATTACCATCTGGCTGCAGGGCACCAATTACCACACCATTTACGCCCAGCCTGTTGCACGCATCAATTTCTTGCAGCAAAATGGCTTTTTCTTCATCCGTAAAGCAAAAGTCACCAAAACGAGGCCTCAAAAGCACATTGACCGGGATATTTACGGTTTGCAGCACCTGCCGCACCAAAAATGGGCTGGGCGAAGTGCCGCCGACTAAAAGGTCTGCACACAGCTCTAACCGATTGGCGCCTGCCGCAGCAGCACGGCGTGCCGACTCCACTGAGTCCACACAAATTTCCAAGGTATATGCCATAGTTTTTCTCCTGTTACATTTGATGCAATTCGTAAAGCAGACCACTCAGCGGCGGTACATTTACCCGCAAGGTGTAATCTCGCTGGTAAACGCCGCCTTCTGTAGTGCACAGCGTTGCCTTGGTTGCACTTTTACCGCCCCATTCTTTCCCTGCGCTGTTCAGCACAAGGGTTGCCTTGGCAGGGCTCTTCAAATATAACGGGAAGTTTTTCAGCGGCTGATTTAAGGTGTTCATCACAAACAGCAGGGTCTGGCCCTGTGCACTGCGCAGCCATGCGTATGCGCCTTGGTCTACACTTTGGCAAGCCACCCACTCAAAACTGTTTGGATGATATTCGCCGCTGTACAGCGCCGGCATTTGGGTATATAAGCGCCCCAACTCCGCTATATATTTCTGGAAGGCATCATGCAGCGGATACTCCAAAAGCTGCCAGTCCATCTGCCTGTTTTCGTCCCACTCACGCCAATGCGCAAGCTCATTGCCCATAAAGTTGAGCTTTTTGCCCGGATGCAGATACATATACAAGTACAACAGCCTTGCCTGTGCAAATTTCTCCTCGTAGGTGCCCCACATCTTATCAATAATTGTTTTTTTGCCATGCACCACTTCATCATGGCTCAGGCTAAGCAGATACAGCTCATTATAAAAATAATGCATACTGAATGTCAGCTTGCCATAGTGGTTTTTGCGGTCGCCAAACGGTGTTGCAAAGTAATCCAAGGCATCATGCATCCAGCCTAAATTCCACTTGTAGTCAAAGCCCACACCCTCGTAGCTGGTAGGTGCTGTAACCTTCAAATAGTTTGTACTGTCTTCTGCCACATATATGCCTGTAGGCCATCTTTCGTTTAAGCCATGGTTTAACTTTTGCAAAAAGCTGACTGCACCCGTGTTCACGCCTCGGTTTGGGTCGCCCGACCAATAAATCGCACGAGAAATAGCGTCCATACGGATTCCGTCACAATGATAGACGTCCATCCAGATAGAGGCTGCACTGCACAAAAAGCTGCACACCTCGCCACGGTAAAAGTTAAAATTATAGGTGCCCCACTCGCTGTACCCCACATCACTGTCGTACTCGTACAGGTAAGTTCCGTCCAGCTTGGCCAAGGCATCCCAGTTGCAGGCAAAATGCACCGGTACAAAGTCTATCAGCACACCGATTCCCGCCTGATGGCAGGCATCTACAAAGGCAGCAAACTGTTTTGGGGTGCCATAACGGCTGGTGGGAGCAAAATAACCGGTTGTCTGATAGCCCCAGCTCCCATCAAAAGGATGCTCAGCAACAGGCATCAGCTCGATATGGGTATAGTGATGCTCTACCAGCCATGGAATCAACTGCTGTGCCAGTTCTTCATAGTTATACCAGCTTTCTTCCCCTTCCAAGTCGGGTTTCCGGCGCCAACTGCCTAGATGCATCTCATAAATATTTAACGGGCTATCATAACATTTACTGCGCTTTTCCATCCAATCGGTATCGTCAAAAGAAAAGCCTAACCGTACCAATTTACTGGCGGTTCCCGGGCGAAGCTCCGCAGCAAAGCCATAGGGGTCGGTATGCATCACCCACTGCCCATCCCGGCTGCAAATATTAAACTTATAAAGCTGCCCTTCCTGTGCATCGGGTACTACCGTTTCCCAGTATCCGCCGGGTGCAAACTGCATCGCCTGCCCCTGCCAACCATTAAAGTCGCCTACTACTTCTACCATTTTTGCACTGGGTGCCCAAATGCGAAAACTCCAGCCCTCACCGGAATCGGCACTTACCGGATGCGCACCGAAAAAGCGGTAGGCATCAAAACAGCCGCCCATATAAAATGACTGTGGAACATCAAGCATGAAAACAACTCCTCTACTGTACTACAGTTTGTATACAGCATAATATTTTCGTCTTATACACCAACATCCAGACAAAGGATTGGCAACAAAATAGACGAAACGCCTAAAATATGATATAATTCACGTTAGCAATCGTACTTGCACAGACTGATTAAACGATTTGTACACGTACTATAATAGCAAAAGCAACTGCTTTTTTCCACTGAAAAAGCACTAAACGCCCGAAAGCTTTGGAAAGGATTTTGCCCTATGGCCTGGTACGACACTGCAAGTTTTTATCACATCTATCCCCTTGGATTGTGTGGCTGCCCAACCGAAAACAACGGAGAAACCGGAAACGGTTTTCCCACCCTAACCAGATGGGCCGACCATGCAAAAACGCTTGGCTGCAATGCAATCTATTTAGGGCCTGTATTTCAATCCGGCAGCCATGGTTATGATACCATTGACTACCGCACCGTAGACACACGCCTTGGCACGAATGCCGACTTATGTGCCTTTGTAGCACACTGCCACAAAAATGGAATGGCTGTGATTTTGGATGGTGTGTTCAACCATGTTGGCCGTGGCTTTTTTGCTTTTAAGGATGTACAGGAAAAGCGGGCAGGCTCGCCCTATTGCAGCTGGTTTTGCAATTTGAATTTCGGCGGCAATAACGAATACAATGATGGCTTTTGCTACGAAAACTGGGGTGGTTACAATTTACTGGTCAAGCTGAACCAGCAAAACCCCGCTGTGCAGCAATACCATTTTGATACGATTCGCCAATGGGTTGAGGAGTTTGATATTGATGGCTTGCGCTTAGATGCTGCCGACGTATTAGATTTTGGTTTTATGCAAAACCTGCGCAGCTTTACCTGTACCCTTAAGCCGGATTTCTGGCTGATGGGCGAAGTCATTCACGGCGACTACAGCCGCTGGGCGAATGATAAGATGCTTCACTCTGTTACCAACTATGACTTATCCAAGGGGCTGTGGAGTGGGCATAACGACCACAACTATTTTGAGATTGCACACACAGTGCGTCGCTTACAGGGTATGTGCGGCTCCACAAAGCTGTATACCTTTGTGGACAACCATGACGTATCCCGCATTGCCAGCAAGGTAAACAACCCCGCCCACCTGCCTTTAATCGAGTTGCTGGTTTACACCCTTCCGGGGATTCCGTCCCTTTATTACGGCTCAGAATTTGCGCTAAAAGCAGATAAGCAGCGTGGCTCCGACTGGAACCTGCGTCCCGCACTGGATTTGGATGCACTTATGTCCGACACTTGCGCTGCCAGCCATGCAGCGTATCTTGCAAAGCTCGGTCAGGTACGTCTGCATACACCTGCATTATCCTTTGGTGAATACCGAGAGTTACTTTTAACCAATCGTCAGTTTGCTTTCGCACGGCTTTTTGAGGGTACAGCTGTCATCACCGCACTGAATAATGACGATGCTCCTGCACACTTGGAAATTCCGCTGCCGGTATCGGCACAAGCCTGCACCGACCTGCTGGGCTGCGGAATCAGCGCTTCTGTCAACGGCGGCAAACTCATTGTTGATTTACCGCCAAATCAGGGTGCATTGTTTCAGTTATAATCATATTTACGCTCCATAGGAAAGGAGCCGCCCCCCCTTTTATGCTCGCCCTACTCAAATAAAAATACCCTGATGGCACCTTCGTGCACATCAGGGTATTTTTTATTCTCTAGAAAAATTCAGTTGTATCGTCTTCCCATCAAAACCGGCTTCAGCTGTGGGATAGTAGGCTTGTGCTTCGGATAGCTGCTCCTTTGGATTGGTTAATGCACCGCCAAAATGGGTTAGCCACAAACGCTTTACCTTTGCTTTAGCTGCTAATTCTCCGCACTGTGCAAAGGTGCTATGGCCGTAGAGCTTTGCCTTATCCAAGTCTTCCTCATTGGCATACGTTGCATCACAAATGAGTAAATCAGCATTTTGCGCATACTGTACCAGTTGCTTGCAAGGGGCTGTATCCGTTGCATACACAACCGAAAGTCCTGTTCGGGCTGGGCCCAAAACCTGCTGTGGCAAAATTGTTTCGCCATTCTGGTTCAAAACTGGCACACCTTTTTGTAAAACGCCCCAAAGGGTTTGTGCAACACAAAGCTCTTTTGCTTTTTGGGGCAAAAAGCGCCCACTGCGTGGCAGTTGCAGACGATACCCATTGCAGGGCACCCTATGGCACAAGGGGAAGCTCTCCAGATACAATCCATCCCAAAGGTCAAATCGCTCTTGTGCAAGCGGCTTACGAATAATTTCAAAGGGAAGCTGTCCTGTCAATGCCAAAAGCAATCCAACGGTTTCATCATATCCTTTATCAGGACCAATGAGATAAACCGGCTCTGTGCGGCCTTGGCTCGCCATTGTTTGTAGTAATCCCGGCAAGCCAAATATGTGGTCGCCATGATAATGCGTAAAGCAGATTACATCAATCCGAACCAGACTGACACCTGCCATACGGGCCGCAACCTGTGTACCTTCGCCACAGTCAAACAAAACAATACGTCCATTGTATTTAACCGCACCAACGGCTGTAGCACGTCCCGGTAAGGGCATTGTTGCACCGCAACCTACCAGTGTTACTTCCAGCGTATACACTCCCCCTTTCTTAAAGATTTGTTTGCAGGAATGCAGTCCTCGCAAACTATCTCAGCTAACCCTTAACAACATCATTGTAAAAATAGTCAGTTATTAAGAGCGAAGCTGATTAGGGGTGGAAAGACCAAAATTTTCTGCCTTATTTTCCTGATTATCTCTTTTCAAGGTCAAATCCACTGCATACTGCACACCGTCGCCCAGCTCTTCTAACTGGGTAATTTTCTCACTGGCGGCAACCTGATCCGGATACCATTGCAGCAAAAAGAAATTCTCAGCTTCCACACCGTAATACAGCCATACACCATCTGCACGAACCATATCGTCCAAATGATCTACCTCATCGCCGTCCAAAAGGCCGAGACCTTCCTCTACATAGATGCTTTCCGGGTCAACCTGCATCATCTCAATCACTCGAATTGCGCTTTCCAAGTACTCATCTTGTGGAATTGTACGGTCTGTTTTTGTCCAGCCGGTAAGAAATGCCTGCATCAGCAGGTTACGTACAGAAATTTTAGCTTGCATAATAAACTCCTGTCATCACAATGAATTTTTTCCAAATAATAACTCTGTTCGGTCAAACATCACACCGGGCTTCATCTTACAGCGGCACTTCAGCAGGCGCATTACGCAATGTTTTGATGCCGCCGGATTACGCATCATATTCCGCAGGTTCTGGTCAAACCGATGCTTAACCTCTTTACGCCACTTGTCTGCGTCTTTTGTTTCCGGTGTAATCCAGCTGTAAATTGCAAGCAGCGACGCCGCACGGGTACGCTGGTTCAGATACTGCAATGTTTTGAGCTGCTGCTCCGCAAAAAAGGTTTCACGCATTTGGTATGCAGTATCTCCGTCCAGCAAGGCAGGGCGAAAACCTGCCTGCCGCATTACACTGCCCTGACTCATATAATACGCATAAATCGGCGTATCACTAATTGCAATCTGCTGTGCACGTTTTACCAGTTGGTGAATGACCGCTTCATCATCGCAGCGGCTCAGCGCCGGATAACGCACGCCCTCATAAACCGAACGATGGTACAACTTGCCCCAAGGTACAACATACAGCGCCTCATGAATCGTATACAGGCGCTCATAATATGCATCAGCCGGAATCACTTCAACCGGTTGAGCATCCGCTTTCCACACTGGGCACGGGTCGCCGTCGTTACAAACCTCATACGAAGCCACCGCCATCGGGCTGCCTGTACTGCGGCACATCTCTAAAAGCATGGCAAGGTAATAGGGCGACACATAATCATCGCTGTCTACAAAACAGTAATACTCGCCTTTGGCCGCATCCAAAAGTGCGTTGCGTGCCATACCCACGCCCTCATTCTTTTTATGCAAGGCTTTAATGCGGGAATCCTTTTGTTCCAATGCATCGCAAAGCTGAGCGCTGCCGTCAGTACTTTCATCGTCCAAAAGCAGTAATTCAAAGTCCTGAAATGTCTGCCCTAAAATACTCTCTACGCAAGCGTTCAACGTTTCTTTTGCATTATATACCGGAACCATTACGCTGATGAAAGGCATATTTTTACCTCTTTATTTTATCTAAAACATGGAACTTATTTTGCCCCAAGTAAGCGGCAGAAAACGGCGACAGCTCATAGGCTGTTGCCGTTTTCTTTTCTATTATTCGTATAACTTGCTCCATGCAGCGGCTTCACTCTCACTGCACAGCACATAATGTTCCGGACGCAATTCACGCCACTGCGGTTTTTCCACCGAGTAATCATGCATATTCGGATCATAGGTAAGCAATTTTTTTCCACGCTCACGTATCGGGTCCGGCATGGGAATTGCGCTAATCAGAGAACGTGTATACGGGTGCATTGCGTGTTCTATCAGCTCATCCGCTGCCGCCAGCTCCACAATATCACCTTTGTGAATAACCGCAATACGGTCCGAAATATACTGCATAACGGATAAGTCATGGGCGATAAACATATAGGTGATGCCACGTTCCTTTTGCAGCTTACGCAGCAAGTTCAGCACCTGTGCACGGATAGACATATCCAATGCACTAATCGGCTCATCCGCAATGATGAACTCCGGCTCTACAATTAAAGCACGGGCGATACCAATACGCTGGCGCTGACCGCCGGAGAACTCATGCGGAAAGCGGCTGGCAAATTCCGGCAGCAAACCAACATCCAAAAGCGCCTGACGGGCTTTTTCTTCCCGCTGCGCAGCAGATAAATCCTTGCGAACGTTCATCAAGCCTTCGCTGACGATATAACTTACTTTTGCACGCTCGTTCAAGCTGGCCTGCGGGTCCTGAAAAATCATCTGAATTTCCTGCACAACCTTCTTATCCAGCGTTTTGGAAATTTTGCCGTTGATTTTTTCACCCTTATATATAATTTCGCCGCCGCTTGTGGGCAAGATACGCATAATTGCACGGCCGATAGTCGTCTTACCTGAGCCAGACTCACCTACCAGACCAAAGGTTTCGCCTTTATAAATCTGGAAGCTGGCATTTTTGACGGCTGTATACTTCTTTTTGCCGGAGCCGTATGTGATTTCCAAGTTTTTTACGTCCAGCAAAACTTCTTTTTGGGTTGTATCTGCCATAAATTACAGCCCCCCTTTTCGCAGTTTTTCCACCACAGCGGGCGGGTCTACTTTAGGCGCACGTGGGTCCATCAGCCAAGTTTTAGCCTTATGTGTGGGGCTCGCCTCAAAATACGGCGGGCGCTTTACAAAATCAATTTTCAGCGCATTGGGATTTCTCGGTGCAAACGCATCGCCCTGAATCGGCTGGAACAGATTAGGCGGCGTTCCATGAATATTAAACAAATCCTCGCCTTTTACGCCCACCTGCGGCATACTGGACAGCAACGCCCATGTATAAGGGTGACGTGGGTCATAGTACACTTCCTCTGCGGTGCCAATTTCTACAATATCACCCGCATACATCACGGCTACACGGTCTGCAACATTGGCTACGACACCCAAATCGTGCGTAATAAGCACAATCGTCAGGTTGTACTTTACCCGCATCTCCTTCAGCAAATTCAGGATTTGCGCCTGAATGGTAACATCCAATGCTGTTGTAGGCTCATCACAAATAAGGATTTTAGGGCTGCATGCCAGCGCAATCGCAATTACCACACGCTGACGCATACCGCCGGAAAACTCGTGAGGGTACTGCTTATAACGGCGCTCCGGCTCTTGAATGCCCACATCACGCAGGTACTCAACCGCTTTTGCCTTAGCCTCTTTGCCACGCAGGCCCTGATGTAAAACAACCGCCTCATAAATCTGGTCACCCACTGTTTTCAGCGGGTTCAGGCTGGTCATAGGGTCCTGCATAATCATGGCTACTTCGTGGCCACGCACTTTCAGCCAATCTTTTTCTTTTTTCAAATCCGACAGGCGCAATGGTGTGCCGTCATCTTTGCCAAAGTAATCAATTGTGCCATCTGTAATTTTACCGTTTGCATCCAGCAAGCCCATAAATGTTTTGGTAAATACAGATTTACCGGAGCCGGACTCGCCCACAATGGCAAGCACTTCTCCCTTATAAATTTCCAAATCGATTCCACGAATCGCATGCAGCATTTTTCCACGCAAATCAAACTTAACATTAACATTTTGCGCACGGAGGATCACGTCTTTATTTTCCATAATACTGTGTGTGCCTCCTTACATATGATTTTTGGGGTCTGCCGCATCCGAAAACGCATTGCCAATCAAATAGAACGAAATGGTAACAAAGCTCAAAATTAACGTGGGGTACAGCAGCTGATAACGCAGTGCTGCACTCATCATAACCTTTCGGCCTTCATCAATCAGGTTGCCCAAGCTGGGAACCTCTACGCCCAAGCCTAAGCCGATGTAAGTGATAAATACCTCGTTGCCAATTGCAGCAGGAATGGTCAATGCCATGCGCAGCATAATAACCGATACCAAATACGGCAGCAGGTTTTTCATAACAATGCGAAACGTCGGTGTGCCTAAGCAGCGAGATGCCACATTGTAATCCCGGTCACGGATAATCAAAATCTGATTGCGAATAAAGCGAGCCATCTGAATCCAGCCTGTTAAGGACATACCCAGAATCAGCGTACCTACACTGGGACTTGCGATATACGAAATCAAAATCAAAACAATGGTACTGGGGATGTTATCCAAAATGTTATACATCTCGGTAAAAAGCCAATCCAGCTTACGCACATAGCCCCAAAGCACACCAACCGTAATGCCCACGGCTGCTTCAATGACTGCTACGCAAAAAGCAATCAATAAGCTGGTACGCACACCGGACCAAATACGTGCCCACAAGTCCTGACCGATTGCATTACAGCCCCAGATAAACCCTGCTTCGCCCGGTGCTGCATTGCGATAAGGCAAACCGGTAGCCGGGTCCAGATTACAATAGTTGGGGTCCATCTGACCGGGCAAATACGGCTGAACAAAAGAAAATACCAGCAATGCCACCAACAAGCAAAGCAATACCACCGCAAAACGATTTTTCAAAAAAGCATGGAAGGTGCTGCCCCAATAAGAATAGTTGGAGTAAGCCACCGCTTCTGCCTTTTCTTCGCTAAATTCAGCGGGAGTGAACAGCGCATCTTCCTGTTCGGCGGTCAGCTGCACCTGCTCCATGGACTGTGTCAGCTTTTCGGCTTGGGCGTCTACAAAATGAAACCATTTCATCAGCGGCCACCTTCTTTCTTGCCAAAGCTGATACGGGGGTCCACCAAGACCATCAGCAAGTCACCCAAAATCAGGCCCACGATACCCACACAGGCATACAGCAAAACAATGCCCTGTACCATGGTATTATCATGTTTTTGCACACAGGTAACCAGCAGACCGCCCATACCGGGAATACTGTACAGGCTTTCGATATAAATAGAGCCTACAACTGTGTTCAAAAAGCCGGAAGGTATGTACTGAATCAGCGGAACCATTGCATTGCGGAAGATATGCTTAAACGCAATGCCGTTTTCGCTCACGCCTTTTGCACGAGCCAAACGAACATAGTCCTTATTGCTTTCGTCCACCATATAACGGCGCAGCCACATCGCATAAAAAGCAATGTTAACCAAGCTCATGGACAAAACCGGCAAAATCCAATACTGCCACTTCCGCTCATTAAACAGCAATCCTACGTTCAAAAGTGAAGTACCGTACATCTGAATATATAAATAATAAACTGCTGCAGGCACTGCCTGAATCAAAACAATCAGGGCTGTACCCACTTTATCCGGCCAGCGGCCCTTAAAGCGAGCCATCAGCATACCAAGCGGCAAGCCAAATAACAGCGCCACACACAGACCTAACGCACCCATTTGCACCGAAATCGGCAGTTTTTGCATCAAAATATCCTTAACCGGGACATTTTGGCGGTATACATGGCTGACGCCTAAATCGCCCTCCGTGAGCAGGCCCTTCCAAAAGTTAAATACTTGAACCGGAAGCGGGTCCAGCAATCCCATAGATTGCAGTCCTGCTTGAATTTGAACCTCGCTCATTTTCTCATAATTAGCAAAATAGCCCTCTACAGGCATGAGGCGAAGCAGGCAAAAAACAATCGTTACTACAATAAACAGCGTAACAATTGAACGCCCTATGCGCTTGGCAAGATATTTTAGCATATATTTGCGCCTTTCTGTTTGGTTTAGCTTTGATTGCAGCTCTTTTCAGAGGTGTCCCCCATGCTGCTTCTACTTTTTTCATGTGAAAGCAACACTGGGGACACCCCTGAAAGGATTCCCTTTCAGGGGTGTTTATCACACAAGTACACAGCGCATTACCCTATTTATGCAATGCCTGTACACCTATTCAATCAACGTGCATCACGATTTGCTTCGTACTCTTCCATAGAAACATAGTGGTCCAGCACATGGATGCCCTTAATACGCTTATTGGAGAAACCAGTAGAAGCATACTGGCCCTCCCAGTAGTTCAGGCGGGTAGCAAGATATGCAGGAATACTCATGCTCATGGGAATGCACAGTGCATTGGAAATCAAGGTTGCCTCTGCATTTGCAAATGCTTCATAACGTGCATTGATGTCACCGGTAATCTGCTTTGCAGCTTCCACCTGCTTCATGTAGCTCATAATAACATCTGCTGTTTCGCCGGTTACAAGACCACGCTCAACTGCGGTACGCAAGTAGCAGTAGCGGCTGCCGTAGCTGCCTTCTTCCTGATAGAAGGGGTCTGTTTCAGTTTCGGGGTCAGAATAGTCTGCGCCCCAGTTACACTGCAAGAACTCGTACTTACCGGCACGGCGCACATTGCTCAGGAAGCTGTCAGACGGGCCCTCGGTAATCATAATATTGATGAAATCCGAGCCCAAAACACTTTCCAGCTGCTGCTTGAGCACCTGGCAGCTCTTATCCCAGTCTGTAGTAGTGGGATTATAAGGCACCTGTACCTTAATGGGGAAGGTGCAGCCAGCTGCTGTCAGCTCTTTCTTGGCTGCATCACGGTACTGCTTTGCCTTTTCTTCATTATAGAAAATGTCCAGTTTGCCCAGCTCGCCGCACTTTGTGTAGTCTACTCCGTCTGCATTTGCACAGAAAGACGGCGGTGTAACGGAATACAGTTTATATCCTGCATATCCTTCCGGAGCCTTAACTGCCAAGGTTACATCATTATTGATGCCATACAAAAATGCTTTACGGAAATTCGTATTATTGATTGCCTTCAGCCAGTTTTCGGGCTCATACTGTGCGTCTACGCCTTCGATTTTCCAGTTGCCGAAATCATGTGCAACCGGCATAAAATTAAACAGGTAGAAGAATGTATAGTTCGTGTTCGGTCGGTCCATAGACACCAACTTTTTGGTTTCTTCATTTGCCAGCCAGTCATCCAGAATATCGCCGCCAATGATAGCTTCATCAATTTCGCCACGCTTGACCATCTCAGGGCCAACAGTGCTTGCTTCCGCAACATAAGTACGGCGGATTTCATCGATAAACACGTTATCCGCATCGTAGTTTTCCGGATTCTTTGTCATAACCCAGCTTTCCAACGACTCGTACTCGCTTAGATAGTATGCGCCGCAGCTGTAAACTGTATCTGCACTGGTAGCAAACTGGTCGCCGGTTTGCTCCAGCAAGGGGCCGTATGCAGGCTCGTACGGCAGATACACCAGCAAGCTTAAAAATCCAGGGAAGTCATAGGTCAAAGTGTACTGCAGCGTGTAATCATCAACAGCTTTAACGCCCACTGTATCAAAGTCCACATAGGCAACGGTTTCGGTTTTGCCGTCAGCAGTGGTAACGACCACATCTTCCCCATTCATGGTGTATTTCGTGCCCTTATCGTCCACGATACCGCTTTCTGCGCTGGCACGATAGGTCCAGTAATGGTAATATTCCTCTGCACCTGCAATATATCCGGTAATCAGATATACATTAGAAGCCGAATGCGCAGGGTCCAGAACATACTTCATTGCGTCCACAAAATCCTGTGCAGTAACCGGTGCAACTACTGTACCGGTGCAATCCACCCAGTTTTCCTCACGCAAAGTAAAAGTCCATGTCAATGTTTCTGCATCCCAGGTCCAATTGGTTGCCAAACCTTCACGCATAACACCCTTATTGTTAAACTCCACCAGCGTATCTACACAGTTTGCACCGGTATACATCTCAATATCAGAAGCAGCCGTCAGATAGTTCTGCGTTGCAGGCTGATTTTCGTACAAAATATTATAGCTTGCGCCTTCTGTACCATGGGCACCAGATTGAGAATCGCCGCATCCTGCCATCAGGCCGGCCGCAGCCACTAAACCGGAGGCCTTCAGAAATTGACGACGAGTAATGGTATTCTTCATATCTATATCCCCTTTCATACTGTTGGGTGCCGCTTGCAAGTGCAAGAGCAACCACTATACTTTTGCAGTTTCATTCTATTATCTCTGCGATTTTTATTTCACCGCTATAGTTTATTATATATAACACTAGTTGCACAAAATACTCAATTTGTGCTCTCATCCATGCAAATAGTGCTATCAAGGATATAATGTTTATTATATCAAATAAAGTCCCACTACGTCAATTCTCGTAGCAGGACTTTATTTACTAAAAACAACCTATCTTCAAAAATATTTATTTTTATAAAGTTACGTTTGTGTAAAACAAATATTCCATTTACAAAACAAAAAAATTTTATTTTTTCCGTCACATTTCCGCAGATGTGGGGTTTTGCTCTGTATTTTCCGTTACAGGCTGCGGATTTGCTTTTGTTTGCTGTTCCAGCTGCTCTGCCGTTAAGCCGGTCTTTTTCATCAAAGCCTCCAGTGCACGCTGCTCTTTTTGTTTTTCAGCCTGCTCTTTGCGGCGAAGTTCAGCAGCTTCTCGTGCTCTTTTAGCCTTCAAACGACCCGTGCAAACCTTACAAAGGCCATTCTCGCAATCGTTTGGCATCGGTTTGCCGCATTCAGTACAATAAACTTTTTTGAACTTATGTACGCTTACCGGGCCAAGAGTCGTTAACTGCCTTAAAACCATACCATCTATTGCTTTGCTTAAACAAGCCGATGCGCATTGACCACACTCGCTACATTTCCACGGTGTTACCACTACACGGCTGAATCCATCTTCCCCATCACGGATTTCCAAAGCACCTGCCCGGCATGCTCTTACACAACGGTCGCACCCATAGCAGTTATCGTTTACGCTGGGCAAATAATAGCCAAAGGTAGCGGTAACATCACTGCCCGCTTTGATTTGTTTCAGACGTTGATGCAACAGCTGTCGATGTACAACAGAACGATCTTCCGTTTCTGTCTGCACACCGGGAATCAGACGCAGCAGCTGCTTTGTACCGGAGCGGGAGCCCGACGTCATTTTCTTCATCATTTCACGCCGATCGTATTCCTTCACTTGGAACGGGGCCTGATCTTCCTGCTGTGCCAAAGTAATGCGAGCGGTAAAAAGTTGTGGTCCCAAAAACTCCAGCAAACGACGTGCCACGTCGCGCACATGTTCCACACAAACCTTGCTTTCACAATCGACACAAGGTGTTAAATCCAGCACTAGCTTTTTATTCAGTGCCAAATATGCCAAATACTCCCAATCTAAACTGCCTACACATGTACGCACTACACTATTCTGACGCTGCGATTGTTCACAGCCAATCCAAATAACGTCTCCCTCAGTATCTGCAATACGCAAATCTCTTTGCAGTTGCTCCTCCGACGGTACAATGCAGCGTGCTTTGCACGCCGATACGCACAATCCGCAATCAATGCAATTGGAAAAGTCTTTAACCATGCCCACACGTTCAAAAATCCCTGTGGGGCAAATATCCATACACGCACTGCACCTATCCTCGTGTGGTCGCATATTCCAGCAAGCACGTCGCTCGATGGTGGGGTGTGATTGCTTCATAAGCGCCCCAACAGCCATATTGGTAAAAATGCTCATAATTTCATCCTCTTTTGCTTTCAGCCTTTTCCCGTGTTACTCGCTGTATGTCGCATGCTCAACCAAAAACTGACGCACTTTTCTGTTTAGCAGCGCATTGTCTATCGTTTCATCTTTCAGCGCATCAATGGGCTGCTTATCCGCTGTCAGCCTAGCACGTTCTTCTTCAATTTCTGCTTTTGTTACTGACAGCATTTCCGCCTTTGCGATTTCCTGTACAGCCAAGCGTCTACGCCAATCCACTTCAATTTCCAAAGCAGCATGTTGTAAATACCACTCTCTGTCATGACCTGTTAAGCGATAATACAAACTTGGTTGCTGCCCTGCTGCAATCAAATCTTTTTCCATTGCAGCAACACGCTGCTCTGCCTTTTCTTCTAAATACCCCTGTGGAAAAGCAACTTGCAGCCCTGCTCCTGCCTGTGCAAGCAAAACTGTTTCGATACGCCGCATCTCAATGTCCTGATTTTTCTCCAGCTGTTTCTTCTCCAGTTCTGCACGCAGCTCCTGTAAATTGGCATAACCCAGCTTACATGCAAAAGCATCTGTCAGCTCCGGCATATTTTTACGGAATACACGATGCAGCGTAATGGAAAACTCCACTTCACGTCCCGCCAAACTACGCAATGGAAAAGTTTCCGGATAGGTTACAGGAATCGCAAACGTTTCTCCCGCACAATGCCCACAGATGGAATCCTCTACTCCGGGGAGCATCTTGCCTTGTCCTAAAATTACACTTACCCCATTGGATGCGCTGTCAGGGATAGGCACCCCGCCGGGGAAAAAGCCTGCAAAATCCAGCTCTGCCCGATCTCTGCGCTGCGCAGGACCGGTTTCTTCTTCCCACTGAGCATTTTGGTAACGTACTACACGTATTGCTTCGTCCATCTGTGCTTCAGTTGGCTGCACCGACCTGCGCTCCACAAGCAGTCCTTTGTACTGTCCCAAACTTGCTGTCGGCATCGAACTTTTTTCCATTATGCAGCCTCCCTGCTTACTTAAAAATATCTAAGTAACTATAGCATTTTTTTCATTTTTTGTCCACCGTGCAGACCTTCTGCTGTACTGTTCTTATCTACTTTTTTTCTTATTACGCCCGTACTTTCAGCTCTATTGGACACAGCTTTTGTTTACATGAAAAAAAGCAGCATACGCAAAGTATGCTGCTTTTTATTTTGCACCGTTTTTGTTTCTCCGGACTTTGCTTGTTTTAGCAGCAATAATCCTTTCTGATTACTTCATCATATAGCGATTCATTGCATCACGCATTGCTTCTGTCCGAATTTGTGCCTGCGCCTTCTTCGATGAAGCAGGCTTTTTCTTGTCATCCGCCGCTGTAATCATTTGTACCATTTCCCTCTTTGTGATTTTAGAGCTGTGTGCCGAAGCAGTCTTCTCCTTTTTATTTGCCTGACCTCGTTTATAGGCAAGTTCCGCTCTGCTTTGTGCCAACTGCGCACGCCATTTTGCCTCTGCCGCCGCTTGCTCTGCCTCCCATTGGCGAACTGCCTCCGCTTGCTTAGCCGCTGCAGCAGCTTGCTCCGCCTGCCACTGTCTAATACTTTCTTCAAATTTCTTTACGGCAAGTTCATGCGCAAGTTCATCTTGTTTACGCTTAAATGCCTGCTCATCCTGTGCCGCATAGTAATCTCGCATATCCGTCAGGGAGTCAATCATATCCTGATATTCCTGATAATCTTTTTTGTAAGCACTATCTGCTAAATCGCTGTATTGCGACAATCCTTTATAGTAGTTGTCCACTTCTGCCTGATACGCAGTGTGCGCAGCTTTTTCTGCGCCCAACAAATCATCTAACGCATCATGCATTTGTTTTCCTTCGCTGTCATAGCGATCCAAAGCTGCCTGATATAGCACGGGAATCTTATCGTTCAGTTGATTCAAATATCCCTGATAAGCCTGACTGCCCGCAGCAACGCCATAGGAAGAACCATACCCGCCTGTCAGTGCAGCTGCCTCGGCCATGCTGTTCTGCATAGCCAAACGACCTTCGTGCACATATTGATTTTTATAGGATTGATACATCGGATCCGTAGAAAAGTCGTAGGTAAATCCTTCTCTGTTCAAAATCTGGTCCAGCATCCCATCAATTTGCTGCTGATAGCCGGATGTGTATTCGCCGGGTTTGTGTGCCATATGCTGTTCCAGTTGATTCTGTGCGTCCAGTACCGCCTGGCTCTTCTCATAGCTTGCCTCTTGCAGTGCCTGCTCTGCACTGGTTTTGTCCGTTACTCCTTGCAGCACATTTTCTTTTTTTCTGCTTGCCATACTACCTCCTTTATTACACAATTCCCACCGTAAAAATCTCGGTATTCTGTAAGCCGGTTTGTGCCGGAACTACATACACCGCCCCCTGCTGTGTAACGTAACCCTTGCAGGGCAAATTATTCTGTAATGCAACAACCAAAGGTAGATATTTTTCACTGTAAAATCCATTTGGCAAATCAGCCACTTGGTATTCCTGCCCTTCAAACGGCGGATTTTCTCCGTTTTTCAATAAGCCACACAGCCGCATAAAAACCATACGCCCGCACTTCAAAACGGTATTTTCAGTTACACCGGTAAAGTTTTCTCTGCACAAAACCTGTGTGGTTTTCATATTGCCCAAATCCGTCAGCGTTTGTGCAATATCGGTTCCTCCAAGCGTCATTCCGCCCGTTACAGCAAGATTTCCTTCCACCGCTACATCACGCCGAAAGCTGCTTTCCAGCCCAACATCAAATAAATTATTTGCTTCAGCTGCTTTTCCTACGGCAATGCCCGTGCCGCCTTTCATAAAATGCAGCAAGTATACCGTACTGGAAATATAGTCGTAGTAATCAATCGTTGTAAACGCATCAGAAACCGTATACTTTACATTATAGCTTGTTTCCGCCTCTAAACTTGCATCCAACGGTTGCCCTGCAATAGGTTCTTGCGGCATGCCGTAAGTTTGCTCCGTCACCTTTTTCCAGCGACAAATAACACTTGGGACGTTCCGCCCCGCCACCTCGCTGAATTTCAGCTTATATCTGGGTAAAAATGCAGTTCCATTCTCTGCCGGCGTGCCATCTGTGTGACATCGAAAACTTGTAATCTGTGTTAGATTTGGAGGTTGGTATGCCTCTACCTGCAATAAAATATCTGCTGTTGCCGTACGTAATCTGCTGTCTGTTACCGTTACCGGAATCGTCACAGTTCCGCTTTCTTTCAGTGCAATATCTGCCTTAGCGTCCGCCTGCTCCTGCCCATGCCCAAATCGCCACGAAATAATCTTGCTGCCATAGCTGCCTGCCGCATGGGATGCAGTTACTCTGGCAATCGATTTGCCTTGTACCCATGTCTGCCATTCTGCCGGTACAAGGCCATCTACCGCCTCCGCTGTAATGTCACCCACCGTTGGCAATAGTTTGTCTGCTACTCCGCCGGGAATTTGTGCCGCATAGCCCGTGTAATCATTTTCAAACACAAGTGTACCCGCATATGCGGTATAATGCGCTGTCATCGTAGCTTGAAATAATCCGCAAGCCTTTTCGTAACCAATATCACCGATGTTGGTTGTAAAATCGTTTGCCCATTCAAGCGGCGGCACAAATGGAATCGAAACGCTTTTCTTTCCGCTTGGCATTTGCACATTTTTCCAACTTTTGCTGTATAGCCCATTCGTGCTGGACACCTCTGCATCAAAACTATAGAGATTTTTTTCACTAGCCGGTTCGTCTGTTGTGCATACCAAATGCAGTGACCGCACACCGTCTATCACAAAGTATTTTTCTGAAAAGGATAATGTAAAACGAACCGCCATATTAGTTTGCCCTCCATTTAATGCCTAATCCTGTTGCGGTCGTAATGAAGTCGTAGTATCCTTCCCCGGCACTTCCGCCAATCGAAATACGGTCTGTTACCTCTGCCGCAGTAATATACAGTCGGTCATACTGTAAACTTGCTACCTCTGCACCATAACGCAAAAAGGCCAGCTTTTCGTTGTCAATCCGTAATGCGTAAGGCGAAGCCTGCCCGTTTTCACCGGCACCAATTTCCAAACCTTTCTGCGTAAAACGGAACCACGTTTCCGTTGCCTTGCGGATGGTTTCCAGCGCAGTATCTGTTTGTTCTGTAAGCTGCGTCACCTCTGCCAATCGAATTTGCAGCTCTCGGCTGGTTTGGCTTACCTGATTGCTCACAAGGCTCTCCATACTGGCCTTTAAGCTCTCGCTTTGCGCCGCATACTGTTCCTCTACCCGGCTTTCCAGCTGGGAGGCACTTTGCTCTATGGCACTTTGGTAATCATGCGCAATCTGGTCGGCCTTCTGAACCAGTGCCTGCCTTAGCGAATCAATATCTCTTTTCTGCTGGTCTGTCAATTGGGTCAGCTTCACACCATTAGAACTAACAGCCTGGTTGTATGCCGAGCTCATATTGTCGCTGTCCAAATTTGCCAACACATAGCGAAGCTGCTCTGTCAGCTGATACAAGTAATTTTTCAGTTGTCTGCCATCCGACGCAGAAAGCCCCTGCATATTCAAATCTGTAGGTAAAGTGATTGATGTAATATCCGCCATTTACAATTCACTCCCCTGTTCCTGCAGCTTGTTAAGCGAATACAGCCGTACATCGCCGTTTCCCGTTAATTTCAATCGCATCTGACTGCATCGGCGCGGTAAAATCGGCAGCAGCAGCATTTGTCTGCCCGTAAGCTCCCGGCTGGCCAACAACTGCCAGTCCCCTTCATCCCAGGCTGCATATATCTGTACATTTGTGCCGGCTTGCCCCGCCAGCCGCAGAACAATCCGGGATACAAACCGATTCTCGGCATCATACAGCCCAATCTCGCCGGTTTCTGCACTCCAGTACACACCCTGCTCTCTACCGGGGTGCTTCTCGTACGGGTCATCTTCGCTTCCCATTGCCCACAATGCGCCGTCCTTGGTAAGTGCATATAAGCTGTTACCATCAGCAGCAAACTGCAATACTTCCAGATTGTCCTCTCTATGCCAAAGCCCACGTACTACATCCCACGTAAGTAAATCTATTTCGCCATTGGCTCTTCGCAAGGAAAAGTAAACTCTGTCCCGTATAGCTCCTGCCGCACCTGCAATGTAGCACACTTCTCCCAGCTTTTGCCCAATACTTGTTGGCAAGCTTCCGTCATAGCTAACTACGCCATCCTGTGCCAAATAGTAAAGCGTACCCCGTGCCAGTGTCAGCGTTTGATGCGCACCGCCCTGCACTCCGGAGCACATCACTGTTGTAACCTGATAGTTTGCCGGCTTTGTGCCATATACCTTATGTACACAACGCTCCTTAAAGAGAAGGACATACCCCAAACAGGCTGCTGCACCGGTAAAATCACCGTCAGAACCAACCGTCACCGCATAGCTGTCACCTGCTGTACCCATGTAGCTAAACCAGTTTGTAGGGTCTCCCTGCTTACAGGCATAGATGGTATGTTCTGCGTTGGAACAACCCCACACACGGTTATCCTGCTCTGTCAGAAAGTCCAAATCCGGAATACGTCGTTCTACTGTAATTTCCCCATCCGAAGGCGTCTGTGTGTATATTTTTTCTGCCAAGCCCGTAACGGTTACATAATCCTCACCTTTGTCCCACACGATGCAGTCTGCATTCAGCCCCTCGGCAAGCAGCTTTTCCAATACTGTGTCCGAAAAACCGCTCATGCGTACCGTATCATACTTTGCAAACCCTGTGCCAATCCCTTTGGCAGCTACTCGCACATACGTTGCAGGCACAGCCCCCCAGCTGGCCGTCGCCGCACTATAGATGCGTAAAACTGATACAGCTGCACCTGTATCTAACCAGTAATCCCCATTTTGTGGTTTTTCCGGCGGTGTCGCTCCTGTGTGTGAAATTGTATACGCAGTGCCATCTTCCAGCGCAGGTGAAATCGTAACATTGCCGGTTGCTTTCCAAATTTTCCCCAATGGCTTCAGCGATTGGTCTACCGTATCAAATGCCAGCTTATCCGGCCAAATCAGCACCTTGCTTCCTAAACCGCAAAACTGTTTATCTGAATCCGCAACCTGCCCTACATTTTTCCCGTTATAGAAAAGAGTTGTCCCATCAACCCACAGCAAACCCTTTTTTGCATATAAGCCATGTGGCTTATTTAATTGTTCTACTTTTGTGCGAGGCAATCTTGGGCGCAGTACAGGCCAGCTCCGCCCCGAAAGATTTTCCTCATTGTAAAACCAGCCTTCCCGACATGCGTCTGTGTGGTCGTATCCTGCAAAAGCCGTTACCTCACTTCTCGTACGTCTCAGCTTAGAAAGACTTGGTAGATACATCTGCACCCTCCTTTCAAAACTTAAACTGGCCCCTCCCTACAGGAAGGTGTGTCCTTTTGTAATCCACGGCATACTCTGTCAATGCCATGTTGTATAGCATCATGTCATTGTTGTATCTCGTCAATTCTCCTAAAGCCAAATCAATCTGCGCCATCAACCAGTACAGATAAATGCCGCTGTATGGTTCTTTTGCCAGCAAAACTGTGTCATCCGCCTGCATCAAATCTGCACCAGCCCGATTTTCTTCGCCTTCCGCTTCGTGCTGGTTATGCACTTGCCGCCGCAACGCTCCGTCCAGCTGTGCCAGCCACAGATACTTTTCTGTTTCTGCCACAGTATTCGGCCGCAGTGCATCTGCTCGGTCAATTGCTTCTCGAATCGTCAATCTCAAGTCCTCCTTCCCGCATATCGCCAATCTTTACTTACAGTGCACCATTATGTGCAGCAGCCTCGTCCTGCGCAGCGGAATGTTCCAGCACCTCTGCAACTTCTGCCGGTACTTCTACTTCATCGCCTCTGCGAATCAGATAACTGCGACCATTTACACCCACAAATACATCACCCTTATATCGGGCATTATCCTTAAACAATCGAATCTTCACTTTTTCATTTTTCATTTCTGCTTTCGCCATGTCCTACTCCTTTTTATACCTCCCACCCGCCCCTGCTTCTGTCGTGCAGTTAACGCTTTTAGTTTGCAGTTGCAGTATTGCTGTAACTGGACAAGCTCTCAATGCGAATCATGTACTGCTCTACCAAACGTTCGGCAGCCTTCAAGCCCTTCCAGCCAATGGATGCACGCTGATTCAGCGGGTCATCGCCATAGCCCAGCTGCTTAACAATATGTTCCAAGCCGCCGCCCTCAAGTTCTGTAACACCATAGGCGTGTGCACCCAGTACCAAAGTGCAGAATACAGCCTTATTGTCCGGGCAGCTGCTGTCCTTCCAGATCTTTGCTTCACTGGTTTCCACAAATCGGATGTTGCCCAGCTTGCCGATTTCGCCCTTGAATACCGCATCCGGATTTGCATACTTGGAAATTTCAATAAATTCCTTGTTGCTCTTCAGGTCGTATGCCGCATAGGGGTGAATAATTGCCACATAGCTGTCGCCAATGGTATCCGCATTCATCGCACCCAGCTGTGCCGCAGCCTTAAAGAACAAATTCGGGGTCAAGCGGCATTCGTCTGTCAACAGCTTGCGGCTGGTTACTTCCACCTCGCTGCCATCAGGCATAACCTTAGGTGCATACATCACATTGGTACCACCACACAGCACGTCACGTGTAACCGTGTCCATCGTGCGGCCTGCCTGACTTGCCAGAACCTTTGTTGCATTCAAAATTGTATTGTCAATTGCGGTCATGCACAGCAAATCGCTCTCAGGGGTCCAGCCACCATACTGGGACAAGTTTGCAGTAATGGTAGTAACATTCAAATTCTGGCTGTCTGGGGTCACACCTTCTTTCAGCGGTGTAGTTGCCTTGGGCAAACTGTCATAACGGCGAAACTCGATTGTCTTGCCGCCGTTTTTCGGAATCGGATAAAAGTCGCCAAACTGGTCATGTACCAGTCGAGGCTGCGCCTGGTCAATCAAGCGCTTCTCATAATAAGTTTTCATCTCGGCAGTCATGCCGGGGCTGGTAGTGGTATTCATTTCCGCAAAATATTGCAAATCAAACATCATATCAACACTCCTTTTTTTGTTAAAACCGAATCCGCTCACCTTTGGCAACACGTCTTTCAATTTGTTCACGCTGTGCCAAGGTCAACGCATTCACATCTGGCTGCATCACGCTGCTTGCACTGGGGGTAACACCGTTTTCTGCGGGGCGCATAGCGCGTGCGGCCGCACGTACCTGAGCCGCCGCAGCAGCTTTGTCTGCCGCATACTGCATAGCACCGCCTAACAGTTCTTCTAAATGTCTGGCTTCATACGCCGTACGCAAAGGGATTCCTGCACGCAGCATTCGAATAAACGTATCATCACTCAGTTCTTGTTCCAGAACAAACGAGGGGTATCTCTCCCGCAAGCTGTGGCTTTCTTCAATCCACTGGTCATGAATTTCACTGGCACGGCTTTCTCGGCGCTGTTGCAAAAACGATTCCACCTTCTCACGGCGTGCGTCAGAATCGGCCATGCCGTGCTGCACCACAGCCTGCTCAATTCCCTTGTAGTCGTTTTCTGTCAGCCCGTAGTGTTTTGCCAGTGTTTTTACCAGTTCCTGTGCGCCACGGCTTTGCTTAAATCTCTGGTCAATAATACGTTGTGTACGGGCAGTAAACTGTTCTTTGTATTGTCCCCGAATCAGCTTTTCAAATTCTGCTGCCTTATCCGGCTCAGCGGAAGCATTCTTTCCAGAGGCCATCGTTTTCTGCCCTTGGGCGGCGGCGTCCCGTCCATTGTCACTTTCGCCCGAATCTGTACCTGCACCTGCATCAGCACCGCCTTCAGCGAACCATTGCAGATTCAAAATATTACAGCGCTTCGCATAGCAAAACGCAGGAAGCAAAGAGTATTCAGCCTTCATAAAGGTCCTCTTTCTCTGTAGATTCATACGCTACAGATACGTATTTAGGGTAATTACGTGCCAAAAGGCTAAAGCCCATCATAGTGTTTTCAAACACTCCACGTACACGTTCCCAACCACGTGTAGTCGGCACAGCAGTAATGCCTACGCAGCCGCTGCCGGGTGTTCCGTCAACAGCAAAATCATACAGTAGTTTTTCATCCAGTCTGTCCAAAGCACCCGCCATGGCCTGCACCAAAATACTTTCTGCTGCACATACAATGTCTTTTCCATGTGGCGCAAATCCCGCATGTCCCTCCACCGTCAAACATAGCATCGAAGTATATTCATTTGTTTCAGGCAGCGTAACCCCCTGCTGTCGTAACTTTACTTGTGTCATGCTTTCACCTCCATCGCACGTTTTGCCGCTGTATCCGGGCTAACCGGCGTTGCAGCCAGCTGCCCCTCCATGGCATTCTGTACAGCTGCTAATTGCATTGCCTGTGCCATAGCTTGTCGTTGAACCGCCGCTGCATTCTCTCTAATTCGTCCACGTACCTTTTCAATGCCGTCAAAGTCCATCATTTCCAAACATGCCAGTGCTTGCACCGCATTTTCCGGCGCAAACATTCCCATACGGTAAAGCTGTTGCGCCATTTCATTTTGACTCAATCGGCTAAACGTAGATTTCTTCGCCGCAGCAACACGAATGTCAAATTCCGGGCTGCGCAACCCTAAGTCCATGCCAAAAGCCATGCCCAGCGGTCTCGGTCGTAAACTCTGCCCCGAAAACTGTGTAAAAGTAACTGCACCGCCTTCTCCCGTAATTCGGAAACAACGTGGCGTATCATAGAATTGCCGCATTAACTCAATGCAGAAATAGCATTCCTTCACAAAAGAGCGATAGGCACTCTTCAGCATATCTCTGCTCAGTTTGTTGCCAGCTTCCTGTAGTGCCGCAATCGCAGATGCAGCCGTCACGCCGCTGCTTACACCACCCTGAGAAAAATCTCTGTTGCCGCTTGTTTCTTTCAGTTCCGCAATGCGGTTGTTCAAATAGGTCAAACTGGAAGCATCCAGCGGGCGTACACTCTGCTGGCGGAAATTGTCATCTCCCAATCGGCCTGTAAAATGCACTACATCACGAGAAAAGTCCGCCAATTCTCCTTCGTTCACACCTGTGTTGTCCGCCAAAAAATATCTCGGCTTGCTGGCAAGAATTGCATTTTCCTGCATTACATGGTTCATCTGGTCGATTGCAGTCTGGCAGTCCTTCATCACATCAATGTAGCCAAAGCCCGCCGGGGTATCTTCTTCCATAAACAAGCGGTCAAAAACAAAAGGATACTTTCCATGGTCGTAATATCCCACATCCCGTAAAAGCGGGTCATTTTCACTTGCGTACAGCACTACATCATTACAGAATTTGCAGTAATGCAGTACCGTTTTTCCCTCTCGCTGTACTTTGTAGTACCAGTCCACAACTACGCTCTTATCACTGGTGTCGATGCCATCATCATGTATATACATTGCCACATCCACTGTTTGACCCGTATGCCCTTTTAGCTGTGGCCACTTTGCAAGCAAACTCTCGTTATCTTCTAAAGATAAACTAAAAAAATGCGGACTGTCCTGAATGTCCATCACACCGGGCGCCCAAAACAGCATCAATAAATCCATACGGCGAATTACAATATCGCCCAGTCCATCGTGCTGACTCTGGTCCCAAAAAATGCCCTTTACACCGGTTCCTTGCTTCAACTTGTACCACCAGGTGTCGCTGTATACCTGTTCATAGTCGCAGTGGTCCAGTAAAGCGGGTAAAATGGTGCTCAACTGCCGTGCAGTCTCCTCATCATCTGCCGAGCGGGGCAATACAGTCGGCTCCGGATAGTTGTCCATCGCATCTGCGTGTTTATTTGCAATCGAATTGAAAAGCCACCCTGATGCCGGTTGTTCTTTTCCGTCCATTAAACGATTTTTGTACTGTTTCCAGTGCGCCATCTTAAACCATAACTCATTGTCCACAATACGTCGGTCCAGTGATGCTTTTCCGTTGCGATATTTTTGGAGAATCTGCGTTGCCTGTGCCACCTGTTGTGCACCAATCGGTGGTACAACAGGTTCTTCCATCACATCCATCATCTCAGCCATAAGCTATCTCCTTTCTTTTATCAAATCCGAAAAAACTTCACACTCTGTGGTGCAAGGTCCAGCGGGTCTTCTCTTAACGGCAGTACCTCTGCACGTTTCCGTGGCGAAATCGGATTTTCCATTAAAACGTAACGGCATTCATCATAAATATGGTCTTCCTGTGAGGAGTCCACATCCTCTACATTTGCCGTGTCATATACTAAGTTCGGAATTGTACGTAAAAAGTGTTTGCACGTATTAAACACTTGAAACATCGGTCTGCCTTCCTTATCAAAAGCCAACCGATAGTGGAACTGCATTTTTCCTGCTAACCGTGTGTTGTCTCCGGGAAACCAGTGTAAAAAATTTGGACTGCGTTCCATCATGTTCGCAATGCTTTCGCCACGGCTCTCATCAAAAATCGCCGGGTCAGCAACTGCAGTAATTCTCCGTCCTTTCAGCATCGGGTCAGTCTGTTCAATCTCACGGATTCTTCTGGCCTGTTCTACCGGGTCAATTCTCAAACCGGTATTCGGTGTGTCCGTGCAGCCGTAGTATTCTCTAATACGGTATAACCTTCCTTCCTCGTCAGCTGCATACCACCCTACCGAAAACGGCTTCGAGTATCCAAAGTCGTACCCTCTCCAAAGTTTCCAATGCGGCGGAATAGCAAACGGCTCTATTACGTGTGTCCAGCGTTGGTCTTGATAATGTGCCGAATCATCTCGCCATTCTGTAAAAACCTGTCCCTCAAAGCTGTCCCAGCGTCCATAGAGGAGCGCCTGTTTTTCTGCCTCAGGTAAAGCAGCTAAACTTGCCAAGTAGGCAGGGTCATTTTCCAGCAGAATTTTATTATCAAAAACTGTACTAGGCACAAATACTCGGCTTCTTTGTACTTTTAGTATTTTTCCTTTTGGACCTCTTACTTCAAAAGTCTCCGAAATCGGTGTAAGCGGCGGCGCAGGTGTAATAAAGCGTTCACGCACCCACCCATGTCCTACACCGCCGGGATTTGTCGCAGCCCTCATGTATACTCTCGTTCCCGGACCAGTCGGTCGATTACGGCTCAACATATAGCTGTATTCATCCCATGTAAAATGCGTTAATTCATCAAAAGCAATAAAGTCGTAAGCTTTGCCTTGGTAATTGATTCTGTCCTTTTGATACTGCATGCTGCCAAAGTAAATTTTTGCTCCGCTTGCAAAACGCCAGCAGTGTTCCGATGCCACATAAACAGCATCCGGACACGTCGAACCGTACATGGCTCGACTTCTATCTACCAAATCTGTCAACTGCGGGTATGTTTTTCGCAAAATCAACGCTCTGTAATGTGGAATGTGTACCTGTCGTAGTGCCTCCGCCAATAGTGCATCACTCTTGCCGCCACCCGCTGCACCGCCATATAGCGCTTCTTCTTCAGGCCTTGCTAAAAAATCCAGTTGTCTGGGCTGCGGTTTCCATATTACCTGTACAGGATCAATCGGCTGGCTTTCGCTCATTGTTCCCCACCTCCATTTTTGTCGGAAGTTCTACCTGTGGTAAAAGAACAACCCCTGTCGTATGCATTTCGTCATTTGATTGACCGCTTCTCTCATCTAACGCTTTCGTCACCGCAGCAATATCTTTCAGCAATACAAGCAGTTCTTTCATTTCGTTAGGTTCGTAATCCTGATTCAACTCCGCTTTGTCCGCATACTTTCGGCCCAATGCTTTTTCCTGTTGCTTCTGTAATCTTCTTGTCTCCGCAACCGTGTGTGCTAACATCTCACTTAGCAGTGCCGCAGCGCTTCGCATATTGCATTCGGTGCGGTCCCGGGCAACAGCGCCCTGCGTACCCGCCTTTGCCATTTTCGTCCTCCTCTCGGTTTACGGTTTCCAACAACTCCTCCCATTTGCACCCGTTTGGCTCCATTCTTTGATTTTCCAGTTGCGTCAAGCGCCTGTGGCGCAGCCACATTGTATCTGTTTCCATTTCCCCTCCGTAACTTTCAAGTTACTACCTGTGCATAAAAAAAGCCCCACATATAGCATTTTTCTTCCTGCGCATACCTGTATATTGTATATTCATTCGATATTCGCATAGGTTTCTTTGCTATATATGCTTGGAACCACAACCACATTCTAGCATGGGTAACTTGATTTGTCAACTGTCAAGTTATTTCTTCGACCTAATTTTGGAAAAAGCCTTGTATTTCTTCTCTTTTTACCGTATAATGTAACCTACAAGATATATAATTCTGAAAAGTCACAATTGGAAAGGTAGGAATCCTTATGGCACCTACAACGCAAGGTCAGCGAATTTATGATTTGCGTATACAAAAACGTTATACGCAAGAGTACCTCGCTGAGCAGCTTGGCACTACCAAGCAGGCGATTTATAAATATGAAAAAGACATCGTGCAGAATATTCCCGATGGTAAACTTTTGCGAATGGCCCAGTTACTTGGTTGTTCTGTTGCTTATATTAAAGGCCTGTCGGATCAGGTAGGCAGCGCCCCGCTGGAAAATCCTTTTGCTTTTTCTCAGCGCCCCCCCGCCCCTACTAACGAAGAATTATTTACCACCAGCCGTGACCTCATGGATATTCTTCCCCGTCTGACTGAAGAAGAATGCCATAGTGTCCTTTCTTATGCACGCTTCCTGCTTGCACAGCACGGCTAATAAATCAATCAATAAAACCCACCCTAAGCAAAATGCAGGGTGGGTTTTATTTTTATCCAGCTTTTCTACCAGATATTTTTCTATGCCTATAAACCAAAAGGCCGACCCTTTAGGTCGACCTTTTAGTTTTCTAAATTTCTCAATCTTATGCTGCATTAAAATGCTTTTTGCTTCGCCACAGCAGTACAGTCAAACAGCATACCGCCTGCACGCTGCGTGCCGCAACTGTAGCCCATGCTGCACCTGCAACACCAAGTACATTCACCATCGGAACAGACAACACCAGCGCTGCAATAATACCCGCAACATTTCCAAAAATGAGGCCTTTCATCTCACGCATCATGCTTAACAGGTAACACAAAATACTAACATAAATATTTACAACCGCAGCAACAACCGCCGGCTGCAATAAAAAGGAGTATGCTCGTACTTCCGTACCATACAGCACCTGTAAAAAGAACGGTCCCAGCAAAGCCGCACCAATAAAGCCGCATAGCCATAATGCCGGCATTGCACCTGTGGCAATGCTGAAGCCACGGCGGTAAGCGCCCTTGTCTTTACGTTCCCAGCAACGGGCAAAATACATCATAAAAGGAGCAAAAATGTACATTGCGCCAACCTGAATAATCTGTACCGGGGCAAATACATTATTAAAGTACGCAAACTGGTCTGTACCAACAACTCGCTCGCACAAAAGCTTAATGACTGAGCCAATGCTGCTGTTCAAAAAGCTGTACACCGCCAGTGGAGCACACTCCCACAACAGCATCCATACCGTGCCGCTTGCCGCCGCCGAAAAATCTGCTGTTTTTTTTGCAGGCGGAACATCTGCAAATATCACGCAAACCCAGCTAACTACAGCTAAAATTCCCATGGTAATAACTACGTTTCGTGTAATAAGCCAGCCGGCAGCAAAACCAACCATGGTTAAAATACCACGCAGTCCAAACAGCTGCCCTACTAAATCCATGCGGTCTGCCTTTTGCAGGTAACCATGCCATACGTCAATATAGCCTTCACTCAAACGAGCTATCGTGTACAATAAAATAACCCATCTTTGTTCTGTCGTGTAGCTAACCGCAAAAGCAAATACAGCACAGCCCACACCCGCCAAAAGGACTGTCAGCCGTCGGCTGTCCCGATACGTTTTGTCGCTGTACTTGTGCGCAAAATCGCTGATTTGGAAACTGCGCATACCATAGTTGGAAAAGCTCAGGCATATAGCCGCAATACTCATCGCCACAGATACTTGTCCACTTACAGTGGTACCTGCTAAGCGCTGTGCCAAAATCAGCAATACATATTGGCTCGCATAATAAACCAGATTCCCCAACGTATTCCAAATTACACTTTTGCCCAGCTGTTTTTTCTCGTTTGTATCCATAGTTGCTCCTTGTTTTTGTCGGATAGAAACGCCCTGCGGCTTGCCGCAGGGCGTTTTCTGACAAATAGTTACTTTTCTTCGGGTACGTAAGCGATAGACAGTTCCTTGTACTGCTTGTCTTCCAATACACCGGGCGCACCGCTCATCAGCTCGCTTGCATTCTGAACCTTGGGGAATGCAATTACGTCACGGATGGAATCACGCTTCAGCATCAGCATAACCATACGGTCCAAACCGTATGCCATACCGCCGTGCGGGGGCGCACCGTACTTGTATGCATCAATCAGGAAGCCAAAGTTCTCACGTGCACGCTCTTCGGTAAAGCCCAAAGCAGCAAACATACGCTCCTGCAGCTTGGGATCGTTCACACGGATAGAACCGCCGCCCATCTCGCAGCCATTCAGAACAATATCGTATGCGCGTGCATAGCAGTTGCCCTGATCGGTTTCCAGCTTGTCCATGCTCTCATCAGTAGGCATGGTAAACGGATGGTGCATTGCCAGCCAGCGGCCTTCTTCTTCGCTGTACTCAAACAGCGGGAAGTTGACAACCCACAGGAAGTTAAACTTGTCCGGGTCAATCAGGTTGCAGCGGCGGCCAACATCCAAACGGACCTGACCCAAAGCAGTGCAAGCAGTGGTACGCTTGCTGTCGCAAACCAGCAGCAGTACGTCACCAACCTCTGCATTCAAAGCAGTGTGCAGTGCATTTTTTTCTTCTTCCGTCAGGTTCTTCTCAAAGCTGGAAGAAACCGCATCCGCAGTAATACGGGTGTAAGCCAGACCCTTTGCACCGTAAGTCTTTGCAGTGTCGGTCAGCTTATCAATGGTCTTACGGGTCAGCTGATCAGCCAGACCCTTTGCATTGATAGCACGAATCGTACCACCCTCAGCAATTGCATTCTTGAAAGGCACAAATTCCGTGTTTGCAAACACAGAGGTCACATCCTGAATCTCCAGACCGAAACGGGTATCCGGCTTATCGGAGCCAAAGCGGTCCATAGCCTCGTCCCAAGTCAAGCGTGCAAACGGAGTCTGTACATCAATGTTCAGCATTTCCTTCCACAAGCGCTTGATTAGGCCTTCGTTCAAGGTCATGATGTCATTTTCATCAACAAAGCTCATCTCCAGGTCAATCTGAGTAAACTCAGGCTGACGGTCTGCACGCAGGTCCTCATCACGGTAGCAGCGTGCAATCTGGAAATAGCGGTCAAAGCCGGACAGCATCAGCAGCTGCTTATAAACCTGCGGGCTCTGCGGCAGTGCATAAAAGTGGCCGGGCTGTACACGGCTGGGTACAACGTAGTCACGTGCGCCTTCGGGGGTGCTCTTAATCAAGGTAGGCGTTTCAATTTCAGTAAAGTGATTCTCGCAGTAGAAGTTGCGTACAATCTGGCAAATCTTGCTGCGCATTACCAGCGGCTCATGTACAGCCGGGCGGCGCAAATCCAGATAACGATACTTTAAGCGCAGCTCGTCCTTTACATTGATTTCGTCACGCAGTTCAAACGGAGGGGTCTCTGCTTCGCTCAGAATGCGCAGCTCGGACACATACAGTTCCACATCACCGGTAGCGATCTTATTGGTCTTTGCAGCACGCTCACGCAGTACGCCTTTGCAAATAACTACATACTCACTGCGCAGGCTCTGTGCCTTTGTAAATACATCTTTAGGGGTATCTTCGTCAAACACCAGCTGTAAAATACCGCTGGAGTCACGCAGGTCAGCAAAAATAATGCCGCCCTTATCACGGCTCTTAGCGATAGAGCCGCACACGATCATTTCCTGCTGTGCCTGGGCCAGACGTACTTCGCCGCAATAATGGGTGCGACGCAAAGTTCCCATAGTTTCAGCCATAATTCGCTTCCTCTTTTCATTTATGTATGCCGTTTTCATCAACGGTCAAAGCTATACGGGTAGATTATACTCTGTTTTTGTCTGTTTTACAAGATTCATCTCTTTTTCTCGTCTAACTTCACAAATAAAAAGCACCGCAGCCAATCTAAACTGCGGTGCTTTATTATCTAAACAGAAATCACTTCAATCAGTTTTTGCCGTCCAAACGGTCCAGCATATCCCAAACACCCAGCATAT
>JAHHRL010000005.1 GCA_020025825.1 Faecalibacterium sp. | reverse complement strand
AACTGGGCGCAAAGAACGGTTGCGAAGATCCTGGAGGATGAGGTCTATCTGGGACATACCATCAACCTGAAAACCACCACCCGGTCGTTCAAGGATAAGCGAAAAATCGACCGTCCGGAATCAGAGCAGGTGCGGATCGAGAACACCCACGAACCGCTGATTGACCGACAGACATGGGAGATCGTGCAGGACATCCGTAAGCATAAACGGCGCAGGGCGAACATGGCGGAGCAAAATATCTTCTCTGGACTGGTCTACTGCATGGACTGCGGCGGCACCATGGTGCTGCATCGGGCACACACAATGGATGCTGTAAAGAACAATTTCATGTGCGCCACCTACAAAAAGAAAGGCAAGGAGGTCTGCTCCGGACACTATATCCGTGAGTGTGAGTTGGCCGCCATCCTGCTGGATGATATCCGCAGAGTGACCCACTTCGCAAGACAGAACGAAACCCTGTTTGCCCAGTGCATCCAGAAACAGCAGGACAAGGAAGTCCGTAAGGAGATGAACACCCTACAAAAGCAGATTACCGCTATGCAAAAGCGGCAGGATGAGCTTAGTCGGCTGTTTAAGAGGCTCTATGAGGATCGGGTGCTGAAGCGTATCCCAGAGGAACAATACCAGATGCTGGCACAGGACTATACCAGAGAGCAGAACGAATTGAAAAGCAGACTTGCAAAAGCGGAAACACGGCTGCAGGAACTGAAAGACACCAGCAGCAACATCACCCGGTTCATGGAGAACGCCAGAAAGTACACGGAAATCCCGGAACTGACGTCGGAGATCCTTCATACCTTCATCCAGCGAGTGGAGGTGGGGGAACGATTGGAAAAGTATTCCCGGACATCCCCACAGGAGATCCGCATCTATTATCGGGATGTGGGACTTATCGACCGCCTTCCGGAGGGGCTTCGGGAGGAGATTGACAGCAAATCGAAAGAACACGAGGTTGCATAACAGAAAAAGGGCGGCTGTGCCGCAGCACAACCGCCCTTCCACAGAAACTGATCTTAAATTGTATAGGGGTTCAGAATGTGTCCCTATGGAACGCCGCAGAAGCGAGAGGCCTTTTTGTAAAAATCAAAGATTAGTCTTGTACGTAGTAAACCTGGCGAACATCTTTGCCGAAGTAGGGGCTTTCGGGATCATAGAACTGCGGACGGCGAGAGTCCTCACGGTTAAAGGTCCAGGACAAAGTGTTAGCAACATACTCGGTGGGGATGATTTCAATCCACTCATTGGGGCCGCACAGGCGCTTGATGATATCCTTCTGTGCTTCTTCATCCATGTTATCCCACTTTTCAGCACCGTACAGGGTACGCATGTAAGCACTTGCACCGCTGAAGAAGGTTTCCTCTTCGCCGGTCATCAGGTGTGCAGTACCCTTAATCTGTACGCCGTAAGAGTTGAAGTAGTCGTTGACCTGAGGAACGTATTCGTCCTCACCAATCTGATGGTACCAGTACAGCACAACGTTGCCGTTTTCAGCAATATCAGCTACCTTTTCAGTGCCCTTTTCGCAAGAAGCGTACAGGCGCATGGTGTTGGGGTCGATAGCAAATTCAACGGAAGACAGGCCGGGCATGTCGCCATGTACAGTTGCAATCTGGTACATTTCACGGTAAGCCCAATCCTTTACGGAGCCATCCTCATTTTTGGTGAGGGGGAAGCCACGCAGGTACTCCAGCACCAAAGTGCGGATTTCTTCCTGGCTCATCTGGGTTGCGGGGTCGGTCTTCTGAGAAGCGCCGGTTTTTGCGTCGACGTTTTCAGCGGTGCCGTTTTCCTGCTCCTGGCTGGCAGAAGCATCAGGGGTGCTGGTGGAAGATTCCGAGGGAGCTTCGCCGCATGCGACACAAGTCATCAGCATGGAAGCAACCAGGCCAATTGCGAGTAGCTTTTTCATGATAAATTCCTCCTAATTTGATAAAGTATTATCTTTTCCAAGAACTTATTGTACATGGTTGTGAATGTTTTGTCAAGCCCTGCACCCGGAAGCATCTGCCCGCCGGATTTACACAAGACTGCGGCATCGACAGGAATAACTAAGGAGCTGTTTTTCTATCGGAAAATTTGTATATTTGATGTGCAGATGCCTGTGTGATTTTGCGAGAATGGACAGCCTCAAAATAGCTTGAGTTCAAATTGTCTGTCACGAGTAAATTTAGCTGCGCTTAGTACATGACGAATTGTAAATTATTTCTCTATTAGATAGGCTGTTTTCATGTTATAATAAAGCTATGAAAATTGAGAATAGCATGTTATATAAATAAAAGCACGAACAGGGAAAACGTCGCTCTTTATCAAGAGCAACGGCAGATAAGTGGAGAGGAATAGGTTTGTCTATGGAAGATGCTGATAGATATAAACGGAAAAAAATACTACTGGCCATCACGACAATGTTGTCGGTAGTGTTGCTCACAAGTATTATCGCTTTTATCTATTTTGATGTGAACCTTTATAAAAAAATACTTCAGCAGCAAACACCGCAGGTAGAGGAGCTATCTGAGCACGTAGAACAAACATTTCGCAGCGAGTTAAATCGATGCGTACAGCTGCTGCAAATAGATGGGGCACTGGTTGAACAGTCTGATGACAGATTCTCGGAAAAAGTGATGGGTCTGCTCAAGCGGACACAGCAAATTTCCGGGTTCCGTGTTATGGGAATCATGGATTTGTCCGGCGATAGTATGGATACAACAGGCAGGCAGCAAATCGATTATAGGCCAAGACTAAAACAGGACATTGCAGACGATAAAATTTATGTATCAAATGTGATGGATTCTGAACGGGGAGAAATCGAAATTTTAGTTGCTGTACCAATAAATGTGCAAGGTGCAGTGCAGGGTGCTGTTTGGGGTAGGTATCCGCTTAAAGATATTGTGCAGACGGTAGCAATAACGGATAATACTGCCCGGTATTTCCAGATTGTTGATGACAAAGGCAATTATATCAGTATGCCGCAAAAGGAGCACGCATTAGGGCAAAGCAGAACCATTTGGGAGGACTTGGATAATTACAGGATTGATAATGGCGTAACTGCACAAGATATTTACGAGCAGGTGCAGAAAGGTGAAAGCGGCAGCTTTCTATTCGACTGTGACGGTAAGGGGCATCATGTAAATTATCGACCGCTGGGTATCAATCATTGGTATCTGTTTGCAGTACAGACAGAGCAGTCCTTATATCAATATGCCGAAGAAATCCAGCGGGTTTCTATGCGCTTTTTTGCAGTGCTTCTGATGGGATTGGTAACACTCGCCAGTGTAATTGTTGCTATTGTTTATAACATGTATAAGGTGATTGACCAAAAGCATAGCCGGATGCAATCACTGAACGGCATGTTTGAATTGATTTTGCAAAAAACCAAAGCAATACCCTTTGAAGTGGATGCATCGAAGAATAGAGTTACTGTTTATGACCGCCAGAGAAAATTTGAAAAGCAGGTCTATGCACTTGACCAAATTCACCCCGAGGCGCTGATGGAAAAAAACCACATTAGCGAGGAAAGCTTGCCCGAGTATCGAAAACTGTATGACAGTATTTTGCATAACAAGGAGTGCGAGCCCGCTATTGTATACGCACAGACAGAAGAAAAGCAAGGCTGGATGCGTATTACAATTGTTGCCGGTGTAGGGAAAAAACAGATTATTGGTGTATTGGAAGACTGCGACGAATACATGGAAAAGGAAGCCGAAATTGAGCAGTATCTGAATAACATCAAAAAAATGCAAAAGAAATCCCAAATTGACTTTTTGACAGGATTATATAATCGGGAAGCAATTATCAGTAAAGTGCGAGAATCCCTTAATCCGAAAGAAAAGAAGCAAGGTATCGATGTCTTCTTTATTTTGGACCTGGACCAATTTAAGAAGGTAAACGATTTATTAGGCCATGGAATGGGTGATGCTGTACTGAAGGATACGGCACATACATTGCTTAGTTGCGTCCGAAAAGGGGATAGCGTGGGCCGTTTGGGCGGTGATGAGTTTGTTTTGTTCCTGCGCAATATGGACAAGTTGGAATCCGTTGAACGGAAAGCAAAGGAACTGAATAAGGCCCTGAATAAAGTTTATAAAAAAGATGGGAAGAGTGTACAGGTTGGGGCATCGATAGGCATTGCGGTGGTTAGCGATGAAACCGCTACATTTGAAGCGCTTTACGAAAAGGCAGACAAGGCGCTATATGCTGTAAAAGAAAAGAGCCGCAATGGCTACCTAATATGTACTGAATAGAAGAAATGCTATGGAAGCGGCTGCTGCGCAGAGCGTTGTGGAGTCCGAAAATTACAGGCGAAGAAAGCATTTGTCCAAACACAATACGATATGACTTTATGAACGAATGTTGCTGCGATAAGTTGTGTATAGTGTCAATTGACTGTGATGAGAAAAATGCGGTATTATTAAAACAGTTATGTTTTGAAACGAATAAAATGCAAACTATATTGCACATTACACATTACTACATTGCACAAGGAAAGAAGGTTCTACATGAGCACAAAAAAAGTAGGTGAACCCTTGCTGGAAAGTGTCCAGAATGCGAACGGCCCGAAGCTTTGCTGGTCTAAAGAGTCCGGTGTGAAGCTGATTGAAAAGGATGGCCTCTACTTTAAGGATTTAGCTCAGGCTGGTGAGCTGTATCCTTACGAGGACTGGCGCCTGCCTGCAGAGGAGCGAGCAAAGGACTTGGCTTCTCGCATGTCTATTGACGAAATTGCCGGTTTGATGCTGTACAGCAAGCATCAGTTTATTCCCGGTTTTTCTATGCCGTATTTTGGAACGGTTACTTATAATGGAACGTCTATTGCAGAAAGCGGCCTGCCGGTATCTGCATTGTCTGACCAGCAAAAACAGTTTGTGGTTGACGATTTTGTCCGTCACATCTTGATTGTTGCAGTGCAGTCCGCAGCGGACTCTGCAAAGTGGAATAACAATGTTCAGGCACTGGCTGAAGGCCTGCACTGGGGTATTCCTGTTTCTATTAGCTCTGACCCCCGCCATGGCACTACCGTTTCTTTCGAGTTTGACGCAGGTGCAGGCGGCGATATTTCTCACTGGCCGGAGTCTCTGGGCATGGCAGCAACCTTTGACCCGGATTTGATGGAAAGATTTGGCGAGATTGCAGCTAAGGAGTACCGTGGTTTGGGTATTACCACTGCATTGTCTCCTCAAATTGACCTGTGCACCGAGCCTCGCTGGAGCCGCTTTGCAGGCAGCTTTGGCGAAAGCTCCAGTCTGAACGCTGACTTGGCACGTGCTTACTGTGATGGTTTCCAGACCTCTGAAAATGAGGAAGAAATCGCAGAGGGCTGGGGCTACGACAGCGTTAATACCATGGTTAAGCACTGGCCGGGCGGCGGCGCTGTGGAAGGCGGCCGTGACGCACACTTTGGCTGCGGCAAATACTCGGTTTATCCCGGTAATAACTTTAAAGAACACTTGATTCCCTTTACCGAGGGTGCATTCAAGCTGAAGGGCAAGACGAAGCGTGCAAGCGCTGTTATGCCTTACTACACCGCAATTTTTGGCGAGTCCGGCAACAACGAAAATGTTGGCTCCAGCTACAGCAAGTACCTGATTACCGACTTACTGCGTAACAAGTATAACTACGACGAAGTTGTTTGCACCGACTGGTCTATCGTTGAGGACCCGGCTCCGTTGGAAAGCATGTTCAGCGGCAAGTGCTGGGGCGTTGAAAAATTGACCCGTGTTGAGCGCTGCTACAAGGTTTTGATGGCTGGTGTTGACCAGTTCGGCGGCTTGAACGAAAAGGAACCCATTCTGGGTGCATATCAGATGGGCGTGGAAGAACACGGCGAAGAATTTATGCGCAAGCGTTTTGAAGCCTCTGCATATCGTTTGCTGAAGAACATCTTCCGTGTTGGCCTGTTCGAGAACCCCTATCTGGACCCTGCAAAGTCCGCTGAGGTTGTTGGCTGCTCCAAATATATGGAGGAAGGCTTTACCGCTCAGAAAAAGTCCATCGTCATGATGAAGAACAAGAATCAGGTTCTGCCGTTGAAGGCTGGCACTAAGGTTTATATGCCCAAGATTCACTTCCCTGAAAGCATTGACTGGATGAGCATCAAGACCGAACCCCACTGGGAAAGCCCCATTCCGGAAGAATTGCTGGGTAAATACTTTACGATTGTGGATACCCCCGAAGAAGCTGATGTGGCACTGTGCGTGATTCGTCAGCCCAATGGCGCAGCATTTAGCCTGCTGGGCGGCTACGATGTAAAGGATAAGGAAAACGGCGGCAACGGCTTTGTGCCCGTTAGCTTGCAGTACCGTCCTTATACTGCTGAGTTTGCACGTGAGCACAGCATCGCACAGGACCCCAACGATGAGTTCCCGGATAGAAGCTACAAGGGCAAGACTGTTACCGTTAACAACGAGGACGACCTGGATTTGGTGCTGAATACCAAAAAGGCTATGGGTGATAAACCTGTTATCGTTTGTGTAAAGATGACCGGCCCCATGGTTGTCAGCGAGTTTGAGCCTGCTGCGGATGCAGTTTTGGCAACGTTCGGTGATTTGTCCAACGCTCTGTTGGAAGTGCTGAGTGGCAACTTTAATCCGGAAGGCTTGCTGCCTATGCAGATTCCCAGCAGCATGAAGACTGTAGAGGAACAGTACGAGGACGTGCCGTTCGATATGGATTGCTATGTAGATAGCGAGGGCCATACCTACGACTTTGGCTTCGGTATGAACTGGGACGGCGTAATTGATGACGAGCGTGTCAGAAAGTACGCACACAAGGCATAATCAAGCTGAATAAAGCGGTTTCTTTAACACTTAAAAGGCCCGGTATCTGAAAAGGATACCGGGCCTTTTGTAATGTTGCAAAAGGTGCTTGTGGTTGGAGAAGATGGTTGCTATACTTTTAATAATTAAACGCAAGTGCTTTGTTTTGGGAGGCGCAGCATGAATTTGGAAGACTACTTTATGCCTGCTTTGGCGTTGGGGCAGTTGCTGCAACAGCTAAACACGGCAACGGGTGATAAAAGAGCAGAATTAGAACAGAAAATACTGCATTCGGAATATATCGAAAAAGTACAGACAATGCAAAGTATGTCCAAAACGGATTTTTTGGAAAAGCCGTTTCCGGAAAAGCAGCTGAATTATATGCGTCGTGATTATATCATCAATACGGCTGTGCCCAGCGCTATTAATCACGATAAAACAAAGCCGGCGATGTCTTCCGGATATCATCAGCATGATTACTACGAGTTTGTGTTTGTGCTTAAGGGCACCTATGTCCAGTTTGTCAATGGTGTGCGCTATCTGCATCATGCGGGAGATATCTGCATTTTACCGCCCAATATTATGCACCGTGAGGAGGCCCTTGGCCTAGATGACCGTACATTGTTTATTGGTGTCAGCTGCGATTTTTTCAAAGCGGAATGTATGCAGGTGCTGCGAAAATGCCCTCAGATGCATCAATTTTTTGCAACGCTGTTATCTAAAACAGGCCAGCTTTTTGCTGTAATCCACATGGACGATATGGAGTGGGTCGAAAAAATCCTGTTGGTTATTTTTAACGAAGATGCAGAGAAAAAGTGCGGCCATCATATGGTGATTAAAGGGGTTTTGCTGCGCCTGCTGGACCAAATTATCAATGTGGGAAAACACGCTTATATTTGCCAGACAGAGCAAGAACGACAACAAAACCTGAGCAGCGAAATTTTAGCATATATGGAATTGCATATGAATACCATTTCCCGAGAGCAGTTAGCGAAGTTTTTCCATTTTAACGAGGACTATATAAATCGCTTTTTGAAGCAGACCACAGGCCGAACCTATTCGGAAAATTTACGAGAGATACGCATGAAGCAAGCCGCTGAGCTGCTGCAATCCGGTGCAAGCAGTCGTATGGTAATGGAAAAGCTTGGCTTATCGAATAAGGGACACTTCAACCGTATGTTTGTACAAACATTTGGTGTATTGCCGGGAGAATATCGAAAACAAAAAGAATAGAACTGCATTTTGCAGGGGTTACTGATTCAGGTCTGAATTGGTAACCCCTGCTTTTCTTTGGGTCTGACTTGGTAACTGCAACAGGAAACGTTCCATGCTATACTGGCATTAAGCACAAAAAAAGAATTGCCGGTAAATAAATACTGTTGGAAAATGTGCAAAATGAGGGCAAGTCGTTTTTTGAAATGGGCTGCACCAGCCAGCACATAAGACAGGAAGAATACCGGTATGCAGCATTGTCCGTAGATGCTGCTTTGGCAGGAACAAAATAAAAACAGAAAGAAGAGAGTTAAAGCTATGATTGAAAACAAACAAGAAACAATTGTCGAAACCGACAAGGTGCCTAAGCGAGAGATTGTTGGACATATGCTGGGCGGCGTTGGCCAAAATCTGGTGTATGCACTGTGGAGCTCCTTTATTACCGCATTTTATACCGATGTATTTGGTATGAACCCTGTAGTTATGGCTACCATTTTTGTGATTGCACGTGTATGGGATGCTTTCAATGACCCTATGATGGGTATTTTGGCAGACCGCTCCAAGAGCCGCTACGGCAGATACCGCTGCTGGCTGCTTCGTATGCCGCCGGTAGTGGCAACCTGCTTGGTGCTGAACTTTACCGTGCCTAACTTTGGACCGGTTGGTAAAACGATTTACGCAGCCGTTACATATATTTTGATGGGCATGGCATTTACCAGCGTGGATATTCCGTATTGGAGCTTGCCCGCAGCTATGACAGGCGACCCCGCAGAGCGTACTAAGATTTTTACCACTGCTACTTTGGGTACCAACTTTGCAAGTGCACTGGGCAGCATGCTGATTCCCATTATGTTGGTTCAGTTTGGCGGCACCGGCAGCTCTAAGGCATACTTTACTACTGCACTGATTTTTGCACTGCTTGGTTTAGTGCTCTATTATATTTGCTTCTTTATGGTGCGTGAGCACGTACAGCCCAGCAACCAGAAGTTCAGCTTTAAGCTGGCAATGCAGTCGTTGTTTACCAATAAGCCCTTGTTCTGCATTATGATTACCAACCTGGTCATGAATCTGGCTTTCATCATGAAAATGAGCCTGAACTACTATTACACAGTTTACACTTTGGGCGATGTCCGTTTGATGTCTATTATCAGTTTGGTAACTTTGCCCAGCATCATGGGCGGTACCCTTTGCGCACCGCTGCTGGCTAAGAAAATGGGCAAAAAGAATACTCTGCTGGCTATGATGATTTTGAACCTGATTATCAGCACGGCTTTCTATCTGATGGGCTACTCCAACTTTACAGTTGTTCTGATTATGACAGCACTGCAGGTTTTCTGTGTAGGCGCATCTTTTGTTATGATTAGTTCTATGACGGCTGATACCATCGAGTACGGCGAGTGGAAAACCGGTCAGCGTAACGAAGGCATTATTACCTCTACTCGTACCCTGATTACCAAGTTGGCTTCTGCCTTGGTTGGTGTTGCAGTCGCTATGGTTTTGACCATGACCGGCTACGTTGCAAATGCAGAGCAGTCGGTTGAAACGATGCAGGCATTCCACTTTGTGGTTTCTATGCTGCCCGGTATCGTTATGATGATTGGCGCAATCCCCATGTTCTTCTATACCTTGACCGAAAAGCGTCATGCAGAAATTTTGGAAGAACTGAAGCGCCGTAGAGAGGAAGCAAAGTAAAACCGTAAGGGTATCTGTACTGTTCGGCGACCTTTTTAGGAGGATACATTATGCAAAATAAAGTAGCGTTTAACCGTGAATGGCTATATAAAACCTGTTTTACACCAGAAGATGCTCTGTGCACTAGCGATACTGCTGCGTTCGAGGCTGTGGAGCTGCCCCATACCAATAAGATGCTGCCCTTAAACTGCTTTGACGAGCACAGCTATCAGTTTGTGAGCTGCTACAAAAAGATTTTCCGTTTGCCGGAGGAAATGAAAAACAAAAAGGTCTTTTTGGACTTTGAGGGTGTTATGATTGCCTGCCGTGTTTTTTGCAACGGCAAGCAGGTTGGCGCACACGAAGGCGGCTACACGCCTTTCTCTGTAGATATTACAGATAGCGTAAGCGCTGATAGCGATAATGTTTTAGTGGTGGAGGTAGACTCGACCGAGCGCCCTGACATTCCTCCCTTTGGCAAAGTAGTTGACTACCTGACCTACGGTGGTATTTATCGTGAAGTGTTTTTACGTGCTGCAGACGCAACCCGTATCGAGCGGCTGTGGCTGAGCTGCAAAAATCCTTGTGCAGCACAAAAAGATTTGGTGTGCCGCTGCGATGTAACCGCAGAGCAGGCGGCAGAAGGCCTTGTAAAAATCGAGTTGCTGGATGCACAGCAGCAGTGCGTTGCGACAGCTGAGCAGGCAGTGACGCTGACAGCGGGAAATAATCGGCTGACAGTAGCTCTAAATGGATTGGAAAACGTGCACTTGTGGTCGCTGCAGGCTCCTGTGCTGTACACAGTACGTGTTACCTTGCAGGCTGGTGCAGTACGGGATGAAGCAACGCAACGCTATGGTTTCCGCAGTGCAGAGTTTACTACAGAGGGCTTCTTCCTGAATGGAGAAAAAGTGAAGCTGGTAGGTGTAAACCGTCACCAGTCTTGGCCGTATGTTGGCTACGCCATGCCGGAGCGTGTGCAGCGCCATGATGCAGTAATCTTGAAAAAGGAAATGGGCTGCAATGTGGTGCGTGCCAGCCATTACCCGCAGTCCCACCACTTCCTGGACGCTTGCGACGAACTAGGCCTTTTGGTAGTGGAGGAGATTCCGGGCTGGCAGCATATCGGCGACCAGGCATGGAAAGAGCACTCTATGCAAGATGTACGTGACATGATTACCCGTGACTATAATCATCCTTCGATTATTTTGTGGGGTGTGCGTATTAACGAGTCGCAGGATGACCACGACTTCTATGCCGAAACAAACCGTATTGCACGAGAGATGGATACCACACGCCAAACCGGTGGCACACGCTATATCCAACGCAGTGAAATGCTGGAGGATGTATACACTTACAACGACTTTACCCATGATGGCGGCAAGGTTGTGTTCCGTCCGCAACAGGAGAGCACCGGTCTTGACCATTTAGTGCCTACACTGGTAACCGAGAGCAACGGCCATATGTATCCCACCAAGATTTTTGACCAGGAGGCACGTACGGTCGAGCACGCTATCCGTCACCTGAGAGTGATTAACGAGGCAATGGGGCGTGACGATTTAGTGGGTGGTATCAGCTGGTGTGCTTTTGATTACAACACCCATGGCTGTTTTGGCTCCGGCGATAAGATTTGCTATCACGGTGTATACGATATGTTCCGTAATCCGAAGTTTGCGGCCTATTCCTACGCATCGCAGAAATCCCCCGAAGAGGAAGTCGTGCTAGAACCCATCACCGTAGCAAGCCGTGGTGAGCGTGACGGCGGTGGTACGGTACCGTTTACGGTTTTGACTAACTGTGACTTTGTGCGTGTGCATAAAAATGGTAAGGTAGTAGGTGATTTTTACCCCGACCATAAGCAGTTTGCACACTTGCCTCACCCGCCCATTACTGTATCTCATTTAATGGAGCAGGATATGGAATTTGGTATGTCTGAGGAAGATACCAAGCAGTTCCGTGACTTTTTAGCAAAAAAGGTGGAAGAAGGCACCCTGATTAAGCCCACCGCAGAGGACTTTGCGTACATGAGTGGTTTAGCTGCAAAGTATAGCTTGCAGCTGAGCGAGTTGTATGGCATGGCGGTGCGTGCGGCCGGCGGCTGGGGCGATGAAGAAAATGATTTGCTGCTGGAAGGTTTTTGGCAGGGTGAATGCGTAATAAAGCGCAGAATTGGTGAGAACAAGTACTTTGACCGGCTGAAAGTGGAAGCGGACGATACACTGCTTTGCGCACAGGGCGATAGCTATGATGCAACACGCATCTGCGTTACAGCCGTGGATAACATGGGCAACAAAATGCCGTTTATTCATGAATGTGTGCAGGTAACTGTGGAAGGTCCTGCACGTTTACTCGGCCCGGATAGTTTTGCTTTGGTTGGTGGCAGTGCTGCTTTCTGGGTAGCAACTACGGGTGAAAAGGGTACTGTTAAACTGCATGTTAAGGACACTCGTGGGGAGAGGCTTTGCACGATTACGGTAGAGTAAAAGCTATAAATTAGATTGCGGTTAAAAAAGCAAAGTGCATTGCACTTTGCTTTTTTTTGATTGCCACGCCAATGAGCAAAAATTATTTGACTTTTCCACGCTTTGTATGTAAGCGTAGCATATAGTGTCTAACGTAAAACTGGGAAAAACTGGTTATACCTGCTTTATTGCCTAATTGCCGAATCGGATAAAAACTAGTATAATTATAAAATGGGGAATATTTATATACTGTAGCAACAATAGGTTTGCCATAAAAGGTTTGTGTAGAGATAGCTTGCCTGAGTTTACAGTGCATTTTGGTAACGTAAAAAAAGTAGCCCTGCCGAGTGGAAGAGCTGATTTTTCTTTAATCAATTATATTGGTACGCACACAGCTTAATAGAATTCACCACGTTTTTTGTAATGCTATGGATAGATAGGAGAAAAACATGACGGATGCTGCGAAAAAAGCTATTGCAAAAAATAAAATTGTTCTTGGGATTTCGCTGGTTTCGATTGTCGGAATTATTTTATCTTTTTTTGCATTTCGCAACTCAATTGAGCAGATAGAAGTAGAAGGCTTTAAAACAATACTGCGTGAAAATACAAAAAATAAGTTGGTTGGCACAAAAGATTTAATCAACGAAATGTTAGATGATTTGAATTATACAGCGCAGGCGGTACAAGCTTGTGATTCGATATGGAGCCCGGAAGCGGCTATGATACTGCAAATAGCCAATCAGGTGGACTGGTTCGATTTTACGGCGATTGTCGATAAAGACGGCAATGGCTACAACCAGAAAGGGGGTTCATTCAATTCGGCAGATAAGGAATACTTTCAAACAGCGATGCAGGGGAAGGTGGCTTTTTCGGAGGTTTTTCTATCAAAGGAGATGCCGGGAACGTACGTGCAGGTTTTTGCTTGCCCTGTATGGGGGGAGAATAACCAAGTAAAAGCTGTGGTTATGGGTATAATGAATCTGGAAACCTTGGGTGAAGTAATTAACCATAAAAATATGGAAATGGAAACACAAGGCAACCTGTACATTATTGACTCGAACGGCAACTATATCAATCGTTTTCAAGCAAATGAAAGTAACCTTAAATATATAAACTTTTGGGACGATTTGTCAGACGTAGTTCTTTTGGATAGGGATATATCTGGAATTAAGGCGGACTTTGCAAATAAAAAAGAAGGCGGGTTTTCGTTTTGCGATGGAGAGCAGCGTCGGTATGGTTGCTATATGCCCATTGGTATCAGTAATTGGCAGATTGTGTATACGGTTAAAGATACAGCAATGGGGGAAAAACTGGATTCCATTTACCGTATAAACACAAAAAATGCTGTTATTGCAGGTATATGCCATATCCAGTTGCTGTTGTGCGTTACATGGTATTTTGTAAAGGCAAATAGAGAGGTGAAGAAAGCAAACCGGGAAGTAAGTAAAAAAATAGAGATGCTGCACATGGCTATGCAGCATTCCAGATATCTGGTGTTTGAGTATAACCCGAAGTGCCGGGAACTGACATCGCAAACAGATTTTCACAATACACTATTTGCTGACACAGAGCAAGGCGTTACACCTGAAGATATTGTGGAAAAAGGTGTGATTGAAGCACAGAGTGTGGAGCCTTTTATGGCACTGTTTGAAACAATAAAGACTGCGCCAAATGCAAAGGCAGATGTGCAGATATGCGGCAACACAGAAAACATGTGGTTGCGTTTTTTGCTGCGTAATATTTACGACGAAAAAAATGCCCTTGTTGGTACAGTTGGCTTTGTGGAAGACATTACAGAGCATAAAAGGCTTGAAAAACAAACAAAGTACAAGATGGACCTGCAGAACGCTTTGATGGCAAAAGCGATAATACATGCAAGAGCAGATGTGGAAACCGGTCACTTACTGGATGAAAACAGTGCAGAAACACCGGCAATGTATGACGCATTTTTGCGGGAAGAAATTATTGCGAACGTGTGCCCGGAAGATAAGGCCTATGTTTTGCAGGAGCTTTCCTTGAAAAATATAAATGAAAAATTTAAGCAGGGAAAAGACGAAAGTGAAACCCAATTTCTCATGAATTGTGGTGGTACGGTTAAGTGGGTATCCTGCGTTGTGTACCGTGGCGCAATCAAGAAAAACAAGGCCATTTTGATTATTACAGATATCGACAAGAAAAAATGTGAGGAGCTGGAACTGAAGCGTAAAGCAGAGCGTGATGGTTTAACAGGCTTGTATAATGCGGCAACTGCACGTGCCAAGATAGAGGAAGCTTTGGCTTCTGGGTATATGTCGGATGAACAACAGGTGCTCATTTTGTTTGACCTAGATAATTATAAGCAAATCAATGATACGTTTGGACACGACTGCGGTGACCAAGTTCTGGTCGAAGTAGCCGAAATTATGACTAAGCGATTCCGTTCCAGCGACATTGTAGGCCGAATGGGCGGAGATGAGTTTGTAGTTCTGCTGCGTAATATGCGCTCCTGCCAGTATGCAGAAAAGCTGATAAAAGAACTGTCCGACCGGATACGTAGGACTTACACAAAGGACGGCAAGAACGTTACACTGTCGGCTTCTATTGGTGTTACACGTGCACCGAATGACGGATACACATTTGCGGACCTGTACAAAAAGGCAGATGAAGCGCTGTATTACGTGAAAGAACATAATAAAGATGGGTATAAATACTACGAGGACCTGAAGGAACTGTAAACCGGGTACTTTTGAGGCAGACACAAATTATAAAATCACATAAAAAATGCCCCTGAGGCTTCACAACTAGGTGAAACCTCAGGGGCATTGATTATTTTAAAGGTAACAGATTACTTGTTGGGCTTTGCGATCTTATTCAGCTCAGCGTTGACGCCCAGCAGCTGCTCCTTGGTGGGCTTAAAGCCAGACATACCAAACAGGCTGACCAGACGCAGAACAGTGAAGCTGCTCAGCATGCGCATCATATCCTCGCTCATAGCAGGTAATTCTGCCTTAGCGCCATTGCCGCTGTTCTTGGACATTTCAGCTACCAAAACAGAAGTCAGCTTAGCAAACAGTGCCTTGCCTTCTGCGGTTTCCAGAATTGCGCCCAGCTTGTCGTTCAGGGAGAAGTATCCTTCGGGCTCGGTGATGTCAAACCAGTTCAGAACAGCACCGGCTTCCTTCAGGCGGTAAGCTTCGTTGAATACTTCAACCTTGTTCAGTTCGCCCTCATCCTTCAAATCGCCGGAAACGGCAACCAGATGAGTGTGACCGACGTTAGGTACCTCGAAGTGGAAGAAGTGATCCGGAGCTTCCTTAACGCCCACAGAAGTGCCGTTAGCAAACAGCTCAACAGTCTTCTGGTTGGAGTAAACGGTAACCTTGGTCACGTCCTCAACACGGTCGACGTAACGCTTGCCGCACAGGTGAACGAACGGATCGTCAGACAACCATGCCTTGTATGCGTAGAAAGCGTCCTTCTTGTACTTACGGTCGATGGTAACCAGACCCTTGTGGTTCTGGCCGTTTTCGCCGCCTTCGGAGCGAGCATCGGCACCAAAGTCGAACATATTCCACAGGTGAGTAGCCCAGATGAACTTACGGGGGAACAGCTGCTTAATCAGCTCTTCGTGATAGTAAGCCTGATATTCCTCAGTGTAGTCACCCTGGTCAGGCTTGGAAGAGTGCCAGTTCAGAGCCTCACAGCCGTACTCGGAGCAACCGACAGGAATGGTGGGATTTGCTGCATGGAACTTATCAAACCAGGGGCCGTTCATGGAAGTATCGCCGCCATACCAGCCGAAGTAGTGGTTGTAAGAAACCAGGTCAGTAATCTTGAGGTAGGAAGAATCGATGGGGCAGGTAGACAGCGCTGCAAGGGTGGTCAGGCGAGTCTTGTCCATCTCGTGAACCAAGTCGTTCAGAATACGATGATTCTCCAGCATGTCAGGGTCCTTATCGGTCTGCATGGTGATTTCGTTGCTCAGGCCCCAAACCACAATAGATGCATGGTTGTAGTTCTGGATAATCAGTTCCTTCATCTGGGAGATGGTGTTCTCACGGCCGTTGGGCATGTGCTGAGAAATGTAAGGAATCTCAGCCCAAATAACCAAGCCCAGCTCATCGCACAGGTCGTAGAAGTACTGGTCGTGCTGGTAGTGAGCCAGACGAATGGTGTTGAAACCAACTTCGCAAATCATCTCCAGGTCTTCCTTGTGGTGCTCAGGCAGCAAAGCGTTGCCGATGCCCCAACGGTCCTGATGACGAGTGGTGCCGCGCAGGGGGTACTCTTCGCCGTTCAGGATAAAGCCCAGCTCGGGGTCAACCTTAAAGCTGCGGCAGCCAAAACGAGTGGAAACAGCATCCAGAGCATTTTCGCCGTCCAGCAGTTCGACCTTGACGCTGTACAGGTACGGATCCTTGCGGCCATGCCACTTGTGGACGTTTTCGATGGTGAAGTTTGCAACAGTCTCCTTAGTGGTGGTGGTAGCAACAGTGTTGCCCTCAGCATCCATTACGGTGTAACGCAGCACCTGATTTTCCAGCTGGTTGGTTACGTAAACCTGAACTTCCACGTTTGCGTTGTTGCCATCAATGATGGGGGTAACACGAATGCCGGGGCAGCCGTAGTACTCCAAATCAAAGTGAGAGTTATCAACAGCAATGATGTTTACGTCACGATACAGACCGCCGTAGAAGGTGAAGTCTGCAACCTGAGGATAGACATGGTCGTTAGGTGCGTTATCAACAGCGATGACAAACAGGTTGTCCTGCTCCAGAGTCTCAGTGATGTCAACACGCCAAGTAGAGTAACCACCATCGTGGTGAGCCAGATGCTTGCCGTTTACGTAAACATCAGCAGAGGAGTTTGCGCCACGGATTTCCAAGAAGTAGCGGTCAGCGGTGGGCAGGTCCATTTTGCTAACATTTTTAGCATAGTAGCCGGTGCCACGGTAGTAGTCACCGCCGCCGTCCTGACCATCGATGTTGTTCCAGGTGTGGGGCAGGTTAACAAAGTTCCACTTGTTGGAAACTTCGGTAGGAACCGCAGTAGCTTCCTTGGAGAAAGCCCACTTTTGGTTCAGGTTAATGATTTGTCGCATAGGGTATACCTCCTTGAATCATTAAAATAATGTAACTGGGATGCTTTCTCTACGCGTAATTACTTGTATAATAGGGATACAAATGAAGCTCAGAGAATAAATGCATAAAACCCTTATATATATTGTATCAGATTTGGCCAAACAAAAAAAGATTAAATCTTTTACAAAATAGAATAAATTTTAGGCATTTTTATAAAAAACGATAAAATAAACGGTCCTATGAACAGGCCATTTCAAAAAGAAAAAGCCTGTACAAACCAGATAGTCTGTACAAGCTTTATGATTAGCGGGTAAGTGTTTCAGCCTCAGCCTCGGTAAGATAGCCGTATTCGTGCATTTGCTGCACCACATATTTTTGGCGTTCCTTAGCCAACGCAGGATTTTTGGTCAGTGCATAAATGGAAGGTGCCTTAGGGATGCCTGCAAGCAAGGTGCACTCGTAATCTGTCATCGCCTTGGGCTCTTTGCCAAAGTAGCCCTTGCTGGCCTCACGTACACAATGGTAACCGTCGCCAAAATAGATGGAGTTTACATAAAGCTCCAAAATTTCGGCTTTTGTATAGGTGCGCTCTAATCGGAAAGCCATAAACATTTCGGAAATCTTGCGGATAATGTTTTTGTCCTGCGAGAAATACAGGTTTTTGGCAAGCTGCTGTGTAATGGTGCTGCCGCCCTCCTGAAAACTCCACGAGGTAAGGTTGTTCCATGTTGCTCGGCAAATAGCGATAAAATCAATTCCAAAATGGTGCTCAAAGCGATGGTCCTCTACAGCTACCACAGCATTTAAGTAGGTTTCCGGCAACTCGGAAAGTGGCGTATAGTTGGGTTTTGCCTGAATTTCGGCAACTTTATCGGTAAGACTTTGCTGCTGCAAGGGGATACGATACATCTTGTAGCCATAGCCTAGCAGTACACCCAGAAAAAGCAATATTGCAGCAAAAACTGTAATAACAAGAAATTTAAGTACCTTTTTTATAGTCCGTTCGCCTCACTTTTTATCAGAATAGTGACATTAAAGCACATAGAGGATAGTCAAGTCAATGTACATTTTATGTAAGTATAACAGTGATACGTGATAAAGTAAAACAGAAATATATTTTGCAAATGGCAGTAAAAAGCGGAAAACACAGGCAAACAAGGGGATATTTTGATAAGGTACACGCTGATTTACACGGCAAAAATGCAAACCAAGGGAACTGTTACAAAAATATATCAATCTGGGATAAAGCAGAAAAACATAACCAATGAAGTGTGGCCGCTGCCATAAACTGTCATGTCTATAAGCTTGTGAATCAGTCTGGCTGCGTGCATTTTATTATCGGAGCAACTTCGGTGTGGAAATGGCTGCAAAGCCCCTTAACAGAAATTCTACTATGCAGTAAGTGGAAAGCGCAGCGGATGGCGGAGCGGTTGTTTGCTATTTTTTGTGCCAAATGCACAGTTGAGGTGTATGTGACATACGCTATGGTAGAAAAGAAAATTGACATGTGGACAGAGTTTGCCTGTGCGCTGTATAATACAGGTATAAACCTGAACGAGTGGATAGCAAGCAGAAAGACCGCATGATTTGCAGAGGAGGGCATTATGTTGAATAGAACAACGCATGGAAAACTTTTTTTGCAAGGATTGACCGTATTGATTGCCTGTGCATACATGGTTGCTTGCGGCGAGGCTGTACCCGAGATGCCAAGCCAAAGCACGAGCGAGTCTCCGGCGGCATCGCAAGCAGCTCCGGAAGAAACTGCTGTACCGAGTGATACACCGCAGCAAACGGCACCGGCAGCTACCTTGAAGCCGGAAGATGCACAGAAACTGGAAGCGTCCGTTTGTGAAAAGATGGATTTGCTGTTAGGTTGGGGCGAAGGTACAGCCGGCAGTAGTTTGGCGGTAGTGGGGGCTGCCCACGATATTGTGCAATGGTGCGATGACGCACAAATACGAAATATATGCCCCTCAGAGGTAGATTGCTGTATTGAAAAATGGTTGGGTACACTGGATGAGGAAAGCTATCAAAATGCAGTAGAGAACTGGTCAGCTGTAAAGGAAATGGCTGCAGGCATTTTGCGCAAGGACCCATCACTGAAACCCATGCTGGAGGATTCAGGCTGCGACTATATCGAATCGGAATCCGCAGAGCAGCACTGGACGTTCTTTGCGGGCAGAGTAGATATTCTGATAGAAAAGTAAACCTTTTCTTATAGCAAATACGCATAAAAACAGGTGTGGATAACGGCTGTGCAAGCCGGTTTTCCGCACCTGTTTTGTGTTAGAAAAATAAAAGCGCTTTGTTGATAGGGGAGAACCAGTCAACAAAACGCTTTTGGCATAAGGGTACAATTAGTAGAAGGAAACCTCACGTTGGTTGGCTAAAACCTGTTGTTGGATATCGGCAATCAAGTCTGATCGCAGATATTTTTGCAGAATTTTAGCGATGCCGTAATTATCTCGATTGACTAAAACAGCGGGAATTGTCATATCAGGATTTTGCAGGCCATCTAACGGAAATAACTGCATAGAACCTGTATAAGCGTCAGTTTCGTCCTTGCGGGTAACGGTAAAATTCGCTTTACCCTGCCGCAGCAGGTTTGCGATGTTCATATAAGGCGAATGCACTAGAAAAACGTGATTTTCCTGTGCCCATTTGCAGGCAATGCTGTATTGGTCGGGGGAGTTGGGGTCAGCTGCAATTTTGGCCTTACTGGGAAATTGTGCCCCCGGCGGAAAGGTGGAAACCAACTGGAACGGCTGCCCGTAAACACAATCTGACAGTACCATGGCAATAGAAAGCGTATCGTCAAACTTAATCAGCTGCTTTGCTGTATTAAGCGAGACAATAGCAAAATCGTAAATAGAGCGGCTTAGTGCTCTTGTACGGCTTTTGCCCGAGTGCATAAAGGAAAAATTAAAGGTGGCAGGGCAGCTGGCCATAGCCTCGCACACGCCGGTAGCTAAGGCACCGTACTGGTGGGTAAGAGGTGGCGGCATAGACCCTGTAATATACTCTAAGTCAGCACAAAGAAATAACTGCTCCGGGTTTAAGCTGCGTACAAAACTGCCGGTTTTACCAAGTTTTTCCAAGCAAACAGCATGTTGAAGCTCTAACTGCTGGAGTGCATTTTGAATAATGCCTCGGGACAACCCGAATTGCTCGGAGTATTCCTGCACAGTGGGAATACGGTCACCCTCCTGCAAACAAATTAGGTCACGGGCAATATACGTAACAGCCAGCCATGACTTTTTATATGGTGTTTGGTCCTGCACAGAAATACCTCCTTTGGGTGATGTTGTTCGAAACAGATACGGGCCGCAAACCGATATGTTGTGGATTTATTATATGAAATCCCACCGCTTTATGCAACATAAGCGGCGGTGGTTGAGCATATTGTTCATAAAACAAGAATTTTGTACAGCAATATATATGAATATATGTCGTATTGTTTAATTTATATTGACAATATGCATAACTTGGCTTATCATAAGGGCACAGAAATCAGAACGTGGAAAATAAGGTTTAGTACGCTAAAACGTACTAAACCTAGTATTTATCAAGTTTCGTACAATTTTTTGTATAAAGAAAAAGAAGCACTGCATATCTCTATTACAAGGGAAGATCAGGATGTGGATTTCGGTATGTGAGGGAAATCTGATCCTAATAAAAATAACAGCGGCTTACTGTAGACGGGTAAGCTGCAAACCCAATTTTGAAAGGAGTTTACACCATGGAAAAAAAGGAACTGATTGCCAGCCTGCAAGAACTTGTGGGAGCAGAACGTGTTTTGGTCCAAGAGCCGCAGATTCGTGAGGCCACAAAGGATTATATCGGCTTCCGCCGTTTTGAGCGTGTACAGGGCAAACACAATGAGCCGTTGGCTTCCTGCGTTGTACGTGTAAAGGATACAGAGCAAGTTTCGCAGGTTTTGAAGTTCTTGAACGAGAACAGTGTTCCCGTTTCGCCCCGCACCGGTGGCAGCAGTGTTACCCGCAGCATTGAGCCGGAACCGGATGGTGTTGTTCTGGACGGCAGCGACATGAACGAAATTCTGGAAGTAAACGAAACGGATATGTGCGTTACCTGCCGTTGCGGTACTCCTTTGGAAACACTGGAAAACTTCCTGAACAAGAAAGGCTATACTACAGGCCATATGCCGCAGTCTTTGCCTTTGGCACAGATGGGCGGCCTGGTTGCAACCCGCAGTATCGGTCAGTGGTCTACCCTGTATGGTGGCATCGAAGATTTGCTGATTGGTTTGGAAGCTGTTATGCCGGATGGCAGTGTTATCCGCATTAAGAATAACCCCCGTCGTTCTGTTGGTCCTGACCTGCGCCATTTGTTTATTGGCAGCGAGGGTATGATTGGCTTTGTGACCGAAGTGACGGTTAAGATGTTCCGTTATCGCCCCGAGGAGCGCTGGATGTGTGCATACGCACTGAAGGATATGCAGCAGGGTCTGAACTTCTTCCGTGATATTATGGCTGCCGGTTACAAACCCGCAGTTGCACGTCTGCACGACCCGGTGGAAGTTGCTATTCAGCACGGCGGTGCTGCACCTGAAGGCTACGCAATGGCTTTGCTGTTGTGCGAAGGCCCCGCAGCCGTTGCACAGGCTACCGGCGCAGCAATCAACGAGATAGTTAAGAAGTATGACCACATCGTTTTGGGCGAAAAGCCTGTACAGTCTTGGCTAATCCACCGCAACGATGTTGCTTATGTGCTGGATAATGACCCGTTGTCTACACAGGGCGTTTTGGGCGATACTTGCGAGATTTCCGCACCGTGGTCTGCAATCGGCGAAATTTACAAGGCTGTTTGCAAGCGTGCAACAGCTGAAATCCCCGGTATGATGTTCTTTGGCGGACACTCCTCCCATAGCTATATGAACGGCACAAACATTTACTTTCAGTTTGTAACAAAGCCCACCGGTAAGGACACTGCCGAGCAGGATTACATGAACGTGATTAAGATTATCATGGAAGAAACCCTGCGTCTGGGCGGCAGTATTGCACACCATCACGGCTCCGGTAAGTATCGTACCGCATGGATGCCGCAGGAGCATGGTACTTCCTACCCGCTGATGTATAAGCTGAAGGAAGCTATGGACCCCAAGGGTATCATGAACCATGGTGTTCTGTTGGTTGACCGTGAAAATAAAGGTTGAGCCATGGCTGAAACAGCAGTAAAATAGAAATAAGAATCTCCCCTTGAATAAATACCAAAGCCCCCGATATAAAAATCGGGGGCTTTGGTGCAAAAAAAGGAGGCTTGCTGTTTATGCAGGTGGTTGTTTGCTTTAAGGCTGTTCCGGATTTGGATAAGGTTATCCCTACGGATTGGCAAGATTTTGATACACGGCCGGATACAAGTTATGCAGGTATTATGCTTGGCTGTTTTGACGAGGCTGCGCTGGAGCTTGCCTTGCGGCTGAAAGACCAAGATGAAAACGTAACTTGTACAGCACTGACCTTTGGTTCGCTTACATCTATACAGGCAAAGCGTTTGTACGCTGCCGGCTACGATAAGGTTGTCTGCCTTGATTCTGACGCTGTAGAGTTTTCACCCGACCAAACTGCACAAAGGCTTGTGGATTGGCTGCGGCAGAATCCGGCACAAGTGGTTTTTACAGGAATGCGCACAGCTTTGTGCGATAGTGGTACGGTTCCGTTTTTGATGGCAGAGCGTATGGGATTACCCATTATTTCGGATACAGCAACCTGTGAGCTTTGCCCGGAGGGTTTGGTAGTAACCCACGAAACAGAGGATGGTATTTGCACAACAAAGGCGGCGCTGCCTATCTTGCTGGCAGTGGGCAACAGCCCTGTTGTGGGTGTACGCATGGCAACCTTTGCAGCGCAATTGGCAGCAGGTAAAAAGGTTGTGGAGCATATTGCGGCAGAGGGCGTACAGCCACTGCCTCATCAATTGTTGAAGCAAACACCGGCAGCTTGTCAATTTTTAGAAAAAGACGCAGAGCAGGCAGCAGCATATCTGCTCGCTGTGGCAAATGGGAGGGAACAAGCATGAAACAACTGTTAGTATCCGACCATTCGGCTGAACTGCGGAATCAAACGGCACACCTGTTGCAAGCCGCGGGAAAAGGCACTTTACTGCTTTTAGGGGAAACAGCAGACACCGTATCACTGGCACAAGGCTTTGACCAAGTGTTGACTATGCCGCCTGCAAGCAGCCCTGCATCGGCACCTATGGAGTATGCAGATGCAATTGCAAAGCTGGTGCAGCAAGAACATTACGAAACAATTGCTTTTTATGGAAATAAACTGGGCCATGCTACAGCAGGCTTAGCAGCTCAGAAGTTGGGGCTTCCTTGCTATACGGAAGTTTTGGCTGTCGATAATGCAAACAATACCTTGCTGCGGCGTGTATATGCAAGCAATTTGCAGGCAAAGTTTTATACACCGGAAAATAAGGTGCTTACAATAGCACGTGGTAAACCAACACAGAGGCCTGATGTAGTAGACTACGGAACAAGGGCAGTCGTTTTGGAAGCAGAGCCTGCAAAGTGGGTGCTGGATACGCAATTGGCGGCACGCCCATGCCGAAACCCACTGGAAAATGCGAAGCTGTTGTTTGTAGCGGGTAAGGGGATTGGCAACGCCAAAAACTATGCACGCTTGGAGCAGCTTGCGCACAAGCTGGGCGGTATGGTTGGTGCAACCCGTGCGGTAGTGCTTTCCGGCTGGGCGCCACTGGAGGCGATGATTGGGCAGTCGGGTACGATTGCAGCCCCTGAGGTGTGCATTACCTTTGGTGCGTCGGGTGCGGCTCCTTTTTTAGTAGGCGTGGAACAATCCCAAAAGTTGATTGCGATTAACCATGATTCCAGTGCGTCGATTTTCCGTGCAGCGCATCAAGGCATGGTTGCGGACTGTGTACAGATTTTGGACGAGATGGAAAAACAATTGAAGTAAGGCATGAAAAGAGCCGCCTGTAATGTACTACAGGCGGCTCTTTTTGCATCTTTTTACAGCAATCAGCCCAGCATGGCAGAAATTATAAAGATATATATCGGTAGAGTAAGGATGCTGAGCAGTGTGGAAAAAACAACTGCGCCAGCGGCTAAGTCTTCATCATGGTCAAACTGCACAGCATAAACCGTAGTAACTGCGGCGCAAGGGCAGGCTTGCTGAATCAATACCACAGTGGGAACCATACCGGCTACGCCCATAATACGGAACAAGCCTAGTGCCAGCACAGGAATTAACAGCAGTCGAATGGCACATATACCCAAAATCTGCTTTTTGGAAAGCAAGCGCTTTAAGTTGCTGCCGGCAATGGTCATGCCTGTTAAAATCATGGAGATAGGGGTGGTCATATCGCCTACCATGCCAATAGGCTGCGCAATTACATGAGGAATGGGAATTTGGAGCAGGTAAATCAGCAAACCGATGCAAACGCTAATCATGCATGGGTTATGCGAGATACTGTGTATAATTTCCTTCCCGGTAGCATTTCTGTTTACAGTTGCATAACCAAAGGAGTGAATCAATAAATTAAATACGGCAAGGAATGCGCTTGCATACAAAAGGCTTTCTTCACCGAACAGGGCACGGATTAAGGGGATACCCATATAACCTGCGTTGGAAAAGATACAGGCAAAGCGGAAAATATAGCGGTCATCACCCTTCATACGGGCGGTCACAAAAAGTGTTGCAACGGCGCCGCCTACCAGCAAAATGGCACTAAGCCAAAAGGTTTGCAGTAAATTATGCAGGGTGTTGGGGTCATAATCCCGGATAAACGAGCTGATAATCATAGCCGGCATAACAAGATATATCAGTAAGTCGGAAATGACCTTTTTGCCCTGTATGGGCAACGCACCGATTTTTGTTACAACAAAGCCGGCTAAAATCAGGAAAAAAAGCGCAATTACTTGCTGCGCCGCAATCATAGCTAAATCCATTTAGTAAAAACCTCATCCCTTATGTAAATTAAAACGAAACCTAGTATGCAGCAACGAATCAAAAGATAAAATATATGAAAATTACAGCACGGTAATACTGCAAAAGCAAACACTTTTAATAGTAGTAAAAGCACAAACCCGGCGGGTTCCCTTTTGTAAAATATAATGGATTAAGGAAGGTTTTGCTTTTTAGCTAATTCCGCAACGAGTGGAAATTTATCAATAATATACTGGTAGCCACCCATCTGGTGGGGGATGGTACAGTTGGTGCAGTCCTTGATGCCATCGGCCGTATAGCTGTAATTGCCACCGCATTGATTGCCTAAAGCATAAAGGGGGCAATAACAAAACAAACAATTAAAATGAGAGGCATTAACCCCTTTGTGGCAGGGGAAAAATTCGCAAGCTGTGTTGCTGAAAAAAGAATAGTGCGGTTGCTGTTGTTTCATGGCAGCATATCTCCTTTAACAAACCACATTGACATAAAGATACCTTTTTGCAGCGAATCTGTCAACGCAGGGACGGCGAAAATATTACAGCCCTAATTTGTGAAGTTTTTGACAAACTATACAAAAAAACTTTTTAATTTAAGAAATCTTCGTTATTTTGCGACTTGTTAAAACATTAACGAGGATGATATACTAATGCCATCGAAAAGACACACGCTGCACGGCACCTGATGAATTGGTATCAGATGTGGTGTGGCCATCAATAGGAGGATTTCCCTTATGGCAACGAAAAAAACTGCTGAACCCGTTGTTGAACCCGTTGTAGAGGATACCATGGCTGTGATTGACCAGTTGGTCGCTAACGCTCAGGTTGCTCTGCAGGAGTTCTTGAAACTGGACCAAGAAAAGATTGATGAGATCGTACACGCTATGGCGCTGGCAGGTCTGGACAAACATCAGGAACTTGCTTTGATGGCTGTAGAAGAAACAGGCCGCGGCATTTACGAGGACAAGGTCATCAAGAACATGTTTGCCACTGAGTATATCTGGCACGACATCAAAAAGGAAAAGACCGTCGGCGTTTTGGACGAAAACGATATGGAAGGCTATGTGGAAGTAGCTGAGCCGGTTGGCGTTATCTGCGGTGTTACCCCCACTACGAACCCGACCTCTACCACGCTGTTTAAGAGCCTGATTTCTGTAAAGACTCGTAACCCCATCGTGTTTGCATTCCATCCTTCTGCACAAAAGTGCTCCGCAGAAGCAGCACGTGTTGTTTACGAAGCAGCTGTTGCAGCCGGCGCACCTAAAAACTGCATCCAGTGGATTGAGCATCCCTCCATTCAGGCGACACAGATGCTGATGAATCACCCCGGTGTTTCTACCATTCTGGCAACCGGCGGCCCCGGCATGGTTAAGTCCGCTTACAGCTGCGGCAAGCCTGCACTGGGTGTTGGCCCCGGCAACGTACCTTGCTACATTAACAAGTCTGCTGACCTGCACCGTGCATGCACGGACCTGATGATGTCCAAGACTTTCGACAATGGTATGATTTGCGCTTCTGAGCAGGCAGCAATTGTGGATAAGGACATTGCAGATGCGTTCCGTGCTTACATGACGGCAAACAACTGCTACTTCCTGAACGAAGAAGAAACCAAGAAGCTGAGCGATTATATGTTCCCGGACCCCAACGCAGGTGTTCGCCCTGCATTGGTTGGCAAGAGTGCAAACTGGATTGCAGAGCAGGCAGGTTTGACCGTTCCCGAAAAGACAAAGATTCTGCTGGCACCGCTGCCGGAGCCTTCCGCAGAGCATCCGCTGTCTAAGGAAAAGCTGAGTCCCGTTTTGGCATACTTTGTGTGTGAGGACGAAAAGCAGGGCTTCGAGTATGCAAACCGTATGCTGGAGCTGGGCGGTTTGGGCCACTCGGCAGTTATCCACACCGGCGATACCGCAATGGCAGACGCTTATGGCGTGGCAATGCGTGTAGGCCGTATCATTGTAAACGCACCTTCTTCTCAGGGTGCTATCGGTGACATCTACAATACCAATACGCCGTCCTTGACTCTGGGCTGTGGCAGCTACGGCAAAAACTCGGTTTCGCAGAACGTTTCTACCGTGAACCTGATTAACAAAAAGCGAATTGCAAAACGGAGAGTAAATATGCAGTGGTTTAAGATTCCGCCCAAGATTTATTTCGAGGAAGATTCCATCCAGTATCTGGAAAAGATGGAAGACATCTCCCGTGCATTTATCGTTACTGACCCCGTTATGGTTAAGCTGGGCAACGTGGACAAGATTTTGTACTACTTGCGCCGCCGCAGCCAGTATTGCCACAGCGAAATTTACTCCGACGTTGAGAGTGATCCCAGCGTAGAGTGCATCCAGCGTGGTGTGGAGGCAATGCGTGCCTTCCAGCCCGATGTTATCATTGCAATCGGCGGCGGTAGTGCAATCGACGCTGCTAAGGGTATGTGGCTGTTCTACGAGCACCCCGAAACCAGCTTTGACGGCCTGCGTCAGCGTTTCTTGGATATTCGTAAGCGTGCATTCAAGTTCCCCAAGCTGGGCGCTAAGACAAAGCTCGTGGCTATCCCCACAACGTCCGGTACAGGCAGTGAGGTGACCAGCTTCTCTGTTATCACCGACAAGAAGAACGGCAACATTAAGTATCCTCTGGCTGACTACAGTCTGGTGCCTGACGTAGCCATCATTGACCCGCAGTTTACCCGCAGCATGCCTCGCAGCATTGTTGCAGATACCGGTCTGGACGTTTTGACGCATGCGATTGAGGCATATGTTTCCGTTATGGCCAGCGACTATACGGATGGTCTGGCATTGCAGGCTATCGAAATGGTGTTCCATTATTTGGAGGCAAGCTACAATGGCGACCCGCTGGCACGTGAAAAGATGCACAATGCATCCTGCATTGCCGGTATGGCATTTACAAATGCATTCCTGGGCTTAAACCACTCCATGGCTCATAAGCTGGGTGGCGAGTTCCACATTCCTCATGGCCGTGCAAATGCATTGCTGCTGCCCTATGTAATTAAGTACAATGCAACTAAGCCTACCAAGTTTGCTTCCTTCCCCAAGTATAAGGAATATGTAGCAGACCAGCGTTACGCTAAGATTGCATGGCGCTGCGGCCTGTGCAACAAGGATACCCCCACCGAACAGGCTGTGCAGTGCCTGATTGATGCCATCAGAAATCTGATGAAGGCTACCGAGCGCCCCATGTGCATTCGTGACTGCGGCATCAGCGAGGAAGAATTCCTGAGCAAAGTTGACGCACTGAGCTACAAGGCATTTGAAGACCAGTGCACCACAGCTAACCCGGTTTATCCGTTGGTCAGCGAGATTCGCAGCCTGTATCTGGATACTTACTATGGCAAAGAAATTTGATTGGGCAACTAAATAGTTGATTTTACAAAACGGAGTGTATCGAAATTCGCTACACTCCGTTCCTTTTTATATAGCTGCCCGATAAGCTGAAACTTTATTCAAATGCCGAGATTTTTCATCATCCAATATGCACAGCATAGGACAGGACAGCATGAAAAGCAATGCAGTTTCTCAGTTTCCTCCTTACAGGTATTCCGTTATAAAACTGAAAAAGCCGTGAAACGAAAAGCTGTGAAGGCGTAACATATCCTTTTTTGATAAAAACTTTGCTCTGCTGTCGGTAGAAAAGAGTTTCGCCAATACAGGTAGGGGCAGGAGATAATACAAATAAAAAGAGGCGGTATCAAGTTGCCTTGATACCGCCTCTTTTGTATACGGTTAAACCGCTTCGTATTTTATAAGTAAGGTAAGAATTACTTCTTCATCTTGCTCAGAGCATCTGCAACTGCTTCCATGATAGCGTTGCTGGTCTGAGTAGAACCAGACAGAGCATCAACGGTAGCGCTGTTCTTCTCAACGATAGCTGCAGGAATCTGCTCCAGAGCAGCATCAGCGATGCCGTCGGTCTCGTGGTGCTCAACAACCTCAACCTTAGCAATCTTGTCGCCGTCCATGGTGACCTTAACCTTGACAGTGCCACGTTCGGTCTTGGACTGGCCCAAGTACTCGTTCTCGCCCAGCTCAACAGAATCCTCGGATTCGGGAGCAGCCTCAGCAAAGCCGAAGTGAATGTTCAGCAGCTCAGCAGCCTTGCGAGCGGTGTCAGCACAAACACCAGCGCAACGGCGCTTGCGGCTAATGTCGCCCATGTCGGTGATGCCGTTAGCATTCATGAATGTGCCAACAGAGTCCTTGCAGTTTACGCTGTTGCTGGTGGTCAGAACGTCGAACTCCTGCTCAGGACGGTAGATGGGCAGTTCAGCGTTGGAATACCAGTTGCACAGGTCAGCAACGATGCCACGTGCGTCAGCAGGTGCGCAAACCATGCCGATAACAGCAATTGCGCCGCCCAGAGAGCCGCACAGAGACTGCTTGCCGTAGCCGCCTGCACCAGGAGCAAACATAGCAGCAGGAATCAGGTTGAACGGATAGCCAACGGTCTCAACCAGGTTATCCAGCAGGCCAGCAGCGGTACCGTAGCAGCAACCACCGATATCGTCAAAGAAGCATTCGTAAGCGTGCTTTTCAACAGCCTCAACGTCCAAAGCCTTGTAGGGGAAGGGGTATGCAGGAGCGTCCTGTGCAGCCATGGGCTCTGCGGTAGCAGCAGCACCAGTGTTTTCGGAAGCAGCACCACAACCGGTCAGAGCAGCAACACTACCCAGAACAGCAGTACCACCAACCAGAGCCAAGCTCTGCTTCAAGAATTTACGACGATTCTCAACGATAGCCATAATAATTTACCTCATAACTTTAATTTTGCGGATTTTGTGTAATGACAGCAGGGCAGCGGGTGCCCTGAATCAAACGTCGTTATTTTACTATCAAATATCGACACAGTCCATTTAATTATGTTCTATTTTATAGACTATTGTTTCAAATTTAACAAAAACAACACATTTAACACATTTTTGTAACATTTAATATGGCTTTTTAGGGGGTGAAGATGCTCAAAGTGAAAGCCACTTTTTTGTATAAAATGCCTTTGTGGATTTGCAGAAAGGTAAAATAGAAGCCTGCCATCCGCATAGTTTGGATGACAGGCTTTTATATTTATGCCTAATGGAATTGATGTATGCCTCAGCAGAGTAGACTTTAGCGTGATAAAAAATAAAGCGTCAACGGTGGCTAATCGTTGACGCCTATTTTTTCGTTATCTTATGCCTTAGATAGCGCGGGTAACTTTACCAGAGCGCAGGCAACGAGCGCATGCATAAACATACTTGGGGGAACCATCGACAACCGCCTTAACGCGCTTGACGTTGGCCTTCCAGGTACGATTGCTACGACGGTGAGAGTGGGAGACCTGGATACCGAAAGCCACGCCTTTACCACAGCAGGAACATTTGGCCATATTTGCTGCACCTCCTCGTTCAATGATGAGCAGTCTATAAATCATCAGCTTAGTTATTCTACCAGACTGCGTGAAAAAATGCAAGACCTTTTTTAAGATAATTTTATTTTTTTTCAAACAGAATCTGCACTGCCCTTGTATGAAGATGAAAAAAACGGTATAATATAAAAATTAAAATGGATAGGAGTATCATATATTATGTATTTTAATATGTCGAGTTTAGTGTATCGTGCTGCAGTTATGCTGATTGCAATTCCGGTACACGAAGCAGCACACGCCTATGTAAGCTGGAAACTGGGCGATGGCACTGCAAAAGCGATGGGACGCATGACTTTGAACCCCGTTGCACATTTTGACCTGATGGGTGCGCTGTGTATGATTTTTGCAGGCATTGGCTGGGCTAAGCCCGTGCCCACGCAGGCTTTCCGCTTTCGCAACCCGAAAGCAGGCATGGCACTGACTGCTTTGGCTGGCCCTGCATCAAACCTTTTAGTGGCATTTGTAAGTGCAATACTATATAAGGTGGTAACGTACAGTACATACGGCCCTTTGGCAGGCAGTTTGCTGGCTGCGGTACTGTCTACCTTCCTATACTATATGATTATCATGAACGTATCCTTGGCGGTGTTCAATCTGCTGCCGATTCCTCCGTTTGACGGCAGCCGCATTTTGCTGGCATTTTTGCCCCAAAAGTGGTATTTCCGCCTGATGCAGTACGAGCAGTACATTTTCATCGCAATGTTCGTGATTTTGATGCTGGGTATGTTGGACCGCCCCATGGGTGCTTTGAACGCTTATGCCCTTGGTATGCTGGACCGTGCTACCATTTTTGTGGATAAGATTGCATGGGCGATTCTGGGCGCATAAAGGAACTAGGATAAATCATGGAAGAGTTACAATTCAAACTGGAAAATTTTGAAGGACCGTTAGACTTGCTGCTGAGCTTAATCAGTAAAAACAAAATGGACCTGCACGATATCCCCATTTTGGAGCTGATTGAGCAATACATGACGGTTATCCGAGATGTACAGGAACATCGGCTGGACGTTGCGAGCGAATTCATTGAAATGGCAGCACGTCTGGTGGAGATGAAAAGCTACCTTTTGCTGCCCCGCAGTGAGGAAGCAGAACGCATGAAGGCTGAGTTGACCGGCCAGCTAATCGAATACGACCTGTGCAAGAAAATGGCGGATAAACTGCGGGATATGGCAGACGATACCATTATGGCTGTGCGTAAGCCTGCACCAATCGAGTGGGCAATGGATTATAATCTGCGCCACGACCCACAGCTTTTAGTGGATGCTTGGGACGCACTGCAAGGCAAGGGCAAATCCCGCAAGCAGCCGGACGCTGAAGTGTTCGAGCCTATCGTAGCTACGCCGTTTGTGTCGGTTGCAAGCCGTGTGGTACACGTTTTGCGTGGTCTTGTAACGGGTAAGGTACGTCAGCTGCAACAGCTGTTTTTGAAAAGCGACAGCCGAAGCACTACGGTTGCTACTTTTTTAGCTGTGCTGGAAATGGTGCGCAGCGGTCGTATTTGCATCGACGAGAAATCCGGCTTGACGATGAGCCGTAAAAAAATTAAGCGGGACACAACGGGAGAAACACAATGGATTTAAAACAATATAAAGGTGCGGTAGAGGCAATGCTGTTTGCACATGCCGAGCCCGTCCCTTGTGAACGACTGGCGGATGCTTTGCAAATTGAGGAGCCTGTAGTGGAGAGATTATTGCTTTCCTTAAAGGACGAGTACGACAAAGCAGAACATGGCTTGTGCCTGTTGCAGCTGGAAAACCGCTGGCAGCTGGCGACCAAAAAGGACTATGGTGAGTATGTAAAAAAGATTTTGGATACACGCCGCAATACACCGCTGTCCAATGCAGCGCTGGAAACCTTAACCATCATTGCATATAATCAGCCGGTGTCCCGCTCGTTTGTAGAGCAGGTTCGTGGTGTAGATTCTTCTTCAACTGTCAATAGTTTAGTAGAGAAGGGTTTGATTGAGGAAGCCGGACGATTGGATTTGCCGGGTCACCCGGTCAGCTTCCGAACGACAGATGCGTTCTTACGCACGTTTGGCCTAACCAGTTTAGCACAGCTGCCTCCGCTGCACGGTGACTTGCCGTTAGTGGAAATGGCAGAAACAGGGGAACTACCCATGGAGACTTACGGGGAGGTATGAGCATGTCCGCCGTATTAGCGGTACTTCTGTTTATACTAAAAGCAATTGGTATTTTACTGGCAACGGTGCTGGTTTTGCTGCTGATTGCGTTGTTGATTCCGGTTTCGCTGTGGGTAGATTACCATGACGAAGCGCTTACCCTGCAAGTGGGGGCGTTGGGGCTGCGCTACACGGTGTTCCCCCCAAAGGAATCTTCGGGCAAGAAAAAGCGAAAAACGCAAGCTGCTGAAAAAGCGGCGGCAGTAAGGGAAGCCCAACCTGCCCAGCCGAAAGAGGCTGAAACTGCAAGAGCAGCGGCGCAGGAGAATGCAGACCTGAAAGCCGAAACCCCAAAACAGTCCACGACTGTGTCTGAACTGGAAGGCAAAGCTGCAAAAGATACGGCAGCAGCCCAAAAGAGTGATGCAGCCGAGCAAGAAGGAGTAGAGCCACAGCCGGATAAAAAGCAGCTGCTTGGCTTGACTTTTAACCAGTTGATTACGGCGGTGCGTGGGGTGGGTACCCTTGGTAAGGCGATTTTATGTGGCATCAAGGTGCGGCACATTCGTATCTACCTGCCGGTAAGCGGAAATGACTCTGCCGATACGGCGATTCGATATGGACGGATGCAGGCATGGCTGCACACAGGGCTGGGCTTTTTGAACCGGGCCATGTGGCTGGAGTTTGACGAGTGTTATCTGGACGCTGATTTTATGCAGGAAAAACAAAAAAAAGAGCGTTTCTCTTGTCAAATATCGGCGCAACTGCTTATAATGGTGATAGCGGTCGTACGCTTTGTATGGCTTCTGTGGAAAGCAAATATCCTGGACACACTGCTGAATCAGTTTTCCGGGAATGAAATTAAGTAAGGAGTACAACTATGGCTGAACACACAATTCAAGGCTTCATGGGTGTTACAATGGATAAGGTGCGGGAGATGGTGGATGCCAATACTGTAATTGGTGACCCGGTGCGTACTGATGATGGCACTACCATTTTGCCTGTGTCTAAAATTACCTTTGGGTTCGCCTCCGGCGGCTCCGACTTTGAGGGAAAAAATGCAGCAAACAAGGAGTTGTTTGGCGGTGGCGGCGGCGCCGGCGTTTCGGTTATTCCGGTTGCGTTTTTAGTAATTAAGGACGGCAATGTGCGCACGATTCAGATGTCTAACTCCAATAATGCGATGGACCGTGCACTGACTATGCTGCCTGAACTGGTAGACCGCTTGACAGAACTGCTGAATTCCGGCAAAAAGGAAAAACAGGCTTCTGCAACTGATGAAGACGTAAAGCCGGAAACGGCACAGTAAACACACTTGGATTGCGGGGCAACACGTTGCTGCCCTGCTTTTTTTAAAAAAGAAAAGGAAAACTAGAATGGCACAAGAAAGAATTCAGAAAATTATGAGCGAGCAGGGCCTGTGCTCTCGCCGTGCTGCAGAACAAATCATCAATGAGGGTCGTGTTAAATTGAACGGCCACCCCGTAAAGCTGGGCGATAAGATGGACCCAAATCAGGATATCCTGACGGTAGACGGCCAGCGTATTTTCTATAACAAAAAGCAGCAGATGTATTACATTATGCTGTACAAGCCCCGTGGATATGTTACCACTGCAAGCGATGAGCTGGGCCGCAAGACGGTTTTGGACTTGGTTAAGGACATTCCGGCACGTATTTATCCTGTTGGCCGCTTGGATAAGGACAGCGAGGGCTTGCTGCTAATGACCAACGACGGCAGCTTTGCACATGCGATGATGCACCCCTCCGGCGAAATCACTAAGCTGTACCGTGTTACCGTGCGTCCCCGTGCGACGGAGCAGCAGGTGGTTAAGTTGACGCAGGGCGTTGTACTGGACGATGGTACAAAGACGCTGCCTGCGGTTGTAAATGTTGTTGTAGATGAGCCGGGCCGTACTGTTATGGAAATGACCCTGCGTGAGGGCAAAAATCGTGAGATTCGCCGTATGTGCGAGGCGGTCGGTCTGGAAGTTGTACGCTTGAAGCGCAGTGCCGAAGGTGCAGTTAAGCTGGGTATGCTGCAGCCGGGTGAATATCGTGACCTGACTAAGCAGGAGCTGACCAGCCTGCGTGCCGCAGCTGCAAAGGGCCGTGCACGTACTCGTACCACCAATGAGCAGGAGGCTGCCGCAGCCCGCAAGGCACGTCGCAATGGTAACGGTCCCCGTCGTGAGGGTAATGACCGCAACAGCTTCCGACGTGAAGGTAACGGACCTCGCCGAGAAGGCACACGCAAGGGCGGCGAGCGCTCTGGCAGTGGCCGCAAAATGGGACGATAAAACCACAGACCGTCACATTGTCTAAAAATTGACAATATAATAGCCTCCTTTTTTACATAGCATAATAGTCAGAATGCTTGTAGTATTTTAATAAAAATAGTATAATAAATATAATTTTGGGACATTTCGATAATTGTTCAAAACAACATTTCGAGAAGCGGGAGGTCTATACATGGCTTCGAAAATCAATAAGCAGGAAATCCTGGCCAAGTTCTTTGACGATGGTGCATACACTGCACTGTTTTCTGATGGTGCTGTCAGTGCAGCTTGCGGTTGGGCCAATGGCCAGCAGGTGTACGCTGTCTACCAGAACGGTGATGCACTGACCGTCAAAGATGTGGAAAAAAACATTAAGGTATTGCAGATGGCAGTTGCTACGGGCAATCCCGTAGTTACTTTCTATAATGCAAAGGGTTCTGTCCTGACTGAAGGTTTGGACGTGGTGAATGCTACGGCAAAGCTGAATGCGGAAATCGCAAAGGTTTCCGGTGTTGTGCCGCAGGTAGCAGTTGTTGTTGGCGTTTGTGCGGGTACCTCTGCTTTGGCAGCAGCCAATGCGGATGTATGCGTTATGGCAAAAGATGCGGAATTGTTCTTTACGGCACCTTTTACCAGCGCTGCACAGGGTGATAAGGTGCAGGGCGCAGGTACCGCACAGGCTGCCGAAAAGGCAGGCGTTGCTGCGCTGGTAGCAGAAGATGCTGCCGCTGCCACTGAGCTGGCTGCACATCTGGTTGGTTTGCTGCCTGCAAACAACCTGACTGGCCCCGCCGTGTTTGAGTTTGAAGCTCCGGCTGCTGATTTTGCAGCTGGTTTGGAGCCCCAAAAGGCTGCTGCTGCACTGATTGATGCAGGCAGTGCTTTGGAGCTGTATGCAGGCTATGGCAAAAATGTTTATACCGCACTGGCAACCATCAACGGCAATGCTGTTGGTGTGGTTGTTACCGGTAAGGAGCTGTGCCACACCTGCGTTTCTAAGGCAAGCCGCTTTGTGCGTTTGTGCGATGCCTTTAGTGTCCCTGTGGTTACCGTTGTGGATACCGACGGTTTTGTAAAGAGCTGCAGCGATGACGTTGCAGGCGGTATCCGTGAGGCTGCCCGTTTAACTGCTACATACGCTGATGCTACCAATGTGCGTCTGGCTGTTTTGGCAGGTCATGCAGTGGGTGCAGTGTACACTGCTTTTGCTGCTTCTGATTTGAAGATTGCCGTTGAGGGCTGCGTGGTTGCTCCCGTAGAGCCCAAGGTGGCGGTTTCGGTTCTGTATAAGGCAGAAATCGAGGCTTCTGATAATATTGTTTCTGCTACAAATGCTAAAGCTGCTGCTTATGCAGCTGAGGTTTGCAGCGCACAAAACGCTGTTGCCTGTGGTGCAGCTGATATGGCTTGTGCTCCGGCAGATGTACGTGGTACCGTTGTTGCTGCTTTGGATATGTTGGCTACCAAGCGTGCAGCACGTTTGCCTAAAAAGCACGGCAATATGGCTCTGTAAGGGCTTGCCGCATACACAATATTTGAAACAAATAAACAGGAGGAACTTCCTATGAAATACTTCAATATCACCGTAAACGGCACCGCATACAGTGTTACTGTTGAGGAGACAAGCGCAGGCGCAGCACCCGCAGCCCCTGTTGCAGCTCCCACAGCACCCAAGGCAGCACCTGCACCCGCTGCTGCACCTAAGGCAACCGGCGCTGCCGGCGCAGTATCCGTTAAGGCTCCCATGCCCGGCAATGTGCTGGATGTTAAGGTTGCAGCCGGCGCTGCAGTTAAGGCTGGCGATGTACTGGTTATTTTGGAAGCTATGAAGATGGAAAATGAAATCGTGGCTCCGCAGGACGGCACGGTTGCTTCTATCAATGTAAACAAGGGCGATACCGTTAACTCCGGTGACGTTCTGGTTTCCATGAACTAAAGGCAGAGGGGTGAGTATTATGGCTAAAAAGCCGATTAAGATTACTGAGGTGGTTCTGCGCGATTCCCATCAGTCTCTGTTGGCTACGCGTATGACAATGGACGAGATGCGTCCGATTCTGCCGGAGATGGATAAGATTCCGTATTTCTCCGTAGAGTGCTGGGGCGGCGCAACATTTGACTCCTGCATTCGTTTCCTGGACGAGGACCCGTGGGACCGTTTGCGTATCCTGCGCAAGGAGCTGCCTCACCAGAAGCTGCAGATGCTGTTCCGTGGCCAGAATATGTTGGGTTACCGCCCCTATGCAGACGACGCTGTTGAGTACTTTGTAAAGAAGTCTGTTGCAAACGGCATCGACGTAATTCGTATTTTCGACGCACTGAATGATGCTCGTAACCTGCAAACCGCTATTAAGGCTGCTAACAAAGAAGGCGCACATGTACAGGGCTGCATTAGCTATACTCTGAGCCCGGTACATAACAATGAGTACTACAAGAATTATGCAAAAACCTTGGAGGAGATGGGTGCTGATTCCATCTGCATCAAGGATATGGCTGGCCTGCTGACTCCCTACACTTGCTACGACTTGGTTTCCAAGCTGAAGGAAACGGTTAGCATCCCTGTAGATATTCACAGCCACTACACTGCTGGTTTGGCTTCCATGTCTATTCTGAAGGGCATCGAGGCAGGTGCTGATATTATTGATACTTCCATGAGCCCGCTGTCTCTGGGTACTTCTCATATGCCTACTGAGTCCTTGGTAGCAGCATTGCAGGGTACCGATTACGACACTGGTTTGGACTTGAAGCAGCTGAACGTTGTGCGTGGCTACTTCGCACAGTTGCGTGATAAGTACGTTAAGAATGGCCAAATCAGCCACAAATCTTTGGGCGTTGACGCAAATACCCTGCTGTATCAGGTCCCGGGCGGTATGTTCTCCAATATGCTGAACCAACTGAAGGAAGCAGGCAAGGAAGATAAGCTGGACGAAGTGCTGGCTGAAATTCCTCGTGTACGTGAGGACGCAGGCTATCCGCCGCTGGTTACCCCCACCAGCCAGATTGTTGGTACGCAGGCTGTGTTCAATGTTATCATGGGCGAGCGCTACAAGATGGTTACCAAGGAGTTTAAGGGCTTGGTCCATGGCGATTACGGCAAGACTCCGGCACCCATCAGCCCCGAATTTACCAAAAAGATTCTGGGCGATGAACAGCCCATTACTTGCCGCTTTGCTGATACGCTGGAGCCCGAAATGGACAAGCTGAAGGCAGAGGCTGCAAAGTACGCAATTCAGGAAGAGGACGTTTTGACCTACGCAATGTTCCCGCAGGTTGCGCCTAAGTTCTTTGAAAAGCGCAATGCTAAAATGCAGGGTGTAGATGCAGACCATGCAGACTACCAGAACAAGTCTCATCCGGTTTAATCTATGTAAATAGAAAGCCATGCGCAGCAGAAATGTTTGCGTAGACTGTGATTAAAGTATTCTGTATTTTGCATAATTTATGATTTGTATAAAAAAGGCGGCTGCGTAGCTTTACGTAGCCGCCTTTTTATAGTTTGTTAGAGCGTAATGAAAAGCATTTGAAAGCGGTTGTAAAAGTCGTGCGGCTATATAACAGAAAATAAAAACTTTAGGAGTTATACAAGATATGTGTTGAGAAAAATATTATTTTTTATCTGAGACAGACTTTGTTGTATTTTTTTCTATCACTTTTTAAGAAATATGCTATAATAAAAATATTATGCCTTTGGTAAAGAGGTATGAAATTGTGGAGGGCACCTGTGCATACACAATGAAGTGCTGTACCAGTAGAGTGCAGGCGGATTTTGCAAAGGTCGCTCATAAAATGTACAATCTCGATAAATAGAAAGGAAATTTCTGTGAAAAAGAAAGAACGTACTGCTGCCGAAAATAAAAAGATGAATCTGTTTTTTGTACTGGTAATTCTAACACTGGCAATCGCTTTGGCAGTGTGGGTCTGGATGGAACGAAAAGATGCACACAGCCTGTTTGCAGTTGTATTGTATCCTAAAGAGGATGGACAGCATGAAATGATTGTACCCTTGGATGAAGACCGTGTTTATGATGTGGAAACTTGCTTTGATACGGTACATTTACAGGTGAAGGACGGGGCAATTGCATTTATCAACAGCCCATGCCCAGATCATAACTGCGAGGCGTTTGGGTGGCTCCACGAAAAAGGAACCTTTGCTATGTGTGCCCCCAACAACACAGGTGTGTTTGTGGATGAAAAAGCAGAACTTACAAAAAAAGAATGAGAAAATATTGACAATCTACTTTATTTCCATATAATAATATCGAGCACATTCGGGATTGTAGAAAATCAAGAATGATGCGTTTCGAAAAACGGAATAACAAGAACGTGAGGAAAAAACATGAGAAATGCAAAGCGTGTACTGGCCGTTATGACGGCGGGTGTAATGATGATGCTGACTGCTTGCTCCAGTGCTGCGGGCGGTCAACAGCAAGGCAGCGCTGGTAAGGCTGTTTACGAAGGTAAAGCAAACGGCTATGGTGGTGAAGTTTCTGTGTTGCTGACTGTTGAGGACGGCAAAATGACCGACCTGCGACTGATGGACAATCACGAAACTGCACCTGTGGTTAGTCGTGCTTTCCCCATTTTGAAAGAGCGCATTCTGGAAGCACAGACCCCTGTAGTTGATAACGTTTCCAGCGCAACCTTTACATCTTATGCAGTCAAGGCTGCAGTTGCTGAAGCAGCTAGCCAGTACGGCAAGGACTTTGGCGAAATTACAATGGATACCCAGAGCGCAGAAGAGGCTGTAAAGCCTGAAGATACCACTGCACAGTTGGTTGTTGTTGGCGGTGGCCCCGCTGGTTTGGCTGCTGCAATTTCTGCAAAGCAGAACGGCGTTGAGGACGTCATCCTGCTGGAGAAACTGGGCATCCTGAGCGGTAACGGCAAGTTCGATATGAACTTCTTTGACCTGATCAATTCTCAGGCTATGAATAAGGCTGGCATTGAATACAGCAAAGAAGATTTTATCAACGATAAGAAGGACGCAGGCAATACTCCCGAGCGTCTGGAAGCATGGGCTGAGGGCGAGTGGAATCTGGACGCATGGATGCGTAAGATGGACATCCTGCTGAACCAGTCCAACGGTGGTACCAACCACATGGCAGAAAGCGATGTTTACGCAGGTGACCACATCCAGACCGGCCTGGAAAATGAGGCTAAGAAACTGGGCGTAGACATCCGTCTGGAAAACAAGGGCATGGACCTGATTATGGAAGACGGCAAGTGCACTGGTGTTGTAGTTGAAACCAAGGGCGGTACTTACAATATTAAGGCTGATGCAGTTGTCGTTGCAACCGGTGGCTTCTGCAATAATAAGGAACTGCTGGCAAAGTATGCTCCTGGCTACGAAGTGCTGGGAACCTCTAACTCCATGGGCGCTACCGGCGACTTCGTCCCTGTATTCGAGAAGAATGGCTTCGGCTTGGAAAACATGGGCAAGATGTCTGTCTTCTCTTACATCCTGAATCCCCGTCGTGATTTGACTGGCGGCGGCACCGGCCGTTTGCTGGTTAACAAGGAAGGCAAGTTCTTCTTGGAGGACGACTCCACTTCCGGTCTGGCACTGGGCACTGCAATTCTGGATCAGACCGACGGTGCAGCTTTCTACTTGGCTGACCGTACTCTGTACGAGAGCAACTACCGTATCCGCAAGCATGTCGGCGCAGGCTACTATCAGCAGGGCGCTACTCTGGACGAGCTGGCAGAAAAGCTGGGCATCGACGCAGCTGGCCTGAAGGCTACCGTAGAGCAGTACAATGCAAACCTGCCCGAGGGCGCACGTCCCTTTGACGTTGAGGGCCCCTACTACGGCGCAAAGGTACAGTCTGCAAACCACATGACTAAGGGCGGCGTTGTTGCAAACGAGCGCACTCAGGTCCTGTACGAGAACGGTGACGTTGTTCCCGGCCTGTACGCAGCAGGCGAAGTTACCTGGATTAGCGGCGCATACAGTGCTTCTGTTGTGTTTGGCCGTATCGCAGGTGAGGCTGTCGCAGCAGATATCCTGTAATTTCAGGCTGTCAAATGCATATTCTAAAGATAGAAATGCTGCCCTCTAAACTGTTTTTCAGTAAATAGGCAGAGGACCAAACAAAATCATTTGGATACCACCTTGTCGAATAATCGGCAGGGTGGTATTTTTTGCAGTAGTATAAAAGCCTATTGCTGCTATGTAGTTAGACCTTTTCCAAAGTTGTATGCTGCTGCTTTTGAGCTGTAAGTGCAACTGAAATAGACACTCCTGTGCGAAAATAATTGAAAATGACGAAATTTCCTGAGAAAATGGACGAGGACGTTGTAGAGAAAAAAGGGAAGCATAAAAAAAGCATCGACATGATGAATCATGTCGATGCTTTTTGTTTTCAATTAGGCGCTTATTTTAGTTCACGCTTTCCATAAAGCGGCGGAAAGCGGCACGGCCATCATCGGTCATCTTGTAGACGCCTGCGTCGGCCAAAACCTGTGCAAATACCAAACCAATTTCGGTTTCTACAATGGAATGTACGTTCTCAGCATTCAAGTCGGCATGCTTTGCCAGAATTTCCTGTGCCCAATCAGCGTGCTTCTGAGCGCTTTCCGGGTAAGAGGGAACCGGTGTACGGTTGACCAACAGCGGTTCCAGCTCGGCCATTTCGTTCTTTAATCGGCTGGGCAGAACAGCAAGGCCCATAACTTCAATCAGGCCGATGTTTTCCTTCTTGATGTGGTGCAGGCTTGCATGGGGATGATACACACCCAGAGGGTGCTCCTCAGTGGTGATGTTGTTACGTAAAACTAAATCCAACTGGAAAAGTCCATCACGCATACGAGCAATCGGGGTGATAGTATTATGCGGCTCGCCGTTTGTTTCTGCAAAAATAAAGGCACTTTCGTCGGTGTAGCTGCGCCAAGCGGTTAAAATCTTATCAGCAAGCTCTACAAGACGATTATCGTCTTTGCAGGTTAAGCGGATACAGCTCATAGGCCATTGCACAATGCCTGCCTCTACATCCTCGAAACCGGGGAATACAAAAGCAGATTCGATAGGTGCTTTTGCCATGGCAAACTCGTAATTGCCGCCTTGGAAGTGGTCGTGGCTCAAAATGCTGCCGCCAACAATCGGCAAGTCGGCATTAGAGCCCACAAAGTAATGGGGGAACTGTGCTACAAAGTCCAGCAGCTTGCGGAAGGTGGCACGCTCGATTTTCATAGGAGTGTGCTGCCCGTTAAACACAATACAGTGCTCATTGTAGTACACGTAGGGGCTATACTGGAAACACCAGTCGCTATCGTTGATGGTGATAGGGATAATACGGTGGTTTTCACGGGCAGGGTGATTTGCACGGCCTGCATAACCCTCGTTTTCACGGCAGAGCTGGCACTTGGGGTAGCTGCTTTGCGGTGCCAACTTTGCAGCAGCAATTGCCTTGGGGTCCTTTTCGGGCTTGGAAAGGTTAATAGTAATATCCAAGTCGCCATAAGGTGTAGTGGTGACCCACTTCAAATCACGTTTAATGCGGTAGCGGCGAATGTAGTCGGTATCCTGACTGAACTCATAGAACCAATCTGTAGCAGCTTTGGGGCCCTCAGATTCGTAACGCTCGTCAAAGTTAGCGATTACAATACTGGGGCGAGGCGTAAGCACACCCATCAGCTTTGTGTCAAACAAATCACGAGAGGTGATGTCATCTGCACAGACACCACGGGCCACTGCATCATTGACAAGGTCAGTCAAAATCTGCTCCAAATCTACGTATGGGCAGTCTGCTTCGGGTTCTTCGTAGCTGTCCAACTGCATCACCATCAAAATCTGGTTGGTGATATATATGGCATCTTCCGGCAAAATCAGACCAGTGTCCAGGCCGTAGTTTACCAGTTGCCGAATAGCGGTGTTAATCATAAAGCGACGCCTCCCTCAGGACGAATGGACAGCACGTGGCACTTGCCGGCACCCAGTACAGCTTCGGTAGCGGCTTTGAAAGTGTCCAGCATTTCCACAGGAACAAAAGCCTGAATCGTACCGGCAAATCCGCCGCCATGCACACGTACAGCGCCCTTTCCATGCAGCGCCTCTTTAGCAACAGCCAGCGCAACAGCTACTTCCTGATGCGTTTTGTAGCCGGCAGGGATAACGTTTTGCAGAAGCTCCCAACTGCTGTTGCCAGACTCGGTTACCAAGCGCAGGAAGGTATCAAAATCGCCCTGCTGTAATGCGGAAACCTGCTGAGGAACACGGTCGTTATCTGCATAGAAGTGGAATGCACGCAGAACCGCACGGTCGCCGTGCTGACGACGAATTTCAGGGATTTTTGTCAGGAACGTTTCAAACGGAACATTACGCAGAACGTCAGCGCCGCATACCGATGCAGCTGCCTTGCACTCGTTGGGCACAGCAGCGTATTCATCAGTCAGGTCAGCATGGTCTGCACCGGAATCCAGAATGCACAAGGCAAGCCCAGCCTTGGCAAAGTCTACTTCAACAGGCTGCACAATGGGCTTTGCAGGGTCGGCAAAATCAATCGTGATGATGTTGCCCACACTGGAAGCCATCTGGTCCATCAGGCCGCAGGGCTTGCCGAAGTATACGTTTTCAGCCCACTGGCCAATCTGCGCAATTTCAATGGCAGAAACCTTGTTTTCGCCCATAAAGATTTCGTTCAGAATCGTTCCAATCAGCACCTCAAATGCAGCAGAAGAAGAAACGCCGCTGCCCTTAGGCACGTTGGAAGAAATATACACATCCAAACCGGATAATGCGGCGCCACGCTCAGCAAACGCTTTGCAAGTGCCGCGCAGCAGGGACATTGTGGTGTTTTCCTCTTCCTTGCGGGCAGACAAATCAGCAAGGTCAATGACGCAAAGGTCATAGCCTTCGCTCTGCACACGCAGCTGAGCCTTGTCGTTAGTGGAAACGGCAGCAATCATATCAATGTTTACACTGCCAGCTAGGACACGACCATGCTGGTGGTCCGTGTGGTTACCGCCGATTTCGGTACGGCCGGGTGCGCTGAACAGCTTTGCGTATGTATGGCTGCCAAAGGTCTGTTCCAAGCCATCCAGTACGGCAACATAGCGCTGTGCCTGCTGTGCGGTTTGGTCCGCATTGCAGCAGTACAGGTGCGCCAAGCGCTGAGCATAGTCGCCATTTAGCAGCTGAGATTTGAGCAGGGAGATTTCTTTCATGGTGAGATACCGCCTCTCTTCGATTTTAGGGGTGCGTGGACCCCATTACCCATTTTATAGCTACTTTAATGATAGGAGATTAAAACGCAAAAGAACATGTATTTTTGTTGTGATTGTAGTAAGGAATCGCTTGTCTGGGAAAAGGTATAGGCCAGCTGTACAGAAAAAACGCAGTCTTTTTGGACAAAATGCAATATGCAGAATCCTTAAATACTGTGAAACTAGCATGGAAACAGAAAATAATCGCAGGTAGTTAGTTGACAGCGCCGGTAAATAAGCGTTAAATGGAGAAAAGAACTTTTACTCTGGGAGGAAAAGATAGATGCGAATTAAAAATGCAGATGTGTTCCAAACCGAAAAGGGTTTTGTGAATGAAGATATTATTATCGGTGCGGATGGACGTATGGGCTCCGCAGGCGGCGAGGATGAAGTGCTGGATGCAGCAGGCTTGTATGCGATTCCGGGCTTGGTGGATGTACACTTCCACGGCTGTGTAGGGCACGATTTTTGCGAGGGTACAGAAGAAGCCATTCAGGCAATTGCTGATTACGAGGCCAGCGTGGGCGTCCTTGCAATTTGCCCTGCAACTATGACATTCAGCGAGGAAATTTTGGGCGGTATTGCAGATGCAGCTGCGGCACATAAAAACGAGCGTGGCGCCGATTTGATTGGCATTAACATGGAGGGCCCGTTTATCAGCCCTCAAAAGATTGGCGCACAGAACCCCGAATACTTGCAGAGCAGCGACGTAGATATGTTCCGCCGCTTGCAAAAGCGTGCAAACGGTTTGTTTAAGCTGTGCGACTTGGCACCTGAAGTGCCCGGCACAATGGAGTTTATCCGTCAGGTTAAGGACGAGGTGAATGTGTCTATTGCACACACTTGTACCGATTACGAAACCGCTGTGGAAGCATTCAGCAACGGTGCAAACCATGTGACACACCTTTATAATGCAATGCCCGGCATTAACCATCGTATGCCCGGCCCCATTGTGGCTGCAGCCGAGCAGGGCGCATACGTAGAGCTGATTTGTGACAATGTGCATATCCACCCGGCGGTTGTACGCTTTACCTTCCGTGTGTTTGGCGATGATAAAGTGGTTTTGATTGCAGACAGCATGGAAGCTACCGGTCTGCCGGATGGTGAGTACAGCTTAGGCGGGCAGGGTGTACGCAAACAGGGTCGCCGTGCAACGTTGGTGCGTGACCCTAATGTCATTGCAGGCAGTGCTACAAACCTGTTTGACTGTATGTGCCGTGCCGTACAGGAAATGGATATTCCTCTGGCAAGCGCTGTGCGTGCAGCAACAGTGAACCCGGCACGCAGCATTGGTGTAGATGCTGACTATGGCAGTTTGGAAGCTGGACGTTGGGGCAATGTGTTGCTGCTGAATAAGAATTTGGAGCTGGTACACATTATCCAAAAGGGTAAGCTCATTAAGTAAAACGCTAAAGCAAAAAAAGCAGAGTTGTTCCTTTGCAAAAGTGGGCTCGGGTGTGTTCCGAGCCTATTTTTGTTATACAATAAAGTTGATATATTGCATTGCACTTGAAACAAGGAGAAAAAGTATATGAGTTGTTTTCCTAATTATACAGAATCTTTTTTTGTCAACCGTCATGATGCAGACTTTATGGGATATTTGAAGCCCGCCTCTTTGCTGCGCTTTGCACAGCAAATCGCTACCGACCAGTGTACCGCACTGGGTTTTACGCCGGAATACTTTAAGACAAATCGCTGTGCTTACCTGTTGGCAAAGCAGTCGCTCATTTTCCATCGAGTACCCCGCATTGACGAAACCCTTACCCTAACCACAATACCGGAAAAAACAAAGCACGCTTGCTGCAGACGCATTACTGCAGCAAAAGATGAAAGCGGAACAACCGTAGCGGAAGTGCACAGTTGGTGGGTTCTTGTGGATTTGGATACGCATCACATTTTGCGCCGTGGTAAGCAGGAACTGGACGAACGCTGGAACGATACGATAGAGGCCAGCATGGAGTTTGTTTTGCCTAAGGCAGAAGCCGTACAGCAGATTCCTTCGTGTGCGGCAGACTACCGCAGCTGTGACATGAACCAGCACATGAATAATTGCGTGTATGCAGATTTGGCCTGTGCAAGTGTGCCGTTGGAGCAGGTGCGTAATGCGCCTATCCGTATGATGTCGGTTATATATCATCGGGAGGTAGTAATGGGGGATACCTTGCTGCTGCAAACAGGGCAGGCAGGTGAGGGCTGGTATACCTGTGGTGCACGCCAGTCGGATGGACTGCCCGCATTTGAGGCATATTGTCAGATTTGATGCATATAGAGCGGATTTGTATACAAATTCATTAAAAACTAGTTACAATTTTGTTACAAAAGAGATATTGCAATTTGGTATCAAAAGAGTTACAATTTAGTTGCAATCAGGAGGCGAGAACTGATTGCAGTAGTCTTTTTCAAGTTTTTGTTTTGTGGACATAAGCAGACTTACTTCCAGCGGTTCTCCTTCGCCGCTTCTGCTGATAAATGTGTCCCGCTTCGTGTGCAAAAGAACCCGTTGCTTCGGCAACGGGTTCTTTTGTTCGATTTTGCCACAATGACATAATTATAACGTGTTTTATGTACAAAATAGCCACAATTTCCTGTTATAAAAATAAAAGTTTGTAAGGGGTGGCTTTTGTATTTTTTGTAGAATTGTGTTATATTAGATAAAATCATTCGTACTGTGGTTCACACCGTTAGACACGAGATAAAGGAGAGAATTTATGGCATACTATTTTGATCAGCCGTCTCGCACGTTCGGCGAGTATCTGTTGGTTCCCGGTTATTCTTCTTCGGAGCACATGCCGGCAAATGTCAGCCTGAAGACCCCGTTGGTTAAGTACCGCAAGGGTCAGGAAGAATGCCCCATTGAAATGAACATTCCTATGATCAGCGCAATCATGCAGTCCGTTTCCGGTGATCGCCTGGCAATTGCTCTGGCTCGTCAGGGCGGCGTGTCCTTTATCTATGGCTCTCAGAGCGTTCAGAACGAAGCAGACATGGTTCGCCGTGTTAAGGCTTACAAGAAGGGCTTTGTTACCAGCGATTCCAACCTGAGCCCTGAGGCTACTTTGGCAGATGTGCTGGAGCTGAAGGAGCGCACCGGCCACTCTACCGTTGCTATTACTGCTGATGGCAGCGCACACGGCAAGCTGTTGGGCATTGTTGCAAGCCGTGACTATCGCCTGTCCCGTATGGGCATGGACCTGAAGGTTACTGAGTTCATGACTCCGCTGGATAAGCTGATTACCGCACCCGAAACTACTTCTCTGCACGATTGCAACGACATCATCTGGGAGAACAAGCTGAACTCTCTGCCTCTGGTTGATGCAAACGGCAATCTGGTATACATGGTTTTCCGTAAGGACTACGAAAGCCATAAGGAAAACGTAAACGAGCTGCTGGACAAGAACAAGAGCTACGTTGTTGGCGCAGGTATCAATACCCGTGACTACGAAACTCGTGTTCCCGCTCTGGTTGAGGCTGGCGCAGACGTTTTGTGCATTGACTCCTCCGAGGGCTTCTCCGAGTGGCAGAGCCGCACCATTGGCTGGATTCGTGAAAAGTACGGTGACAGCGTAAAGGTTGGCGCAGGCAACGTTGTTGACCGTGAGGGCTTCCGCTTCCTGGCAGAGGCTGGCGCAGACTTTGTTAAGATTGGTATCGGCGGTGGTTCTATCTGCATCACCCGTGAAACCAAGGGCATCGGCCGTGGCCAGGCTACCGCAGTTATCGAGGTTGCTAAGGCTCGTGACGAGTACTTCCAGGAGACTGGCATTTACGTGCCCATCTGCTCTGACGGTGGTATCGTCCACGACTACCACATTACTCTGGCACTGGCTATGGGTGCTGACTTTGTCATGCTGGGCCGTTACTTTGCTCGCTTTGACGAAAGCCCCACGAACAAGGTTCGTGTCAATGGCCAGTACATGAAGGAGTACTGGGGCGAAGGCTCTAACCGTGCTCGCAACTGGCAGCGTTACGACTTGGGCGGCGCTACCAAGCTGAGCTTTGAGGAAGGCGTCGACAGCTATGTTCCGTACGCAGGTCCTCTGGCTGACGGCGTGCAGACCACCCTGTACAAGGTGAAGAGCACCATGTGCAACTGTGGCGCACTGACCATTCCTGAACTGCAGGAAAAGGCTCGTCTGACCGTTGTTTCTTCCACCAGTATCGTGGAAGGCGGCAGCCACGACGTCGTGCTGAAGAACAGCACTCCCAGCTACAATCAGGGCTGATTTATAAAAGATGTAATGGCAGTCTGCTTTGGCAGGCTGCCATTTTTTTGTATACTTTTTTGCATACAGCCAATCCTTTGCAACAGGGGGAGGGGTGTGTATGCACTGGAAACGATTGATTGCGCTATACAGTTTGTTGCTGTTTGGTTTTTGGGTGGTGCTTTGCCAACTGTATACGATTGCGTCCAACACAACCTACGCAGAGCGTGTAAAAAAGCAAACAATTGTAACGCTGAATTTGCAGGACCAGCGAGGTAACTTTTTTGACAGAAACGAAAAGCCGATTACAGGAGGCGAAAAATGCTGGTATGCCCTTTGCGTCCCCGGCGAAAGCAGCTATACACGCCTTTTTGACCATGTAAGCCCAGAGAATCAGAAAAAGCTCTATCAAAAAAGAAATTCAGCTACGCCCTTTTTGGTGCAGGTGGACTGTGATTTAACAGATGAAGGGATTTTTACGGTGGAGCAAACCAGCCGCTATACCCAGTGGCCGCTGTGTCCCCACCTGATTGGCTATTTGGACGGAGAATCCCACGGGGTTGCCGGTTTGGAAAGCGCTATGGATGATATACTGCAAACTAACGGTGAGCACAGCTATATCCAGTGCGCCACGAATGCGCAGGGGTCGCTGATGGGCTCGATAGAACCATACTATCATGCAGCACAACAAAAAACAGCCAATGTGCAGCTTACCATTGACAGTGCTATACAGGCGGCGGTGGAGGGCATAGGTATGGGCATGATGACAAGCGGTGCTATCGTGGTGCTGGATACCAAAACGGCGCAGGTTTTGGCATGTGCCAGCTTTCCTACTTTTGCGCCTACCAGTGTGGCAAGCAGTATCCAATCACAGGATGGCGCTTTACTGAATCGTGCCTTTTCCGCTTATGCAGTTGGTTCTGTATTCAAGCCGCTGCTGGCGGCCGTTGCACTGGAGGAAGGCCTCACACAAGAAAAATATACCTGCCCCGGCTATATTGATTGGCATGGGCACATTTATCGCTGTGCAGGCGGTGTACCCCATGGAGAGGTTAATCTGCAAGGCGCATTGGAAAAAAGCTGTAATGGTTACTTTGTTCAGCTGGGAGAAAAAATCGGCGGCGAAAAGTTATTACAGTATGCTAAAAAGCTGGGGTTTGGACAGCCTGTTTATATTACGGGCGGCCTAAAGGCTGTTGCAGGCAACCTCCCACAGGCTAAAACGCTGCAGGAGCCGGGTGCACTGGCAAACTTCAGCTTTGGTCAGGGGGAACTGCTGGCAACACCTGTGCAAATTGGTGCAATGATGAATGCGATGGCGGGAGATGGTGTATATCGTGTACCGACCTTTATAACAAGAGTGTTCGATGCTGAAACGGAGCAGACCATTGAGCGGCTGGATACCGGTTTGCCGGAGGTACAGGTGTTCTCGAAAAAAACGGTAGATACCTTGCAAAAGATGCTTTCCGGCGTTGTAGAAAACGGCTTGGGCAGGGAGGCTGCCCCTGTATGGGGCAAGGCTGCCGGCAAAACAGGCACTGCGCAAACGGGCCGTTTTAACGAGGAAGGCGTGGAGTATAAAAATCTGTGGTTTGCAGGTTTTTACCCTGCGCAGGACAGCCGCTATACCATTGTAGTTATGCAGGACGACCAAATTCACGCAAAGCACAGCAGCGCAGCTATCTTTTCACGGGTGTGCGATGCAATATATTTACTGCAGGAAGAAACAGAAAAAGGTTGACATTCCCCTGCGAGATGCTATAATTTGGTTGTAATAATGCAAAAAAGGCTTTGATAGGGCCAAAGTGCCATTCTTGTGCATCAGAGAGAGAATCCTTAGGCTGAAAGATTCTTGTGCGAGAGGACGCTAAGCCACCCTTGAGCAGTCGGCAAAACCGACCGTAGCACAGCGTTAATGTGTAAAAGTGGTAGGCGCAAGCCTGCAATTTGGGTGGTACCACGGATGCTACAATAGCTTTCGTCCCTGTTTGGGGCGGAAGCTATATTTTTTTGCATGGATTTTGCAAAAGCGAGAGGAGATTAACAACATGAAATGGACTGGTTTGAACGAGCTGCGTAATCAGTATCTAACTTTTTTTGAAGGTAAGGGTCACCTGCGTCTGGACAGCTTTCCGCTGGTTCCTAAAAACGACCCCAGCCTGCTGCTGATTAACAGCGGCATGGCTCCCATGAAGAAGTGGTTCCTGGGTCAGGAAGAACCGCCCCGCCACCGTGTCACTACCTGCCAGAAGTGCATCCGTACCCCTGACATTGAGCGTGTTGGCATCACCGCACGTCATGGCACTTTCTTCGAGATGCTGGGCAACTTCTCCTTCCAGGATTACTTTAAGGACGAGGTTATTCCTTGGGCATGGGAGTTCCTGACCAGCGACGAGTGGATGGCTATCCCTAAGGACCGCCTGTACATCTCTGTTTATGAGGAGGACGACGAGGCTTACGACATCTGGACCAAGAAGATTGGCATTGCAGAAGACCACATGGTCCGTCTGGGCAAGGAAGATAACTTCTGGGAGCATGGCTCCGGTCCGTGCGGTCCCTGCTCTGAGATTCACTTCGACCGTGGCCCTGAGTACGGCTGCGGCAAGCCCACCTGCGGCGTAGGCTGTGACTGCGACCGCTATATGGAAATCTGGAACCTGGTGTTCAGCCAGTTCGATTCCGACGGTAAGGGCACTTACACTCGTTTGGAGCGCCCCAACATTGATACCGGTATGGGCTTGGAGCGTCTGGCTTGCGTTATGCAGAACGTGGGCAACCTGTTTGAGGTTGACACCGTTAAGGCTGTTTTGAACCACGTAGAAAAGATTTCCGGTAAGGAATATAAGAAGGACGCTAAGACCGATATTTCTATCCGTGTTATCACTGACCATGTCCGCAGCTGCACCTTTATGGTATCTGACGGCGTGCGTCCCACCAACGAAGGCCGTGGCTACGTGCTGCGCCGCCTGCTGCGCCGTGCTGCACGTCATGGCCGTATGCTGGGTATTGACCGTCCCTTCCTGGTGGAACTGGTGGAAACCGTTATTCAGTCCAGCGAAAGCGCATACCCTGAGCTGCGTGAGCACGCTGATTACATCAAGCGTGTCATCGGTACCGAGGAAGAAAACTTCTACCGTACCATTGACGCAGGTATGAACCTGCTGAACAACCTGATTGACGAAGTCAAGGCAAACGGCGGCAGCGAGCTGTCCGGTGCAGAGGTGTTCAAGCTGCACGATACCTTCGGCTTCCCCATGGACCTGACCAAGGAAATCGCTCTGGAAGCAGGTATTCAGGTTGACGAGGAAGGCTTCCACGCTGAGCTGCAAAAGCAGAAAACCCGCTCTCGTGAAGAGCGCCTGAAGAAGAACATCTCCGGCTGGAGCGCTGACCTGTTTGGCGAGCTGACTGTTGAGCCCACCGTTTACACCGGCTACGAAAAGCTGGAGGACAAGGCAACGGTTCTGGCTTTGGCAGAGGACGAAACCCTGACCGACGGCATCTCTACCGATGACGGCGCAAAGGAAGGCGTGCTGGTTATTCTGGATAAGACTCCCTTCTACGCAGAGATGGGCGGTCAGGTTGCTGACCACGGTGTTATCACCAGCGGCGAAGCAACCCTGCGTGTGCTGGATGTGAAGAAGACCCCCAAGGGATACTTTGTACACACCTGCGTGCTGGAAAACGGCCTGATTAAGGTTGGCGATAAGGTTAATGCACAGGTGGATAAGGCATACCATATGGACATTGCACGTAACCACACTGCTACCCACTTGATGCAGGCTGCTCTGCGTGAGGTTTTGGGCGACCACGTGCATCAGGCTGGTTCTTATCAGGATGCAGGCGTTACCCGTTTTGACTTTACCCACTTCAGCGCAGTTACCCCTGAGGAACTGAAGAAGGTTGAGGATATTGTCAACGAGAAGATTCTGGACGCTATGACGGTGGATATCCGTAATATGCCCATTGCAGAAGCTAAGGAACTGGGCGCAATGGCTCTGTTTGGCGAAAAGTACGGCGAGGTTGTCCGTGTTGTCAATGTAGAGGGCTGGTCTACCGAGTTCTGCGGCGGCTCCCATGTAAGCAACACTGCACAAATCGGCAGCTTTAAGATTGTCAGCGAGTCCTCTGTTGCAGCAGGCACCCGCCGTATCGAGGCTGTTACCGGCCGTAATGCTGTGAAGCTGATGCACGACAACGAAGCTGTGCTGAAGGCTGCTGTTGCTGTAACCAAGGCTGCCGGCGTTAAGGATTTGGTTGCTCGTGCAGAGGCTTTGGTTGCTGAAAATAAGGCACAGGCTAAGGAACTGGCTGACATGAAGGCAGCAGCTGCTGCTGCTAAGGCAAACAGCCTGTTTGACAATGCTGTAAACGTGGATGGTGTCCGTGTTATGACTGCTCGTGTTGAGGGCGGCGCAGACGCTCTGCGTAAGATGTGCGACACCGTGCGTGATAAGGCACCCGATGCAGTTGCTGTTTTGGTTGGTGTTGATGGCGAAAAGATGAGCCTGGCTATTGCTGTTGCTAAGGACGCACAGGCACGCGGCCTGAAGGCAGGCGCACTGGTTAAGGATATTGCTGCAATTGCAGGCGGTAAGGGCGGCGGTAAGCCCGACTTTGCTATGGCTGGCCTGAAGGACGCATCTAAGATTGATGCTGCTTTGGCTGCTGCTGCTGACATTGTTAAAGCAAGCTTGCAGTAATGGGGCAAGCTGCCCGTGTTGGAGATAAAGGAGAACAGAACAATGGAAAAGCGGCAATTACAAAAACCGCATTACGTGAAGCAGTTTCTTCTTGCAACAATGGTGGCACTTTTGGCAATGCTCCCGTTCTATCTGCGAGATGGCTTCCTGTATTTTGGATTTGATTTTTTGGAACAGCAGATTCCTTTTAATCAAATTTGCAATCAGGCAGTAAAACAAGGCAGCTTACTGTGGAACGGAAGCTTGGACCTAGGCTGTTCCTATTTGGATTCGTACTCGTTTTATGTATTAGGCTCACCGTTTTTCTGGCTGAGCCTAATATTCCCGCCGCAGGCAGCCCCTATTTATGTAGGGCTGTTTCTGGCTGTTAAACTGGGAGTGGCGGCGGTAACATCTTATGCATGGATTCGCAGGTATGCAAAAACCGAAAACTGGGCAATGCTGGGCGGCTTGCTGTATGCATTTTCCGGTTATCAAATCACAAACCTGAACTTTAATCATTTTGCAGATGTTACCGCATTGTTCCCGCTTTTGTTGATTGCGCTGGATTACGTAATGCAAAGCGGGGGCAAGGCTGCTTTTGGCATATTCGCACTGGCAGTAGGCGTGCTGACGGCAGCCAACAGTGTATTCTTTGTTGGTTCGGTCATTTTCCTGATTCTGTATTTCGGCGTGATGCTGTGGTGCGGCGAGTATAAATTGACCGTTCCGCTGTTTGTGCGTTTGGCTGTGGAAAGCGTATTGGGTGTAGGTCTGGCAGGTGTGCTGCTGGTGCCCACGGTAACCAGTCTGCTGGGAAATCCACGTGCAGCGGAAACCTTTTCCTCGGTTTCGCAGATGCTTTTCTATAAGCCGATTATCTATGCTGATTTATTGCGCTCGTTGCTTTTTCCGGCGGAAGCAATTGGCTCCCGTGCGTTTTTCTCGCCGCAGCTTACCAATGACCCGGAGTTTTATCTGCCTTTGCTGGGCTTGATTCCTGCTTTTGCATGGTGCTGGAAGCATCGGGACAGCTGGATTAGCCGTCTATTGGCAGTGTGTGCTGTATTTTCGATAGTGCCCATTTTGAACAGCCTGTTTGTGGCGCTTAATGTGGAGTATTATCCCCGCTGGCACTATATGCCTATTTTGGTGCTTTGTTTGGCAACTACATTGGCACTGGAGGATACAACCCTTTCTCTGCGGCCGGGCTTTGTATTCTATGCGTCGGTGTGGGGGCTGTTCCTGCTGGACGGCTTGATTTGGAAGTATTACTTCAAGGTGCCGTTTGTGGTAAACTGGCTGCTTGCGATTGTGTTTACTGCAGTGGCGCTTGCAGGTGTTGCAGTATGTGCCTGTTTGCGAAAGCTGCAAAGCAAACGCTGGGGCTATAGCGCAATTAAGGCTATGGTTTTGTGCGTAGCGATGTGTACTGTGTTTGTAAATATCCATTATTTGCAAAAGTACTGGCAGGAAACAGAGCGCCTGAACCCTGCACAAATGGTGGCTGCTTCTCGTGATTTAACCTTTGACGATGAGGAAAACTGGCGCATTGATTCCGGCGAAAGCTTTTTGAACTTGGGCCTGTATCTGGATACACCTACCATGAGTAGCTTTTCCAGTACGGTTAGCACCTCGATTTTTGATTTTTATCAGGCAATGGGAATTCCTCGTACCATTCGTAGCTTCCCGCTGCGGAAGTACTATGGAATGCGTGCTTTTTTGAGCACAAAGTACATTGTCCAAAGCATGAACGATATTAAAATTATTTCGCCCATGGAAGGCACAAAGCTGCTGTATGAGCAGGATGACTTCCAAGTGTACGAAAATGAAAACTTTATCCCTATGGGCTATCAGTTTGACTATAGCGTGGACACAGAGCTGTTTCAGGCGCTGGAAACCACAGACAAAAAGGATAAGGCTTTAGTGAAGGCATTGGTGCTTACCCCTGAGCAGCAGGAAAAGTATGCACAGTATCTGACGCCTGTAGAAGATATGTCGGACTTGCTTTTATCTAAGAGCGAGTTTGCAGAGCAGGCTGCACTGCGCCGCAGCAGCGCCTGCGATAGCTTTGTGCGTACAAAGCAAGGATACCGTGCAACGATTGATATGGAAAAGGAGAACCTTGTGTTCTTTAGTATTCCGTATGATGCTGCGTGGCGTGCAACGGTAAATGGCAAGCCGTGCCCAATCGAGCGTGTAAGCTATGGCTTTATGGCTGTACCTGCGCCGGAAGGTTCATGCCAAATCGAGTTCAGATATGTACCTACAGACGTATATTTTGGACTTGGTATTAGTGTTGTTAGTGTGCTGTTACTGGCAGTTTTATTTGCCTACTGGAAAAAGCGCGGCACAAGAGATACAATAAAGTAAAGGAGGTTTGTTCCATGGATTGTCTGTTTTGTAAAATTGCAGCAGGAGAGATTCCCTCCAATAAGCTGTACGAAGATGACCAGTTGCTGGCCTTTCATGACATTGACCCGCAGGCACCGGTTCACTTTTTGGTGATTCCTAAAAAGCATATTGACTCTGCTGCTTGCCTGACAGAAGAAGATGCTGCATTGCTGGGACATATCTATGCGGTTATTGCACGCTTGACGGCTGAACTTGGCTGCGATGGCGGCTATCGTGTTGTTACTAACGTTGGCGAGGACGGCGGCCAAAGCGTAAAGCATTTGCATTTCCATGTTTTGGCAAAGCGTAGTCTGGCATGGCCTCCGGGCTAATTTGCCATTTTGCAAGTTACACATTAGTGGACTGATAAAAGGAGATTATACAAAATGAAAGATACCTATACCCTGCACGTTGCAGGCCTGACCCGTGAGCTGCCCATTTGCCCCATTAACGAGAATTTGAATATTGCTGCGTTTATTATGCTGGGCGATGCAGAGCTGTCTGTAGCATGTGCTGCCGAGCTGCTGAAAAAGGTGCCCGAATTTGACGTGATTTTGACCGCAGAGGCAAAGGGCATCCCTGTTGCACACGAAATGAGCCGCCAGAGCGGCAAGCCCTACGTAGTTGCACGTAAGGGTAAAAAGCTGTATATGCGTGACCCCGTTGTTGTGGAAGACCAGTCTATTACGACTGCTGCAAAGCAGACTCTGGTTATCGACCGTCCGGAGCTGGAATCCATGAATGGCAAAAAGCTGCTGATTGTGGACGACGTTATCTCTACCGGCGGCTCTCTGCACGCACTGGAATCTCTGGCAGCACAGAGCACCTGTGAGGTTGTTTGCTGTGCAGCAGTTTTGGCAGAGGGCGATGCAGCTGAGCGTGGAGACATTGTGTTCCTGGAGCCGCTGCCGTTGATTGAATCCTAATAGATGAAACGGCCTGCGTGTATCGGTGGAATCGAAATACTGGCCATTTTACTGTTTTCAGCGTATCTGCCGCGGGCTGCCTTTTGGCTGCCTGCGGCAGTTTCGCTTTTGATTGGGTGTATTTTACTGATTTGCAATCAGAAACAGTATGGAGGCTGCCTAGCAGGGGCTGCTGTGGCAGCTTTGTTGATTGGATGTCATACCGTTGTGCGTCTGGAGAAACCGCCCGAACGTTACTTTGAGCAATCTGTCTGGATAGAAGGCGTAGTTGTAAACACGGCAGAAGGGTATGCAGACGAAATGACCTCGGCGGTTATCCGGGTAGAGCAGGTTGACTCCAACCCGGCAGACTTTTTTATGCAATGTCCCAGTATGCCGGAATGTGAAATCGGTGAGGTAGTACAGGGGAGATATAAGCTGCATAAACTGCCGGATAGCGTCTATTCGTACCAGCTTTATGCCGACAATATCTTCTGCGGGGCAGACTATCAGGCGAGTTTTACAGTAAAAGGCTGTAGGTCTACCTTAACAAGATCGTTTACTTTTATGCGTACCCAAATGAGTAAAAACCTGCGCCGTTATTTGAGCCGTGAAACGGGCGGTGTACTGGCAGCAATGACGACAGGAGATAAAAACTTTTTGTCGCCTGTTGTATACAATGCCTATAAGGCGGCGGGTATTCCGCATATACTGGTGGTAAGTGGCTTGCACTTGTCAGTGCTGTGCGGCTTGGTACCATTAAATAGGCAAACCTGCCGCTCAAGGCGGAGATACGGTGTGTTTTCTGCTCTGGCAGCGCTCTTTTTAATGGGTTTAGCGGGGAATACCCCGTCTGTTATGCGTGCAGGTGCTGCGGGTATTTTGCACAGTATCGGTGTGTTTTTCAGTTTACCTGTGGACCCACTCACAAGCCTTGCTGTTTCAGGAGTTTTGCTGTCAATGGGCAACCGCTATATGGTGTGCGATATTGCTTTTCAGTTGTCGTTTGCAGCAACAGCGGGTGTTCTGCTGGGTGCAGAGATTTTACAGAAACTTTCTGGTGAAAAACATTTGAAAAATCGGATGTTAGCATCCATCCGAAGCCAGGTGCTGATTTCCGGTATGGCAGCCCTGTTTGTTTTGCCTGTACAAGCATTCCACGGATTAAACATCAGTGTTATATCTATTTTAAGCAATCTAGTTAGTTTTCTGTTCTTGAAGCCCATGCTGTACTGTGGCTTGATAGCAGCAGTTGCAGGTATGATTCCCTATATGGGTTTTATTGTGCGTGGTGCCTGCTTGGTGGGCGGCATATTTGCCAAAATGTTAAACGAAGTGGTATTATTCTTTGCAGAGATACCAAAGGTGCAGTTTTTCCCGGAAACGTATTTTCCGGGTGTTTGCGCCGTGATACTGATTTTGTTTGTACTATGGTGCTGGCTGCAAAACTATAAAGTGCACACTATTTTAGCGCTGTCTTTTACATTGACGGTGACAGCTATTCTAGTGGGCAGTTATGCCTCTCAAAATCTGATTAAGATAACCATGTTAGGCAATGCCTCACACCCCGCAGTTGTGGCAACGCAAAATAATCAGGCGGTTGTATTGTTTCGTGGCGGAGAGTCTGCGGCCAGAGAGATACAAACCTATCTGAAGGACCGCAATGTGCAGCAGGTCAGCATGGTTGTGGATATGCGCCTAAAGCCCAATCAGGTGTGTCCGATTCAAGGTGAGGTAAATATTTGTCTGCCGGATACAGCAGAGTACTTGCCTGAACTTCAGTTCCCAACAAAGGATATCGCTGTGATTATGACAATGGACTTAGAGGGCGGCGTAGCAGCTCTTTGCTGCGGAAACTACGCTGTTTGGGTGCCAAGCGGAACTTTAAGTGAAAATGTTGGTGCTGACCACATGGAAATTTTGCTTGCATCTTCCGCAGACCCGGGAAATTTGCGTAATTGCGATACAATACTAACGCTAACACGAAACCACCGCTGGCTGGAAACACACGAAAAACCCAATGTATACTGCGGCGAAAGTGGTGCAGCTGTTTGGATACGTCCCCTTAAATATACTGACAACTGGCCGATGCGAATTACAGGAGCAGAGTTATGATATCGAATGAACAGATTGCAAAACAGGTACAAAAACAGTGCCCTGTGTATTATTTTATTTCGGGCGAAGCGTATCTGGCGCAAAAAGCACTTTCCGAAACTTGTAACCTTTTGTTGGGCGATGAAACAGAAAAAACGGTTTTGGACGAGGCCGCACCGGACATTGAGTCGGTGATTATGGCAGCAGGCACCATTTCTTTTTTTGGTGCACGGCGTTTGATTGTTATGCCGAATCTGGAGCCATCTGCTTATTCGGAAAAAGACTTTTCGGATTTTTGTGATGCTATTTCCAGTGCTGAAAACGCTGTCTTTGTAATGAGCAGTGTTTACCCAATCGAGTGGAATAAACCACGCATTCCTAAGCAAATGACAAAGCTGCTTGAGCTGTGCCGCAAGATAGGATATGTGCAGGACATTGCTAAGTTGACGGGTGCTCAACTGCGGGAAAACCTGATTGCCCGTGCGGCAAGCCAGAACACGACCCTGCCCGATGCAGCCGCAAAAGCCTTGGTGGAGCGCAGCGGTGAGGACATGGCCCTGTTGGAAAATGAGGTGGACAAGCTGTGCGCTTTGTCGGGGTATCAAACGGTTTCTGCCGCTATGGTAGCACAGTTGGGGACACCTAACTTGGAAGCAGACGTATTTGATATGGTAAAGCTGGTTACTGCTAAAAATTCCACCGCAGCGTGCGAAAAGCTGCAACAGCTGATAAAGCTCCGCCACGAGCCAATAGCCATTGCAGCAGCGCTGAACGGCAGCTATATTGATATGTATCGGGTAAAGCTGGGCCAGACTGCAAAGCACAGCTATGAGGCAGTCCATAAGGATTTTGGATATAAGGGAAGCCCCTATCGGCTCAAATATGTTTTGGATAATGCAAAACGGTATACGCTGGCACAACTAAAGGAGTGCCTGCAAATTTTGGATACCTTAGATAAAGACTTAAAGGCAAGCCCTGTAGATGGACAAATTCAAATGGAAACGGCGCTGTGCTGTTTGTGCCAAGTAGGAAATCGACTATGAGAGAAAAAATTCATACCTCAAAGGTTATTCTGGTAGAAGGAAAATACGATGCCGCTCGTTTGGCGGGCATTACGGACGCAACGATTTTGTGTACGGATGGTTTTGGCATTTATACGGATGGTGTACGCCAAAAAATGCTGAAAGCGCTTGCCCGCAAGAACGGTCTGATTATTTTAACGGATTCTGATGCAGCAGGCTTTCGGATTCGCACCTTTGTGACCAACATTGTAGGTGCGGAGCACGTGGTGCAGGCTTATATCCCTGCACAGGAGGGAAAAGAAAAACGCAAGGCAGAGCCCGGCAAAGAGGGCTTGCTCGGAGTGGAAGGCATTGCCGACGATACTTTGTACCAAATCTTACAGGATGTGCTGCAAACCCAACAACCGCCGGATCAGGCAGAGCCCGTAAAACGGGAAATTACGTATACGGATTTATATGAGTGGGGACTTTCCGGTACGGAGGGCGCTGCAGAGCGAAAAACCATTGTGCTGAAAAAGCTGGGACTGCCACCACGCCTTTCTAAAAAGGCATTGGTTCAGGTGTTGAACCAGCTGCACACTTGGCAAGAGGTGGACTGCCTGATACAAACAATAAATGCCGCACAGCAAGCGTAAGCTGCTGTGCGGCATTTTTCTGCATTATTTCAGGGTTCCGTCTACAATCTGGCTGTAGTACCAAGGTTTAGGTGCACGGAAGCTCTTGCCGCTTAGTGCGGCAAACTCCGGGTCGCTGAAGCGGGGAAGGGTCAACTCCCAAGCACATAAAGCCTGATACTTCAGTTTCAGCTCTCGGTTAGCGGCATTGTTGCCGTATTTGCTGTCACCCAAAATGGGGCAGCCAATACTTGCCATGTGGGCACGAATCTGATGGGTGCGGCCGGTAATCAGTGCAACCTTAAGCAGAGCCAGTCGGCCGGAAACTGCAATGGTTTCGTAATGGGTTTCTACGCTTTTTGCACCGGGCTGCTTGTCGGGCACGATTTTTACAATGCCACGGTCGGCATCTTTTACCAACCAGCCATCCAACACGGCATCAGGTGGGGTAGGACGACCGAACGTAACACAAAGGTAGTTCTTTTTTACCTCACGCTTGCGGATGGCCTCGGTCAAAATCTCCTCGGCTACAGGAGTTTTGGCAATCAGAACAAGGCCGCTTGTGCCGGTATCCAAACGATGACACAATGCAGGGGTGTAGGGGTCGTTTTCCTTGTATTGGCCGTTTTGGTTCAGGTAAAGCAAAACACGGTTAATGAGGGTGTCGTCATCGGGGCCGTCAACCGTCAATCCGGCGGGCTTGTTTACGACCATCATCTGAGGGCAGTCGTAAATAACTTCAGCAGGGCAGCGGGCCGACTTCCAAGCGGGGCCGCTTGCACGTGCAGCATCTTCCAACTGGTCATCCAAAATAAAAAGCTTGATTTCGTCGCCGGCAACAACACGGGTAGAAAGCGGCTGCTTGCGGCCGTTCAGCTTAATTTTATTTTCACGCAGGGCTTTGTTCAGTTTGCCGGGTCCCAAAGCAGGGAACTGGTCCATCAGATACTTGTCCAGGCGGGTAGGTGCCAGACACTTTACTTTCAAAATTTTCACGGCGTTTCCTCCGGTAATCAATAAGTAATACACAATTTATTTTATTATACGGATATTTGGCGAAAAACGCAAATAAATCAAACAAGCCTTGACAACACCAAACACTTATTGTATTATTACCCTTGTACCACGTGCCGTCGTGGCGGAACTGGCAGACGCCAGGGACTTAAAATCCCTTGCTGGCAACAGCGTACCGGTTCAAGTCCGGTCGGCGGCACCAAAGCTCGAAAACCAGCATTTGCGCAGGTTTTCGGGCTTTTTGTTTTTTGCACAAAAATCCCTTGTTGCCGGAACCCCCCATTTGAAGAAAGTAATTTGCCTGTTGGAAAAAACTGTTTTGGTTTGATTACACAGTTTCATAGGGGATATACCCACTGTGTTGTAGGAATAATACCAAAAATAGCGAAAAGCATTGAAACCTATCGAATTTTCTGGTAAAATCCACGGGAACGTTTAGGGAGGAGGAAAGATTTTATGTTGCAGCGAGTAAGCCGTAGTGTTAAATCTTTTCTGTATTGTTCCCATTTTTATTTGTAAAAGAGGTGTCGCTTTTTAAGCGGTACCTCTTTTTTTGGGGGTTAAGGAGGAAATTATGAGTGAGAAAATCGATTATTCCCAGGGCATCTATGATGCAAAGTCTCTGGGAACGCCCAAGATGCTGATTTTGGGTGCACAGCATATGTTTGCAATGTTTGGTGCAACTGTGCTGGTTCCGCTGCTGACCGGTTTGAGTGTTTCTACCACGCTGCTGTGCGCTGGTCTGGGCACTTTGCTGTTCCATTTGGTCACTAAGGGCAAGGTACCCGCATTCTTGGGTTCTTCCTTTGCTTATCTGGGCGGTTTTGGTATTGTAGCACCTAAGCTGCTGGACGCAAACGGCGAGGCTACCATCGCTAATAAGGAAATGCTGCCTTACGCTTGTGCTGCGGTTGCATTTTCCGGCTTGATTTACGTGCTGGTATCTTTCCTGATTAAGACCTTCGGCATCCGCCGCATTATGAAGTTCTTCCCGCCTGTAGTCACTGGCCCCATCATTATTTCCATCGGCCTGATTCTGGCACCTACTGCTATTTCCAACTGCCAGAGCAACTGGCTGTTGGCTATCGTTGCACTGGGCACCGTTGTGATTTGCAACATCTGGGGCAAGGGCATGGTTAAGATTCTGCCGATTCTGCTGGGTGTTTTGACTTCTTATATTGTTGCAGTTGCTACCCACGCAATCGACTTTACCGCAGTTGCACAGGCTCCTTTGTTCGGCCTGCCCCTGCACACCAGTGAGATGGGCCTGATGGCAATTGACGGCAGCGCAAGTTTCATCAGCGCATTGTTCACTATTATGCCTATCGCTCTGGCAACCATGATGGAGCATATCGGTGATATTGCTGCAATCAGCGCAACCACTGGCCACAATTATATCAATGAGCCCGGCCTGCATCGCACCCTGCTGGGCGATGGTCTGGCAACCACTATGGCTGGCCTGATGGGCGGCCCTGCAAACACCACTTACGGCGAAAACACCGGCGTTTTGGCTCTGACCAAGATTTACGACCCGCTGGTTATCCGTATTGCAGCTGTGTTTGCAATCCTGCTCAGCTTCAGCCCCAAGTTTGAGGCAATCATCAACACCATTCCTGCTGGCATCATCGGCGGTATCAGCTTTGTGCTGTACGGCATGATTTCCTCTATCGGTATCCGCAACGTGGTTGAAAATCACGTTGACTTTACCAACAGCCGCAACCTGATTATCGCAGCTGTTATCATGGTTTCCGCACTGGGCTTTAACTCTGTAGGCGGCATTACCTTCCACATTGCTACGGTTGCAATTAACCTGTCCGGTTTGGCAATTGCTGCACTGCTTGGTATTGTGCTGAACGCAATTCTGCCCGGCAACGACTATGAGTTTGATGCCCAGACCGATGGCGGCGAGGGTGCAAGCCTGCGTGTTTAATCCATTAAAAGGCTCCGCTTATTGCGGAGCCTTTTTTCTATACAAAGTAGCAGAGATGTATGGTTTTTACTTGTTAAATTTACCATAATGTACTATAATGTAGAGTGATATCGTGCACGGTGTATCTCTGGCAGGATGCATCGATTTTAAGGCATAGATATAAAGGTATATAAAGTGCATAACAATTTTAGAGAGGGGAAATGTTATAATGGAAGATTACTTTTCCATGAGCTACCAGCAGCTTAGCGAGGAGCAGCAGTTGCTGCGTGCTGAGTATCAAAAGTATAAAAACATGGGTCTTGATTTGAATATGGCTCGTGGTAAACCTTGTACTGAGCAGCTGGACCTGTCCAAGGAAATGCTCAAAATGGACAACTACATCGGCGAAAACGGCTTTGATGCCCGTAACTACGGCTTACTGGAAGGTATGCCTGAGGCACGTCGCTTTTTTGCAGAACTGTTGGACGTAGATAAGGAAGAAGTAATTGTGGGCGGTAACTCCTCGTTACAGCTGATGTATTACTTAATCGACTTGGGCTGGCGTCAGGGCTTTGTGGATTCGCCTCGTCCGTGGCGTCACTATAACAGCCTGAAGTTCCTGTGCCCTGTGCCCGGTTACGACCGCCACTTCCGTATTACGGAGTATTTCGGCTTCCAGATGATTAACATCCCCATGACGGAAGACGGCCCCGATATGGACATGGTGGAAGAACTTGTAGCTAAGGACGACAGCATCAAGGGCATTTGGTGCGTGCCGATTTACTCCAACCCGGACGGTTACTGCTACTCGGCTGAAACGGTGCAGCGTCTGGCTAAGATGCAAACCGCAGCACCTGACTTTAAGATTATCTGGGATAATGCGTATATTGTGCACCACCTGACGGATACCATGTACACTTGCCCCAACCTGTTGACCGCTTGTAAGGAGGCAGGTAACCCGGAGCGCCCGCTGATTTTCTGTTCTACCAGCAAAATCACTTATCCGGGTGCAGGTGTTTCTGCTTTGGCGGCAAGCGTGCGCAACATCCAAAACATTACCAAAAACATGATGCCCATGATTATCAGCTTTGATAAGATGAATCAGCTGCGTCATGTGCAGTTCTTCCAGAATAAGCAGGGCGTTTTGGAGCACATGAAAAAGCATCGTGCTATCCTGCAGCCTAAGTTCCAACTGGTAAAGCGTACATTTGAGGAGCAGCTGGCTCCTTGCGGCGCGATTGCCCGCTGGACCGACCCCAAGGGCGGTTACTTTATCAGCCTGTATGTGCAGGAAGGCTGTGCAAAACGTGTAGCACAGTTGTGCAAAGATGCAGGCTTGACGCTGACAGGCGCAGGCGCATCGTTCCCCTTTGGCTTAGACCCCAAGGACGAGCACTTGCGTATTGCACCTACCTACCCCTCTTTGGAGGAGCTGCGGATAGCATCTCATTTGTTAACGACCTGTGTTCGGTTAGCAACAGTAGAAAAACTACTGAATAAATAATAGAAAAGGAAAATGTATCGGTACAGCCTAAGGAGAAAGGCTGTACCGAATACAAGCGAGGCACACATGAACATTAAGGGAAAAGCATGGCACCTTGTGGCAACGGCAATACTGATTTTGGTATTTGCCTTTACCGCATTTTTTGGTGTAAACAGCAAGTATGGTGAAACCACCACTACTTACATCAAGGGCGCAAGCGATATCCGCTTTGGTGTGGATATTAAGGGTGGCGTAAATGTTACCTTTAAGGCATCCGAGGGATATGACGCAACCGAGGAGCAGATGGACGCTGCAAAAAGCGTTATCGAAAATCGTCTGGTTGCGCTGAACATTACAGACTATGAAGTGTATGTAGATAATACAGCACACACCATTATTCTGGAGTTCCCTTGGCAGTCCGGCGAGGAAAACTTTGACCCCGAAGCAGCAATTACCGAAATCGGTGCAACTGCATATATGACTTTCCGTAAGGGAAGTACCGCAGATGGCGAGCTGATTCTGGATGGCTCCATGGTAGAATCTGCCCAGCCTGCATATGGCCCGGTCAAGCAGGGTGGTGCATCCGAATATTACGTTGCACTGAACTTTAGCAAGGACGGCGGCAAGCTGTTTGGCGAGGCAACTACCGAGCTGGCTCCGCAAAAGGGTGCAATCAGTATTTGGCTGGACGACCAAAATGTGAGCGTGGCAAATGTTACTACTCCCATTACGGATGGTCAGGCAATCATCACCAATGGCAACTTCACACAGGACGAAGTTGTGCAGCTGGCACGTCAAATTAACTCCGGTGCACTGCCTTTCTCCTTAGCAGTGGAAGGCTACGAAACTAAGAGCCCCACGCTGGGCGAAAACAGCCTGGAAGCAATGGTAAAGGCGGGCGTTGTTGCCTTTATCCTGATTTTCCTGTTTATGACCTTTATGTACCGCTTGCCCGGTTTCCTGGCAGGTATCGCATTGCTGGGTCAGGTTGCAGCAACCTTGGCTTTTGTTTCCGGCTACTTCACAGTGTTCCCCAGCTTTACGCTGACTCTGCCCGGCATCGCAGGTATTATCCTTGCAATTGGCATGGGTGTGGACGCAAACGTTATTACCGCCGAGCGTATCCGTGAGGAGCTGGGCAATGGTAAGTCCATCGAGGGCGCAATCAAGGCAGGCTTTAAGCGTGGCTTGGCTCCTATCGTGGACGGTAACGTTACCATCGTTATTGTTGCTATTGTTTTGATGGGTGCCTTTGGTCCCACAGATAGTTTCTTGGCTAAGATGCTTTCTCCGGTATTCTTTGCCTTTGGTCCCTCTACTACCGGCGCAATCTATGCCTTTGGCTACACCTTGCTGGTAGGCGTCTTGCTGAACTTCGTGTTTGGTGTTGGTGCTACCCGTTTGATGATTCGTGGCGCAGCAGGCATCTCCGCTTTGCGCAAGCCTTGGCTGTTTGGCGCAAAGAGCAACGAGCTGGCTTCTGTTAAGGAGCCCGTTACAACCGGTAAGTACAATGTTATGGCTAAGCGTAAGCTGTTTATGTCCATTGCATGTGTAGTGTTGGTGGTTGTGTTTGCATGTGCAGGTGTATTTGGCGTAAAGCTGGATACCTCCTTCACCGGCGGTGCAATCATTACCTTAAGCTATACCGGCGATTTGGATATGAATGAATTTACCGAGCAGGTGCAGCAGGTGCTGGGTACCGACCACGTAAATGTGCGTACCGGCAATAATGCAGCAACCGGTGACCAAACCATTACCCTGACTATGCCCGGCACCGAAACGGTTACCATCGAACAGGTGCAGCAGCTGGCTGAAACTATGGACGAAAAGTTTGAGAATAACGCAATCGAGCAGTTGTCCTTGAGCAACGTCAGCCCCACAATGGGCGGTAAGTTCCTGCGCAAGAGCATTGTAGCTGTTGTTTTTGCCCTGTTGCTGATTTTGGTGTACGTTGCAATTCGTTTCTCTAAGATTGGTGGCTTGACCGGCGGTGCAATGGCAATTATCGCATTGATTACCGACTTGACCGTTGTATTTGGCACCTTTGTATTTATGCGTGCACCGCTGGATGGCAACTTTATTGCAGCAATGCTGACGATTTTGGGCTACTCGATTAACGATACCGTTGTTTTGTACGACCGTATCCGTGAGGATCGTGCCCTGTGCGGCAAAAAGATGCCGTTCGACCAGCTGGTCAACCTGTCTATCAGCCAGTCGATGCGCCGTACCATTATGACAACCGTAACAACTGCTATGGCACTGGCAGTTATGTGTGTATTTGCAAAGGTTTATGGCCTCAACAGCGTATTTACCTTTGCATTCCCGCTGATGACGGGTATGATTAGTGGTGTGTTCACCTCTTTGTGCATTTCTACTTCCTGCTGGGTAAGCTGGGTTATGCGCAAAAATGCTAAAAAGGACTAAGCGGCAAGTGCCGCATAAAGAAATGGAGCGCTGTTTATGAAGTGTCCCTATTGCGGAGAAATCGAGTCTAAAGTAATCGACTCGCGCCCTACAGAGGACGGAGAGAAGATTCGCCGTAGAAGAGAATGCTTGGGCTGTAAAAAACGTTTTACTACCTATGAGGTGGTGGAAACTGTTCCCTTGATGGTGGTTAAAAAGGACCGATCCCGTCAAACGTTTGACCGGCAAAAATTGCTTAACGGCATGGTGCGCAGCTGTGAAAAACGGCCTGTTAGCTACGAGATGCTGGAAAATGCGGTGGATACTATCGAGCAGACTCTGCTGAACTCCTACGACCGGGAAGTAAGCAGTATGTATATCGGTGAACTGGCCATGCAGGAACTGAAGAAAATCGACGAAGTAGCGTATGTCCGCTTTGCGTCGGTTTATCGCCAGTTCAGTGACCTGAACACCTTTATGGATGAACTGAAAGATATGCTGGATTCCCGCTCAAAGCGTACGGAAAAATAATAGGGAGAGAGCTCGCACTTGGCTGCGGGCTCTTTCTGTTTCTGCCATAATATCCGACGAAGCGTCCCTTGCGTAAGCAGGCAGGCTGCTTAATGTGGTATCCAGCTCTGAAAGCTGGCTGTGCGCAATAAAATAGGCAAGTAGTGTTTGCTTGTCCCGCAGGATGGCTTGTGCAGAGGTTGCGGCCTGTTCTGCTTTGCCCCATTGTTCTGCTTCAGCGGACGCAGTTACCTCGTCCAGCTGGTCATTTAGCTGTCGGCTTAAATCATGCATCAGGTAGCTGCTCCACACAGTAACACCAAAAATCACTGCGAAAATAACAAGGCAAGCATAAAAACGTTTCATAATAAATCCCCCTTAGAGAGCGAAAATTACATCGCTCTCTTTTTTTGTATCCAAAGGCAGATGCCGTCCTCGTCACCCAAAGCTGCAAGCAGCTCAGCCTTAGGTGTACCGTTTTTTTGTATTTGCTTTTCCAGCCAGGCATTGTCTTTTCCGCAAAAGGCAAGGTTCTCGTCAAAAGTTTGTCCGTCTAACCAAAAGGGAAGTACAGGTGTCTTTTTTTGGTCAGGCAGGGAGAGGTCCTCTTTTGTAACAGAATCTTTTTCCGGATACTTAGCAGCATGCACGGTACCGTTGGTTTCCACTACGGCATAGCACACCTCCCTTGGGTCGTAAACATCCTCGCTGCGCAGGGCTTCCAGTAAATCTTCGGTGCGTAAGCGCAGTTCGGATAAAACCTTTTGGTCAATAACACCGTTTCGGATAATCACTTTTGGGTGACCCATTACAAGCCTTGCATAGGTGGGAAACTTCAAAACCAGAACGGAGTCTAAAATTTCGATTCCGGTAATCAGAAAAAGCGGAACTAAACTGGTCCAAAGGGGCATATCGGCGGATTCGATGGAAAGCGAAGCCAAGTTGGAAATCAAAATAGTAGAAACCAGCTCCGCAGGCTGTAATTCACCAAGCTGCCGTTTGCCCATCAGGCGCATGGCTACCAGTACACAAAAGTAGATAATTAAAGTGCGAATCAGCAGTGCATACATCAAAATACCTCCTAAACTGCGGCATGAAACCTTGCCTATGCGGGCATAATGAACACGAGGTGATGATATGCCGCAAAAATTAAGTTCCAACCTAGACGAGAATTTATCGGTCTTACAAGATATGTTTGGTGCATCGGGTGATTATTATGCAAAAAAAATCTCTATCGAAGGTGTATCTGCTGCAATTCTTTTGTTCGATAACTTGGCAGGAATAAAAAGCCTGTGGGAGATTGTACTGGAAAATATCAGCAGACCTCGTGTAGCCTTGCGTTTACAGGCGCTTAACGGCGGCGAGGCTGTATATGAGTATTTGATGCATGATACCGAGGTGCCGGCAGAGCCAAAGTCGGCAGAAAATATGGATGATGTGGTGACACGCCTTACCGCAGGGTTTGCCTTACTGTTGATTGACGGTGCAGACAAAGCCATGGCGTTTTCGGTACAAAGCCTAAAGTTTCGCTCGGTCGAGTCGCCTTCCGCTGAGGGGAATATGCGTGGCTCACGTGAGGGCTTTTGCGATATTCTGCGTGTGAATATCAGCTTGCTGCGGCGGCTTTTACGTACCCCAAACTTTGTAGCGGAACTGATTCAAAGCGATACTTCATTAAAAACGGAGTATGCCATTTGCTATGACAAAACAACGGTAGACGCTAAAAAGGTACAGTCGCTGAAGGACCGATTACAACAAGCTAAGCCGCCCGTTTTACTGGATTCCAGCTATTTTGTGCCGTGGCTAAAAATCAGAGGGATTCGTTTGTTTTCACCCGTGGGATATACCGAACGACCGACGGTAGCGTCAGCAAAAATCCAAGAGGGCAAAATTGTTGTGATGGTCAACGGCAGTCCTTCAGCGCTGATAGTGCCGTTTTTGTTTTTGGAAAACTTCAGCTGTCTGGATGATTATGCAGGCCCCGCATATTTTGCGGCGCTGCTGCGTATTTTGAAAATGTTGTCCTTTGTGCTGACAATTACCCTACCCGGCTTGTTTGTATCTACAGCAGCTTATGCGCCGGAACTGATTCCGCCGGAGCTTTTGTATAAGATAGCGGCAGCTGAACAGGGCACTCCGCTGCCGCTGTTTGCCGAAATGCTTGTGGTAATTCTGGTGCTGGAAATTATCCGTGAAGCGGGTCTGCGTATGCCGGATTCTCTGGGAAATTCCGTCAGCTTGGTTGCGGCATTGATTGTGGGCGATGCAGCTATTAGTGCGGGTGTGCTGTCTACCTATGTGATACTGGTGGCGGCCGTTACCTCGATTGCCATGTTTGTTACACCGTCATTGTACGAGCCTGCATCTGTGCTGCGTGCAACCTTTTTGGTAGCAGGCGGTATCGCAGGCCCCCTTGGACTTGCAGCGGCCAGCGTGTTTGCACTGCTAGCGTTGTCTACGCCGGAGTTGCTGGATGTACCTTATATGACCATGCTGATGCCTGCACAAAAAAATCTGTGGAAGGACGGCATTTTTCGTAAAAAGCTGCCGGACTTGGCGGAACCGGAAAATACTGCAAAAAAAGGAAAGGAGAAAGAGATTTGATACAGTGCTGCACTCCTTTTTATGTAGTAGCCCTTGCGGAAATCCTATATGTGATGATGCGGGGCGAAACGGCCTATTATACAGCCAGAGAGGGCCTTACAGCGGCGCTTTTACTGTTTGGCACAGCAATGGCCGTTTTGTGGATATTGAGCAAACTCAACGCTTGGAGCCAGTGGGAGCGTATCCGCCCTGTTTATGGTAAGTGCCTTGGGGTATGGCTGTTTTTTCATGGTTGGGTACAAATTTTCCACCTGAGTGCTTTGGTTCGCCAAGAATACCAAACCGGAGGCTTCTGGATTTTATTGCTTGCCATTGGACTTGTAACACTGAAAATTGATTGGCACGCCTTGTGCCGCATTACAGAAATAATCTGGTTGGTAACCTTTTTATCGGTATTTCTGTTGGCTGGCTTACTGCAAAATATGATGTGGAAAAATCTTTCACTGGAGGCGATTAACCCCACCCGTGTACACGCTGCCTATGTAGCGCTGTTTTATTTGTGCCCTGAGTTTTTGGCATTGCCCTTTGCCGGAAAATCCACGAATAAAATATGGTGTAAGCTGCCGGCAGCCATTTTGCTTTTTCAGGGGCTTGAGGTGATAGGCGCTGAGGCGGTGTTTGGCTGGGAAATGGAAACAGGGCGCTTCCCGGCTATAGAGGCAGTTCGTTGTTGCGGAATCGGCTCGTTTTCCCGCTTGGACGATGTGTTTATAGGATTGTGGCTGTTTGTGTGTATGTATCGCATTGTGGTTGTGTGGCAGCTTATCAAAATGGTAATGAAAGGAGGAAAGGCAATTGAAGCGTCCGGAGAGTAATATGCGCAGAATGTTGCTGGTATTGCTGGTTCTATGTGCAGTGATAAGTGAACATGTCCCTCGTATGGGGGATAAAAGCATCATACGTGGTGTACAAATCGCTGCTCAGGGTCAAGCGTACGAGGTCACATTGCTGTACCACCAAGTACAACCTGCTTCGGACGCTGCCGATGCCAAGGAGCAGTTAGATACGGTAATGGGGCAGGGGGTGTCGCTGGCACAAGCGTATGCCGCCGCTGAGGAGCAGCTTTCAGGCAAGGCGGTGTATAAACTATGCGATGTTATGCTGCTTTCCGGTGAGGATACATTAACTCACCTAGACGATATTGTAAGCGTTGTGACGCAGGATAAAAAAGGCTGGTTGGCTGCAAAGCTGCTTTTTGCAGAGGAAAAACTTATCGAGGAGCAGTCGGACGAAATATCGCAAACTTATACACGTTTGCAGCAAGCCAGCGAGCATGCGCCTTATTTGTATCAGGCAAACCAACAGCTGATGCTGCTCCCCAGTGTTGTAACGGAGGAGTTTACAATTGACAGCGCTGTGGCTGTAGAGGAAGGCCCGCAGGTGCAGTACCTCGATAAAAGGACGGCTCAACTACTGAAAAGCCTGATGCGTGGATATGGCAGCGTAGAGCTGAACGTGCAGCAAGACAGAGTAAAGGTTAATGTGCTGGTTTCCTGCCGTAATGAAAACGGAAAATTGGTTCGGGATGTATATCTAACCCCTGATAGAGGCACCGTGACACAAATAAGCCGAAAAGAACTGGAGCATTGCATTTTAGACCAAATGCAGACGATGTGGGAAACCATTCGCCCGTTGGAGGAACACAGTTTAGCGTTGGGTGAGCGTGATGCAAAATATCTGCTTTTGCAAAAGGTGAATCCGAAAACTCCTGATACAGTGAACTGGGCGGACAGTGTCCACTTTGTCATGATGGAAAATCGGCAGCAAGGTTGAACTAAAACACGAAAATGCGTATAATAAAACTAACTGTGGTATAGGAGAGATGTTGTGTGGAATATCTGCGGCCGGACTTTCCAGAGCTGAAAATTAAAGATTATCGGGTATATGAGGCATATCGTGCCGGTGTTAGCAGCCAACTGCAAAAGGAGTATGGCTTTCTGGCTCGCCTTTGGTGCCGCAGTGCCAATTGGATACTATTTGCGTTGCTGTCAGATGGCATTGCCGGGCGGCAGGCCACAGTGCAAACGGTGCGCAATCCGAGAAATCCGTTTCGCTTTCGCAAGGAGATGACCCAAACAAAGGGAATTTCGCTTGCGACACATATCAGCGTTTTGATGCGCTGGTATTCACTGCGGGAATGCAGTATAAACGAAACCTCAAAGCTGCGTGGATTTTTTATAAAAGTACAGCAGCACCTTTTGCAGCCGGCTTACCTAAAAGCTACGCATAATGCACCTATTTTGAACCGAATCTTTTTGCAGGAGTGGGATTATGTACAGGCACTGCGTGTAACCCAGTCCAGCGATTATCAAACAGCAGGCAAACCGATGACACAGGTTTTTGGCACATTGATGGCAGCTTGCGGCAAGGACGATGCCTCCATGGAAGCGCTGCGGCATATGGGGCACGCCTTGGGGTACATGGTGTTTTTAACGGGCAGTGTAAAGCGTTATACTGCCGATAAGCAGGCAAAGCGTTATAATATCTATCTAAGAAATAACCTGTCCTACGAGGCTGCTGTAGAAAATGCGCAGCGGCAGTGTTATCAGGCAGCGTCCGAAGTGGTGCGAGCCTACTACACATTGATTATTCTGTTTCACCGTGAAATTGTGGCGAATATTTTAATTGACGGTGTAGAACAAATGATTACAAATCTCAGCAATACCGGAAAGGAAATTATATGAAGCGTCAGTCCTTTGCAATTTCGTTGTGCGGTGTGTTTGGAGCACTGTCCATCGTAATGATGTTATTGGGAGCGGTTGTGCCCGTTGCTATGTATATTGCGCCGGCAGCGGCAGGCCTTTTGATTATGATTGCACAAGTGGAGTGCGACACTAAAATGGCGTGGACATTATATGCTGCGGTGTCTTTTATTAGCCTATTGTTTGTGCCGGATAAAGAGGTATCGTTTGTATATGTATTTTTGCTGGGCTATTATCCGCTGGTAAAACCTTATCTGGATAAAATCCGAAAAAAATGGCTGAATGTGCTGGTTAAATTGCTGGTATTTAACGGTGCGTTAGCAGTAGGATACGGTCTGCTGATGGTATTGTTCTTTCCCGGTTGGTCGGAGATGCAGGGACAAACAGCGAAGCTGTTACTTACCGTGTCTATCTGGCTCATGGGCAATTTAGCGTTTTATTTGTACGACAAAGCGATTGTAAACTTGCTGCACCTCTATAAAGGGCTTTGGCAGCCCAAGCTGCACCGTATGCTGCGCCATTGATGGGCCGGCAATCGGAATAAAAAGCAAAAGAGAGAAGCCTGTTTTTCGGCTTCTCTCTTTTTTGCGGTGTATTCTATAAGCAGGTTATACAACAAAACGGTATCCTAAGCCACGTACTGTTTGCAAAAATTGCGGCTTTGAGGGGTCTTCCTCAATTTTTTGACGTAAGCGGCTAATATAAACCATGATGGCATTTTCGTCAATGACATCCTCGCCCCAAATCAGCTCGTACAGCATATCCTTGGAGAAAATGCGGTTTACATTGTCCAGAAACAGCTTTATCATGGCGTTTTCTTTAGAGGAAAGAAAAACCTCTGTATCGTTTTTGTAAAAGCGCAGTGTGCTTGTGTTGTAGCGGAATGGTCCTGCACATAGAAAAGTGTTGTCGCAGCCGGGTAAATTGCCGTGGCTGCGGCGGATAAGCGCCTTTACCTTAGCACCCAGTGTAATGGGGTTAAAGGGCTTTGTGATGTAATCATCTGCGCCGATGTCTAAGCCATACAGGGTGTCGTAATCTTCCTTGCGGGCGCTTACGATAATAATAGGCAGGGTAAGCCCTTTTTGCCGAATGGCTTTTACAACGGCAAAACCATCCATTCCACGCATATTTACGTCTAATAAAAGCAGGTCGAAGCTTTCAGAAAAAACATGTTTCAACGCTTCTTCACCACTTTTTGCAGTTTCGGCTTGAATGCCGTTGCTTTGAATCACCTTGTATAGTGTGGTCAAAACGGTGGGGTCATCATCTACGATTAGTACCTTGTCCGACATCAAAGCTACTCCTTTATCCATTATGTAGTAAACAAAAGTATAAACAAAAATTCCGCAATTAGCAAGGGGGCTATCAAAGTGGAGAAAAAAGGCAAACCACATCATATACAGGCTTCGCTGATAACAAGTGTTTTGCTTATCCTAATGGGACTTATCATGATTTTGCGTGTGTTCAGCAAATACGAAGTAACTGTGCTGGAAAAAGAGGACCAGCAAATGATGGGCTTAGCACAATCTGTTGACCGCAGTGTAGCCATTGCGCTGAATAGTTATGCGGACGATTTACAGTATAGCCTGCGCGCCCCCGATTTTATTCAGGCCGAGAAACAGTGGCTGCAAACAGGGAATATACAGGCAATGCGCCTGCAAATGCAAAATACATTGAAAATGAACGGCGATTTGGTGGTAGCGTTTTTGGCCGTGCAGGACGATGATACAGTGCTGATTTCTACGAATGATAATACGAACTATTATTTCCCACCGTTGGCAGGCGTACAGCGAAAAGCAAAAATTCGTCCCTGCGTCGATGGGGACGGTCAAGTGTACTTATCTTTTGCAACCAAATCCCAGTCAGGGGTCGAGTATGTGTGCTTGGTAGATTTGGCAGCATTTTATAAGCGTATCGCTGTAGATATTAGTCCAAGCCAGCAGGACAGAATTATATTTTTGGACGCAGGCGGGCGTACAGTAATCCATCGTGCCCCAGAGGGAATCCATGTGGACGTGATTGACCGATTGCAGGAAGATGAATGCGACTATAACGGCATTTCATACTTGCGTCAGTGGCAGGAGCAAGGTATCTACGGCAAAACCTTTTATCAATCTATAGATTTTGACTCCGGCGAAGTGTATCGTGCCCGTATGGTGGCATTGCCCGCAACCATGCAAACCAATGGCATTTTTGCAATTGGTGTATCCATGAACTACGATGAGTTCCTGCGTCCGCTGCACTTAGCGGCAGTACGCCTTATGGCGTATGGCGGTATGGCGGCGGCAGGTATTGCTATTTTGCTGATTGTTACGATTCGTAGTGTGCGGAGTAACCAACAAACTCTTAAGGAACTGGAGCTGCTGCAACAAAAAAATGAAGCGATGGAGCAGCTGAACCAAAAAACAAGAGAGCTGGCACACCATCAGAGATTGGAAACCATGGGAACGCTTACTTCCAGCATTGCGCATGAGTTCAATAATCTGCTGACTCCCATTATGAGCTATAGTATGCTCACGCTGGAAAAATTGCCGGAGGAATCGGAGCTGTACGATAATATTCTGGAAATTTATCTGGCATCCAATAAGGCGAAAAAAATTATCTCCCGGTTGTCAGATTTGTCCCGTAAAAATCCTGAATCTACGCAAAAAATACTTGTGCCGGACCAATTGCTGAAAAAAGCATTAAGCGTAGCAACTCCGGCAAAACCAAAGCCTGTACAGGTTGTAACAGATTTGCGCTGTGATAGACTTTGCCTGCGTGGCAACGAAACGCAGCTCTACCAGCTTTTCCTGAATATGATTCTAAACGCATTCCATGCAATGGAGCAGGAGGGTGGTACCCTTACGGTTTCCAGTCGAATAGAGGAAAATCATATCCTGATTCAGATACAGGACACGGGCTGCGGTATCCCGGCGGACGTATTGCCGCATATTTTTGAGCCTTTCTTTACAACAAAGGAGAGCGGTAAGGGGACGGGTCTTGGCCTTGCAATCGCACAGCAAATTGTGGAAGAACACAAGGGTGAGGTAGAGGTACAAAGCCAACCGGGACAAGGTACTGTGTTTACGGTTCGATTCCCTGTTGCCCAAGAGGCTAATCACAAATAATAGAAACCTTAATAATTGTTTAGAAAAAACAGAGCTGTATTTATATGGTATTAAGGTTTATGTGATTTAATTATCATTGTCACGATGAGCAATTTGGGAAATACCCAATAGATAATGGAGGAAAATTACTTATGAAAAAGAATGTTATTGCAGTAGTGGCTATGACCGTAGCAGCTAGCCTGATGGTTGGCTGTGGCGCAGCTTCTTCTACTGATACGAAGGCAGACGCACAGACCGCAGTGTATAATATGTACAATACTACCGGTGAAACGATTAGCGAGCTGTATGTGTACGAGGTCGGCTCTGAAGATAAGGGCGAAAATTACGCAGCAGAGGGTCTGGCAAACGGCGCTCAGGTTGAGGTTACCCGCACTGCAGCTTCTGAGGAAGAGGCAGCAAGCCTTGTTTACGTTTTGGAGTTTACCACTGAGAGTGGTGCAACCCAGAAGTTTGAAACCCTGAACTTTGAAGTCGCTCCTGTTAGCCTGCGCAGTGTTGACGCAGCAGCAGGTGCAACGCCTGTTCAGTTTGAGATTCCTGAAATGAAGGCTGTTTACAACGTTGTAAATACCACCGGCGAGACCGTTACCGAGCTGTATCTGTACGAGGCTGGCAGCGAGGATAAGGGCGAGAACAAGGCAGCAGACGGCTTGGCAGCAGATGCCTCTGTTGTTTTGACCGAGACGGAAGCAGCTGATGTTGCAAGCAGCAAGGTTTACGTTCTGGAGTTTACCACTGAGAGCGGTGCAACCCAGAAGTTTGAGCGTGTAAACTTTGAGGAAGCTAACGTTGAGCTGCTGAGTGTTGATGCAGCAGCAGGCGCAACGCCCATCGTATTCGGTGTGCTGGCAAAGTAATTTTTAACAAAAACAAAAATCCCCACGTGCTTCTGCCTGAAAAAGGGTAGAGCACGTGGGTTTTTACTTGCAATATAAGACGGAAAAAGAGGTGCTGCCCGATTGGACAGCACCTCTTTTATGTAAGCAGTAAAGGATGTTGCAGCTTTAATTATGCTTTAGCATTGATGAAAGCAACAAATGCCTTGTAAGCCATCAGAATGTCAATCTTGTGGGTAACCTCAAAAGGAGCGTGCATAGACAGCACAGGCACACCAACATCGATGGTGTCAATGCCACGGTTTGCAACGTCCAAAGCGATGGTGCCGCCGCCGCCCAGGTCGATGCGGCCCATTTCGCCCATCTGCCAGGTGACATTAGCCTCATCACACAGGCCGGTAACATAAGCAACCAGCTCAGCGCAAGCATCGCTTGTGCCGCCCTTGCCACGTGCGCCGGTGTACTTGGTAATAGCAACACCACGGCCAGCGTAAGTGCTGTTCAGGGGCTCGTATGCGCTGTCCCAAGTGGGGTCATAAGCAGCGGTAACGTCAGAAGACATGCACTTACTTGCCTGGCAGGCACGAATGTAATCAGCACCCTGCATACGGCACAGCTGCTGCAGGAAGTGGAAGACGTAGTCGCTCTGCATACCGGTAACACCGTCGCTGCCGGTTTCTTCCTTATCGGTCAAAACACAAACAGTGGTAAAGGTGGGGTTCTTGCAGTTGATTTCAGCAACCAGAGCGGGATAAGCCTCAACACGGTCGTCCTGAGCGTAGCCGCCGACCATAGAACGGTCGAAGCCAATGTCACGAGCGGGACCAGCGGGCACGATTTCGATTTCAGCACGGTTGAAGTCACGCTCAACGATGCCGTACTTCTGGTTCAGCAGAATCATGGTGTTCAGCTTAACACCTTCCTTGACAGACTCGTCTGCAACAGACTGGCTGCCAATCAGAACGTTCAGCTCTTCGCCACGAATGCCGTCGCTCAGCTTGCGGTCGTTCTGCTCAGCACCCAGATGGGGCAGCAGGTCGGTGATGCAGAATACGGGGTCGTTTGCATCCTCGCCGATAGAAACCTTAACGGTTTCACCGTTGGGCTTGCAGAAAACGCCGTGGATAGCCAGAGGAACAGCAGTCCACTGGTACTTGCGGATACCACCGTAGTAGTGGGTTTTCAGCAGGCTGAAGTGAGCCTTCTCGTACAGGGGAGAGGGCTTCAGGTCCAAACGGGGAGCGTCAATGTGAGCGATGTTCAGGCGGAAGCCCTTCTCCATGCTCTCGGAGCCGATGGTAGCAGCCAGAACGCACTTTTTGCGGTTGATGAAGTAGACCTTGTCGCCAGCCTTGTAGGAAGCGGTGTCATCAAACAGCTTGTAACCAGCCTTAATCAGCATATTTTCGCTGATTTCGCTGATTTCACGCTCGGTTTTGCCGTTGGTCAAAAACTCCTTGTAGCCCTCGCAGAATTCGATAGCCTCCTGCAGGATAGCATTGTTGCTGTCAGCGGGATATTCCGGCTGGAACAGCAGCTCTTTGCTGATGGTTTCCATGTTTTTTTCAGACATTACGATTCTCCTTCCGGACGATAAATTTCCTGATATTTTTCATACGTCTTTGAAATTTTCGCCACATAATGATTCATTTGTGTATAAGGAAAAACGTCAAGCGTTTTACCATCTTTGGAATAGGCTTCGTTTGTCAAAAGCCTGTCTACCGTACCCCAGCCGCTGTGATATGCCGCCGCAGCGGTTGCAATATCGTTTTGATAACGGGAAAGGCATCGGCTTAAATAGTAACTGCCAAACTGAATACAGATTTCTGCGTTGTATAAATCTTCAAAAACCACAGATTCGTCGGCCTCAACACGGGGTTTAATCCAGTCAAAAGTCATTTCCGTAATTTGCATCAACCCGCGAGCGTCTACATTCGAGCGTGCATCGGGTTTGAAGCTGCTTTCGGTGCGAATAAATGAGTATACCAAAAGTGGGTCTAATTCGTACTGCTGGCTATACTTTTCTACATACTCGGTATAGGGGGTAGGATATAACTTTTTTTGCACAAACAGCGTTAAAGCGGGAATGTTTACAACCCCTAAAAACAAGAAAAGTACAACCAAAAGCACAGCAAGGACTTTACTACGCATTTGGCTCCTTTCGCAGCAAAGGCAGAACATTCTGCGCCTGCTGAATCAAACATTCAAGTGTTTGGTTGTTTTCCAGAATATAAGAAGCTTTATTTCTCAGGGTTTCTTCGGAAAGTTGTGCGTTCAAACGGCGCATGGCCATTTCGGGCGAAATGCCATCACGTTTGCAAATTCTTTGTACCGAAACCTCAAACGGTGCGGCAACCAAGATAAGTATATCACAAAATTGCTCAAATACACTGCCTACCAGTACGGCACCATCAATAAAAAATAAATCGGCACCATTTTGCCTTGCGTCCTCCCGCATGGCAAGGATACGCCTCAGAATTTCGGGGTGAGTAATATTGGTAAGCGTTTGTGTCCCTTCGGGGGTGGCAAAAGCACGGTCAGCAAGAAGCCGCCGGCGCAATGCTCCCGATTCGTCCAGAATATCGCTGCCGAAAGCCTCGCATAGCTGCTGCAAGCAAGGAGAACCGGGGTCCATAATTTGCTTTGCAACAAGGTCGGAATCAGCAAGGGGATAGCCTAAACTTTGGTAGTAGGCCGAAACGGTAGATTTTCCGCAGCCAGAGCGGCCTGTAATACCTACAGTAATCATAGCGTAATCACCCGGAATGCAGCAGCACGAATCAAACGGTTGTACACAGCCATGGAGGCACCGTCCTGACCGGGGCAGCGTGCGTAAACTACGCCGTCGCCCTGCTCATCCAATGCACGCAGGCAACGGAACAAGTGGAATGCCTGGTCATTGCCGTCGCCCTCTTTGCCATAGCAAATGCAGGGAAAGTCCAGCTTTGCATCTTCGCCCGTAAAGCACAGGCAGGCAGGGTTTTCTGCACGGTGTGCTTCCACATAAGCTTTGTACTGCTCAAAGGAGCCTTTCAAAATGGTGATGTCTGCCTTAGGTGCATAGTGTTTATACTTCATTCCGGGGCTGCGGGCAACCTCGCCCTCTTTCAGCTTTTCCAGAATCGCACCGGAAATCAAAACTTCCTCGCCCAGTGCAGCCTCCAGCTGCTCCAGTGTAATGTGGCCGGGACGCAGCAAAACGGGGTGCTCACCCACAATGGTGATAACGGTGGACTCTACACCTACTTGGCAGTTGCCGCCGTCCACAATCATAGGCAGGCGGCCGTCCATGTCAGCAAAAACATCCTGTGCGGTTGTGGGGCTGGGGCTGCCGGAAAGGTTTGCCGAAGGCGCTGCCAGTGCGCAGCCGCTCTCTTTAATAACAGCCCGAATAACAGGGTGGCTCGGCATACGGATACCAACCGTATCCAAACCGGCGCAGCAAGCGTCGGCAACCTCGGAGCCACGGGGCATGATGATGGTAAGCGGGCCGGGCCAGAATGCGGCAGCCAGTAGCTGCGCACGCTCAGGAACTTCGCTTACTAAGCCGTCCAGCATTGCCATGTCAGCAATGTGAACAATCAAAGGGTTGTCCTGTGGGCGGCCCTTAGCCGCAAAAATTTTAGATACAGCAGCACCGTTGCGGGCGTCTGCCGCAATGCCGTACACCGTTTCCGTCGGCAGGGCAACAATTTCGCCCTGCTGCAAAAAGGCAGCGGCTTGCCGGATACTTTCTGTATCCGCTTTGCTAAATACAGTGTTCATGGCTTTGATACTCCTATGATTATACCGGATAAGAGGGAGTTGTCTGTCCGGCATTTCGTAATTTTTCCTGCTGTGCGTGTGTAGCCAGCTGGTCAATAATGGGGTCTAACCGTCCGTCCAAAATGCTGTCCAAGTTATGCATGGTTAAGCCAATGCGATGGTCTGTCATGCGGTCTTGGGGGAAGTTGTACGTGCGGATTTTTTCACTTCGGTCACCGGAACCAACTTGGCTGGAGCGTGTGGCATTGATTTGCGATTGCTGTTCGGCCTGCTTCTGTGCTAACAAACGGCTGCGCAAAATTTCCATAGCCTTGTCCTTGTTTTGGAACTGGCTGCGCTCGTTTTGGCACTCGACAACCATACCGGTAGGCAAGTGGGTAATACGAATTGCGCTGGAGGTTTTGTTAACGTGCTGGCCGCCCGCACCAGAGGAGCGGAACACATCAATACGCAAATCTTTGCTGTCAATCACAAGGTCCACTTCATCGGCCTGCGGCATAACCGAAACCGTAGCAGTAGAGGTGTGTACACGGCCCTGCGTTTCCGTTTCCGGTACACGCTGCACACGATGCACACCGCTCTCAAATTTCAAACGGTTGAATACATTTTCGCCGTCGATGCTGCAAACAGCTTCTTTAATGCCGCCCAGCTCGGTTTCGTTCATGGATAAAATATCCATGGTCCAGCCTTTATCCTGAGCATACATGGTATACATACGCAGTAAACTGTGGGCAAACAGGGCAGCCTCCTCGCCGCCGGCACCGGCACGAATTTCCAAAATGACGTTTTTGCCGTCGCCTGCGTCCTTAGGCAGCAAAAGAAGTTTTAATTCTTGCTCCCAGTGTGCCGTGGTTTGACGATTTTCGCAAATTTCCTGCTGTATGATGGATTTGAAGTCCGGGTCTGAAGTTTCTCCTAAAAGGGAAAGTGCCTGATTCAGATGGTCTTGCGCAGTAGCATAAGCACGGTATGCTTCCACAAGAGGGGTAAGCTCCCGATATTCTTTCATCAGCTGGCAAAACAGGCGAGAATCCGCAACGGTTTCAGGCTGTGATAAGCGGATAGAAAGCTCCTCATAGCGGTTGCTAATGGCAGGCATTTGTTCAAACATACATAACGCTCCTTATCAAAATTGTAAATGCAAAAAAAAACGGAGCCGCTAGTTTTGTTCGGCAGCAATCACCTTTTTGATGTTTTTTTCGATTTTAGCACGCGGCAGCATGACTTCGTGCCCACATCCAGTACAACGAATGCGAAAGTCCATACCGACACGCAGCACGGAAAAAGTATTGGAGCCGCAAGGGTGGGGCTTTTTCGTTTGGATGGTATCGCCAACGTGGATGTCCATAGTACACGTTCCTTTCTGTGCGTAAAAATCTATATGCGAAAAAACAAAAACGCATACATCTTAATTATAGCACAGGATGGAATAGGTTAAAAGAGAAAAGAACCTTTTTGCCGGCAGGCAAAATAAAAAAAGCGGGAAACTTATAGAACCGGAAGGAAGCACATATATATGCAGTATACCGTGCCGGACAAACGGTCGGAAAAATGCAGGAAAAGAGGAACAATTATGCAGGAATTTCGTATGGAAGACAGTTACCGCAGTGCAGAGCGTTTTACCCTGGAACAAATCCAGGCAGCGATTCTATCGGGGGAAATTGTACAAGCTACAGCGTTAGCATTTGATGCCCAGCGGCAGCTGCGGTTTCGCATCGGAAGTTTTCAGGGGATTATGCCGTTCGAGCAGTGTGCTGAAGGGGCCGACACCGGTGCAGTAAGGGATATTGCAGTGCTAACACGAGTAGGCCGTGCGACCTGTTTTGTTATTTTGGGCATTCAGCAAAATCAAAAGGGAGAGCAGCAGCTTTTGCTGTCCCGTGCACAGGCCCAGCGCCGCTGCCGGGAAGGCTATCTGAATCAGCTGGAGCCGGGTGATATTGTAGAAGCTGTGGTAACGCACATCGAGCCGTTTGGTGCCTTTTGCGATGTTGGGTGCGGCATCAATGCGCTGCTGCCGATTGATTGCCTGTCCGTAAGCCGTATTTCCTCTCCGCTGGACAGAGTAAACGTTGGCCAGCATATTTACTGTGCAATCAAGAGCAGAGATGCACAGGGGCGCTTTGTGCTTACCTTACGTGAGCTGCTGGGTACATGGGAAGAAAACGCCGCCAACTTTACCATTGGCGAAACAGTGGTAGGCATTGTGCGAAGCGTGGAAAGCTACGGCACATTTATCGAGCTAGCACCTAATTTGGCAGGTCTGGCAGAATCCTGCCCCAGCCTTGTACCCGGCCAACCGGTAAGTGTGTACATCAAAAATATTTTGTCGGATAAAATGAAAATCAAGCTGGTGATTGTAAACCGCAATCTGGAACAAAAGATTCGGTTTGACCTGCGTTATACACAAACCGAAGGGCACATTGACCGCTGGGTTTACTCTACACCCGACAGCGGCAAAACAATCGAGACAGACTTCGCAGCTGCGGTCTTGTAACTTTTGCCAGAACCCGATATAATGGTATACGTAAAAAGATGTGGACGGTAAAGGGGGATTGGGAAAATGGCCGAAACCTATGCGTTTACAGCCGGTGTTAAGCCCGGCGGATTGACTAACAGTACACAAATTCGTTTGTTGCTGTGCTATTTGATAGAGCATGCAGGACCTTTAACAAGGCAGGAAATTGAAACAGCCTTGCTGGAGGAACAGCTTGTAAATTATTTTGAGTTTAGCTCCGGTTTGGAAGATGTTGTTTCCCGTAAACTGGTAAAAGAGCGAAACGGACAGTACATCATTACCGATAAAGGCGCAAAAGTGGCCTCGGAGCTGGAGCAGGATTTGCCACGCAGTGTACGCAGTGCAGCGGTAAAGGCTGCAATCCGTGCACAGGTCTGGAATAAAAAATCCGCCGAGTACCATGCACAAGTGCATGAAACCCCAAATGGCTGGTCTATCCAGTGCTCTATTTCCGGTGTGAATACACAGGATTTTAATCTGGAGCTTATGATGCCTGACCGCCTTACAGCCGAAATGGTGCGCAAACGTTTTGTTTTGCGAGGCAACGAGATATATAAGGTGCTTTTAGATGCACTTACGGTTGAGGAAGACGAGGAATAATTTCTGCTTTTGCTGGTAAAAATATAAGCGGCAGAAAAGATGAAGGCGTAAAACAGCAAAACGGTACCAAGAAAATGCCTTGGTGCCGTTTTATTCTTCTAGGACAGTAATAAAAAACGATAGAATTGTTTCGCGTGAAATGCTATAATGCAAAATAAGGATAAAGGAATATACATAAGTTTTCCTTCTATAAAATAAAACGCAAGGAGGTCTTGATGATGAGGAAACTGATTTCATTAGCAATAGTACTTGTGATGGCACTTTTTGTTGTAGGCTGTGGCGAGGAACAAAAACAGCCAAACAGTACACCGGACGCAGTAAGTACGGCAGAGCCTAATCAGGCGGACCCAACAGCCCAACCGCAAAGCCAGAGCACTGCGGCAAGCAATCGTGAACAGGAAACCGAACTGAAAATCATGCTGGAAGGCATGGAGGAAGCAATGCCCGTTATTCTGCATCAGGGCGACAGATACTCCATTTATATTCCTAAAGAAGGCTGGCGCATGGAAACCGACTCGGACATTGGCGTTTACGAAGAAGAATGGATTAGCACAGTAAATGACGATGTGAAGCTGAAAGTTGTGTATTTGAACGGCAAAAACTTGCAGCAGGCACAGGAGTGGCTTCGTGCAGATAAAAACGATTATGAACTGGTTGAAGATGCAAACGGTGGCTTAAGTGGTCAGGATAAAGAGGACCATGATTATCTGGATGCACATTTTTATACACTGGGAAATGACACCTATGTAGTAATGTGTAAATACCCTGAAGAAGCTGCCGAAGGTTTTGGTTCTCGCTTAAATGCATTGGCAGATACTTTTGAACTGGACCAGTAAAGCGCATCATAGCAACGCGAGAATGTAGGCTGTAAAAAAGCCCCCATGTGTCAGATTGGCACATAGGGGCTTTTTGTTTGGCGATAAAACGGTAATTATAAAATAACGTCCTTAATCAGCATGGAAAGGCTGCCGTCGTCGCTATGAATAAACTCAACTGCACTGTCAGAAGCAATCAGTTCAGCAGGAATCTTAATTTCGATACCGCTTGCTGTTTTCAGGCAGCGGCTCTCCAAGCGGCGAATCCGTGCAGGGGTTACGGTAACAGGCTCGGCAATGTTTACCTGTGCCTCCTCAACGGCAACCTCAAAGGGGACTGCTGCCAGCGGATACATTTCCTCGATTTGCTCCTTCACAGCCTGCACAGAAATAACGTTGTCCTGCACAGCAGCCTGATTGCTCAGGATAACAGCAACCTGCTCAGCGGCATGGGGTTCTTCCGTATAGGCGTCCTGCACAGCCTTGGTAGCAGCTTTTTGGATTACCTCCAGCTTTTTCTTTTCAGTCAGCTCTTGGGTACACTCAAAAATAACGGAAGAAAGGTAAAAATCCTTTTTGCCGTCCAAATCATACTTCTTTTCCACAAGGCGGACAGCACCGTCACGATAACGAATCAACGCACCTTCTTCCAGCTTTACAGTGGGAGCGGGCAGGCAAATACGTTGGTGCTGAATGGTGTGCAGCAGCGCACCATCACCGATTTGCTCGGTAAAGTGGGTATAACCATTTTTGTAGTTTAACTTTAGCACAGCAAGATATCCCTCGCCGCCGCAATCGTAATCAATAACGGCTAGGTCTGCACAGGGAATTGTGGGGTGCGCATGCATAAAATCAAAAATAACACCCGCAATACGACGGGATAAATCAATAAAGTCTTTGTTTTGCTCCAACTCCATACGGAAAGCGGAATTTTCTGTCAAGCGGCAGACACGTGCCTCGTCAGTGGCTTCCAGGCGCTCGATACAGGTTTGAAAATAAGCGGTTTTGTCCGGGCTAAGTTCCATCGCACCCTCAGAAAAATCTGGGCGGTCAGTGGTAGAGTCCAAAATATGTAAAATAGCCTGACGAATAATGATGTCCATGGTGGATTCTCCTTGTATCTGTATGAAAGTCAAAATCACGCAGGCGTAGTGCTGCGTAATACAGCATAAAGTATAGGTGCTTATAATAAGCCGTATCAATTAGTTTACACCCGATTGGAAAGGGTGGCAAGTATTTTTAATCGTACAGGGTTACCGGTAAATAGCGATAGCTATTATAAAAAGGCAGAGCTTCGTGCTTAAATGTGAAGCTCTGCCTTTTAGGCTTATATTAGCATTCGGTCATAATCTGTAAAATCTCGTGGTCAGTGCCCACCATGCCGTCACGTCCCACACGGCCAACAGACTGAATCGTTTCCTCTACGCCCTTTTTGATAATGCCATCACCTGCGTAAAATTCATGTCCGCTCAGGTACATCTTCCAACCAAAGATACCTGCCTCTACAGCGCTGGCAATTTTAGCAGCGCAGGAGGGCTTTGCGCCGTCACAGATAATGCCGGAAACAATGGCCAAACTGTTTACCAGCGTGTGTGCAACTTCCTCATAGCGGCCACCGTGTAAGTAAGCAATACCGGCACCTGCGGCACAGCCTGCACTAACAGCACCGCAATAAGCGCTCAGACGGCCAATGCTGGTTTTCAGGTGCGTGGTCAGCAGGTTAGAAACCAGCAGCGCACGATAGCACTGCTCGGTGGTGCACTGTAACTCCTTAGCATATTCTAACACAGGTAGGCTTGCGGTCATACCTTGGTTACCACTGCCGGAGTTAATGATTACAGGCAATTCGCAGCCGCCCATACGTGCGTCGGAGCCGGCAGCAGCTGCTGCTTTGGCACGGATTACAATGCTGTCACCGTAATTGTCGATTAAAGTGCGGCCAATGCTTGCGCCCCACTTGCCGGTTAGGCCTTCTTTGCTGATTGCGCTGTTATAGCGGATTTGACGCTCCAAAATATCTGCAACGTCAGCAATGTCAGCAGTGTCGGCAAAGTCCAAAATATCTTTTACATTTAACAGAGAGGGCTTTTGCAGTTCCACTGTGCTGGGCTCAGTAACTTGCAGCAAAACCTTGCCGTCCAGTTCAACAAACACAATGTTTGTGTGATAGCTTACAATGCGAACACGTGCATGGTGCTGCTCGTTTTTGGCATCTACAAAAATATCAAAAACTTCTTTGCTGGTGGCAGGAGAAACCGTAATGGGGCACTTTTCCAAAAGGCGTGTCATTTCCTGACGGTCTTCATCGGTTACACTGCTGATTACCTGTAATTCTCTTTCAGCGTGACCTACGGCAAAACCGATTGCAGCTGCTGTTTCAATGCCACGTTTACCGTTGGTGTTAGGCACAACAACACTTTTAACGTTTTTAATAATGTTTCCGCTGATGTCCAAATGTACCTGCGTAGGAGCTTGACCTAATAGGTCTTTTGCTTTTGCACAAGCTAAAGCAATGGCAACAGGCTCGGTGCAGCCCATGGCAGGAATTAACTCACTGCGCAAAATTTGGATATAACCTTGGTATTTGGGGTCTGTTTTTAACATAAAAATTCGTCCTTTCTTAACGATAATGTGCACTGACTTTCCTGACGAGGTATAGTATAATAAATAAAGTAAGCTTTTGAAAAAATCGGCTTATAATCTTTAACCGAAAGAGGTCCCGTATGGAAAAAGAAATTCCTCTGTATATTATGATTTACAATAAAATTGTAAATAGAATCCTGATTGGGTTATATCCGAAAGGCTACCAATTAGATTCGGTACAGAAAATACATAAAGACCATGGTATAGGATATACCAGCATTCGGCGTGCGCTGCGTATGCTCCAGCAAGACGGCTTTATTTCTGCGCAGGAACGTAAACGTCCGGTTGTAGTGTTTGACGCAGAAGACCCGCAAGGACGAGAATTGCGTGAAAGGATTTTTCTTTCTCGCTGCGAGTCCCACATAGAGTGCTGCCGTGCAATGCCTTGCGTGATTCCGGGATTAGTGGCGGCAGGTGCACAAAAAAGCGATAAATGCTTGCTTGATGCATTAGACACATTATGCAGCCAATCTCCGGATGCTTTTACTTGCCGCCGGGATTTGTTGGTATTTGTGTATACATGGCAGGCCATGGTAATACAAAAAGCAGATAATGATTTAGCAAGCGATTTGTTTTTGCAGATTCGAGGCTTTGATGATTTGCTGTTTATGGTTTTACCGGGAGAGCAGCTTCTGCAGGAAGAAGTAATCGCTACCATACGGCGGCTAAAGTATTGGACAGAGCTGATTCGCCGCGGCCAGTTGCAAGACCTTTATACGTTGGTTTCAATTTGCTGCCAACAAATCTTATGCGACTTTCACCATATGATTTCGCCCTTTTGCAAAATAGCGGCAAAAGAACGTATCCGTGAAGTGGATTTCAGATGGTATGTTCGGCAAGCACCGGAACCTTTGTATAAAAAGATTGCATTCGATTTGCTTCGGCTTGCACAGCGGGATAACCTGCGGCAAGGTGCGTGTTTCCCTTCCGAGCAGATTTTGGCAGACCAGTACGGGGTGTCGGTTGTTACCATACACAGTGCATTCACCATGCTGAATAGTTTGGGTGTAACACAAACGGTAAATGGTGCCGGAACCTTTTTGACAGGAGAGGGAAGCTGCACGCAGGAAACAAGGCAGTATATTCAAGAATACTACGAAAGCTTGCGGATACTTGCCTATTGCAGCAGAGCTATTGCTTTTGAAGCTGCATCAAAGCTGAACCCGGAACAAGTGCAGCAGATAAAGCAGGAGTTACAGCGAAGCAACTGTACAATCGGGGTGCTGCTGTGCCTGCTGCGTCACTTTATACAAGCCGCAGATATTGCACCGCTTCAGAATATATATGAACAGCTGGAAGTGCGTACTGTTTTTGGCATGTATGTGAGCGAAATCGGCACACGTCCCAGTGAAGAAACATTACAACATTGCATACAGCAAGTTGTAAATGGCTTTGCTTTGCTGAAACCCGGTCATGAAGAAGAATTTGCAATGGAAATCGGGCAAATTTGCTTGTCGGCCTGCGCTCAACAAATGGAAGAACTAGAGCATTGTTTACAAGAAGGCAGTGCTAAGTAATTGGAAACGCAACCAATAAATTTACACATAAGAAAAGGCGTACCGTGTTAGGCTGCCGTTGGGCAGAAAACGGTACGCCTTTTTATTCTGCAAAAAGTACGTTAAGCAGTAAACTTAAACCTTTTCAGCAGCATGGCGCTGGGCCAGTTCTTCACGGATAGCAGGCATCTGCTTTTCGTAGCGGGAGTAACGCAGCATAACGATAAACACGATGCTGAATACAACCAGAGGCACAAAAATAGCCACGTTGAACAAGCCGGTACGTACAGCTGCAACCTGAGTAGCAGCCTCAGCCTGATAGCCCACAGCGTCCAGCATGAAGCCCAGCAGAGCAGCACCAATGCCACCGCCCAGCTTATTGCCAAAGCTGTTAGCAGACATAACCAGTGCGTCGTTGCGCTTACCATGCTGCCATTCGCCGTAATCGATACTGTCCATCAAAGAGGGAACCAGCAGAGAGGAGAACAGACCCAAACCAAAGCCGGAAACCAACAGGCACAGCAGATACAGCGGAATAATGGAGTCGTGAGTAACCAAACGGATAATCAGGCAGGCCAGGCCGATAGCTACGCCCATTGCACAGCTCTTTGCTTTGCCCAGTTTGCGGGCAAAAACCTTAAGCAGAACAATAGCCAGGAAGCTGGAAACCATGCTGCACAGGCTGGCGATACCTACCAGGTCAGGACGCTCCAAGTAGTACTTAACATAATAAACGATGATGCCCTGAGTAATCGCAGCAGAAGTGTAGTAGAGCATAGTGCCGCAAGCCAACAGTCTCCACAACGGATTGCGTACGATGTAACCCAAAGAGGAAAGCATCTCTTTGCCGGCAGAGGTGCCCTGCGCACGCTCGGTACGAGGCTCCTGACGGTCGTAACCACGAGTAAGCCAGAAAACGCACAGATAGCACAGTGCCTGCAAAACACCATAAGCACCAACCGTAATTGCAAAGCCGGCACGCTCACTGCTGTGAGCACCAATGGCCTGAATAACGGGCAATGTCATGGAAGAAATAAAGATAGCCGCAAACATGGAGATGAATGCACGGCTCTGGTTCAGGCCGACACGCTCCATGGGGTCATCTGTAATACGAGCGATAAGAGATGTGTAAGAAATACCGGTAGCGGTGTAAAGCATACCCTGACCAATGTAGGTGCAGTAAGCCCATACCAGCTTTGCAGTATTACTCAAATTCGGAGCCGCAAAAGTCAAAAACAGGAACAAACCTGCCGGAACCGCACAATACAGCAGGTAAGGACGGCATTTGCCGTGCTTGCTGTGGGTGTTATCAATAATCATACCCATCAGGGGGTCGTTGATAGCATCCCAAATACGAGCAATCAACAAAAGTGTACCGGCTGCTGTACCGGAAATACCCATAATATTGGTGTAAAAGTACAGCAGGTACATATTTAAGGTTAGAATGCTAAGCTGCTGACCAAACTCGCCAACTCCGTAGAAAAGGCGCAGCTTACGTGGCAGCTTGCTAGTTGTTTTTTCCGCTGACATATTATGAATCCTCCTCTGCGTAACCGGCTTTAGCACCAAAGCCGGAAACTTATGTGCATATTACTTCTCAGCCTTGCGACGGTAAATGACACGGCACACAGGGTCGCCGTTTGCCAAACGCAGGGGATTCTCCAGCTCGTAGCCCATTTCGTGAGCCATAGCAAAGTCACCTGTCATAGCCAGGTCGCACAGCTTTGCACACATATCGTCGGACAGGCCCAGATCCTGCCAGCCCTTCAGGTGGGGGCAGAAGTGCATATCCATAGCAAAGCAATCCTTGTTGGATTCCAAAACTTCCATGCCAAATGCTTCACGGCCCAGCTCAGGGGTCATCTGCTTGCCCCAATCGCTCAGGTCGGTGGGGTCGTCCATCTTAGCGCGGAAGCCCTTTGCAGTTTCAGCTGCCAGCTTGCGGGAGCTGCTGCGGTAAACTTCCTCGTAGGGGATGCCGGCCTTTTCAAACTCTACAGAGTTCAAACCGGTCTTTTTAGCAGCACTGGCCAGTGCGCTGCGGTACAGCATAGCTTCACGATTTTTGGTAGGCCAATCGTTCTTGATGTTAGACATAATGATTTCCCTTTCTTTCTCCTATATTGATGCTCATCTTTAACGGTAGATGAGCATGACGGCGATAAAATAGACCTATACATGGATGCACTATAACTAATTTTTGTTTCGCTGCTAGAATAGGTTATGTGTATAATAACACCCTATTTGCTATATTGCAACCTTTATATGATAGATTTTGAACATTTTTTGCGCTTTTTATGCCGAAATATGAATATCTGAAACCTTTATATAATAGGCTGAGAAAATGTGCACGTGTGCAGCACACGCTTTTTCTATAAAATGACATAAAAAAAGAACCGCCCGAGAGGTGTATGCCATACCGTTCGGGCGGTTTCTCTATTTATATATTTAGTGTTCATATCTCAAGCAGAGTTTGCTTGAGATTTCCCCCTGCAGAATCGCTTTGCATCAAAGCTTTTCCACAGGGAGCTGCTTATTCAATTTCCAGTGTACGACTTTCCGGCAATACTTCATTGCGTTTAGGCATGGTCAGCGACAATACACCATTGTCGTAAGCGGCACGAATGTGGTCGGTATCAATTTCAGATACATTAAACTGTCTTGCATAGGTGCCGTAGGAGCGTTCCATGCGTACAATTTTGCCCTGACTGTCTTTTTCGCTGTAGTTGTTGTTCCGCTGTGCCTGAATTGTTAAAGTGTCACCGTTCAAGTTCAGGTTGATGTCCTTCTTGTCGAAGCCGGGCAAGTCAGCCTGCAATAGATAATGGTCACCCTCATCTGTGATGTCCGTCTTAAATTCGGCTAGGTCGTTTGTATTAAAGAAATCGCCAAATGGGTCGCCGAAAAAGCTGCGTTCTAAGTTTTCCATTTCACGGAAAGGATTATACGTATTCATTTGATGATTACGATTCATAGTGTTCAGTGCATACATAGTGATAACCTCCAATGTCCATCTACATTAATTGAAACTTGCTTTCTTGCGACCCATGCTTTGTGTCGCCGTAGGTGTGGCGTTCATTGGACCTCATCTCCTCTTTCGTCTATAGTTATATCCCCTAATATCGCTTATTTCATGATTCTTTTATGAAAAAGATGTTAAAATTAGCACTCTAATATATAGACTGCTAATTTCATGACAGAAGAAAAGGCTGCAATGTTTACAATTGCAGCCTTTGTCTATCTAATTTTTCGATTGGGTTTTATAAACGCTGCTAAATAAAGCAGAATATAGAGCAACCTCAAATTATCAGCAAATTAAATTGCCGTTTTAATCATCATCCGATTCATCGGAATCATCATCCGGCTTGTCAGAATCATCATCGCTGTTAAAATCGTCCGGGGCGTCCACATCATCTACTGCATTATCAGGGACGTCAATGTCGTCATCGTCTATATCATCAAGAATATCCTCTAAGTCGTCTAGGAAATCATCCGGATTATCTTTATTTGTATTAGAGGAAGTAACATCCGCAGCAATTTGCTGCTGGAGATAGGTTACAAGCTCGGACATAGACATATTGGCAAGTTCCTCATAGTGCAGGTTGGGGTAGTTGGCAACTAGCTTGCGCAGCAGCGAAGCCTTACCTTGTGTCATGCCGTATCGTTCTGCTAAGGCTTCTAGGTCATCGTCACTGCGTATCTGTTGGGACAATACTTTACCGGCCTGAATCATAGAATCTATGTCATCTTCCACATTGTTGGATACTTGCAGCTCCAATTCGGCAGCACGTTGTTGGTTTGCACATTCTACAGATACCAGAACCGTGCCATGCGTTTCATTCAAGTAGCCGTGTTTTACCATCGACCCCAAAATCGCATTTAGTGCTACGTCAAGGTCAGTGTTTTTGAGGTTCATGTTTTCCAAAACAATTTCGCCGTCTTCATTGCTTGCCTGTGCAGAAACAACACGGTCAAAGTGGTTGATTCGCAGTGAAATGCTGGGGTTCACGTCCAGATAAATAGCTGCATCTGAATGCAGGGTTAGCGCTGTAAGGGAAACCAGGCAGAGGAAGAAGCAAGCGGCTAAAGTGGAAACTGCCTTTAGGATATGGCTGGTATTACGGCGCTTTGGTTCGTTGCCATCTAAATACCATTCATTTCCCTTGGCAAGGCAAACCGGCTGTTCCCAAAGGGAATCAACCTGATTAGGAGCCATTTGAGAAGCTGCCCGGCGGAGATGGTTGTTGATTTCTTCATTTGAAAATTTACTCATAAACTCCCCTCCAATGCAGACCGTAGTTTCTTCAGGCCTCGGTTGTATTTCGATAGAACTGTAGATAAAGGCATCTGCAAAAGTTCGCTGATTTGCCGATGCTTATAACCGGTTACAGCATGCAGAAACACAACCTGACATTCCTCCTTAGACAGTACACGGAATGCAGTTTCCAAAACAACACGGTCTTCTAAATCCTCAATTTGATCAAAGTCCAATGCGGGTGTATCTTCCTCCAGCTCAAACGAGGCATAGTGCTTTTGCTGGCGCATTTTCATCAGGCAGATGTTGCGGGCTATCGTTAAAATCCAAGCCATAGGCTTGCCTTCAGAACGATAAAGATGCGCAGCCGCACGAATTTTTAGGTAAGTATCCTGTGTGGCATCATTCGCATCTGCCTGATTGCGCAGCAGGGAAAGCGTATAGGTGTAAACAGCGCTTCTGGTTTGCTGGTATAAGGTACAAAAAGCGTTTTTATCACCACTTGCAATAGCGTAAAACAGGTCTTCGTCAATAACAATTTCCTTTGATTGAGTCGGTCCTGTATCAATTGCAGCAAATATCAACATGGATTGTCGGCCTCCAATGCTTGAAAGTACTGCTTCCATTATAATTCATTCTTCTCTCGTTGTACAAGACCCATCATGATACGCAGATTACCGTTGCGGCAGCGCAGCGCATCGATAAATGCTTTTTGCTGTTTCATATCACGCATTACAACACGGTACGAAAGCTCATACATGGTGCCCATATTTGTGGTTTTAACTTTTTCCAGATAAGCTTTTTTGGTATATACAAAGAATAAGTCGTCAAATATGCCATCGTAATCCAAATCCTCAGGAATGGTGATGCGCAGTACACGCTCTTTGTGCTCGACGTGACCAAAATGCAGGCTTTCCAGAACAAAAATGGCCAGACAGGTGATAATAGTAATCAGAAAAGCCAAGGACAAAAATCCCATGCCGGAAGCCAGGCCGACAGCCATTGCAAAAAAGATAAAACCGATTTCTCTCGCGGTACCAGCTGCACTGCGGAAACGTACTAGACCAAATGCGCCTAAAACCGCTACCGATGTACCTAAGTTGCCGTTAACAATCATGATAACAGATGCAACCAGCAGGGGAAGCACTGCTAAAATAACAGGAAAATCTTCGCCAACTGCATTCCGCCGATACAACAAGGCGATAAATAAACCAAGAATAAAAGCGGTGGCCAATGCCAGAGCAACGGATTGAATGTTGAATGTACCTGCGTGTAAAATACTGCTTAACATGCTTTACTCCTCCTGTGTGCGTCCCAATTTTCAGTTCTGTGAACAAGCATCTCATCTGGATGAAACTGGTCAAACTTGGACTTATAAATATTACCGTACTTTGAAAAAGATACTGGGTAAATGGAAAGCTCGGATAGAATCCGGGTGAACCACAACGGCGCTGCACCCATTACTTTGCTTTCCATTAGATAGTATCGCTCGGGCAATAGAGGTTCGCCGCAATCGCCTTCCTCTAAGCCCATGTTGACCTGCCTGCTGCGAATGTTGTGGTCAAAGGTCACACGGAAATCCGGGTTGTCATTTTGGAATAGTGCAATTCGGTCGTATGCCAAATAGACACCACGCTGTAGCGGATAACGCTTTAGGAAAAAATCAATTTCCCGCAAGATTTGACTGTCCTGATTAGGGCGGATACCTTGCTCTACATAGGCGTAAGCCTGCCAAAGCGGCAACTGGATTCTGCGCTTGTTTACAACTTTGTTGTACTTCTTTTTGATTTCCAGAAAAACCGGGGTATCCAAAGTGGGAATGCCGTAACTCCGTAAGCGCAGTTTTTCCTTGTATGCGGGTTTTTCGATGGATTTGCGAATCAAATCATACTGCGGGGTATCGTAGTAGATATTGCAGATTGTATGAAGTCCATACTGGTCTTCCTGCATATAAGGACGCAGCCTGGCACGGAGCTCAAAATAAATTTCTTCCGGAATCAAGTATTTCTTTTCGTACCGGTTAAATACAGTCTGTGCCATGATGTTTCCTCCTTATCCTTATCATTTTCTCTTTTGGGATATTTCTAACTGGTTACCGTTGCTGATAACAGTGATATTGCCGTCTTTTGTTTCAAGTACATCGCAGCCATGTTCTTTCAGCAGTTCCAGTGTTTTGAATTCAGCCGGATGCTTTTGCGAAGAACAAATAACCGAATATTCCGGTGTAACAGCGTCCAGCAGTTCAGGTAAGGCAGTGTTGTATACACCGTGATGGGGAACTTTCAAAAAGTCACAATCAATAGCAGAAGCATTACCAAGCCATTCCCGAATGCGCTGCTTTTCTGCATCACCCATAAACAGCAGGCGATTTTCGCCATGCACAACCGTGGTAATCAGAGAGAAGTTGTTGTCGTTTTCTACGGTGTTAGGGTCAATTTCGTAGCTTGTGGGCGGCTCAACAAGTACTTGTGCATCGCCTAATGTAAACTGAACCGGTTCCCGCAGGGCAGTAGGGGTAATCCCTTTACCTTCCATGGCGGATACAAAATCGGAGTATTCGACATGTGTTCCAATGTAATCGGGAACATATATCTGTTGTACGTCGATTTGCTCAAGCAAGGTGTCTGCGCCGCCCACATGGTCTTGGTCAAAATGGGTGATAATCAGCGTATCGACTTGGGTAATGCCTTGGTTAGACAGGTAGGTAACTAACTCCTCACCGTCATCTTCTTCACCAGTGTCAATTACTAAAACATCTTCGCCGGATTGCAGGATAATAGCATCGGCTTTTCCGACTTTTAGCAGCTTAACCTTTAATGGCAGCAAGTCGCTTTGTATAGGTTGTGTGCAGGCAGTAAAAAATGTCAAAATAAAGGCACAAATAAGCGGAACGATAATCCAATTTTGTTTGTGTTTTTGATGGAACATAGAAATCCCTCCTTTGCGTTCTATTAGGTTAATGCAGGACCACAGGGTTTTATTGCATCAATAAAAAAATTTTTATAAAAAAGATAATATAAAAAATCCATGGCATTCCTGTTTAGAGGAATACTGCCATGGACGCTTATGGAAAAACACCGCTAAGGAGAGAAAAAACACTATGAAATGTAAAAAAAGAGTTGACAATTTGAGTTTACTATAGTAGGCTCAAATTAAGATTACAACTGTAAACTAAAAAGAAGGTGTTGTGTGAGCATGAATAGAAAAATCCGTATCGGGGAAAGTGAACTTCCAATTATGAAGGCGCTTTGGGAAAAAGGCCCTTGTACCTCCCCGGAAATATTTGAAGGCATGGATAAAAATATCAGTACCCTGAAAACGCTGCTGAAGCGGTTGGTCGATAAGGGGGCGATTCGAGCTGAAGAAATAAACTCCCGCACGTATCGATATATACCGGCAATTACCGAACAGGAGTACATTGCCAATGCACGTAAAAGCTTTTTGCAAACATTTTTTGGCGGCTCAAGTGAAAAAATGCTTTTGAATTTTATTAAGGAAGAAAATATAACCCGTGAAGATTTGCAACGGCTTATGAATATGATTGATGAGGAGTAGGCGCAATGAACAACTTGTGGTATTTGCTCAGTCAGCTTTCCATGTGGGTGGCACCGGTATTTTATAAGGTGCTGTTTATAACGCTGACAGCGTCGTTAGTTGGCGTTGTCGTTCTATTGGTGGAAAAAATATTAGATGATAAAATCTCACCTCTTTGGAAATATCTGCTCTGGGGTATCATGTTGGTGGCATTGTTAGTGCCGGTACGTCCACATAGCGCATTTTCGATAGTTAGCGGGATAGAGGGTGTGCAGGAGATTTCGTACCGAGAGGAATATGAAGAAGCAACCTCTGCACTTGCGCAAACAGAGCAAGAACTGGGCGACGGAACAGTACCGCAGCAGATTCAAGAGATGCGGCATCGGCAGCAGCGTGCTTACTGGAAGACAATGCTGTTTGATGTGGCTTTGCCACTGTTCTGGCTGTTTGGAGTAATAGCAGCGCTCTTGTTTTTTGCCGGAAGCCGTATAAATCTGATGCTGAAATTGCGTGGTCAAACACTGCAGGATAAAGAAATTATCCGTTTGATGCAACAGTGTAAGCAGGAAATGGGTGTGCGTAGGGAGATACCGGTACTTATGCCGCAGTGTGCACATTGGTTCAATCCGGCAATCTGGTATCTATTCCAACAATTAAGGGCGGACATGGAGCTGCTGAACGATAGTTTCGTTTTGAATAAAATTGGTGCACAACAAAGTAAAGCGTATGCAAAATCTTTGGTAGCAGTGCTGGGGTATAGCCGTAATATTGCACTGATGCCTCGGCTGCTTAGTATGACTGACGGAAAAAAGAATGTGGAAAGGAGAATTGATATGATTCGTATGGGCGAAAAATTTAAGCAGCATCGTGTGTGGATTGCAGCAGGATGCATTCTTTTAATTGCAGTAATTGCTTTGCTGTTTCTTACTACAAAGCCCATTACAGCGCAACAGGCGGCAGATATGCTGCTGGATAGCATTAAAAACGAAGAGGGCATGGTTTCCTTTACCATTCCAAGACAATATGACCCTGTAGAAGACTGGACAATTGAAATAACGTGCAATACAACACTCCCCGGCAATACGTCTGTAAATCAATACTTCTTTGCAGAGGAAAATACACATAAAAGTTGGAAAAAAGGTAAAACCTATACCATTCCGCTGAAAGACCCAAATGGTACGAAACTGACTATGGAGATTTCTTTGCCCGGCGGCGTGTCCGAAAGCTTTGAGCTGGTTTCCGGTGCATCAGAAATAGAAAATAATTCTTTTACAGGAATCCGTTTTGAAGAACAAGAACAAGAATCCGCAACGGGTTTTCAGGTTGTAGCAAAGTTCCCCGCAGGGTGGGAAACACAGCCTTATGATGAAAGCGTATATATCCCAGGCAATTTTGACGGTGTGCTGGCTATTTACGATGGGAACAGGCCAATTGCAGCAATTGGATATAGCGAGTTCACCCCCTATGAAGAGGAAATTCCGCAGGAAGAATATTATAAAACGGTTTACCCTGACTTGCGGCTTTCCAGTATATTCTGCTGGGATGAATATCAACCCGTAAAGACAACCGAAACAGGGGAAACAGCGCTGACAAATATTTGGTATTGCGACCCGAAGGAATTGGATAATTATATGGGAGAAATGCCGGATTGCCCAATTCTTGAAACCAGCGGTATTTTGTCCTATGATAAATCTCTGGGGGTTTATGTGGGCATCGCTTTTGACCCGGAGCAAATAGAGCGTGCAGAGGTGGAAGCACTGGCAAAAACGCTTCAGATAACCAATTAAATGTTAAACGTGTACCCGTAAAATAATAAAAAGCAGCCATTGTGTAGTTTTGCACTGCACAGTGGCTGCTTTTTTTGAATATAGACAGATGTTTGGAAATAAAGGATTGTATATCCTATGCTTTGGAAGATGACGGTCATACTTCCAAAATGCCGTATTTTTTCTTAATGCGGTCCAGCTTTTTTTCCATAGGCTGTGCGAGAAAAAGTAATGTTACTACTGTAGAGGTTGCATGGATAAGGTTAAACACAAAACCACTGGCGACCTTTGCCAGCAGAGCCTCCCAGGTAATTCCGTTTGCTGTCATTGTGAGGACGCCCGAAAAATCCAAGATGAAACCGTAGATGAATAAAGTGGCAAGTCCTCCGTATAGGCATTCCAGCACGAGCCTTACATATTTATTTGTATGTTTGAGCCATTTATTGCGATGAAACAACAGCCCTGCCAAAAAACCGATAATGCCAAAGGCAAACATTTGCCAAGGGGTCCAAGGGCCTTGCCCAAAAAAGAAGTTGGAAACAAAACCGCTGACAGCTCCTGTGAGGAAACCTGCCTCTGCGCCCAGTCCAATTCCTGCAATAATCACAATTCCGGTAATAGGCTTAAATTGGGGCAGCATAAAAAATGCCATTCGTCCTACTACGGCAAGCCCTGACATAACAGCAATGATAAGCAGCTCACGGGCTTGCGGTTTGCGCCCCTCAAATACCATGATAAACGGCAGCATAGCAAGGCAAATAATACACAGGCCAATAAAGATATTGCTGCGGTCGCCCAGAAAATAGATGCCGAAAAAAATCACCAGCGGGATAGCAAAAAGAATCAATGCAAGGGCTGCCCATGTGCGGTAACTGACCCGGCGGTCTTTGTGCATAGTGCGTTCTACGTACATTTGGGGCGCATAACTTTCCCGCAGGGTTAGTAGTTTGCCCGCCGCAAAAAGCAGAATCACAGATAGTAAAATCTGCCCGTAAACCCAAGAAGTAACCAGAACTTCACTGTGGATGGAGAGGTTGAAAAAGGTATTAGGCCGCCTCATTTTTTGATTTACCAGCAAATTTAGCAGTACGCCTAAACCGCAGATACCCAAATTGTAAATCAAATGGAAACCAAAACAAATCCGAACTACGGTTTTGCTTTTCGTTTTACGGATTAACACGGACGCAATTACCAAAAGCATAAGACAAATAATCAATAAAGAAGCAACTTTAAGGCACGAGCTTATGGTCAGTAATCCGGAAAATTCACGTTGTGTTAAAGGCGCTATTTCTATGCGGGTGCATTCCTGTGCAGCAGTTTGAATATTGCGAATCAGCTCGCCACTATGGAATACGGAGTAAGTATTGGGCAGGCGGCAGCGCTTTAACATGGGGATTGTCGCCCAGGGCGCAAAAAACTGGCAAATGATAACACAGACACCTGCATATACCGGGACCAGCATACGGGTATCTAGGCCTGTTGCTTGTTTTTCTTGCACGCATCAATCACATCCTTTACAGTTATTGCACCGGGAAAGACATTTCGAGCCATGCGGTTTGCAACGGTGGTGTAAAAACAGTTTCCGGCAAAAAAATCTCTGGCATTGCAGGCAGTAACAATGCTGCCGTCAAAGAACATGGCACAGGTATCTCCGTAGCAGGCACAGAACTCGATGTCATGGGACACCATTAAAATAGTAATGCCTCGTTCCGTGAGCTTTTTGAAAATTTCCGCTAGTTTGTACTTGTAAAAGCCATCCAATCCTTTGGTAGGCTCGTCAAGTAAAAGAATTTGCGGCTCCAGCAGCAATACCTTGGCAAGGGCTGCCCGCTGCTGCTCGCCGCCGCTTAAGTCGTAGGGGTGCATATGCAGCAGGTGGCGAATTTCCGTATCGTCGATAACCTGCTCCATTATGGCCTTGCGCTGTTTTTTTTCCTGTGCAGAGCAATCGGTCAGCATTTCGTCCAAATCTTCTTGTACGGTATTGCCCACGAATAGCGTTTGGGGGTTTTGCGGCAGTACACCTAAAAAATGATGATACAGTTCTTTATCGGAAATCTTGCGGATGTCCTGTCCGTTCAGCGTGATTTTACCACGATATGGCTTCCGGATGCCGCACAGCAAGGATAGGGTAGTGCTTTTTCCTGTGCCGTTGCCACCCAACAGGCAATAGAGCTCTCCCCGATGCACCTGCATGGAAAGCCCCTTTAATACGTCTTTTCCATCTTGTTCGTAACGGAACCAAAGTTCTTTTGCCTGTACTGCCACATCTGCTTTTTTCGGCTTTTCTGCTTTGGAAAAGGAAATTTCTGCTGGGGAGTAGTTGGCTTCCAGCCAGTTTCGACCTTCGCATACCGTAAGCGGGCAGGTGCCTATCTGTCCTGTAGCGTTGTAAATTTGTACAGAGCTGGGCATCGCTAAAAAGAGGTCGTTGTCAGATAGAGCCTTGCCTACCATGCGAGGTTTATCGTAAAAAATCTTTTTTCCATTTTCCAGTACCAGAACCTTGTCTGCCATAGGAAAAACTTCTTCCAGCCGGTGCTCAATCATGATGATTGTGATGCCCAGCTCCAAGTTGATTTTGCGAATCGTGGCAAGAAAATCGCTTGCGGCAATGGGGTCCAGTTGAGAGGTGGGCTCGTCCAGCACCAGCAGCTTCGGCTGCATCGTCATGATGGAAGCCAGATTCAACAACTGCTTTTGCCCACCGGACAGTGTTTCCACGTCTCGATGAAACCAATTTTGGATGCCAAAAAAGCTGGCCATTTCGGCTACCCGAAGGCGAATAGCCTGCTGGTCAAGGCCCATATTTTCCACACCGAATGCCAACTCGTGCCAAACTTTATCAGTAACAAGCTGATTATCCGGGTTCTGGAGTACATAGCCGATTTGACTGGACTGTGTACGCATGGAAACTTCCTCTAAGCGCTTGCCTTCAAAAAGGATATCGCCTGTCCGTTTTCCAAACGGAGTAAGGACTGTTTTTAGGTGACGCAAAAGGGTTGTTTTTCCGCAGCCGGATTTGCCGCAGATTACAACAAAATCGCCCTGCTTGACAGAAAAGCTCACATTTTCCAAAGCGTTTTTTTCTGCGTCAGGATAGGCGAAGGTTAAATTTTTGATTTCCAGTAATGCCATTTTATGTCCTCTATTACATTGATTACCACAGGGAGCAAACACAATGCCCCATAGCTCAAGTATACTATCATCGTCCAAGGTGTTACTGCATTGATAACAATCATTGGATAATAAAGAAACCGAATTGTTTTTGTAGCAATTCCGGTAATAACAATCAGCCCCATAGATGCGATAATACCCGTCAGGATTTTATCTCGTGTGTCGAAGCGGTAAATAGAAAAATTACTTCGGCCACGCAACCCATATCCACGGGACCTCATAGAATCCGCAGTATCTACCGAGTTTTCCAGCGCCCAAGTAGTCATTACCGAGAGGATTTTTATACCGTGACGAGCACGATGAAACGCATTGCCGTTTGTTACATCTCGCCCAATACACTTTTGGGCGTTAGATACCTTTTCAATCTGCTTTTGGAACTTGGGCACAAACCGAAATACCATAGAAAGAATCAGGGACATGGCAGGAATCACTTTGCCAAACAGATAGATAAACTTATCCGAGGTCATGACTGCCTGATAGCAGGAAAACCAGTTGAGGACACTAACCAGCATTACACCGGCCCCCAAACCATACAGCACAGATTCCAGCGTCAGTGCATTTCCGTTTTTGAAGTAAGCAAGAATGGTAACGCCCTTATGGGTAAAAAGGGGATTGATAATTGCTGAAATCAGGAATACCGGCAGCATCATCCACAGTGCGGTTTTCAGCGCCTTCCATTTTTTTAGATACAGATAGTAGGAAAATCCGCCGATACAGGAAAACGCAAGAAAAATCGGATGCATCACAAACATGGAGCATCCGATTACGAGTGCAAAATATAAAAAATTTACGGCAGGATGATAGCCTGTAAATACATCATTTTTCATGTTAGATTCCTTATTTTATAGGGAAAAAGTGGCCGCTTACCTGAAACACAGGAAAAAGTACGCTCCTGATTATGCAGCCCTTGAAGAAAATAAAGAAAACTGCCCCATGTATAAAGCAACAGCACATCAGGCAGGTTCTGCTGTGCAAGAAGCACACAGTATATAAGTACAAAATTGCAGTTTTCAGTATACAAGAAAATCTCATAAAGTCAAACATATTTTATCGTGGACACGAGTATCTTTCCGCCTGCAAAAGGTTTGTGACAGTATGGCAACGGTACTGTTTTATAAGGGATAAGTAACCTGCTATGGCAGTGTATTGCAAGGGTTAGGGCTGCAATGTTTTGACGTTTGGAGAGATTATAAAAATAGCGGCGTGTATTCATAGCCAAATACACGCCGCTATTTTTTTAGGTGTTTTATTCCGTAAGCTGCAACTGCATCGTTACCATGCCGCCGGTTTCTGTGTTGGAAATCGTTACTTTTCCCTGATGCCGATGTGCAATGTGCTGCACATTATAAAGTCCCATTCCCATGTGACCCGCACTTTGGCGACTTTGGTCTTCTGTATAGAAAGCCTCGCAGCCACGAGCCATGGCCTCTTTTGTGAATCCCGGCCCACTATCCTTAACGGAAATACACAAAGTAGAATCTTTTACACTTGCGCACAGCTGAACCTCGCCGCCTTGTGGCGTGTAGCGCACAGCATTATCCAAAAGATTCTGCACGGCACGGGTTACATTTTCTGCCTCGATATTGCAAGACTTTTGCGGAGTCGATGCAGCTATAAAACGGATTTGCTTTGCGGCACATAACTCCTCACCGATAGAGGTCCATTCTGCAAAAAGGGTTTCAAGTTCCACCGTGTGCCTTGTGACAGGCTGATTCTGCTGTGCAACCACCAGTCGAAGCTGGCTCAAATAAGACTGCATACGCTCGGCATTTCTCAGGATAGCCTCCACATTTTTGCGCTGTCCCTCGTCCAGTGCATCTTCCGCCAGCAGCTCACTGTTTCCGCTGATGACTGTCAGCGGCGTTTTCAGGTCGTGGGCCAATGCTGCAATTTCCCGGGTTCGCTGTTCTTCCATATTCCACTGGTCATGCAGCGATGCAGCCAAGCTGCTGCGGAGAAGATCCATAGCCTTTAAGAGTTCTTCAAATTCACAAACATTTGTCTGGTACTGTAGAGGAATATCCAAGCGTCGGTCCATAATGGCCTGTGTGGCAGATTGCAGCGCCGTTGCATCGTTGTGAAGCTTGTGGGCGTACTTTTTCGTCCAAAAGATAATGCTAAAGACTACCGCAAGCATTAAAATCAACAGAAGCAAAAGTTGAAAGTCCGGAAGATAGTGCCGCATCCATGGAACGGTATATGGAATGGAAAAATCGTATTGCACCACGCAAAGAGTTCCATCTGCACACCGAATAAAGCGGTGATACTGCCCGAAAGGAAAATCAGACATTACTTTTGTATGTGTTCTGACGGCTTCATAGAGCAGGTCCTGTCGATGCTGAGAAAAATCAGATTGTGCGGTTATTTGCCCAGCCTCATCAAAGCATATCCAACGATAATAGAAAGGAATCTCATTGGGTACTAAATCACCGGATACCAGCAATTGTTCCAATTTATCTGCCTGTAGCTCTGCCGTGTTGGCAGGAAAAATCAAGCCTGCCGATAACATCCAAACAAAAAGAGATGCCAGCATTCCCAAAATACAGACAAAGGAGATACCCACTGCAACCAGATAATGCCAAAACAGGCTGGTAAGGGTCAGCTTTTTCTTTTTTAGGTGGAATACTTCCATTGATAGCCCTCTCCCCAAATGGTCCTGATAGGGTCTTGTCCCAAAACTTTTAATTTTGCACGGATATTTTTAATGTGCTCGGTAATTGCTGAATTGTCTGCCATTTTGTCGTAGCCGAATACTGCTACATAAATTTGCTCTTTATCCAGTGTTTGGCCTGCATGGAGCGCCAGATACTCGCAGATTGCATATTCCCCTCGGGTCAGTTTTACAGGTTGGTCTTGCCAAAAAAGTTCTTTCCCGTTCATATCAAAGGTGAAGCCGCCTCGAATCATGCGGCTGTGCGGGGTACGTCGTTCTCTGCGAAGATGCGCATTGACACGAGCTCTCAACTCTCCAATGCGGAAGGGCTTTGTCAGATAATCATCTCCACCAAGGCCTAAGCCGGTCAGAACATCCGTTTCCTGTGTTTTTGCAGTCAGGAATAGAATGGGGCAATTTACCAAATCCCGAATCCGTCTGCAAACGGCAAACCCGTCTTCTCCGGGCATCATAACATCCAAAAGGACGCAGTCTGCCCAATCGCACTGGGCCTCGGTCAGCTCGGCTCCACTGGCCAGTGCATGAACTTGGTGCCCATCACGCTCCAGAGCTGTTTGAATAAGGGTACGTACATCTGCTTCATCGTCAACCACCAGAATATGAGCCACAAAAAACACCTCAATTCAGCAAAAGATATAATCCCCAGGAAAGTGCATATAACAAGTAGATATGGGCCGGATAGAAAATGTAGAAAAATTTCTGATGTCCGGCACCACGTTTTCCATTGTAGCATAGCATCAAAAGGCCTGCAATTGCACCGTACCACTCATAATACTGCGTAAACATCTGGCTCCATGTAAAACCGGGCAGAGTGGACAGCATACGGGAGAGGTACACAAAGTAGTATAAAAAGGTAAACCCGGAAAATGCACAAACTTGAATTTTGCGGTGTTTACGAAAAACGTAAAGCAGAATACCTGCGGCCATTGTAAGTACGGTTGCATCCGGGTTGGAATTCCAAATAGGCAGGAAAGTATACGCCACAAATCCAAGGGGAGTTGCCAGCTGCGGAAAAGCATTGCTCAGCAAACCGCCGATAATAGGCCAGATTATGGGCAGAATCAAAGCGCAAAGGCCGCGAATCCAATGCTTTTCACTCAGCCAGTCGATGCCCTGATACATTACCATAAGCAGGGTAAATGCGGTCATCATACCATTCATCGGGAAAAAGTGGTCCGGTCGATTTAGGATTTTGGCAAACTGCATAAAGAACAGCAGGCCGTTCATGAAAATAGAAATCAGATAGACCTTTAGAAAATATTTTTTACGATTGTGCGTATGGGTAAAGCCCTCCACCATGCAGAACATAAACAGGGGCGCAGATAAACGACCCAGCATGGAGAACCATTCCGGTACAGCGCCTGTAAATCCGAAAAAGTAGTGGATATGGTCCAGAACCATGAGAACCAGGGCAATCGTTTTAAGGTCTGTGCCTGATAGACCGTTGCTTAGATATGTTTTGACTTTGCTCATTGTAAAATTCCTTTCAACTCAATTTAGTAAATTGACAATACCAAACGAATGTAAGGAATTTATAAGGACTGAAAAATTTTGCAGAGAATGTTTATCCAATTAAGTTGCCAAGACGTAATATATAAGTGCCAAAATCGGCAAAAGAAAAAAGGCCGTGTTACAACACGACCTTTTCTTATGGTGGAGATAAGCGGGATCGAACCGCTGACCTCTTGAATGCCATTCAAGC
>JAHHRL010000004.1 GCA_020025825.1 Faecalibacterium sp. | reverse complement strand
CTAAATTTTAAACTCTATCTCACGAGAAATCTTCCCCATAAACAGCGAATGAGGTGAATTTACGGGAATTCTGCATTTTATTTGCAATGAGTGTTCGATTTATGTTGATAAGTCTAACACTTTACTTTCTCAGCATTATATCATAGCCTACTGAATTTGCTAACTATTTTTTAGAAACCGTGTGATTACCAGTTGTGAAAAGGGGTTGGGGTTCTCCCCCCAAAAAGCCTTTTCACGGCAAAAGGCAGAGCTTTTAGCATTCTCCCACTGTTGGACGAAACCAAAAAATCGGGGGCAATCCCGAAGGATCACCCCTGACAGATGGTTACGTGTAAATCGGTTCGGCATTCCCAGATGAAAGTACTTTCGTGTTTTCTGAATTACTTCCTTGTCTAGCGCATCCGAAAGCCACACCGCTCTTTTGTTGTATTATGCATTATAAAAAGAAAAGGTACCACGGTAGTTTCCATGGTACCTTTTATCTTAGGTGTGGGGATTATTGCGCAGGTGGTTTTCGATATAGCGAACCAACACGTCCAGCGCAACAGCATTGTTGCCGCCTTCCGGAACAATCAGGTCGGCCTTGCGCTTGGAAGGCTCTACAAAAGCCTCATGCATGGGTTTTACAGTGGTTAGATACTGATTGATGACACTATCCAGTGTACGGCCACGCTCGTTTACGTCACGCAGGATGCGGCGCAGAATACGCTCGTCTGCATCGGTATCTACAAAGATGCGGAAGTCAAACAAGTCGGTCAACTGCTTTTCCACAAACAGCATAAAGCCTTCCACAATGATAACGGGTGCCGGCTCGTAGTGGATAGTTGCCTGTGCACGGTTGTGTAAGGTATAATCATAAGTGGGGCAGTCGACTGCGATGCCGTTTTTCAGGTCACGCAGCTGCTTTACCAGTAATGGGGTATCAAAAGCATCCGGGTGGTCATAGTTGAGCTTGGTGCGCTCTTCGTATGTCATGTCATCATGACGTTTATAGTAGTTGTCATGGGAGATAAGGATTGCCTCGTTAGGACCGAAATGTTCCTTCAGCCGATTTGCGAGGGTGGTTTTGCCGCTTCCGCTACCACCTGCGATGGCAATGATAATTGTGTTCATGTGCTGCTCCTTTCGGCTGTACAAATTTACATCACTAAAGAGTATACCACAGACAAACAACCTTTGCTATGAAAGGAATACAAAAAATGTCACATATTTTACAGGTGCCTTATATCGACCAAACGGAACGCTGGGTTTACGGCTGCGAAAGTGTTTCGACTGTAATGCTGTTGCAGTATTTGGGCATACCTATCAGTCCGGATACTTTTATTGATTTCCATTTACCTCGTGGGTATTCTAAGGGCGAGGGCGAAGCTATGGTAGCACCCAATCCGATGTATTATTATATCAATGAACCAAGAGACCGCACCGGATGGGGCTGTTATGCACCTTGTATTGTAAAAGCGGTGGAAAGCGTACTGCAAGCCTATGGGAAAAGTCAGGAATATGCTGTAATAGACGAAAGCGGAAAAACCGCAAAGCAGTTATGTGAGGAATATATTGATAACGGAATGCCTGTTGTTTTTTGGGCAACTCTGAATTTTGAACCCAGTGAAAGTGTAAGCCGATGGACCCTGCCCGATGGTCAGCCTTTTGTTTGGAAAGACCATGAGCATTGCCTTTTACTGGTCGGCTATGATGAAGAAAACTACTGGTTTAATGACCCGTGGGAAAATCATGGCTGCTGCCCATACCCGAAGGTTTTAGTAGAACAGCGCCATAAAGAGCAAGACGCTTATGCGGTGGCGCTGTGTAAAAAAGAAGGGTAAAACAAAAAAGCGGCACAGGGTGCCCTGTGCCGCTTTTTTGTTTTATGGTGAAAATAACTTAATCCAGTTTCAGGTCGTTTTCCTTAATCCAACCCAGCTTGCGCTCAATCTCACAAAAGACAACGCTTAAAATTGCGGGCAGTACAAAACAAATCAAAATCATGCCCAGCCAGTCCATGCCGGTAATGCCGGTTTTAACACCCGCAGCGATGTCGTTCAGCCAGCCGCTGTATACGCCGATTTGTCCTACGAGACCACAGGTACCCATGCCGGAAGCAATTGCGGCACCATTCATATTCAAATGGAATACGCAGGTAGCCAAAGGTCCTGTAATAGCGCTTGCCAACGTGGGGGCAATCCAGATACGAGGATTTTTTACAATATTGCCCATTTGCAGCATACTGGTGCCCAATCCCTGACTGATTAAGCCGCCAATTCCGTTTTCACGGTAGCTCATAACAGCAAAGCCAATCATTTGTGCACAGCAGCCCGCAACTGCTGCGCCGCCGGCTAAACCGGTCAGGCCTAATGCGTGGCAAATTGCTGCGGAAGAAATAGGCAGGGTAAGTGCCATGCCCATAATAACAGCAATTACAATACCCATGATAAAGGGAGCTTGCTCGGTAGCCCAGCGAATCAGTGTGCCGACACTATCAGCAGCCGAACCAATGGGAGCAGCAATCAAAAAGGACAGCCCGACGCCGCCTAGCAAGGTAACAAGGGGGGTAACCAAAATATCAACTTTTGTTTCCTTGCTGACGAGCTTGCCCAGTTCAGCCGCAATAATGGCGATAAACAAAACCGCCAAGGGGCCGCCGGTTCCGCCCAAACTATTGGCAGTATGGCCGACGGTAATCAAACTGAACAAAACCAGCGGCGGTGCGGACAATGCGTAGCCAATGGCGCATGCCATAGCAGGGCCACTCATGCTTTGTGCATATTTACCGATTTCGACCAGAAACGGCAGGTTAATTTGCTCGCCTGCTGTTTTAATAATGGTGCCAATCAGCAGGCTTGCGAACAGACCTTGCGCCATAGCGCTCATGGCATCGATAAAATAACGGTGAGCAGAAATAACTACGTTTTTTCGTTTTAAGAAAGATTGAATTTGTTCCATGATAAACTCCTCTCTATACTTTCACCTGCTCAATGATAGCATAGCAGGGGAGTAACGGCAAGAAAAATGGCGGTTTTGAAATAATTATGGTACATAAATACGTATTATATATAGGCTGAAAACAATAAATTATGAAACTTTTGGGAAATGCGCAAAATGTGTGGATTTTCCATTTCAGTATGCTATAATTTTTTTAGTCTGTAATGGAAATTGAGCTTTATAGGCAATTGGTTTTTAGAGGTAGAAAGCGGAGGATATCGGTGAAAAACAATTTATCACATTATTTCTCGACCAGTGGATTTTCTCGTTGGCCGATTTGGAAAGTTGCGGTGTCAGGCTTATTAGCGGTTGTTATTGTGGCCAGTGTATTTACCACAGCTGCCGGTGCAGCAATTCAGACATTTTCGGTTCATACAGAGCCAACCCCTGTACCTACAGCAACGCCGGAGCCTATCCAAAAACAGATGGATAAAGGCTGGTTAAAGCTAAATTGGACGGATAGCGGAATTCGTCCTGTGCAGGGACCTTCCAGCTATAAGGCTGCCATTGATTTAAGTGCACGTCAGCAGAATTTGTACGTAGAGGTATACGCAACCAATACGGTTACACGCAAGACAACCTTTTTGAAGGATGTGCCTGTAAAGGTAACCTTAACTTGTGCGTCTTTGGATAAGGTTGAAAACAAGGAAAACCTGCATGATAATCCTGCATGCAAAGTAAATGCAACAACGCAGTATGATGTAGATACAAAAACGGGTACATTAAAAATTGAAAACCTGAACCCCGGTAAGTATGGTGTTTCGATTCAATGTGATGACAGCCGTTATGGAATGCCCGGCATTAAATATGTTACGGTAAAAGAGCACGTGGATTATAAAAAGGATGACACAACGGCAAAACAAGAAACGGCCGCTGATGCAAAAGAGGACCATAATCCCACACAGAATACCGGCGGCCAGGAAGTTGTTGTGAACCCAACAAAAACCGGCATGGCATATATGTTAAGCGAAACCAGTTATTGGACCATGCCGAATGGTGACGCAAAATATTTGTATGCAGCCGATGGCGAAACCAAAACGCCGTATCGCATTGAAACAAAGGATGTAACAGGTGCAGACCCTAAGGCGGATGGCAAAAAGGTGTCTGTTTTGTATAAGGCTGTGTTTGATAAAAATGCCAATAACTACTTGTACGGCCCAGCTGCTCAGGCGGCGGCAGCTTCCTTGAGCGCAGCGCCCAAAAGCCGTATGAAGGTTACGCTGTTAAATGCAGAGGGCGAGGGCCAAAACGAGGAGCCTGCTCCGGAGAATCCTGAGGGTACTGAGCCTTCAAATCCCGAAACCCCGCCTGCAACAAAACCGGATACCCCGGCAGAAACCCAGACCCCGCCTTCGACAAAACCGGATACCCCGGCAGAGACGCAGACTCCGCCTTCGACAAAACCCGATACGCCGGCAGAAACCCAGACTCCGCCTTCGACAGAACCGGATAAGCCGGCAGAAACCCAGACCCCGCCTTCGACGGAACCGGAAGCTCCGGCAGAAACCCCGACTCCTACCCCGGAGCAAACGGCAACTCCTGAGCCAACTGCTACTCCGGAAGCAACCGCTACTCCGGCACCGACTCCTGTTCCCACAGAGTCGTATGCACTGTACTCCGAAACAGGCGAGCAGATTATCGGGGTGCCTTTTAAGCTGCCGGAGGCAATTAAGATTGTGCTGAGCACAAGCGATAACAGCGGCAGCAAGGTGCTGGGCATCGACGTGTCCAAGTATCAGCCTAACATTAACTGGAAAGAAGTTAAGGAGTCCGGCGTAGAGTTTGTTATTATTCGTATGGGCTACCGTGGATACGGTTCCGGTAAAATCGTGGAGGACCCCTACTTTAGACAACACCTGAAGGGAGCAAAGGACGCCGGCTTAAAGGTTGGCATCTACTTCTTCAGTCAGGCTATTGATGAAAAGGAAGCCGTGGAAGAAGCTTCGGCTTGCTTGAATGCGATTGCAGGCTATCGTTTGGATTATCCAATCTTCTTTGACAGCGAGTATGCAAACAGCGCAAAGAGCGGCCGTGCTGATAAGTTGGACAAGGGTACACGTACCGCTTGTGCAGTGGCTTTCTGCGAAACGGTTCGTAACGGCGGCTATAAAGCCGGTGTGTATGCATCCTCCAGCTGGTTCAGACATCAGCTCAGCTACTCGGCATTGTCCAATTATGTGATTTGGAATGCACACTACGGTGTTTCTGCAAGCCCCATCAGCTGCCATATTTGGCAGTATACCGGCAATGGCCGTGTTAAGGGTGTATATGACCATAAGGGCAATATGATAGCTGTAGACTTGAACGAAAGCTATATTGGTTAATCTGTGCTGAAGCCACAAGGTGTGGTGCTCATAAATAAACTCCAAAAAGAAAACGATGCGGCTGAAACCGCATCGTTTTCTTTTTATATATTATGCAACAATCAAAAACAAAAAAATCGCCGTACAAAACGGCGATTTTTCTTTACAGATCCAGATAATGACGCACCATAGCTTGCAGCAAGTCGTCACGGTCGATATGACGAATAAGGTTACGAGCGTTTTTATACGTGGTAATGTAGGTGGGGTCCTCAGACAGGATGTAGCCTACAATCTGATTCACAGGGTTGTAACCCTTTTCCTTCAGAGCGGCATAAACTTCCGTCAAAACCTGATGGATCTCCCGTTCCTGATCGTCATGAATGGAAAAAATAGCAGTAGGATCGGTCATCCTAAACACCCCTTTCTTACTTAAAAAAGAAATATCTTGCCCTCATTGTACACGAAACCTTTCAAAACTGCAAGGAGAAAGGGCTCGGTTTCAGGGTTTGCAATACAAATTTAAGAAATTTAAGCATTTTTTATAAAGTGTGTAAGCTGTACTGGTTGCATCATATGCGGGAATCATGCTAAGATGAAGAAAATAAAGCAGAGAGCAGGTGAAGCAGTGTGATTTATGGAATCGGGTGCGATTTGTGTGCAATCCAGCGTACAGAAAAAAGTTTGAGGGGCGCACATGGCGCTACGTTTGCAAAGCGAGTATATGGAGATGCGGAGCAAGCCGCATTGCAGCTGCCATGGGTACAGCCGCCTACAAAAACACAGCGGCAAAGCGCAGCGGCAAATTTTGCAGCAAAAGAAGCCTTTTTGAAAGCAGCAGGCCGAGGACTTGGCGGCTTTGATTTAGCGGATGTGCAAGCTCTGCGCAGAAAAAGCGGCGCACCTTATTATGTGCTAAGTGGAAGCGCTGCGGCCTGGATGGAAGAAAATGGCTTAATTGCCTATTTAACGCTGACCCACGAGGGGGATACGGCGATGGCGGTTTGTCTTTTGGAAAAACGCTGAGCAAAGTGGAATATACCCTTGTTATACCGGCCATACTAACTATACCAAACAAGATATATCACGGAGGGTTTAGTATGGAAGTACACAGAGGCGAAGTTTTTTACGCAGATCTGTCCCCGGTGGTAGGCTCAGAGCAGGGGGGCGTGCGCCCGGTACTGATTTTGCAAAATGACATCGGCAACCGGCACAGCCCTACAGTGATTGCTGCCGCTATTACATCAAAGCTGGAAAAAAACCATTTGCCAACGCATATTGGGATTCGTGCACAGGATACGGGCCTTGCTAAGGACAGCATTGTGCTGTTGGAGCAAATCCGCACTTTGGATAAGCACCGCCTGCGTGAACGTGCTGGCAGAATCAACGAAAATGACCAGGAACGTGTAAATCAGGCGCTGGATGTAAGCCTTGGGCTGCGCAGCGAATAAAACGATAATTTTTGTGAAAAGCAGGGGGCTTCCTCCTGCTTTTTAGTATGTGTGCTTGCAAACAGGCGAGCGCTTTGCTATACTCCATGTTGTAAATAAAAGGTGTTTCTTTTACAAACAACAAGTATCGGCACGCTGCCTTTTTTGGCAGCACCGGGGAAGTGGGTGCAATTCCCACACGGTCCCGCCACTGTAAGCCTGCAAGGGTAAGTCAGATTGCCGGGTCGGTGCTTGGTACGACTCCACGAGTGATGGAGAAGGTACACGTTTGGAATACGGATGTTTCCAGCGGTCCTTTCTCGTATTGTGCGTGAAAGGGCCGCTTTTTATTTGTATAATCTGTTTATTGAAAAGGAGAAAACAAATGAAAAACATTAAGATTTTATCTCTGGTTATGGCTTTGGCTCTGGCTATGGGCTTGCTTGCAGGCTGCGGCAATACCGCATCTCAGCCTGAGGAAACCAACTCTGTGGCAAGCGGCTCCATGGCAAATACCCCTGCAGAGGAAAACGACGAGATTGTACACACTACCTTGAATATTACTTATGCAGATGGCTCTACTAAGGAGTTTGCACTGGAATGCAAGCCCGGTGATACACTGGCAACTGCTATGCTGAACGCTGAGCTGGTCAGCAAGGAAGAAGCAGAGGCTGGCTTTATTACCGTGCTGGACGGTGTTGAAGCAAACTATGATGCGGACAAGGCTTGGTGGCAGCTGCTGGATGGCGAGGGTCAGTCCAGCATGGTAGGCTGCGGCGAAATCGTTCTGGAAGAGGGCGAAAGCTACAGCTTCGTTTACACAATTGGCTAAGTGGCATAAAAACGTACAAAGTCTGGTGCTTATGGCCCTGATGGGGGCAATGCTTACGATTGGTAAGCAGGTAATGTCAGGTTTGCCGAATATCAGCCCAGTTGCACTGCTGATTATTCTGTTTACACTGGAGCTGCCGCATCAGACATTTGGTGCCATTACTGTGTTTTTGGTGCTGCAGGGTGTGCTGTATGGCTTTGGCCCATGGTGGGCGATGTACCTGTATGTGTGGTATGTGCTAATGGGGATAACCTGGCTGCTGCGCCGTATGGATAACACATTCGGCTGGGCAGTTGTGGCAGGCCTGTTCGGGTTAAGTTTCGGCGGCCTGTGTGCCCTCACATACATTCCCACGTTTGGTGTATCGTATGCCATTGCATGGTGGATTAACGGCTTGTCCTATGATGCAATACATGGTGCAGGCAACTTTGTAATGCTGCTGCTTTTGTATCGGCCGCTGCGCCGTGGCTTGCAGCTTGCCAAAAAGCAAATAAACCTATAACGGTTAAACACAAAAAAGAACCCGCAAGGAAGCAATCCGTTTCCTTGCGGGTTTTCGTTTTATTTTACAGGGGCTGTCCTGTCATCATTTTGCTTGCTTTGTAAACATCGCCGCAACCCAAAGTTAAAACCAAGTCACCTGCACCGCAGTTTTGCTTGACCCAGTTTGCAGCAGCTTCCAAGCTGTCCACTTCAATACAGCCGGGAATCTTAGCTGCCAGGTCGGCGGTCTTTACGCTGCCGTCGTCTACTTCACGGCTGCCCAAAATGGGGGTGAGCACGACAACGTCTGCAAGCTGCAAAACCTGAGCAAACTCGTTTAACAGGGCACGTGTACGGCTAAAGGTAAAGGGCTGATGCACAGCAACCACACGTTTGTAACCCATAGACTTTGCAGTCTTTAAGGTTGCCTCCAGCTCGGTGGGATGGTGTGCGTAATCGTCAACAACCAATGCACCGTTGCATTCGCCGTAAATTTCAAAACGGCGGCCTGCACCCTTAAAGTTCAGGGCAGCGGCAGCACAATCTTCTACAGTCAGGCCTAAAGTGCGGCATACTGCACACATAGCCAATGCATTATACACGTTATGACGTCCCGGGGCAGAAAGCAAAATCTGTCCGGCAGCAGCGCCCTTTTCGACTAAGTCGAACCCATAGAAGCCCGGTTTGTGCTGATGCACATTTACTGCACGGAAGTCCGCAGTTTCGCTGTTGATGCCGAACGTAACAAGAGGCTGGGTAAGCGTTGCAGCAACTTCCATGCTGTTTTGGTCGTCGGCATTCACGTATACCTTATCCGAAGACAGCGCACAGAAACGGCGGAAAGCAGCCTTCAGGTTTTCCATAGTGCCGTAGTAATCCAGATGGTCGTTATCAATGTTCAGCAGGATTGCCTCAGTGGGGGCGAGGTGCAAAAAGGTTTCGGAAAACTCGCAGGCTTCGATGGCGATATGCTCGCCGCTGCCGGCCTTGCCGTAACCGCCAATCAGGGGCAGCTTGCCGCCGATTACAGCACTGGGGTCACGGCCTGCCAGCTGCAATGCGGTGGTAATCAGAGAAGTTGCGGTGGTTTTGCCGTGGGTGCCTGCAACGCAGATGCTTTTGGGGTACAGGCGGCTCACATAGCCCAGCAGGATACTGCGCTCCACAGTGGGGATGCCTAATGCCTGTGCTGCGGAAACCTCAACGTTGGAATGGGCAATCGCAGCGGAATAAACTACCAAATCGGCGCCTTTTACGTTTTCAGCATTGTGTCCGATTGTTACCTTTACGCCCAGTTTGCGTTCGTAGCCGGGGATGCTGCCTTCCAATACATCACTGCCCGAAAGCTCGTAGCCCTTGGCAGCAAGAATCTGAATCAGCGGATACATACCGCTGCCGCCGCAGCCTATAAAATGAATATGTTTTACACCGTCAAGCAGGCGGCTTGTTTCGGTCATGGTCGTCATAGTAATTCTCCTCTGTATAAAGCCATTATAAATTACTCTGTATCATATCTATTATAGCGACTAAAGGGGGCAAAATAAACCTTTCCACTGAATTTTTACCAAAACCAACCGTGGAAAATATCTTGCTCTCCGTGGTATAATGGGAAAACCAAGAAAAAGGAGGGGAACTGCTATGCCCATTCAGATTCCCGAAAAACCGGCAGCAGCACTGGCAGCACTGCATAAGGCAGGCATAGGTGCTTGGGTTGTAGGCGGTGCAGTGCGTGACAGCCTGTTGGAGCGCCCCGTCAGCGACTGGGATTTAACGGCCGCCTGCCAGCCAGAGCAGCTGCTGGCTGCATTGCCGCAGGCAAAACCGATTGGCGGCGTATATGGTACTGTGTCGTGGCATGGTGTGGAAATTACCCCTTGCCGAAAAGAAGAAGGCTATACGGATAATCGCCACCCGGACCATGTAACCTTTGATGCAGATATTCGGTCGGATTTAGCACGACGGGATTTTACCGTAAATGCGATTGCCTATGACGGACAAATTGCCATCGACCCTTATCATGGGCATCTGGATTTGCAGGAACGGTTGCTGCGCTGTGTTGGCGAGCCGAAAAAACGGTTTGCGGAGGACGCATTGCGCATTTTGCGTTTATATCGTTTTGCAGGCGTTTTGGATTTTTCCATTGAGGAGCAAACCAATGCGGCAGCTTTAGCGCTGGCCCATACGCTGGCTACAGTAAGCGCACCACGTGTTCGCGGCGAGCTGAATAAAGCATTAAATGGTGCAAGGCCATCAGCATTAACACCGCTGATTGCAGCCGGTGGATTGGAGGCATTTGCGATTCCGTCCCAAAAGCTGGTACAGCAGCCGGAGCAATTGGCGGTGCTGGACCGTATCCCCAATACTATGTTATGCCGCTGGTGGGCTTTTTTGCGCTTAACCGGTGCAGATACACAGGCCGCAGCGAAAGTATTTGACTTTGGACGCGGCTTTGTGCGGGACATGGCTCGGCTGGACGCATTGTATGCAGCAGGCTGCCCGCAAGACATCCATGCACTGAAATTGCTGCTGATGGAGCAGCCGCCGTTCCCGCCGGAAGATGCCTTTGCAGCCTTTGCGGCGATGGATTCCGGCTTTGCCAAGTTACCGCAAATGTATCAGGATTTACTTGTAAGCCGAGAACCGTACCAGAAGCAGCATCTGCGCATTACCCCGGCGGAGCTGCTGGTGGAGGGTATTCCCGGACGGAAAATCGGAAAAGTGCAGGAGTGTCTGGTCAAGGCAGTGGTGGATACCCCATCATTGAATGTGTACCCCACGCTGGCGCAAATGGCAAAAGGTTTGAAAAAAGTGCTGTGATAGCTTGTAAGAAAAGCTGATTTTTCAACAAATCCCTAAAAAACGGGGGAAAACTAACGTCGCAACCTAAAGTTGCACGATAGTTGGTGGATGCAACTGCCCTTTTTTGATAGTATTTGTGTCACCGAAAGGAAAAAATCAGACAAAACAAGAGGTAAAAAATGAAGATAGCAATAACGGAAATTGTGACAATGCTTTTAATTGCAGTGATTCCTGCATGTCTGCTATGCACCTTGGTGGTGGTTTGCATACGGGCATTATGGAAGTATATCCACAGCACATCACAGAACAAAACAGAAAATACCATACCGAAATCGTTGGCACAGGCAATTAAGGAAAACCGCCAGCGTTGTAACCTGACACAGGAACAGGTTGCAGACCAACTGGGCGTAAGCCGTCAGGCCGTTTCCAAATGGGAGAATGGCACAGCGGAACCCAGCACCGCCAATTTGCTGACGCTGGCAGAGTTGTTCGGCCTGTCGGTTGATGAACTTTTGAATGGCATGAAAAATCAATAAAGCGCAAAAAGCCCCGATGCAGCTTTTATGGCATCGGGGCTTTTTTATAGAGAGAATACAGGAAAAACTACTTGTTGCCTTTATGCTTGTTACTGACTCCGTTTTCGTTATAGAGAAAGAATCGGCTGCGGAAAACCAAAACCACAATGAAACTTACGGCGATTGCCAGTATTAGGAGCGTACCCAGAGGGCTTTCGGCCCAAAAGTCCGGCAGCTGCGGACCTAAAACAATCAGCCCATAGCCCAGTAACAGCAAGTAAGGCCAGCCCCGGTGCAAAAAGTCCAGCACAAGGCGGCGTGGTGCTGAAACATCCGGAGTGATTGGCTCCATGCGCTCGCAGTAAATGCAGGCAGTGGGGACTCGTCCAATCGAAGTATAATTGCGCTGTGCGGTGTAGCGTACCCCGTCCAGTGTAAACTCCGGGTACATACTTTGTTTGGTGATAACCAGTTCCAGTTTTTCCTCTTTTGCGTACGCACGCAGAGCCTGGGCAAATTCTGCCGAATTTGTAACTGCGCCATCCGGATAAAAAACAAAGCTGTTTGCATGGGCAGCGTTGGAAACGTCCTTCCAGTCGGAAAGCCAGCGTGCCGAGAATCCGCCACTTTGACTGGCATGGGCCAAATGTGCATCCACGTCCAAAGCGTCCAGTGGTGTGGTTTCGGCTTGCAGCTGGATACACATCTGGATTGCCTGCTGCAAGTGCTGGGCTTGTTCCTCCAAGCGGTTTTGCTGTTGGCAGGTGGCTGCGTGCAGAGAGAGGTCCTTTTGCAGCACAAGCTTGATTTCCTCTAAAGGCATATCCACCATACGCAAAAGCCGTATCACCTTTAGGGTGTGTACATCTGCATTTGTGTACTGGCGGTATTGATTCCACTGGCTGCGCACAGGGCAGATAAGGCCCTGCTTTTCATAAAAGCGAATGTTTTGGCTGGAGATTCCTGTAAGTTGTTCTACTTGTTTAATATTGTAGTATTCTGCCATGCGAATCCCTCCTTTTTTTGCCAGTATAGGGCTTATACAAGGTATAAGGTCAAGGATTTTCTTGAAAAAATACAAAAAAAGCAGACCAAATTTTTCATTTGGCCTGCTTTTTGTTAACGACGGTCACGGATTGCATCTAAAATGGCATCTGCAACGTCTGCTTTTGCCATAAGGGGCAGCTCCGTAGTGCCCTGTGCGGTAATGAGGGTAATCACATTGGTATCAACACCAAAACCGGCACCGGCTACCTTTAAGTTGTTGGCACAAATCATGTCCAGATTCTTTTTCTGCAACTTAGCGGCAGAGTTTTCCACAAGATGCTCGGTTTCCATGGAAAATCCGCACACGAATTGGTGCGGCTGCTTCTGTGGGCCAAGGGTGCCTAAAATGTCGGAGGTACGCTCCAGCGGGATAGACATCTCGCCATCCTTTTTCTTGAGCTTGTTTTCTGCTACCGTAGTGGGGCGATAGTCTGCTACGGCGGCTGCCATAATCAGAACATCGGTTTCGGGGAATGCGCCGCATACGGCATCACACATATCCTGTGCGGTGGTTACGGGTACATCGGTTACAAAAGGTACAGGCGGCAAAGCGGTTTCGCCATGAATCAAAGTGACCTGTGCACCACGCATCATAGCGGCACGAGCCAATGCATAGCCCATTTTACCGGTCGAATGATTGGTCAGATAGCGTACCGGGTCCAAAGGCTCCTGCGTGGCACCTGCGGTTACAGTAATGCGCAGCCCGGCTAAGTCCTTTTCCTTTGCAATGGTGCGGTAAACGTAATCCAGCAGGACTTCTTCCTTAGGAAGTTTGCCGCTGCCCACATCACGGCAGGCCAAAAGCCCGCTGTCCGGCGGAATAATAATAAAGCCATAGCGTTCCAATGTTTTCAGGTTATCCTGCGTGATGGGATTTTCCAGCATGGCGGTATTCATAGCAGGCGCAATCAGCTTGGGGCATTTGGCAGCCAGTGCTACAGTGGTGAGCATATCGTCGGCAATGCCATGTGCCAGCTTTGCAATTACGTTGGCGGTAGCCGGAGCAATCAGCATTACATCTGCCTTTTGCGCCAGCGAAATATGTACTACGTCATATTGAAAGTTTCGGTCGAAAGTATCTGTGTAGCATTTACGGTGCGTGAGGGTTTCAAATGTAAGCGGAGTAATAAACTGTGTGGCGTTTTCCGTCATAATTACATCAACCCCGGCGCCGGTTTTACCCAGTGCGCTGGCAACATTTGCCATTTTATATGCGGCAATACCACCGGTAATGCCCAGCAGTACATTTTTTCCGTTCAGGTTCATAAAAAAGCCTGCCTTTCCTTAATGTTTAGACATAGATTTAGTATACTTACTTTATACATTGCTTGCAAGTACAGGGCAGAGCGATTATAATAAGGAACGGAAAAAAACAAGACGTTACCCCAGAAAAGGAGTAAAATATGATTCTTGCCATCGATATCGGCAACACCACCGTCGCCCTGGCGGGCATCAAGGACGGACGTGTATGCTTTGTATCGCACATGGAAACCTTGCGCTCAGCAACAGAGGAGGACTATCGCCCTCGTTTTGAAAAGGCGTTTTCCGGTGCAAAATATCATCCGGTACGCTTTGAAGGCGCAGTGCTCTCCAGTGTAGTGCCGGCAATAACGGATGTGGTTGCACGCTGTGCGGCAGCTTATTGCCCCAGTATGCCGCTGGTTGTTTCTCCCGAAATGAAAACGGGGCTGACTATGGCAGTGCCGGAGCCGGAAAAAATCGGAAAAGACCGCATTGTAGACGCTGCTGCGGCAGCGGCACATTACCCACTGCCTGTGGTTACGGTAGATATGGGCACCGCCACTACATTTAATGTGATTGACGAAGATAAAAAGTTTTTGGGTGGATTGATTTGCCCGGGGCTTTCTACCGGGCTGCGTGCCTTGGGTGAACGCTGTGCCCAGCTGCCTCAGGTACGGCTTGCTGCACCCAAAGCAGCCATTGGCACCAACACTGCGGACTGCATGATAAACGGTGCTGTGTTAGGTGCGGCTGCTACCATTGATGGAATTGCCGCAAAAATTGAGGCGCAGTTAGGCAAGCCCGTTACCATAGTGGTTACGGGTGGTTTGGCACGTTTTGTAGTGCCCCACTGCCAGCGTAAATTGGTATACGAGCCGGAGCTTTTATTTAAGGGCTTGGCGGCTTTGTATATGGCAAACCGCCCTACCGGGAAAGTGCCCGGGGAGCAGGCGAGCCACGATAAAAAGCGGCGGAATAAATACCGCCATCATTAAATTTGGCAGCATAGCTGTCAGTGGGCCTGCGTAAAAGCAGGCGGAGTTACGTCGTATCCGATATTTAGGCGGAACGGCAGTAGGAGGATTTATGAATCACAAAAATCAAAGTGTACGCAACATGACACAAATGGCCCTGTTGATGGCAATTACGCTGGTAATGGCATATACGCCGCTGGGATACCTGCGTACTCCGCTGTTGAGTGTCAGTTTTCTTACAGTGCCTGTGGCAATCGGAGCAATTCTGATGGGGCCTGCGGCGGGGGCAGCGCTGGGAACTATTTTTGGCCTGACCAGTTTTGCAGATGCCCTTACAGGCGGCGGCATGAAAGGCATCCTGCTGACGCTGAATCCGGTGGCATGCTTTGTTACAACGGTTGTGGCACGTTTGCTGTGCGGATTGGTATGCGGCCTTGTTTTTGCAGGCCTGCATAAAATGTTCGGTGAAAAAAAGATAGCGTATTTGCTTGCATCGCTGTCCTGCCCGTTATGCAATACCCTGTTTTTTATGGGCTTTATGCAGCTTTTCTATTACCATACGGACTATATGCAGGAAATGTGCGTGTCTCATGGTGTTACCAATCCTATTACATTGATTTTGGCTATGGTTGGCATACAAGGTGTAATTGAGCTGGTGGTGTGCGGAACAGTAGCTTGTGCTGTGTGCATACCGCTGAAAAAATATATTCGTAAAGATTAAAGATAAAAAGCGCTTATCCGATGGGATAAGCGCTTTTTTGTTTGCACAAAGCCCTTTTTAATAGCATAGGATGGGAAAATTCAGCGTGGAAGGGGTGTTTGGTGATGCAACAAACAAGCGTTGCAGTGCTGGGAACCGACAAACGGCAGCAAGCTGCGGCAGATGCATTAGCTGCGGCAGGCGTAAAGATGGTAGCCCCGCAACAAGCGGCGCAGGCGCAGGTGGTAGTTTTGCCTATGCCCACAGGTGTGGATTTTCCGGGGCTTACACTATTACTGAAGCAAATGAAACCGGGAACATTGCTGCTTGGGGGGCGGATTGCGCCGGAGGTATATCGGTTGCCACGTACACAAAGGACGGAAATTGCAGACTACTATTTACGTCCGGAACTGGCAGAGTGGAATGCAATCCCAACCGCCGAAGGCTGCATTGCTTTGCTGATGGAGCACAGTAAACGAACTTTGTGGAGAGAAAAGGTTCTGGTTATCGGTTTTGGCAAGGTAGGCCGTGCGTTGGCTGTCCGGTTAGCGGCACTGGGGGCACAGGTTACCGTGGCGGCACGGAACCCTGCACAGCGTGCACTGGCCGAAGGGTTAGGCTGTAGTGCGCTGCCTTTAGAAAAACTCAATTGTCCGATGGATTACCCTCTGGTTGTAAACACGGTGCCGGCTATGATGCTGGGGGAAAAGCAACTGAAAAATCTGCCGCAGCACAGCGTTATCGTAGACTTGGCAAGTAAACCCGGCGGTACGGATTTTTCCGCAGCAAAAGCGATGGGACACTGTGCAATACACGCATTGGCTTTGCCGACGAAATGTGCACCGGAAACTGCCGGATATTTTTTAGCAAAAACCATTTTGCAGATTATACAGGAGAGGAGCGAGAACTCTTGAAGAACGAACAAAATAACAACAACCGCCCTACCGTAGCGTTTGGGCTGTGTGGCAGCTTTTGTACACTGGAAGCGGTTATGCCGGCTATCGAGGATTTGCAGCAGAAAGGTTGGAACGTGCTGCCTGTTATGAGCTTTGCAGCGGGTTCACTGGACACCCGTTTTGGCACGGCGGAATCTTGGCGCAGGCGGCTGGTTGAAATGACGGGAAATCCTATTTTGGATACCTTAACGGCGGTTGAGCCGCTGGGCCCCAAAGGATTGGCGGACGCTATGGTGATTGCACCCTGTACCGGCACCACCTTGGCACGCTTGGATGAGGGCCTGAGCGATACCCCGATTACATTAGCAGCAAAAAGCTTGCTGCGTGTGCGGCGGCCTATCGTGTTGTCCATTTCTACCAATGATGGACTAAGTGCGTCTGCACGGCATATTGGTTCGCTGCTCATCCGCAAGGACTACTATTTTGTGCCGTTTGGGCAGGACGATTGCGTGAAAAAGCCCATGAGCCTGAAAGCCGACCCGTCTGCAATTGCGGATACCCTGAATTTAGCCTTGCAGGGACAACAAAAACAGCCGATTTTGCTGCAATCATAGGCTTTTCATCTGTTAAAAAGAGTGGTATAATAATGCCGCATAAGCAAAAAGATAATGCGAAGGAAAGCCCCCTGCGGCGCAGGTGGCTTTTTTCGTTGTAAAGCGATAAAAGCGAGGACATTTTGTGAAAAAACTGATTGCAACGTTGCTGTGTGTAATTGTACTTGGCGTATGTGCAGTTCCTTTCTACGGTGAAGAATTACCCGCAGGCATAACCAGCCAGGCTTATTTTGTAATGGACGCCAAAACAGGCGCTCCGCTGTTCGGTTATAACGAGGACCAGCCCTTTGACCCGGCATCCGTTACAAAGGTAATGACGGTGGGTCTGGCTTGCGAAAAGGCACAAGGCGACTGGAGTACAGCATTAACAGTCAGCCATGATGATGTGCATACCCTTTGGCGAACGGATTCCAGTCACATCGCTTTGCAGGAAGGCGAAGTGGTTGTGCTGGAGGATATGCTTTATGCTGCGATGATTGCCAGCGCAAATGATGCCTGTAACGTTTTGGCGGAATATATCGGCGAAGACGGTACTATCGCAAGCGGTGTAGCTGCCATGAATGCAAAAGCACAGGAGCTTGGGCTGAAAAATACACACTTTGCCAATCCGCACGGCATTTCGGAAGAAGGTCATTACATTTCTGCCGAAGATTTAGCAATCATTTTGCGGTGGGCGGTGCAGCAGCCGGGATTTTATAAGGTTTTTACCCGTACAGATGCATACTATATGGACCCGACCAATCAGCAGGAGCAGGAGCGGGCCTTTTGGATGCATGATTATATGCGTTTGGCAGGAAGCCAGTACTATATTCCGCAAATTGTAGGCTCTAAAATGGGCTATACGGATAAGGCACGCTACACCTATGTGTGCCTTGCGGAAAAAGATGGCGTGCAAGTGATTTGCACTGTGATGAAAAGCGAACTAAAAACCGATAAGTACCGGGATGTGGCAGCTATTTTGGATTATACCTTTGCCAACTATCGCCAAGTGGAAATACCGGCACAGGCAGATGTAGGGCAAATCGATATTCGTGGCGGCGGCGGCATTTTAGGTCAGGCGAGTGCCGGTACTTTGGGCTCCAGTGTGCTTTTGCACAACCGTTTGACAGAGCAGGCGGTAAAGCTGGTGCAAACTCAAGCTGAGTATACAATTGGCGATGCTCTGCCGCAGGCGAGCTACCAAATTACAGGCGACGGAATCCAGATGGACAGCGTCGTAAATACAGATATGGTATTGTCCGGTCTGGAAGAATTGTTTGCGCATACTCCTGAGAAAAAACTGGAAAATAAAGGAACTGCAAATCAAGTAAAACCGGCAATTACGGCATTTTGGCTGATACTGGCAGCAGTAGTTGTTATTGGCAGTGTGCTATGGGGTACAGGACGCCTGCGGAATGGCAGAAAGCAGTTGCGCCGATTTATAAAATAAGGTATGATATTATAGAATGAGCGTGGTCTGTGTTACAGTAAAATGTAGCAGAGTGGAAAGGTAGGGTTTTCCTTGTCGAAATTGAAGTCGTATGGTGCTTCTTTTTGGAAGTACCGCTATTTGTTGCAGAATCTGGTCAGCCGTGATTTTAAGCTGAAATATCGCCGCAGTGTGCTGGGTGTGCTGTGGAGCGTACTGAACCCCTTGCTGATGTGCTTGGTGTACTGGGTAGTGTTTGGCAGCTTTTTAGGCCAGCTGCGTGGCGGCGGCATTGATAACTTTATGGCTTATTTGATGATGGGCCAGCTGCTGTTTTCCTTTTTTAATGATGCAACTACAGCAAGTATGAGCAGCGTTTTGGGCGCAGCACCTTTGCTGAAGAAAGTGTATATCCCTAAATATATTTTCCCGCTGGAAAAATGCTGCTTTGCCATGGTAAACTGCTTTTTCAGCTTTGTGGCATTGATTGTTGTTATGATTTTAAGCGGAACCCCCATCCACGCTACGGTGCTGCTGTCTTGGTATCCGCTGATTACATTGTTCTTTTTTGCATTGGGCGTGGGCTTGTTCCTGTCTGCATTAGTGGTGTTTTTCCGTGATGTTATGCATATCTGGACGGTTTTTACTACCGCTTTGATGTATGTTTCGGCTGTTTTTTACGACCCGAATACAATGCTTACAGCAGGCTCTCTGGCACACCGTATTGTTATGGTTAACCCTATCTACTGGTATATTACTTCGTTCCGTCAGGTAGCACTGTGGGGTAAGCCGCTGACAGCACAAATGTGGGCGGTATGCGGTGGCTGTGCCGTTATTTCCCTGACGGTTGGTGTGTTGGTGTTCAAAAAGACACAGGACAATTTCGTCCTGCATATTTAAGGAGGCATGGAAATGGAACCAATCATTCGCGTGGAAGATGTTTCTATGCGCTTCAACCTTTCCAGCGAAAAACACGAAAGCCTGAAAGAATACTTTATGGCTTTGGTAAAGGGCCGGCTGCACTACGATGAGTTTTATGCCCTGAAACATATCAATCTGGAAATTATGCCCGGCGAGTTTTATGGCTTGGTCGGTTTGAACGGCAGTGGCAAGTCTACATTGCTGAAAACGATTGCAGGCGTATATAAGCCCAGTTCCGGACGTGTGACGGTAAACGGCACCATTGCGCCGTTGATTGAGCTGGGCGCCGGTTTTGACATGGACTTGACCGCACGTGAAAACATTTACCTGAACGGTACCGTGCTGGGTCATTCGCCTAAGTACCTGAACGAGAAGTTTGATGAAATCGTAGAGTTCAGCGAGCTGCAGGCATTTTTGGACGTTCCGCTGAAAAACTACTCTTCCGGCATGGTGGCACGCCTTGCATTTGCGGTTGCTACAATTACAAAACCGGATATTTTGATTGCAGACGAAGTGCTTTCTGTTGGCGACTTCTTGTTCCAGCAAAAGTGCGAAAAGCGTATGCAGGAGCTGATGAGCGGCGGCACAACTGTTTTGTTTGTTTCTCACTCGATTGAACAGGTAGAACGTATGTGTACAAAGGTAGCGTGGCTGAGCCATGGCGATTTGAAAATGAACGGTGACACCGCTGTAGTTTGCGAGGCCTATAAAAAGGCGCAGCGTGGCGAGGCATAATGCAGTAATCGGGCTGGGCGAAAAGCCCGGCCTGTTTTTTGTATTCAAATCTTTTATGGGGGAGTATCCATTTATGGCAGAGCAGGAAAAGCAAACGGTACGCAATGCAGATGCGCCCGTGCAGGATAGTGTGGTAGGAATGACACGACGGCTGTTGAACCCACGCCATGCTGCAGAGTTGGCCGGGAGAATGATTCATACTCTGCGGCAAGACGGCTTTGAGCAGATGTGCCGTGATATTCGGTTTCGTGTGGCATTGGCACATCACGAGGATTTGTGGCAGCATCGGGCAGATATCCCGACCCGTCGGCAGCTGAAAATTCAGCGCACAACCCCCATTGCAGACGGCCCTGTAGTAAGCATCGTGGTTCCTCTGTACAATACACCGATTCGGTATTTGAATGAGATGCTGGACAGTGTCCATCAGCAAACTTACCCGAACTGGCAATTGTGTCTGGTGGATGCTTCTCAGCCGGGACATGAGCAGGTGGAGCAGGTATGCCGCAGTGCTGCGCACCGTGACTACCGCATTACCTATGAAAAGCTAACCGAAAATCTGGGTATTGCAGCTAATACCAACGCAGGCTTTGCTTTGGCAAAGGGCCAGTGGATTACCCTGTTGGACCATGATGATACACTGTACCCCAATGCGCTGTACGAAATGGTTGCGCTTGCTTTGCAGCAAGATGCGGAAATGGTATACAGCGATGAAATTGTTCTTTCGGACGATGGCAAGGAGCTGCGTGGGTATCACTTTAAGCCCGGTTATGCACCGGATTACCTGAACGGCTGCAACTATATTACACATTTGTGTATGTTCCGCAGAGATTTGTTTGTGCGTGCAGGCGGACGGGAAAATCCCACTTATGATGGTGCGCAGGATTACGATTTGATTTTGCGCCTGACTGAAAATCTGAGCGCCCCCAATAAGATTGTGCACTTGCCAAAGGTTTTGTACAGCTGGCGTGCAGGTGCAGGTTCTACTGCGGAAAATCTTGTGGAGGCAAAGCCCTATGCAGTGGAGGCGGGCCGCCGTGCGATTCAAGACCATTTGGAGCGCTTAGGCCGCAATGCAATAGTCGAGAGCCTGCCCGATGCACCCGGTGCTTACCGTGTAAAATACGCGGTAGAGGGCACACCGAAAATCAGCGTGATTATCCCCAATAAGGACCATGTGGAGGACTTGCGGCGCTGTCTGGAAAGTTTGTATGCACATGCCGGATATGAAAACTTTGAGGTTTTGGTAGCTGAGAATAACTCTACAGACCCGGAAACATTTGCATACTACGAGCAGGCAAAACAGCAGTTTGCAGGGCTGAAAATTGTAACCTATGAGGGACCGTTTAACTTTTCTGCTATCAACAATACAGCACGTAAGGCGGCTGAAGGTGAGTATCTGCTGCTGCTGAATAATGATATTGAAGTGCTGACGGATAACTTTTTGGCGGAATTGCTCAGCTATGCACAGCGCCCGGATGTGGGCGCAGTTGGCGCAAAGCTGTTCTATCCGGACGATACCATTCAGCATGGCGGTGTCATCTTAGGCATCAATGGCAGTGCAGGGCATAGCCATAAGAGCCATCCACGTGATGCTGTCGGCGACTTGTATCGCTTGGTAACAGCACAAAACTATATGGCTGTTACAGGTGCGTGCTTGATGGTAAAAGCAGAACTGTATGATTTGTGCGGCGGCTTGGACGAAAATGATTTTGCCGTTGCATATAACGACGTGGATTTGTGCCTGAAGTTATACGAGCGTGGCTATTTGAACGTATTTACCCCTGAGGCACAGGCTTACCACTACGAAAGCAAGAGCCGTGGTCTGGACGATGGCAGTGCAGCCAATGCAGCAAATCAGGCACGTTACGCAAAAGAAAAAGCAGCATTCCAGGCACGATGGGGCCACTATCTGCCGGAAGGCGCAGACCCGTACTACAATATCCACTTTAACAATAAGTTTGAAAACTTTGGCCTGAAATAAGGCCGATGGAGGACGCAATGAACCTGAGGCTGAAGCGCATCCGTGAGCTGGCACGCTACACAGTTACCGTAACAAAAGAACAGGGCATTTTAGCTATGCTGCGGCGTGCGGCTGGCTTTGTAAAACGTCGCTTTTTTGGAAAAAAGGCACGATACCTCCCGGCAAAAGCGGTGTTGGAGCAGCAGCGCAAACAAACACAAACTGGGTGGTCAGGTGATACAATCAGTATTTTGACACCGCTTTATAACACACCGGAAAACTTTCTGCGTGAGTTTCTGGATTCGTTTGCCGGACAAACAGCGCCCGGCGGACAGCTGTGCTTAGCGGACGCTTCGGATGCAGAGCATACCTATGTGGCGAAAATTGTGCAGGAGTACCAAGCTAAGGGTGTTAATATTGCTTACACCAAAATCGAAAATGCAGGTATTTCTGCCAATACAAATGCTGCGGCAAAACTGGCAACCGGCACGTATTTGGCACTGGCAGACCACGACGACATTTTAGCACCCCATGCAATTTACACGATGCAAATGTATATCAACAAATTGCGTGAGGAAGGTAAGTCGCCTGACTTTTTGTACAGCGATGAAGCCTTGTTCAGTAAAAGCATTCAGCGCCCGACGGTAGGCCATTTTAAGCCGGATTACGCACCGGATTATCTGCTGTGCTGCAATTATATTTGCCACTTGGCAGTATTCCGCCGGGATTTGTTTGAACAAATTGGCGGCGAGCGTCCCGAATGCGATGGCAGTCAGGACCATGACCTGTTTTTGCGCTTGCTGGAAAAAACAGGTACTGCTTACCATGTGCCGCAGGTTTTGTACTACTGGCGTGTGCATGCAGCATCTACCAGCGGCGGCGTAGAGGCAAAACCCTACGTTGCGGTGGCAGCTAAAAAGGCACTGGCAGACCATTTAACCCGTATTGGTGCAGAGGGCGAAGTGACGGACGGAATTTTCCCCAGCACATACCGTGTTCTGTGGAAAATTCAGGGCGACCCGAAAGTAAGTATTCTGATTCCCAACAAGGACCACATCGACGATTTGGAAAAGTGCTTGTCCAGCCTGTATCAGCGTACAGAGTACAAGAACTTTGAAGTAATTGTTATTGAGAATAACTCCACAGAGCAGAGCACCTTTGATTACTACGAAACCGCAAAGCAGAAGTATGCCAACTTGCAGGTGGTGTACTACAAAGGCGGGTTCAACTTCTCGGCAATCAATAACTTTGGCCGCAAAGCCGCTGCAGGCGAATACCTGCTGCTGCTGAATAACGATGTGGAAATCCCCGCCGGCAGCGAACAATGGCTGACAGAGCTTGTGCGGCAGTGTGCACGGCCGGACGGTGCGGCAGTATGCGGTGCAATGCTTTACTATGCAGATGATACCATTCAGCACGCAGGTATTGTAACAGGCTTGGGCGGCTATGCAGGCCACAGCCACAAATACCACAAAAAGGGCGGCAGCGGTTATATGTTCCGCCTTGCAACCGTGCAGGATTTTTCTGCTGTAACAGGCGCCTGCCTGTTAGTGCGCAGCGATGTGTATGACCAAATGAACGGCTTGGATGAGGCATTTACGGTTGCGTTTAATGATGTGGATTTTTGCTTACGTGTGCGGGACGCAGGATACCGTATTGTATGGACCCCCTATGCGGAGCTGATTCACCACGAGAGCAAGAGCCGCGGCTTGGACGAAAAGGACGCAGCAAAAGCAAAACGATTTGCGGGCGAGCAGCAGCGCCTGTATCAGGTGCATACCCGTGAGGGCATTTTGAACGACCCGTACTATAACCCCAGCCTGACCAAAGACAGAGAAGATTTTTCGGAAAGTGCTGACTTGAGAAATCTAAAAAACCCTGTGATATAAAAGATTGCCCTTTGAATCCGCAGAAAACTTGCAAAGCGAGGCGGTTTCGATTATATTAGGCAATATGTATGTTAAGCATAAGCGGGCAGCAGCCGTGCTTTACTGCATAGGATAGGAGTAAAAGCAATGAAAGAAATGGAACAACGTATCCTGAAAGATGGAAATGTTCGTGCCGGTAATGTTTTAAAGGTGGATACCTTTTTGAACCATCAGTTGGATGTGGAATTGCTGGACCATGTAGGTGCGGAGTTTTATCGCCTGTACAAAGATGCCGGTGTAAATAAGATTCTGACAATTGAGGCTTCCGGCATTGCAATTGCCTGCATGACTGCACGTCACTTCGATGTGCCGGTTGTTTTTGCCAAAAAAGCAAAAAGCCGCAATCTGGACGGTGAGCTGTACACTTCGCTTGTAAAATCTTTTACCTATGGCAAGGAGTATAATGTAACGGTATCCCAAAAGTTCCTGGGACCGGACGATACAGTTCTGATTCTGGACGACTTTTTGGCCGACGGCAAGGCAATGGATGGCCTGCTGGACATTTGCAATCAGGCAGGTGCAAAGGTAGCAGGTGCAGGTATCTGTATTGAAAAGGGCTTCCAGCCCGGCGGTGCACGTCTGCGTGGTCAGGGTGTACGCATCGAAAGCTTAGCTATCGTGGAAGAAATGGACGATACCACGGGTACCATTCGTTTCCGTGAACAGTAAACGAATCTGTTAAGGCCGCTCGTTTTCGGGCGGCTTTTTCCCGCAGCGACAGGAGAAAGGGGGAGGAAAATATGCACATTTGGGGGCATTTCAAAACGATTACCAGCCATAAGCTGTTGGTAATGCGATACTGCTTTGCCTGTGGATTATACCGCCAAGGGCTTTTGCATGATATGAGCAAGTATACGCCCACCGAGTTTATCCCCGGGTGCAAGTACTACCAAGGTACACGCAGCCCCAATGATATGGAACGGCGTGTGAAAGGCTATTCCTCAGCTTGGTTACATCATAAGGGCCGCAATAAGCATCATTTGGAGTATTGGGTAGACTATGCCCCCGGCTCCGGCAAGCCTATGGACGGCTTAAAAATGCCGCTGCGATATGTGTGCGAAATGGTGTGCGACAGAATTGCTGCCAGCCAGATTTATCAAAAAGACGCATATAAAGACAGCGACCCATGGGATTATTACTATCGTGGGCGTGACCATTACTTGCTGCACCCGGAAACACGTGCTTTACTGGAAAAGCTTTTGTTAATGGTGCGTGACAATGGGCAGCAAGCTACCTTTGAATACATGAAAGCCCTATTAAAAGCCGGGCAGGAATATTGACTTTTGTGAAAGGCAGGACGTTGTAAATGCAGCCGGAAAAAATTATTGATGCCCACGTGCATCTGTTTGGCGAAGACCCTTGGGCAGACAGCCTTGCCCAGCAGATGGGCCATATCAACAGTGAGGCACATTTGCTGGAGCAGTTTGATAAACTGAATATTGTACATGGCATTGTGATGGGTAACGATGACCCCACCCCCGATGCATACCAAATGGATAAGCGGTTTCATTACTGCGTTGGATTGGACGGCGCACAGCTGCTGCGTTTAGGTCCGGACCGTGTGCCTGCTATGGTGGAGGAACACTTGCGCCGTGAGCAGTGCTGTGGTATCAAGCTGTATCCCGGGTATGATAACCATTACGTAACCGACCCTTTGTACGAGCCTTACTATGAGCTGGCCGAAAAGTACAATAAGCCGGTTGCAATTCATACCGGCCAAACGCAGGGCAGTCAGGCAAAGCTGAAGTATTGCCACCCGCTTACACTGGACGATATTGCAACGGACCACCCCCGTGTGCAATTTGTTATGTGCCACTTTGGCAATCCGTTTTTGGCAGATGCTGCCGCTGTTTTGGAAAAAAACCCCAACATGGCAGCGGATATTTCCGGTCTGCTTGCAGGCTTGGAGGACTTGGACGGATATTTTATCTTTAAGCGCCAGTATGTAGAGATGCTGCAAGGCTGGCTGAGCTACGGCGATTACTGGGACCGTTTGATTTTCGGTACCGACTGGCCGGGTGTTAACATGAGCAACTATGTGGAATTTATCGACCGCCTTGTACCGGATAAGTACAAAGAGGGCTTGATGTTCGACAATGCAAATACCATTTACCAACTGGGATTGGAAAAATAATAAAAAACGCTGCCTGCCCTTTTTTGTGGTGGGCGGCATTTTTGTTTTTGTTCCGCTGATATTCTGGTCAAAGCGAAAATAGCGTGGTATACTGTGTCAATATAGTACAGCACGCAAAAGCAACTTAGGAGGAATCATTGTGACGCAGCTTCTCATTCGTTTATTTGTCAGGGATTCTCAAAATGTACAGGCAACATCGGTACGAACGGCTTACGGTCAGCTGGCCGGTGCAGTGGGTATTTTGTGCAACGTGCTGTTATTTTTAGGAAAGTTTGTGGTAGGTACGATGTTTGGCTCTATCGCAATCACAGCAGACGCTATGAACAACCTTTCTGATGCGTCCAGCAACGTTGTCAGCTTGTTGGGCTTCCGTTTGGGCGCCATGAAGCCTGACCAAAAACACCCTTATGGTCACGGCCGTTTCGAGTATCTGGCAAGCCTTGCTGTGAGTGTGATGATTCTGTCTATCGGCTTGGATTTGTTTAAGGAGTCCTTTGTAAAAGTGATTCACCCTGAGCATGTGGCCTTTAGCTGGCTGTCAGTAGGTGTGCTGGTCGTATCTATTCTGGTAAAATTGTGGCTGAGCCTGTTTAATAAAAAAATCGGTACCCTGATTCACTCAGATACACTGATGGCTACAGCGGCAGACAGCCGCAACGATGTGCTGTCCACTTTGGGTGTTTTAGCAGGCACTTTTTTGGTACGCTGGACGCAGATGCCTGTACTGGACGGCATTATGGGCCTTGCAGTAGCCATCTTTATTTTGTGGGCAGGGTATAATCTGGTTAAGGAAACCCTTAGCCCGCTGCTGGGCGAAAAGCCTGACCCGGAGCTGGTAAAGCATATTCAGAAAACCGTTATGAGCTACCCCAATGTTATGGGTACCCATGACCTGATGGTGCATGACTATGGCCCCGGACATCAGTTTGCCAGCCTGCACGTGGAGTTCCCGGCGGAAATGGACGTGATTGACGCCCATGACCTGATGGATAATATCGAGCGTGATTTTCTCAATCGGGATAGAATTATGGTCACGATTCATTATGACCCGATTGTTACTACAGACCCACGTGTAAGAGAAATTCGGACCTATCTGAATCAGGTTTTGAAAAAAATAGATACGTGCCTGTCCTTACATGATTTACGTATTGTTCCGGGGCACAGCCATACCAATATTGTGTTTGATTTAGTAACACCTGCCGGCTATACCGGTGATAAAGCCGCTATTGTAGAGCAGCTGCGCAATGCGGCACGCAGTATGGACCCCAACTACATTTGTGTGATTAAGCTGGAACAGGCTTATGTGGATTAAGCAGTCCCTTTTATAGGGGGCTGTCGCTGTCAAATGATGCAGTACAGCTGTACATAAGGTAAAGCTGTTGTGTATAAAATGAATCAACTGCGGAGGGAATGACCATGGATAAAATCAAAATGCAGACCCCACTGGTGGAAATGGACGGCGACGAAATGACCCGTGTACTGTGGCAGTGGATCAAAGATGAACTGATTCTGCCCTTTGTGGACTTGAAAACGGAGTATTATGATCTTGGTCTGCCCAATCGTGATGCTACCAATGATCAGGTGACGGTAGATGCCGCAAACGCAAACAAAAAGTACGGTGTTTCGGTTAAGTGTGCCACAATTACGCCGAACGCACAGCGTGTGGAGGAGTATGACCTGCACCAGATGTGGAAGAGCCCCAATGGTACAATTCGTGCGATTTTGGACGGCACGGTGTTCCGTACGCCCATTATGATTGACAGCATTAAGCCTGTAGTTAAAAATTGGCAGGCGCCTATTACAATTGCACGTCACGCCTACGGTGACATCTATAAAGCCAGTGAAATCCGTGTGCCCGGCCCCGGCAAGGCACAGCTGGTATACACCCCCATTGGCGGCGAACCTGAAGTGGTGGATGTTTATGACTTTGAGTGCGGCGGCGTATTGCAAGGTCAGTATAACAAGGATTCGTCTATCGAGAGCTTTGCACGCAGCTGCTTTAACTATGCTTTGAGCGTAAAGCAGGATTTGTGGTTTGGCGCAAAGGATACCATTAGCAAAAAATATGACCACACCTTTAAGGACGTTTTTCAGGATATTTACGATAGGGAGTATCGCTCGCAGTTCGAGAACGCCGGCATTACCTATTTTTACAGCCTGATTGATGATATTGTTGCACGTGTGATTCGCAGTAAAGGCGGCTTTATTTGGGCGTGCAAAAACTATGATGGCGACGTGATGAGCGATATGGTTTCGACTGCGTTTGGCAGCCTAGCCATGATGACCAGTGTATTGGTTAGCCCGGACGGCAAATACGAGTTTGAGGCTGCCCACGGTACGGTTACACGCCATTATTATCGTTGGCTGAAGGGTGAATATACCAGTACAAACCCCATGGCGACTATTTTTGCGTGGAGCGGCGCTTTGAAAAAACGTGGCGAGCTGGATGAACTGCCGGACCTGGTAAGTTTTGCCGAGAAGCTGGAGCAGGCAAGCCTGCAAACCCTGAATGACGGCATTATGACAAAAGATTTGTGCGCTTTGGCAGAGGGTGTTGAGCCGGTGGCTGTGGATAGTTTGAGCTTTATCCGGGCGATTCGTGCACGGCTGCAGGCATTGTTGTAAATGCCGCTGACGGCTATAGCGCCATAGCAAAATCTGCTGTTTCAGTAATTTCTAAAAACAAGCGATGCTGAGTATTCCTTGGCATCGCTTGTTTTTTGTTTTTACGTGGCGTCGTCAAAAATATGCAATTAGAAAGGCCTTTAGGCGAACTGGATTTTGCGGCAAAAAGGGTTTCCGTTGCATTTTATACAGTGTTGTTTTATACTGTATCCTGTATTAGTGTGTAGTTTTTACACGAAAAATATATCTATTCTTGTTAGATGGAAAAATAAATGTGTTTTGCGGAAACGCAAAAGGGAAAGGACTGCTTTTATGGGAAAGGTTCGCCTTGCTGCAAGCAACATCGGCTGGAAAAAAGAAGATGATGAGCGGATTTATGCCAAAATGCAAGAGCTTGGCTATGCAGGGCTGGAGATTGCCCCTATACGCATTTTTCCGGACGAAACCTATGCACATACAACAGGTGCTACATTGTTTGCCGGATATTTATATCAAACCTATGGGCTTAAAATTGCCAGTATGCAAAGCATTTTGAATGGGCAAACCGAAAATTTGTTCGATGCGCAAGGTGCTAAGGTATTGTCTGAGCATTTGGCGCAGGCATATCAATTTGCAGCGTCCTGTAAGTGCAGCAATCTGGTATTTGGCAGCTATCGCAACCGCCAGATGCCTTGTGAGGATGCTATGCCGCAGGCAGACCGCTTTTTTAACGAGAATGCACTGCTGGCTGCACAATATGGCTGTACGCTGGCCTTGGAGCCGGTTGCGGCAAGCTATGGTACAAACTTTTTGAACACCACACTGGATACCTGCCGCTATGTAAAGCAGATGGGGGTACCGGGGCTGGCAGTAAATCTGGATGTAGGCAATATGCTGACGAATGGGGAAAAGATGGCGGATTTGATTGAGTATCTGCCGCTGGTGAACCATGTGCATATCAGCGAGCCGGACATGGCACCCATCCAGCCCCACGGAATCCATCGGGAGCTGGCTTTGCTGCTGAATGGACTGGGCTATCAGGGATATGTTTCGGTGGAAATGAAAACCACTGACGCAGATACCGTGGAAAAAGCATTGGAATACGTTGCAGAGGTTTTTGCATAGTAAGTGGATATCAGGGAAAGAAAGAGGAATCAATTTGTCTAAAGTTGTGATTATCGGTGCGGGTGCAGCAGGTTTGATGGCGGCAGGCGCAGCTGTTCGGGCTGGACATACCGTAACCGTTTTAGAGCATACCGAAAAGCCGGGCCAGAAGATTTTGGTTACAGGCAAAGGTCGCTGCAATGTAACCAACGAATGTACGGAGGAAGAGTATTTGCAGCATGTGCGTGCAAACCCTCGTTTTTTGTATTCGTCATTGGCAGCGTTTCCTCCGCAGGCAGCAATGGAGTTGTTTGAGGAGCTGGGTGTGCCTTTGAAAACCGAGCGTGGCCGCCGTGTGTTCCCAGTGTCGGACAGTGCGGAGGATATTCGGCAGGCATTGCTGCGCTACTGCAACGGTGCAAAAATCGTGTTTGATGGGGCAGACAAGTTGCTGCTGGAACCTCTGGCACAGCCTGTGCAGGAGCCTGTTGTGCAGCAGAACCCCAAGCACCCGAAAAAGGCAAAGAAGGGACCGGAACTGCGCTGCGTTGGTGTACAGGGACGCTCCGGTAAAAAGTATTATGCTGATGCTGTGCTGGTGGCTACCGGCGGCAAAAGTTACCCTACTACCGGCAGTACCGGTGACGGTTATACCCTGGCGGAACAGGCAGGACATAATGTTATAGAGCCTGTACCCAGTTTGGTCAGCTTGGTTTCTTCGGATTTGGACTGCAAAAAAATGATGGGACTTTCGCTGAAGAATGTGAGCCTGACACTGCTGGAGGACGGCAAGCCGGTGTTTACCGAGCAGGGCGAAATGCTGTTTACGCACTTTGGCATCAGCGGCCCGCTTACCCTTAGTGCTTCCAGCCATTTGGGCGATATGCGCAAACATAAGTACGTGGCGGAAATTGATTTGAAGCCTGCCTTGTCAGAGGAACAGCTGTATGACCGCATTACTCGTGATTTTGCGTTGTTAAGCGCACATTCGGCACAGGGGGCACTGGTGAAGCTGCTGCCGTCCAGTATGCAGCCCGTTATGGTAGAGCGATGGGGCATAGACCCTGCCACGAAGGCAAACCAGATTACCCGTGAGCAGAAACAACAGTTGGTACAGCTGTGCAAACACTGGAAGGTGCATATTTCCAACCGAGGAGATTTGGCACACGCTGTTATTACGGCAGGCGGTGTAGACGTACGTCAGGTAGACCCCAAGACCATGCAGAGCAAAAAGGCACAGGGCCTTTACTTTGCCGGCGAGGTTTTGGATGTAGACGCATATACCGGCGGCTATAACCTGCAAATTGCCTGGTGTACAGCGCAGGCATTTGCTCGCAGTCTTTAATGCATTTTATTATTGATAAATAGGGAGGATTCTAAAATGATTTCTGTTGCAATTGATGGCCCTTCCGGCGCCGGAAAATCTACTTTGGCAAAGCGCTTGGCAAAAGAGCTGGGCTATGTGTACGTAGATACCGGCGCAATGTTCCGTGCCATTGGTTTGTACACCCTGCGTCAGGGCAAACAGCCCAGTGACGCACAGGCTGTGCAGGAGCTGCTGCCGCAAATTACCCTTACGCTGGCTTCCATTGACGGCGCACAGCATATCTACCTGAATGGGGAAGATGTAAGCACGGAGATTCGTCAGGAGCAGGTTGGCATGGCGGCTTCCGCAGTGGGCGCAAACCCGGCGGTGCGCAGCTTTTTGCTGGACCAGCAGCGTGCACTGGCAACCAGCCAGAACATCCTGATGGACGGCCGTGATATTGGCACGGTTGTTTTGCCGAATGCTACGGTAAAAATCTACCTGACTGCAAGTGCCGAGGCACGTGCACAGCGCCGCTTGCTGGAGCTGGAGCAGAAGGGCCAGAAAGCTGATTTTGAAACGGTTTTGGCAGATATTCAGCAGCGTGATTATCAGGATATGAACCGTGAAACTGCCCCGCTGCGTCAGGCAGATGATGCAATTTTGCTGGATACCTCTGAGCTGGATTTTGAGCAGAGCTTTGAGCAAATGAAACAGATTATCCTTACGCATATTCAGTAACAAAAAGGAGCTACTATGGTGTTATATTATGTTTTGCTGCCGGTTGCATGGTTGGTGTGGCACATAGGATTTCGGATTCAGGTCATTGGCCGTGAAAATTTGATTCATGACCGTGGATTTATTCTTGCACCAAACCATATTTCAGCCATCGACCCGGTATTTGTGATACTTAGCCGCTTTTGGGGCAAACAGATGCGTGTGTTTGCTAAAAAAGAGCTGTTCCAGATGAACTGGTTTATCTCCTGGTTTTTGAAGCAGTGCGGCGGTATATCGGTACGTGGCAGCAAAGGGGACCGTGCCATAGTAGACCAGACCATCGAAGAATGCAAAAAAGGCCGTGGCTTGCTGGTTTTTCCGGAGGGTACCCGCACAAAAGACGGAAATTTGCTGCCGTTAAAAAGCGGAGCGTTTGTGGTTGCATCTGCCGCAGAGGTGGATATGATTCCGTGCCGCATTATTTATGATACACCCGATAAAAAGATGCATCTTTTCTGCCGGGTGCGTGTGTGTTTCGGTACGCCGATTCCGGCCAAGGAGCTTGCTATGGGCGAAAAACGTGACTTGGCAAAGCTGCGTGCCTGCAAAGAAAAACTGACGCAGGCATGGGTCGATTTGTACGAGGCAAACAAATTCTGATAGGAGTATTTACATGGAAATCATTTTAGCAAAAACAGCGGGTTTCTGCTTTGGTGTAAACCGTGCAGTAGAATTGACCTATCAGCTGCTGGAGCAGGGAAAAAAGGTGTCTACTTTGGGGCCGCTGATTCACAACCCGCAGGCGGTTGCTGATTTAGAGGCAAAGGGCGCGTATACAGCCAAAGATGTGGCAGATGTACCTGCGGATTATGAGGTTGTAGTGCGCAGCCATGGTGTACCCAGCTGCGTTTACGACGAAATCCGTGAGCGTGGGCTGGTGTGCCACGACGCAACCTGTCCGTTTGTGGCAAAAATCCACCGAATTGCCGAGCAGGCAAGTGAGGCAGGAGCAGTGCTGCTGGTGGCGGGCGATGCCAATCACCCGGAGGTGCAGGGCATTGTTGGACACACCAAAGGAGAAGTATTTGTTTTTGATGATTTAGCTACATTGATGCGTTGGAAAGGACCAAAAATTGCCAATGCACCCCTGTATGTTGTTGCCCAAACCACATTTCAGGTGACAAAATGGATGGAATGTTCGGAGTTTTTAAAAAAAGGGTATACAAACGCACGAATTTTTGATACAATATGCAATGCGACGTGGGCGAGGCAACAGGAAGCGGAAGACCTCAGCCAAAAATGCGATGTTATGGTCGTCATTGGCGGTCATCATTCTTCCAATACCCAAAAGCTGCTTGCGGTCGCCGAAAAACACACTCGGGCCTACGCTGTCGAAACGGCGAGCGAAATTCGGCGGGAGTGGTTTCGGAGTGTAAAAACGGCGGGCGTGACGGCCGGGGCTTCAACGCCATCGTCTATTATTGAGGAGGTACTTAACAGTATGAGCGAAATTAATGACAGCATGAGCTTCGAGGAGATGCTTGCAGCAACTGAGGAGAAGCGTGTTCATGCAGGTAGTATTGTGAAAGGAATCGTAACCAGCATTTCCGCTAACGAGATCCAGGTGGATATCGGTGCGAAGCAGACCGGCTTTGTCAAGCTGAGTGAGCTGACCGACGATTCCTCTGCAAAGGTCGAGGATCTGGTCAAGGTCGGTGAAGAGCTGGACCTCATCGTCGAGAAGGTTATGGATCAGGACGGCGTTATCCATCTGTCCCGCAAGAAGCTCGCATCTCGCAAGGGCATGGAAGAAATCGCTAAGGCAGCTGAGGCTGGCGAAGTTCTGGAAGGCGACGTTACCGAGTTTAACAAGGGCGGCGTTGTTGTTACCGTTAAGGGCGTTAAGGTGTTCGTTCCCCGCAGCCAGGCTACTATGCGCCGTGACGAGGACTACACCCAGCTGGTTGGCCAGCACGTTCAGTTGGTCGTTACCGAGTGCAGCGGCCGCAAGATCGTTGGCAGCATCAACAAGGTTACCGCTGAAGCTAACAAGGCTAAGCGTGAAGAGTTCTGGGCAAATGTCGAAGTGGGCAAGACCTACACCGGCACTGTCAAGAGCCTGACCAGCTACGGCGCATTCGTTGACATCGGTGGTGTTGACGGCCTGTGCCACATCAGCGAGCTGAGCTGGAACCGCATCAAGCACCCCTCCGAGGTTGTTTCTGTTGGCGATTCCATCGAAGTTTACGTCAAGGATATCGACACTGAGAACCACAAGGTTTCTCTGGGTTACAAGAAGAGCGAAGACAACCCCTGGGAGATGCTGAAGAACGAGTATCCCGTTGGCAGCACCTTCGAGGCTCCCGTTGTTTCCATCACCAAGTTCGGTGCATTCGTTCGTATCCTGCCCGGCGTTGACGGTCTGGTTCACATCAGCGAGATCAGCAACGAGCGTGTGGAGAAGGTTGGCGACGTGCTGAAGGTTGGCGATATGGTCAACGTAAAGCTGCTGGATGTTGACTTCGACAAGAAGCGCATCAGCCTGTCCATGAAGGCTCTGCTGGATAACGCAGCAGACGCTGAGTAATCCAAAACAAGCTACCAAAAGCCCCTGCCTGTAATAAGGCAGGGGCTTTTTTATATCCTGTGTTTTCAGTTTGCATTGTGTGTGTTATAATACCAATAGCAACTACAAAATCCAAAAGGAGAAGCGCCATGCAAGCCATTCGTAATTTATGGAAAAAGTATGAGGAAGTTATCCGTTACCTGTTTTTTGGTGTACTGACAACAGCCCTCAATATTATTCTTTATGCGTTGTTTCAGTGGCAGTTTGGTTATTCGGCTGCAAACGGTTGGGCAAATGTTTTGAATAATGTAATTTGCATTTTATTTGCCTATGCTACAAATCGTATGTGGGTATTTGCCAGCAAAACACATGGCAAGCAAGCTTGGCAGGAGTTTTGCAAGTTTGTTACCTGCCGTTTAGGCACACTGGTAATAGATGCCTGCATTATGTACGTAGGCGGTAATATCATTGGACCCATGGTAGTTGCAACCCAGTGGCTGGGGCTGTGGGGCACCGCGGTAAAGATTGTGTCTAACGTAGTGGTGGTTGTGCTGAACTATGTTTTCAGTAAATTGATCATATTCAAAAAAGCAAATTGAACAAGGGACAGGAGGCTATACAAATGAAAAAGCATACAAAGGGATTCGGATTTCGACTAACTGGCATGATTTTGGGCTTTGTTGCACTGGCTGTCGCTATTACAGGCTTGGTATTTGGCTTGGTTGGCCGCCACATGGGCAAAAAGAGCTGCTGACATTGATTGGAAATAAAGGAGAACAAACATGGACCGTAAAGAAATTTTATCTCGTGTCGACCACACTTTGCTGAAGGCTGACGCTACTTGGGGGCAGATTAAGACCCTTTGCGACGAAGCGATTGAAAACGGCTGTGCTTCTGTGTGCATCAATACCTGCTATGTAAAGCAGGCTGTAGAATATATGGCAGGCCGTGTGCCGGTTTGCTGTGTGGTTGGTTTCCCTCTGGGTGCAATGGATACCGCATCTAAGTGCTTTGAGGCAAAAACTGCAATCGAAAACGGCGCAGAAGAAGTGGATATGGTCATCAACATCGGCTGGCTGAAAGATGGCCGCTACGAAGATGTGAAAAACGAGATTGCTGCAGTTAAGGCGGCTGTGGGCGACAAGGTTCTGAAAGTTATCATCGAAACTTGCCTGCTGACCGATGAGCAGAAGGAAATTATGTGTGATATCGTGCCGGAAGCCGGCGCTGATTATATCAAGACCAGTACGGGCTTTTCTACCGGCGGCGCAACTTTTGCAGACATCGAGTTGTTTGTGCGCTGTGTCAAGGGCCGCTGCAAAGTTAAGGCAGCAGGCGGTATTTCTACCGTAGAGGATATGGAAAAGTTTATTGAGCTGGGTGCTGACCGCTTAGGCACAAGCCGTGCCGTTAAGCTAATGAACGGTGAGCAGGCAAAGGGCTACTAATTACAATTGCATAGCGCAGAGATGAGGTGCCTTGGCACCTCATTTTTTTGTTCCTGAAAAGTAATGGTGCCACTGGATAAATGCGCATTGGCAGCCTTATGCATACTTGGCAGGGGATAGGCTACGTGTTATACTATATAGCGTGTAATTGTCGGCAGTAGGCCCGAAAGGAGGAACAGTAATGCAACGAAATATCTTAGTGCGAGTGATGGCATTAGCGTTGGCTGTTTCTTTTTTATGCGGGTGTACTGCATGGCAAGGTGTAGAAGATTTGCTGCGTGCACCGCAGCTTTCCGTGGACACAAAAGAAGTGCAAAGTGCGCTAAACAGCCATTTGGGTGAAACGGTACAGTTCAAATACCCCAATCAGGGCGATTTTTTAACGCCGTATTTCTTTGGCGATTGGGACGGGGACGACCAGATAGATGCAGCGGTGCTGTATCAGGCATCAAGCAGTGCGAATGTGCAGCTGGCATTATTGCAGCGCAATGAGGAAGGCTCCTGGAAGGTGCAAAGCACAGTAGAGGGGCTTTCGGCTACAGTGGATTCCGTGCGTTTGGCTACTATCCAAAATAACGGCGGAGAACAAATCCTTGTAGGATATTCTACAGCAGGAGATACCTATCTGGCTGTGTATAACCTGAAAGACGGTTCGCTGGAAACCGTGCTGCAGCAACCTTACACACAGTACCTAGTGGAAGATATTACCGGTGACGAAGTAGAGGATTTGATTGTACTGGCAGATGACAGTGCGGGCAAAACCCAAGTGCAAGTGCTAATCGGGGCAAATGATGGATTTACTCGGCTGCCTGCAATTGGGCTTTCGGATGAGTATTTTTCCGGTTACGCTTCGTTAGCAGCGGGAGCCGGCGCACGAGACGGACAGTTCCTTGTGCTGGATGGCTGGACAGGTGCCGGCGGCCAGGATTTGGCATCTGCGGTATTCCGGTATGATAGTACCAATCACCGTATGGAAATGACAAAGCTGGATGGAACAGATAACCTATACCGTGATTCGCTCCGATACGCTCCGTGTTTAATCAGCCGTGATTTAGACGGAGACGGTATTGTCGAAATTCCTACACAAAAAGAAGATACAGGCCTGCTAAGCCAAACGCAGGGAAAACGCTACTCGTTTGTGCATTGGATGGATTTTACCTCTACTTCCTCGGTAAAAAGTTTTGGAATATTGGACGAGGCCTATAACATATATATTCAACTCCCGCAGGAGTGGGAGGGCGACCTGATGCTGAAAGACGGAGCCAATGACACGCTGGAGGTATGTAATCTGGCGGGAGATAGAGTGCTGATGCGGTTGCGCATTACGGACGAGCCGTCTATGAGCAGTTGGTATACGATAGGATTGGTGGCATCACGACAGATTCAGGCGCAAATAGCCTCTGATGTAACAGAGCTGACAGTGGCAGACTTGCGCAGTGGAATCCATTTTCTATAATTTGATAGCCGAAAGGAGACTCAATAACCATGAAGCGTGTTTTGGTAGTAGAAGACGAAACCAGCATCCGAGAAATGGTGGCTTTAAATTTACGGATGCACGGTATGGAAGCTGTAGAAGCAGAAAGTGCTGAGCGTGCCTTAGAACTGCTGGAACAGGGTGAGCCTTGTGATGCGGCGCTGCTGGATATTATGCTGCCGGGAATGAATGGCTTTTCGCTGTGTGAAACCATTCGGAAAACAGATAACGAAATCGGTATTATCATGGTAAGCGCAAAAGGGCAGGAGGCGGACAAAATCCGTGGCCTTTCCATTGGTGCGGATGATTATATTACCAAGCCGTTTTCAGTGAGTGAGCTGATTGCCCGGGTAGATGCGCTGTGCCGTCGAGTATCTCGTCCACAGAATACCGAGAACAGCGGTAAAATGGTATCCGGCGAATTTGTACTGGATGAAAGCAGCCACATGCTGCTGAAAAACGGCGAACCGATTGACTTGACACAGGTCGAGTTCCAAATTATGGAACTGTTTTTCAAAAATGCCGGTGTAGCGTTGGTGCGAGAAAAGATTTTGAAAGGCGTATGGGGCGAAAATTATTACGGCGATGTAAAAATCGTTGATGTAAATATTCGTCGTTTGCGCATGAAGATTGAAGATGAACCCTCCAACCCCAAGCATATTTTAACCGTATGGGGTTATGGCTATCGCTGGAACTGATAAACATTGTGGAAAGGAGGCTGCCCTAAGTGAAAAGCGGTATTACCAGACGCTGGCTGAAAGGCAGCTTGCTTAGTATTATTTTGATTCTGCTTTTGGCGGAGGGCATTTTCCTTTGGCTGTACAGCCAAAACTATTACAACAGCGTCCGCCAGAACATGGGAATGCAGTTTTCCACAATAATCGGGCAGCTGAACACTTATACCGGCGAAACGGAAGAAAGCGCAGCACAGGCCCGCAGCATGGCTTTGCGCCGTATGGTAGAGCAGTTTCAGGCCAGAGATAAATTTGAGTTTATGCTGTTAGATGCGCAGGGGCAGGTGATTGCCTCAACCAGTGGTGTTTCAGTAGAAAGCATCGTAGACAACGAAGACTTTGCGGACGCACAACGAGATGGTGAGCGGGGCAGTGCGCAGTATATAACCGAAACCGGCGAGCGTGTTATGGCAACGTGTATGCTGCTGCCCTATAATGCAGGAGATGTGGCGGCACTGCGCTTGGTTACCAGTTTAACGCTGGTGGATAGACGCTTGTATCAGGCACTGTTTATTAGCTTGCTGGCAATTGCAACCATTTTGGGCGGTGCAGTTGTTTCCGGTTTATACTTTGTGCAGAGCATTGTGCTGCCGCTTGGCAAAATGGAGCAGGCCGCAGCCCGTATTGCGGCCGGCGACCTGAATGTGCGTATGCCGGAAAAAGGCGACCACTCGGATGAGATTGACCGATTGAATGCGTCTATCAACCAAATGGCGGAAGGTCTGGCGGAAACCGAGCGTATAAAAAATGAGTTTATCAGTTCGGTTTCGCATGAGCTGAGAACGCCGCTAACCAGCATTAAAGGCTGGATTGAAACGCTGGAAGTAATCCATGACCCGGAGGACGAAAACTACCGTAAGGGCCTTGCAATCATTCGCTCAGAGGCCGACCGCCTGTATACAATGGTGGAAGAACTGCTGGATTTTTCCCGTCTGCAAAATGGGCGGCTGCCAATTTCGCCCCAACCGCTGGATTTGGTAGCAGAAGTGACAGATGCGGTACTGTTTTCGGAGCCGAGATGTACCCAAAACGGTTTGCAGCTTGTATATGACGAGCCGGAAGAAACGATTCCGGTTTATGCGGACCCGGACCGTATGCGGCAGGTGTTCATTAACGTAATTGATAATGCAATCAAGTACTCGGTTACAGGCGGGCGCATTACCATAAAAGTTTGGGCCGGGAAAAAGAAAGCCTTTGTGGAAATCTTTGATCAGGGCAGGGGCATTTCGCCGGCAGATCTGAGCAATGTGAAATCCAAATTTTATAAAGGGAAAAATGCAGTATGGGGCAGCGGAATCGGTCTTGCGCTGGTAGATGAAATCATGACAGTGCAAGACGGTACATTGGATATTCGCAGCACACTGGGCAAAGGTACGGTGGTAACTTTAGGCCTGCCGTTATACACACCCGGTAAAAAGCCGCATCTGCAAGTAGGAGAACCTGATGAAAAAAGAAACGTGTAAATTCAAAACCAGTGTGGGCGGGCAAGCCCTGATGGAAGGTATTATGATGCGCGGCCCGGAAACAATTGCCTGCGCAGTACGCAAGCCGGACGGAACCCTTGATGTGGTGCAGGAGCCGGTCAAGCATTATTTCTGGCAAAAAATCCCCTTTGTGCGTGGAACCTGCTCTATGATTGACAGCCTGATTACGGGCTATCGATACTTAATGCACTCGGCAAAAGTCAGCATGGGCGATGCATACGAAGAAGAGGAACCTTCAAAGTTTGAAAAGTGGCTGACAGACCATTTGGGCGAAAAGGCCGAAAACTTTTTTATGGTATGCGCTTCTCTGGTTGGTGTGGTGTTAGCACTGGGCTTGTTCAGCATACTGCCTACTGCTATTGTTACCTTGGTGGGAAAGATTGTACCTTTAGGCCGCTGGGGCAGCACTATTTTGGAGGCCCTGTGCAAGGTGGGCATCTTCCTGCTGTACATGGTGCTGATTAGTCATATGGAGGATATCCACCGTGTGTTCCAGTATCATGGTGCAGAGCATAAAACCATCGCCTGCTATGAAGCCGGTGAAGAGCTGACCGTGGAGAATATCCGTAAGTATACCCGTTTTCACCCACGCTGCGGCACCAGCTTTTTGGTTTTGATTATGATTATCAGTGTATTCCTGTACAGTGTGCTGCCGTGGGGCAATGCGGCTTTGCGTGTGCTGTATAAGCTGTTGCTGCTGCCTGTGGTTATGGGCATTGGCTACGAGCTGCTGAAACTGTGCGGCCGCTGCGATAATGTGTTTACCCGCATTATTCGTGCACCCGGCCTATGGGTGCAGCGTTTAACGGTATTTGAGCCGGACGACAGCATGATTGAAGCTGCAATTGCCGCAGTTACACCGGTTTTGCCGGAAAATCCGGAGGACGGCAAATGGTAAGTTTTGAGGGGATAATGCCCCGTAAGGTGGTAACACTGGTTACAGAGCGTTTGGAAGCCGCCCATTGTCCGGACGCTGCATTTGATGCAGCACAGCTTGTGCGCTTGGTACTGGGGCGTGATGTGCGCCTGTGCGCAGACCCACTCACCAAGGCGCAGGCCGCAAAACTGGAGGAGTATACCTCACGCCGTGTGCAGAGGGAGCCGTTGCAATACATCTGCGGCAGCTGGCCCTTTTTAGACTTTGAATTGCAGGTAGGCCCCGGCGTGCTTTGCCCACGTGCCGATACCGAAACGATTTTGGAAAGCCTGCAATCTGTTTTGGAGCAGCCCCCTCAGAATGTATTGGATTTGTGTGCAGGCAGCGGCGCACTTGGCATCGGCTGTAAGCGTTTTTGGCCCAATGCACAGGTTACCTGTGTGGAAAAAAGCCCGGCGGCATTTTCCTATCTGGAAAAAAACGCAGTTCAGGCACTGGCCCCATTGACGGTAGAAGCAAAAATGGGCGACTTATTTACTTGGCACGAAACACTTGCCGACGAAAGTCTGGACGTTGTACTATGTAACCCGCCCTATTTGACGGAGAGCGAAATGGGCGAGCTGCAGCCAGAAGTTGCACAGGAGCCTGCCATGGCGTTAGATGGCGGCAAAGATGGCTTGCTTTTTTACCGTGCGCTTGCAAAGGAGTATCTGCGTCCGCTGCGGCACGGTGGCTGGATTGCACTGGAAATAGGCTGGCAGCAGGCACAACAGGTAGAAGCCCTGTTGTGTCAGGCAGGTTGGACGAATGTGCAAACGAGAAAAGATTATGCAGGGAACGACCGTTGCGTGCTGGCAAAGCGTCCGTTGTAAAAGTCCCGTTTATTGGTCCTTTAATAGGGTATTCTATTACTGTCGAAAGAAAATACTTTTGATTTCTTACAACTAATAGTTGTAAATGAAGCAAAAAATGTGTATAATAATTTTCGAATGAAAAAAGAAGCTGCGCCCGATGCGGCGCAAAATCATAAAGGAGCGAAGCGATAACTATGGCAGATAAAAAGACAGCGGCAAAAGCAGCAGCCGGCAAGCAGGACGCTTTGGCAAATGCACTGGCTCAGATTGAAAAGCAGTTTGGTAAGGGTGCTGTAATGAAGCTGGGCGACAATGCCAATATGCAGATTGATGCAATTTCTACCGGTAGTTTGGGCTTGGACTTGGCACTGGGCGTGGGCGGTATGCCCCGCGGCCGTGTCATCGAGGTTTACGGCCCGGAATCCAGCGGTAAAACCACATTGGCACTGCACGTATTGGCTGAGGCACAGCGTAAAGGCGGCGAGGTTGCATTTATCGACGTAGAACACGCACTGGACCCTGTATACGCAGCAGCACTGGGCGTAGATATTGATTCTTTGCTGGTCAGCCAGCCGGATACCGGCGAGCAGGCTTTGGAAATTGCAGAGGCACTGGTGCGTTCCGGCGCAATTGATGCCATTGTTATCGACTCTGTTGCTGCAATGGTTCCCCGTGCCGAAATCGAAGGCGAAATGGGCGACAGCCATGTTGGCTTGCACGCACGTTTGATGAGCCAGGCACTGCGTAAGCTGACCGGTATCATTGGCAAGACCAACACCGTTTGCATCTTCATCAACCAGCTGCGTGAAAAGGTTGGTATTGTATACGGCAACCCCGAAGTAACCACCGGCGGCCGTGCACTGAAGTACTACGCATCTGTGCGTATTGATGTGCGCCGTGTAGAAGGCTTAAAGGATTCTTCCGGCCAGTTTATCGGCAACCGTACCCGTGCAAAGGTTGTTAAAAACAAGGTGGCACCTCCCTTCCGTGAAACTGAGTTTGATATTATGTTTGGCGAAGGCATTTCCAAGGTTGGCGAAATCTTGGATATGGGTGTAAAACTGAACATCTTGCAGAAGAGCGGTGCATACTTCAGCTACGGCGACATCCGTTTGGGTCAGGGCCGTGACAACGCAAAGAACTTCCTGCGTGATAACCCGGAAATCATGGCAGATATCGAAGGCCAGATTCGTGCCAATGCAGATAAGCTGCTGCCCACACGCAAGGGTGCACGTACCACCGCAGCCGCAGCACCGGCAGTTTCGGCAGTAACCCCTGCGGAAAGTGCAGCACCGGCGGTAAAGGCCCCTGCCGCTACCAGCGAAAGCGAACTGGATATCATGGTGGAGGACTAAACGTTGGCTTGGAGCTATCGCCGTAAACCGGCGGAAAAATGTGCGGAGCCAGCGCCTGCACGAGAAAAAGCATTGGAATTATTAACCGGGCAGGATTTTTCCTGCCAAGGTTTATACGACCGGCTGTGCCGCCGCTTTACAGAGGAAGCGGCGGCTTATGCTGTGTCTGAGATGCTGCGTTTGCATCTGCTGGACGATGCAAAGTATGCAAAAATGAGGGCGCACAGCCTGTTTTTGCAGCATAAATCCCGCCGTGCCATTGCAGACGCACTGCGCCGTAAAGGCATAGAGCGCCAGCTGATTCAGGATACATTAGACGAACTGTATGCAGAGCTGGAGCCGGGGACAGACCCGGAGCTGGAAGCTGCGGCAGCATTGGTACAGCGTCAGTATGCCCGCCGTTTGGCTGAGGGCAGGCAGGATTTAGTTCTGGCTGCACTGGCAAGACGTGGATTTTCTTATCGTGTAGCGAGGGAAGCAGTAACCAGCGTTACACAGCAAATGTAATTATAAAAAGAGGTGTGAATATGAAGATTGCCTGCATTTCCTTAGGATGCCCCAAAAACCAAGTTGATTTGGACGTAATGGTACATAGCCTGCTGGCTGCCGGCCACGAAACTGTAGCTGATATGGCAGAGGCAGATGCTGTTTTGGTAAATACCTGTGGCTTTATTGAAAGCGCCAAGACCGAAGCTATTGAAAATATTTTGACTGCCTGCTCCTATAAGGAGGTAAACCCGAACCTGAAGGTTTTGGTTACCGGTTGTCTGGCAGAGCGCTACAAGAGCGATATCGTAGCAGAAATCCCCGAAGTGGACGCTGTAGTAGGCTGTGCATCCAACCCTGCTATTTGCGCTGTTTTGGACCGTGTATGCGGCGGCGAAAGAGTGGAAAGCTACGGCCCCAAAAAGGATTTCCCGCTGGGCGGCAAGCGTGTGATTGGCACGCCTGCGCACTATGCTTACCTGAAAATTGCCGAGGGCTGCAACAACCGCTGCCACTACTGTGCAATTCCGCTGATTCGCGGCCCGCTGGCCAGCCGCCCTATGGAGGACTGCGTAGCCGAAGCACGTTGGCTGGCAGGTGAGGGTGTGCAGGAGCTGATTGTAGTTGCACAGGACCCCACCGCTTACGGTGAGGACTGGGGCAAGCCCGGCAGCATTTGCGAACTGCTGGATAAGCTGAACGCAGTGGAAGGCATCCGCTGGATTCGTGTGCTGTACGCATACCCCGAGCGTATTACGGACGCATTTATCGACGCAATGAAGCGCAACGAGAAGGTTTTGCCTTACTTGGATTTGCCCATTCAGCATTGCAACGATGTGATTTTGAAAAATATGAACCGCCGCAGCACCCACGACGAACTGGTGAACGTGGTGCAGAAGCTGCGCACAGAGATTCCCGGCATTACCCTGCGTACTACACTGATTGCAGGTTTCCCCGGCGAAACCGACGAGCAGTTTGAGGAGCTGTGCAACTTTGTGAAGGAAATGCAGTTTGACCGTTTGGGCTGCTTTGCTTACTCCGCAGAGGAAAACACCGTGGCTGCCCGTATGGAAAATCAGGTGGACGAGGAAGTTAAGCAGAAGCGTGCGGATATTATTATGGATGTGCAGACTGGTATTATGTCTGCCAAGCAGGCAGCACGTGTAGGCCAGACTTTGGAGTGCATCTGCGACGGCATCGACGAGGAAAGCGGCCTGTATCTGCTGCGTACCATGGCAGACTCTCCCGAAATTGACGGCAATGTTTGTGTCAGCAGCGAAGAACCGCTTTATCCGGGTGCGTTCTATCAGGTCAAAATTACCGAGAGTGATTTGTACGACCTGTATGGCGAAGTTGTAAAGAAGATTTAAATTTTTAGCCCGCCCGCTTGGCTTTGCTTGCCAACGGGCGGGCTTTCGTGTATAGTTAAACAAGTATGGATAACTATCCGAATGGAGGAATAATAATGAATTTGCCTAATAAACTTACACTGCTGCGTATGCTGCTGGTGCCCGTGTTTATGGTGTTTACTACAATGTCGCAGTTTGGTACAGGCAGCTTTAACCCTACCATCTACATAGTGGCGGGTGTGGTATTTGCAGCCGCTAGTTTTACGGATTTTTTGGATGGCCATTTGGCACGCAAGTGGCACATGGTTACAGACTTCGGCAAGTTTGCAGACCCTTTGGCTGATAAGCTGCTGACTACAGTTGCATTTTTGTACATGATGCGTGACGGCGTGTGCAGCCCGATTGTGCTGGCAATCATTCTGGCACGTGAGTTTTCCGTTTCCGGCCTGCGCATGGTAGCGGCAGGTGCAAAGGACGGCAAGGTAATTGCTGCAAATATCTGGGGTAAGGTAAAAACCGTGCTGCAGATGCTGACAATCATCTTCTACTACTTTGCAGTTGGTTTGGCAGGTACAGGCAACGAGGCTGTACTAAGCAGCATTACGCAGGGCCTGTGCTGGCTGGTTGCAGTGGTTACTGCACTGTCCGGCATTAAGTACCTGTGGGATAACCGCAGCTTTATCCAGACAGCAAAATAAGGGCTGACGGCTTTCGTTCCAAAACAAAAAAAGACAGGGTATATCAAACGATATACCCTGTCTTTTCATTTTAATTAAAGCAAGGGGATGCCTGCCTGTGCGCAGATGTCACGGGTGGATTTATCCCATACGCTTGCCTGTACCTCACCAATATGGCAGCTGCCCAGCAGCAGCATACACAGGCGGCTTTGGCCGATACCGCCGCCGATGGAATAGGGCAGCTCACCTGCCAGCAATGCCTTGTGGAAAGGCAGAGTGCGTCGGTCGTCACAACCGGCAATGCGCAGCTGTGCATCCAAACTTTCCGGGCTGACACGAATACCCATACTGCTCAGCTCAAAGCTGCAACCCAAGGTATCGTTCCAAAACAGGATGTCGCCGTTCAGCTCCCAGTCGTCGTAGTCGGGGGCACGGCTGTCATGGGGCATACCACTGTTTAGCTTTTTGCCGATTTTCATTAAAAAGGTGGTGGAGTTGGCACGTACAAATGCGTTTTCACGCTCTTTGGGGGTAAGGTCGGGATATAAATCTTCCAGCTGCTGCGTCGTAACAAAGGTTACGTGCGGGCTGTGCAGGGGCAACCCCTCTAATTGCGGAAAGGTTGCGTGCAGATTCATTTCGGTAGCGCATACAGCGGCCACAATCGCACGCACCACTCGCTTTAAGTATTCCTCAGTGCGGTCCTGCTCGGTGATGACCTTTTCCCAGTCCCACTGGTCCACGTAAATCGAATGCAGGTTGTCCAGTTCTTCCTCCCGGCGGATTGCGTTCATGTCGGTATATAAGCCCTTGCCTACATGGAACCCGTACTCCTTAAGGGCCTGCCGCTTCCACTTTGCAAGGCTTTGTACAACCTCGGCCTGTGTGCCGGTATCTTTAATGTCAAAGGTAACCTTGCGTTCTACACCGCTTAAATCGTCGTTAAGACCGGTGTTGGTTTCCAAAAACAGCGGGGCAGATACACGGTGCAACCCCAAAGTAGCACATAAAGTATCTGCAAACAGTCGCTTAATAGTACCAATGGCCTTTTGCGTATCATACAAGTTCAGTTTTGGTGTATATCCTTGTGGAATATAAACTTTACTCATATCCTTTCCCCTCCCCAAGTAAAATTCACGTCCAAAGCATTATAGGTTTTATTATGGCACAGCACTTTGGAAAAGTAAAGCGCAGAAAAGTGGCTGTTTTCCATAGCAAAAGCGGCTTGACTTGCCAGATTTTGCCCAGTATAATAAAAGGGTACAAATGCGTTAGTATCGGGTAAAGTAGCTGTTTTACCATCCACAGAGAGGGCAGGCCCCCGGCTGAAAGTCTGCCCGGATATAGGGAAACTGCGAAGTGCGCCCGAGAGCACAAAGGGGGAAGCTTAGTATCCCTTTGCGGACAAGGTCCCGTTATCGACCGTTTCGAGTGAGAAAACCGGAGTGGAACCGCGAAGTATAATCGCCTCCGTCTGCCCAAAAGGGTGGACGGGGCGTTTTTTGTTTTTCGGTCTTTGGTAATCGTCGGAAAAGGAGTATTCAATTATGCAGATTTTTAACACGATGACCCGTAAAAAGGAAGAATTTATCCCGCAGGTGCCGGGTGAGTATCGTATTTATGTTTGCGGCCCTACTGTTTATAACTATATCCACATTGGCAACGCACGCCCCCTGATTGTATTTGATACCCTGCGCCGGTATTTGGAGTCTTTGGGGAATAAAGTGCTGTATGTGTCCAATATTACAGATATCGACGACAAGCTGATTGCCAAAGGCAAGGAGGAAGGTACCTCCATGCAGGCTGTGGCACAGCGCTTTGAGGCCGAATATCTGAAAGATGCCGAGGGCCTGAACTGCAAAAAGCCTACCGTTCAGCCCCGTGCTACTGAGCATATCAACGAGATTTTGGCTATCGTTGCAGACCTGATTGAAAGCGGCCATGCATACGTTGCAAAAAACGGCGACGTATACTTCCGTGTAAAGAGTGACCCCAACTATGGCAAGCTGAGCCATCTGAATCTGGAAGATTTGGAAAGCGGCAACCGCGCCCTGCGCAGCAAGATGGACGACGATTTGAAGGAAGACCCTGCCGACTTTGCTGTGTGGAAGGCTGCCAAGCCCGGCGAACCCGCGTGGGAGAGCCCCTACGGCATGGGCCGTCCCGGTTGGCATATCGAGTGCAGCGCTATGAGCCGCACCCACTTGGGCAAGACTATTGACCTGCACTGCGGTGGTCAGGACTTGGTTTTCCCCCATCACGAAAACGAAATTGCACAGTCTGAGTGCGCAAACGGCTGCACCTTTGCACGCTACTGGATGCATAACGGCTTTATCAACGTGGACAACCAGAAGATGTCCAAGAGCCTGCATAACTTCTTTACAGTGCGTGACGTGGCAAACCTGTATGGTTACGAGCCGATTCGTTACTTTATGCTGACAGCAGGCTACCGTATGCCCCTGAACTATACGGTTGAACTGATTGAAAGCTGCAAGAACAGTCTGGAGCGTCTGTACACCTGCCGTGAGAATCTGGACTTTGCATTGACAAAGGCTGAATTCGGCACAGACGAAACGCTGGTGGAAAAGGCTGCTCAGGCACGCACCAAGTTCCGTGCTGCTATGGATGACGACCTGAATACTCCGGACGCTTTGGCTTCTATCTTTGATTTGGTCAAGGACATCAATACCCTGAGTGCAACGGCAACCAAGGCAAGTTTGGAGGCAGCAGCAGTGATGTTTGATGAGCTGACCGATGTGTTGGGCCTGCTGTATAACCGTAAAAAGGACGAAGTGCCCGCAGAGGTAACTGCTTTGGTCGAGCAGCGTGCCGCAGCAAAAAAGGCTAAGGACTGGGCAACTGCTGACGCAATCCGTGCGCAGCTGACTGAGCTGGGCTGGGCCGTAAAGGATACGGCACAGGGCCCGCAGCTGAGCAAGATTTAATGCTATCCGCAATATAGTGTATCGACAATGCAAAATCCCTGCTGCGGCAGGGATTTTGCAATAATAGAGAGGAAATACCTGATGGAGATACCAGTACAGGCTGAGCGCACGGCACAGCGTAAGCTTTGGGCGTTGGTAATAGTGTCCCTTTTGGTACAATTGGGGCTTGCTGCTGTTACAGAAGGCTACGGTTACGATGTAGGCTGTTTTCAGTCGTGGGCAATGCACGTAGCAAGTGTTGGCCCGGCGGAGTTTTACGCTCCGGATTACTTTTGCGATTATCCCCCCGGATATATCCTGATGCTGTGGCTGCCGGGCAAACTGCTGACAGTGATACCGTATCAGGCGCAGGCTTTGCGCCGTATGGTTTTGGCATTTTGGCCGTCACTGGCAACGGCGTTGTGCGGTGTGATGATATACCATTTGGCCTTGCGCCGTACAAACGCAAAGTGGGCCCTGCGCTGTGCAGGTGCAGCTATGCTGTGCCCGGCATTGCTGTTTAACAGCGGCGCATGGGGGCAGATTGACGGCGTATTCAGCCTGCTGATGCTTTGCTGCTTTGCCTTGATAGAGGAAAAATGCTGGTTGACAGGTGCGCTGTATTTTGGCTTGGCGCTGGCGATTAAACCGCAGGCTCTGCTGGCGGGCCCTGCGCTTGCCATCTGTTTTTTGCTGCCGATTCTGTTTGCAGAGGACGCAAAGGCTCGCTGGAAGGCTGTGAAAACGGGCGCAGCGGGTGCAGTAGTTGCTCTGGTGCCGGTTTTGGCGTGCGGGTTACCGTTCTGGGGCTTTTCCGGGCTGATACAGGGCCTGATGGAAAAGTACTTTACTACGGCTACCAGCTACCCCTATGCAACCATCAATGCAGCCAATATGATGGCATTTATGGGCGGCGAGTGGGTACCCCAAACCGATATGGTTTATTGGTTTGGCCTATCATTCATTAGCTGGCAGACCTTGGGCAAAATCCTGCTTACCGTTTTGAGCGTATGGGCGTTTGTCTGGTCCATGAAACTGCAAAAGCAGGGGAAATTCAGCCCGCTGCTGCTGGCAGCAGCCTATGTTGTAGGTGTGTTTACCGTTAGCCACCGGATGCACGAGCGCTACCTGATTTTTGGTGTGGTGCTTTTAATTGCAGCGGCAGCTCGCTTGGCAAGTAAGCGTATGCTGGGTATCAGCTGGGGTTTGGCACTTACTAGTCTGCTGAATATGGCACTGGTATATACTACAGTGGGAACCGACGATGAATTCTTGCGAAGTGTTACCCATGCACTGGTGCTGCGCAGCGTAGGTTTGGCGGAAACCATTCTGTTTGTGCTGCTCCTGCGGGAATGCTGGCAGCTGTGCAGCATAGCGCCGCCTATCTGGAAACAGCAGCAAAAGCGCAGCGAAGCTGCGGCAAAGCCGGAACCGTTTGGGAGTCCTGTGCCTGCATGGACAAAGCGTGAAGCGTGGTTGTTAGCAGGGCTGACCCTTGTAGTAGCTGTGGTTAGTTTTGCATATCTGGGCGATTTGACCGCTCCTCAAACCCATGTGGATACCAACGGCGGCGGAACAGCACAGTTTACCATTGATACCCAAGGCGACGCACAGGAAATATGGGTGTATAGCGGTATCTCTACCCATAATAACGGAAAGCTGACCATTACAGATGCAGCAGGTGAGATACAGGTGGAAACAGACCTGAACCACGGCAGCACCTTTAAGTGGAATCGCTTTTATCTGTCGCAGGCAAAAGCACCGTATACGGTTACAGTGTATGACGGACAGGTAATTGAGCTGTCTTTCCGTGATGAGGCAGGTGCGCCGCTTGCAGTAACTGCACAGCAGGGCTGCGCCCTGATTGACGAGCAGCAGCTGGTGCCGAAAAAAATCAGCCAGCTGAACAGCTTCTACTTTGACGAGATTTATCATGCGCGTACCGGCTATGAGCATCTGCACAAAATGCAGGTGTATGAAACCACACACCCGCCCATGGGCAAAAACTTTATTGCAATGGGCATTGCGTTGTTTGGTATGACAGGTTTTGGCTGGCGATTTGCAGGTACACTGTTTGGTGTACTGATGGTGCCTGCCCTGTATGATTTTGTGCGCCGTTTAACACGCAAGCCTTGGCTGGCTTGGTTTGCAGCTATTCTGCTGTCGCTGGATTTTATGCGCTTTAGCCAGAGCCGCTTGGCAACCATCGACAGCTACGTGGTGCTGTTTATCATTCTGGGCGCAGATATGATGCTGTGGTACTGTCGCAGCGTGCTGGAAAAAGGTGTGGGTAAATCCATCCTGCCCATGGCTCTGGGCGGTATTGCATTCGGCTTTGGCTGTGCTTCCAAATGGACAGGCTTGTATGCAGGCGCAGGGCTTGCAATCCTGTATTTTGGTGCTTTGTGGCAGCGTGGCTGTGCATTGCAAAAGCAGCCCAATGGCAAAGCAAGATTGAAAAAGGAAGTTGCAATGGCTCTGGGCGGCGGCGTACTGTTTTATGTGATTATTCCGTTTGGTATTTATCTGGCAGGCTATCTGCCTTATGTGATGCGTGACCCGAGCTTTGGCTTAAAAGAATGGTGGGGCTGCCAGCAGAGTATGTATTGGTATCATTCTCGATTGGATGCAACCCATCCCTTTGCGTCGGAGTGGTATAGCTGGCTGCTGGACGCTCGCCCAGTATGGTATTACAGCGGCAGCGGCTTGCCGGAGGGTATGGTGGCCAGCATTGCAGGTTTTGTAAGCCCGGTGCTCATTGTGGTTGGTGTATCTGCATGGATGGCACTGGCATACCGCCAGCTGGTAGGAGATGGCAGCCCGGCGGCCGGCGCACTGATTGTGCTGACGCTTTCCTCCCTGCTGCCTTGGGTGCTGGTAACACGCTGCACATTCTTGTACCACTTTTTCCCCTGTGTGCCAATGTTGGCGGCAGCAGCGGCGCTTTGGCTGTCCAACTTGGAGGACAAGGGGCAAGGCTGTAAGGCAAAACGTTTGGCAAAAGGCATTTTGATAGCTGCACTGGTTTTGTTTATTTGGTTCTATCCGGTGCTGGCAGGTTTGCCTGTACCCAAGTGGCTGGCAGCAAGTATGCGCTGGCTGCCCAGCTGGGGATTCTATATCCTGTAAAGATTTACGCAATAAGAGCCCGGTATCACAACTGTGATACCGGGCTCTTTACGTTTCTAATAAAAATTACAGCTTTTCAAAATCAATAGCACCATGCTTGCAGATGGGGCAGACAAAATCATCAGGCAGTGGGTCGCCCTCGTAGATATAGCCGCAAATCTTGCAGCGCCAGCCTTTTTTATTTTCGGTGTTTGCCTGCGGCTTGGGTTTAACATTTGCATGATAGTATGCGTAAGTTAAAGCAGGCTCGTTGCTCAAGGACAAACCGTCGGTCACATCTGCCAAGAACAGCGTGTGTGTGCCCAAGTCCATGGTTTGTACAACTTTGGCGCTGATAACAGCGCATACGTGTTCAGAGGGGTAAAACAAGCCGTTTTCGGTGTGGGAAACAGCAAGACCGGCCAGCTTATCTGCATTGCGTCCACTTTGGAAACCAAAACGCTGGAATAAAGCAAAGGGGGCAGTCTGGTCCAGAATGGATACATTAAATACACCGGTGTGCAAAATCATATCGTGGGTGTAATTTTGCTTGTTTACTGCAATGGTAATACGATTTGGTGTAGTGGTAACCTGCATGGCGGTATTGATGATACAGCCGTTTTGTTTATCGCCCTCAGCAGCGGAAAGTACAAATAAACCATAGCTGAGCTTGTGCATACAAGATAAATCCATAAAGCCCTCCTTGCGAACATTGATGTGTCAGCATAAATAAACTGATTACTAACATCAACATACTGGATTTTGCCCCGAATGTCAATACATTTTTTTGTAAAATATCCGCTAATATAAAAGAAAAATTAAATATAATGAGAATTATTCTCTTTTGCATGATGCCGATTGAACCGGTACGCTTATATAAGGCGGGGCAGTTATTCCTGCTCCCACTCCAGCAGCGCCTGTTTCATATCGGTGCCATAGGCATACCCGGTCAGTGCGCCGTGTGCACCAACCACACGGTGGCAGGGTAAAATTAACCATAATGGATTGCTGCGGCAGGCTGCGCCTACTGCACGTGCTGCGTGGGGCTTGCCCAAAGCTGCTGCAATTTGGCCATAGGTGCGGGTTTCGCCATAAGGGATTTGCTCCAGCTGTGCCCAAACTGCTTTTTGAAATGGAGTACCCTGCGGTGCAAGCGGCAGGTCAAATTCTGTACGCAGATGGCAGAAGTATTCGTTAAGCTGCTGCTCGGCTTCCTCCAGTAAAGGCGAGGGGGCTTTTCTGCAGGGGATAGCGTCCAGCTCGGGCGATTCGCCACTGCGCAGACTGACACGGATTAAAGCATCGTTTTCCTCAGCCAACTCAACGGTGCCAAACATACTATTGATGCGTAAAATGTGCATGGATTCCTCCTACTAATGGGAATGCTCGGCGAAAAGCTGGCCCAAATCATAAAAAATGTCATGGGGCAGCATACCGTATTGGCCCAGACGCTTTGCTGCTCTGTCCGCAGCGGCACCGTGCAGCCAAACTCCACAGGCAGCAGCCTCCAGAGGGGATAGCTTTTGCGCCAGCAATGCGGCAATGATTCCGGTTAAAACATCTCCGCTGCCGCCACGTGCAAGGCCGGGATTACCGGTTGTGTTTTCATATACATCACCTTCCGGTCCGGCAATCAGTGTGCGGCTGCCCTTTAATACCACAACGCAGCGATTGGCACGTGCATATCCGGCGGCGACGCTTTCCCTGCTGGACTGGACCTCCTCGATGGAAAGCCCGGTCAAACGAGCCATCTCGTCGGGGTGCGGTGTAAGGATTAACGGTGCATTGCAAGGGTGGGGCAAAGTGTCCTGACGGGCAGCGATGTTTAATCCGTCTGCGTCTAAAACAACAGGCACAGGACTTTGGGTCAATAAATCCGGTACAAGAGACAGCGTGTCCTCACAAATACCAAGGCCGGGGCCAATCGCCAGTACAGAGGAGCTCTTTGCCTGCTTCAATAAAGTATCCAAGTTTTCAACGGCAATGTTCCCGTGAAAACCTTGCTCCATGGGCAGCAGACATACCTCAGGTAAACGGGGCAATACCACATCCAAAACCGGCTCGATAGCCGCCAGTGTAACAATACCGGCACCGCTGCGGGCTGCGCCCTCGGCACATAAAGCAGCGGCACCCCGATAGCGCATACTGCCTGCAACCAGCAAAACTTTACCGTAGGTTCCCTTATTACTTTCTGCTTTGCGGATGGGAAGTGTAGACCATACCCATTCGGCTGTAATTGGTTTGCCCATAAAGGCTCCTTTCTGCACAATAGATGGCAATTGTGTTATACTAAACCTATCATATCACAACCCAATCCATGGGAAAAGTAGGAAAGGAGCCTTTGCACCATGCTGCCGCAACTGGAACAAATTTTAGCTAAAAGCAATCAGATTGTATTTTTCGGAGGTGCGGGTGTTTCCACCGAAAGCGGAATCCCTGACTTCCGCAGTGTAGACGGATTGTATCATCAGACATATGATTATCCGCCCGAAACCATTTTGAGCCATACTTTTTGGGAGCAGAATCCCAAGGAGTTTTATCGCTTTTATCGGAATAAGATGCTGGTACAAGGTGCAAAGTCCAATGCGGCGCATTTGCGCCTTGCAGCACTGGAGCAAGAGGGCAAGCTGCGTGCCGTGGTAACACAGAACATAGATGGTTTACATCAGCAGGCAGGCAGCCGCCGTGTATACGAGCTGCATGGCTCAGTGCATCGCAATTACTGTACTCGATGCGGCAAGTTTTACGGCATGGATGCCATTCGGGATTCGGAAGGGGTGCCCAGATGCAGCTGCGGCGGGATTATTAAGCCGGATGTGGTGCTGTACGAGGAACCGCTGGACCAGCAAACACTGAGCGGTGCAATCAGTGCCATTCGCAGGGCGGATACATTGATTGTGGGTGGTACCAGCTTGGCGGTGTACCCGGCGGCAGGCCTGCTGCAGTATTTCCAGGGAGACGAGTTAGTAGTTATCAATATGCAGCCCACAACGGCGGACCGTGATGCAACATTATGTATTGCCAAACCCATCGGACAGGTGCTGGACCCGCATACGGTATTGGAAATCGAATAATTTTACAGCTTCGACAGTAAGGCCGAAATTTTTTCCACACATTCACATACAATAAGGTGACACTATGTGGAAAGGAATGGGAGCATGATACATACAACACAAACCGTCGCTCCAACAATGGTAAGGCGGATTGGTGCAGAAGAGTTTTTTCTGCTGGCAAGAACCAGCGGAGCCTATCGGCCTTACTGGGAGGTTATGCGTATGCTGGCAGTTGGCCAAGCATGGGGGACAGGCCCAATCGGCCAGCAACCGGACAGCGGATTGCTGGTAATGCCATTGGATGCGGATATTACTTGGGCAGCAGAATTACGCCGTTTGGAAGGACTGTCACGTAAAAAGGGGTTCTTTCTTACGCCGCCGGTAGGCCATTTGGCGCAGCTGCCGCTTTTGCTGGAGAAAGGCATAGAGGCGGCACGACGTCGTGCGCCGGAGCATTCGGTGCAGGCGGTTGTAGCGTTCGACCATCAACTGGAAAACAGGCTTCCGGCTTATTTTGCGGCAGGGTTTGCCTTGCAGGCGGTTCGCCCTTTGGCAGGCCTTGCCCCGGAAGCACTGCTTACTACCGGAGAGTGGGGCGAGCCGCAGCTTTGGATTGCGCTGGCAGACGCCACCCATCTTTCGCTGCTGCTTGCAAAGGGATGGGTTGCAGCGTGCCTGCGGCAAAGTGAGTCCGGCTGTTTATTGGGGATGGTACCGCCTGCACAGATTGCTTAATGTATTGCGGCACAAGGCCTTTTTTGCTATAGTGATGGTAAGAAGTCACTAAAAAGGAGGCCGGTACCCATGAAAAAGCGATTTTGTACAATTTTAATGCTGGTATTATTTAGTTGTATGGCGGCGATGCCGGCCCATGCAGATATGGGCCCTAAACCGTCGGTGAATATAACTGTGGAGGGCTTGCAGGGCAAGGAGTATGCAATTTCACTGATTGCACCCTACGAGTATTATGGCCCATGGTCTATAGAACGTGAGTACAGCGAAGAAAACGGGGCGAAAGAAAGCTGGGATGCATTCAAGGCTTATAAAGATGCAGATGGATATAACTTTTTAGGCTATTGGGTGGATTGCGACAGTAAAAACCAGATGAACTGGGATTATATGTCGCCGCCGAAGTTTAAGGTGATTATCTGGGTAAAGGAGAATAACACCTGCTTAGTAAGTGACCCGATGGAGCGATATGCCTTTGACAGTTACTATGTTGCAACAGTAAACGCCGCAGGCGATGGAATGCAGATACGCAAAAGCTATGATTACACATGGGAAATCATTTCCTTTGTATGCCGTGTGCTGGTTACCATTGCGATTGAGCTGGCGGTTGCATGGCTGTTTGGCTGGCGCAATAAGCAGGAGCAAAAGGTTTTACTGTATACCAATGTGGTAACCCAGCTTGCGCTCAATGTGGTTTTGAACGCTGTAAACTACTACAGAGGCTGCGTGATGTTCAGCTTTGCATTTGTTACGCTGGAATTGGTTGTGTTTTTAGTGGAAGGTATTGTCTACAGTAAAAAGCTGCCAAGGGTAACCAGCAGCGGCAAAAAGCGCAGTGTTTGGGCCTATGCATTGTTTGCAAATGCATTCTCCTATTTGGCGGGCTTTGAACTTGCCAAGTGGATTCCGGGTATTTTTTAAGCAGCACAAAAAGGGAGCTCCGGATAAAGAAGTATCCGCCAGAAGGTCTTAGAGGGCTGCCCTTAGCGATTGCACCATTTTTATCGCAAAAAATACGAATAGTATGATTGGCTGAAGCGCAGATTGGAAGAAAAAGCGTATCAATAAAAGCGGAGGGTATCCTATGCGATACCCTCCGCTTTTGTTTTTAGTATTTCTAAAATCTCCTTACGGCGATTATGCGTTTGGTGTCCGCCTTTTTATGGGTTAGTCAATGGTAGTGGGTGTACGCCCCATACCTAATACAGAGGCGGAAAGCTTCTTCCAGCTGTTGCAGCCGCAAATGCCGTCAGCACTTAAACCAACAGACTTTTGCCAAGCAATTAAAGCCCGTTCGGTTCTGCCGCCGAATTTTCCGTCTATTTTCGAGCCCGTTACATAGCCTAAGGTAGAAAGGGAATCCTGCAAAATCATAACGTAGCAGCCACGACTGCCATAGGACAATTTAGGGTAGCCGCTGGTTGTGCCGCTGCATGCAACCTTGCCGTAACGGCGGTCAAAGTGCACCCAAGTAGGCGTCATGGAAAGCGGCTCAACATAACGCCATGCGCCGCTGTTTTCGGCGGCCTGATGGATTTTGCGGCGCTTTACGTCGCCCTGCCCCTGACCTACGTCAAATGCCAGTCCGGCATAGTGTTGGCTGCGGGTACCATGGCCGCCTTCCCAAATACGGCGGAATGCATATCCCACATGAATACCACCGCCATAGCTGCGGCGTGTTAGGTTCCAAGCTTCCATGGCTTCGGTGGTAGTCCAAAGGGTATTGCTGCCGGAAACACCACGAAACTCTTTTACAGTAAGGGTGCTGTTCATGCTATAGGGCATGGGGTCATTTTCGTTTAAGCCGGTATAGGTGTAAATTTGGTCCTCAAATCGGTCGTAAATCAATACACGTGCCATATACTCAATCCTCCTTAGGGTGTGACTGCTGTGCAGTGCGTTTCAGTAAGTTCCAGGTGGCGTTATCTACTACGCCGGTAGAAGAAAGCCCATTATCAAGCTGCAATTTGGCAATCAGGTCAGCTTGCTCTTGAACAAAGACTCCGGTTACGTCGGTATGCGGATAGCCACAGGTTTGGTTACCCAGATTGTCCAGCCAACTTTGGATTTGCCGTACGCGAGAGCCTGCACTGGTTATGTCCGAGGACTGATAACCTTGCTGCTCCATGGATTCGGGCCCGGCGGCGGAAAGCAGTGTTAAGCTGAGGGCCTCGGCGGCAAGCCAAGTGACTTCATCGCCTTCACCGGTTTGTGGTAACCCTTCTAAAGCCTGAAAGTCTTTAACTGCATTTTGCAGCACAACAGTGTAGGTGTCGGTTAAGCCCACTTTTGCGATAGTTTCAAAGTAATAGGCGATGCGTGTAATCAAACTGGAAAAGTAAAGCACGTTATCACCCTGATCGCCCAAGGTAAGGGGCGTACCGGGATAGGGCAAACGCAGGATGGTAACTACCGGCCCGGATAGGCGCAGCACACTGGCTTGCCCATATAAGGCATCCCACGTATTGCGGCCCACAATACCGTCAACGGTCAGACCGTTTTTGCGCTGGAACGCACGCACAGAGGACTCGGTAGATGGGCCAAAGACACCGTCAATGGATACCGTAGGGATACTGGGGTCGTATGCCGCCATAATGAAAAGATAGTATTGCAGCTCCTTTACAGGGGTGCCGGTACTGCCACGGCGCAAAACACCGGGGTATTCACCGGGACGCAAGGTAGGACTGAGCAGGTTATTGGCAACACCGTTGTAAACCTCTTGCAGCTTGTTCCAAGTGTTGCGTCCCACTACGCCGTCTGCCGGCAGACGGAAGTAACGCTGGAAGGTTTCTACGGCACTGCGGGTTCCGGAACCAAAAATGCCGTCAACAGATAGATTTGCAAGCCCAGAGTAGGTAGTGCGTGCAATTTTAAGCCAGAACTGAATCAGCTTGACCGTGCTGCCACGGTCACCTTGCCGAATGGGTTTGCCGGGATACTCGTTTGGTGTGCTGATGTCGCTTTCTATACTTTCATAGGCAGCGTACAAGGTGGACCATGTGTTTTGTCCAATGATGCCGTCCACAGGCAACCCGGCCAGCTTTTGAAAAGCACGTACAGCTCGCTCTGTAGCAGCTCCGAAAATACCGTCTACGGTTAAAGCGGGAATTTCACTTGTATAGTCGGATAAGGTGTCCAGCCAAAATTGTGCCTGCTCTACAGATTTGCCACGGGAGCCTAAGCGCAGGACGGTGCCCTCCCAGCTGCCGCCGGATAAAGTGCCATTTTCCACTTCACCTTCACTGGTTAGCTCGGCTAAGTCCTTAACAGATACATAAATATATCTCTGTGGGCACATATGAAAGTAAAAATAGTCTGGATTGTGAGAAAATTAAACGATAAACAGTAGATAAAATGGACGAAAGAATATGGAAAAGTTGTAGAATAGTTGCATTCATTGTAGATTGATGATAAATTATAAGATGGTTTGCGCATATGCGTGCGATTTGATAATGAGTGAGGAGATTAAGTTATGCATTTTTACATAGACCCAGGCACGGGTAGTATGCTGTTTACTATTTTGGTTGGCGTGCTAGGTGCAGGTATTTATGCACTAAGAAACACCTTTATGAAGCTGCGTTTTGTGTTGAGTGGCGGAAAACAGGAAAAGAAAAATCTGAATACGATTCCGTATGCAATTTTTACTGATAGTAAAAGATACTGGAATGTATTTGAGCCTATCTGCCGAGAGTTTGAAAAGCGTGGCCAGAAAATTGTATACATGACTGCATCTCCGGATGACCCTGCGTTAAATGAGAAGTTTGAGCATGTAAAGTGTGAGTTTATTGGAGAGGGCAACAAGGCATTTGCAAAACTGAATATGTTAAATGCCGATATCTTGATTTCCAGTACGCCCGGTCTGGATGTGTACCAGTGGAAACGCTCTCGAGATGTAAAGTATTATGTGCATATTCCGCATGCGGCTAGCGATATTACGGGTTATCGCATGTTTGGCACAGACTATTTTGATGCGGTTTTACTTTCAGGTGAATACCAGATAAAGCAAATTCGCGAACTGGAGAAACTGCGTAATTTGCCGGCAAAAGAACTGCAGATAACCGGCATTACCTACATGGACGAAATGAAAAAGCGGTTGGAAAACGCAGAGCCGCTGGAAAAACATGAAACCACTGTTTTGCTGGCACCTTCTTGGGGACCCAGCAGCATTTTCAATCGCTACGGTGATAAGATTTTTGAGGCGCTGTTAAAGACTGGTTACCATATCATCGTAAGACCCCATCCGCAGTCTTATGTTTCGGAAAAAGAGCTGGTAGATTCGCTGATGAAGAAATATCCAAACTCAGCACAGATTGAGTGGAACAGAGACAACGATAACTTTGAGGTATTAAGACGCTCTGATATTCTTATTTCGGATTTCTCTGGTGTTCTTTTCGATTTCTCGTTGGTATTCGATAAGCCGGTTATTTATGCAGACATTTCCTTTGATAAAGCTCCGTACGACGCCTGCTGGCTAGACGAGGAAATGTGGACATTCTCTGTTTTGCCGACAATTGGTCAGCAGCTGAGTGCAGACAAACTGGATTCTATCAAGGATGTCATTGATACATGCCTGAATGATACAAAGTACCAAGAGGGCCGAGATAAAGCCAGAGCAGATACGTGGGCTCATAGCGGTGAAGCTGCAGTCAGAACAGTTGATTATCTGATAGCTAAGCATGACCAACTGATGCAATAAAAGCGCAAGAAATGTGAAAAAGTATAGTAACGATAGAGATATTGCTAAGTGCACTAGTATTGTGTGGACACCACTGATGTATATGCTTGCGCATATTGCGCTTAATGGGTTAAATGCATCTGTCTTTGCAGGGATTTTTCAGCTGAATACTACAGAAGTCGGTGCGTTAACTTCCTGTATGCTTTGTCCGCTTGTAGTGTATTTGTATCAAAAAAGCACAAAAAGAAAAAGAAATCACAAGGGTAGGGTGCAAGCCTTTAATACGGGGCTGCAAACAGTGGGAATATCTTTATGCCTTGCGGTATTTACGGCTTTTTTGACAATCACTTTTGCACAATATGAAAAAGATAATACGTCGCTGATTAGCCTTTTAGGAATTGTTGTTGCAGGTCCTATTACAGAGGAAATCATATATCGTGGATTTGTTTTCCGCAAAGCAAACGAGAGATGGGGAACAACAGCTGCGATAGCTGTTAGTACAGTGCTGTTTGGCATAGCCCATGCAGGAATTGTGCAAATAATTGCTGCAATGCTGGCGGGCTTTGTCTTTTGCTTGGCGCTTTATAATGGTGAGAATATCGTGTGGGCTGTGCTTGCACACATGGGCACGAATTTGTTGTTATGTTGGGAGCCTCTTTATCGTTTATCACCTGTTTCATATCTTGTGGGTTGTGTTGGATTCGTTCTTTTTATAAAGACTTTTATAAGAAAATTCAGGATTGAATTAGAAGGAGAATAATATGTCAGTGCCGACTATGCTGTATAACCTGTTGATAGGGCCGTTGGAATTATTCTTTGAAATTGTATTTGTACTTGCAAATCGAGTGATAGGAAATCCCGGACTGTCAATTATATTTTTAAGTATTGTAGTTAATTTTTTGGTATTGCCACTGTATAAGCAGGCAGATGCAATGCAGGCAGAGGAACGAGATACCGAAGAAAAATTAAAACATTGGGTTACACATATAAAGAAGACGTTCAAAGGCGACGAACGCTTTATGATGTTGCAGACCTACTATCGGCAGAATAACTATAAGCCGACGGATGCACTGAAGGGCTCGCTTTCGCTGCTGTTGGAAATCCCGTTTTTTATGGCAGCGTATAATTTTTTGTCTGAGCTGCAGATGATTCAGGGCGTATCCTTTGGCCCGATTCACGATTTAGGCTTACCGGATGGTATGCTGGTAATTGGCGGCGTGGCAATCAATGTGCTGCCTATTTTGATGACAGCAATTAATATTGTTTCCGGTGCCATCTATACCAAAGGCTTTTCCATGAAAAGCAAGGTCCAGTTGTATGGCATGGCAATGATTTTCCTGGTGTTGCTGTATGATTCTCCGGCAGGTCTGGTATTCTACTGGACGCTGAACAACCTGTTCTCTCTGGCAAAGAATATCTTTGTAAAGATGAAGAACCCGAAGTTTGTGCTGAGCATTTTGTCCTCTTTGACTGGTGTTGGCTTTTTGGGCTATGTTTTGTTTGTGCATCAGATGCCTACAAGACGCAGTCAGGTCTTGCTGGTTGCGTTGCTGCTGCTGCTGCAGCTGCCGCTGATTTTCTATTATATGGGCAAGCGTGTGGCTATTAGTGCAGTTACCGAAGTGACAAAGCAGGATAACTTTATCTTCTATGCAGGATGCTTGTTTGTTGCAGTATTAACCGGCTTGTTGATTCCCTCTGCTGTGATTAATGCATCTCCGGAAGAGTTTGTTAACATGCAGACTCTGACCAATCCGGTGGTATACATTCTAAACTCGTGCATGCTGGCCTTTGGTATGTTTGTGGTTTGGTTCGGCATTTTCTATATGCTTGCAAACCCGGCTACTAAAAAGCTGATGGGCCTTGCAGTGTGGCTGTTTGCAGGTGTTGCAACGGTTGATTATATGTTCTTTGGCAAAGACTATGGCTTGATCAATGCAAAGCTTCGCTTTGATAATATGCCTGTAATTCCTTTCCGTGCACAAGCAATCAATCTGATGGTGATTCTTGTTGTATGTGTATTGCTGTTCTTCATTTGGAAGAAGAAAAAGGAAATTGTAAAAGTAGCATATATTTCTCTGGTGGTTGCTGTAGTGGGTATGTCAGTTGTCAATATGCAAAACATTCAGTCTGTAGCAGCTACGGCTATCGATAAAATGCAGGCAATATCGGACGATGCGCCGAATATCTCACTGAGCAAAAATGGCCAGAATGTAATGGTCATTATGATGGACCGTGCAGTTAACAGTTATATTCCGTATATTTTCCAGGAGAAGCCGGAGGTTGCAAAACAGTTTGAAGGCTTTACCTATTACCCCAATACGATTTCGTACGGCCCATTTACCAATATTGGTTCACCAGCTTTATATGGTGGCTATGAATATACTCCCACTGAAATGAATAAGCGTGATAAAGAGTTGTTGGTAGATAAGCAAAATGAAGCGCTAAAGGTTATGCCGGTTATTTTTGACCAACAAGGATATAAAGTTACTGTATGTGATCCTACGTATGCAGGATATAATTGGGTTCCGGATTTGTCAATCTATGATGAATATCCCAATATAAACAAGTATATTACAATGGGTAACTACAAAACGTTCCCGTTGGAAGAAACAGGTCTCTCTGAAAAAGCATTGAATCGTAATCTGTTCTGCTATAGCATATTTAAAGTTGCCCCGGTAATGTTCCAACCTACTTTGTATGCTGAAGGTACCTACAACGGAGCAAATTCGTTGCGAAATGGTAATGCATCTGAAATAGGTGTACAAAACCGCCTGAATATGTCTCAGGCAACTGGAATGGATGAGGTCTTTATGAAGTCCTACAACGTTCTGAGAAATTTGCATACCATTACAAATGTAATGGATAATTCGCAAAACACCTTCCTGATGATTAGTAATGATACAACCCATGAGCCTACGATTTTGAAGGAGCCGGAATATGAGCCGGCGGCTGTTGTGGACAATACAGAATATGATGCCCTGCATAAAGAACGCTTTACTGTAAATGGAAGAGAAATGACTGTAGAAAATTCGCAGCAGCTGCTTCACTACCAAGTAAATATGGCTGCGATGATTCAGTTGGGCAAATGGTTCGATTACCTTCGTGAAAACGGAGTGTATGATAATACACGCATTATTATTGTTGCGGATCATGGCCGTGATTTACGTCAATTCGATGATAGGATATTTGACGAAAATAGTAAGGTAGATACGATGTTCTATAACCCGTTGCTGATGGTAAAGGACTTTAATAGCAATGAGTTTACAACGGATAATACGTTTATGACAAATGCAGATGTACCTACCATTGCTACGAGTGGATTGGTGGAGCATCCTGTAAATCCCTTTACGCAAAAAGATATTAATAATGATCCCAAATATGAAAAAGAGCAATACATTCTGGCTAGTTGGGACTTTGATGTTGCCGTTAATAACGGAACGACCTTCTTGCCGGGTAAATGGCTGACGGTTCATGATAACATTTTTGACATGAACAATTGGCGCTTGTTGGACGAATCCGCAGTAAACTAATTATGCATAAAAACAAAAAGACTGGAGTTTTCCAGTCTTTTTGTTTTTATTGTGGAAAAGTAAGAAACGGGCTGTACGGTATTTGGGGGAAAATCTTGTTTGCAAATGCAAGTGTGTAAAGAGAAGTCGTGCAAGAAAAGATTATACCGTTCATAAGATATATTGAGGTGATTTTGATGGAGAAAGTCGCTGAAAATGAATTTGTTTTTTCCAGACAAACAAAAAAGATGGTGGAAAACATTATCATGCGAGCGGTCAATCAAGAATTGCTTAACAAAAAAATTATAGATGAAGATATTTATTGCATGGTGAATCAAAAAATCGAAGAAAGGGGGTAGAGCGTGTTAACGCCGATTGAGAAAAATGAGCTGAAATGCAAATTGCGGGATGGCATACCCGAAGAACAGATGCACCTGAGGGTGGTGGATTATGCAAGAGTAAGCACCACAAAGCAGGCGCAAAAATCCAGTATGATCAATCAGCTGGAAACATACCGTGAGTTGATAACCAATAATCCAAACTGGAGCTATGTGGCTACCTACAGCGACGAAGGGATTACGGGTACACGAGTGGATATTCGTGGTGGGTTCCAAAAAATGATGCAAGATGCACGTGAGGGAAAGTTTGATTTGATACTGGTTAAATCTGTGTCACGGTTTGGTCGCAATGCTGCAGATGCGCTGAATGCCATTCAGGAACTGTCCGGGCTGGGTGTAATGGTGAAGTTTTATGCCGAAGGTATCAACACCTTAAATGAGCAGAATAAGGTGTTTTTGACGATGTATACCGCTATGGCGGAAGCTGAAAGCCGCAATGCCAGTGCAAGAGTAAAAAGCACCTTGGAGAGAGGGATACAAAAAGGGCGTGTATATGGAAATGCGCAGATGCTGGGATATAGAAAACAGAATTGCAGGCTGGTAATAGAGCCTGAGGAAGCGCAGATTGTTCGCCTGATATTTGATTTATACGTGTATGGGGATATGGGGACAAGACGCATCGCCAAAGAACTGGCAGGCCGTGGACTGAAAAAGAAAAACGGGAAGGAAATATCTGTAAAAAATGTAAAAGATGCGTTATGTAATCCTAAGTACAAGGGCTGGTATTGTGGCAGAAAGACGCTAAAGGACACAACTACGCATAAGAGATTTTACCTGGAGCAAAAAGACTGGATACAGTACCCAGATGAAAATGTTCCTGCAATTGTATCGGAAGAATTGTGGAACGCTGCCGAAAAAATTCGGTGTGATAGGCTGTGCACGTATAAGGACACTGTAAAAAAGCCTGTAAACAGGGGAAAGTACCCGTACAGCGGCTTAATCCAATGCACAGTACATCCGGGAAAGCATTATGTGCATACATGGTATCCCTACCATGGAGCGGTAAAAGAAGCGTGGCAGGACCGCTGCGAAACAGGTACTGCACGAGGCCCAATCATTTATACGGAAGAGTTAGACGCTGTAATTGTCGAGGTGCTGCAAGGGATTGTAGGAAACTATCAGTATCTGGAAGGCGATATGATAGAAATATACAAAAGGACGATAGGCTCGCCTTTAATACAAAACGGAGAAGAAAAGCAACGCCGAGAACTGAAAAATGCAAAATGTAAAATTGAGAAGCTGTTTGAACTATATAACGCTTCAGCCATCACAATTGAAGAGTTTAAGCAGCGGAAACAAGAGCAGGAGAAAAAGATAGAGCAAATCCAAAAAGAGCGAGCGGACCGAAAAGCGGATGGCAGCGGCAAGCAGTCCGGCGAGTTATACTTAAAAGAAATTCAAAAGGGAATCACCTCAGTAATAGAGCAAAAAAAGCCGAGCCGAGATTTAGTAACAGCTTTGATACATGAAATATGGGTCGAGCCGAGCAGCAGTAAAGATAGGTTTGTAGTTGGGATACACTTAAAATTGAATTTAGGTGTACGAAGATTTTCGTTTGATAGAAAAAATAAAAGAATAGAGGAAGCCTCAGCGGAGGTTTCCTCTATTCTTTTCGATAGATAAAGCATATAGGCACACAAAGCTAGCTGATTTTATACCATGTGGCACGCCCCACTACACCATCGGCAGTTAAGCCAAATTGCTTTTGGAATGTTTTTACAGTTTGTGTCATGGCGGAACCAAAGATACCATCAACATTCAGTTTGCCAAAGAAGGGATAGTCCTTTGTAATACGATTTAACTGGCGCTGTAAGGTGTAAACTGCTGTACCACGGTCCCCCTGACGTACGGGTCTGCCAGGGTAGCTTTGCGGGATAGAACGGATATTGGTTGTGCGGACGATTTCAATATCATTGCCGTAGTATACTTTTAGGATTTGCAAAGCGTTTTTACCTTGCTTTGCTTGTGTAACAGTACCCCATTGCTTCATGCCGGGGCAGGTAACGGATTTGCCGTCGCAATATTCGGTATAGAAAGGGTTTACAGTGCCTATTTTTCGCACGTAAGTGTTAAAAATTTCGGCGGTCAACTTTACCATGATGTCAAACACTGTGCGCCCATGCACATAGTATTGGTCGTAGCTGGTGGAGTTTGTGATATTAAAGGTGTAGCCCTTGCTGGGATACCACTCTGTATAGATGCGGTTGATAGCCAGGCTGATTTGGGCGTGGATATTTGCCCGCAGGGCTTGTTCGGGCCAAGTGGGATATACCTCGCTGGAAGCTACGTTGGCAATGTAATCCTGAAAGTTGACGGTAACATTTTTGGCATTAACGGCGGGTTTTCCCAGATGAACGGTAATTTTATTGGGGATGACTACCTCGTCTAAAACGGCGGGGGCTACACAATCGGTAATAGGGGCAGGGCCGCTGCCGCCTGTGCCGGCAAACAGCCCGTGCTCGGGAATGATGATAGGGTCGTCGGCAATGGGCTCCACTTCACCGGAAGAGGGGATCATTTCGATGGGAGCGATAGTACGCTGACCGGCAAAAATCTGTGCGCCTTCAATCGTGACAGTACGGAAACCGGGTTTTACTGCAATAATATCAACGACCTCGTAGGGGCGCACAGTGGTATTATTTTCGTCTAAGGAGTAGCAGCGGCTCGGTGTGGGAATTGTGATGTCTTCGGCTGTGCCTTCAGAGCCGGTAGTGACATGCCATGTTTTTGAATGTCCAATAACATTTACAACTACGTCCGGGATAGGTGCGCTGAGGCGTGCCGCATAGGTTTGTATACGAAGCGTTCCATGTGACATAGAAAAGTCTCCTTTGCATAAGAATGGTTTTTATAGCCTATTCGATTTATCGCAAAGGTGTTACAATGTGGAGGACTATATTTGTAAAGCAGAGCTGGCAAGAATACAAAAAAAAGAGGGCGCATCCAAGCGGATGCGCCCTCTTTTACTTTTCGATTACGAAACATCCGGTAAATTTATACGGATGTCAGTTGCAAATGGTATCAATTAGTGCTGAATCAGGCTCTTGCCGGTCATTTCAGCAGGCTGCTCGACTTCCATGATTTCCAGCATGGTGGGAACCAGGTCGCTCAGGACGCCGCCCTCACGCAGGGTAATGTCGCCTGCACCTGCAACCAAGCAGGGAACAACATTGGTGGTGTGTGCGGTAAAGGCACTGCCGTCCGGGTTCATCATCTTGTCGGCATTGCCGTGGTCAGCAGTCAGAACAACTGCGCCGCCCTTTGCCAGCACAGCATCAACTACCTTGCCAACAGCTGTGTCAACAGCCTCAACAGCCTTAACAGCGGCATCAAATACGCCGGTGTGGCCAACCATATCGCAGTTTGCAAAGTTCAGAATGATAACGTCGTACTTGTCGCTCTCGATGCGCTTAACGCATTCGTCAGCAACTTCCGGTGCGCTCATCTCAGGCTTCAGGTCGTAAGTAGCAACCTTGGGGCTGGGGATAACACAGCGGTCTTCGCCTTCGTAGGGAGCTTCCACGCCGCCGTTGAAGAAGAAGGTAACGTGTGCATACTTTTCGGTTTCAGCAATACGCAGCTGAGTTTTGCCCAGCTTGGACAGGTACTCGCCCATAACGTTGTTCAGGTCAACAGGAGGATAAGCAACCTCACAGTTGGGCATGGTAGCGTCGTACTGCGCCATGCACACGTACTGCACAGGCAGGCGGCCACCCTTGCGCTCAAAGCCGGTAAAGGCATCATCGCAGAACACACGGGTCATCTGACGAGCACGGTCAGGACGGAAGTTCAGGAAGACGATGGTATCGCCAGCCTGCACACGGCCACCCTCGCAGGTAACGCAAGGCAGAACGAACTCGTCGGTTACGCCGTTGTCGTAGCTTGCCTGAATGCAGGTCTGCCAATCGGGAGCGGTTTCGCCCTCGCCGTAAACAAATGCATCGTATGCCTTTTCGATACGGTCCCAGTTGTTGTCACGGTCCATTGCGTAGTAACGGCCGGTAACAGTTGCAATCTTGCCCAGACCAATCTGGTCCATCTTGTCCTGCACGTTCTGCAGGAAACGCTTGCCGTCATGGGGGTCGGTGTCACGGCCGTCCATAATAGCATGGACGTAAACTTCCTTAGCGCCCAAAGCCTTAGCCATATCCAGCAGACCAAACAGGTGCTCCTCGTGGCTGTGAACACCGCCGGTGCCCATCAGGCCCATAAAGTGTACGGCCTTGCCAGCGTCGATAGCAGCCTTCATGTTCTTAACCAAGACAGGGTTCTTAACCATTTCGCCATCATGAATGGACTTGGTGATTAAGGTCAGCTGCTGGTAAACAACACGGCCTGCGCCAATATTGGTGTGGCCAACTTCGCTGTTGCCCATCTGGCCGTCAGGCAGACCCACAGACATACCGGATGCACCGATGGTGGTGTGGGGATAAGCAGCAAACAGCTTATCCAGATTAGGCTTATTAGCGGCTACAATTGCATTGCCGTAGGTCTGCTCAGGCACCCAGCCAAAGCCGTCCAGAATGCAAAGCATAACAGGTTTTTTAGACATAGAGAAATCTCCTTTTTTAGCATGAAAAGGGCTGCGGTGTATTGCCGCAGCCCAGGTTTGCTGATACCTTAGCCCTTGGTTGCAGCGTCAACAATCACTGCAAAATCAGGAGCCTTCAGGGAAGCGCCGCCAATCAGGCCGCCGTCCACGTCGGGCTTGCTCAGCAGCTCCTCTGCGTTTTTGGGGTTCATGCTGCCACCGTACTGGACGGTAACAGTCTTGGCAATGTCTTCGCCGTACAGCTCGCCCAGAACCTTGCGAATCTGTGCGCAGACTTCCTGAGCCTGATCGCTGGTAGCGGTTTTGTCGGTGCCAATTGCCCAAATGGGCTCGTAAGCAATGATGACATTTGCCATCTGCTCTGCGGTAACATCACGTAGGGCAATCTTGGTCTGCATACGGACCAGCTCCTCAGTGACGCCTTCCTCACGCTGCTGCAGGCTCTCGCCTACGCAGATGATAACCTTCAGGCCGGCGTTCAAAGCAGCCAAGCTGCGCTTGTTGACGGTCTGGTCGGTTTCGCCAAAATACTGGCGGCGTTCACTGTGGCCGGTAATGACATACTCAACGCCCAAATCAACCAGCATATCAGCACTGATTTCGCCGGTAAATGCGCCGGACTTTTCAAAGTGAACGTTTTCAGCGCCAACCTTGATGTTGGTGCCCTTGGTCATTTCCACTGCGGTTGCCAGAGAGGTATAGGGAGTGCAGATAACAACTTCACAGCCTGCGTCTTTTACAGCGGGAATCAGCTCGCTGATTAAAACTTTAGCCTCAGAAGCGGTCTTATTCATTTTCCAGTTACCGGCAATAACAGCCTTACGGTTCTGCTTATCCATACTAAATACGCTCCTTCGTTCGTTACATACAAAATAGAAGTGCGGCGGCGCATGCCGCCGCACTTCGTAGGCTTAAATACTTATATTATGCGTTCTGAATAACTGCGATGCCGGGCAGCTCCTTGCCCTCCAAGTATTCCAGAGATGCACCGCCACCGGTAGAGATGTGGGTCATCTTGTCGCCCAGACCCATCTGCTGAACAGCTGCAGCACTGTCGCCGCCGCCGATAACGGTAGTAGCGGAAGAAGCAGCCATAGCCTCAGCAACGCTCAGGGTGCCAGCAGCCAGAGTGGGGTTCTCGAACACGCCCATAGGTCCGTTCCAAACAACGGTCTTGGAAGCCTTAACAGCCTCAGCGTAAATCTCACGAGTCTTGGGGCCGATATCGCAGCCTTCACGGTCAGCAGGGATAGCAGTGATATCAACAATCTGGGTATCAACAGGAGCGTCGATGGGGTTGGGGAAGTCGCCGATGGTAACAGCGTCAACAGGCAGCAGCAGCTTAACGCCCTTAGCCTCAGCCTTAGCCATCATCTCCTTGCAGTAGTCCAGCTTGGAGTCATCGCACATGCTCTTGCCAATCTCGTAGCCCTGAGCCTTGATAAAGGTGTAAGCCATGCCGCCGCCGATAATCAGGGTGTCGACCTTCTCCAGCAGGTTGGAGATAACATTCAGCTTATCAGCAATCTTAGCGCCGCCCAGAATAGCGGTGAAGGGACGCTCGGGGTTGTTAACAGCGTTGCCCAGATACTTGATTTCCTTTTCCATCAGGTAGCCAACAGCGGTGTCCTTGATGTAGTCGGTAACACCTGCGGTAGAGCAGTGTGCACGGTGAGAAGAACCGAAAGCGTCATCAACGTAAGCATCTGCCAGAGAAGCCAGATCCTTGCTGAAGGTTTCGATGTTCTTGGTTTCTTCCTTGCGGAAACGAGTGTTCTGCAGCAGAACAACGTCGCCGTTAGCCATAGCAGCAACAGCAGCCTTTGCGTTTTCGCCAACAACTTCGTCGTCGTTTGCAAACACAACGGGCTTGCCCAGCTTTGCGCTCAGGCTAGCAGCAACAGGCTCCAGGCTGAACTTTGCCTCAGGGCCGTTCTTGGGCTTGCCCAAGTGGCTGCACAGGATAACCTTAGCACCGTCGTTCACCAGCTTCTTGATGGTGGGCAGTGCAGCGTTGATACGGTTCTCGTTGGTGATAACGCCGTCCTTCATGGGGACATTGAAGTCACAACGGACCAGTACCTTTTTACCGCAGTAATTCTGATCGTCAACAGTCTTTTTTCCCAAACCCATAGGTTCGTTCTCCTCTCAATATACAAAAGTTTTTTGGATACATAACAAGGGGTGGATAAGCCCCATACGCATATTATAAACAATTGGCATTACTAAAGCAAGCTTTATAATGATAGATAAATAACGAGAAACATTTACCGATTAAAAGGAAACAATAGTATATTATTCTACATTATTATAATCGAAAAAAGGCTCCCACCGAAACGGGAGCCTTTAAGATATAAATCCGAAAGATTAGTGGGTCAGCAGGAACATAGCCAGGAACAAGAAGCCGATAACCCAAGTGCCAATCTTAATATCCTTAATTTTGCCGGTGAACAGCTTAATCAGCAGGCTGCTCAAAACGCCAAAAGCAATACCGTAGCTGATGGAGTAGGTGTAAACCATCATGCCCATGGTCATAAAAGCGGGAACAGAAACAGCGGGGTCAACCCAGTCGATGTCACGTACGCAGGTGATCATCAGGATGCCAACGTAAACCAGAGCAGCAGCAGCAGCACAGCCGGGAATCAGCATAGCAACAGGGCTCAGGAACATTGCAACGAAGAAGCACAGTGCGATAACCAAGCTGGTCAAACCGGTACGGCCGCCTTCGCCAACGCCAGCGCTGGACTCAACGAAAGTAGTAACGGTAGAGGTGCCGAACAGAGAGCCGGTGCAGGTAGCAATTGCGTCGGACAGCATTGCACGGTTCATGTTAGGAACTTCGCCCTCTTCGGTCAGCATATCGCCACGAGCGCAAGCACCATACAGAGTGCCCATGGTATCGAACATATCAACCAGGCAGAATGCCAGTGCAGTGGTGCAGAAGTTCAAAACCAAGCTTGCAGTGCTGTGGTTTGCCAGATAAGCGCTGAAGTCGAAGCCTTCACGCAGGACAACAAAAAATGCCTGATCAAAGAACTCGCCGAAAGCGTGGATGGGGTTCAGGCTCATAGAATCAAAGAAACCATCGTAGAAGCCGGGGATGGTGAAGCCAAATACGTAGTACAGGACAGCGCTGCCCAGAATGCCCCAGATGATAGCACCCTTAACATTGCGCTTGCTCAAAATAGCAATCAGCATAATGCCGGTCAGGAAAACAAGCAGGGGCATGATGGAAGCCCAGGTTGCACCGCCCAGCAGGTTCATGCTTGCCATAGCAACGCCGGTAGCAGGGTTGGGGATAACCAGGCCGGAGCTCTGCATACCAATGAAAGCGATGAACAGGCCGATGCCGGCAGGAATTGCCTTACGTACGCTGGTGGGGATTGCCTCAAAAATTGCCTTGCGCAGGCCGGTAACGGACAGAATGATGAAGATGATACCATCCATCAACACGAAAACCAGAGCGTTTGCGTAGGTGAAGCCATAGGTGAAGCAAACAGTGTAAACAAAGAATGCGTTCAGGCCCATGCCGGAAGCCAGACCCAAGGGCAGGTTTGCGATGAAAGCCATCAGCAAGGTGCCAACCACAGCAGAAATTGCAGTGGAAATATACATAGCACCGTAGCTAACGGCGCCGAGCTCAGCAAACATACCAGAGTTAACAACCAGAATGTAAGCCATGGTCATGAAGGTGGTAATACCAGCAGCAACCTCAGTTTTCACGTTGGTGCCGTGTTCCTTCAGCTTGAAAAGTTTCTCCATGTTATGATTCCTTTCTTTTCTCCGCTTTTGTCAAAAAACAAAAAACAGCCGGACTTGCCGGCCACCTCTATATTTTAGCGAAAAAAGTCGTAAGGGGCAATGATTAAAATTCATGAAAAAGTAACTCCTTTTCTATGAACAAACGGTAAAGCTTGCACAAATAAATGCCCCAAAAGACTGGTTTTGCTTGTACAAAAGTAATACTTTTTGCGAAACACAGTGAAAAAAGCAAGGTGTACTTTCCATTGCGATAACTTGTTTTTGTAAGAAAAGTTTCTCTAAAAAGGAACAATACTGATGCTGCAATTGCGTGAAAAAATTAGGCTTACCTGTATATTCGGAAAAGCGTAGACATACATTGGATACGTACAATCAAGGGGACTGCTGAATTTGCAATAATTGTCGGTTTGGCTTTGCAGGATATTGAGTAAATGGCGGCTTTTGGGGCAAAAGGTTGCAGTTACGAAAACGCTTTAGTATAATGTAAAATAATGGAAAAGGACGTGTTCGACGCGGCGGAGGAAACAGAGGTATTTGGAATGGATAAAGCAAAATTGCAAATCACCATGTTAGGCGATTTTGTCCTTACTTACAATAATCAAGTGCTGAAACTGGAACGAACCAATACTACAAAAGCCATGCAGGTATTGCAGATGCTTTTATTTTATGGTACGGCGGGCGTTCCACGTGATACTTTGCTGGATACGTTGTATCAAGATGATAGTGCAACAGAGCCGGCCAATAATCTGAAGGTGACAGTCAGCAATTTGCGTAAGCTGCTGATTCGTGCCGGATTGCCGGAGGGCACTACGGTTGTATTCCATAGTGGAAACTATTACTGGCAATGTGAAGAAAATGTTGCCATAGATGCAAAGACGTTTGAGAGCGAAGTAAAAAAGGCAAGCACAGCAGCTGAGGAAAAAGTTCGTGTGCAGCATTGGAAAAATGCGTGTGCGCTGTACCGTGGAGACTTTTTGCCGCATTTGCAAAGCGAAGGCTGGGCAGCAGCTGCAGCGGCATATTACCGTGAAATGTATTTTTCCTGTGTGAATCATCTGATAGAAACCTTAAAGGCAGATGAGCAGGCAGAGGAGCTGCTGCCATTCGTAACACGTGCAGCAGCTCTGTACGGCTTGGAGGAGTTTCAGCTGGGAAAAATCGACTGCCTAATGCGGCTGCATCGCTATGCAGAGGCTAAGCAGGAATACGAAGAAACGGTACGGGGCTTGCGAGATGACTTTGATTTAGGACCTTCGGAGGCACTGCTAAACCGTTGCCGTCAGCTGGATAGTATGTTAAGCGACCGTTCGGTTTCTATTCAGGATTTGCAGGATACATTAAGAGAAGACAGTCAGGAAAAGGGCGCATATTACTGTGCATTCCCGGGCTTTATTGATGTTTACCGTGCGGTAGAGCGTATGCTGCAGCGTATGGGGCAAAGCGCATATTTGCTGCTGTGCTGCATGACGGACTCGCAGGGAAAACCTGTAACATCTAAGGAAAAGCTGGCAGATGCAACGCCTAAAGTTTCGGAGGCAATTCGCTGTGCGCTGCGTCGGGGCGACTTATATACCCAACCGGCACGAGACCGTTTTCTGGTACTGCTGGTGGGAACAAATCGGGAAAATTGCAGCCTAATTACGGACCGAATCTTAAATAGATATAAAAAGAATGCAGCCCATGGTGTAGGGCTGAGTTTCCGTTTGGCTCCGGTTACAGAGGTAATGAACTTGGAAATGTTCCAGCAAAAGCCTACATGGGAGTAATCGGTCTTTTCTAACATTATACAAGGAAAGGAGCCGTGTGATGAATCCGAAAAATCAGCAAAGTACACGGAATCAGGTGTGCGTTTGTGTAGACGATGTAAGCGCAACTGGGTATACCGGTGCATTTTACCATGCGTATGCAAAAGACGGAGTTACCTTTACTACTTCGGTAGAGCTGATAAGCCGTATGAATAACTTTTATGATGTTTTGGGGTATCCGCAGTCTGATGTAGCGCTGCGCAGCTTTTTTGAGGAAAAGCAAACAGATTATGCGCAATTAAACACAAGCCGCAGAGAATTGCTTGCAAAGGAAGGATTGGGCAGTCCACAGGCACAGCATGGCAAAATAGCAACATTCCAAGTGTTTGTGATGTATCGAACCAATGCAACCTGGCAAGGCGAGCTTCGGTGGGTGGAAAAGGACCGTACGGTGTATTTCCGCAGTGCGCTGGAATTTTTGAAATTGATTGATGATGCTTTGGAACGGGCAGTGAATAAAAACATATAAAATAGGTAAAACACCGGCAAAAGATGTCTTCCATCTTTTGCCGGTGTTTTTTTGCTATGGTTAATCCATTTGACATATTAGACGCAAAAGTAAATGTTTCTTTAATTTTAGAGCTGTAAATTAACCGTGTTTTTACCGGTGAATGTTATTATACCCTTGTAATGATAAAAAGAAGGCGGACGCAGAATGGAAAAACACATTATACAACGTAGAAAATGTGAAAATAAAGCCATTTTGAATCAATTTATAGGAGGGGGCAGTGTTATATATGGGTAAAGACGAAAAGCGGCCACATAAAAACAGCATTGCGACTTTCGTTATCCATGTTAAACATTGTCAGAACTCAACTTGGCAGGGCACTGTTACCTGGGCCGAAGAAAATAAACAGGAAAATTTTAGAAGCGTGCTGGAACTGCTAAAGCTGTTAGACGGAGCAGTAGAAAAAACGCAGGGACTTAACCACTTGGAATAAAGCATTTAGAACTGAAGTTTGTGTATAGATCGAAAATCCAACTAGGGAGGCAACAACTATGAAACATGCTACGTTCACCCGATTTCTCAGTTTGGCGCTGGCAATCGCAGTGATGATGTCTTGGGCAACACCGATTGGTGTATATGCCAACGACGAACCACTGACCAGCGAAGGCGCAGCCACTGAGCAGCCCGCTCCGGTGGAAGAAGAGGTGATTGTACCGGAGGATGTGCCGGCAGCAAGCGAGCCCTCTGTTCAGGAGCAGCCTGCCGCAACACCCGCAGAAACAGCACTGCCTGAGGCAGAGCCGACTGCGGAGCCTGTTGTAGATGCTTCGGAAAAGCCGGAAACTGCAGCACCTTCTGCCACGCCGGAAGCAACGGAGCCTACGGCAACGGTTGAGCCTTCTGCACAGCCTACGGCATTGCCGGAAGCAGTTGAACCTGCTGCAACGGCACAGCCCACTGCACAGCCTACTGTAATGCCGGAAACAACGGCACCTGCTGCAACGGCTGAGCCTTCCGCACAGCCTATGGCCACACCGGAAGCGACGGAGCCCGCTGCAACGGCTGAACCCACGGTAGAACCCACTGAGGAGGCTGCCCCCCTGCCGGAAGAAAATATGTTCCAGTCGGTAGTGGACGGTTTAATTGTCACTGCGGTTGCAGCACCTGAGGCAAACCTTAGCGGTGCCGAAATGGTTGTTAAGATGTTGGGTGAAGATGCAGCTGCAGGTTCTGAGCTGCAAGAAAACGGAATTGCATACGATGGCTTCCTGGCAATGGACATCAGCTTTGTTAAGGATGGTCAGATTATTGAGCCGGAGCAGGGGACTGTTCAGGTGAATGTTCAGATGGATGCCTCTTTGCTGCCGGAAAGTGCAGACGTGAATACGTTGGAAGTGCAGCATCACGCAGTAGATGCAGTCGGTAACGTTACCATTGAAACAGTTGCAGATACTAATAATGCTACAGCGGGTACAATTGAGGTTGTAGAAAATGCAGCAATGCCTGTAGTGGCTGCTACATTTGCAGTAGACAGCTTTTCTACCTTTACAATCACATGGGGTGATTATTTTGAAATTACGGTCCATTACGTAAATACTAATGGCCAGGAACTGGATCAAGTAACTCACACCCAAATGTCAATGGAAGATGGAAATACAATTTACTTTGATGAAATCAAACAGGACGTCGCAGGCTTGACTTATAAGGGTGCACATTATGATACGTATAATGGTACGCCAGTAACCCACATGGTTGCTTCAAGCAAAAACTCTTTTTTGGGAACCTCTCGCGAGATTACTTTTTATAATGGGAAAACTGTTGTAGATACTCTTAAGCATATTGAGCATATTACAGGCACTAGAAAGCAGAATGTTTACCTAGTGTACGAAAGCGAGCAGATTGGCCCGGATACTGGCCCGGATCAGGAAATGGGTATGACTAAAACTACGGTGTATAATCCAAAGGATGACACCTATGATTTGACCTTGTCTGTTTCCGGTGCGGTTGGCAGCACAGTGAATAAGGCTAAAGTAGATGTACTGCTGATTGTGGATAAATCCGGCAGTATGGATCAAAAAATGAACGGTATAAGCCGAATGAAAGCAGTACAAGAGGCTGTCCGAAAGCTTACCGAAAATCTTGACCAAAATAAGGATAAGCTAGATGTTCAGTATAATGTTGTTGCTTTCAGTAATTTACAGAGCACAAAATGCATCGTAGACTGGACTGGCAGTGCAGATAAGGTAAACAGGAAAATGGATGCCGTTGAACCCGGTGGCGGTACAAACTATCAGGCTGGTTTCAGAAGAGGAAAAGAACAGTTTGATAAAATAGGCGCCCGCAAGGATGCGATGCGCGTGGTTATTTTTCTGACAGACGGCGAGCCTACCTACCGAATTAAAGATAAAAATAACAAAGAAACGCAAGAAGGCGCAGGCAATAATGATAAAGGCGGATACAATCAGGCTGCAGCAGTAGAAGAAATCAAAACAATGAGCTGTAATTCTTTCTATGCAATTGGTGCGGGTGACGACTTCCAGAACACACATTCTAAAGCATATAAGAATTTGGTTGAACTGGCTAAGAATTGCGGTGCCGGCACAAGTGCAGCACCCAGCAAAACAGCAGTGTACTCGGCAAATAATACTACCGAACTGGAAAAAGCCTTTGATGAAATTGCAGGCGATACCATTTTTAAGCTGTGCACAAATGTTACCATTACAGACACTTTAAGCAGTAATGTTGATGTTGTTATGGGCGCTGACGGTAAACCCCAGAAGCTGCGTGTTAAGGTTACAGATGCAACCGGCAAAGAAACAATCAGCAGCGGTGATAAGCTGGAGTTGCCCAGCACCACGGAAAATGAAGCTGCAACCCTGACAGCAACATACGATGCAACTACAAAGCAGCTGAAGCTGAACTTCCCCACTGAATATAAACTGGAAAAAGGCTGGAAGTATGAGATTATTGCTACAATCGCTGCTACACCGGAGGCATACAAAAATCTGAATGCTGATGGCACGTATCCCAACACAGGTGATGCGGGAACCGGCACGTATGCAGGACAATCTGGCTTGTTCTCTAATACGGAAGCACACGTGGATTACACTTATAACGACAAGCAGGAAAGTACTAAATATCCGATGCCTGTTATTCAGTTGCGCTATGGCAGCCTGAACATTGTTAAAACAATTGATGGCTTGACGGATGAGCAAGTAAATGCTTTGAAGGAAAACCTGACATTTACCTACACCAAGGACGGTGAAACGCAGGGTACGACAGTAAACTTTAAGGAATTTGTGTATGATGCAGAGACCAAAGCCTACTCTTACCAAATTAAGAACTTGCGGCCGGGCGATGTATATACCATTACTGAGGCAGGTGCAGAAGTTGAGGGGTATACATTAACTGCTACGGGAGATGAGCAGTCGGTTACCATTGCAAAAGATGCTCAGGTAACTGCAGAAATTCAAAATGTGTATACACCCAACTTGGGCAAGCTCGTAGTTCGCAAAACGCTGGATAAAGTAAACAGCTCCATGGGTAAGGACGCTGTGTTCCTGTTTGAAATTAAAAACAACAAAACGGGCGAAGTTTGGACAAGATACATCACATTTACCGCAGGTGGAACAGCTACTACAGTAGCCGAAAATCTGCCGGCTGGTGAGTATACCGTTACCGAGCTGAAGACAGCAGGCTACAAATGTACAACGGCAAACCCTGTAACAGTTACAGTTCCTGCCGGTGGACAGGGTGAAGCTACCTTTACAAATAGCGCTACTAACGATAAGACACCAGGCGACCAGGACTTTAAGGAAAATGCCTTTAACTGGGATGAATCAACACAAACCTGGGTTTGGGTGCAGAAAAAGTAATCAATAGAAAGGAGAAAGAAAAATGAAAAAATCAATTGCAAAAACATTACTTTCCGTTCTATTGGTGGCAGCAGTTTTGGTCGGCGGCACGTTGGCGCTTTTGGTTGCTACAGACTCTCCGGCTATCAATACGTTTAAAGCTGCACAGGTAGAAACAAATATTGTAGAGCCGGAGGGCGGTAACAGCAGCCAGAAAACACCTGCGATTCAAAATACCGGTAAAAGCCCGGTTTATGTACGTGCGGTGTTCAAAACAACGGATTTACCCGAGGGCGTTACCTGCACACCGAACCTAAATAAAACTGATTGGACAGACGGCAGTGATGGATTTTATTATTACAATAAAATTTTGCAGCCGGGTAAAACCACAACGGCTTTGTTTAACGGTGTAACGGTGAATGGTGCTCCCAAGGACCCGAATGCATCCTTTTCCGTTGACGTATATCAGGAAAGCATTTTAGCACCTACTCACAATGTCCCAACGGACATTGTGCAGGCAGCAAAAGATGCATTTGCAAAGAAAGCATAATTTTAAGAGAAGGAACCCATCAGAATGGTTAAGAAAGTTTGTGAAACAATATCAACCCTAATTATGATTCTGCTGCTTGTGGTGGCACTGGCAATCCTTGTACCTATGGTAATGGGTATGAAAGAACTGGCTGTGCTAAGCGGAAGTATGGAGCCTACGATTCCGGTAGGCAGCATCGTTTACGTGAAACCTATGGAAGCAGAGCAGCTGGAGCCCGGCGACGTTTGTACATTCAAACTGTCTGATGGTTCTACCTTTGTAACACACCGTGTAGTTAGTATCGACCACGAAAACCGTACCTTGGTTACGCAGGGCGATGCAAACGATGTGCCGGACGGCGATTTGCCGTTTGCGCAAGTAGTAGGTAAGGGTGTTTTCCACTTGCCGCTGCTTGGATTTATTACCATGTATGCCAAGACGCCGATTGGCATTTTGTGCATTGGCGGACTTTTGGCGCTGGTTCTTCTGGTTAATTTTATTCCTGCCATTTTGAATGCAGATGACAAGAAAAAAGAAAATTAAGAAGAAACCTATAAAGTTAAGAATTCGGAGGATAAAATTAACCGGATTCTAACCGGCCTGTAGTAAAGTAATTACAGGCGAAATCCCGTACAGATTACCTTTACATAGTAAGGTAACCGAAATAGAAAAGAGAAATGAGAGGTATCACCATGAAAAAGAGAAACGTTTTAGTTACCGTATTGGCAATGGTTTTGGTTGCAGTTGTTTCTGTAACCGGTACACTGGCTTACTTGACCGCTAACGATGGCAAGGCAGTAAACACCTTCCAGTTTGCAAATGGCATTAAGGTGGATTTGTGGGAGCCGCAGCCTGAAGCAGTTGCTAACGAAAAAATTGAAGGCAATCAGGAAACCGGTTGGAATTATACAAACTTGGTTCCCGGCCAGAAAGTAAACAAGGCACCTACTTTTAAGGTTGAGGCAACTGTGCCTACTTACGTTTTTGCACGTGTTACCAATAATGCTTCTAACGTAACAATCGACGATATGCCTGCAAATGGTTGGCAGTTGGTTCCCGGTGAGAGCAATGTTTACTTCAAGGCTGCTGATGCAACTCAGGAATTGGGCGCTCTGTTTAACACTGTAACCATTGGTGATGTTGCAATTGATGGCAAGCCTGCAACACAGGAAACTTATGATTTGGGTAGCATCGAAATTGAGGTTGCAGCTATCCAGCAGGCAGGCTTTGCATCTGAAGTGGAGGCTTTGAAGGCAGCTGTTTGGCAGAAGTAATGCAGCCCTTGGTGTAAACACAACACGAGGTTCACTCTAATTAAGATTAAAGAAGGGTACTTAACATGAAAAAGAAGAATATGCTAGTTATGGCTTTAAGCCTGGCTTTGATTGCTGTTGTTGCTGTTAGCGGCACTTTGGCATACTTTACTGACAAGACCGATACCAAGACCAATACTTTTGCTACCGGTAAGGTTGCTATTGACCTGCACGATGAAACCAATGATGCTTCCGTGGCAGCTACCGAGAATGGTCTGAACTACATGGACGTTGTTCCCGGTGATAAGCTGAACAAGCAGGTTTACGTTACTGTTGATAACAACTCTTCCGATTCTTACGTTGCAGTTCGCTTGGCTTTCGAGAGCAAGGGTGCTAAGCCCACTTTGGAAGAAATGTACAAGCTGGTTATGGTTGCTATGGACAAGGCTGGCACCACTGCAAACTGGACTTGCCTGAATGCTACCGACGGCACCAGCGATTTGATTTTTGTTGCAAACGGTGCTAATAACGATAGCGTGATCAAGGCTGGCGAAACCCTGAAACTGTTTGATGAGATTCAGATTCCTGCTGCTTGGGGCAACGAGTACGCTGAGGCTCAGTTCAGCATTACTGCTTCCGCTTACGCAATTCAGGCTGACAACGTAACAACCGATATGTTTGTTAACATGATTAACGGCCTGCCCATTGATGTTGACGGCACTTCTCAGGTAGTTCCCTTTGAGCAGGTTGGCTAATCAAAAGGCTGAAATTTTGTAAAAAGGCTATCCCGTAGATAAAGTTATTATAAGGAGGGCGCCACATGAAGGCGAAACTGCTGAATACAGTGGCGACACTGTTGATGTTGGCGCTGGTGTTGGTTGCCCTCCCTTTATCTTTACCAAGGATATTTGGCTACCAAGTTTATCATGTGCTAACATCTAGTATGGTGCCGGCGCTTCCGGTAGGCGGTGCTATTTATGTAGCGCCCTGCCAACCGCAGGAGCTGCAGACCGGCGACATCGTTACCTTTACTTTGGGTGTAGACCATTTGGTGGAAACCCATCGGGTAATACAAAATGATTTAGCAGCCAAACAGCTTGTCACCAAAGGTGACGCAAACAGCCAGCCGGACGTTGACCCGGTGGAGTACCAGTGTATAGTGGGAAAAGTAGTGTTTTGCCTGCCACATATGGGTGCGATTGCACAATGGATACAGTCCCGTGCAGGAATGTTAACTTGTGCTTGCGTGTTTGCGTTGTCAGCGCTGTTGTGGGCTCTGGCTGACAAGTGTAAGGAAAGGGAGAATTGCAAGTGAAAAAAAGATATTTGCTTATGGCCATTGCTGTTGCCTTACTGCTGACAGTTGTGGCGGGTGGCTCTCTGGCTGCAACCCAGATTGGCGGTACAGAAAAAGAAAATGTTACTGCTTCTTTGGATACCAAAACACTTTCGATTGATTTGAACAGTGAGTTGGCAGAAAAGGCCGCTGTGGAGCTTCCCCAAGGAATTCATATGATGCCGGGAGATTCCATTAACCTGGGCGGATTGTACCGAGTGAAAAATGACGGCAACGGCGACGATGTTTCGGCTTACGTGCGTGTAACAGTACATAAAACTTGGCTCGATTCCGCTGCAAAAGGTGGAGAGGTGGCCTTAAGCGGTCAAATGCTAAACCTGACTGCAAAGGACGGATGGTTGAAAGCAGAAGATTTGTTTGGACGTGAAAACACTGACACGCAAGTATTTTACTACGCAACTCCGTTAAAGCCCGGTCAGGAAACAGACGCATTGTTAGAGTCGCTGGCATTAAGTGCAAGCGCTGGCAATGTATACGCAGATAAAGGCGTTCAGCTGGAAGCATACGCTGAAGGCGTACAGTTTGCATCGGGACACAATGAAGTAAACAAGGCGGCTATTCTGGCAAGCTGGGGCATTGATGTAACCCTGGACGAGAGTGGCAAAATTTTGAGCATCGCACAATAACAGGAAAGACAGGTGGCAATTACGATGAAGAAAATCAGCATGATCGCCCTGGCTTTGGTTATGGCGGTTGCGATGGCTGTGGTCGGCTTTGCAGACAGCAGCACAGTTGTATATGATGGAAACAAGTTTAACTGCGAAGGCATTTCCATGAGCGGTTTTGACAATATGCTGCCCGGTGTGGAAGCTTCCGGTCAGATTACTGTTGAAAACCAAAGCCAGAAAAATACCAACATCTACATGAGTACCGAGGTTCTGCAAACATTGGTTGGTGCGCTGAACAGCAACCCCAAAATTCAGGCAGGATACACCGTTACCCTAAAGGCAAACGATGAAGTCCTGTTTGGTTATGACCCTGTTACGCAGAAGCTGAGTGGCACGGTAGTAGGCGGTGGCTCGGATAAAACGGTCACTGCTGGCTTGGAGGAGTGGACACAGTCGGAAAAGCGTCAGCTGATTGCGATGCTGAAGCCCGGCGAAAAGGTTGTTGTTACAATGAGCATTTTGCCCGACGGTACAACAACAACTAACGATTTCCAGCAGGCAGTTGGTAATGTTGAGTTTAACTTTATGGCATCGGATGCTGTAACCGGTGTCGAAAAGGGTCAGGACCAAACGATTGTTACCGTAAAAACCGGTGATAATAGTATGATTTGGCTGTTGGCAGGCGTGTGCGTTGCAGCACTGATTCTGTTGGTTGTACTAAAAAGAAAGAAGAAGGGGGACTGAAGTATGCGCAAGGTTTTTGCAAAACGGTTGCTGGCAACCGCAATTGCGCTGACAGTGTCCCTGGCAGCCTTTGTTGTACCTGCTTTTGCAGAAGGCCCTGCACAGGGTAAGGACGAGGGCTATGTTGTTACGTTCCGTCCGGGCGAGCATGGCACATACAGCTTAAATGATACCTTAAAAGCTAAGTATGGCGAGAATGTAAAACTGACCAGCACGGGCAGCTTGGCCTTTTTACTGCATGCTGGTGAGGCTTTGCCCGCAGTAGATAGCCTGCCTTTTACAGTAAATGATGAAACAGGCAGATACTACGTCTACAACAAAGCACCCGGGTATGCTTCCGGCATGGTAATTGACCGTGATATTGATTTTGTTGCGGAATATGCAATGAGCACGGAAAAGCTGACTTATGATTATGAGGTTCGCTTTGTAGACGTCAATACCAAGGCCGAAGTAGCACCCGCTATGGTTGGTCAGGCTGGCGGCCCTAAGGCAGTATTGCACGCAGCAGCAGTGGATTATTACAAGCTGGTTATGCCGGAAAACTGCGGCTATAACGCAGCAGGTGAGATGGAAGCTGAATTTAAGGAAGGCGAAACGACAGTATTCACCTTCTATTATCAGTATGACCCCACTTATATTCCGGGCCAGACGATTTATCAGACTGTCCATGTTGGCGGCGGTACTGGTGCAGGTGGTACTGGTACTGGTGGCGAGCTTATTGCCGGTGGTGATAACAATACATCGGAAACACCGGCCGAACCGATTGAGCCGCAGGCACCTACTACCAACGGTGAAGAAATCGAGGAACCGGAAGTTCCCCGTGCAGAAACACCTGATGATGCAAAGGCAACACAGAGCACAGTTGCAATGGTCGGTGGCCTTGCAGGCATTCTGCTGTTAATTGTGTTGGTAGTATTGTGGGTGAAGCGCAAGAAGAACAACGACAACACTGCACAGTAATGTGTAATAAGCAATAAGAAAAATAAAAGCTCTACAGGCCAATATGGCTGTAGAGCTTTTTTGTATGCACGCTGCAAATAGGAATACCGCATGATACAATGCAACTGTGTGTAACGTAAAAGACGAAAAACAAATAAATAAGAGAGATAAACACGATAAGTTGCTATGGCAATGGGAGAAGCAAACCAGACCCTTGACAACTTTTCAAGAATAGGTTAAAATATATCACTGTGAAGACAAAAGCGATGCCCAGTAGCCAAGCGGTAAGGCAGGGGACTTTGACTCCCCCATCGTAGGTTCAACTCCTGCCTGGGCAACTTGAAAAGAGAAGGTTCCGTTAGGTGCCTTCTCTTTTTTTATTCTAAGTTTTGCACGCAAAATGTAGAATTGGTGGAAAACAATAGCGTTTTCTGGTACAATCAAAAAAACGTAGTGGCTATACAGGAAAAAGGGAACCGAACATGGATTCAAATAATAAAAACAGAACAGATGAATACACGGGGCCCGTATGGGATATTTCCCCGCCGAAAAAAAGCCTTTTAAGCAGAGTGCTGCAAGTTGTTTCCGGTGTGTTGGCAGTTGGTGTAGTGACCATAGGCGTTACAACTGCTTGGAAACACCGCCCTCAGGGAGATGTTTTTGCGGCAGCTAAGCCGATGCCCACTGCACGGCCTACAATGGAAAAAGAACCGGAACCGACTGCAACACCGGAGGTTGAACCAACGGTTACGCCAAGCGGAACCTATAAGCCTATGACGCAAAAGGAAATGGAAGCCCTTTTGCGTGAGTTGGGTATCTCTGAGAAGAAGCTGGAAATTCTGCGTAAGATTGAAACGCAGGATATTGATGATACTTTATACGATAATGCGGAAGATTACTTTGGCGAGTCGGATGTAGAGCTGGACGATTTTGAAGTGCCGCCTCCACCTACACCGGCACCTACCCCCGTACCTACTCCTGTCCCGACCCCGGTGCCTACGCCGGTTCCAACTCCGGAGCCTACTCCAGAACCTACCCCGACACCTGAACCGACCCCGGACGAAAATGGTGTGATTCCCTCGGAAGAACCGAAACCGGAACCGGAACAGGAACAAACACCTGAACCGCCGCCGGAGGCTACACCGGAAGTAACGCCGGAACCGCCACCCCCGACAGAGGAGCCGACCCCGGAACCGCCCAAGCCCGGTCCTGTGTTGCAGGGTAACGGCAATTCGGACCCAATCCGCCGTTATAATGAGTGGGACGCAGATTTGAAGCAGTACACTTGGGAGATGGCGCAGCATTACAATGTAAGCTACGAGTTGATTCTGGCGATTATCTATAATGAGAGCCGCTTTGTGCCGGGCCTGACCCATGTAAACAGCAATGGCACTACGGACTGGGGCTTGATGCAGGTAAATGATGTATGCTTCTCGCTGCTGCATAGACAGCTGGGAATCCAATCCATGTCGGAGCTGCTGGACCCGTACGTGTCTATCAAGGCGGGCTGCGCAATTTTGGGCTACCACCGCAGATATGTTACCAATGAAGAAGATGCGCTTTTACGCTATCAAGTGGGTGCCGGTAACTACGAATACTACAAGGCAAACGGTACTGTGCCGAAAGTGCATACGGTAACCTTGGGCTGGCGTGCACAATTTATTGCAGCAGGTATTTAAGGCCTTGCCACAAAAAAATTGAATAGAAACAGAGAAGACTCGTTCGCCGCAGTTTGTGATGCTGCAAGGAACGGGTCTTCTTTTTTTGGCGCTTTGTAGCGTGGAAAAACAAACAAGAGCGACAAAATGCAGATGAATAAAATGGCGAAAAGACACAAAAAAATAATGGGAAAAAGTTTTTTGTAAAGTATATTGACTTTTCAAAAGGGGGATGATATACTGCGTTATGGTAAAGCATTATGACTTTACGTAGTTTCCGTATTTCTCGTGGGGGTGCACAGAATGGCCAAAAATCTGGAAATGAGTTATCTTCTGGACTTTTATGGCAGAGCACTCACCGAAAAACAGCGGGAGATGATGGAACAGTATTATAACGACGATTTGTCGCTTAGCGAAATCGGGGAAAACTTCGGGATTACCCGGCAGGGCGTGCGGGATGCCATCAAACATGGCGAGAGCAGCCTGCTGGAACTGGAAGAAAAGGTCGGTTTTGCGGCACGTTACCGTCAGGTACAGGATAAGCTGGACCAGATGGAACAAATCGTGCGTAAAGCTAAATTTGATAACGCCGGTGCATACGGCGGTTATAATTCCGGCGATTTTGATCGCACGCTAAATCAGCTGCTCAGCATCATCCGCTCGATGGATGAGTCCGAGGACTGAGAAAGGGGACCAAATGGCATTCGAATCTCTTTCTGATCGCTTGGCTGGCGTATTCAAAAAACTAAAAAATCACGGCAAACTCACCGAGGCAGACGTTAAGGCTGCAATGCGTGAGGTACGCATGGCTTTGCTGGAAGCTGACGTCAACTTTAAGGTTGCCAAGGACTTCTGCGCAAAGGTGTCCGAGCGTGCTATGGGCCAGGAAGTTATGGAAAGCCTGACTCCGGCACAGCAGGTTATTAAAATCGTAAACGAGGAGCTTACCGCTTTGATGGGCGGTGAGGAAGCTGCTCAGTTACACATCAAAAACAAGGGCCAAACCGTTGTGATGCTTTGCGGTCTGCAAGGTAACGGTAAAACGACCCACGCAGCAAAGCTGGCAAAGTACTACCGCAAACAGGGCCGTCGCCCGCTGCTGGTAGCCTGCGATATTTACCGTCCTGCTGCAATCGACCAGTTACAGGTCGTGGGCAAGCAGGTAGATGTCCCTGTGTTTACAATGGGCACAGAAAAGCCTGCTGTGATTGCACAGAAGGCACTGGCACACGCACGTGACTACGGCAATGACCTGGTGATTCTGGATACGGCAGGCCGCTTACAGATTGACGAAGTCCTGATGCAGGAACTGGTTGAGCTGAAGCAGGCTGTTGAAGTGGACAGCACCTTGTTGGTGGTGGACGCAATGGCCGGTCAGGACGCCGTAAACGTTGCAAAAACCTTTAACGAAACCGTAGGCGTGGACGGTGTTATCCTGACCAAGACAGACGGCGACACCCGTGGCGGTGCTGCTCTGAGCGTTTTGGCAGTTACCGGTAAGCCGATTTTGTTCCAAGGCGTAGGCGAAAAGCTGGACGATTTGGAAGTGTTCCACCCGGCACGCATGGCCGGCCGTATTTTGGGCATGGGCGACGTGCTGAGCCTGATTGAAAAGGCTCAGGAATCGGCTGATATGGAGGCTGCGGAAAAAGCAGCCAAGCGTATGCTGGAAAACAAGTTCGATATGAACGATATGTTGGAACAGTTTGCGCAGATTAAAAAGATGGGCGGTGCTTCGGCAATGTTGGGCATGATGCCCGGCGGCGCAAAAATCGACCCCAGTCAGGTAGACGAAAAGATGATGGACCGCATTGAGGCTATCATTTTGAGCATGACCCCTGCTGAGCGAGAGAAGCCTTCCATCATCAACCCGAAGCGTAAGCGCCGTATTGCGGCAGGCAGTGGTACCCGTGTTGAGGACGTGAACCGCTTGCTGAAGCAGTACGAGATGATGCAAAAGTTGATGAAGCAGGTCAAGAAGAGCCCTAAATCCTTTGCACGCCGCATGAGCGGTATGAAAGGTTTCTTCTAATTTTATTTTCGGTGAAAACCCCAAAGCCAGGCGGCCCCAGGGTTTTTCAATATAATAAAGCCCCACAGGGCCAAATCATTTTTTCTATTTATTTTTGGAGGTATTTCATTATGGCAGTTAAAATCAGACTGCGCCGCATGGGCGCAAAGAAGGCTCCCTTCTACCGTGTTGTTGTTGCTGACAGCCGCTTCCCCCGTGACGGCCGTTTCATCGAGGAGATCGGCACTTACGATCCTACCCGTGAGCCCTCTGTTGTAAAGATCGACGCTGACAAGGCAAAGCAGTGGATTGCTAACGGCGCTCAGCCCACCGACACTGTCCGCGTTCTGCTGAAGAAGTCCAACATTCTGTAATTAAACGGAGGTTGGATCCATGCAGGAACTGTTGTTGGCTGTGGCCAAGGGCCTCGTGGAGGATAAGGACGCTGTTGTTGTTACAGCGGACGCACCTCAGGAGGACGGTACGGTCGTCTACCACCTGAAGGTGGCAGAGAGCGATATGGGCCGAGTCATTGGCAAACAGGGACGCATCGCAAAGGCTATTCGCGTGGTCATGCGTGCTGCATCCGTGCGTGTCGGCGAAAAGGTCCTGGTCGAGATCGACTGATAGCAAGCGTCCTTTGCCCTTGTGCAAAGGACGCTTTTTATTTCTGGAAAAGTGAGGTACCGTATATGATTCGTCCCTATCTGGAAGCCGGTAAACTGGTTACCACCCATGGTGTACGTGGTGAGCTGAAAATGGAGCTTTGGTGTGGCGAGGCTGCCCTGCTGAAGCGTGCAAAAGTGTTGTACGGCACAGCTGAAGGCGGCAAGCCTATGGCAGTACAGGCTTTGCGCCAGCTGCCCAACAGCATGGCAATCCTCAAACTGGAGGGTGTGGACGATATGGATGCTGCCCGACGCCTGGTGGGCAGTATGCTGTATTTTGACCGCAACGATGTACGCTTGGCAAAAGGTGTGTGCTTTATTTCCGACCTGTTGGGCTGCGAAGTGCGTGACGCAGACGACGGCCGTGTGTACGGTACCGTAAAGAGCGTGACCCACCCCGGTCCGCAGGACATTTATACGGTTGTTACCCCCAGCGGCGAGGAGCGTATGTTCCCCGGTGTGCCGGCATTTTTGGTGGATAAGCAGCCCGAGGCTGGCTATATTTCCATCCGCCCGATTCCGGGTATGTTTGACGATGATGTAGTTTTGGATAAACCCGAAGCAGTGGAGGAAGAATAAAATGGGTATGCGTGTGGATATTGCCACGCTGTTTCCGGATATGTGCCAGCGTGTGCTGGACGAAAGCATTCTGGGCCGTGCGGCAAAAAGAGGCTATATCGAAACCCATAGCCACCAAATTCGAGATTATACCTTGAATAAACAAAAGCAAACGGACGATTATCCTTATGGAGGCGGCTGCGGCATGGTTATGTATGCCCAGCCTATTGCCGACTGTCTGCGTGATATTGCAAATCAGGTCGAGCAGCAGGGCCGCCCGAAACCTCATGTCATTTTTATGACCCCCGGCGGCATAAAATTTGATGAAGAGCAAGCGAAGCGCTTGGCACAGTATGATAACATCACATTTGTATGCGGTCATTACGAGGGCATTGACGAGCGTGTAATCGAAGCTTTTGCGGATGAGGAAATGAGCCTGGGCGACTTTGTCTTAACAGGCGGTGAGCTGGCAGCTTTGGCGGTAGCGGATAGTGTTCTGCGTTTACAGCCCGGCGTACTGGCGGAACAAAAAGGATATGAGGACGAGAGCTTTTGGGACGGACTGCTGGAGTATCCGCAGTATACACGTCCGGAAGTGTGGGAAGGCCGCACGGTGCCCTCGGTTTTGTTAAGCGGGGACCACGGTAAGGTAGATGCTTGGCGTATGGAGCAGAGCAAACAGCGTACAAAACAGCGTCGGCCTGACCTGTGGAAGGCTTACGAAGCAGCGCATCCGCCTGTGCCGGAAAAAAAGCGCCGCAAGCGTAAACGCCCTGCTGCGGAACCTGAAATTGTGGAAAACTTTTGTGTTAGCGCACAATCTGATGAAAAATAACTAGAAAAAATGCACAAAGGGGTAGCGGTGTAAATTGTCGGATTGGAGAAACCGCCAAAAAAGTAATTTTATGCTGTACAACCGCTCTCTGTTGCGATAAAATAAGTCTAAGGGAGCTATTAGGCCCCGATTTTCGAGTTGATCGAATCACGATTATAGAGATAGGAGCGACTGAGCTATGTACGTGAAAGAAGTTACTGTTGAAAATCAGGTGGGTCTGCATGCCCGCCCTGCCACTTTCTTTATCCAGAAGGCTAACGAGTTTAAGTCCAGCATCTGGGTGGAAAAAGAAGAGCGCCGTGTAAACGCTAAGAGCCTGCTGGGTGTTCTGTCCCTGGGCATCGTTGGCGGTACCAGCATTCGTATCATTGCTGACGGCACTGATGAGCAGGCTGCTGTAGAAGGTCTGGTTAAGCTGGTAGAATCTGGTTTTGCAGGCTAATTCTACTGTTTTCAATGGAATTAAACCGCTATTCCCGCACATGCTGGAGTAGCGGCTTTTTTTGTAGCAAGGAATAGGCGCTGCCTGCTTGGCAAACCCTGATTCCAATTAAAAAGGGAGGTGCTGGCTGTGACAAAAGCCGAGCTTTATCAAAAGGCTTGTATGCTGCCCATGCTGCCGGGGGTTTATATCATACGGGATAAAACCGATACTATTATTTATATCGGCAAAGCAAAGCGGCTGCGTGTCCGTGTAAGCCAGTATTTCCGTGAGGGTGTACCGCATGATAACAAGGTGACCCAAATGATTCGCCATGCACATCACTTTGATGTGATTGTTTGCCAAAGCGAGTTTGAGGCGCTGGTACTGGAAGCAAGCCAAATCAAAGCGCATACCCCAAAATATAATATCCTGCTGAAGGACGATAAGGGATACAGCTATATCCGTGTATCCAAGGAGGATTGGCCCCGCCTGTCCTTTGTTTTGCAAAAAGAGGAGGACGGCGCTGCTTATATCGGCCCGTATACCTCGTCTTTTGCAGCACGTGAAATGGCGGAAAGTGCAATGGATGCTTTTTTGCTGCCCCGCTGTAACAGACGCTTTCCGGATGACTTCGGCAAGAGCCGCCCCTGCCTGAATGCGCATATAGGCAAGTGTATGGGTGTGTGTACCGGAAAAATCAGCAAGGAAGCCTACAACGAGGCTGTAAAAGGTGCCGTACACCTGATTAAATACGGTAAAAAGGATATTTTGCGCACACTGACCCAGCGTATGGAAGCTGCTGCGGAAAAGCTGGATTTTGAAAACGCTGCCCTGCTAAGAGACCAAATCAGAGCTATTGAGAAGGTGAGCGAAGGGCAAAAGGTAGTGGTTGACCCGGATGTGGAAATGGACGTGTGTGCGCTGGCAGGTACGCCAAACAGCGTGTGTGCGGCGGTACTGCGTTTTCGTCAGGGGCGGCTTATGGACAAACGAGAGTTTGTGTTCCATGATACAGCAGATGTTGACCAAGTGCGTAATGAGTTTTTGGCACGCTATTATTTGGATGACGAAGAAGAAAAGCTGTCCCGTGTAGTGGCTGTGGACGCATTGCCGGAGGACGGTGCAGCCCTGCACCGCCTGCTGGAACAGCGCCGTGGTACCAGAGTGCAGCTTTATGTGCCGCAGCGCGGCGATGTGGCACATCTGGTAGAGATGGCACATACAAACGCAGTGGAACGGCTTGCCCGTGAAAGCGGACGATATGCCCGGGAGCAAAAAACGCTGGACGAATTAGCACAGCTGATAGGCTTGCAAAGCGCTCCACGGAATATCGAAAGTTACGATATATCCAACTGGGGCGATGGCTCCAGCGTGTGCGGCATGGTTACTTTCCGGGATGGCAAGCCCTTTAAGGGCGGGTATCGGCGCTTTAAGATGCAAACGGTTTTCGGAACAGATGACTATGCCAGCATGGCAGAAACCTTGAGCCGACGCTGCGATGAATACGAGAAGTTTGCTGCTGAAAATCCCAACAGCGAGAACTGGTTTGCGCTCAAACCGGACCTGATTTTGCTGGACGGCGGCAGGGGACAGGTAAGCGCTGTGCGTGCTGCATTAAAGGGACGTGCACTGGCAGATGTACCGCTTTATGGCATGGTAAAAGATGACCACCACCGCACCAGAGGCATCATTGATGATGACGGACGGGAAATCAGCTTGAATATGAACCGAAACAGCTTTGCCTTTGTGAGCAGTATTCAGGACGAAGCGCACCGTTTTGCCAATGCATATCGCAAGCAGCAAATGCATAAAAAGAGCTATGCTTCCGCATTAACGGAGATACCGGGTGTAGGACCGACAACGGCAAAGGCGCTTATGCGTACCTTTGGTACGGTAACAGCTGTGCGGGAAGCAAGTATAGAAGAATTACAGAAAACTCCGGGCGTGGGTAAAGCCATGGCGGAGGTTATCTTTCAACATTTTCGTGGAGAACAGTGAATAACCAAAGCATAGTTTCTGCATTTTCGTTTGTAACAGGACTATGAGCAAACCGTAAAAACGAACCCCGCAGGGTTGACAAGCGGGAAAAAGGTTGGTTATAATTTTTATGCTGTACCCCGTGTATCGGAAAAAAGGAGGAATGACAATGCGTGTTATCGCAGGTGATTTCCGTGGCAAACGTCTGGAAACGCTGCCCGGAGAGGATGTAACACGTCCAACAAGCGACCGTGTTAAAGAGGGAATGTTCAGTAGTATCCACTTTCAGCTTCCCGGCGCACACGTGTTAGATTTATTTGCCGGAAGCGGCCAGCTGGGGCTCGAAGCCATGAGCCGTGGTGCTGCCCGATGTGTCTTTTTAGACGAAAATCGTGAAGCGGTACAGGTCGTTATAAAAAACTGCAAAACTTGTGGTGTGTTCGACCGCTGCAGAGTCAGCCTGGGCGATGCCAGATTGTATCTGGGCGCCTGCAAGGAGCAGTTTGATTTGGTACTGATGGACCCGCCTTATCACCATGGTACTTGTGCAGCTATGCTGCCTGCCGTGGAAAAGGTATTGGCACCCGGCGGTATTGTAATTTGTGAAACCGAGCGTGAGGCAGATATGCCCGGCGCAGTAGGTGGATTAACACTGGAAAAACGCTATCAATATGGAACCATCGCCGTATGGCGCTATGCAAAGGAGAGAGCAGAATGAACGTAAACGAACTGTTAGATACCATTGAGGATACTTTGGAAGAAGGCGCAAGCATTCCCCTGTCCGGCGGCAAGCGTGTGGTGGACGTAGATAAGATTCGTGATTATCTGGACGAGATTCGTCTGAACCTGCCCGGCGAAATCCGTCAGGCAAAAAGCATCGTAAACGACCGTGGCCAGATTTTGGAAGATGCGAAAAAGGAAGCCGACGTGATTGTGAAAAAGGCAGAGGAGCGTGCGGCTATTCTGGTAAGCGATCAGGAAATCCTGAAGCTGGCTGAACAGCGTGCCGCAGAGGTTATGACAAATGCGCAGACCGAAGCTCGCAATATGCGCCAGACCGTTACCGACTACTGCGAGAATATGCTGAAGAACACAGAGGAAACCATGATTGCAAATGCAAGCCAGGTAAAGACTGTGCGCACCAACCTGCGCCAGAATGCCAAGGCTGCTGTAACGGGCTGATTTTTAGTTGAATTTGTCGAATAAATTGGATACGCAGTGCCATTTTGGCACTGCGTATTTTTTTGTGGAAAATCTTGGGTTGGAAATGTGAAAAATAACTTGAAGCAGGCGGCTTTTCTATGGATTAGTATTGAATTTAGAGTGCCGTTTTGGTATGATTGAAGCATCAACGTGGGTAAAAGTGTAGCGCTGTCCCTTAAAGTGGGGCGGATTGGTGCAAAACACTTAAAACGCATAGAAAGGGTGCGGGGAATATGTTCTTTGGGCGATACGATTTCGTCATGGACGCAAAAGGCAGATTAAACTTCCCCGCCAAGTTTCGCGAGAATATGGGGGGCGGCAGCTTCGTTGTAATGGAGTGGGTTGACCACTGCCTGTTTGCACTGCCTTTTGAGGAAGTGGATAAGCTGGCTGAGCGTATGGGCGGCAGCGAGCTTATGGACAGCTGGGAGGCTACCGGAGACTTGTTCAGCACAGCCTTTGAGGTGCAGCCGGATAAGCAGGGCCGTATTCTGCTGCCGGAAAGTCTGCGCACCTATGCGGGGCTGGACAAAGCAGTTACCATAATCGGCAACCGAAACCACGCTGAGATTTGGAACACAGATACTTGGAACGCACGCCACAGTGCTGTTACCAATGAGGAGCGCATACAAAAAATGCGTGAGCTGCATATTTGATTTAAGTTAATTTGGAAAGGGGGCGTCATCCATGAACAATAATCAGCAAGCCGGTCAGTTTAACCCGGCGGATTTTGAGCACGTCCCCGTGTTGCTGCAGGAATGTTTAGATGGGCTTGCCATTAAGCCGGACGGCATTTATATGGACGGCACGGCAGGCGGCGCAGGGCATTCCCGTCAAATCGCATTACGTTTGGACCCGGAAAAAGGTCGATTGATTTCTATGGACCAGGACCCGGACGCAATCCAGACCGCAACTGCACGTTTGGCAGGCTTGCCTGCACAGGTTGTTGCAACAAATTTCCGCTACGCAAAAGAGAAACTGGCAGAGCTGGGCATTCCCGGTGTGGATGGCGCTTTGCTGGATTTGGGCGTTTCCAGCCACCAGTTGGATGATGCCGCACGAGGCTTTTCCTATCGTGCGGATGCACCGCTGGATATGCGTATGAGCCAAGAGGGCATGACTGCTGCTGACCTGTGCAATATGGAAAGCCGTGAGGAACTGGCACGCATCCTGCGTGATTACGGCGAGGAGCCGTATGCATGGCAGATTGCAGGTAAGATTGTAAAGGCAAGAGAGCAGGCTCCGATTGAAACAACGCTCCAGCTTGCGGATATCGTTGCAAGTGCTATGCCGCCTGCGGAACGCCGCAAAAATAAAAATCCCAGCCGCCGTACCTTCCAAGCACTGCGTATTGCAGTAAACCATGAGCTGGACGCTTTGGACGAAGGTTTGGATGGCATTTTTGAAAGCCTGAACCCCGGCGGACGCCTGTGTGTGATTACTTTCCACAGCTTAGAGGACCGCTTGGTGAAAAATAAGTTCCGCCGCTGGGCAACAGCTTGTGTGTGTCCGCCGGAACTGCCGGTGTGTGTGTGCGGTGGTAAGGCAAAAGCAAAACTGATTACCCGCAAACCCATCGAAGCAAAGGCAGACGAATTGAACGAAAACCGCCGCAGCCGCAGTGCAAAGTTGCGTGTTTTGGAAAAACTGTAATTGCAGTAAAAACTATAACAAGAAAGGAGTTTGATGCGCCGTGCAGCAGTCAGCTTATAACTTTGCTTTATTTGAAGAACACAGCGCTGCCGAAACGCAGAAAAACGGTACGCCCAGAATTCGTGCGGTAGAGGGTGGTAAGCCCAAAACCAGTAAAATGCAAAAACATGCATGGAACGTTTGGACCGTTTTGATGGTTGCGGTGCTTCTTTCTCTTACAATTTTGCTGATTCAAAGTAAAGCAACCCTTACCGAACTGAATGGGCAGGTACGGCAGGTACAGCGACAGATTACGGACGCAAAAAGCGAATATAACTATTTAAGCAGTGAGCTGGGCGAACGTACCGGTATGGCACGTATCGAGGACATTGCCAAGCAGTTGGGGCTGATGAAAGTAAACGACAGCCAGATTACATACGTGCGTTTGGAAGAAAACAGTGTGATTTCCGGCAGCGAAACCAGCGTCAGCCGTGTTGCAGCACTGTTTCAATCCGGACTGTTAAATGTAATGGAGATGCTAGACCCCTGATTTGTACAATCTGAAATTGGCAACAGCTTTATGCACAGAACGAAAAAAGAAAAACTTTTCTGAAAAGCGTGCTAAGGCACGCTTTTTCGATTTGTGCACAGCGCAAGAAAGAGAGGATTCTGTCGATGGGGAACCCTAGACCGATGAATGATAAAAGAAGAGTCAAAAAGACAGATGCACGTGACCGAATGCAGCGCACACTGCGGCTGCGTGGCTGGTTATTGGCAGCACTGGCTGTAACGATATCGTTTTCATATTTGGCATATCGTTTGTTCCAAATCCAAATTGTAAAAGGGGATTATTACCGCCAGCTGGCAAGTGCACAGCAAATGAAAGACAGCACCATCGAGGCGGAGCGTGGCATGATTTATGATGCTACGGGTAAGGTGCTGGCATCCAGCAGCATTGTATGGGATATTTCCTGCGACCCCAAAAACAGCAAGGGCCTTTCGGTTGAAGTAGGCGAGGATACCGGCGAGTATACGCTGGTAGAGGGCGTTTGTGCAGAAGTAAGTGCGAGCATCTCTAAAATTCTGGTAGCGAATGATGGTTCTGACGGCTCCGGTGTGGATGTGAACAGCCCTGAATATACCCAGATGTATGATAAGGTATACAAGGCGTTTTCCCGCATTGATACCCAATATCGCAGCCTTGCAACTAAGGTGGATTTGCCTGTCAGCGATGCGGTGCGTACCTTTGTTGCAAATTACAACGAAGCCCATAAAGGCGTTAGTATTGTAATCAGCATTACAAAAACCTATAAGCGGAATTATCCTTATGGCGCATTTGCAGCTGCCACAATCGGATTTTGCAATGCGGACGGCTCCGGCGCTTATGGATTAGAGAAGTACTATGATGCAGCGCTTGCAGGTGTAGACGGACGCAGTTTGGCGGTGAAAGACGCAAACGGTAATGAAATCGACACCAACAATGCTGTAGTATATGAGCCGCAGCACGGATACAATTTGGTTTCTACCATAGATAGTAACGTGCAGGAAGTGGTTGAACGATATTTAACGGAAGCGGTTAAGGCAAATAACGTATCCAACCGTGGCGCCGCACTGGTTATGAATGTAAATACCGGTGCAGTTTTGGCAATGGCAACCAAGCCGGACTTTGACCCCAATGACCCAAACCTTGTGTATGACCCGGAGTACATGGCGGCTATGGTACAGGCTGAGCCAGAGCTGTACCAAGCATGGGAAAAAGATGAAAACGGCAAATATGTTTTAGACGCATTGGGAAATAAAATCCCTGATAAGGATTATGATTATACAGGTACCTACCGTGAAATGCAGCGTAAAAACAAGGTTATTACCGAGCTGTATTATCCGGGAAGCGTATTTAAGGTCATTGTGGCCGCAGCCGGTTTGGACTCCGGCGCACTGACAGACAAAACTACGTTTCAGTGCAACGGTGCGCATACAGTAGCAGACCGAACCTACCACTGTGCAGGCCGTAAAGCGCACGGTACAATGAGTTTGTGGGATGCTTTGCGGCACAGCTGTAACCTGTATTTTATTCAGGCAGCAGAACGTATGAACTCGGCTACGTTCTTTAATTACTTTAAGGCATTTGGTTTTACAGAGCCTACAGGAATAGACCTGCCTTATGAAACCTCCTATATGCAATATTATAAGGAGGACCAGTTAGGCCCGGTTCAGCTGGCATCTTCTTCTTTCGGTCAGTCCATGAAGATTACGCCGCTGCAAATGTGTACGGCAATGGCAGCTTGTGTAAATGGTGGCTACTTGGTGCACCCCTACATGGTCAGCGAAGTTACCGATATGTCCGGCAACGTAATCAGCAAGGCAGATACGAATGTGAAACGGCAGATATTGAGCCATGAAACAAGCGAATTGCTTTCTAAAATGTTAGAGTACGAGGTCGGTGACGGCAGCAAGTCGGGCGGCGGCTATCGTGCATACGTGGCGGGCTACCGTGTAGGCGGTAAGTCCGGTACAAGTGAACAGCTGGATATGGATAAGCGCCAGTCCGACGGCGACTACAAAAAGGTTGCTTCCTTCTGTGCAATGTTCCCCTCTAACGACCCGGAGTACATGGTCTATATCATGCTGGACGACCCGAACAATGCAAGCTCGGACTATTCTTCGATTTTGGCAGCACCTGTTGTGGGTAACATTATCAGCGAAATTGCTCCTTATTTGGGCGTACCCACCAGTGGCGAGGACCTGAAGAATACTACGGTAAAAGTTCCCGACCTGATTGGTCAGGAGTGGGGCAACGCACAGGTTGAGCTGAATCGTACCGGATTAAAGCATCGTTTGATTACCGGAGAAAACGATGCGACTGCTGCAAAGATTACACACCAGTATCCGTCAGCAAAAACCGAAGTTTCCGGTGGTACTACGGTATATCTTTATGTTGCAGGCGCACAGCCTGATAATGTAACTGTACCTGATGTAACAGGGCGCACAGTAGAGTTTGCACAGCAAATGATGTCGTCTGCGGGTCTAAACTATCTGGTACAAGGCGACAGCAACGGCGTTGTAAAGGAGCAAAGCGTTGCCGGCGGAACTGCGGTGGAGGTAGGTACGGTAGTGACCTTAACCTGCGGCCCGCCGCCGGAGCCAACACCCGAACCAAGTACAGATGAATCGGCGGAACCAACACCGGAACCGTCTGAGTAATTTTATCCAGAAAGGAAGGTCGCAGACTATGCAGCCTATTTCCGCAAAAATTTTACTGGCAGGGCTTGCACCGCAAAGCCAGTTATCCGATGAAGAGATTACCCTTGTTACTACAGACAGCCGTAAAATTCAGGCCGGGTGCGTGTTTGTGGCATTTCCGGGCGCTAAATTCGATGGACATGATTTTGCTGTGCAGGCAGCAGAGCAGGGTGCCGCTTATGTTGTAGTCAACCATCCGGTTGAAAATCTGCCCGAAGAAAAAATGATTGTGTGCCCGGATAGCTACCGTGCTATGATGACGATTGGCGCAAACTACCGCAATCAGTTTACCCCTAAACTGGTAGGCATTACCGGCAGCGTGGGCAAAACTACTACAAAAGAGTTTTGCTATGCGGTACTGTCTGCATTTGGCAATGCAATTAAAACCGAAGGCAACCAGAATAACGAGCTGGGAATGCCCAATACGCTTTTGCGCTTGGAAGCAAACACCCAGTTTGCCGCAGTAGAAATGGGTATGAGCAACCGTGGCGAAATCAGCCGCCTGAGCCGTGCTGCACGCCCCGATGCCGGCATTATAACCTGCATTGGTGTTTCTCATATGGAAACGCTTGGCAGCAGAGAGAATATCCTTGCAGCAAAACTGGAAATTTGCGAAGGCTTGCCCGAGGGTGCACCGCTGGTGCTTAACGGGGATGATATGTATCTGCGTGGTGCAAAACTTCCCAGCCATGTAAAACCCGTATGGTTCAGCTTGCAGGATACTGTGGCAGATGTGTACGCTAAAAATTTGCAGCAGGTAGGGGACTCCACAAATTTTGTACTGGTTGATGCGGAGAATGGCTCGTTTACAGTTTCTATCCCCACGATTGGCAAGCATAATGTTGCCAATGCGCTGGCTGCTTACTGTGCAGCAACACGTTTGGGCCTGGATGCAGAAAAAGCGGCTGAAGCGCTCAGTAATTTCCGGCAGACGGGTATGCGTCAGCACATGGTAGAGTGTGCAGGCGTAACCGTTATTGAGGACTGCTACAACGCAAATCCCGACAGCATGAAGGCTGCGCTGGAAATGTTCCGCACGTATCCCTGCAAGCACCGTTTCGCACTGCTGGCAGATATGCTGGAGCTGGGTGAAATCAGCCAAAGCGCACATGAGGAACTGGGCCGTCAGGTGTCGGCAAGTGACGTTGACTGCCTGATTACCTATGGTTCTGCTTGCGAAGCTGCTGCAAAAACTGCGGCAGAGAACGGGCAGGAAACCGTCCATGCAAGCAGCTACCGTGAAATTGCTGACATTTTGTTGGAGCGTGTACAGCCCGGCGATGCCATTTTAGTAAAGGGCAGCCGTGGTATGGCACTGGAAAAAGCATTGAGCCTGTTTTATGCAGAGTGGCCGTTAAAGGCAGCTGAGTAATGCACGAGCCAAAGGGAAAGGAAGCGTAATGGCACGATATTCTTTAATGGTTACAGCCATTTTAGGCTTTTTAATTACCGCTGCGGTAGAAAATATGATGCTGCCTATGCTGCGTCAGTGGCAGATGCGCCATATTGTGGCACAGCCTATTTTGCGCAGAAATAAACCGCAAATCCCTTCTATGGGTGGTTTGGCGGTGATTTTGGGTACCATTGCAGCAGTTACAACTGCACTGTTCGGGTTGTTCTTGCTGGAACCCCGCTTGATAGATGGACACCAACGCTTGGTTTTGGTTTCAACCATTATGGCAGGCTTTGCGTTTGGCTGCGTGGGAATCTGGAACGATATGCGGGTATACTTCCGTGAGGACCATCGCCCGCTGCCTTGGCGTGGACGCATAGCGATTGAGTTAGGCATTGCGGTTGCATTTTTGGGGGCATTGCAGCTAATGCATTCCCTGACAGGTGGTACGGTGCTGCCCTTTATGGGATATGTGGATTTTTCCATTTGGTGTGTTCCGCTTGCGGCAGTATCCATTGTTGCAATGATAGAATCCGCACATGTTTGTGCAGCTGGCTTAGGGCTATGCAGCTTAAATGGTTTTTTTGCCTGCTTGGCTTGCAGTGTGATTGCTGCATTGCATAATCATTTGGAGATTGCATTGTTTGCAACGGCTTTGAGCGGTGCGCTGTTGGCGTTCCTTATTTGGGGCTTTCCACCGGCAAAGCTGCTTTTAGGGCGCAGCGGCAGTGCGTTTATTGCAGGCAGTGTAGCAGTTATTGCTATTGCAATGGGCTGGGGCGGTTTACTGCTTTTGCTGGGTATTCTGTACTGGTTAGAAGGTGCAGCCTATGTGTTGCAGGGATTAAGCTACAAGCTGCGTAAGCGCCCCTTGTGGAAAGATTTGCCTTTGCAGGCCGCTATGGAAAAGGCAGGCTGGAGCGAAGCACGCATTGTTTGCACAATGGGTCTGGCAGCAATGACAGGTATGCTGCTTGCACTGCTGCAGGTTTGGACTGCTACAGTATAAATATAAAAATCCCCTATATAAAGGAAAAATTACATGGGACATCGAACTGCAAAACAATTGAATATACCACCTATCGGGATAAAAAGGTATTACCCGGTGGGCTTTATCATTAACCTGGTTGTTCTGGTTGCATTCGGGCTGCTGATGCTGTTTTCGGCCAGCTATACAACAGGCTACCTGCGTTTTCATGATAGTTACCATTTTATCCGCAGCCAGCTGATTTTTGCTGTGATGGGCTTAGGCATTATGATGGTGGTGGCACAGGTGGACTACCACATATATGAGCGTATTACTTGGTGGGGCTATTTGGTAAGTGCGGTTTTATTGTGCATTGTACTTACTTGTGAGCCGCTGAACGGCTGCCGCCGCTGGCTGCACTGGAGCAAAGGCCCGCTGAAAGTGTTTCCCAGTATTCAGGTTTCGGAAATTGTCAAATTTGTTGTTATACTGGTTACGGCTTGGATTATGATTCGGTATCGAAGCCGTCGGAATAACTGGTTTTACGGCTTAGTATTGCCGGTACTGCCGTTGATTCCTATTATTGCGCTTTTGTACTTGGAGCCACACCTTTCCGGCATTGTCCTGATGGTTATGATTGTGGGTTCCATGATGCTTTTGGGCGGTAATGCAATTGTTTGGATTAGCGGCTTTTCCGGTGCTTTGGTTGCGTTTGTGTTTTTGATGCCGCAGGCGTTTCACGATTTAACAGCCTATGCAGGCGACCGTATCGGCGGCTGGACAGAAGTATTTGAAGATATGCTATGGCAAACACAGCAAAGTTTGCTGGCAATCGGAAGCGGCGGCGTTACAGGTTTGGGTCTGGGCAACAGCATGGAAAAACAACTGTGGCTGCCGGAATGCACAAACGACTTTATCTTCAGCGTTTTGTGCGAAGAATTGGGCTTTATGGGCGCAATGGTGGTTATTATATTGTTTGTAGCCCTGATTTTTCAGGGTATTTACATTGCTTACAATGCAGCCGATTTGTATGGTACGTTAATTGCGCTGGGTGTTACGGCGCAAATTACCTGGCAGGTGTTTTTTAATATTGCAGTTGTTACAAACACAGTGCCAAACACGGGTATTAGTTTGCCGTTCTTTTCCTCTGGCGGTACCAGCTTGGTGCTGCTGTTGATGGAAATGGGTGTCATGCTGAATATTGCACGGCAGGGCAAATACGCACAACTAAAACGCAAAGCTGCGAAGGAAGCAAAAGAAGCAGCACAACAGACTAAAAAGGAGAATTGAGATGCGTGTACTGATTGCTGCCGGCGGAACAGCCGGTCATATCAACCCGGCACTGGCGATTGCCGGTGCGCTGAAAGCTGCTGACCCCACTGCAGAAATTCATTTTGCAGGCAGAGAGTGCGGCATGGAAAATAAGCTGGTCACAAAGGCCGGCTATCCTTTCCACCCGATTGAAATTACTGGATTCCAGCGCAAGCTCAGCTTGGAAAATATCAAGCGAAATGCGGTTGCTGTGTGGAATCTGGTGCAGTCTGCCCCTAAGGCAAAAGCAATGATGAAGCAAATCAAGCCGGATTTGGTGATTGGCTGTGGCGGATATGTATCCGGCCCGGTTGTACGCTGTGCTGCCAAAATGGGTATTAAGACGGCTATCCATGAGCAGAATGCGTTTCCCGGTGTAACCAATAAGCTTTTGGCACCGGATGTAGACGTTGTATTTGCTGCGGTGGAAGGCGCAGTGGAAAAGCTGAAAGCCCCCGAAAAGACCTTGGTAGTAGGCAATCCTGTGCGCCCCAATGTGCGTACAGCAGCTTTGAACCGTGTGGAAAATCGTGCAAAACTGGCAGCCGGCGACCGTACCGTTATCTTGTCTTTTGGCGGAAGCTTAGGCGCACGCCGTATCAACGAGAGCGTAGCTGCTTTGTGTGCATGGGAACAGCACAATCACAAAAATGTGCTGCACTTGCACGCAACAGGCCGCTATGGTGTGCATTTGTTTGAAGGTTTGGAGCAGCAAATGGATTTTGCTCCCGGCGAAAATCTGGTTGTAAAAGAGTATATTGATAATATGCCCGAACTGCTTAGTGCAGCAGATTTGGTAATTAGCCGTGCGGGCGCATTGACCCTTGCAGAGCTTGCCGCCGCAGGCCGTGCCGCAATTTTGATTCCCAGCCCGAACGTAGCGGAAAACCACCAGTATTATAATGCACTGGAACTGGAAAAAGCCGGTGCGGCTATTGTTATCGAGGAAAAAGATTTGACCGACGCAAAGCTGATTGAAACGGTGCAGAAACTGTTGGATAAGCCGGAGCAATTGACCGAGATGGGAAAAAATGCACGTACACAGGCCGTAGATGACAGCTTGGAGCGTATTACACAGCGTCTGTTGGCACTGGTACAGGAGCCGTAATAGCGGCAAAATGTAAAAAAGGAGGTGACGGGATGGCAACCCGTAAGAAAAAAGCAAAGCAGGCACACCACAAACAAAAGCGCCGTGTGCAAGCTCCCACACGAGAAGTATCTCGTCAGCCTCGCAGGCAGAATGAGAACCATGCCCCTGCCTTTGACCAGGACGCAGGACACCCGCAGCCCCGACCCGACCAGCGCAAAAAGCGCTATCGACGGAAAAAAGAGCATATGCGCATTACAAAAGCGGAGATGCGCCGCCGCCGTATCCGCCGCCGATTGGTGGCAGGATTGCTGCTGGTGCTTGCCGTGGCTGCGGGTGTGCTGCTGTCTATCACGCTGCTGTTCCGCATCAATAAATTCGAGTTTCAAGATGCAGAGGGAAAACCAACAAATGATACAGGCAGTTATACGCAGGCGGAAATTCTGCAGGCGTTGGAAGTAAAGCAAGGGGATAACTTGTTCTCGTTTGTACCCCAACAGCAGGAAGATTTGCTGAATGTGAAGTTCCCGCTGCTGGAAAATGTGGAAGTTCGCCGCAGAATGCCCAGCACAGTAGTGCTGCGTGTGAAACCCGCAGAGGAAAGCTACTGTATTCAAACCGACAGCGGTTGGCTGGTGCTTTCACGCCAGTGTAAAGTAATGTCTCTATCCGGCGAGCAGCCAAGCCTGCCTATTTTAACGGGCCAATTGGCCGCAGCGCCGCAAGTGGGCGAAAAGCTGACACTGATGGAAACCCCGCCGGCAGACCCGGAACAATCCGAAGAACAGCCGGTTGACAGTAAAGGCAGCACACAGCAGGAAGCGCTGGAGCAAATGCTGAAGATGTTGAACGAATATGGCATTTTGGAGCAGGTAACCCATTTGGATATCAGCGACCCTGAGCAGATTACCTTTGGTTACCAAGACAGAATCCGTGTGGTGATTGGTACACTGAATCATCTGGATTACAAAATAAAGTTTGCATCACACTTACTGCAAAATAAAGAGGGAAATGCACTGACGGAAACCGACCGTGGCATTTTGGATATGAGCATTATCCGAAATGACGGAACCATTCGGCCAACCTTTAAGCAGGCTGACCCGGAACTGGCTGTACGGCCGGAGCCCCCATCTCCGGATGATGTTCCACCTGATGCAGCAGATCCAGATGCAGCACCGGCTCCGGAGGAAGCGCTGGCACCGGAAGATGAAACAACCCCAATCGCAGAACCTGCTGCACCGAACGATAAAGACAGTGCGGCCTAAATGGAGGCAATAAAATATGAAACTTTCTCAGCTGATGGAAGATGTAGTGTGCACTGTAGTACAAGGCAGCACCGATGTGGAAATAAACGATATTATCTATGATAGTCGTAAGGCAGCGCCCGGGCAGTTGTTTTTTTGTATTGTAGGCACACAGCGGGATAGCCACGATTATGCGGCAGACTGTGCGGCAAAAGGCGTTAGCGCATTGGTGATTCAGCACGACATTGATTTGGCGACTGTACCCGGTGTTACGGTGCTGAAAGTAGAAAACAGCCGCTATGCAATGGCTGTCATGAGCTCTAACCTGTTTGGTAAGCCGTCTCGTCAGTTAACGATGATTGGTGTTACAGGAACTAAGGGTAAAACTACTACCACACACATGATTAAAAGTGTGCTGGAAGCAGCTGGTAAAAAGGTTGGCATGATTGGTACAAACGGTGTGTACTTTATGGGTAAGCATCGGGAAACAGCCAACACAACACCTGAAAGCTATGAGCTGCAAAAACTGTTCCGTGAGTTTGTGGATGCAGGGTGCGATACAGCTTTGATGGAGGTTTCCAGCCAAGGCGTAATGATGGACCGCATTGCAGGAATCCACTATGATGTGGGTGTATTTACCAACTTGTCTCCTGACCATATCGGCCCCGGTGAGCACGCCAGCTTTGAGGAATACCGTGGCTGGAAGGCACAGCTGTTCCGCCGCTGTACCGTTGGTGTAGTTAATGTGGACGATGAAAACACCCCTGCACTGTTGGAGGGACATACTTGCAAGTTGGAGACCTATGGCCGCAGCGAGCAGGCGGACTGGCAGGCAGGCGAGTACCAATTGATGCGTACCCACGACTTTTTGGGTGTGACATTCCCTGTGAAAGGCCCCAACGAGCAGTTGCAGCTGCAGGTAAATATGCCGGGTGAGTTTACAGTGTATAATGCACTGGCCAGCCTGTGCGTAGGCAAAGTTTTGGGACTGTCGGATGAGGCGATTCATGCAGGCTTAGCAGACTGCGTAGTAAAAGGCCGTGTAGAGTTAGTACCCATCAGTAAAAAGTTTACGATTTTGCTGGATTATGCACATAACGAAGTTTCGACCCAAAGTTTGCTGGAAACCTTGCGTGCATATCAGCCCAACCGACTGGTGGTCGTGTTTGGCTGCGGCGGCAACCGTAGTCGTTTGCGCCGCTATGGAATGGGTGAAATTTGCGCCAAGATGGCGGATTTCTCTATCTTGACCGAAGATAATAACCGATTTGAACCGGTTGAGGATATTTTGGCGGACATTCGCAAGGGAATGAAACAAGGAAACCCCGATGCAAAGTTTGTGGAAATTCCGGACCGACTGGATGCGTTGCACTATGCAGTGGACCATGCACAGGAAGGCGACCTGATTGCCGTTATTGGCAAGGGACATGAAACTTATCGGGACAGAATGGGTGTCAAGACGCCGTTCTGTGAGAGAGAATTATTGCTGGAATACGCTAAAGAAAAAGGCCTGCAATAAAATATAGCAAAACAGCCCCCTTGAATTTCCAAAAATTCAAGGGGGCTGTTTTGTGCTGTGAGCACAAATAATGAAAGGTTGACAAAAGCAGACTACTCTGATAGTATACTAATTGACTACTGGAGTAGTCTACATGAAAGGATGCAGTATCATGGGAATAAAACTATTTGACTCTGAGCTAAAAGTTATGGATGTGCTTTGGAAAAAAGGCGACCTGACCGCTAAGGAGATTGCAGAGATTTTGAAGCAGGAAATAGGCTGGAACAGAAATACCACCTACACTGTGATTAAAAAGTGCATGGCAAAAGGCGCTATCACACGCAGCGAACCCAATTTTATGTGTCATGCTGAAATTGCTAAGGCGATTGTACAAACGGCGGAAACCGATGAGCTGATTGATAAACTGTTTGACGGCTCACCGGATTTGTTGTTCGCATCTTTGGTTGGGTCGCAAAAAATTTCGTCAGAGCAAATTGAGCATTTGCGCCGAATTGTGGATGACGCAGAAAGGGCAGAGTAAAGGAGATTCTATATGGGTCTTGTACAAATGAGCCTGACTGGCAGTATGCTGATTATTGTAATCCTGTTGGCACGGTGGTTGGCTGGCGGCAGGCTGCCTACCAAAGTTTTTTTGCTGCTGTGGGAGATTGCGGCCTTGCGGCTTCTTACTCCGTTTGTAGTGCGTGTGTCAGTAAGCATTCCAACAGTTTCTGCATTTTCGCAAAGGCTTGCAGCTAACCCATTGCCATACGGAGAAACGACAAATCCGGCTGGAGCTTTGCTAGGCGGTCAAAGCCCTGTCGTAAATCCGTTTGTGCAGGTGGCAGCAGTCCTTTGGGCAGTAGGTACAGCCCTTTTACTGGGGTGGGCTTTTATCGCATATGTGCGCAATCGCCGTCGGTTCAGCCAGTCTGTGCCGGTAGACAGCGCAGTAGTGGAGGAGTGGAAAAAAGCACATACGCTGCTGCGTCCGCTGCAAATTCGGGTGTCGGACCAGATTGCATCGCCACTTACGTATGGAGTGCTTCGCCCGGTGATTCTGCTGCCAAAGAGCATGAATTGCAGTGATGCGCAGAGCGTAAAGTTTGTATTGACCCACGAGTGGATACACGTACGGCGCTTTGATGCAGTGGCAAAACTAATGTTTATGGCAGTGCTCGCCTTCCATTGGCTGAATCCGCTGGTATGGGTGATGTATATATTAGCCAATCGGGATATGGAACTGTCCTGTGATGCGGAAGTGCTGCGATATATCGGCGGTGATAAGCGTGCAGCTTATGCTACGACACTCATTGACTTGTTAGCGCAACAACGAAAAAGCGACTCCTATTTATATGCCAATTTTACACAAAATGCAATGCAGCAAAGAATCGAGGCAATTATGAAAAACAGAAAAATTTCCGTAGCGGCTGTGATTGTCGCAGTAGTATTAACCGTTTTTGCAATGTCCACCTTTGCAGAAGGTACGAATGCACAGCCGAAAACGTTAAGCAGCAACGGCGTATATCAAAACAATGGCGCTTACACCGATGGCGGTAACTGCTGGAACGAAGGTATCTGCCCGCAAGATAGTGTATGCCAGAACGAAGGCTATTGCCAGCAGGAGGGTGTGTGCTGGGATAACGGTGCATATCCGAACAATAATCCGTGTGGTGAAAATGGCACTTGCTATGGGGAAAGCCATCATGGGCATAGAGGCCATGGCAGCTGCGCTGTGTACAATAGTTCTATGTGTGGGCATAGGCGCTCGGCAGGCTGCTGATGCTGGTACAGTTGTAATAAAAAAAGCGGCACGCATACTATATGCGTGCCGCTTTTTTTGCTGTACCAATGCAATAAAAAACACCTGCTGTGCGGCAGGTGCAAAAATCATAAAAATGGAAAATGAGATGGACCGTAAGCCGGGTTCTGTACTAATCGACGATCTATCTACGCCTACCATTGCTGGCAGGCTTTAGCCACCATCGGGGCGCACGAGCAGCGCTATATGCCCCATACAGGTGTTGCTTCCGGTAGGGTTTACAAAGCCGAATGGTCTCCCATCCGCTGGTGAGCTCTTACCTCGCCGTTTCATCCTTACCGCACAAGGCGGCGGTTTGTTTTCTGTTGCACTTTCCCTAAGGTCACCCTCGGCTGCCGTTAGCAGTTACCGTTGCTCTATGAAGCCCGGACTTTCCTCAGAGCGGTCAAAGCCGCCCCGCCGCCGAATGTTCCACTCATTTTCCACACGCAAGTATATCATGATATGCAGCAATTTGCAAGATGTTGCAATTTTTGATATACTAATAAATATTTCAGTCGAAAAAGGGGCGGTGCAAATGTGGCTGAGATTTGTTGTTCCACCCGATTGTGATGGGATGGAGCTGCGCAAGTTCTTGTACCAGTGTTCGGTTTCGACTGAGTTAGCCCGTGCTGTTAAGTATCGTGGAAATGGCTTTTTTGTAGATGGGCAATCGGCATATACCAATGTTCGGCTTTGTGCAGGGCAATTGGTGGGGTTTGAATTGCCGCCGGAAGAAAAGCCGCCCGTTACACCGCAGCCGGAAGTGCCGATCCATGTCGTGTACAAAGATGCGTTTGCACTTGTAATTGAAAAACCGGCAGGGATTGCGGTACATCCAACCATGAACTATGCAGGCGGAACATTGGCAAACGGTTATGCTGCGTGGGCACAGCAAAATGGGGAAAACGGTGTGTTTCGTCCGGTGAATCGGCTGGATAAAAACACAAGCGGATTACTGCTGGCTGCACGAAATATGTATGCGGCGCCGTTACTGGCTAATAGAGTACAAAAAGTGTACTATGCTGTAGCTGAAGGGAAAATGCCTTTCGACGAAGGAGTATTTGACGGCCCTATCGGACGCCAGGAGGGCAGCATTGTAACACGCTGTGTAACACCGGAGGGAAAGCCCAGCCGCACAGAGTATAAAGTATTGAAAAGGGAAAATGGATTCAGCCTTGCAGCATGTCATCTTGTTACAGGGCGCACACACCAAATCAGAGTGCACTTTTCCCATGCGGGCTATCCGCTGGCCGGGGATGACTTGTATGGCGGAAGCACAAAAGTTATTAACCGACAGGCACTGCACTGTGGAAAACTCAGCTTTGAAACGCCGTTTTGCGAGCAGCAGAAAGACGGAATTTTATTGCAGCTGCCATTAAAATGGCAAACAAATACAGTGCAAAGTGCACTTCCCTTAGATATGAAGCAATTGTTGCAGGTGTGAAAATTAGCGGAAATATGTCCCAATGTTCTTGTCCGAATAGAGGAAGTGTGTATAATATTAAAAGAGTGCGTAGTGTGATTTTGTCGCCTGCACACTTAAAAGTGGCGAAATAACGCATTTTGATATAAAAAAACAGGAGAAACGGAAAGGAGGCGGATCGGGATTGTCAGAAAATAAGACACCCCTGAAACAGCCCACCTGGCGGGATAAACTGCATACCTTATATGCTGGTTTGCAGCGTCACCTGGTAATTGGTAAACATAAATTACATAAAAAGCGACAGGCAGGTGCCCGCGCATCGCTGCGCTGGCTGCGTGCCCAACCGATTTATCGGCAGACAGGTCGCATCCTATATGAGCTTGGCTTTGAAGCTGAGTATACAGTTGTTCGCAGTTACCGTGCAGTGCGACACGGACTGCATGCATTAAGACGGTTTAGCGCAATTGCGCTTAAGTTTATTAAGCAAAAACTGGTTAACTTAAAAAGATTTTTGCTGGGTGACGTTTTCCGTGCACCGGCAGTTTTTGTGCGTGGTATGTGGCGCATTGGCCGTAATGCTGTTGCGGTTACAAAAAGCCACGGTATCAAGTTTGCATGGGAGGAAAGCCGTGCAAATCTGAAAAGAGGCGTAAAACAGTATGCCGGTTTGATTCCCCGCACATTATCTTTTGTGATACCCATCGTTACAGCATTTTTGTGCTGGGGCTATGTAAAATCGACCTTAGGGCGAAACTATGCATTGGCGGTACAGGTTAATGGGGAGACCATTGGCTATGTAGAAAGCGAAAATGTATTTGAATCTGCGAAAACTGCCGTGAGCGAGCGTATCAGTTATGCAGCTACAGCAGAAACAAAATGGGATGTTGAGCCTAAGTATACGATGGCATCCGTTCGTAATAAACAAGAGCTGATGACCGAAAAGCGAATGGCCGACGCTATTTTGAGCACCTCGGAAGACCAAATTCGAGAAGGCACCGCTTTATATATTGATGGTGAGCTGCGCCGTGTTACAACAGACGGCAAGGCATTGGCAGAATATATTGAGGAAATGAAGGCTCCGCACGTAACGGACGACCCCAATGTTACAGTTGCCTTTAACCATTCCGTCGACTTGGTAGACGGTATTTATTTCAATGACAGTTTCAGCGATATCAACGAGATTATGTCTTTCTTGAAATCGGACGAGGTCAAGCAGGAGACTTATACGCTGGTAGCGGGTGACAGCATTAGCCTGATTGCTTCCAAAAACGGTTTGACACAAGCGGAGTTGTACGAATTGAACCCGGGCTTAACAAGCGACAGTAAACTGTACCCCGGCGATACAATGATTGTGCAGAAGCAGGAAACCGTGCTGGAAATCCGCATCCAGAAAAAGGAAGTGTATACCGAACCGATTCATTACGGCACAACAACCAAGGATTCCAATGATTACCAGTATGGTATTGTTAAAACGCTGGTGGAAGGCCGTGATGGTGAACGTCAGGTCACAGCTGTAAAAACCTATGACGCCGACGGAAACATTCTGGATACACAAATTGTGGATGTACAGACTTTGCGTGAGCCTGTTACAAAAGAGGTCGTTCGTGGTACACGTCTGCCTTCCGGCTCTACAGCACAGCTGGGCGGCGGCACGCTGATTTGGCCTTGCCCGGGTTACCGTCGTGTTTCCCGCTGGGCAGTTGGCCGCCATAAGGGCGTAGATATTACCGGCGGTGTTGGTACGCCGATTATTGCGGCAGACTCCGGTGTTGTTTTGAAGGCCGGCATGAATAAAGCCGGTGCGGGCAGCAACTATGGTTTGTCCTTGATTATCGACCACGGCAACGGCACAAAGACGCTGTATGCACACTGTAGTGCTTTGCACGTGCGTGCAGGTGAATCGGTTAAGCAGGGCCAGCACATTGCTGACTTGGGCAGTACCGGACGTTCCAGCGGACCGCACTTGCATTTTGAGATTATTCGAAATGGTGCCCGTGTGCCGCCCCAGACACTGTTTAAGAAATAAAAGTATGGCTTTCTTAGTCCCCTGTACCTTGTGGTACGGGGGATTTTGTATTACAATAAAAGCAGCAACCCTATTACTAAAAATAAAGGAGAGATGTTTTATGTCTACCCCTCACATTCGTGCCGAAAAAGGCGATTTCGCTAAAACCGTTTTGATGCCGGGCGACCCCCTGCGTGCAAAATTTATTGCAGAAACTTTCTTGGAAAATCCTCGTTTGGTCACTGACGTACGTGGTATGCTGGGCTATACCGGTACCTACCACGGCAAGCCTGTCAGCGTAATGGGCAGCGGTATGGGTATGCCTTCGATTGGTATTTATTCCTACGAGCTGTATAAGTTCTACGATGTTGAAAACATTATCCGCATTGGTTCTGCTGGCAGCTATACCGCAGATGCGAAGCTGTTTGACGTAGTTTTGGCTACCGGTGCTGTATCCGAGTCCAACTATGCTGCGGTGCAGTCCGGCTTTGAGGGCCATGTAACTGAGCCCAGCAAGGAGCTGAATGAGAAACTGCGTGCTTCTGCTAAGCGTCAGGGCATTGCGCTGATTGAGGGCAACGTACACTCCTCTGATGTGTTCTACCGTGAGACCAGCGACGAAAAGCCCACCTATTGGGAAAAACTGCGTGATGAGCAGGGCTGTGTGGCTGTAGAAATGGAGAGCTTTGCACTGTTTGCAAATGCTGCTGTTTTGGGCAAAAAGGCTGCCTGCGTTGTTACCATTTCCGACAGCTTTGTAGCACCGGAGATTACTACCGCCGAGCAGCGCCAGACCAGCTTTACCCAGATGATGAAAGTAGCACTGGGCGTTTTGGAGGAGTAAGCCATGACACACCTGACACCGGAGCAAAAACAGGATTTAATTCGACAGGCTTTTGCAGCCCGGGAAAAGGCCGTTGCACCATACAGCCATTTTATGGTCGGTGCGGCATTACTGGCGGAAAACGGAACCGTATATACTGGCTGCAATATTGAAAACGCAGCTTATACCCCTACAAACTGTGCGGAGCGCACAGCCCTGTTTAAGGCTGTAAGCGAGGGTGTTACCCGCTTTACGGATATTGCTTTGGTTGGCGCCCGTGAGGGCGAAGTAAATACTTTGGTAACGGCTCCCTGCGGTGTATGCCGCCAAGCTTTGTACGAGTTTTGTGGCCCGGACTTGAATGTAATTATGGCTAAGACCGAAACGGACTACATTGAAAGCTCGTTGGGTGAGTTACTGCCCTATGGGTTTGGCGGGGCAAATATTTTATAAGCATAACTGTAACTATTTGTAGCCGCTTCACATCTTGCACAAAAGATGCGAAGACGATATACTTAAAATGATGGCATAGCGATATGCTTTCAATTTAGGACATTGGTGAATAAGTAATTCATCACAAAATACAAAAGGAGTTATCGATTATGAAAAAGATTTCTCGTCGTTCTTTCCTGATGGCATCCGGCATTGCTGGCCTGGCTGCTGCTTTGACCGCTTGCGGCGGCAGCGAATCCGGCGCTTCCGGTGAAACTTCCGGTGATGCTACCGGTTACAAGATTGCTATGGTTACCGACTACGGTGATATCACCGACCAGTCCTTCAACCAGACCACTTGGGAAGCTTGCGTCAAGTTCGGTACTGATAACAATATCGAAACCAAGTACTACAAGCCCACCACCAACAACACTGCTGGCCGTGTGCAGCAGGTTGAGCTGGCTATTGCTGAAGGCTACAACGTTATCGTTATGCCCGGCTACGCTTTTGCTGGCACCATCGTTGAGGCTGCTCCTAAGTACCCCGAAGTAAAGTTCATCGCTCTGGACGTTGGCGAGGGTGACCTGCTGGCTGAGGGCGTTGCAGCTGCTGGTGAGGAGTATAACTTCAAACCCGAAGAGTGGAACCTGGCAGATTACGTTGACATGAGCAACGTTTACACTGCTGTTTACCAGGAAGAGCTGAGCGGCTACATGGCTGGCTACGCTGCTGTTATGCTGGGCTACACCAAGCTGGGCTTCTTGGGCGGCATGGCTGTTCCTGCTGTTCAGCGTTACGGCTACGGCTTCATCCAGGGTGCTGACGCAGCAGCTGGCAAGCTGGGCGTTCAGCCTGAAATCAAGTATGTCTACGGCAACCAGTTCCATGGCGACGCTGACATCACTGCTTTCATGAGCACTTGGTACAACGGCGGCACAGAGGTTGTCTTTGCTTGCGGCGGCGGTATCTACACCTCTGCTGTTGACGCAGCTAAGGAAGTTGAAGGCGCAAAGCTGATCGGCGTTGACGTTGACCAGGCTGCTGTTATCGCTAGCTATGCAGCTGGCGAGGGCAACGATGCTTCTCAGTGGACTGACATGACCGTCACCTCCGCTATGAAGGGTCTGACTCCCACCACCATCAACACTTTGACCGACGTTATCCTGAATGATAACTGGGAGAAGTATGCCGGCAAGATCGAGACCTTGGGTCTGGTTGACGGCAATGATCCTGAGGCTAACTACGTTCAGCTGGCAGGCACCACTCAGTTTGAGGACGGCAAGTTCAGCATGGACGACTACAAGGCACTGGTTAAGGCTATGTTCGACGGCGAAATCAAGGTTTCCAACGACGTTACTGTTGAGCCTACCGTTGCTAATGTTACTGTTGACTACAGAGGCACCATTAAGTAATTTTATTACGCAAAGTTTTTATAAAGGGGCGCACGTTTTGTGCGCCCCTTTTTCTGCCCTTTTGGTGGAATTTGTATGTGAATTTCTTTTGCGTAAAAAGAACATTTGTGGTATAATCAATACAATTAAAATGCCCCAGCATGCCAGTGCAGTTCGGCCTCCCAACTGCACAAAAGGCTTTGTTCAGGGGACGAAAAAGGAGGTACATATTTTGGAAAATTACGCAGTGGAGATGCTGCACATCACCAAGCGTTTCCCGGGCATTGTTGCAAACGATAATATTACTCTTCAGCTGCGCAAGGGCGAGATTCATGCCCTGCTGGGTGAAAATGGTGCCGGAAAATCTACCTTGATGAGCGTGTTGTTTGGTTTGTACACGCCGGAAGAAGGTGAAATCCGTAAGGATGGCAAGCCGGTTACCATCAAAAATCCTAACGATGCAAATGCGTTAGGTATCGGCATGGTACACCAGCACTTCAAACTTGTGGAATGCTTCTCGGTTTTGGACAATATTATTCTGGGCAACGAGCCTTGTAAAAATGGATTTTTGCGCAAGGAACAAGCACGTGAAAAGGTAGTTGCACTTTCGGAGAAGTATGGCCTGAGTGTAAACCCGGATGCCTTAATTGAGGATATTTCGGTTGGTATGCAGCAGCGCACCGAGATTTTGAAGATGCTGTATCGTGATAACGATATTTTGATTTTTGACGAGCCCACCGCAGTGTTGACTCCGCAGGAAATCAAGGAACTGCTGCAAATCATGAAGAATCTGGCAGCCGAGGGCAAGTCGATTTTGTTTATCTCCCATAAGCTGAACGAAATTATGGAAGTTGCCGACCGCTGCTCGGTCCTGCGCAAGGGCAAGTATATTGGTACAGTTGATGTTGCGGATACAACCCCTGCTGCATTGAGCCGCATGATGGTTGGCCGTGATGTTGATTTTACTGTGCATAAGGAAGATTGCAAGCCGACTACTCCTGTACTGGAGGTAAAGGGCTTGACAGTTGCATCCAAGGTGCATAAAAACAATGCTGTTAAAAATGTCAGCTTTAATGTGCGTGCGGGCGAAATCGTATGTATTGCAGGTATTGACGGCAACGGCCAGACAGAGCTGATATACGGCATTTCCGGTTTGGAAAAAACAGTCAGCGGTCAGGTTTCCCTGTGCGGCAAAGACATTACCAAGGCTCCGATTCGTGAGCGCTCCCAGATGGGTATGAGCCATATCCCTGAGGACCGCCACAAGCATGGTATGGTGCTGGATTATACGCTGGAAGATAACATGATTTTGCAGCGTTACTTTGAGCCTGAGTTTACAAAGCATGGTTTCCTGCGTCGTGGCAATATCCGTGCCTATGCGGAACGACTGATTGAGCAGTATGACGTGCGCAGCGGTCAGGGCAGCGTTACCATTGCACGGAGCATGTCCGGCGGTAACCAGCAAAAGGCAATTATCGCACGTGAGATTGATAAGGACCCGCAGCTGTTGATTGCAGTGCAGCCCACCCGTGGTTTGGACGTAGGCGCAATCGAGTATATCCACAAGCAGATTGTTGCCCAGCGTGACGCAGGCAAGGCTGTTTTGCTGGTGAGCCTTGAGCTGGACGAAGTTATGGCTCTGGCAGACCGTATCCTTGTTATGTACGAGGGCGAAATCGTTGGCGAGCTGGACCCCAAGACTGTTACGGTAGAAGAACTTGGCCTGTACATGGCAGGTGCAAAGAGAAAGGAGGTACAACAGTGAAAAAGCAAAAACAATCCTTAGCGCTGCTGCGCAATGATGGATTTCAAACACTGTTAGCCTCGCTGTTGTGTATTTTGGGTGGTTTGCTGGTAGGCTATTTGGTGCTGCTGGCAATCGAGCCCAGTGGTGCGGGCGGCGCCATTAAGGCTGTTATGCAAAACTTTTTGCGATACCCTAACCACAAATTGCAGATGAAGTATTTGGGTCAGACACTGGTGCTTGCTGCACCGCTGCTGATGTGTGCATTGTCGGTACTGTTTGCCTATAAGGTTGGTATGTTTAACATTGGTGCAGCCGGCCAGTACGTGGCAGGTGCCTGCGCTTGCCTGTATGCAGCATTAAAGTGGAACCTGCCTTGGTATTTGTGCCTGCTGTTTGCAATGGTGGCAGGTGCACTGCTGGGTGCTATCTCCGGCTTGCTCAAAACTGCCTGCAACGTAAACGTGGTTATTTCCGGTATTATGTTAAACTGGATTGCACTGTATATGACCAACCTGATTTTGCTGCAGGTTAAAAACCCCACCAGCCCTTACACAAAGCTGATTCGTGGTACAAACCCGGGTGCTTTGCTGCCCAGCTTTGGTCTGGAAAAATTATTTAACGGTGAGCAGAGCGTTACAATTGCAATTCCGCTTGCTGTGATTATGGCAGTGGTGGTTTGGGTAATCCTGAATAAGACCAAGTTTGGCTATGAGCTGAAGGCTACCGGCTTGAACTACAATGCTGCAAAATACTGCGGTATGCGCGAAAACCGCAACATCATTTTGACGATGATGATTGCAGGCGCACTGGCAGGCATGGGCGCTGCATTGCTGTACCTGACCGGCATCGAAGAGTGGGAAACCACCATTTCTTCTGTTCCGGCTATGGGCTTTAACGGTATTGCGGTTGCTTTCCTAGGTGGTTTGAGCCCCATTGGTTCTATCCTTTCTGCATTCTTTATCCAGCATATTACTTCCGGCGGCGGCAACGTGGACCTGCAGTTCTACTGCGCACAGATTTCCAGCCTGATTTCCAGCCTGATTATCTTCCTGTGTGCATTTGTCGGATTCTTCAAGTTCTATATGCAGGAAAAGCTGCGCAAGCATGACGAAAAGGTCGCTGCTGCTGCGCAGACAGCAACAAATGAAGAAGGAGGCAACGAATAATGGCACTGTTGATTCAATATACACTTTTGTTCGCCTCTGTTTTGCTGCTGACAGCTTTGGGCGGCTGCTTTTCTGAGCGCAGCGGTGTTATTAACATCGGCTTGGAAGGCATCATGGTTATGGGCGCACTGGGCGGCGCACTGTGCATGAAGTTTATCCCCATTTCTCTGGGAGCACCGGTTGTTATCTTGGCAACTATTTTGATTAGTGTTGCGTTTGGTATGCTGTTTAGCTTGCTGCTGGCTGTGGCTGCCATTAACTTTAAGGCAGACCAAACCATTACCGGTACTGCTATGAATATGCTGGCAACGGCAGCAGCAACGGTTGCTGTAAAAGCTATGAACACTGCAATGTCCGGCGGCAGTGATGTTTCTTCAGAGATTGCTTATACTACTGCCCGTGAACTGTTCATGATTCGCATTGGCAGCTTTACCATTAACTGGTTTGTTCTGGTTGCCGGTGTTGTGCTGGTGGTGTCCTGGGTCGTTTTGTATAAAACTCGTTTTGGCTTGCGCCTGATGGCTTGCGGCGAACATCCGCAGGCAGCCGACTCCGTTGGTATTAACGTATACAAGATGCGTTATGCCGGCGTGCTGATTTCCGGCGCTTTGGGCGGCTTGGGCGGTATCGTGTATATCACGGCCGGTGTCAATGCCTGGAAGTTTGAAAACGGCGTTGCAGGCTTTGGCTTCCTGGCTTTGGCTGTTATGATTTTTGGTGCTTGGCAGCCTACCAAGATTGCTCTGGCAGCACTGCTGTTTGGCTTCTTCCGTGCACTGGGTAACGTGTATACCGGTTTTGACCTGCTGATGGCTTTGAATATGCCCAGCGTTGTGTATAATATGCTGCCCTACATTATTTCCCTGGTCGTGTTGGCATTTACTTCTCGTAAATCCCGTGCACCCAAGGCGGAGGGTGTACCTTACGATAAGGGCTCTCGCTAATCAATAAAAAGTAAAACTCCTCCGCCTTGTGCGGGGGAGTTTGCCATTTCCGAAAAAGGAGAACACTTATGCGTGCATATGATTTAATCGCAAAAAAGAGAGATGGCGGCACGATGACACGTGCTGAGCTGGAGTTTTTAATCGGCGGTTATGTAGATGGCTCCATTCCGGATTACCAGATGGCCGCTTGGATGATGGCAGTGTATCTGCGTGGTATGACCCCTCAGGAAGTTGCTGAATTGACCGATGTAATGGCACACAGCGGCGATATGGTAGACCTTTCGCCGATTCAAGGTATCAAGGTGGATAAGCATTCTACCGGCGGTGTAGGCGATAAAACTACCTTGGTTATTACCCCGATTGTGGCTGCCTGCGGTGTAAAAATCGCAAAAATGAGCGGCCGTGGCCTCGGCCATACCGGCGGTACAGTTGACAAGATGGAAAGTGTACCCGGAACCCGCACTGCTTTAGAGCAGGAAGAGTTTTTTGCACAGGTCAATAAGATTGGTATTTCGGTTATCGGCCAGAGCGGCCATTTGGCAGTTGCCGATAAAAAGATGTATGCACTGCGTGATGTTACCGCCACGGTTGGCTGTATTCCGCTGATTGCTTCCAGTATTATGAGCAAAAAGCTGGCTGCCGGCTCCGATGCAATTCTGCTGGATGTGACTACCGGTAACGGCGCATTTATGAAAACCGTACCCGAAAGCATTGAGCTTGCCCAGATGATGGTAGATATTGGCACCCGCAATGGACGCCATGTGGCTGCGCTGATTACCGATATGGATACGCCTTTGGGGCATAATATTGGTAACAGCTTGGAAGTAGCCGAAAGTATGGAAATCCTGAAGGGCCGTGGCCCTGCCGATTTGAAGGAAGTATGCTTGCAGCTGGCTGCGAATATGCTTGTTTTGGCAGGCAAGGGCACGCTGGAAGAATGCAGGGCAATGGCGCAGGCGGTTATTGACGACGGCACTGCATTTGCAACCTGTAAAGCGATGTTTGCGGCACAAGGCGGCGATGTACGTGTGCTGGATGATTACAGCCTGTTTGCACAGCCTGAAGCCAGCTACGACCTGTTGGCTGAGCAGGAAGGCTATATCTGGTCTAACGATACAGAAAAAATCGGAAACGCAAGTGTGCTGCTGGGCGCAGGTCGTATTACAAAAGAGGACACTCTTGATATGGCTGCCGGCATTACCCTGCATAAAAAGGCCGGCGATTATGTAAAGCCCGGCGATGTGCTGTGTACGTTTTACGGCAAGGCAGAAAAATTTGCCGCAGCCGAGGCAATGTACCGCAGCGGTCTGGTGTTCAGCACAGAAAAGCCGGAAGAAAAACCGCTGGTTTACGCCCGTGTAACAACAGATGGCGTTGAAATGTTAGCATAAATTCCTGAATAGAAGGAGAACCCGTAATGTCCCAAATAAAGCTATGTCCTCATTGCCTGTCCACTATGCCGGAAACGGCACAGGTGTGCCCCTTTTGTGGGCGTAACATGAAAAACGAAAATCCACGTGGGACACTGCCTTATGGTACGATACTGGCAGGGCGCTATACGGTAGGCGATTTTTTGTCCAACGATGGTGAGGGTGTAGTCTATCAGGCAGTGGATAACCACGGCCCTGTGCGTGTTACCATTAAAGAGTACTTGCCTGTTACACTTGCAGAAGAACGAGATGAAACGGGCGCACTGAAACCCAAAGCAGGCAACGAGGTACTTTACAAAACAACTCGTATGGATTTTGTCGATTTATACAAAGAGTTGATGAAAATTACCCCGTCAACCGGTTTGGAAACGGTTTTAGATGTGGTGGAAACAAACAATACTGCCTATGCGGTATTGGAAAATCCCGGCGGAATGCCGTTGAGTGAGTATCTTGCCCTGAAAAAAACGCATATACTCCCAGCAGAGGCACGCAGTATGCTGCAGCCTGTTTTTGAGGGTGTGGCAGCAATGCACCAAGCGGGATTGATTCATCGTGGCATTTGCCCGGATAATATCCGTGTACTGGAAAACGGCAAGGCAAGGCTTACGGGCTATGCAACTTTAGGTTTGCGTACGTTGGGCAGTTCCTTGCACGCACAGCTGTACGAAGGTTATTCAGCCCCCGAGCAGTATGCAAAAGCTGAGTTTGAAGGCCGTTATACAGATGCCTATGCCTTGGCTGCTGTATTCTATCGTATGGTTACGGGCCAAGCCCCTGTATCTGCAGCGCAGCGCCGTGTGGCAGACTCCAACCCCAGTGCACGCAGTCTGGATGCAAGTTTACCGGCTTGGCTTTCGGAAGTTTTGGACCAAGCGTTGCAGCTGTCACCTGAGCGGCGTATCCAGACCGTTACCATTTTGATGAGCAGCCTGAACAGTCCAACGGCGGCACAGGCCATCCGCCGGGACAGCAAGCAGGGCAAACGTACACGGTATCAGCTTATGGGTATTTTGGGTGCACTGCTGATAGGTGTTTGTGTGCTGATTATTATGGGATTTTGGAGCATGATGAAGGTGGGCGGACAGAATCCGTCGTCTACACCGGATTCGCAGCCTGAACCTACCGCAACTGTTCCGCCTACAGAGTATATCCCAGATTTTATTGGGATGACGTATGCGCAAATTCAGGCCAGTGGGCAATATGCGGGTAAATTCCGTTTTTACTTGCAGGAAGAATACAGCGATACGGTTCCGGCAAAAGAAATTATTCGGCAGGACCCTATGCCGAATGAGGAAATTGTGACAGATGCGCAGCGTACAATCACCTTGGTGATTAGCCGAGGCCCGGAGAATGTGATTGTGCCTAAAATTGTGGGTGCAACACAAGATGCCGCAATTACTGAGCTGCAAAATCGAGGATTGAAAGCACGTTGTGTGGTGCAGGCAAACGATGGCAGTTATGCGGTTGGTTGCGTAGTAAAAACAGACCCGGCGGCTGGAGAATCGGTTGAACCGGATAGCGAAGTTGTGATTTATATCGCAGCGGAAGCACATCTGCCTGTAAATAACGAAGAACAGGTTTCGATGATAGAGGCTACCCCGCAGCCTACACCGACCCCACAGCCCACAGCAACACCGGCAGCGGATTAAGTAAAAAACACAGTCAAATGACAGTGTAATAAAGCAGAAAAAGGCTCGTATCAAAGTTTGGTACGAGCCTTTTTTCGTAGGCGCACAATTCGCAAAGAGGGGGAGAAATTCTCGGTAAAAACAAATCCAGAATGCGTGGAAAATTTTATTATGTTGAAAAAAGAAAACCCGCAGTTACAAACAAAAAAGTTTTGCAACTGCGGGTTTGTTTTGCAATTTAAGGGATTCTGCTTCCCGTAATAGGGGGAGCAGAATTAGTAGCAGATACCCTGCTCCATCATAGCGGTAGCAACCTTCAGGAAGCCTGCACAGTTTGCACCAACCATCAAGTTGCCGGTGGAGCCGGCTTCTACGCTGGCATCATAGCTGGCATGGAAGATGCCTTTCATGATTTCCTGCAATTTGCTGTCAACTTCTTCAAAAGTCCAGCTCAAACGCTCGGAGTTCTGGCTCATTTCCAAACCGGAGGTAGCAACACCGCCTGCGTTAGATGCCTTAGCAGGGCCATACAGAATACCGTTTTCCAGATAAACAGAAATTGCTTCTGCAGTGCTGGGCATATTTGCGCCCTCGCACACTACAGTGCAGCCGCCCTTAACCAGTGCCTTTGCACTTTCGGCGTCGATTTCGTTCTGGGTAGCACAGGGCAGAGCAATATCGCAGGGTGTTTCCCAAACCTTGCGGCAATCAGCAACGTAAGTAGCATCGGGGTGGCTGGTTGTATACTCGCTGATGCGGCCACGGCGCACTTCCTTCAAATCCTTGACGTAATCCAAGTCGATGCCGTTGGGGTCGTATACATAGCCGGCAGAGTCGCTCATGGTAATAACGGTGCCGCCCAGCTGGGCAGCCTTTTCAGCAGCATAAATAGCAACGTTGCCGCTGCCGGAGATAACAACCTTCTTGCCTGCAAAGCTGTCGTTACGCATACACTTCAGTGCCTCAGCGGTGAAATAGCACAGGCCATAGCCGGTAGCCTGCTTACGTGCCAGACTGCCGCCGTAGGTCAGACCCTTGCCGGTCATCATGCCGCCCTGATAACTGTTGGTCAGACGGCGGTACTGGCCAAACATATAGCCAACCTCACGTGCGCCTACACCGATGTCACCGGCAGGGCAGTCGACAAACTGTCCGATATGGCGGTACAGCTCGGTCATGAAGCTCTGGCAGAAGCGCATCACTTCCATATCGCTCTTGCCCTTGGGGTCAAAGTCGGAGCCGCCCTTGCCGCCGCCCATGGGCAGGGTAGTTAAGCTGTTCTTGAACACCTGCTCGAAGCCCAAAAACTTCAGGATGCTCTGGTTGACAGAGGGGTGGAAACGCAGGCCGCCTTTGTAAGGTCCGATAGCGCTGTTAAACTGCACACGGTAGCCACGGTTTACGTGTACGTTGCCGCTATCATCCACCCAAGGCACACGGAACGTAATGATGCGTTCGGGCTCAACCAAACGCTCAATCAGGTCGGCCTTTTCGTACTCGGGGTGCTTTTCCACCAAAGGCTGGATGCTTTCCAGTACTTCCTTAACGGCCTGCAGATATTCGGGTTCATGTGCATTACGGAGTGCCAGCTCCTCATATACACGGTTCAGATATGCGTTTTTAATCATATTGCTTACCTTCCCTTCCTATAATAGGCTGCTGTCTATCGTGCAGCAGCGATACGATTAAAATTATTATACGTTGCTTTTGGCTGCCTTACAATACCAAAGGGGCAGAAAAATAAGTGTAATTTGTAAGAAATACAACAAAAAAGCCCCGCCCCCTGTAGCAGGGGCGAGGCAAAAAAATTACTTCAGCAGCTTTTCAACTGCATCTGCAGCGCCAGCCAAAGGCTGCTGGTCGTAGGTTTCCACCATACCAGCGTCAGCCAAAGCAGCCAGCTTCGGATCAATGGGCATTTTTGCCAAGACGGGCAGACCGTGCTTAGCAGCAACTTCTTCGATATGGCTTTCACCAAAGATGTTGATGTGCTTGCCGCAATCCGGGCAAACCACATAGCTCATGTTTTCCACGATACCCAGCATGGGCACGTTCATCATCTTGGCCATATTCACAGCCTTGCCAACAATCATGCTGACCAGCTCCTGAGGGCTGGTAACAACAATGATGCCGTCTACGGGCAGGCTCTGGAACACAGTCAGGGGGACGTCACCGGTTCCCGGAGGCATATCCACAAACAAAAAGTCGACATCCTTCCAGACAACGTCGGTCCAGAACTGCTGTACAGCACCTGCAATAACAGGACCACGCCATACAACAGGGTCCTCCTCGTTTTCAACCAGCAGGTTGATGCTCATTACATCAATGCCGGTGCGGCTCTTCAGGGGCCAGCAGCCCTGGTCGTCGGCCATTGCACGGCCGTGAACACCCAGCAGCTTGGGAACAGAAGGTCCGGTAATATCTGCATCCAGCACGCCGGTATTGTAGCCACGCTGACGCATAGCAACAGCCATCATAACGCTGGTCATACTTTTACCAACGCCGCCCTTGCCGGAAACGATGCCAATTACTTTTTTGACACTGCTGTGGGGGTTTGCTGCCTTACGCAGGCTCTCGGCCTTACGCTCGGAGCAGTTTTGACTGCAACTGCTGCAGTCATGAGTGCATTCGCTCATTGCAATAATCTCCTTTCCTATAGGATAAACTGTCGATAGATACCGACAGGGATAGACCCAAGTTAGTATAGCACTTTTAGAAACGGTTTACAATCCACGCAAGACATGAAAAATTCTCCGACAGCATAATTTACTGGGGGAGGGGATTGATATGACCGGTATGCGATATATGAAAAATGCACTGGTACTTACCGGGTGTAATGCCCTGCTGCGCTTGGTCGGGCTGGCTTTTCGCATCTGGTTAGTAGGGATGCTGGGTGCCCGTGGTATGGGCTTATATATGCAGGTGTTGGCTGTTTACGGATTATTTTTAACGGTTGCTACAGCAGGGCTTTCGGCTGCGGCAACTTGCTTGCTGGCGGAGGAACTCTCTTACAGTGAGGCAAGGGCACATACGATGCTTAGAACATTGCTGGCGACTTCCCTTGGGCTGGGTATTGCGGCAGGGGGCGCGCAATATTACTTAGCAAAGCCAATCGCCTATTTATGGCTTGGGGATGCACTGGCAGTGCGTGCGATTCATTCCGCAGCGCTGGGGTTGCCGTTTGCGGCGGTGTCCTCTGTTTTTAGGGGGTACTTTTTTGCCCGGCGGCAGGTTCTGCCGGGGGCAGTAAGCCAAATTGCAGAGCAAATTTCACAAATTGGATTAACAGCATGGTGGTTAAACAGCGAAACGGATTTAGCCGGGGATTGCAGCGTACTGTTAAAAGCAGGAGCTGTTGCAGAGGCAGTAGGGGCAGGTGTGTTGTCGCTGTGGTATCAAGTAAAAGGTAAACTAAGCGGAAAAGCAAAAAAGACGATTTCGCACCATACCGTACATCGGATTTGGGCGATGTTTTGGCCTGTGGAAAGCGGACAGTGTCTGGCGGCAGGGCTGCACACGGCGGAGCATATCTTAGTGCCGGCTTGCTTAACAGCAGCTTTGGTGGGGAGCATGGGGCGGCAGGAGGCAATGACACAGTATGGCGCACTAGAGGGAATGGCTATCCCCATTTTATTGTTCCCACTGGGACTATTTGGAACACTTTCGACTTTATTGGTGCCGGAACTGGTACAAAAGAATACCCAAAAGAACAAACCGCAACTGCAAAAAGCAATTGATAATATGCTTACACTGACCGCATATAGCGGAGCGTTTATCGGTGCTGCTGTTTGGGTATGGGCGGAGCCGATTTGTATGCTGCTGTATGATAATTTACAAGCTGGAAGGTATTTGCATCTACTGGCATGTATAGCACCGACACTCTATATCGAGTGCATGGTTGCAGGTGCCTTAAAAGCGGTACAACAGCAGCAAAGAAGCTTTTATTGCAGTGCAATCGTGGATGTACTTAATGTAGCAGGCATCATTTTTATTGTGCCATGTTGGGGGATGGAAGGGCTTTTGGCGGTAATGGGCAGTAAGTGTTTATTGATTAGCGGGCTTCATTTGTATTGCTTGCTAAAGACACAGCAAATCTCTTTTCGATTCGTGCGATGGCTTGTGAAGCCATTTGCAGCAGCAATCGTTGCAGTTGGTGTGGGGCGTGGCGTTTCGCTGTGTTTCGGGTGGTATAGCTGGAGTGCGCTGATTGCGGGGAGCTGTGCCGCATTGCTGATATGGGGAGGTATTACACTTGGATTTGATGGAAAAGGTCTAATGGAAGAAATGCGTGCAAATTGCGTGGAAAAAATTGTGTGAAAAAGTTTGTCTAAAACAGTTGACAACTGCGGTAAAAACCATTATAATGAATAGCGTCGCCGCAGTAGTGGCGGCAAACAGAATAAGCGGATATGGCGGAATTGGCAGACGCGTTAGATTCAGGTTCTAATGACCGCGAGGTTGTGGAGGTTCAAGTCCTCTTATCCGCACCAAGATAAGTTGACAGATCACGAAGGTGATCTGTCAACTTATTTGTATATGGAATAATCAGCTTTATTTAAATGCCGCAGTGGTACCCACTGCGGCATTTTTGCATTTTAAAGCTAAAACAGTCAACAGAATATTGGGAGAATCACAGGATTCTCCACCTTTACAAGTGAATTTATACATTCTTGATAGGAGAACTATGATGAGAAAAGCAATGAAAAGCCTGTCCAGAAAGGACAAAAGCGTCACAAGGTCTGAATTGCGTGTGGCCGCGTATTGCAGAGTCAGCACAGAGTACGAGGAGCAGACCAGCAGCCTGGATCTGCAAGAGAAAGTTTACCGCCAGAGAATCCAAGCAACAAAAGGCTGGAGCCTAGTAGAGGTTTACAAGGAGTGTGCCTCTGGCATAAGGTCTGACGATCGGGAGGAGTTCCTGCGGATGATGAAGGATTGCCGTAAGAATAAAATCGATCTGATCCAGACAAAATCCTTCAGCCGCTTTGGAAGAAACACGCTGGATATGCTGAAGGCCCTGCGGGAGCTCCGTGAACTGGGAATCGATGTATATTTTGAAAAAGAAAATCTCTGGCTGCATGAAGAAAGGATGGAGACCGTGGTGACAGTGTACTGTGCCTTTGCACAACATGAAAGCGAAAGCATGAGTAAAAATATCCGCATGGGGATCCGTTATGGATTTCAGAAGGGAACATCAGGCTATGCAAATTTTACCTGTTATGGATATAAGCTGGGAGAGCATGGAAACTTGACTGTAGATGAACAGGAAGCAGATGTTGTGAAACAGGTATTTGCACTGCGGGTTCAAGGACAAAGCTTGGGCAACATTTCAGATTGGTTGTTTGAGCATAATGTTCTATCGCCTACAGGGCGGGAACGGTGGAGCCGGGAGACAATCAGTAAGCTTTTGAGAAATGAAAAGTACACCGGTGATGTGCTTTTGCAAAAGACATTTGTAAAAGATCTGTTTTCTGGAAAGCAGGTGAAAAACATCGGGCAGGAACAAAAAGTGCTGATCTGCGATCATCATCCTGGAATCATCAGCCGGGAGGTGTTTGCAAAGGTGTCGCCGGATATTGCAAAAGAGATCTACCTGGAGCTATCGCTCTTGTGAGTACTCGATTTGAAAACGAAACCGTGACAAATTGACACGGTTTGTAAATGACTGCAGCTGAATCAAAAGACCGCAAAATCTTTTCAAGAGAACATTGAGGCCGCTCGTGCAGGCGGTAAGGTCGCCGAAGCTCCTAAAGATAAAAAATAATTTTTGTTTGCTCTGAAAAAAACGGGATTTGGAACGGCATCTAAACTGTTCACCCGTTCCAAAGAGACGATCTTCGGATCGTCTCTTTTTCATGTATAGCGATGTTGCGAACTTGTTAAATGGTTCGCAGCGCCGCTTTTGCTTTTTTGTAATCCGA
>JAHHRL010000030.1 GCA_020025825.1 Faecalibacterium sp. | reverse complement strand
TTGGCACTGCCGCGCAAAAGCACAAGCGTGAAGGGAGTGTAGCTGCCCGCAATCAGCAAAAAGATGGATGCGTGGTCAAATACACGGAAGATGTGTTTGATTTTTGCCTGCGGAAAAGCGTGGTACAGAGTGCTCATGGTGTAGAGCAGCACCATAGAAAGCCCATAAACAAGGTAAATCCACGCGGTGTGACGGTTGGAAAGCGCCAGAAGTGCACCGGTGCCGCCAATGGCAAGCACACTGCCGATACCATGGCTCACGGCGTTAAAAATTTCCTCGCCGGTGGTGTAAAAAAGTTCGTTTATCTTTTTATCCAGCATAATGATTCCCCTCCTGTGGCACCTCATTATACGCCCATCCCAAGAGGAAGTAAATAGATTTAATAAATATATCACATAATTTAAGAAACTAGATAAAGAAAAGCGAAAAATCAGATGAAACGCCGCTCAAAAGTGCGGTTTGCAACCATTTTGCAGCTGCTGCAAGGAAATTTGACAGAAGGCCTTGACAGAATAGGTCTACTCAAATAAACTTATAGGCGAAGAAACTAAAACAAAAAGGAGGCAGCACAAATGGGCTATCGCAGACTGTGCGAAAGTGACTACCGTTTTATGAATGTGATTTGGGACAACGAGCCTGTAAATTCCACAAAGCTGGTTGCCTTGTGTTTGGAGACACTGGGCTGGAAAAAATCCACCACCTATACCATGCTCAAAAAAATGTGTGACAAGGGGCTTGCTCAAAACGAGAACACCATTGTTACCGCACTGGTGCCCCGGGAAGAGGTGGAGGCGGCCGAGAGTGAAACCTTTGTGGCCGAAACGTTTGGCGGTTCGCTGCCCCGTTTTTTGGTGGCCTTTTTGGGAGATAAAACCATCAGTGATAAAGAAGCGGATGAGCTGAAAAATTTGATCGATCAGTACCGCAAAGAACCCTAACAGAACATAGAATCACAATAAGGGCTGCGCCAAGAATATTTTGGCGCGGCCTTTATTTTGTAATAATAAAAGGAGCCGCAGACCATCCTGTGCATTGTGGCACAGAGTGTGAGCTATGCGCTGACAGGCAGGCGTGGTGGGCTATGATACCGTTGTCCCGTTGCAGGTTTGCATCCCCTCCATCACATCAGTGGATTTTGGGGTGGAAAAGATGGTAAATGATGGGGTGATTCCGCCGGTGCCTCGGGAATCTGCCAATCGGTTGAAAAATAAACCATAAAAGGCCGTCCCATTTGGGACGGCCTTTTATGGTTGGA
>JAHHRL010000029.1 GCA_020025825.1 Faecalibacterium sp. | reverse complement strand
CTTGCGCTGTTCCATATGGGCAACATCTATATGCTGCAAGGCGAAAAAGTAAAAGACATCGAAAACTATAACAACACTATTGCAAACGGATATGACGATGCACAAATCTTTTTTACACTGGGCCTGTTTTATGAAGAAGAGGGCAACGGCGAGCTGGTCATGTGCAACTATTTGAAGGCCATCAACAAAGACCCTGTGCGGCCCGATGCCAAGGTGCGCAAGACTGGCTGCTGATCCGCTACGTCGACGCCCAGCAAGCCCTGCAGGCCATCGACGAGATATTACTGGCTTGCCCGGATGTTTTTGAAAGATATCATCTGCGCTTTTTGCTGCTGGAAGTGGGTAAGATCACCGAGGCAGAAAAAACCATCAGCCTCGCCATGCAGCATTTCCCCGAAGATGTGGGCTTTGCGCTGGACAAAGCAACCCTGCTGGTGGTCCAAAACCAATACAACCAGGCGCTGGAATATCTGGACAAGATCGAATCGACCTTGGATGTGAACATTGGCGACCCAAAAAAACAAATCCTGCTGCAAGAGGTGGAAACGCTGCACACTCGCATCAACGATATGGCTGCCAACTGGTAAGGCGCGGCCGATGCACTGCAAAATACCGACGACGAGATTGCAAAATCTTTCTGCGGCTGATACAAAGGTGCCGCTCCGAGTTTAGAAGCATAGGAGAATTGTACAATGGAAAATACAATGATGGTTCGCAGCAAAGCTCTTGTGCAGCCAAGCACAGCGCGCCGGATTTTTGTGAAAACCCTTTGGGTTTGTGTTATTTTCATGGCTATCTCGGCTGTGGTGGGATTTTTTGTGTCAGGGTTTCAAATCAGCGTTTTGCTCAGCTTTTCGCTAGCGGTCATGATCGTGAGCCGTTTTACAAATCTGCCGCAAAATATCCCCCACTACGAGTCTGATCTGGCAGAAATTTCTTTTGAGCCGTCTACATTGAACATCAGCTATCAAAACGGCAAAAACGCAAATGTGAGCGTTTTGTACAGCGATATCACACAGGCTGAACACAGCGAGCAGCTGCACTGCTTCAAATTGTCTTTTCCTCAAAATGTGAAAGGCGCGTCAAACGGCACCTATCATTTGTTGTATATGGAAGATGAGCGGATGGCCGCATTTGCAAAAATGCTGGAAAAATCCACAAATCTTTCGGTGCGATATTTGAAGTGATCCTTCGGGTGCCGCAGGCCGATCTGGACAAACAGCGGCAGCAATTTCAAACTGGGCCGCAGCCAGCAAAGGGCCTATTGTTGCGCATGGTCCTTCGACCACTGAGGCCCGACAACCGCAACA
>JAHHRL010000028.1 GCA_020025825.1 Faecalibacterium sp. | reverse complement strand
ATATTCAAAGCGCATCCCTTAACACCGGCTTACGGGTGGGCGAGTTTGTTGAAACACAAAACACAGGATGCTATAATAAAGCAAGTAAAAATCACCGATGCAGGGTAATGTTAAAAACAAGAGAAGGTGAAGCAATGGAATCCGCATGCGTTTTCGGCCTATTGGGAGAATAGGCTGAACGGATATTCTCCTGATCATTTTTAAAATGGAAAAGGAGAACTTTGAATGAATAAAAAAATCATACGAAATATCAATCAACTGGCTTATCCGATTTTGCTAAACTATCTGCTGTTGAATGTGTTTGAAATTTTGGATAAAGCCATCATTGGTCACTATTCACTGGAAGGTTTTGCTTTGGTCGGCGTTGTTGCGCCGCCCATTTACGAAATCACCGGTGCGCTGGGCGTGCTGTCGGTTGCATTCAATATACTGGCAGCGGAACAAAAGGGAAAGCAAAATCAAGAGGGCTTTGAAAAGCTTTTTGTTGTGAGCAAGAAGATGGCTCTTTTGATCGGTGCAGCATTTATCGCTCTTGGAGGAATGGGCGGCAGATGTTTTTTTGCGGTGGTGTATGGGCAAAAGGGAGCACAGCTGGAAGCAATGCTGCGTTATTTTTACCCCAATATGTGCACCGTGCTGCTCAATATGTTAACGTTTTTGTATTCTGCTTACTACCGAAACAAGCTGTGTACAAAGATTTCTTTTTACAGCACAGCAGTATCCACCGCGGTGAATCTGGTCTTTGATATTTGTCTTGTAAACGGATACCTCGGCCTGCCGGAGCTTGGCATTGCCGGTGCGGCATGGGGGAGCGTGATCGGGCTCAGCGCCGGGCTGCTGGTTTATCAAGTTCCGTACTTTCGTCTAAAAAGAAGGGTGCACACCCAAATAAGGGAAAGCGTTGCAGCGGCAAAGAAGATCTTTTACTTGTATCCCACACTGTTCGGACAGGAATTTTTAGAAGGAACACTCTTTGCATTGCTCCTCAGTACGGCCGTTTCTCATCTCGGAATTGAACAAATGGCTGTGTATAATCTGCTGGATTCGGTGGTTTCCATCATTTCGGTTTCGATTTACGCATATGCATCGTCCATACAAACATATGCGCTTCAGCAAAAAGCGGCCGGCAATACAGGCCTTGCAGCGAGGTATCTGAAAGTAGGGAGTACGTTTACTGTAGGAGCAATGCTCTTTCTTTGTGCAGCGGCCTTTGTGTTTCGAGTTCCCATTATGCATTGGATCGTGGCGGATTTCGGAGTGGTTTCGGCTGCGTCCGGGATGATGATTGTGGCTTTTCTACCGATCTTTCCCAAAGCGTTTTGTCAGGTGTATATGGAATATTTGCAAGGAACAGGCAAAGATCAATTTGTGTTTTTATGTACGGCAGCTGCCGCCGTTTTGGCTGGTATAAGCATCCTTGCTGCAAGCAAATGGATGGGGCTTTACGGCATCTATTTGGTTATGGCGGCCCAGTATCTGGGGCTTTCAGTTTTGTATCATCAAAAAAGTATCTCTTAAAAAGCGAGAAAGGAGCATGAGGGATGAGAATGCGCACTCGTCAGTAACGATCCGACTTAGAATCGAGCTGCTTTGCATGATGATGGGGCCTTGAAAAGCTCTTTTATAAAACAAACAAATGCCGCTGTCCTTTAAAAGGGCAGCGGCATTTGTCTGCTGTGAATTTTATTTAGCCGAAACAGCATTTTGCATTGTTCTGCGGCCCAGGTTATTCATCCACCAGCCGGTAACCAACACCGATTTCGGTCATAATGTAGCGGGGC
>JAHHRL010000003.1 GCA_020025825.1 Faecalibacterium sp. | reverse complement strand
ACTCGCTTTCAAAAATAAGTCAACACCTTTTTCGCATTTTTTTCGACTTTTTATTTCCTTTGTCATTTTATACAGTTTGTTCTCTGTTTTAGTACCTATGCATAGGCAATAGTATTACTAAACGTATCTATTCTTCCTTTTCCTCTGCTTCTTGCCTTTTTCTCTCCTACAAGCTACTATTATATAAACAATTCTATTCTGCTTAAAGATAGGAGAGCATACACACTATGATTCTTACTGTTAATATTGGTAACACCAACATTACCGTTGGTGCTTATAAAGATAGTCACCTGCTATTTCATGGTAAGCTGCACACCGACCCGCTGGCTACATCCGATGAATATGCTATTCGCCTGTATAGCCTGTTATCTCTGCACGGTATCCAGCCGCCTGCGCAAATCGAAGGCTGTATCCTGGGCAGCGTTGTACCAAACGTGACTCCCCGTGTTCTTGCCGCACTAAAGCAGCTTTCCTCGGTTCGTATCTTAACGGTTGGGCCGGGATTAAAAAGCGGTATGCGCCTGCGTGTGGATAACCCGGCACAGCTTGGTGCCGATTTACTGTGTGGCATCGTAGCCGCCGTTGCTCGTTATAATGGTCCCGTGGTTGTCATCAATGCAGATACCGCCCTAACTATGATGGCTGCAAACCAGAAGCAGGAGCTGCTTGGTGGTTCCATCATGTTAAGCCCGCACCTGTCGGTTTCTAATATGGTAAAGGAAACCGCCCAGCTTCCTCAGGTCGACCCCGATTCCATCACCGACGTAAACCCCATCAGTACCAATACTGCCGCCTGTCTGCAAAGCGGCATCGTTCTGGGCACTGCCGCTATGATTGACGGTATGGCGCAGCACTTCTTAAAGGCTCTCGGTCAGGATACCCACTTCTTTGCTACCGGCAGCCTTCCCGCAAGCATTCTAAATGCCTGCACCACTCCCATCACTTACGACCAGTCTTTAATTTTGGATGGCCTTTACTCCATCTGGCAGCGCAACCATAAATAACAAAAAGAGAGGGCTTGTTTAAGCCCTCTCTTTTCTGTATTTATATTTTTATTATATATAATGTAAGGGATTAGTCTTTTCCGGTCCATTTTCTTGCCGGAAAAGCTGTAGTATCCATGCAGCAGCTTGCCCTGCTTTCTGTCTGATATTGGGTAAAGTACCCTTCCTCCAGCGGAATCCATCTGGTCGCAAATGCCGTGTACCGTTCTCCCTCTCTTGCCTTTAGGCGCTTTTCCTGCTCCTCTTTTCCGCAGGTCAAAAATAGAGTTTCGTCGTAATAGTCCGCCAGCAACGGGTGCTGGCTGTAACTGCCCTCCACTACAGTAAGCGGCGTAAACGGGATTGTTTGCGGCGTCCCATATTCTCCCTTGCGGCAGCTGTAGGGCACATATTCAATGTCCTTCCCCTCCTTGGCGGGAATCAGCACCTGCTGTCGAAGCCGCTCCAAATCCATGTTAGCAGACGGTATCTTCTCCCAGCCTGTACATCTTTTCTGCAAAGGCAAATAGTACTCATCTGCATGGAATACCCTGCAAGGGAACACCTCTGCAATGCATTGTGCCAATGTCGTTTTGCCGCTGCCGCAGCGTCCGTCAATCGCTACAATCACGGTCTGTTTTTTCTGCAATTGTTCCCAAATAGGCAGCAGCGCAAAAAACCACTGTGCATGTGTCCTACGCAACGTATATTCCTTTGGTTCGTTGCCCTCGCCTTGCATCAGTACTCCCACTGTAAACAGGTTTACAGCCTCACCATTTGCCGCACTGCTTTCTTTTGCACACTTTTCCAAATGGCTCAGCAATCCCATCGCCTGTGCATTGCCATCTCCTGATATATAAAATCGACCGGATTCTTCCGGATTTTTTCGCATATTTAACTCCATGCCGGACACACTCCGTCCCTCCTCGTCTTTTTCTCCTATCCTTCGCCGTTCCAAATGCTGCAAAGCTCTTTGTTTTATAGGTTCTGTGTTTCAGTATACCGCCCAGCAAGCCATCCAGCAAGCCTTTTCCTATTTGCATTTTCTACTTTAGTCTGGTATAATATATCGTGCTGAAATCAGTATATATGCGCTCGTAGCGCAGTTGGATAGCGCGTCAGACTCCGACTCTGAAGGCCGCTGGTTCGAATCCAGTCGGGCGCACCAAAAGCAGCTTCAACCTAAGGGTTGAGGCTGCTTTTTTCGTTTCCAATCCTTTTGTCCTCACATTCCATAGCCCAAAAACTCTCGGTATAAAACCGGGAGTTTTTTACTATATTGCAGCTTTTCTATTCTGGCAATAATGGGCACCGTATAATAAAACACCCACCCGATTTCAATTATGAAATCGGGTGGGTGTAAGCCGTATTTTTTATCGTCAATCTGTACCAGATAGAATTGCCGTCCCTTTTACGTCATTCTCCGTCCGTTGTTTGCGTATGGCAAATTCATCCATCTGCTTATTGGCATCAAATATCAATTTTAGTCCATTCACCCTTTTGGAAGCGGTGACGGAACAAGTACCAGCTTAATGCCTGCTGGCACAAAATGCCGGCCCATGCACCTGCCAGACCCAATCCTAAAGGATAGCAAAGCAGCCAGCTGATACTTACACGTACCAACGTAATGGAAATCAGCGAAACAAGCGCTGTGTACTTGGTATCACCGGCACTGCGCAGTACACCGCCGTAAATTACCTGTTCAATCTGGAAGAACAAAATAAAGCACAGTAAAAATACAATCTGTACACCGTATGCTAATACCGTTTCATCTTTCGAGAACAGCGTATAAATCTGCTGGTTAAACGTAAACAGAATAATAGACAGCACTACCGCACAGCTAAAGCCAACCCGTTGGCACATCGATGCATACAGCCGTGCCAAATCCGGACGCTTGCGGCCCAAGCTCTGCCCCGACAGGGCAATACTTGCCGTTTGTAATCCATCACCAATACAGAACGAAACCGTCATGATATTCATGCCAATTACGTGTGCAGCCATCTCCAGCGTACCCAGCTTTGCCACAATGCGGGAAAACAGTAAAAATCCCACACGCATAAAAATCTGTTCCACAAATGCGCTGCCGCCCACATCTACCATCGAGCGCAGATTCTTTTTATCAAACCAGCCGCCAAAGGATGCCTTAAACAGTTTGCGGCCTTGTACGTATGTCTGCTTATTGAACAGCGACGCAATACTCATTGCGCAGCCCACCATCGTACCAATTACCGTTGCCCATGCTGCACCTTGGATTCCCATACGTGGAAAGCCGAACCGACCTTCAATCAGCAGGAAGTTCAGCACCATATTGACACAGTTTGATGCCAAATTCGTTTTCATGGAAAGACGTGTATTGCCGCAGCCACGCTGTGTTGCATTGATGATGTAAGCGATAACGGTAAATACCATGCCGCCCATAACGATTTGCAGGTATTCCGCCGCATCTTGAATAATATCCTCGCCTGCACCTACCAGATAACAAATCGGCTCTGCAAAAACAATAAACAGCAGGCTGACGATAATCGACATAACCGCCGCAATTACCAACGCCATTCTCAGCACTTGCGTAGCACTGGCCTCATTGTCCTCACCACGGCGCCGTGCAACCAGTGCCGAAACCGCCATGCCCATAGAAAAGAAAAAGCACAGACCGATAAATTTAGGCTGTGTGGTAATACCAACCGCTGCAATCGCACCATCGCCTAAAGCACTGACCATCGCCGTGTCTACCAGTCCCATCAAACTAACCAGCAGCATCTCCAGCATAGACGGTCCCGCTACAGTCATTACTTGCCCCAGCAAGTCCTTTTGTGTAGGCAGTTCTCCACAGCGTGGGGTATTGCCCAGCGCACGGTTCATATTGATTATCTGCATATTGTAACTCCTATTCCTCTTTTCTCTCATATATTCAAAACAAAGCAGCCTGCCTCGGGGCAGGCTGCATATTTTATAGCAGCCCCGTTACTTTCAAGTAACTAAACAGCGACGGAACGGCCCAAAATCCACCAAAAGCTACCGCAAAGGTTCCCCAGCTCCAAACTCTCCACGACACTTTTTCTGTGCCATTTCCGCCAAGCCGTTCTGCTGCGGTGCTGTTTCCCATTGGCAGCTTAAACAGCAGCCCACTCAGCAACCCTCCATAAAATAAAATGGGAACAATCTGTTTCATGTACGGAATCAGCTGAAAATAAAACGCATTGTGCTGGACCGCATCTGCGCCGGAAAAGCTTATGCCCACCAGCGGCTGGAACACACCCATATCAAACAGGTTTCCCTCCAGTGCACGTGGATACAGCATCGCCATCATCACAAAAAATCCAATATAAAATGCCAGTTCAATATACGCAAATCCCATCGGGCGGCTCTGCTGCAATGTTGTAAGCAGCAAAAACGGAACCAGCATAATCAGCCATTGTGGGTGCCATAGCACAAATGTAAATAAGGCTGTAAATGCTGCAAGCCCTAAATACAAACTCCAGCGCTGCCATTGCGCCGTATCCGCCGGGCGCAAAAAGAATGCCGCAGCGCAAATCAGTACCATCATAAAGCCAAGTGCGGAATAATCCATCGCACCGCCTGCAAAAGTCGATGCAAACAGGCGGTCTGTCATCAATTGATTAAAGAATGCCGCATCCCCTGTGCGCCCTGCAAACAGCAGCGTTGTGGGAATATACAGCCACATACTAACTGCCAAATACTTTACAATGTGCAAAAACCGCTTTTCCACCAGTAAAATCAGTGGTACAAACACAAACAGCGGGAAAAACTTAAATACCATGCCTACGCCCATCAGCAGCGAAAAGCGCAAATACTTTTTATCAAAATACGCTGTGAGCGCCCATAACAAAAACAGCAGCGCAATGCTGTCATACTGCCCCATAACTAAGGTGGAAAAGAAACTGATAGGGTTCAGCCAAAACAGCAGCGGTGCCCAGGCCGAAGCTTCTTTGCTGCACCCAATCTGTTGAGCCAGCCTGCCGCATAATAGGCCGCAGCCCAAATAAAACCCCACACCAATTGCCTTGCACCACATGGACAGGAATACGTCCGAAAACGCAAAGCCGCCAATTTGTTCTATGATATAAAGCGGCAGTTCCCATAGCGCGTACAGGATATACATTAAAATGTTATAATGTGCCGCATTTACATATCCGTAGCCGTAGGTGCGGTAAAAGGTATCTTCAAAAAAGCCAAAAAAGTTACCGTCCAGCGTGCTGCGGATTAAAATGTATCCATGCCGTGCCGTTTCCTGAATATCCGGGTGCGCAAATGCCAGCCAGCAAAACGCAGCCGCTAACCCAAACAGCACAATTTCCAAGCGGCTTGGGCCGCCGTAAAACAGCTCACAACGAGTAAGTTTCTTTTTTTGTAGCTCCATAGCGACCTCGACAAAATTCTGCATATTTTTCTTTATTGTATCACACCCCTACTAACCAAACAACTGCCCCGCAAACAAAAAGGGTGCCCCCCTAAGGGGGCGCCCTTTTTTCGCATTTTATCGTAACGTCAGAATCATGTACAGTGCCATCATGTGCACCGGATAGAACGCATAAGCCGCATATTGCAGCACTTTATTCGTCTTACCCTTTTTGCCGTTGTACAGCCAAATCAGCGGCAATGCCAAAACGGCAAATGCCTGCAACGGAATTTCTACGCTCCAGCTGCCTATTTCCAGCGGGAAAAGCTGTCCTTCCGCCGTCAGGAAGTTCAGCACAATCATACCAATCAGCTGGAACAGCCATGTGTGCGGCAAATAGCGAGTTACCCAGAATACCAGCACAGTGGCAACACCCATCGCACCATAGTCTGTCATGCCAACAGCGCCTAAAGCCACACAGCCGGCACATAATGCTATGCTGCTGAAAAGCTCACGCTTTTGTTTTGCCAGGCGAGCCTTTTCCCAGCAATGAATCGCCCCCAAGCCCAGCAGCAGCGTAAACATTACATTTTGATGGAACGGAAAAATCGGCGACGACATCATCATGTAGTTAAAAGGCACTTCCGAAATAACACCAAACCAGAACAAGCGCTTGGCATAAGCCTTTTTATCATGTGTGTGCGCATAGCCTTCTGCAATCAAAAACGCAAAAATAGGAAAAGCCAGCCGACCTACACAGGTCATCCATTGCTGCCCACTTACTACTGTTGCCCACATATGGTCCAGCAGCATAAAAAATAATGCCAAAAAACGGAGTTGATTGCTTGTCAGCCCAAATCGTCTGTTATTGTTAATGCTATTCATCTTATCGCCTCTCTTTCCTGTTTGTATACATCACTTACTTGTACGAAGCTTTTTTACCGCATCCCGTCCGGCTAAAATGCCGCTGCCAAAAGCCCAGTACAAATTAAATCCACCGCAGCTGCCGGCACAGTCCACCGTTTCTCCTACAAAATACAGTGTGGGGCACTGCTTCAGTGCAAAGCTGTCCACACACAGCTGATTCAGCGCTACACCGCCGCCGGTGGTCTGCGCATTTTTCCAGCCTGTGTTTTCCAGCCCTGTAAAAGTCCAGTTTTTGAACATCTGCGCCAGCTTTGCCCACTCCTGCGTACGCAGCTGCGCCGCCGGGCGATTTTCCGCCCCCAGATTGCAGCGTTTCCATACCGCAAGGCCAACCCGTCGGTTTACAAGTCCCGTCATAAAATCTGCCACCGTTGCACCTTTTAGCAATGCCGCACGGTTTTCAAGCCAGTTTGCCAGCTGCTGCTCCTCTATATGGGGGAACAAATCCAGCTGTACCTTGCAGCCCTTTTTCTCACTTGGGTTCAGCAATCCGGACAGCTGCATCACCGCAATACCGGAAATACCGTAATCCGTAAACTGGATTTCGCCGCTTTCTTTACGCAATAGGGTTTCGCCCCTGTATAAGGCAGCATCTGCTTTTACACGAATGCCTGCCAGCCCGCTCACCTGCTCTTTTTCGCACTTCAGCGGTACCAGACAAGGGTACTCCGGCATCACTTTGCATCCTAACAATGCAGCTAATCTGCTGCCAAAGCCGTCTGTGCCAAACTGCGGGCCTGCACAGCCGCCCAGTGCACAAATCACAGCCTGACCAATCAGCTTGCGCCCATCTTCCAGCAGTACCGTGTAAGTATTGCCACGCATCCACAAATCTTTTACCTTGCTGTCGCAGCAAACCTCTACACCGGTTTTCTCCAGCCAGTACAGCAGCAGATTCCACACATCTGCCGCTTGATTGGAGTACGGGTAAATGCGGCCAGCCTCGTCCGGCGCACGGCATAATAACCCATGCTGCGCAAACCAATCCATCGGGTCAGCTTTTGCGCCAATCTGTTCCAGCATACTCCGCATCGTTTTCCGGTCCGAGGTAAAGTACCATTCCGGACGAATGTCCGCATTTCCCAAATTACAGCGGCCATTGCCGGTAGCCAGCAGTTTTTTTCCTAAGCGAGAGGCACCTTCTACCAGCACCACTTTTGTCCCACGCTGTGCCTGTTCGGCGGCTGTAATCGCTGCCACCATACCGGCCGCACCACCGCCCAATACCAGAATTTGCTTCATGCTCATTGGTTTCTCCTTGTTTGCCGGAATCTCGCATACCGCTTATCCGTAAAATACTTCTCTTTTATTAAACCTAAAATCAGCCAAAACGGCAAGCATTTGTTTTTTTACTTTCCAAGCGGTGTATTTTATATACGAATTTCCTATCTGTTGATATAACAAAACACCCAAATCCGTCAGCATTACAACGGACCCGGGTGTTTCTTTGATTCATTTATTATACTTCGTCCATCATGCGGTACCCTACGCCCAGTTCATTGGAAATGTATCGGGGACCGCCGGGTTTTTCGCCTAGTTTCTTGCGGATGTTGGCCATATTTACCTGTAGCTTTTTCACGCCGCCCGGGTCTGCACCACCCCAAATTGCCTTAATAATGGCAGAGTAAGTCAGTACTTTTCCTGCGTGCTCGCTCAAAAGCGCCACAATATTATATTCGGTTTGTGTCAGGTGGATGTTCCGCTCCCCAATACGTACTTCCCGCCGTGCGTATTGAATGGTCAAATCTCCCACGCAAAAAGTTCTGTCCGGGCCAACTGCAATATCTTCGCCGGAGCGTGCATTGCGCAGTGCACTGCGCACACGGGCCAGTAGTTCCGCCGTGCCAAAGGGCTTTGTCACATAATCGTTTGCCCCTTCGTCCAAAGCAAAAACCTTATCTTCTTCCGTTGTGCGGGCAGACAATACAATAATCGGCGTACTAACCGTCTTGCGTGCTTTTCGGATAAATTCCAAACCGTCTTTATCCGGCAGACCCAAATCCAAAATGACCAAATCCGGCAAGTAAGATACCAGCATCATCTCGCCCTCGCTGCAGGTTTTTGCCAGCAAAACCTGATACCCTGCGGTTTCCAGCAAGGTTTTCATCATACTGCGGATATTGGCTTCGTCCTCTACTACCAGAACCTTAAACTTATTATTGCCCATCGTCAGGCTCCTCTCTCTCCAATCGGAAGCTAAACATCGCACCACCGCCCGGGCGGTTCTCAGCCAGCAGGCGTCCGCCGTGTGCCCGAATAATCGAAGCACATACCGACAGTCCGATTCCCATGTTTCGCTTTTTACCATCTCCGGAAGGATTCTGTTGTTGGCTGCGATAGGCCACGATGTTGTCGCCCAGCAGTTCCTTCGGCAGGCCGCCGCCATCATCTATAACATGAAAAGTAGCCCACTTTTTGTCCACATCTACCTTCAGCCATAAATTCTGCATATTGTCGGCGTGCAAAACTGCGTTTTCCAATAGGTTGACCAGCACCTGACTAATCAGTACCGCATCCATCGGAATGCTTACAAACTCGTCCGGAATTTCCACCTGCACCTTTTGGTTGGGGTAACGCTTTTGAAATTTGACCAGTACCGAATCCACCAGTTCTTCCAAAACAGTAGGTGTTTTGGACAGCGTAACGCCGCCGCTGTCAAATCTGGTAATCGATAATAGATTTTCTACCATGCGAATCAGCCAATCCGCATCTTGCTGGATGTCCCCCGCCAGCTCCACCACTTGTTCCCGTGTCATCCGGTTGCCGCTTTCCGCAATTGCGGAGCTGGCGCCGTAAATAGTCGTTAGTGGTGTACGTATGTCGTGGGAAACCGCACGCAGCAAATTGGCACGCATTTTTTCCAAATCCCGCTCGTTTTGTACTTTTTCCTGATAGCGGATTTTATTGGTCAGTGTACTGGTTAGTGTCGTAATCAGCAGCATTACCGCCGCCGTGGTCAGATTTTCTGGTATCGTAAAATCAAATTGCTGATAGGGAAAGTCAAACACATAGTTCACTGCCAGAATACTGGCCAGTGATGCTATCAGCCCATAGAGATAGCCCCGCACCAGCAGCGAAACCAAAAACACCGTAAATACCATGCCCATTGGTACCAGTGAGCGTGCCTCTAACACATTTTGAAAAACCAAACATAATCCAAAGCCTACCAACAGCAGTAATAAGGTTAATGCTATTTTCCCCACATACGATGGTACTTTTTTCAAATCCATGTCCTCCGCACCGTGCAATCTGTTTTTTCTACTATAACATATTTTTGGTTAAGATTGGACAAAGCCTGTTTTTTTGTCAGCGCTGTACCGCCGCCAAAATTTCGCTGCACACCTGCTGGGGTGTTTTGCTGTCGGTTGCAACTGTAATCTGGGCAGCAGCCGCATACCTTTCCTGCCGTTGCGCCATCAGTTCTGCAATGCCCGCAACCGTTTTGCGGCCTCGCAGTTTGGGGCGTGTATCATCATCTTTTAAGCGGGCCAGAATGGTTTCGGGCTGTGCAGTAAGCAGTACAATCCAGCAGTGCTTCCGCAGTTCCTCTACATTCTGCTCCCGAAGCACCACCCCGCCTCCGCAGGAAATGATGGTGTGGGGCATTTGTGCCGCACGGCGCACCGCATCGGTTTCCATTTCACGAAATGCAGGCTCGCCCTGCCTTGCAAAAATCTCCGCTACCGGCATACCCGCAGCCTGTTCCACCAGTACATCCGTATCCACACCGGCAATCCCCAGCTGACGCATCGTTTCACAAACGGTAGATTTCCCTGTGCCCATAAAGCCAATCAATGCGATATTTTTCTTCAGCAAAATCTTTTTTAAGGTTGCCATATCCTCGTTTTCCAGCGCAGCTTTTGCAGCCACTCCGGCACGCTCAACCGCCGGTACAAAAATTTTCAAGTGTTGCCTCATTGCTGCCCTCCTCTTTTTATCCCTTAACAGTAAAGCCCATCTATCCCGCATCGTCAAGCTTTCCCTTGTCAAATTCCACATACAACGTCCGGAACTTTCCGGCGCTTTTTGTCAAAACAACAATTTTTACAATTTTAGCAACAATTCTACAAAATCACTTGTATACCAGTTCAAAAGGTTCTATAATGCATGGTATCGAGCATTACAACAAATGTTGCATCTTAATGGACAGTAGTTTCAATCGCTATACAAAACAGAAATAAAAGGAGTACCTATTATGGGCAAAAATGCAATTGTCGGTCAGTCCGGCGGTCCTACCGCTGTTATCAATTCCAGTTTGGCAGGCGTTTACGAAAGCTGTAAAAAACACGGTGCACAAGTGGTATACGGTATGTGCAATGGCGTTGCCGGTTTGTTGGAGCAGCGTGTTATCGACCTCTCCACCGTACTCAAGGATGACTTGGACATCGAGCTGCTCAAGCGTACTCCTTCCAGCTTTTTGGGCAGCTGCCGTTATAAACTGCCCGACTGGCAGACCGACCCTCAGGTTTACGAGCAGCTGTTTGAAATTTTAAAAGAGCTGGACATCGGCTGGTTCTTCTACATCGGCGGCAACGACTCCATGGATACCATTGGCAAACTGAGCGAGTACGGTGCTTCCATTGGCAGTGACATTCGTTTTATGGGCGTGCCCAAAACCATTGATAACGACCTGATGATTACCGACCACACCCCCGGCTACGGCTCTGCCGCTAAGTACATTGGCGTGGTAATGAAGGAAATCATCCGCGACGCAACCGTATACGGCACAAAATATGTAACCATCGTGGAAATCATGGGCCGCAACGCAGGCTGGCTAACTGCCGCTGCCGCACTGGCAAAAGGCCCCGACTGTGAAGGCGTAGATATGATTTGCCTGCCGGAGGTCCCCTTTGATGTGGAGCATTTTATTGATAAGGTACGTGCCCTGCAAGCAGTCAAGCCCAGCATCGTTATTGCGGTTTCCGAGGGTGTAAAGCTGCCCGACGGCCGCTACGTGTGCGAACTGTCTGATGATGTGCGTGCAGTAGACGCATTCGGCCATAAAAACCTGACCGGCACCGCACGCTTTATGGCAAATCTGGTGGCACGCTCTCTGGATACCAAAACCCGCTGCATCGAGCTGTCCACCCTGCAGCGCTGTGCAGGCCACATGACCAGCCGCACCGACGTTACCGAGGCTTATCAGGTAGGCGGTGCCGCCGCCCTGGCAGCATTTGAGGGACATACCGGCGAAATGGTCGCCCTAAAGCGTATTTCCTCCAATCCCTACCAGTGCGTAACCGAGCTGCACCCCATCTCTGAGGTTGCAAATCTGGAAAAGAAGGTTCCCCTTGAGTGGATGAACGAGGCTCACACCCAAATGACCGATGCCTTTTTGGATTATGCAAAGCCCTTGATTCAGGCCGAGCTCAGTCCTTTGTACATTGCCGGTCTGCCCCATCATATTTATATGTAAAGGACGATACTTGCACAAAAATGGTATCTAAGCTACAATAAAACCATTCTGTGTAACTGTGCCTGCGCACCGCTTGCGGTCGGGCACCCAAAGATAAAGGAGTCAACCTATGGGTAAAAATGCAATTGTCGGTCAGTCCGGCGGTCCTACCGCTGTTATCAACTCCAGTTTGGCAGGCGTTTACGAAAGCTGCCTGGCTTGCGGCGCTGAAAAGGTCTACGGTATGCGCTTTGGCGTCGAGGGCCTGCTGAAAAAGAAGTACGTGGATTTGGCCACTGTCCTGCCCACCGACGTGGAAGTGGAACTGCTCAAGCGCACTCCTTCCAGCTTTTTGGGCAGCTGCCGTTATAAGCTGCCCGACTGGCAGACCGAGCCTCAGGTTTACGAGCAGCTGTTTGAAATTTTGAAAGAGCTGGACATCGGCTGGTTCTTCTATATCGGCGGCAACGACTCCATGGATACTATCTGCAAGCTGGCAGCATACGGTGCTTCTGTCAATAGCGATATTCGCTTTATGGGCGTACCCAAAACCATTGATAACGACCTGATGGGCACCGACCACACCCCCGGCTACGGCTCCGCTGCTAAGTATATTTCCTCCGTTTTGAAGGAAGTCATCCGTGACTCTCTGGTTTACGACATCAAGTCCATAACCATCGTGGAAATCATGGGCCGCAACGCAGGCTGGCTGACAGCTGCTGCCGCTTTGGCCGCAAGCGACGACTGCGAAGGTGCCGATTTGATTTACCTGCCCGAAGTTGCTTTTGATGTGGATGCTTTTGTGGAAAAGGTCCGTACCTTGCAGGAAACCAAGCCCAGCATCGTCATTGCCGTATCGGAAGGCGTAAAGCTGGCTGACGGCCGTTATGTTTGCGAGCTGACCAGCGATGACCGTGCAGTGGACGTATTCGGCCACAAAATGCTGACGGGTACCGGCCGTGTTCTGGCCGACCTGCTCAGCAGCCGTTTGGGTACCAAGGCTCGTGCTATCGAGCTGTCTACCCTGCAGCGCTGTGCTTCTCACATTGCCAGCGGCACCGATATTGCCGAGGCTTATCAGGCAGGCGGCGCAGCCGTACACGCCGCAGCCGAGGGCCACACCGGCGAGGTTGTCGCTTTGAAGCGTATCTCGGACAAGCCTTACCAGTGCGTTACCGATTTGCTGCCTATCGAACAGGTTGCAAATCTGGAAAAGAAGGTGCCTCTGGAGTGGATTATCGAGGATGGCACGCAGCTGAGCAGTGCTTTTATTGATTACGCACGTCCCCTGATTCAAACCGAGCTGCCCCCGATGTATGTTTCCGGTGCTCCTCGTCATATTCACCTGTAAATGGTTTTTACAAAACATTCACATCTGTTTCACGAATCCTACGGATTTTCAATTTATACTAACATCATAGCAATCAACCGCCAAATGATTGCTATCCAATTTCCTTTTTTCTCATCCTTTTCTTTTCGAAAACAATAAACCCAAAAGATAAAAAAGCCCCCTGTGCATTGCACAGGGGGCTTTTTTGTTGGTATCAATCTACAAATACGTACTTGCTCAAGCGGTCAAAAGCTTCCTTTACACGAGAAAGCGGCAATGCCAGATTCATACGCACATGGCACGGACCATTGAAGTCACGGCCATCCTGCCATGCTACACCCACGTCCCAGCCTGCATGAACAACCTGCTCAATATTCTTGCCGTGTGCCTCACACCACTTCGTGCAGTCCAAAAACAGCATATAAGTTCCCTGCGGCTTGCTTACCTCCACACCGGGGAAATGCTGCGCAATGTAATCGCAGGCATAGTCCACATTGCCTGCAATAACCTCACAAAGCTCGTCGGTCCATTCCTGACCTTCCTGCTTGTAAGCGCCAATCAAAGCGTGCATACTCAGCACGTTGGTTTCATTGTAATGGCACAAGGAGGATTCCTTGCAAACTCTGTCACGCAGGGTCTTGTTGTAAATAATATGGTAGCTGCCAACCAGACCTGCCAGATTAAAGGTTTTGCTGGGTGCGTAAAGAGCAATGGTGCGCTGCTTTGCGTCTTCGCTGATGGACTGGGTGGGGATATGCTTGTATCCCGGACGAATAATATCAGACCAAATCTCGTCCGAAATAACCTTTACGTCGTACTTTTCAAAAAGTGCCATAGCCTTTTCCAGCTCCCACTTTTCCCAAACACGGCCGCTGGGGTTATGGGGCGTGCAGAACACAACGGCATGGATTTTCTTTTCCACGATTTTCTTTTCCATGTCTTCAAAGTCCATACGCCAAATGCCCTGTTCATCTTTGACCAGCGGGCTGTGCACCATGTTGTAGCCGTTGTTGCGCAAAGTCATGGTAAAGCCGACATATGTAGGAGAGTGAATCAGCACATTGTCACCACGGCTGCACAAAACGTTCAGGGCCGAAATTACACCGCCCAGCACGCCGTTTTCGTAGCCGATGTGCTCGGGCAGCAAACCGGTTACACCGTTGCGCTCTTTCTGCCAGTTGATAATGCTGTTGTAGTATTCCGGCGAGATGTAAAAATAGCCAAAGGCGGGGTGCTGTGCACGCTTGATAACTTCCTCCTGAATGGTGGGAACCACCGGGAAGTTCATATCCGCAATCCACATCGGGATTAAGTCAAAACCGTCTTTGGGAACACCCGGGGTCATTCCACCGTTGCCGGCTGCGTCTACTGCAATCGCATCTTTACCATGACGCTCCAAAATACTGGTAAAATCATACTTCATGTATAAATACCTCCTGTCTTTGTGACTCAAAATTATTGAAGATATACTTTTCTTTAGTATATCACTGTTTTTACATTTCGTCAGCTTTTTGTTGACATACACTTTACTTTCCTGTAGTATGGGATTCATCTTAGCAATTACACTGGTTTTGCGAAAACAAAACGGAAACGAGGGAATTATGGGACGTGAAAATTTCAAATCTCGGCTTGGCTTCTTATTGGTAAGTGCCGGCTGTGCCATTGGCATCGGCAATGTATGGCGTTTTCCTTACGTAACAGGCCAAAACGGCGGCGGTGTGTTTGTTTTGTTTTATCTGCTGTTTTTGGCAATTATGGGTGTGCCCGTACTTACCATGGAATTAGCTGTAGGTCGTGCCAGCCGCAAAAGTGCTGTGCTCGGCTATAAGGCATTAGAGCCTAAAGGCAGCAAGTGGCATATTCATGGTTGGTTTTGCGTAATTGGCTGTTACCTTTTAATGATGTACTACACCACCGTTGCGGGGTGGATGCTTAGCTACTTCTTTAAATTTTTATCCGGCACCTTTACTGCAATGCCCGCTAACGGCTCTGCTGACATCTTTGCCTCTATGCTTGCAAATCCCAGCGAAATGGGCGGCTGGATGGCAGTAGTTGTTATTACCGGCTTTTTTGTAGTCAGCATGGGCCTGCAAAAAGGCTTAGAGCGCATCTCTAAATTTATGATGAGCGCACTGCTGATATTGATTTTAGCGCTGGCTGTCAACAGCATCTTGCTGCCGGGCGGCAATGCAGGCCTTGCGTTTTTCCTGCTGCCTGACTGGGAGCGTGCCGCACAGGTTGGCATCACCACTGTGATTGCAAATGCGATGAATCAGGCATTCTTTACCCTGAGCCTTGGCATCGCCGCTATGGAAATCTTCGGCAGCTATATGTCTAAAGACAACACCTTATCCAGCGAGGCTGTGCGTATTTGCGGCTTGGATACTTTTGTGGCACTGTCCAGCGGCCTTATCATCTTTCCCGCCTGCTTCAGCTATGGGGTTCAGCCCGACCAGGGCCCCGGCCTGATTTTTATTACGCTGCCCAATGTGTTTGTAAATATGCCGGGCGGCCGCCTTTGGGGCGCATTGTTCTTCCTGTTTATGACCTTCGCCAGCTTCACCACGGTTATTGCCGTATTTGAAAACCTGCTGGCAAGCTGCATTGATAACTTCGGCTGGAGCCGTCGAAAGGCTGTTATTTTCAACTGCCTGTTTGTATTGATTGCATCTCTGCCCTGCGTATTGGGCTACAACATTTGGAGCGATTTGCGGATTATCGGCTCCCGTGACGTGTTGGATTCCGAGGATTTTCTGGTTTCCAACCTGTTGCTGCCCTTAGGCTCTCTGATTTACCTGTTGTTCTGTACTACCAAGTGGGGCTGGGGCTTTGACCGCTATTTGGAGGAAGCCAATACCGGCAACGGCATTAAGCTAAGCCGTAAGCTCAAGCCTTTCTTCCAGATTATCCTGCCTATCTTGATTTTGTTTATCTTGATTCGCGGTCTGCTTCCGGCTTCCTGATTGTATCATTTCTGCTTAATAAAAGGCACCGCACAGAGTTCTGTGCGGTGCCTTTTTGTTATATTGTTCTGTGCTCTTTTGCTACTAAAAAACCAAACCCTGTACCACACAATCCGCCAACAATGTGCATAAAATTGGCAACCTGATTTTCTACAAATAAAATCTCGTATATCTGCTGGCCTAAATACAGTGCAGCCACTAATACCAGCGTAATCGGTATGCAGCCCTGCCGCATACCTGACAGACTGGACAGCATAATCAGCATAAACACAATTCCGGATGCGCCTAATAGTGCCGAGCCCGGGAAAAAGATGCACTGCAATATACCGGAAATGATTGCCGTTAAAAGAATCCCTTTTAATAAGGTACCGCTGCCGTATTTTTCCTCCAGTGGGGGCCCCACAACCAAAAGCAATAACATATTGCCCAGAAAATGTGAAAAGTCCGCATGGCCCAGCACATGACCTACCAAACGCACGTAGAAAAACGGATCTGCCATAGAGCTGCGGTATACACAAAACAGCAGCCGGGTGCTGGCATCATTGGTAAGGATACCCAGCAATAAAGAAACAAGCGAAGCAAAGAATATTGTTAGGATTACCGGTGCATTGTATTGCAGTTTTTTCATTGGACTTCCTCCCATATTGTTTTATCTATCTTATGCAAATTCCTGTAAAATTTCCAGCTTTTGGGCAGCACTTTCTTACTTTTCACGCATACGTAACAGCTTTGCAAAAAAATCTTTACTGTTTCTTATCTTTTTGCAGTTTTCCTATTGACCTATGCGTTCCGTCCTGTCATACTATGCTTGGTGCAATACCAAGTAAATGTTTAAGTGAGGTGAAACCATGGACGTTAGTAGTAGTGGTCGAAGTACAGAGATGGTTTTCACAGCTCGTCTTGAATTTGGCCTTGCGTCAGTTTCCTGACTATATTGGGATAGTTTTTATCCGTTGTGTAAAACCATTGTCTGTTGCGAAAGCTGCACTACATCCAGCAAAGGCGGTGTAGGGGTGTGTTGCTTTCTGCGGGCAGTGGTATTTTTTTGGCCTTTTCCCGTACAGCATTCCCCTATGCCCCCTTTTCACAGCCAGCGGGCTGTGGCACAAAATCAAAAGGAGGCACAGACAAATGAACAACAAAAGAGCACCCTTGGTGCAGCCCACAACTGCGGTTGCGCCCCATCCCGATTACAAAAACGAAATTGTTGATATCCTGCGCAGCAATTTGACTCCTAAATTGATGCAGGAACGCATCCTGACTTATCACGATAACGATATCGCTGATGCGCTGGAACTGCTGAAAAAGGAAGAACGTGCGCGCCTGTACCGTATTGTTTCCATTGATGATTTAGCCGATATTTTGGCTTATGCCGAGCCGGCAGGTTTGTACCTGAACGAGCTGGGCCTGCGCCAGCGTGCAGCGGTGCTTTCTCTTTGGGAGCCTTCGGACGCCTGCGATTATTTGCAGGAACTGGAAAAGGCAGAGCGTGATACCCTGCTGGAATTGCTGGACCAGGAAGCCCGGCAGGAAATTTTGATGCTGAGCTCCTTTGACGAGGACAGCATCGGCAGCCAGATGACAACCAACTATATTGCGCTGCATCAAGGTGTCAGCGTGCGCAATGCAATGCGTGAGTTGATTGCACAGGCTGCGGATAACGATAACATTTCTACCTTGTATGTGATAGACGAGGCAGGCACATTTGTGGGCGCAATCGACTTAAAGGATTTGATTATCGCCCGTGAAAATACCCCTCTTTCTGAAATCACCATGACCTCCTACCCGTATGTTTATACCGGCGAGCAGGTCGAGGACTGCATCGAGCGCCTGAAAGAGTACGAGGAAGACTCCATCCCCGTGTTGGACAGCAACAATATTCTACGTGGTGTATTAACCGCACAGGATATTACACAATTGGTGGATGACCAGATGGGCGAAGACTACGCTCGCTTGGCAGGTTTGGCCGCTGAAGAAGATTTGAACGAATCCCTGACCCGCAGTATCGGCAAGCGTTTGCCTTGGCTGTTGGTTCTGCTGTGCTTAGGCCTGCTGGTGTCCACTGTAGTGGGCTTGTTTGAGCAGGTTGTTGCCAGTCTGACCTTGGTGGTTTGCTTCCAGTCCCTGATTTTGGACATGGCAGGTAACGTTGGTACGCAGTCCTTGGCTGTTACCATTCGTGTACTGACCGATGAGCAGCTCTCCCCCAAGCAGAAGTGGTATCTGGTTGGCAAGGAAGCCCGTGTTGGCTTGGTCAACGGTATGATTCTGGGTGTCCTTTCCTTCTTGCTGATTGGCTTGTACCTATTCGCCTTGAAGGGTGTGGCCGTATCTTTGGCATTCTCTGTTTCCTTCTGTACCGGCATCGCTTTGCTGGTTTCCATGTTCCTTTCCAGCGTTACGGGCACGATTATCCCGCTGGGCTTCCAGAAGCTCCGCATCGACCCGGCTGTTGCTTCCGGTCCGCTGATTACTACTATCAACGACCTGGTTGCTGTTGTAACCTATTACGGTCTGGCTTGGTTCCTGTTGATTCACCTGCTGGGCCTCTGACTTTTCGATATAAATAAAAAGAGCAGCCGATGTCGGCTGCTCTTTTTTTATTGCTTAAACTGCTTCTGCCAGTAATGCCAAACTGCGTCGCACTCCCAAAGGACGAACCAAGTGTGTTTTTTCCAAAACCGCAGCAATCTTGTCCGCAAAGGAAACCACATAGCTTTCCTTATAACGCGGCAGGGCAAGGGTTACCGGCCACATGTGCTTTACGATAATATCCTCTTCCCGCAGGGAAAGCCCAAACACACGGGCATTTTCCAGTGCAGCAGCCGGGTGTGTGCGCCAACGGCTCAGGGCACCGTTCTCACTGCCGGGCCAGCACTCATGGTATAAGTCATGCAGCATACCGCCACGGGCTGCTGCATGTGCATCCCAGCCAAAACGGCGGCACATCAAAAAGCTTAAATAAGCAACCAGCACGCAGTGGTCGTAGCGTGTAGTGGCCGCAGTATGCTGATGAAACTCCGCCAGCTTACGTACCTGCGGGTCCTCTAAAATACCACCCACACACTCCAAAAAAGCATTTCGATTGGTTTCTTTCCAAGTTCGCATGATGTCTCCTTATTTGTATTACCCAAAGGTAAAAACACTATCCAACGCACTTTTCGTGCACTGCTGTTTACTATAGCAGAAATCCATCGCTGTGTCGCCAATTTCACATTTATTTCACAGTTTATGAAAATTCCGCCATTTTATAAGTAGCGATAAAACGTTATTTTTTGGCATTATTATTCTTCAAACTGTGAACTTTTTGCGATTATTCCTCGCAATTGGATGAAATATCGCACTTTTTCTGGTATACTGTTTTTTGTTGCGGGTACCCCCGCAGTAAAACACTGTCAAAGGAGCGATTCCTATTTTTGCAAAAATGAAATCTTTCTTTGCCACTGCTCTTGGCAAAACGACCGCCGTTGCCCTTACCGTTTTGGTTTGTGTGTCCGGCGCAAGCTTAGCCGCCCCTAAAGCATCTGCTACCCCCGCTGAGCCACCTATTACTGCAATGGCACGCTCCGTTGCTATCGGCGGCGATGATGTATCTAATGCACAAATTACAAATTTGAGTACACGCAGCGCAGTGGCTGCCATTTCCAAATCCGCACAGGTAACGGTGGACCGCTACCGACAAACCCAGCTGCAAAGCTTTGCCGTACAGGGCTGGCAGGGCCGCCCGTATCTGGTTTCTTACCAGAGCAGCGATGAAAGCATCTGCACTGTTGACGAAAACGGCCTTGTAACCGGTTTGCAGGCAGGCAGCGCAACCATTACCGCTACCGCTACTGACCCGGAAGGTCACATAGCAACCGGCACCTGTAACGTTCTGGTTAACGAAGCATCTTTTCCGCTGGAATCCATCGCATTGAACCGCCGCTCGGTCACTTTGCGTATGGGCGGTACCGGCACAAACCTTTCCGCAACTTATGCACCCGCTGATTTTACCGGCGTGCTTCCTCCGCTGACTTATACCAGCAGCGATGAAAGTATCTGTACCGTTGATGAAAACGGCCACGTTACCGCAGTTGCCGAAGGTCAGGCAACGGTTACCGCCGCAATCGGTCCCGTTTCCGCTGCTTGTCAGGTCACGGTAAAAGATTCTCAGCTGAAAGACGTTTCCGGTATTCAGGTACTGAACTTTGACCACAGCATGATTGCCGGTATCGGTAACCAGATTCCCGGCCGCTGCAGTTGGTACTGCCTGCGTTATGCACGCACTATTTTGGACGGCAGCCCCTCCTCCGGCAGTGGTATGTGGTCCAACGGCGCTGTTTGGAGTGCCGGCGGTTACTCGGATTATAGCGCAGGGCTTGAATCCTGCCTGAACAAGATGTACAGCGAGCTGAGTGCAGGCCGCCCTGTAATTGCACACGTAAAAAATGCTCCCGGTCAGAATATCTGCTCTACCTACGAATACTGGGAAAGCAGCAAGGGCTGGAGCAAGGTAAACTATCCTCACCGTGCAAGCAACAGCCATTACGGCCATTGGGTTTTGATTGTGGGTGTTTCTGACGATGCAGACCCCAACAACCTGCGTGAAAGCGATTTCTTCTCCTTAGACCCGGCTCGTGTTACAGACGGCAGCCGTATTTGCCTGACCCGTATGATGGACGATACCTTGTGGACAGGCAACAGCCCCCTAAAGGTTACGGGCTGAGCTCATTTATAAAATCGAAAAGTCTACTCCCCTTGACGCTTTCGATTCACACATAGCAAAAAAGAGTAACGGTGTGGCAGCTGCCACACCGTTACTCTTTTTATTTATTTGCTGATTTATCCACGGACACGGAATCCGCTTTCATCGGGGCGCAAGGGCAATTCCCTGTGCTCCATCCGTTCAATATGAATCCAATGGGAACCTGCTGTAATGGTGGGAATCCAGCGCAGCACCATTTCTTTTGGGCCTTGCACTTCTGCTATCACACTGCCGTCCCACTGGTTTTCCACCCAACCAGTCAAATCCAGCAGCTCAGCGGCATACTTTGCCCGATACCGAAATCCTACCCCCTGCACTTCCCCATAAAAGAAGTACCGGCAGCGCACGATGTGCTTTTCTGTAACAGGCATATTCCCTTTGGCCTCTTTTCTTACATCTTCTGGTATGCAGTCATCAATGCAGGCAGGAACTGCTTTTTACGGCTGACAACACCTTCCAGCAATGCCACACCGTTTTCATCTATTTCCACATCAAAGCCTTCCTGCAAAGCCATCTCTGCACGGTGACCGGAGCAAATAACGCTGCTGGTGCTCTTAGGCACATCTGTCAGCAGCACATATACGTCTTCCACGCCCTGGCGCAGGCAAGCCTCCTGCAAGTAAGGCTGAAGCAATGCACGTGCTGCTTCCAAGTTGTTGTGGGTCATGTAGTTGCCCTGTGCAACGCCAAAACGCACATCACCGCACATAAATACCTTAAAGTCCTGCAAAAAGACTTGCTCAGCGGAGCGTCCCTCCAGATTTTCCGCAGCTTGGAACATTTCCGAAGCAAAGCTCTCGATGTCCACACCTGCAATCTTAGCCAGCTTGTTTGCGGTAATTTCATCAATCTTGGTGCAGGTGGGGCTGCGGAACATCAGCGTATCGGACAGGATAGCTGCCAGCAGTAAGCCGGCAATCTGCGGAGCAGGCACAATGCCATTCTCCTCATACAGCTGATTTACGATTGTTGCGGTACAGCCCACCGGCTGGTTGCGGAAGTAAACCGGGCCGCTGGTTTCCAGCGAGCCAATACGGTGGTGGTCGATGATTTCCAAAATCTCAGCACGGTCGTAACCTTCCACAGCCTGCGTTGCTTCGTTGTGGTCCACCAAAATCATCTTGCGCTTTGCCAGGTTCATGATGTTACGGCGGCTGAGCATACCGGCATATTTGCCCTCACCATCTACGATGGGGAAATAGCGGTGGCGCACCTTACCCATAACGTGCAGTGCATCATCAACAGGAGTTACCAAGCTGAACTCTATGATGTTATCTGTAGTCATGTAGTAGGAGATAGGTGCACACTGACTAATCAGCTTGGCAGCTGCATAGCTGTCCTGCTCAGTAATCATAATGGCAACACCGTTTTCCTCTGCCAGCTTCAAAATTGTACGGCCCACCTGTGCGCCGGAGCAAACAATAATCAGGCTTGCCTCCATTTCAATGGCGCACAGCTGGCTTTCGTAACGGTTGCTCAGCAATACAATGTCGCCTGCTTCCATAGCAGCTTCCATCAGCTCCGGGCTGGACGAACCAATCAGCAGCTTGCCACGCTCGACCACTGCATCGGGGTTGCCAACCAGCATTTTGCCGGACAGCGTTTCCAGAATATTACGGTAGCTGGTACGGCTCTTTGCCAGAATCTGCGTATCGAAAACGTCCATGTTTGCGGTAGCAATATCCTTAACGGTAATCAAGCCTTCCAAATCTCTCTCAGGCGAAACCACCGGCAAGGTATCAATTTTTTTATCACGCATCAGCATCCATGCACGGCGCAGGCTCATATCGCCGGGGACACCCTCCAGCTCACGATACTCCACGTCACGGATTTTGGGCAGAACGTCCGTACACATACGGGGCGGCTCTACACCAAAACGGCGCAGCACAAAGTCACTTTCCTGATTCAATTTACCCGCACGACGTGCCTCATAAGTCAGGTCATCACCCTGCTGATTTTTCAGTGCAGCATAAGCAATCGCCGAACAAATGGAGTCCGTATCCGGATTTTTATGACCAATTACTACAACTTTTTGATTCTTTTTGGGCATAGTGCCCTCCTAACTCATTACTTTTTGATGAAAACCACGTATAATTTACTGGTAGTATATGTCTATAGTATGATTTTACGCTATCAGTATATCAGTTTGCCCTATAGGGCGCAAGTATGAGTTTTGGCTGTTTTTTCACGCTGCACAATTAAAAAGCCCTGTGGCTGATACCACAGGGCTTTTGCAAACAGATACTGGTTTTTTCTTTCGTTTATGCCCACAGCAGCCACAGCAGTACATAGCCGCTGATAACCGCTGCCAAGGTAAAGGGTACGCCAATACGCAGGAACTCTTTGTTGGAAACCTGATAGCCTTCCTTACGCAGGATACCGATACCGGTAATATTTGCGGAAGCACCAACGGGGGTCATGTTGCCGCCCAGTGTAGCGCCTACCAGCAAGCCAAAGTACAGCAAGGTGGGTTCAATGCCCAGCAGGTTGGATACCTGTGCCACCACGGGCAGCATTGCTGCAACATACGGAATGTTATCAATAAAGGCCGAGCACAGCACGCTGACCCACACAATTGCAGAGTAAACCAGCAGCAGATTGCCGCCGCCCAACTGCACAAACTGTGCGCTAATCCATTCCAGAACACCGGCAGCTTCCACGCCGGCTACCACCAAAAAGACACCTGCCAGCAAAGCCAAAGTGGTAACGTCGATGGCCTTTAAGCTGCGCTGTACAATGGACTGCTTGCCTTTCAGCAGGTACCAGCACTGGCCAATCAGCATCAAAACGGTGCAGATAATGCCGTTAATCATAGCAGGGGTGTTGGGCACCAAGGAAGCGCCTGCCAGCAAAAATACCATGCCAACCAGCAATACCGTGGGGAAATAGTCCGTTACAACGGGGCGCTCGCCTGCCTCAATGCCGCCCTTCTGCGCACGGAACAGCCACAGCAGAATCAATGCGGATACGACAGCACCGGCCTGCACGACCCAGAAAATACCCGGACGTCCCTGATACCAGAAAAAGTCCATAAAGTTCATGTTGGCAGCTGCGCCCAGCAAAATAGAGGTGGTATCGCCTACCAGCGTTGCAGCGCCCTGCAAGTTAGAGGATACCGAGATGGAAATAATAACAGGCACCGGCGAAATGTTTGCACGGCGAGCCACTGCCAAAGCCACGGGTGCCACCATCAAAACAGTAGCAACATTATCAATAAAGGCAGAAATCAATCCGGCAAACAGTGCCAGTGCAACAACGGCGCCACGCACGCTGCTCACCTTTTTCAGCAGCCAGTAGGCCAGCAATGCCGGCATACCGGAAGCAATAAACAGCTCTACCAGACCCATCGTGCCTGCAATCATCATCAGCACGTTCCAGTCAACCGCACCGGGTACGGCAGTTAAGGGCAAAACGCCCAACAGTACAAACGCTGCGCCGCCTGCCAGCGCCACATAGGCACGGTAATTGGGCAATGCAAGCAGCAACACATAGGTTGTGGCAAAAAGAATGCCAGCTAAAATCATTTCCATTTTTTTACTCCTTTTTCTCTGAAAAGCAACAAAAAAGCGAGGCTTTTCACCGCTTATACGGTAAAAAGTCTCGCTTTCGCAGTTTGCGATGATCTGTCCGGGCAGAACACTCTGCCGTAATGACGAACAAATCCCACCGAAAAACACGGTGGTGCTACTCCCCTTTTATTGGCTTTATTATACAGAGTTCCCAGTAAAAAAACAGCAAAGATTCCCTAGAACAGCCCTTCCGGTAACGCAACGTCCTGTTTGGGCACTTTTGCCCAATCAAACGAAGCGATTAAGTCTTCGGGCATGACAGGGTCCGGGGTTTCCTGCAAGCCATATACCCATGCCAGCTTACCAATGATTTGCGCCGCCGTGTACTTGGGGCGCAGATTTTCCAAGCTGTCGTCCCCGTCCCGCTTGGAAAGGCGTCGGTTACCCGGTGCCAGCAGCAACGGGCAATGATAAAAGCTGGGGGCCTGCAAGCCCAGTGTTTGGTACAAATACAGCTGACGAGGTGTACTGGTAAGCAGGTCTGCGCCACGCACTACCTCGGTAACACCCATACGTGCATCATCTACCGTAACCGCCAACTGGTAGGCATATACCCCATCGCCACGGCGAACCACAAAGTCGCCGCACTCTTTTGCCAGATTTTCTGTATAGGGGCCTAAATGACCATCCACAAAAGAAATCTGGGTATCCGGTACAATCACACGGGTTGCAGGGGCTTTGGTTTTTCTGCGCTGCGCCTGCTCCTCAGGGGTCAGGCTGCGGCAAGTGCCGGGGTAAATCACATCCCCATCACTGCGGTGGGGCGCACTGGCAGCGTGCAGTGCCGCACGGCTGCAAAAGCAAGGATACAATAAGCCCTTTGCCTCCAGCTTTGCGTAGGCTTCGTCGTAAATCGAAGCACACTCGCTTTGGTAATAGGGCTCTGCCGGGCCGCCTGCGCTGCCGCCCTCGTCCCAGTACAACCCCAGATACTCCAAGTCCTGCTGGATTTGGTCCGCAAAGCTGCGGGGGCATCTGGTTGCATCCAAATCCTCAATGCGAAGTATAATCCTGCCGCCTTTGCTTTTCGCGCTGAGCCATGCCAGCAGGCTGCAGCCCAGATTACCCAAATGCAGCCGGCCGGAGGGCGAAGGAGCAAACCGCCCCACAACAGGGCGCTGCTTTTCTTGTGTCATGGAGCGGTGTCCTTTCCTTATATTAGTCTGTAATAGTCCAGTTGCCGTCGCTGGGCTGTGCCAGGCGAGTATTATAGAATGCGGCCACTGCCTTGGCCATGTAATCTACGTCTGCGCAGCCTGCGGTTTCCACAGCGGAGTGCATTGCCAGCTGGGGCATACCGATGTCCACCATGGGTACACTGCTTTGCCAGCTGAGCAGGTTGCCCAGGGTGCTGCCGCCCGGCATATCGGGGCGGTTGTAGAAAGGCTGCACCGGTACATCGGCACGGCGGCAAATTTCACTGAACAGTGCGCCGGTCAATGCGCTGGTGGTGTACTTCTGGCTTGCGTTGTACTTAATTACCACGCCGCCGTTCAGTGCTACCGGATGTGCAGCATCGCTCAGTTCGGGGTGGTTGGGGTGGGTTGCGTGTGCATTGTCTGCACTCAGCATCAGGGTATTGGTCTGTGCACAAATGTGCTGCTCCGGGGTAATACCCAAAGCCTGCTCGGCACGTGCCAGCACGCTGGGCAGGAAGTTGCCCAAAGCACCCTGACGGGTACCACTGCCTACTTCTTCGTTATCAAACAGGCACCACACGTCACCACGGTCCTTTGCGCCCTTGCCTGCTAAAAAGCCCTGCAAGGTAGCATAAGCTGCGCCCAAATCGTCAATGCGGGGGGACATCAGCAGCTCCTGCTGCATACCAACGGTAACTGCCTTTTGGCGGGTAACCAAAACCAAATCATACTCCAGCACTTCGCCCTCGCCTGCAATTTCAGCAGCAGGGTCCGCACCGCTGTTGCCAAAAATGGGCTGCAGGTCGGTTGCAACGTTCAGCGGGCCGCCCTTTACGCCTTCACGGTCAAAGTGGACACACACAGAAGGAATGCACAGCAAATCCTTATCGGGGCAAACCAGACGGGTTTCCACACCGTTTTCGGTGCGGACCAAAACACGGCCTGCCATTGTCAGGGGGCGGTCCAGCCAAGTGGAAGAACGCATACCGCCGTAGCCCTCTACACGTGCACGTGCGTAACGAGGGTCCTCTACCTTAGTAGCAGTAATACGGTAAGTAGGGCTGTCGCTATGGGCAGCAGCACCACGCCAGCCACCCAGTTCTTCCTGCGGCATACGCCATGCAATCAGGGAAGAACCATTACGGGTAGTATAATACTTGCCGCCTTTTACAAGATTCCAGGGCTGGCTCTCCTCCAAACGGGTAAAACCGGCCTGATCCAGCAGCTTAGCCGAAGCTTCTACTGCGTGGAACGGGCTTACGCCTGCGTCTAAATATTCCAAACAACCTTTCAGCATGCTTTCCATTTTGCTATTCCTTCCTTTGTATTAAACCTTTTTCAGCACATACTCACGGCTGCCCAAACCAATTTTTTCGGCCTGCTCCAGTGTTGCCTTCCACTCCACATTGGGGTGCGCATCCTTAAAGTGGTCACCGTAGCATTTCCAGCCCGGCTTGGCAAGATTTTCACCCAGCAGGCTCTTAGGCATCGGCGCTGCCTGCAAGCAGGCATCTACGCAAGCCTGGTCCAGTGCAACCGGGTCCATGCTTGCAAACATACCAATGTCCGGCAGAATGGGCGCATCGTTTTCACCGTGGCAGTCGCAGTTGGGGCTGATGTCCTGCACCAGCGCAATGTGGAAGCAGGGGCGGCCGTAGCAAACTGCCTGTGCATACTCTGCCATGCGGCGGTCCAGCAGCTCGTTGCTTGCATTGGTGGGATTATAAATTGCGTCAAAGCTGCAAGCACCAATGCAGCGGCCGCAGCCCTTGCACAGGTCGTTATCAATCACAGCCTTTTTATCTACGTAGGAGATTGCATCACTGCCGCACTCGCGTGCACAGCGGCCACAGCCACGGCACAAGCTTGTGTCAACCATCGGCTTGCCGTCCTTATGCTGCTCCATTTTACCGGCACGGCTGCCGCAGCCCATACCGATATTTTTAATGGCGCCGCCAAAGCCTGTGGACTCGTGCCCCTTAAAGTGGCTCAGGCTGATAAACACATCGGCATCCATAATGGCACGGCCGATTTTAGCCGTTTTGCAATACTCGCCGTTTACTACAGGAACTTCTACCTCATCGGTACCACGCAGGCCATCGCCGATTAAAATCTGGCAGCCGGTGGTTACCGTGTTAAATCCGTTCATATTTGCACAGTCCAAATGCTCCAGAGCATTTTTACGGCTGCCCGGATACAAGGTATTGCAGTCCGTTAAAAACGGCATACCGCCCTGTTCCTTGCACAGGTCTGCCACTACCTTTGCGTAGTTCGGGCGCAAAAATGCCATATTGCCCAGTTCACCAAAGTGCATCTTGATGGCTACAAATTTTCCGTCCATGTCCAAGGTGCCAATGCCGGCAGCCTTGCACAGCTTTTTCAGCTTATCCAGCTGGCTGGTGCCAACCGGGCAGCGGAAGTCTGTGTAGTAAACCGTAGATTTTTCCATATCCATGCTCCTTTATACTTGCTTTATCCCTTTAAGCCAAGGCAGTGGCTGCTGCTGCCAGCAAAACCACAATACCCAAAACGATACGGTAGTATCCAAACGCCTTAAAGTTGTGACGTTTTACAAAGTTCATCAGGAAACGAATGGCAAACATACTTACTGCAAATGCTACTACGCAGCCAACTGCCAAAGCGCCCATCTCTGCGCCGGTAATTGCATTGCCTGCCAGCATAAACTTGAGCAGCTTAAAGCCGGAAGCACCAACCATGGCCGGAATTGCCAGATAGAAGGTAAACTCTGCAACACAAGCACGGGATAAGCCCAGCAGCAAGCCGCCGACAATGGTTGCACCGCTGCGGGAAGTACCCGGGATAACGGCAAGCATCTGCCACAGGCCGATAATCAGTGCGTCACGGTAAGTAATCTGAGAAACATTTTGCAGCTTGGGCTGGACAAGGCCTCTGTTTTCAATAATCAGGAACAGCACGCCGTATACAATCAGCATACATGCCACGGTATAGAAATTGTAAAAATGCTCGTCAATCCAGTCGTCAATCAGCAAACAGGTTGCAGCGGGGATGCTGGCCACCACAATCTTTGCCCACAAGCGCCAAATAGGCACAACTGCCACAACCTTACCCTTACGGTTGCGGGCAAAGGGCCACAGCTTGTTCCAGAAGATAACAACAACTGCCAAAATTGCGCCCAGCTGAATTACCACACGGAACATTTCCATAAATGCATCGCTGAAGGAAAAATGCATTACCTGCTCCGCCAAAATCATATGACCTGTGCTGGAAACAGGCAGCCATTCGGTAATGCCCTCAATAACGCCGTAAATGATAGCTTTCAAAATATCTAACATACGCTAGCCTCCTTAGTAATAAACCCATCAGGGTATCTTTATGGTATAATAGGAAAAAATAATCCTGTTTTATATCTACTTTCACCTACTCCATAAATATCCATTGTAAAGTATAGCATAAAAGCACGTCACTGTATCCTGTTTTTGTTATTTTCTTTTCCGGTTGTTTGTTTAGAAAGGAGCCTACTTTTATGTCACAGACCCCTATCACCTTTCCCAAGGCTGCACGCTGTATTTTATGCTGTGCAAGCTTTGTTGCCGGCGCCCTGCTTTCCATGGTTTCGGTCAGTTTCGATGCTTTTACCACTGCGTTTGTCATGCTGGTAATGGGCCTTGCCGCCGCATTAGCCATCTGGTTTTGGACTGCACGTAAAATCGAGGTCACACCGGGTGCCATTACTTTTTACGGCGGAAAGGTTTTTGATACTGTACGCATTGTACGGCACCGTACGGTTACAAGCGCATTTTGTTTTGCTACCCCGTTTTTACGGCTTGCCGGCTGTCGTGTGCTGATTATTTTCACATATAGGGGCTCGGTTTTTCTGCCCGGCTTATCCTACAAAGATACGCAGTTGCTTTTGGACTGGTGCCGCAACCGATAATTCGGTTTTTATGGCAAATCTAGGCATTTGTTCATATTTGTTGCTTGTTTCCATCTGCAAAGTCTGCTACACTTAAAAGAGATGTTTATATATTTTCCTTTTTGATGAGGTTGTCTTATGTATCGTTATGTTATTTTTGATTTGGACGGCACCTTGCTGAACACACTGGAAGATTTAGCTAACGCAAGTAACTGGGTTTGCACTACAAACGGCTGGCCCACCCACTCGCTGGAAAGCTACAAAAAAATGGTAGGTAACGGTGCACCTGCGCTGTGCGAGCGTTTCAGCCCGGAATCTGCACGAACCCCCACCGACATGGCCGGCACTCTGGCACAATTTTGTGCACGTTATGCAGCCCATAAGTCGGACAAAACCCAGCCGTACCCCGGCATTTTGGATTTGCTGAATGAGCTGCGTCGTGCCAACATTCCTTGCGCTGTGTACTCCAACAAGCCCGACTACATGGTTGCCGATATTATCCACCAGTATTTTGGCAACATCTTTGTGATTGCACGCGGCAACCAGCCTGGTATTGCTCCTAAGCCGGCTCCCGATGGATTATTCCCCATTTTGGAAGAGCTGGGTGCTTCGCCCGAGGAAACTTTGTACGTAGGCGACAGCGATGTTGATATTCAAACCGCTTACAATGCAGGTATGGACAGCTGCGGTGTGTTGTGGGGCTTCCGTGATGCGGACGAGCTTACACGTGCCGGTGCAACGTATCTGGCATCCAACGCAGCAGAGCTGCAAGCACTCATTTTAGGTAAATGACAAAACGCAGAACGTGCCATTAAACGGTGCGTTCTGCGTTTTTCTCTTTTTCCACCGAGTTTTCCCCCATGGTGGAAAATGTATTCCACTGCGCTTTATCCAAAAATATGCCGAAAAACCATCACATTTGCCCAGTTTTTTCTTCTTCGACAAAGTTTTACCCCAAAACTTCTCACACTTTCCACCGAGTTTTCCACAATCGAGGTAAAAACCCCGGTGTAAAACCCCTGAAACAGCCATTTTTCAGGTAAATATGCAAAAAACGATGCATTTCTCTGTTTTTATGCCATTTGCGGGGCAGTTTTCCATTTTCTTTTCCACAAATAGGTTGTTTCCGGTGGAAAACACGCCCTATAAGCAATGTATATTGTTTTTGTTACCGCTGTATGCACTGTCCTCTACAGGCGCTGCAAACAAAAAAATAAGAGCACACCGAATGGTGTGCTCTTATTTTTGGTGACCCGTACGGGAATCGAACCCATGTTACAGCCGTGAAAGGGCCGTGTCTTAACCGCTTGACCAACGGGCCTTAAAAAACAGGATTCCGCCAAAAAGCTTTGTTATCTCCTTCTCCGCGATTGCGGGGAATACCCACTTTTTACGCAAAACCCTGTGCTTTGGTAGCGGTAATCGGATTTGAACCAATGACAAATCGGGTATGAACCGAGTGCTCTAGCCAACTGAGCTATACCGCCATATTTATACGTCTTGCAGAACGCTTTATCATTATAGGCCATATATCCCTTGTTGTCAAGTATTTTTCGAAGATTTCTACTCTTTTTTTTGCATCTTCTTAAAATACCGAATCTATCCCTATACGCAGCGTACTGTAAGCACAAAATATGACGTTCTGTTGCTGCTTTGTTGACAGCTCTGCCGCTGCCGCCGTATACTGAATACAGTAGTTTCTGTATCCTGAAAGGAGTACATCCCATGTCTGTATATTTGATATATTTCAGCCCCACCGGCGGCACCCAAAAAGTGATGAAGAATCTGGCAGCTTGTTTTTCTGCGGTAACGGAAATTGACCTGACCAACGCACGAGCCGATTTTTCCCAGTATCATTTTAATCGGGATGACCTGTGTCTGGTGGGTATGCCGGTTTACGGCGGCCGCTTCCCTGCTGTGGCTGTGGAACGCTTTGCCGCCATGCAGGGCGACGGCACTCCCTGTGCACTGGTTGCTGTATATGGCAACCGTGCCATTGATGATGCACTGATTGAGCTGGCAGACGTAGCTCAAACCCGAAACTTTGTACCGATGGCCGGTGTACAGGCCGTGGCTGAGCACAGCCTGTTCCCTCAGGTTGCCGCAAACCGCCCGGATGCCAGCGACCTAGCCCAACTAGCAGAGATGGGACGCCAAATTCAGGCTGCGGCAGCGATGCCTGCTTTTGTTCAGATGCCCGGCAACCGCCCCTACAAGGAGCGCAAGCCCAACGGTATTTTCCCCCAGATAAATGGCAGCTGCAACCACTGTGGTTTGTGCGCCGCCGCCTGCCCGGTGGGCGCTATTGATGCCACCGACCCCACACAGCTGGACCAATCCCGATGCCTTGGCTGTATGCGCTGCGTGGAGCAGTGTCCTGCCGGCATTCGTGTACGTCCTGCCGAAACTCTGGCGGCGGTATGGGCACGTCTGGAGCAAGCTTTCTCCGGCCATAAGGAAAATCATATCTGGCTGGCAAAGTAATTTGCCACCATAAAATATCGCAACAATAAAAAAGCGGAAGCATCCAATTGGATGCTTCCGCTTTTTTCAATACAATATGGGGAAATTGCTTAGTGCTTGGGCACCAAGATTTCCTTGCCGCCCATATAAGGCTGCAAGCACTTAGGAATGGTAACGCTGCCGTCAGCCTGCAAGTGGTTCTCCAAGAATGCAATCAGCATACGGGGAGGTGCCACACAGGTGTTGTTCAGGGTGTGAGCCAGATAAGTCTTGCCGTCATCGCCCTTAATGCGAATCTTCAGGCGGCGAGCCTGTGCATCGCCCAGATTGGAGCAGCTGCAAACCTCAAAGTACTTCTGCTGGCGGGGACTCCATGCCTCAATGTCGCAGCTCTTTACCTTCAGGTCAGCCAAGTCACCGGAGCAGCACTCTAGCTGGCGAACAGGAATTTCCAGATTACGGAACAGCTCTACAGCGTTGCGCCACAGCTTCTCATACCAGTCCATGCTGTCTTCAGGCTTGCAGACAACAATCATTTCCTGCTTTTCAAACTGGTGGATACGGTAAACGCCACGCTCCTCAATACCATGAGCACCCTTTTCCTTACGGAAGCAGGGGCTGTAGCTGGTCAGGGTCTGGGGCAGGTCAGCCTCGTTCAGGGTCTGGTCGATGAAGCGGCCAATCATGGTGTGCTCACTGGTACCGATCAGGTACAGGTCCTCACCTTCGATTTTGTACATCATAGCCTCCATTTCGGGGAAGCTCATAACGCCCTTGACCACATCACCGTGCATCATAAAGGGAGGAATCACGTAGGTAAAGCCCTTTTCGTCAATCATAAAGTCACGGGCGTATGCCAGAACAGCCTCGTGCAGACGAGCGATGTCGCCCATCAGATAGTAGAAGCCGTTACCTGCTACACGACCGGCAGCATCCATATCAATGCCGTCGAAGCGCTCCATAATCTGGGTGTGATAAGGAATCTCAAAATCAGGCACAACAGCCTCGCCAAAACGCTGTACTTCCACGTTGCAGCTGTCATCGGGGCCGATGGGCACGCTGGGGTCAATCATGTTGGGGATAGTGTACATGATTTCCTGAATGCGGGCAGCCAGCTGGTCCTGCTCCGTTTCCAGCTCCTTCAAGCGGTCAGCCTCTGCGGTAACCTTTGCCTTGGTTTCCTCAACCTTAGCCAATGCAGCAGCCTTTTCTTCCTCGGTTGCAGCCTTTTTAACGGCGCCCATCAGCATACCAATGCTCTTGGACAGGGCATTACGCTCTGCACGCAGGGCTTCGGCTTCCTTCAAAATAGCACGATGCTTTGCGTCCAGCTCGATAACTTCATCAACCAGGGGCAGCTTTGCATCCTGAAACTTCTTTTTAATATTTTCCTTAACGGCGTCCGCATTATCTCGGACAAATTTGATATCCAGCATAATTTCCTCCAAATTATCGTTGATACGTTATTATTTAGCGGTTTTATTTTTCTTCGCCTGTTTTGTCGTACCGACCCAACAGGTTTGCAAATGCCTTCAATTGTTCATCGGAGTAAAAATGCACAGTCAGTGCGCCTTTTCCCTCTTTATAGGAAACCTTTACTTCGTTGCCCAGTACCTCTTTCAGGCTCAGCTCCACTTCTGTAGGCAAAGCCGGACGGAACTGTTCCGGTTTTTCCGGTTTCGGAGCTTTTGTCAGCTTTTTGCACAAATCTTCGGTTTGACGCACATTCAGGTCATTATCTGCCACCAACTGTGCGGCCTCAATCTGTAAATCTTTCGTAGGTAAGCCCAAAATAACCTTTGCGTGGCCTGTTGAGATTTCTCCGTTTTTCAGCAGCTGCAATACCTCTGAGGGTAAATTCAACAAGCGCAAACTGTTTGCTAAAGAGGAGCGGCTCTTACCCAAACGGGTTGCAGCCACTTCCTGCGTCAAATTGCAGCGCTCCATCAATTCCTGAATGCCCAAAGCTTGCTCAACAGGGTCCAAATCCTCACGCTGCAAGTTTTCAATCAGCGCCAATTCCATGGCCTGCTGGTCTGTAACGTCCTTAATTACAACGGGGACTTCGGTTAAGCCTGCCATACGGGCAGCACGCCAACGGCGTTCGCCTGCGATGATGACATATCCGCCCTGCACACGAGGACGAACTGCAATCGGCTGTAACAAGCCATGCTCCGCAATAGAAGCGGAAAGCTCGTATAAAGTTTCGTCTGTAAAAGTTTTACGGGGCTGATTCGGGTCCGGTTCAATATCACGCAGGGGCAGCGTATCTACACCATTATCGGATGAACTGGGGGTAGCGTCTTCAAACAAGCTGTCCAGGCCACGGCCTAAACCACCTTTTCCTCTTGCCATACTGGCTTTCCTCCTCTCTTTTTATCGTTTCCGGTTGTTATGCACAAATTCCAATGCCAAATCCACGTAAGCCTCTGTACCTTTACCGTTCGGCTCATAAAAATTGATGGGCTGACCGTAGCTGGGTGCTTCGGACAAGCGAACTGTACGAGGAATCGTTGTTTTGTACACTTTATCGCCAAAGAACTTTTTCACTTGGTCCACTACCTGAATTGTCAGGTTCAAGCGGCCGGAATACATTGTAAATACAACGCCTTCTACATCTAAGTAGGGATTAAACTTTTTGCGAACGGTTTTCAGGGTGCTCATCAGCTCGCTCAAGCCTTCCAAAGCGTAATATTCGCACTGAATCGGAATCAAAACGCTGTCACAAGCACACAAACCGTTTAAGGTAAGCAGGTCCAAACTGGGCGGACAATCGATAAAAATAAAATCATATTTATCCGTAATGGGCGCCAATGCCTTGCGCAGGCAGGCCTGACGCTCGGGAACATCTACTAATTCCAGTGCAGCACCTGCCAAACGTGTATTGGAGGGAATCAAATCCGCACGGAATTCTGTTTTACGGATAACATCTTCCGCTTTTGCTTCTCCAATCAATAATTCGTACACGCCTGCATCTACACTGCGCTTTGTTACGCCGTAGCCGCTGGTAGTATTACCCTGCGGGTCAAGGTCAATGATTAAAACCTTTTTACCCAGCGCAGCCACACAAGAAGAAAGATTAACGGCAGTAGTAGTTTTGCCTACACCGCCTTTTTGGTTTGCAACAACAACAATTTTTGCCATGGCTTTTCTCCCTTGGGATCTGTATAAAAAATGCCGGTATTTTGCTATTCCATGCATCGTTTTATAGTATAACACAAATTTTGTCTGTTTCAAATGTTCCGTCTTGTTTTTTCCTTCTTTTTAATGTTCCACGTGGAACATTTGTGGCTTTATTTTGTTTTTTAGCAGTGCAGTTCTGTCTTCTTCGGCAAAAATGTTCCATGTGGAACATTTTTCTACACAAAAACACAAAAAGCCCCCTCCCCTGCCGAGGAGCGAGCTTCTTGCGTGTTAAGGGAAAATGTATTGACTATATCATCACCCTGTTTCTTACAGGGTCGAACCAAAAATTATTCTTCTGTAGTGTCCGCTCCCACCGTTGTGGGGATTCTTACAGTATATTCTACGTAACCATCCCCTTCTGTCTTGGTTGTGCTGGCAGGAACTCCGTTATCTGTCATGAGACGTATCGCATTATTGATTGTATTCAAAAAAATCCGTACATCCCGTACCATAGCAATATGCTTTGGCCGAGGTTTTTCTTTTGCTAATAGCTGTTCTACGTATGCATCTGCCGCCCGTGCGGTCATTTTATGGTGTGCCATGTGTTTTAGTGCTGGTAATCGATCTTTTTCAGACAGTCTTAATACGCTTCTGGCATGGCGCTCTGTAAGCGTATTGTCCAATATGTACTGCTGTTCTTCCTGCGAAAGCTGCAATAATCGCAATTTATTGGCTAAAGTAGGCTGTGCAAGGCCTAAACGTGCCGCAGCCTCTGCCTGACTGCACCCCCACAGCTCAATTACGTCCCGAATTCCTCTTGCTTGGTCGAAGGGGTTCAAATCTCGCCGCTGCATATTTTCTAAAAGCCCCAGTGCGGCCATTTGCGCATCTGATTGTTCGTACAAAATCGCAGGTACTTTTTCCAGCCCTGCCCGAATACACGCCCGCAAACGCCTTTCGCCCGCAATTAACTGATACCCTTCCTCAAAGCGCCGTACTGAAACCGGCTGCAACAAGCCGTTTTCCCGTATACTTTCCGCTAAAGCATCAATTTCTTCGGCCGAAAATACAGTACGTGCCTGCCATGGACTGGGTACAATCTTATCTGGCGGCAGCAACAACAGTTTTCCCTCCGGCTTTTCCCGCCGAAACTTCATTCCATCCTCCTCCTTTCAGCAAAAGCACTTTTCTTACCGCATTATTTTGTTTGTTTCGGAATGGGTTGTGGTTTCTGGGGATACTTTACCACAAATTGTCAGGTTATGCACGGAAAAGCGTTCGCCCTATAACGCCTAAAAGTTACAGCAAACCTCGCCGTTTTTGTCGGATTTTCACGTTATATCGGGCAAAATATAACATACCATCGACCTTTGCGATTTATTCCACGCAGCCTGTCTTATTTCCCTACCTAAAAAACCACGATTTGACAACAAAAAAGCCCTGCCGTTCGGCAGGGCTTTTACTATTTTGATTATTTCAAAGGTGCTTTGGCAATTTTACCGCCATTTCGGGGATAAACACTGGGTGTGGCACCAATCTTCTCACACAAAATCAAACTGCGAGGGTCCCCATTGGGCAGGGTAAGCTCCTGCATACCAATCAGTTTGCCGCCTAATTTCTGGATTGCACCTTTTGCCGCATTCAGCTCGTCCAAACCGGCCGAGCCTTTCATAGCTAAAAAGCTGCCGCCCTCACGTACCAAAGGCAGGCAATACTCTGCCAAAACCGGCAAAGATGCCACTGCACGGGCACCTGCCAAGTCAAAAGCTTCTCTCCACTGTTTGCGGGCTGCTTCTTCCGCACGCTCCTTAGCAAACTCCACACCTTTCAGCCCTAACTGCTCGCAAGCATACTGCAAAAAGGTCACCCGTTTACCGGTAGGCTCCATCAGGGTCAGTTCCAAATCCGGCTTATAGATTTTAGCCACAATACCGGGGAAGCCTGCACCTGTACCAACGTCTACCATACGGCCCATTACCTGAGGCTGGTTTGCAAACAGCAAACTATCTACAAAATGCTTATCTTCAATACCTTCCGGGTCTGTAATCGCCGTCAAGTTTACTTTTTCGTTGTATTCTACCAAAATTTGCGCATAGGTATCCAGCAAGTCCAGCTGTGTACCGGTTAAGGCAATGCCGCAGGCCGCTGCTTTTGCTTCCAATCGGCTTTTATCAATCATAGTATTCTCCTTTTGTTCCACATGGAACAACTCTTTTTGCCTGCTTTTTCTAAGCAGCAAATCGGATATTTTCAGCAAAATATATCGTTTATGCGTTATATTTTCGCCTTTTGTTACAGCAAAATCCGCACTTTAATACGCTTTAGCGTTACTTATTCGCAAAAAGTGCCACGCTGAGCTGTGCAATATCGCTGGGCGAAACACCGGGAATTCTGCTGGCCTGCGCCAGATTATGCGGACGAATTTTTGCAAGCTTCTCTCTTGCTTCCAGTGTTAAGCCGGTAAATGCAGCATAATCAAAATCTTCCGGAATCTTAGTTTGCTCGTGGCGGGCCACATCCTTAATCATGCGTTCCTGCCGAGCAATATAGCCTTCGTACTTGATTTCGGTTGCGATGCGCTCCGCCAGCAGCGGGTTTACCCCCTCGCCTGCTCCAATAATGCCTTCCAGCAGGCTATAGGTGATTTCGGGTCGGCGCAGCAGCTCGTATGCAGGGCCGCCCTCACGCTTAATGCCGGGTGCAGTCAAACCAGCCTTGTCCAGTGCTTCACACAGGTCTGCCGTACGCACACGCACTTCTTTCAAACGAGCAATTTCCGCCGCCTTGATTTTCTGCTGCGTGGTATAACGCTCCCAGCGCTGGTCATCCACCAAGTCGTATTCACGGCCAATGGGCGTCAGGCGCTCATCTGCATTATCCTGACGCAAAGTCAAGCGATACTCGCTGCGACTTGTCATCATGCGGTAAGGGTCCATAACACCCTTTGTAACCAAATCGTCCACCAAGGTGCCCAAATAACTGGTGTGGCGGGGCAAAATCAGCTCGCTTTCGCCCTTTACCTGTCGGGCAGCGTTCAAACCTGCCAGCAAGCCCTGTGCAGCGGCCTCCTCGTAACCGGAAGTACCGTTAAACTGACCTGCACCATACAAACCGCCTACAATCTTGCTCTCCAATGTCGGCTCCAAACTGGTGGGGTCCACGCAGTCGTACTCGATAGCATAAGCAGGGCGCATGATTTCGATGTTCTCAAAACCAACCATGCTGTGATAAAAGGCATTCTGCACATCTTCCGGCAAGCTGCTGGAAGCACCCTGCAAATACATTTCCTCGGTATTTTCACCGCAAGGCTCCACAAAAATGGGGTGACGCTCCTTGTTGGCAAAGCGCACGATTTTATCCTCAATCGAAGGGCAGTAGCGAGGGCCAACACCTTCAATCATGCCGCCATACAAGGGGCTGCGCTGGATATTATCCAAAATAATTTTATGTGTTGTAGGATTGGTATACGCAATATAGCAGTCCATCTTATTATGCATGGGCGCATCTGTCATAAAACTGAAAGGCTGCAGCTCATTTTCCGGGTCACCGGGCTGCACCTCCAGCTTAGAAAAGTCAATGCTGCGGCGATGCACACGGGCCGGTGTACCGGTTTTGAAGCGGCGCAGCGGCAGTCCTATTTCTTTCAGGCTTTCGGTCAGCTGGCAGGCAGCGTGCATTCCGTCCGGGCCGGACCAGTACCATGCATCACCCACAAAAATCTTACCGCCCAAATTGGTGCCGGTAGCCAGCACCACACACTTTGCGCCGTAAACACCGTGCAGGGTAGTTACCACACCGGTAACACGGCCGTTTTCCACCTGAAGCGAAGCCACTTCTGCCTGATGGACAGACAGTCCGGGGATTTTTTCCAGTGCGTGTTTCATGTATTCCTGATACCGTCTGCGGTCGGTTTGCACACGCAGGGCGTGTACGGCAGGGCCCTTGCCCTTATTGAGCATACGGCTTTGCAGATAGGTTGCGTCTGCGGCAAGGCCCATCAAACCGCCCAGTGCGTCTACCTCACGCACCAGTGTACCCTTTGCCGTACCGCCAATAGACGGATTACAGGGCAGGTTGCCGATGCTGTCCAGGCTCATAGTAAAAATGGCGGTTTTAACCCCCAGTTTTGCAGCAGCGTGTGCTGCCTCGATGCCGGCATGGCCTGCACCGATTACGATAACGTCATAATCTCCCAAATGGTTCATCTGTATTTCACTCTTTGTCATTCTGTTTTTGTTTACTTACCCACGCAGAAGGTTTCAAACACCTGTTCGATAACCGCATCGGTGGCATTTTCGCCTGTAAGGCTGTAAAGGGCGTCCAGAGCATCATCTACACATACGCCCACGGCATCCAGCCCAAAACCCAGTGCAACGGCTTCCTGAGCCTCTTTTAAGGCATCTCGTGCACGAGTTGCGGCCGCAAGCTGGCGCTGGTTTGCCAGCGAAGCCGCATGCGGGTCGATGGATTTTGTGTGCAGCAGCTGCTCTACTGCCTGTGCAATGGTCTGGCGTGCTGCCGGATTTTTGCAGCTCACAGACAGCACCTGTGCAAAGCAATCGGCAACTTCCTGCCCGTCAAACTGTGTGGTTTTATCCTCTTTGTTGATGAGTGCAATCGCAGGGCGGCCCTTGCAGGCTTGCGCCAGCTGGCGGTCCTCCTCATTGATTGGCTCGCTGCCATCAAATACAGCCAGTACCAAACCGGCCTCCTCCAGCTTTTTCCAGCTGCGGCGGATACCCTCTGCCTCTACAATGTCCTCGGTTTGGCGCACACCTGCCGTATCGAACAGGTTCAAACGAATATCCCCTACCATGACCGCCTGCTCTACCACGTCACGGGTGGTGCCTGCCACAGGGGTAACAATGGCACGGTCAAAGCCTGCCAGCAAATTCAGCAGGGTTGACTTGCCTGCATTGGGGCGCCCCACAATGGCGCAGTCCACACCCTCACGCAAAACGGCACCTGCGCCATAACCGGCAATCAAAGTATCCAGTGCTTGTTTCACTTCGCCCAAAGTCTGTGTAAGCTGGTCATTTTCCAAAGCGGGAACATCTTCCTCCGGATAATCCACCCAAGCTGTAAGATGTGCCTGCAAACCGGTCAGCTGCATTTGGCGGGTTTTGATTTCCTTTGCCAGTGCGCCGTCCAGTGCGGCATTTGCCAGCGCTACCCCCTGCCGGCTGTCGGCACGAATCATATCCGCCACAGCCTCGGCCTGCGTTAAGCTGAGCTTGCCGTTCAAAAGCGCACGTCTGGTATATTCTCCACGGCCTGCCGGCGCCGCCCCTGCTGCAATGCAGCTTTCCAAAAGCAGCTGGGCAACCGCAGTACCACCGTGGCAGCTCAGCTCGACTACGTCCTCGCCGGTATAGCTGTAAGGCGCACGGAAAAATAAAGCCACACCATCATCAAAGGCACCGCTTTCGCCCAAAAAGCTGCCGTACAAAGCGGTATAGCCTTTTGCGTCCCGCACCGATTTATTGGGGTTCATGGGGCGAAAGACTTTTTCCGCAACCGCATAACTTTCCGGGCCGGACAAACGCACTACAGCAATACCGCCTGCACCGGGTGCAGTGGCAATAGCCGCAATGGTGGTGATTAGCGTGCTAGACATGAGGGTTTCCTCCTTTGGCGATGGGTAAACATAATAATACAGTTTGCATTGTAACACAAAAGCGCGTGCTTGCACAGTATTTTGGGCGCAAAAACCTGATAAGGCAAGTACAGCGTGCAGTTTTCCACTATCGCAAGCTGTTTCTGTGGAAAAACCAGCCTCAGCACATCCCGTTTTATTGCATAAAAAAGCCACCGTAGAAGGTCTTGCCTTCCCGGTGGCTTTTTTCAAATCTTACAGGTCAATTTTGCCAAAACCAAAATCAGCAAAATCATCCACACGCTCGGTGCGCTTGGGAGCAACCGGTGCTGCTGCATCGGTAGTTACGGTTTCAAACTCACGCTCCGGCACTGCGTTGGTGCGGGGTGCACGGTTATTGCGGTTGCCGCCACGATTGTTACGGCCACCCTTGCGGTTATCTCTGCGGCCGCCACGGCTGCCACGGCTGCGTTCGCTTTCCGGCTCTGCAGTAGAAGCATCGGGTGCGGTAGAGTAAATAACAACACGACGGTCCTTACCCTCGCCACGGCTCTCGCTGCGCAGGCCCTCCATTGCGGAGATTGCGCTGTGGATAATGCGGCGCTCGTAGGGGTTCATGGGCTCCATAGCAAAAGCACGGCCGGTGCGGCGCACCTTGTCGCCGATGCGGTGTGCCAGTGCAGACAGGTCCTGCTCACGCTTGCCACGGTAACCGGCAACGTCCAGACCCAGCTTCAGGTAATCGCCTTCCATACGGTTAGCAACCAGGCTTGCCAGATAAGACAGGCTCTCCATGGTTTCGCCGCGGCGGCCAATCAGCACACCCAGCTTATCGCCGTCCACCTTGATGATGGTTGCTTCGCCCTTTTGCACAGCACTGAACTTCGCATTTTCCACGCCCATCAGTGCGGAAACCTCTGCCAGATAGTCTACCGCAGCCTTAACCTTAGCATTCTGCTCCAGGTCAATCGCAACTTCTGCGGCTTCTTCCTCAGGCTGCTGCACAGGCTTTGCAGGCTTTTCGACCTTTTCTGCCTTTTTTGCAGGCTTTTCCTTCACAGGGGCAGGTGCTGCCTTTTCCTGTTTGGGAGCAGCAGGCTTTTCTGCCTTCTTTTCAGGCTTGTGTGCAGGCTTCTTTTCATCGGGCAGCTGCACAACAACCTTTACCTTAGCGGGCTCTGCTTTTTTTGTAGTGAAAAACAGGAATTTCTTTTCCGCAACGGGGAAATCAATAACCTCGTAGCTTACATTCAGGTCATCAGCAGACACACCCAGCTGAGCACAACCTGCTGCGTAAGCATCCTCTACGGTTGCACCGGTAGCAAATACTTCCTTAATCATGATTGCGTTAGTCCTCCTTATCCTTCAATTCAGACAGAGGTGTGGTACGCTCGTCCTTATAGCGCTCTTCATCCTGCATACGTGCGTATTCCAAACGCAGGCGGTTCATTTCGCTTGCAGAAACGTGCTTTTCCACAATGTTGCCGTTGTTGTCACGCACCTTAACGGTGGTGCTCTTTACGCCACGGCGCTGTTCCTTGCGCTTTTGTTCAATTTGCGCCACAATTTCTTCCTTCATCTTGATGGGGTCGTAAACACGGCGCATAGCCTCGCTCTTAATCATCATCAAAACGTTAGAAACAGTGTAGTACAGGGAGAATGCCACAGGCACGGTGAAGGAGAAGTAAACCATCATCAGGGGCATTAAGTACATGGTAATCTTCATACCACCCTGCAGCTCCTGGCCGGAAGCCTTCATGGAGTAGTGGGTAGAAATGAACATGGTCAGCAGAGACAGCAGGGGGAAAATCAGCAGAGGCAGATTTTCCGGTGCAATGCTCAGGGAAGGAACCTTGGTCAGGTCGATGCCAAAGAAGTTCATCTTGCTGGAGAACTCGGTGATGGTGCTTACCTGCTCAGGGGTAAAGCAGCTCAGCACAGAGCCTTCGCCTGCCAAAACCTGGTGAATGATGTGGGTATCACGGGTAACGATGGTGGGATTCATGCCCAGATTGCGCAGGGCAACTTCCGCAGCGCCCAAAACCTCAGCGGGCATGTGGAAGATTCGCTGCAAGGGGCGATACACAACTTCGATAACGCCGAACATCACGAAGAAGTTCAGGAACATGGGCAGGCAGCCTGCCATGGGGTTGTAGCCAAAGTCCTGCTGCAGTTTAGCCAGCTCGTTTTGCTGCTTTTCGGGGTTATTCTTGTACTTTTTCTGGATATCCATGATAACCGGCTGGAAAGCACTCATTTTTGCCATGCTCTTCTGCTGGTAAATATCCAGAGGCAGGCTCACAACACGAATCAACAGTGTGAACAGGATGATGTCCCAGCCGTAATTGGGGATCAGGTTGTAAATCCACTCCATTACATAGCCGAGAGGCGTACCAAAGATGTACATAAAATTCATATTTTTTCCTTTCGCTTTGTCTGCGGTCAAAGCAGATTATTTTTTAGAAGGACTTTGCCTGCCGCAGACAGGAAAGTCAAAAGTAGCAAATTATCGGGTCAGCTTCCGTTTAGGGTTTGTCCATTTTCCCTTTTCGGGCACAGGGTCGTACCCCCACTTGCAAAGGGGGTTGCACCTTGCAATCCGATATGCGGCCAGCAGCCCGCCTTTGATGCAGCCATGCACACGGATTGCTTCCATCGCATACTCGCTGCAAGTCGGGTTAAACCGGCACCGATAGCCAAGCCCCGGGCTGATCCATTTTTTGTACAGACGTATGGGTGCAATCATCAGGCTGCGGGCAGCCTGGCGCAGCGCATCAAACATGATCCTGCTCCTGCACGGGTGTCTGCTGTGCACTTTGCAGTGCTTTATCCGGCAAGCCGGCCTGCTTAAACAGCTTTGCAACTGCTTTGCTTACCTGCTGTGTTTTCAGGTGCGGGGTCATGCCACGTGCCACAAACACCAAATCATACTTGCCAATATCATAATCCAAATGCTCCGCAATAGCGGCACGCATCACACGGCGTGCACGATTGCGCATAACCGCCTTGCCCACCTTTTTGGAGGCAGTCAGACCTACACGTGTACGGCCGCTTTTCTTTTTCAAAACATACATCACCAATTGCGGTGTTACATAATTTTTGCCCCGTGTGTATACACGGCTGAACTCCGCATTGCGACAAATTGGCCGATACCGCATTGTTCTGGCCTCCCCTCTTGGGTATTTTTCACAGTTTGCGTCAAGGCATAGACGCTCATATTGCATTATAGAACAAAAGCACCTGCCTGCGCAAGCATTTTTTGCATTTACGTAAAAAAATAAGACCGCTACAGCACCATACGGGGTGCATCAGCGGTCTATTTTTGCGCTCTTCAAATCGGCCCTGTCAATCAGACGGTCAGGCTCTTGCGGCCCTTAGCACGACGAGCATTGATGACCTTACGGCCATTCTTGGAGCTCATGCGAGACAGGAAACCGTGTACGCGGCTGCGCTGGCGCTTCTTGGGCTGAAACGTTCTCTTCATGGTCGATCCTCCTAAAAAACTTGTCCCCGGAAACGGGGTGATGGACACTTTTCCGGCCCCTAAAAATGGGGACAGGCTTGCAAAATGGAATTATAATATACATCACCCCATTCTGTCAAGCCCTTTTGCAACACTTTTTTGCGTGCCTGTGCGTAAAAACTTTTTCACAAATTGTGCCCCGCCTGTGGAAAACTCACTTTTTGCCTACTATATATTGTGCTAAATTGCGTTTTACAGCTGCTTTTTTGCCTCTTTTTCCCACTTACCTACATTATATATATATAGACATAAAATCAAATTTTTGTTATAATTCGTTAAGATGGATTTTTCTGTGGAAAACTCCGTGGAAAAGTTGTTTTTTCTGTCACAAAATTTTTGCCAAACAGCAGCCTGCACACCGCTGTTTTATACAAAACTATCGAAGAAGGGAATGCCATGGACTCTTTTAAGGACGTTTTACTTGCCGCCCAAGCCTACTGCAAGGAAAATCTGGCCGAAGCAACCTACAACCTGTATATCGACGGCCTTGAGCCCGTCAATTTTGAGGACTCAAGCCATATTACACTTTCGGTCCGCAATGACTTTATTTGCAAAATCGTTTCTGACCGTTATCTGGGCCTGCTGAAGGATGCCTTTAAGGCTGTGCTGGGCTTTGACGTAGAAATCAGCCTGGTGGTGCCTTCCACCCCGCCGCATGAAGTGATTTTGTCGCAGCAGTACGACAATAATCCTTTAAGCCCCCAAGGCAATTACGAGTTTACTTTCGACAACTTCATTAAGGGTTCGTCCAACTCTTTTGCCTTTGCTGCCGCACAGGCAGTTGCTGCCAACCCTGCGTTTGCGTATAACCCGCTGTTTATTTACGGCGGTTCCGGTTTGGGCAAAACCCACTTGCTTACCGCAATTCAAACCGAAATCAAGCGCACCCACCCGGATTATGTAATCATGTACACTACCTGTGAGCAGTTCACCAATGACCTGATTGCATCCATCCGCAACGGCAGCACCGAAGAATTCCGTATGCGTTACCGTGCTGCGGACCTGCTGCTGATTGACGATATTCAGTTTATCGCCGGTAAGGAGTCTACGCAGGAGGAATTCTTCCACACATTTAACACCCTGTATGATGCACACAAGCAGATTGTTATTGCATCCGACCGCCCCGCTAAGGAAATCAAGAGCCTGGAGGAGCGTTTGCGCACCCGTTTTGAAATGGGCTTGAACGCAGACGTGCAGCCGCCTGATTTTGAAACCCGTGTTGCTATCGTAAAGCGCAAGGCTGAACTGCTGCATCTGGATTTGCCCGAAGACGTGGCTGAATATATTGCACATCACTTGAAAAACAATATCCGTCAGCTGGAAGGCGCCGTGAAAAAGCTGAACGCATACCATATGCTGGAAGGCATCCAGCCGGTCATCAGCGTTGCACAAAACGCCATCAAGGATATTTTGAACGAAACCCAGCCCATCCCCATTACCATCGACAAGATTCTGAGCGAAGTAAGCCGTACGTATAACGTACCCGCTGAGGACCTGCGCAGCGCAAAGCGAAATGCAGCTGTTTCCAGCGCACGCCGTGCTGCTATTTATATTCTGCGTGAAATCACCGGCATGAGTACCGAGGAGATTGGCCGTGAATTTGGCGGCCGTGACCACTCCACCATCGTATATTCCCTGAAAACCATGGAAAAGGAAATGCGTGAAGACCAGCGCCTGAAGGAAACTGTGGATGATATTATCAGCAATATCCGTGCATAAACCCACGAAAACAGCGGTTTTCCACTGAAAAAAGCAGGCCCCAAAAGGCGATATGTAATTTTGATACACGTCGATTTTGAGTTTTCCACTTTTTCACCTGACTTTTCAACAAGTTTAAAACCTTTTCCACCGGATTTGTGGAAAGAAAAAATCGCAAGTAACTTTCAACAACTTGTTCACACAATCTTCCCCGAAACGGCACCCCTGCAATCCCCGCAGAAAATCGCCACATTTTCGGGTTTTCCACAAATTCCCCGTCCCCTACTACTAATACTGCAACAAGTAAGTGTTATTAGGCCGCAGGCCAGATTAGGCAAACGGCAACACGACAGCATTCTCAACAGTCGAAAGGAGTACCCCCGTGAATATCGTCTGTGATAAATCTACCCTCAGCGCTGCCATCGACGGCGTTTCCAAAGCCGTTACCATGCGCTCCTCTATCCCCGTGCTGGAAGGCATCCTGCTAAAAGCCGAAGGTTTCCAGCTAACCCTTACCGGCTACGACCTGGAAATGGGAATTACCAAAACCATCGAGGCCAACGTGCGTGAAACCGGTGAAATCGTCCTGAATGCCAAGCTGCTCAGCGATATGATTCACCGTATGCCTGCCGGCGATGTAACCATTTCGGTTGCCGATAATGGCAAAACCCTGATTCGCGGCGGTGTTGCCGAGTTCGAAATCCAGAGTATGTCTGCTCACGACTTCCCCGACTTACCCAATGCAGGTGCCGACGAGCATACCCTGATTATGAAAGCCGGTATGTTGAAAGAAATCATCGGCCACACCCTGTATGCAGTCAGTCAGGATGATAAAAAACCTGCACATACCGGTGAGCTGTTTGAGATTTTGCCCAATAAGCTGACCGTTGTTGCTTTGGACGGCTACCGTTTGGCAATTGTGGAACGTCCCGTGATTGCAACCAAGGATATCCGCATCATCATTCCGGCAAAGACCATGAACGAAGTAAACCGTCTGCTGCCCGACGATGAAAACGAAGATGTTTACCTGTTTGCAAACCGCCGCTTTGTTGTGTTCAAAACCAATGGCTACACCATTTTGAGCCGACTGATTGAAGGCGAGTTTTTGAACTACCGCAACGTAATTCCTTCCGGCAGCCGTACACAGGTTGTTGTGGATTGCAAGGACTTCATCAGCACCATCGAGCGTGCCTCTTTGATTATCACCGAGCGCCTGAAAAACCCCCTGCGAGTGTTGTTCGAGGAAGGACACGTTACCGTTCGCTGCCAGACAAATCTGGGCCGTGTTGTAGATGAATTTGATGCAAAGACCAGCGGCGAATCCGTAGAGATTGGCTTTAACAATCGCTACCTGCTGGACGCCCTGCGCTATGCAGATGTAGAAAAGGTTCGCTTTGAAATCAGCGGCCCTCTGAGCCCGGTAAAAATCCTGCCGGTAGAGGGCGATGACTTCACCTATTTGGTGCTGCCTGTCCGTTTTAAGAACGACTAAGCCATAGAACGTGCCTTTTATAAAAATCACATTTGTACGTGATACTAATATATACAAATTGTATCTTTGATTTTATAGTATACAAAAAGGAGCGTTTGCGTTATGGAATATATTCAGATTCATACCCCGTTTATTAAGCTGGATGCTCTGCTGAAATATGCCGGCATTTGCGAAACCGGCGGCGAGGCAAAAGAGGCTGTGCAGGCAGGTGCGGTTACCCTCAACGGCGAGGTGTGCACCATGCGTGGCAAAAAGTGTGTGCCCGGTGATGTTGTGGAGCTGGACGGCCAGCAGGTCACCGTGCGTGCGGGGCAGTAAGCCATGCGACTTTTGTCTTTGCAGGCAGTACAGTATCGGAATATCGAGCAGGCCCATTTAGTGCCCGGTCGGGAGCTTACCGTCATTTGCGGCAACAACGGACAAGGCAAAACCAACCTGCTGGAAGCCATCTGGCTGCTTACCGGCGGCAAGAGTTTTCGGGGCGGAAAAGACGCAGAGCTGATTCGCCGTGATGCACCGTTTGCTGTGCTGGAAGCAGTTACCCAACGGGATGACGGCGTGGAAAGCAGCGTGCGTATTACGGTGGGCCCACCGGGCAGCGAAAAGCCCGGCCGCCGTGCAAAAGTAAACGGTGTGGACCGGGGCCGAGCGTCCAGTATTGCGGGCGGTTTCCCTGCCGTGGTTTTTGACCCCGGACATCTCAGCCTTGTAAAAGGCAGCCCGGACGGCCGCCGCAAATTTTTAGATGCTGCCCTATGTCAAATGTATCCGGGGTATCTGGCAGTATATCGCCGCTACACCCGTGCGATGACACAAAAAAATGCACTGCTGAAAAAATATGAAGTAACCCCCGGGGCGGCGGATATTTTAGATGCGCTGAACGGGGAGCTTGCTGCACGGGGCGAAGAAATTCAGCAAAGAAGATTGCACTATCTGGCTTTGCTGGCGCCCTTTGCTGTCGAAAATTATCAGCGCCTTTCCCACGGGGCCGAAACCTTGGCCCTTGCCTACGAGCCGATGTTTGCGCCGGGGCAAATGGCAATGCTGCTGCAGCAGCGCCGCAGCGAAGAAATTCGTGCCGGCATGAGTTTGATTGGCCCCCATCGGGAAGATTTTTCCATTACATTAGATGGACACAGTGCCAAAGTTTTTGCCAGCCAAGGCCAGCAGCGCAGTGCGGTGCTCAGCTTAAAACTGGCAGAAGCTGCCTGCGTAAAAGAAATCACCGGCCAATGGCCCGTTATGTTATTGGATGACGTGTTGAGCGAACTGGACGAAAGCCGAAAAGCCTATCTGCTTACCCGTATGGCGGAAAAGCAGACCTTTGTTACCAGCTGCGACGATGCGGATTTTTTGAAAACAGACGGCGTGATTTATCGTATGGACAGCGGTGTGCTGACCAAAGTGCGGGATTAACCGAAAGGAGAAAATGCCATGTATCGACATCTTGGACAGGATTACGTCATCAATACCCGAGATGTGGTGGGCATTTTTGATTTAGAAACCACCACGGTTTCCAAACGTGGGCAGGAGTTTTTGAACCGTACCCAAAAGGAAGGTGCGGTGGTAACCCTTTCCGACGACATCCCCAAAAGTTATGTGCTTACCACTGGCATGGTAGACACAGTTTATTTGTCGAGCCTTTCCCCTGCTGCGCTGGAGCGGCGCATCGGTCGTTTGACAGCAGAAGAAAGTAAGATATAATTTAAGTTACTAACAAGTTGCTATACGGTTAGTTTTTCCCCTGCTCGCTGTGTGCGCCTGCGCATGGTTGGGCAATGATCTGGAGGTACGTAATGGCAGAAGAAATTATGCAAACCAATGAGGTGGACACTGCTACCGACCATGAGTACAGCGGCAGTGAAATTCAGGTCCTGAAGGGCCTGGAGGCAGTTCGTAAGCGCCCGGGTATGTATATCGGTTCTACGGGCCCGCGCGGTCTGCACCACCTGGTATACGAGATCGTGGACAACGCCATCGACGAAGCTTTGGCAGGTTACTGCAACCACATCGAAGTTACTATTGAAAAGGACGATGTGATTCGTGTTTCCGATAACGGCCGTGGTATCCCTGTAGATACCCAGCCCGATACCGGCCTGCCCGCTGTTACCGTTGTTTATACTATTTTGCACGCCGGCGGTAAGTTTGGCGGCGAAAACTCCGGCTATAAAGTGGCCGGCGGTCTGCACGGTGTTGGTGCTTCGGTTGTTAACGCTTGCTCGGAGTGGTTGCAGGTCAACGTAAAGCGTGACGGCTATGAGTATCAGCAGCGCTTTAACCGTGGCGATGCCGACGGCCCGCTGCAAAAGCTGGGCCCTGTAGCAGAGGGTGAAACCGGTACGGTGGTTCGCTTTAAGCCCGACCCGGAAATGTTCCGTGAAACCACCCACTACGACTTTGAAACCTTGGAAAAGCGCCTGCGTGAGGAAAGCTTCCTGAATGCAGGTGTAAAAATCACCCTGACGGACGAGCGTGAACTGTACACGCCTATCGACAGCGACGGCAACGAAGGTGAGCCCTGCTTCCGTAAGGAAACCATGTGCTACGAGGGCGGTATCCGCTCCTTTGTTACCTTCCTGAACGAAAAGCGTGCACTGGATGTGCTGCACCCCAACGTGATTTACCTGAAGGGTCAAACCGAGCGTGGCGTTGCCGAGGTTGCTTTGCAGTACAACTCCAGCTACAACGAGCTGCTGCTCAGCTTTGCCAATAACGTAAATACTCCGGACGGTGGTACCCACGAGGAAGGCTTTAAGGCTGCACTGACCCGTGTATTTAATGATTACGGCCGCCGCCACAATATCTTAAAGGATAAGGATGATAACCTGTCCGGTGCGGACGTGCGTGAAGGCTTGACCTGTGTTATCAGCGTTAAGCTGCAGGAAGCAGAGTTTGAAGGCCAGACCAAGGCAAAACTGGGCAACACCGAAATTCGTACTCTGGTGAACAACATGACTTATAATAAGTTGATGGAGTTCTTTGAGGAAAACCCCGCTGTTGCAAAGGCTATTTTTGAAAAGGCTACGCAGGCTGCCCGTGCCCGTGAAGCAGCAAAGCGTGCCCGTGAGCTGGTGCGCCGCAAGTCTGCGCTGGAAACCACCCGTATGCCCGGCAAGCTGGCTGACTGCCGTGAAAAAGACCCCTCCCGTACCGAACTGTTCATCGTCGAGGGTGACTCTGCAGGCGGCTCGGCAAAGATGGGCCGAGATAGTTCGATTCAGGCAATTCTGCCCTTGTGGGGTAAAATGCTGAACGTTGAAAAAGCACGTGCAGATAAGATTTACGGCAACGAAAAGCTGATGCCTGTTGTGCAGGCACTGGGCTGCGGCATTGGCGATGAATTTGATATTACCAAGCTGCGTTACGACAAAATCTTTATCATGGCCGATGCGGACGTGGACGGTTCTCACATTTGTACTTTGATGCTGACCTTCTTCTTCCGTTATATGCGCCCGCTGATTGATGAAGGCCATATTTACGTTGCACAGCCTCCCCTGTTTAAGCTGCAAAAGGGCAACACCATTAAATACGCTTATGACGAAAAGGAAATGCCTGTGCTTTCTGCGGAAATGCCCGGTGCAAAAATCAGCCGTTATAAGGGCCTTGGTGAGATGAACCCCGAACAGCTGTGGGAAACAACGATGAATCCGGACAATCGAGTGATTGTTCAAATCACCGTGGAAGATGCGGAAAAGGCAGACGAGGCCTTCTCCATTTTGATGGGCGACCAGGTGGAACCCCGCCGTCAGTTCATCGAGCGTAACGCCCAGTATGCAAAGCTGGACGTGTAATGTGTGAGAGAAGGAGCGACAAATGGAAGAAAATGTTGTTATGATTCCCGGCACGGGTACTAAAAAAATTATCCGTGACGTTAAGGACGAAATCGAAAGTGCGTTTTTGGACTATTCTATGTCCGTTATCGTTGCACGTGCTTTGCCGGATGTGCGTGACGGCTTAAAGCCGGTACACCGCCGTATTTTGTATACCATGCATGAGCGTGGCAACGACTCCAGCCATGCATACCGCAAGTCTGCCGATACGGTCGGTGCGGTGCTGGGCTCCTACCACCCTCACGGTGACGCATCCGTATACGACGCTATGGTTCGTTTGGCACAGGACTTCAGCCTGCGGTATCCGCTGGTGGACGGTCAGGGTAACTTCGGTTCTGTGGACGGCGACCCTGCCGCTGCTTATCGATACACCGAAGCCCGTATGAGCAAGATGGCTATGGAGATGCTGACCGACATCGACAAGGAAACCATCGACTGGGACCCCAACTTTGACGAAACCAAAAAGGAGCCCCGTGTGCTGCCCAGCCGCTTCCCCAACCTGCTGTGCAACGGCAGCCAGGGTATCGCAGTTGGTATGGCTACCAATATCCCCCCGCACAACCTGTGCGAGGTCATTGATGGCTGTGTTGCTTTGATTGATAACCCGGACATCGACCTGCCCGGCCTGATGGAACACATCAAGGGACCGGACTTCCCCACTGCCGGCATTATTATGGGCCGCAGCGGTATCCGTGCAGCGTATGCTACCGGCCGTGGCAAAATCACTCTGCGCGGCCGTGCTACCATCGAGGAAAAAAAGAACGGCCGCTTCCAGATTGTGATTACCGAGATTCCGTATATGGTCAATAAGGCTCGCCTGATTGAGCACATTGCGGACCTTGTAAAGGATAAGCGCATCGAGGGCATCAGCGACCTGAACGACGAAACCAACCGCAAGGGTATGCGTATCGTTGTTGAGGTGAAAAAGGACGCAAACCCGCAGGTTGTTTTGAACCAGCTGTATCAGTACACCCAGCTGCAGGACACCGTTGGTGTTATCATGATTGCACTGGACAACAAGACCCCCAAGGTGATGACCCTGAAGCAGATGCTGGGCAAGTATGTTTCTTTCCAGGGCGAAGTGGTGCGCCGTCGTACCCAGCATGACCTGAAAAAGGCAGAAGAACGTGCCCATATTCTGGAAGGCTTGAAGAAAGCTACCGATATTGTGGACGAGCTGATTGCTACCATTCGTTCTTGTAAGGGCGGTATGCAGGAAGCTAAGGCTGCTATCGTGGAAAAGTTCGGCTTTGATGATGTACAGGCAGACGCAATTGTAAAGTTGCAGTTGGGCCGTTTGGCTGGTTTGGAAATTTTGAAAATCGAAAACGAACTGGCAGAGCTGGAGCAGAAAATCAGCGACTGGCGAGATATTCTGGCACACGAAAACCGTGTGATGGATATTGTTAAGGACGAGCTGCTGGATATGAAGCGCCGCTTTGGTGACGAGCGCCGTACCGAAATCATGTCGGTTTCCGGCGAGGTGGATATTGAGGACCTGATTCCGGAGGAGCAGTGTGTTTATACCCTGACCCACGCAGGCTATATCAAGCGTACACCGGAGGTCACCTATCAGGCACAGCACCGTGGCGGCCGTGGCGTTGCCGGTCTGACCCATAAGGAAGAGGACTTTGTAGAGGAACTGAATGTTGGCTCTACCCATGATTATGTGTTCTTCGTTACCAATTTGGGCCGTATTTTCCGCTTGAAGGGTTACCAAATCACCGAGGGCAGCCGTACCAGTAAGGGTATGAACATCATCAACCTGCTGCAGCTGCAGGAGGGTGAAAAGGTTACCAATATGCTGTGCGCTAAGGATACCAAGGATGAGGAAAAGCAGGGCTTTGTAACGATGGTTACTCGTAAGGGCCTGATTAAGCGTACCCCCTTGAGCCAGTATGCAAATATCCGTAAGTCCGGCCTGAACGCAATCTCCCTGAACGAGGGCGACCAGCTGGCATGGACCCGCCTGACAACCGGCGATAACTACCTGATTGTATGCACCCGCTTCGGTCAGGCAATCCGCTTTAAGGAAAGTGATGCACGCGCAATGGGCCGTAACGGTCACGGTGTACGTGCCATCAAGCTGGCAGAGGGCGACGAAGTTATCGGCGTATCCATCTGCCGTGAGGACGCAACCGTATTTACCGTAACCGAAAGTGGTAAGGGCCGCCGCAGCAAGGTGGAAGATTACCGCATTACCGGCCGTGGCGGTAAGGGCGTGCGTAACTACGACAAGGCCCGTGATATGGTTGCCGGCGTTAAGATTCTGGACGAAGATGACGATATTATCCTGATTAGTCAGGAGGGTATCCTGATTCGTATGCACGCAGCGGACATCCCCGTACAAAGCCGTTACGGCAGCGGCGTACGTGTTATGCGTCTGGGCGAGGGCGACCGTGTTGCTGTGCTGGCACGTACCACACGTGAGGAAGATGTGGAAGTGTCCAAGCCGGAAGAAGGCGACGAGGAACCCGACTTGACCGAGGACGAGTTGGCTGCACTGAATGCAAGCGAAGCAGCAGAAGCAGAAAACGACTTGCCTGAGGAAGAATAAACCGCTTAACGAAAAAGCCCGACAGATATCTGTCGGGCTTTTTTACTTTGAAAATCCCCAAATGCCATGGTATACTGAAAAAACAGGAAGGAGGGCTGCCGGTATGCAAGATGTTCCTACACAAAACAGCGAACAGCCCATGCAGGAAGCCCTGCGCCATGAATTAAAATATCAAATCAATCCGCAGCAATATGAGCAATTGCGTGCACTGGGGCGCAGCCGTATGCAAATTGACCCCTATACTATGAATGGTATCTATCTTGTGCGCAGCTTGTATTTTGATACAAGACAGCATAAGGATTATCAGGATACAATGGGCGGAGCCTTTGCACGGCACAAAATTCGTCTGCGTACTTACGGGCTGGAAGAAAAAATGTTTCGGCTGGAACAAAAATTCAAAAAGGGCGGGCTTTCCGGTAAACGCAGTGTGCTGCTTTCCCCTGCGCAGGCAGTCGGGGTGGCAAACGGGGAATATTCCTGCTTAAAGGAGTTGCCGGGGCACGGACCAAAGCTGCATAAAATCCTGATGCGTGACTGCTATACACCGGCCCTTACCGTGAATTATTGGCGGGACGTGTTTTTCCTGCCGGAGGGTAATTTCCGCATGACCTTGGATTGGGACGTAAGTTATGGCAAGCCGGAGTGCTTTTTGTCCCCTAAAACGGCAAAAATGACACCGGGAGAAAGCCCCACTGTATTAGAGGTAAAGTTTAATACGGAGCCCCCCGCATGGCTGTATGCAGAACTGGCAAAAATCGGTGTACAGCTTTCCAAAAACAGCAAGTACTGCCGTGGTATGCAAAAAATATACGGCGAAGCAGAATAAGTATCAGTCAATAGAAAGCGGCTGTCCTTTTTGTAAGGGACAGCCGCTTTTGTTTTTACAAAAAAAGTGATGCAGTATCCGAACTGCATCACTTTCTATGGACAGTATAAAGTTAAACTACGTCAAACTCGGCAAAAGCGCCTGTGCTGGGTGGCTGCTGGTAAAAAATGCGGGGCTGGCTTTCGTTTGGCAGCGTAAACTCCAAACGGGCGCACCAAAGCCCCAGCGCACACTTGATGCGGCTGCCGTATTTGCCGTCACCGTACAAGGGGTGCTTGCGGCTGGCAAACTGGACACGAATTTGATGTGTACGGCCTGTGTGCAGCGTAACACGGCACAACGCAGCCTCATCGGTCTTTTCCAGTACCTCGTAATCCAGCAAGGCCTTTTTGGCACCTTTGCGGGCTTTTTTAATGGGAAAAACCTTGTGCTGGCGGCTGTCTTTGAAAAGCCAGTCCTCCATGGTACCCATTTGCGGCTCAGGGATGCCTGCGCACACGCACAAATATTCCTTATGAAAGCTCCCCCCTGCAACCTGCTGGGAGAGCATTGCCGCTGCCTGTTTTGTGCGGGCATATACCATCAAACCGGCAGCGCCCACATCCAGGCGATGCACAACACCCACATAAGCACTGGGATTATTCCAGTGCTCACGCAGCAGTGCAGGCACACAAGGGGCAATTTCGCTGTCCTCGCTGGAGTATCCTGCTGGTTTAATACATACGGTAATGTTTTTATCTTCGTAAACTATTTGGATCATGGGTTAGATATCCTTACTATAGAAAAGATGGGTGCTTATAATGCGCCGGAATCTTTCAGACGTTGCAGCTTCAAAACACCTGCGATGGTTTTGCCGTCTTTAATGCGGCCGTCCATTACCATGGCAACAGCCTGCTCTAAAGGGATACGCTCAGGGGTGATAAACTCATCGTCGTCCGGGTGCATGTGGGTCTGGTGCAGGTCCATAGCTGCCCAAGTGTAAATAATCTCGGTGCAGTAGCCAACGGTGGGGTAAAACTCGCCCAGCGGAATGTATTTGTCAGCAGTCAGACCGCATTCTTCTTCCAGCTCACGCTTGGCAGCATCAAACGGGTCTTCGCCCGGTTCCAGCTTGCCTGCGGGCAGCTCCCACAGCTCCTGCTGCATGGGGTAGCGATATTGACGCACCATGCAGATGGTGCCGTCGTCAAACAAAGGCAAAATGCAAGCGCCGCCGTGATGGTGTACTACTTCACGGGTGGAAGTATGCCCGTTTTCCAGTCGGACTTTGTCATTTGTAACGGTAAAAATACGTCCGTGAAAAATTTCCTCGCCGGACAGTTTTTCTTCAGTATGTGCCAAACCGCATCGCTCCTTTATTAGATAGTATCTACATTGTATCCGCAGCGGCGGAGTGCGTCAAGCAAAGCGCCAACAAAAAAGCACCCGCCCATAGGGCAGGTGCCAAAGAATAAAAAGCTTACATTGCAAACTGGAATACGCAGAATGCAGCGTAGATGCACAGCAGGATAATACCCTGGAAGCGGCTCAGCTTGCCACGCAGCAAGGTGGGCAGAGTCAGGAAAGCCATGACAAACCACATCACGGGCATATCTACCAGCAAAGAGGTGTTGATGCCTGCGATGGTGCTGTTAGCGGGGATAGCAAAAGGTGCCAAAGTAACAGAAACACCGCTGACCAGTACCAGGTTGAAGATGTTAGCGCCGATTACGTTGCCCAAAGACAAGGAGCCGTGGCCCTTGACCAGAGAGGTAATAGCGGTAACCAGCTCAGGCAGGCTGGTGCCCAAAGCAACAAAGGTCAGTGCAATAACGGATTCGGGCACGCCCAAAGCCTTTGCAATCAAAGTGCCGTTGTCAACCAGCAGGTCAGCACCAACAGCAATCAGAGCAGCGCCCAGTACCAGCAGAATCAGGTTCTTGCTCAGGGGGCGTTCTTCGTCGTCAACTTCTTCGGAATCTTCAGCAGCTTCGGGGTTCTTCTTCATCTGAGCAACGGTCAGAACCATATAAGCAACAAACAAAGCCAGCATCAGGACGCCAACCGGGCGGCTGAAGTAGCCGGTGGTGTAAGCAATCACAGTGTAGATAGCAGCAGACAAGAAGAAGAATGCAATGGGGGTCTTCAGGGTCTGGGGGTTAACCTTACCGGGGCGCAGTGCAACGGTAATAGCTGCAATCAAAGCGGTGTTGCAGATGATGGAGCCGATTGCGTTGCCGTAAGCCATCTCGCCGTGGCCGGTCATTGCAGATGCAGTAGAAACCATGACCTCGGGCAGAGTAGTACCAATAGAAACAACGGTAGCGCCAATCAGCAGCTCGGGCAGATGGAACTTGCGAGCGATGCCGACAGCACCGTCTACGAACCAGTCGCCGCCCTTAATCAGGAACAGCAGACCAACCGTAAACAGCAGAACGGGAATGAGCATGGAAAAATCCTCCTGTTTTTTGTAGTGATCAATACGATATTTTCGTTACCTTAAAAAAAGAAACAAAAAAGAAGTAAAAAGGGCGCCATAGCGCCCCTTTTACAAATAGTATTATACAGCTTTTTTACCCAGCTTGTAAATTGACGAATATGACAAGATTTTTTACAGAAAGGGGCTGTTATTCGGGATATGTTTGCGCATGGGCCATGATAGTAAAAGTAAACCTAAAAAATACTGGGAAAAATACCCAAACCGGTATAGCGGCAGTATCCCCTTTTCTTGCTTAAAATAACGATATTTCGTATAGATTTCACATGTTTTATAGCCCTTGCGATTTTTTCGTTAAAAGGACGAAAAAACCACAGATTTTTTTCTTTTTTGGCAAATTAAAAGAATTCCTATGTGAAAAGTTACAATTACTCTTTTATCATTTTGTCAAAAATGACGGATTTAATCTTGAAAGATTGTCACATTTTTCCGCATGTATTGCGTTTACTTTGCGCACGGGTTTTGCTAGAATAAGAATAAGCCAAAGTGCCTTTTACTGTCAGTGCGCCCTTTTTTAGCGGATGGGACGCATTTTCAGGGGGAGGCTCCCAGGGGGCGGTCCCCCAAAAGGCATGTATAACAAATCAAAATGGAGGAAGAACAATGCCTAGAGCAAAGCAAACTATGGATGGCAACACCGCTGCTGCTCATGTAGCATACGCCTTTACCGACGTAGCTGCCATCTACCCCATTACCCCTTCTTCTCCTATGGCAGACTTCTGTGATCAGTGGTCTGCTGCCGGTCAGAAGAACATCTTCGGCAACCAGGTTAAGGTTGTTGAGATGGAATCTGAAGGTGGCGCTGCAGGTGCCGTTCACGGCTCTTTGGGCGCTGGTGCTATCACCACCACCTTCACCGCATCTCAGGGTCTGCTGCTGATGATCCCTAATATGTACAAGATCGCAGGCGAGATGCTGCCCAGCGTTTTCCATGTTTCTGCACGTACCGTTGCTACCCAGTCCCTGAACATCTTCGGTGACCACAGCGACGTTATGGCTGTCCGCCAGACTGGCTTCGCTATGCTGGCTGAAGGCTCCGTTCAGGAAGTTATGGACCTGGCTCCTGTTGCTCACCTGGCTGCTATCGAGGGCCGTGTGCCTTTCGTCAACTTCTTCGACGGCTTCCGTACTTCTCATGAGTACCAGAAGATCGAGAAGTGGGATTACGCAGACCTGAAGGATATGTGCGACATGGACGCTATCAAGGCATTCCGTGACAAGGCACTGAATCCCGAAAACCCCAAGATGCGTGGCTCTCACGAAAACGGCGACGTTTTCTTCCAGCATCGTGAAGCTTGCAACACCGCTTACAACGCACTTCCTGCAGTCGTTGAAAAGTACATGGGCAAGATCAACGAGAAGCTGGGCACCCACTATGACCTGTTCAACTACCACGGCGCACCCGATGCTGACCGTGTTATCGTTGCTATGGGCTCTGTCTGCGACGTTGCAGAAGAAGTTATCGACTACTTGGTTGCTAAGGGCGAAAAGGTCGGCCTGATTAAGGTTCGCCTGTACCGTCCCTGGTCTGCAGCTCACCTGCTGAAGGTTCTGCCCAAGACCGCCAAGAAGGTTGCTGTTCTGGACCGTACCAAGGAGCCCGGCGCACTGGGCGAGCCCCTGTACCTGGATGTTGCTGCTACCCTGCGTGAGGCTGGCCTGAACGACATCGTTCTGACCGGCGGCCGTTACGGCTTGGGCAGCAAGGACACTCCCCCGTCCTCCATCTTTGCAGTATTTGCAGACCTGGCAAAGGACGAGCCCAAGGCACGTTTCACCCTGGGCATCACCGACGACGTGACTTTCCTGTCTCTGCCTGAGGTCAAGCCCGCTCCCATCACCGCAGCTCTGGGCACCAAGGAGTGCAAGTTCTGGGGTCTGGGCGGCGACGGTACCGTTGGCGCAAACAAGAACTCCGTTAAGATTATCGGTGACCACACTGATAAGTATGTTCAGGCATACTTCCAGTATGACTCCAAGAAGACCGGCGGTGTCACCATCAGCCACCTGCGCTTTGGCGACAACCCGATCCACAGCCCCTACTACATCAACCAGGCTGACTTCGTTGCCTGCCACACTCCTTCTTACATCAACCAGGGCATCAAGATGGTGCAGGACGTTAAGCCCGGCGGCATCTTCATGATCAACTGCCAGTGGACCGATGAGGAGCTGGGCCAGCACCTGAACGCCGAGGCTAAGAAGTACATCGCTGACAACAACATTCAGCTGTACACCATCAACGCTATCGATAAGGCTATCGAAATCGGCATGGGCAAGCGTACCAACACCATCCTGCAGTCTGCTTTCTTCAAGCTGGCTGATGTTATGCCCATCGACGACGCAGTTACCTTCATGAAGAAGGCTGCTGAAAAGTCCTACAGCAAGAAGGGCCAGGACGTTGTTGAGATGAACTGGAAGGCTATCGACGCTGGTCTGGAAGCAATCCACAAGGTCGAGGTTCCCGCAGAGTGGTCCAACCCCGCTGCTGATCCGGCTCCCGCAGAGCTGAAGGGTGCACCCGCACTGGTCAAGCAGATCCGTGAGGTTATGGAGCCCATCTCTCGTATGGACGGCGACAGCCTGCCTGTTTCTTCCTTCATGGTCAACCCCGACGGTGAATGGGAGCAGGGCGCTTCTGCTTACGAGAAGCGTGGTATTGCCGTTACCGTTCCCGCTTGGGACGCAGACAAGTGCGTTGGCTGTAACCAGTGTGCATTCGTTTGCTCTCACGCTACCATCCGTCCCTTCATGCTGACTGCTGAGGAGCTGGCTGCTGCACCTGCACAGACCAAGAGCCGCGACAATAAGCCTGCAAACCAGTACAAGTTTGTTATGGCTATTTCTCCGCTGGACTGCATGGGCTGTGGCGAGTGTGTCACCGTCTGCCCCACTAAGGCAATCACCATGCAGCCTCAGGAGAGCCAGGCTGCTGAGCAGGAAGTCTTCGATTACTGTGTGGCTAACATTTCCAAGAAGCCCACTCGTTTCGCAGACGATTCTGTTATTGGTTCTCAGTTCAACCAGCCCCTGCTGGAGTTCTCCGGCTCCTGCGCTGGCTGTGCAGAAACCAGCTACGCACGTCTGATCACTCAGCTGTTCGGCGAGAAGATGTACATCTCCAACGCTACCGGCTGCTCCTCTATCTGGGGCGGTACCGCAGCAATCTCTCCCTACACTGTGAACAAGGATTCCGGCCACGGCCCCGCATGGTGCAACTCCCTGTTTGAGGATAACGCACAGCACGGCTTGGGCATGTACCTGGGCCAGAAGACCATCCGTGAGAACCTGATCAACCGTATGGCTGAGCTGGCTGCTGACGAGAATGTGTCTGAGTCCTACAAGGCAGCTTACGCAAAGTTCATCGAGACCAAGGGCAACACCAAGGCAAACGATGAGCCTGCAAAGGCACTGATTGCCGAGCTGGAGAAGATGAGCGACAACGCTCTGGCTAAGGAAATCCTGAGCCAGAAGGAGTTCATCGCTAAGAAGTCCGTCTGGATCTTCGGCGGCGACGGCTGGGCATACGACATCGGTTACGGCGGCCTGGATCACGTCCTGGCTTCCGGCGAGGACGTCAACGTGATGGTCTTCGATACCGAGATGTACTCCAACACCGGTGGACAGGCTTCTAAGGCTTCCAACATCGGTGAGGTTTGCCAGTTCGCTGCAGCTGGTAAGGAAATCAGCAAGAAGAGCCTGTCTGAGATCTGCATGACCTACGGCTACATCTACGTGGCACAGATCGCTCTGGGCGCTAACATGACCCAGGCTGTCAAGGCTATTGCTGAGGCTGAGGCTTACCCCGGCCCGTCCCTGATCATCGGCTACGCTCCCTGCGAGCTGCACGGCATCAAGGGCGGCATGACCAACTGCCAGAACGAGATGAAGAAGGCCGTTGAGGCTGGTTACTGGAACCTGTTCACCTTCAACCCTGCACTGAAGGCACAGGGCAAGAACCCCTTCACTCTGAACAGCAAGCCCGGCAGCTACGACAAGTACCAGGACTTCCTGGCAACTGAAACTCGTTACAGCCGCCTGAGCCGTGCATTCCCCGATCGTGCAAAGGAACTGTTCGATCGTAACCAGAAGGCAGCTGAGGCTCGTTACGAGCACCTGACTCGCCTGGTTGAGCTGTACAAGTAATTTAGCAATTACTAAAAATCCTGTATACTTGTGATTTTACGTGTCCCATGCCCAGACGTGGGCGTGGGCACATAAAATACCAAAAAAGCGCCCGGGAGGGCCCTTGAAAGTACGGCTTGTGCGTACCGGAAGCATAAGGTCCGCTTTGCGGATACCTTGTTTCACCGCCTGCATAAGACCCGCTTTTCGGGAATCTTGCCGACGTGAAAAACGAATATCGTTTTTAGCCTCCCCTTTGCAACCGCGGCAATGGGGAGGTATTTTTATGTAAAAATTTGCAACTGACAGCCCTTTCCGTTACAATATATGGAAAGGACTGTTTTTTTATGTTCATACAGCGATAAGGAGGAAACCATATGGCAGCAACAGTGATTAAAATGGTGGGCGATAGCAAAAACTCTATTCGTGATGTAGCGGCAGCTTTGCAGCGGAAAATAGAATATGAAAAAATAGCAGATATCCGGCGAGAGTCCCAGTCCATGCAGATGATTTTGCTGGGATTTGAAAAGTATTTTATGCGTAATGGCGGATATACCAGCGTGCAGATTCTGCTGATGCAAACACCTGAGGGCCAAACTGCGGATATTGTTGGCAGCGGCGGCGGTACAGGCATTTTTAATATCAGCTGGGGCAGCAATCAGAGCTTTGCCGAGGAAGTGGAAGATATTCTAAAGGAAAGCGGCTTTTCTACCATTTCACAATAACGCTGAAATAATTGTAAATACATAACCAATCCATGTGGCTTTGCGAATGGCAAGGGGGTACTGTTCGGCGCGTGGTATTGGAATAAGGAGCAAACATGAGTAATGTAACACGCGCACAAGCAGCGCAGGAAACTATTGTATTAACCAGAAGTGATAAAGAAGTGCTGGAGCGCACCAAGGAGCGCAGTCTGGAGTTTCGCAGGCTGATGTCCTACTATAAATGCGCCATGAAGGAAGTAGAAACCAAGTTTGAAGTGCTGGACGAGGAATACTCCCTGCAAAACGACCGTAACCCTATCAGCGGTATCAAGTCCCGCTTAAAATCGGTATCCAGCATCATTGAAAAAATGGAGCGCAAAAATCTGGATTTGACCGTTTCCGCAATGGAAAAAAACCTAAACGACGTTGCAGGCGTCCGTGTCGTGTGCTCCTTTGTGCAGGACGTGTATAAATTGGCCGATGCCCTGTTGATTCAGGATGATGTTACCCTGCTGCAAATCAAGGACTACATTAAAAACCCAAAGCCGAACGGATACCGCAGCTTGCACCTGATTGTGGAAATTCCTATCTTTTTGGAAAAGGAAAAGCGCATGATGAAGGTGGAGATTCAGCTGCGCACCATTGCAATGGATTGCTGGGCCAGCTTGGAGCACCAGCTGCGCTATAAAAAGGGTACTGAATTTACCGAGGAAATGCAGCAGGCGCTTTTCAAATGTGCCCAAAACAGTATGGACTTAGATGAAGAAATGGATTTGCTGCGGCAAAAAGCCAATATCTAATCTCAACGCAAAAGTTTTCCACCAGCGATAGCGCATCCCGTGGAAAACTTTTTGCTTTCCTGCGGTTGACCCGATATATACAGGGTGTTACAATTATAATGATACGTATGTTGCGGTAGTAGGAGGTGAACATATTTTTATGGACTCGGCTCAAAGTCGACCAGCCAGCGTGTCTGACAGGGCAACAAAACAAAATATGCGCACCTCGTTTTGCCGGAGCATCGCAGTGTAATATTGCGGTTTTGCGGCGAAATGGGGGCGCAGCACAGCGGGAAAGTTTCCGCTCGGTGCTGCGTTTTTTAGTTTTGTCAGACACCTCCCATTATAAAAAGGAGGAATTGCCATGGAACAACAAAACAAAGAAACGATTACCCATGTGGAAGACCTGAATCGGCAAAAAGACCCTACCCCTACCCAGACGCACGAAGCCATTTTACCGGAGCTTCCCCCCGAGGAACTCCCGGAAGACTTGGCTCCGGAAATTAAGGAAGCGCTGGAAGAAGATATTGCGGAAACAATGGAGGATATCCGGGAGGATATCCAAGAAGCTGTGCGTGCAGAAAGCCGTGAGGAAGAGCCGGACAGCGAGCGTGAGCGTTTAACAAAATCTCAGCTGCTGAAGCTGCTTATGAAAAAGCAGTATACAGACTTGCGCCAAGCAACGGAGGAGGAGCTCCCCGCCGACTTGGCAGAACTGCTGGAAGAACTGGACGAAAATAACCGGCTGGTGGTATTCCGCTTGCTGCAAAAGGAAGTGGCAACCGAGGCTTTTGCCTATATGTCGGACGAAGCCCGTACCGATTTGGTGGAGTCCTTTTCGGACGGTGAGCTTGTTAACGCACTGGAAGAAATGAGCCTGGACGATGCAGCCGACTTGCTGGAGGATATGCCGGCGGCTGTGGTCAAGCGTATTTTGGCAAAATCCAGTAATGAAACACGGGAAAGCCTGAATAAACTGCTTTGCTACCCGGAGGGCAGCGCCGGTTCCATTATGACGCCGGAATATGTCCGCTTAAAAAAGAATATGACAGTGCAGCAGGCCATCGCTGCAATTCGGCAGCAGGGCGAAAACGCAGAAACTGTGTACACCAGCTATATCGTGGAAAAAAACCGTTTGCTGGGTGTTGTTTCGGCAAAGGACCTGTTGCTTTCGGACTTTGATACCCCTATCGCCCAGCTGATGGACGATAACGTGGTGTGTGTCCGTGCAACCGATGACCAGGAAGATGTTGCCCGTGAAATGCAGCGTTACGACTTTACGGCAATGCCTGTTTTGGATGCAGAGGGTATGCTGGTTGGTATCGTCACCATCGACGACGCAGTGGACGTTTTAACACAGGAATCCACGGAAGATATGCAGAAGATGGCTGCGATTATGCCGGACGACGTGGACGCTACATATTTTGCAACCCCGGTTTGGCAGCAGGCAAAACAGCGTTTGCCTTGGCTGTTGATTTTGATGTTGTCCGCAACGGTTACAGGCATGGTTACCTCCCATTACGAGGCTGCCTTTGTCAGTATGCCGCTGCTGGTTTCCTTTATGCCTATGCTGATGGGTACTGCCGGTAACTGTGGTAACCAAACAAGCACCCTGATGATTCGTGGCTTGGCACTGGACCAAGTTACCACGTCGGATATATTCCGTGTAATGGGTAAGGAGCTGCGTATCGCAGCCATCGTAGGCGCAATTCTGGGTATCGTAAACGGTGCCCGTATCCTGCTGATGTATGGTGTGTTCTATCATGGGCAGTATGATAATGTTATGGGCTATGCCATTACGGTTAGCTTGGCGCTGTTTTGTGCGGTTATACTGGCAAAGCTGGTGGGCGGCGCCCTGCCCCTGCTGGTAAAAAAGGTTGGGCTGGACCCTGCTTTGATGGCATCGCCGTTTATTGCAACCATTGTGGATACCTGCAGCTTGCTGCTGTACTTCCGTATCGCAATGCTTGTGTTTGATGTGTATATGTAATATTTTGTGGAAAAGATCCCCGTCGGGTGCAGTGTCACCTGGTTTGCGGCGTGAGCATAGTGTGTATGCTGCGCCGCTTTTATTTTGGAAAAAGAAAGGCGTGTGTTTATAGTGCAGCATTGGGACGCAAAAAAAACAAAAGAATTTTTAGTGGACTTGTTACTGGATATCGCAGGTTCGTTTATGTTTGGCATTGGCTTTTATACCTTTGCAGAAAAAGGCAACTTTGCCCCGGGCGGCGTTACAGGTATCGCATTGTTGATTCGGGAGTTCTTCCCCATGCTGCCGCTGGGTATGCTGAGCTTTGCCATCAATATCCCCATCATTTTGGTGTGCTGGCCTATCCTGGGTAAAAAGTATATGTTCCGCAGCCTGCGTACCCTTTTGCTGGTTACCTTTGTAATGGACGGTGTGCTTAGCCACTTCCCGGTTTATAGCGGCGACCCCCTGTTGGCAAGTTTGTTTACCGGTATGTTTGCGGGCATTGGCTTGGGCCTGATTTATATGCGAGGCTCCAATACAGGCGGCAGCGATTTTGTTGTGGCAGCTGTCAAAAAGAAGAACCCGCATCTATCCTTTGGTCAGGTAACCATGGCAATGGATGCCGTGATTATCTTTTTAGGCTGGCCTGTATTTGGTAAGGTGGACTCTGTTTTGTACGGCCTGATTTCCTGCATTGCCTACAGCCTTGTGATGGATAAAATCATGTATGGTGTTGGCAGCGGTAAACTGGTAATTGCAATTACCAATGACGGTAAACGCTGTGCAGATGCCATTTCCGACGCAGTAGGTCGTGGCGCAACGATTGTAGCGGCAACAGGCAGCTATACCGGTGCCGCACGAGAAATGGTCTATTGCGCTTGCTCAAACAGCGAGGTGTTCCGTGTACGTCATGCCATCAACGAAGTGGCTCCCGACTCTATGCTGATGGTTTGCGAAGCAAGTGACTTGTACGGCGAGGGCTTTAACGAGGGAGATAAGCTTCTGGGCTGATAGTTCATCAAGAAATAAAAAAGCACCTGCGGGGTAATTCCTTGCAGGTGCTTTTTTCATGTATCATCGTACAAAATAAATCATTCGGGAAGGCAGTAAATCCTGTATAAGGCGTCTGAATGCCGGTTTTTCATTTTTTGTGGAAAACCAATGTGAATAACTGCGGTGGTAAAGGCAGGTGCGTGTAAGTTCCCTCAGTTTACTGCGCATAAAACCCGGAAAAAGCATCGGTGTCAAAAAACAACCATACGTTTTCTTTTGCAAAGCAAAATGGAAAGCCACTGCGGGGGTATCTTTTTTCGATTCCAAAAAAGAAAAAGAAAAATCCCCCTAAAAGCTATAAAAACATTAAAAAACCTAGAGAACCTGCGGAATTTTGTGTAAAAGAAAAGCGTTTTATTCGATAGAGTGCAACTTTGGACTTTTTTCAAAAGAATGACCTTTTCTGCACAAAAAATCTATGGATTTCCCCTGGTTTACCATTTTGTCGCCCTTGGTTGATAAAGCTCGATTACAAAGGGTATAATCCACCGATTGTGGAAAACTCTGTGGATAAAGTGGAAAGTAAGGTGAAAACCCACGCTTCTTTCCACTATTTATGTGGAAAACCTAGTGGAAAAGGTGAATAGTTTATCCCACTCGTTGAAATAAAAGCAGAAAAGACAAAGTTCCACAAGTTCCGTCAAGTAACGCAAGTTGCTGATTTTTGAAACAAAAGTGCATTTTTGAGCGATTTTTACCGGTAAAATGCCGCGCAGCCTGCGTTTTTATCCCTTGTGGGAAATCAAAGGATTTGATTGGCAAGGCGTCCATTTCGTGTTAAAATAAAAAACAGGCAACCTAAATAAAGAAAGGCGAGGTGGGTGCATTGATGCTGGAAAAAAGATTGGTGGGCAACACCCCGCTGAAACAATCCATTGGCCGTATGGTAGAAAACGGCCGTATGGGCCACAGCCTGCTGCTGGTTGGCGAGCCGGGCTTGGGCGCAGGATTTGCTGCCAGATGTATTGCAGCCGATTTGCTCTATCCGGAGGGCGGCTCTGCTGCCGAACACATGGTACAGGGCCATTGCTGCTATGCGGTGGCAAAATCCGGCGACCGTGACAGCGGCCGCATCGAAACCGGTATCGTGCGTGAAGCAATTGCCGTTCGGGGCGGAGCCAAAAACGGCGATTATCTGGTCGGTCAGGTAATGGCGGCCCGCAGCGAGTGCTTTAATTCAGGTTTGTCTACGCAAGGGCGTGTCATTTTGCTGTACGGTGTAGAGCACATGAACGAGGCCAGCGCCAACGCATTGCTGAAGGTGCTGGAAGAACCCCCTGCAAACGTAACCTTTCTACTAACGGCGTCCAGTTTGGCAGGTGTTTTGCCTACCATTCGCAGCCGTTGTTATGATTTTACACTGGCTCCGGTTGGTCCGGAGGCGTGTGCTGCCTATTGCCAAAAGCAAGGTGTGGCAGCCGAAGAAGCAAAGCTGCTCAGTGCGGTATTTGATGGCCGCATCGGTACAGTGCTGGCAGTAGCACAAAACAAAATGCGCCGTGCCCGGTTAGAAACTGCCCGTCAGTTGGCACAGGCGGCGGCGCAAAATGATGGATACACCTTGGCAACGCTGCTTGCCTCCTTGGAAAAAGACCGTGCCGGTGCCGAGGAAGTGCTGGAGGATTTTTCCGCTTTGGCAGCAGCTGCCTTGCGGGACAAAACCTTGTGCCCTTTGCAGGGTGCCAAGGCGGTTGCTGCCATTGAGGCGGCCGACCGTGCCCGCCAGCGCCTGCATACAAATGGCAGTGCTAAATTGGTGCTGACAGTTACCGCAGCGGAGCTGGCCGATTTGGTATCCTAACCAACCCCTTTTGACCCTGTGCTGATATTTGCCGAGGCACAGGCTGTAGAATGCCGCCCACGGCAGCGGAAAAGCGAAACAAGCCTATGAAAAAAATCGTATCTGTTCGATTCAAACCCAACGGAAAAAGCTATTTTTTTGACCCGCTGGATATGAACATCAAAACCGGTGAATATGTAATTGTAACTACCGCCCGTGGTACCGAGTGCGGCGAGGTTGTGCAGGGCGTGCACGAAGTTGCCGACAGCGCTTGCAGCCACGACTTAAAGCCGGTTGTGCGTATGGCAGACGCAGTGGACGTGCGCCGCATGAACCAGAACCGTGCTGACGAGGAAAAGGCGTTCCAGCTTTGTCAGGAGCGTATCGCAAAGCACGGCCTGGACATGAAGCTGGTGGAAGTAGAGTACAATTTGGACCGCTCTAAGATTTTGTTCTACTTTACTGCCGACGGCCGTGTGGACTTCCGTGAACTGGTCAAGGATTTGGCAGGGGTGTTCCATACCCGTATCGAGCTGCGCCAAATCGGTGTGCGTGACGAAAGCAAGATGCTGGGTGGTCTGGGCATCTGCGGCCAGCCTTTCTGCTGCAGCCGCTTCTTAAAGGACTTCCAGCCGGTTTCCATTAAAATGGCAAAGGAGCAGAACCTGTCCCTGAATCCCACAAAAATCAGCGGCTGCTGCGGCCGTTTGATGTGCTGCCTTGCTTACGAGCAAAAAACCTACGAGTACCTCAACGGCGTCCTGCCCATGGTAGGCTCTACCGTGCGTACCCCCGATGGTGTGGGCACAGTTGTGGAGGTCAGCCCGGTGTCTGCTACCCTGCGTGTCCGTACCGGTACCGACAGCTTGGCACCCAAAACGTATAAGGCAAGCCAGTGCCAGTATATATCCGGCGGTAAGCGTACCCCCAAAGAGCCGGACCCGTATGATGATTTTTCGGGTATGAACCATAACCCGATTCCCCGCCCCGGTTTTGAGCCGGAGGAGGAATAATCTGCCGCTTGGCAAAACCGAGCGCATTTTGCGGAGTAAGGGCTTTTTTACTTGCGTTTAACGGGCATTTTATGTTACACTTTCAACAAGGAGTATTTCCTGCAGAGTGGAGTAACTGCCGTGCTGTTCCCGCTCCGCAATAGCAACGCACGGAGTAAAGGAGAATCATTATGGCACATAAGGTTACTGATGCTTGCGTCGGCTGCGGCGCTTGCGAGTCTGCTTGCCCTGTTGGCGCTATCACCATCGACGGCACTGCAAAGGTTGATGCTAACACCTGCATCGACTGCGGCGCTTGCGAGGGCGCTTGCCCCACCGGTGCTATCGTTGCTGAATAATTAGCAGCCGATAGACGCTTAAATGAGCAAGATAGGGTGCACCCATTGGGTGCACCCTATTTTTTTGTATCACCCAGGCAGGAAACTACCTGCTTCCCATAGAAAAATATGCGTATAGCGTGTATAATAAGGATGGATTAAACTGGGGCTGAAGCCCCTTATTTTTTGGTATTAGGGGGCTGGCATGGACCACAAAACAGAGATTTTGACAAACGGAACGCAGGTGTATTGCAGCGATGACCATCGCTTTGGTACAGATGCTTTGCTGCTGGCACGGTTTTGTCCGCCGCATCGGGCGCAGCGTGCGGTAGATTTGTGCAGTGGCTGCGGAATTGTCAGCTTAGAGTGGCACGATGGCGGACATCGAGGCCCCTGCATGGCAGTCGAAATTGCCCCGGAGGCATCTTCCCTGCTGGCGCAAACCGTTTTGGAAAATGAACTGACCCACATTACCCCGATTTTAACCGATTTGTGCAGTTGGAAGCCGGAGGACGCAGGGCTTTATGACGTGGTAGCCTGTAACCCACCCTATTTTACAGCAGGCCAGCAAAGCACAAATAGTGCCCGTGCCACTGCCCGCCACGAAAAAGAATGCAGTCTGGACGATGTGTGCCGCTGTGCAAGCCGCTTGCTGCGTGACGGCGGCCGCTTTGCAATGTGTCACCGCCCCCAGCGTCTGGCAGAGGTTTTTGCCGCATTGCAGGCAGTACGCTTAGAGCCAAAGCGTTTGGCAATGGTAAAAAATAAGGCCGACGGCGCACCGTGGCTTTTTCTGGTGGAAGCACAGAAAAACCGCCGCCCGGGTTTGTTGGTCGAGCCGGATATACTGATTTCAGCAGGTGCCGCATTGTATGGCGCTGCTGCCAAAAATAAATGATAGGAGGCTGATTATATGCCCGGTACATTATATATTGTGGCAACCCCCATCGGTAATTTGGAGGATATGACCCCACGCGCAGCTGCTACCTTTGGTATGGTGGATTTTATTGCTGCGGAGGATACCCGTGTCACCCTGAAACTGCTGAACCATTTGGGCCTGAAAAAGCCGCTGGTCAGTTACTACGAGCACGCCCTGCAAAAAGGTGAGGCTATTTTGCAGCGTATCATGGACGGCGAAAGCTGCGCCCTGTGCAGCGATGCCGGTATGCCCTGCGTGTCCGACCCCGGCGAGGTGATTGTGCGTGACGCTATGGAGCGTGGCATTCCGGTGGTTCCGGTGCCGGCTGCCAGCGCAGCGGTTACAGCCCTTGCAGTGTCCGGCCAAAAAACCGACCGCTGGGTGTTTGAGGGCTTTATCCCCGTGGATAAGCGCCAGCGTCGTGCACGTTTGGAGGAGCTGCTGCATGAAAAGCGTACCATCATTTTTTATGAAGCACCCCATAAGCTGCGTGCAACTTTGGCGGATTTGTGTCAGGCATTTGGCGCACAGCGCAGCATTACCCTGTGCCGAGAGCTGACAAAACTGCACGAGGAAGTAACCAAAACCACATTGGGCGAAGCAGAGGCATATTATAAAGAGAATGCCCCCCGTGGCGAGTATGTGCTGGTTATGGCAGGTGCTGAGCAGGCGGATGCCGAAGCAGCACAAACACTGGAAGGTGTTACCGCACACGCACGTGCCCTGATGGAAAACGAGGGTATGCCCGCAAGTGCCGCTGCACGTGAGGCTGCAAAGGGTACACCGTTTGCAAAAAGTGAGATTTACCGTGCCTTGCTGGCACAAAATGAGGAGGAAGCATGACCAAGCTGATTATCTGCAGCGATAGCCACGGCGTTGTATCTGCTCTGGAGCGCATTTTTAAGGCAGAAAAAGATATGAATGCGGTGATTTTTCTGGGTGACGGCCTGCGGGATTTTGACCGTGCAGCGCCGTTTGCAGGCAACGCACGGCTGTATGGCGTGGCAGGTAACTGCGATTATAACGTGCTGGAACCCGGCGAGGGCCTGGCTGCGTTTGAAAAGGTCTTGTTCTTCTATACACATGGACATGCGTATGGCGTAAAATACGATTTGGATACCATTGCACAGGCGGCCAAAGTACGTGGTGCAGACGTAGCCTTATTTGGGCATACGCACCACGCTTGCTGCGAGGAGCGTGACGGTGTGCTGCTGTTTAACCCCGGTTCCTGCGGGCGCACCTACAGTGGTATGGATACCTATGGTGTAATTCTGGTAGAGGACGGCAAAATCATTTCGGCAGAGCATAAGTTTGTGCCCGGCCCGACAGAGCAGTAAAGGCCGAAAAAGCCTTTTGGGGGGTGTTGTATCATGCGGATAGAATATCTGGAGCAATGCGATAGTACCAATTCTTGGGCGAAGAAAAACTATGCACAGCTGGTGCCCTTTGGTGCCGTTTATACAGCAGACCAAGTGGGCGGTCGAGGCAGGCTGGGCCGCCGGTGGGAAAATGCTGCCGGTCAGGCACTGTATTATACCGCCGTGGTAAGCCAGCCGCTTGTTCAGCCGGAAACACTCCCCCAGCTGATGAGTATTGTGGTGGCAGATGCCCTTCAAAAACAATTTGGTGCTGCCTGCCAAATTAAATGGCCGAACGATTTGCTGCTGAACGGCAAAAAGATTGCAGGTATCCTGTGCGAAAGCACCGAAACCCCTTTGGGTCGGGTGTGGGTGCTGGGTGTCGGCATCAATCTGGCACAAAACGAGGCACACTTTGCAGCGCAAAGCCTGCCCTACGCAGGCTCGCTTGCAACCCAAGGCACAGCAGTAAACCCCAAAAAAGACATCCCTGCATTGGCAGAACAAATTACAGGCCAGTTGTCCGCTCGCCTGCCGGCATTTTCGCAGGAAGGCTTTGCACCGCTGCGTGCGGATTACTGTGCGGCGTGTATCAATTTAGGCAGAACTGTTACCTGGACAAACGGGGAAAAAACCGACAGCGGTGTCTGTGCGGATGTGGACGAAACCGGTCGGCTTATCGTTAAAAATGAAACGGGCGAACGAGAAATTTTTACAGGGGAAGTGTCCGTAAAGGGCATTTACGGCAATTTGTGAAAATTATCTGTAGATTGACGTCCCGTTTTTACAAATTCTTCACACCCAATTAACTAATTACTCAATGGTGGCAGGTATACTAAAAGCACAAGGATCGGAGCCGCAACCGATACCTTGCACATGATTCCTCCTCACACCAAGCAAATACCCCAAGCAATGAAGCCCCCTGCGTACCGCAAGCGCAGGGGGCTTTTTCATGTATATAGGCGCATACAGGCAAGAATTATGCGCTTTCCCTTTGCAAGGTTTTGTGGTATTCTTACAAGTAGATTGCCTAAAGGGATGTAGAAAATTGCCCGGAAAATATAAAGGAGTAGATTGCATGAAAGGAAAATGGCTTACTCGGCTGGCAGCCTTGTGTTTAACACTGGTTGTGGCGGTTGGCGCAGCACTGCCGGCAAGTGCGGCATACGATATGCCCATTACTACCAGTATGCAGGACGAAACCGTTTACTTGGTGGATATTGACGAGGGTACCGTTCTGCTGGACCAAAACGGAGATAAATCCCGATACATAGCAAGCCTTACGAAAATGATAACGGCTTTGCTGGTGTTGGAAAGCGGCGAGGACCTGCAAAAAACAATTGTAGTGCCCGACCGTTTGACGCAGGAGTTTAAGGATATTCAAAATGCAAATGGCTCCGGCATGAACCTGAAAATCGGCGAAGAAATCCGCATGATTGATTTGCTGTACGGTGTTTTGGTGGCCAGCGCAAATGACGCAACCAGTACGCTGGCGGATTATTTTGGAAACGGCAGCACCGCAGCGTTTATAGATAAGATGAACCAGCGTGCGGCAGAGCTTGGCTGCACCGATACGGTTTTCAGCTGTGTGCATGGCTTGTACGACCAAGGCAACGTATCTACTGCGCAGGACTTGGTCAAGATTGCTACCGCCTGCTATCAAAATCCCCAGTATATGGAAATTGCCAATACCGTGCAGTATACCGTACCTGCCAATAATAAGCATACCGAGCCCCGTGAGCTGAAGCCCTCAAACCTGATGCTGGACCAGCAAAGCGGTTATTACTACGAGGGTGTATCCGGCATTAAAACCGGTTTTACCACCTTGGCAGGCCGCTGCTATATTACAAGCCTCAGCCACGAAGGCCACAACTATATGCTGGTTATTCTGGGCGCTAAAAAAGAGAAAAAGGGCGAAAACTTTTATGTGTATCAGGAGGCAGCCGCCCTGCTGGATTGGCTGCGCAGCCGCTATTACGACCGTACCTTGATTTCCAAGGGAGATATGGTTGGCGAGGTTGCCCTGCGTGGCTGCGACGAAAGTAGCACCGCAGCCCTGCACGCAGCAAACGAGCTGGTGGTAAACACCTATGCAGACGCAAAGCTGGAAGTTAAAATGGAAGTTGCCGAGGAGCTGAAGGCTCCCTTGCATAAAGGCGAGGAAGTAGGTACGGCAGTGCTTACTTTGGACGGCAAAGAGGTAGGCCGTGTGCCGCTGGTTACCCAAATCGAGTATGAATCCGCTATGCTCAAGGGCGGATTGCAGGCATTGGCATTGGTGCCGGCAGTGTTGGTAGTGGTGGCTGCACTGGGTTATATTACCGGTCAGTTGAGCCACAGCCAGGTAAACTGGGCTGTGCTGAAAAACTTTAGCGGCGCATCTAAGAAAAAGCGTCGCCGCAGCAAAACATATACCCATTAAACAAAAATAAAAACGGAGCGAGTGTTACAAAACGGCACTCGCTCCGTTTTGTTTTGTGCGCAGATGCAGCAGCCAGCCTTATAGCCAAAAAGAACCATAAAAAAGAAGCTGTATCTTTACAGAAAATTCATTGTATCAAGGAGGTGGCAGGCGTATAATCAAGCCGATGATAAAACCCGACCGACCGGTCGGTCGGAATGTGCAGGATTGGAAAGGACCTCTCCCCTATGGAACGTTTTAGTGTAAAAAAGCCCTATACTGTTTTGGTGGCAGTATTGATGGTTTTGGTGCTTGGTTTTGTATCGCTGACAAATATGACAGCCGACCTTTTGCCGCCCATCAATCTGCCCTATATGATGATTGTTACCGCCTATCCGGGTGCCAGCCCGGAAAAAGTAGAGGTGGAAGTGACCCAACTGCTGGAAAGCAGCTTGGGAACCGTTTCCGGCGTAACAAATGTGTATTCTACTTCATCGGAAAATGTTTCGATGGTGCAGCTGGAATTTGAGGAAGATACCAATATGGACTCCGCTATGGTAAAGGTGTCCAGTGCGGTGCAAAATACCTCGGCCAGCCTGCCCGAAACCTGTGGTACACCCTCTATTATCGAAATAAGCCCCGACATGATGGCAACCATGTATTTGGGCGTAGGCAAAGAGGGCTACGATATTTACCAGAACAGTACCTTTGTGCGGGATGAAGTAGTGCCCTATATCGAGCGTCAGCCGGGTGTGGCAAGCGTCTCCACCGTAGGCTTGGTGGAAAAAAGCATTCAAGTGGATTTGAACAAGCAAAAAATAGATGACTTGAATGATGAAATTCTGGCACAGACCGATAAAAAGCTGGCACAGGCAAAACGAGAGCTGGATAAAGCGGAAAAAACCGTAAAGGACGGCAAGGCTGCACTGGAGCAGCAAAAAGCCGCTTTCGGTTCCATGATGGCATCAGGTGTAATGGGGCCGGTACAAGGTCAAATCACCCAGCAGGCAGCACAAATAAAGCAGGTGCTGGACCAGCTGTTGGCACAGGTGGAAAAGCTGCGTGATGCGGCAAACCAATCGGAATCGGTGCAGGCACTGGATGGGGTGCTTGCCGATATGCACACCTTGCGCAGCCTGTTGGAAAAAGCAGAAAACGGCACTGCGTCTCCTGAGGAAATAGCGCAGATTCCCGTACTGATTGCACGGATTCAGCAAAACCTGAATACGGTTTTAGGCCAGTTAGGGGCGCAGCCCACCTCAGCACCTGCTCCGCTGCCTACCCCGGCACCCATGCCCACAGCAGCGCCTATGCCCACACCTCCCCCAACCCTCGTGCCGGAATCCACGCCTGCACCGTCCCAGTCGGCGGAAAATCTGGCAGCAAAGGCACCTTTCCGTGTGCAGTTGTTGGGCACAGATGTACAGCCTAAGGGAATTTCCGGTATGCTGGATGATGTTTACGGCACGCTGGAAAAACTCTCTGCCTTGGCGCAGAAAATGCCCCAGCTGGCAGAGGCATTAAAGGGTATGATTGGTGGCCTGAGTCAGGCACAGCTGGAGGCCGCAGTGGGCTTTTCTACAGCACAAAATCAGCTGCTTGCAGCCCAAACCCAGCTGGAAGCATCCCGTACCCAATACGAAACCGCTCGTACCGAAGCACTGAAAAACGCAAATCTGGATAAGCTGCTGAATGTGTCCACCTTGTCCGGTTTGATTTATGCCCAAAACTTTGCCATGCCCGCAGGTTACATTGATGATGTAAACGATACTGCATGGCTGCTGAAAATCGGGCAGGAGTATGGCAGCGCCGAGGATATTGCCCAGTCGCTGCTGTGCCATGTGGAGGGCCTTGGCGATGTGCGTATATCCGATGTAGCGGATATTACGGTGATTGATAATGCACAGGATAGTTACGCGCGCCTGAACGGTGGCAGCGCTGTTGTTCTGTGCGTGTATAAAGGCTCTACCGCAGGCACAAACGACGTATCCCGCCAGTGTAAATCCGCCTTGGAGGAGCTGGAGGAAAAACACGAGGGCTTCTCCTCGGTTGTTTTGATGGACCAGGGCGATTACATTACCCTGATTGTAAACAGCGTGGTTTCCAGTATGGTGCTGGGCGCACTGCTTGCCATTGTTGTTTTGGCGTTGTTCCTGCGGGATGTCAAGCCCACACTGGTTGTAGGCATCAGTATTCCGTTAAGCGTGTTGTTTGCCATCGTGCTGATGTACTTCTCAAACCTGTCGCTGAATATGATGACCCTTTCCGGTTTGGCACTGGGTATTGGTATGCTGGTGGACAACTCGGTGGTTGTTATCGAAAATATCTATCGTTTGCGTGCCCGTGGTGTACCTGCGGCCCGTGCGGCTGTGCAGGGCACAAAACAGGTTGCAGGCTCTATTATTGCAAGTACCCTTACCACAGTTTGCGTGTTCCTGCCGATGGTGTTTACCGCCGGTACAGTGCGTGAGCTGCTGATGCCCATGGGTCTGGCAATCACCTATTGCCTGATGGCCTCTTTGATTGTGGCGATGACGGTAGTTCCCGCAGCGGGCAGTACGGTTTTGCGCAAGAGCAAGGACCATGCCCACCCCTTGTTTGAAAAGGTGCAGGCAGCTTACGGTAAATCGCTGGAGTGGTGCCTGCGCCATAAAGCGGTGCCGCTTACAATTGCCGGCGGCCTGCTGGTGTTCTGTATGTATCGTGTAGCGGTTATGGGGATTGTGATTCTGCCGCCCATGACCTCCAACGAAATCGAGGTAAACGTGTTTACCAACGAGGATTTGGACCGGGCAGGTTCCTATGCGGCAATGGATAAGGCTATGGATGCCATGCTGCAAGTGGAAGGAATAAAAGATGTGGGCATTATGGACGCAGGCTCTACCATGGGTATGGTCGGCGGCTTAACAGGCATCAGTACAAACGGCAGCTATGGCAGTTATATCTGCTATGTTACAACAGAAAAGGAAAACCCCGGCGCAGCGGAAATCAATCGGATTTGCGAGGACTTGGAAGCCATTGCAAACCCGGCGGAGTATACAATTGAGGCCAGTGCAGGCGGTATGTCTGATATGAGCGCCATGATGGGCAGCGGCTTGTCCCTGTCTGTATATGGCTCCAACTTGGATACCATCACCAAGATTACAGAGGATGTTATCCAGCTGGTAGACGGTATCGAGGGCTTTGCAGGTGCTACCAACGGCATTGCGGAGTCGGGCGACCAAACCATTCAGCTGCGTATCGACCGGGATAAGGCAATGCGCTGGGGCCTGACGGTTGCGCAGGTGTATCAGCAAATCAGCCAGCGTTTGACCACAACCGCAGCCTCCACCAATATTACGGTGGACGGCGTATCTATGCGGGTGAGTATTCAGGACGTAACAAACCCTGTCACCGTGGAAAACCTTATGGACATCCCCTTCTCCTGTACGGTAATGGACGATATGGGAATGCAGAAAACGGAGGAGCACTTCCTGCGGGAATTTGCAGCGATGGAGTATACCACCAGCGTGGGTACAGTGCATCGTGAAAACCAGCAGCGTTTCATCAATGTTACAGCAAAAACCGAGCCGGGCTACAACACAGCGCTGCTGTCCCGCACGCTGGAGCATAAGCTGGATGAGTATATCCAGTCCGGCAGTTTGCCGGACGGCTATAGTATTCGCTTTGGCGGCGAAACCAAACAGGTTAACGAGATGATTACCCAGATGTCCCAGCTGATGCTGGTTGCACTGATTTTCGTGTATCTGGTGATGGTGGCACAGTTCCAAAGCCTGCTGTCACCGTTTATCGTGCTGTTTACGGTTCCGCTGGCATTTACAGGCGGTCTGCTTGGTTTGATGGCTTATGGGCAGCAGCTGAGTATGCTGTCGCTGATGGGCTTCTTGGTGCTGATGGGTACAGTCGTTAATAACGGCATCGTGTTTGTGGACTATACAAACCAGCTGCGTATCGGCGGTATGGAGCGCCGCCCCGCTTTGATAGCCGCAGGCTGCACCCGTATGCGTCCTATCTTTATGACAGCCCTTACAACCATCTTGGCAATGGCACAGCTTATTTTTGGCGACGATATGGGCAGCCAGCTGGGCGGCGGCATGGCAGTGGTAATTGCCAGCGGCCTGCTGTATGCAACCATTATGACCCTGTACATCGTGCCTGTAATGTATGATATCCTGTTTAAGCGTCCCCCGCTGAACGTAGATGTGGGCAATGAGGATTTGGATACCGAGCTGGACGATGCAGCAGAGTATCTGGCAGCAGTGCGTGCCCATGAGGTAGAGCAGCAGGGCGAGCAAAGCGCAAAGGACTTGGATGCCCAAAACAAGGCAGAAAAGGAGGACACCCATGCGTGACAGAACGCAAAGCCCCAAAGCGCAGGACGTCTACCGTGCCGTGCTGGCACTGGCCGAGCAAGGGATAGACCTGCGCAGTGTACGTGTGCAGCAAATTGCGGATGCGGCAAATATGGGCAAAGGTACATTGTACGAGTATTTTGCCTCTAAGGAGGATATTTTACTGGGTACACTGGCCTATTGCATAACACAGGAGCTTGCCCGTTTAACCGAGTATTTGGCGCAGGCACAGGATTTTACTGCAATTACCCAGCGTGCGATGGATTATATCGAAGATTTGGTGCGCCATCGTTTTGCGGTGTACGATATGATTGTGCGTGTGGTGCAGCACGGCGAGCAGTCGGCCGCACTGAAAACATCGCTGTGCGCAGATGCGCTGATAACGGATGGCCTGACTGAGCTGCTGACACGTGCATACCAAAGCGCACTGGCAGCAGGCATGGATAAGGATACCACGGCGGATTACTTTAATTACTGTGTGGTATCCGCCCAAGCCGGGTTTGCAGTAGGGCTGCGCCGTGGAAAGGCAGAAAAAGCGGATACCCTGCGAAAAAACGCCGAGACGCTGCTGATGCGGGGATTGGGAATTTCGCAGAAAAATCAATAAAAGAAAACGACGCAGAAAATGTTCTGCGTCGTTTTTCTATGTTAAAAAATTGGCGCACTGCTCGAAAAAAGGTTGAAAAATTGTTACTATTGTCTATGGATAAACGTTTGAAATCAATCGAATTTGTGATATAATCATAAGTAATTGGGAGAATGCCCTTTGATGTGCCAATCCGAATAGGAGGTTTCCTTATGGCAACAATTACTTCCCGACCGTTTGGTGTGGACCGTAACGGCAACGCAGTAACCGAGTACGTAATGACAAATCCGGCCGGCTTGACCGTTTCAGTTTTGGATTACGGTGCAATTATTCGTTCCATCGTTGTTCCTTCTAAAACAGGGCCCGTGGATGTTGTGTTGGGCCACGATACCATTGCGGATTATGAAAACGAGGATGCCTATACCGGCAGCTTTGTAGGACGTTACGCAAACCGAATTAAGAACGCTACCTTTACGCTGGGCGGCAAAACCTATCCGCTGCAGGCTAACAACGGCCCGAACCATTTACATGGCAGCTTTTCCAGTAAGCTGTACCGTGTTAAGATTTTCGGCGACTCGCTGCTTTTGGAGGCCGAAAGCCCCAACGGTGAGGATGGCTTCCCCGGAACGATGAAGATTTCGGTGCGGTATACCCTTACAACGGATAACGCATTCCGTATGGAGTACCGTGTGTCCAGCGATGCGGATACACCGGTAAACCTGACCAACCACAGCTACTTTAACTTGGACGGTGAGGGTACGATTGACAACCAGAAACTGCGGCTGTATTGTTCCCATTATCTGGAGGGCGATGCACAAACCTGCCCTACCGGCCGTATTTTGCCTGTGCAGGGTACTCCTATGGACTTTACGGCGGGTAAGCCTATCGGCCGTGATTTTGGCTGCGGTTATCCGCAAATGGAGCTGGTTGGCGACGGCTACGACCATTGCTATGTAATCGACCGTGCACGTGGTGCTTCGCAAAGCATTTGTGCATGGGCGTCCAGCGATAAAACCGGAATCAGCATGAAGGTGTATACCACCCAGCCGGGTGTGCAGCTGTATACAGCAAACTTCTATGCGGACGTAAAAACACCCCTGAAGGGTGGCAAAAAGGCTGTAAAGCACGCAGGTTTTGCGCTGGAAACCCAGCATTACCCCTGCTCGCTCAGCTATCCGGAGTTTCCCTCTACGATTTTGCACGCCGGAAAAGTGTTTCGTGCTACTACCACGCTGCGTTTCTTTACAGGTAAGCAGTGCGGCCGGCTGTAAGTAAAAAACCTTATAAAAGTGTAACATCCCTCTGCCGATGGGTGGGGGGATGTTTTTTGATTTCTATACACAAATATCCATTGATAAAATGTCGATTTCCCTGATATATAAAAAAATCTTTGCGAATCTTACAACAAAAATACATTAGCTGCATACATGTTTCCTCTTGATTTTATGGGTGCATGGCTGTATCCTGAAAACAGGAGAAATACGTATGTTGGCGGAATAAAAGGAGTGTTATTTATGGCGATTTTAGTTTCTGGCGGTGCAGGATATATTGGCAGCCATACCTGTGTAGAGCTGTTGGCAGCAGGTTATGATATTGTGGTGGCAGACAACTACTATAACTCTTGCCCGAAGGCACTGGACCGTGTGCGCCAGATTTCCGGCAAGGATTTCCGTTTTATTGAAGCCGATATGGCAAATAAGGCAGACGTGGAAAAGGTGTTTGCTACTTACCCTGATATTGAGGCAGTTATTCAGTTTGCTGCATACAAGGCTGTTGGCGAAAGCTGCCAGAAGCCCATCGAGTATTACAGCAACAACTTTAACTGCACGCTGAACATTCTGGACGTTATGCGTAAGTATAACGTGAAAAACTTTGTGTTCAGCTCCTCTGCTACCGTTTACGGCGACCCTGAAACCGTGCCCCTGACCGAGGATTCCCCCTTGGGCGAAACCACAAACCCCTACGGTGCAACCAAGGCATTTACCGAGCGTATCCTGCGTGATGTGTGCGCAGCTGACCCGGAAATGAACGTGGCAATTCTGCGTTACTTTAACCCCATTGGTGCACACAGCAGCGGCCTGATTGGCGAGGACCCCAACGGTATCCCCAATAATCTGGTGCCCTACATTGCAAAGGTTGCAGCCGGCAAGCTGGATAAGGTCCATGTGTTTGGCAACGACTACCCCACCGTAGACGGTACCGGCGTGCGTGACTACATCCACGTTGTTGACTTGGCAGCAGGCCATGTTTGCGCAATCCGTAAGCTGGAGGAAAAGTGCGGCCTGTTTATTTGCAACCTGGGTACCGGCAACGGCTACAGCGTGCTGCAGGTAATCCACGCATTTGAAAAGGCTTGCGGCCACGAAATCCCCTACCAGATTGACCCCCGCCGCCCCGGCGATATTGCCGAGTGCTGGGCTGACCCCGGTAAGGCAAAGCGTGAGCTGGGCTGGGTTGCCCGCTACGGCATCGAGGAAATGTGCCGTGACAGCTGGAACTGGCAGAGCAAGAACCCCGACGGCTACAAGACACAGGAATAATAGAAAAAAGCAAAACGCAGCGGATGGGTTATCCGCTGCGTTTTTTGTGTTTTATGGGGAAAATCCAACTTTTTTCAAAAAAATAAAAAATTTTGCCAAAAAGGGTTGACAACCTATAATGGGTTTGGTATTATAGTGGAGCGCTAAACGAAGCGACGTGCGTTGGTAGCTCAGCTGGATAGAGTGACTGGCTACGAACCAGTAGGTCGGGGGTTCGAGTCCCTCCCATCGCACCAAAGCAGTACACGAAAGTGTACTGCTTTTTTGTTTGTAAAAATCAGGTGCCCTAAAAAGTTTTACCTGTAAAAAAGGCAGCACACAAAGCGTGTGCTGCCTTTTCTGTTTGCTGGCGGTTACAACAGGTGCCGAATGGGTCGAATCAAAATCCGCAATAGGTTGTACAGCAGTTGTTTTGCAGGGCCAAACGGCGGACGTTCAAAATGGGGGCCGGGCACAGAGGTGCCGTCCGGCAAAACATGATTGCTGTAATCCATGTCCTGCTCCATACCCTGCCGCAGCAGAGCATTGATTTCGGGGCTGTCGATATACAGCATGATTTCCGTATCCAAGTAAGCGCTGCGCATATCCATGTTAAACGAGCCTACTAAGCTGATGTTGTCATCAATCAATACGGTTTTGGTGTGCAGAGAGTGCTCTCTGGCGTATTCGTATATCTCCGCACCCGTGCCTAAAATGTTTTTCTTTTCGTTCAGATAATCGGTGCAGCCCCAAGGGTTGGCGCCGTTTTCGACAGCATTGGTCAAAATCTCAACACGTTTGCCGCCTGCGGTTAAATCGGATAAGCCGGCATACATTTCGTCGCTGCAAATCACGTAGGGCGTTTGTATGGTGATATGGTGACCGGTTTGCATAATGTTATGCAGCGAGCGCCACAGCTGCGGTTCTTTGTTTTGTGCAGGGATTGGATTAGATAAAAAGCGTATCTCTTTTACAGGAAGCGTTTCTGTGCGCCAGTCGGCAGCAGTAAAAGCCTCCGGATAAGTTTGGTGCAGGGCATGGTAGCGCTCGTCCAGATTTTGTGCAGCCTTTTCCACTGCATTGCTGCGCCTGTAAGTGATTTTTCGGTTGGTCGGCTCTTGCCAAATCTGACTAAAGTAGTTGCGCAGCTGCATAATCGAGCTGCCGGGGTTGGGTGCTGTATTGTATACTACCATATCCCGGTCGGTGTTTTGCACCTCTTGGTAGTTGCCCAAAAATAAATCCATCGTATTGCGCCCACCCAGAATGTAAACTTGGTCGTCGGCAGCTAAGTATTTGTCGTGCAGGCGGTAATTGCCCTTCCATGGGGTCAGCAAGGAAATCAGGTTGTAAAATTGGATTTCTACATTTTCGGTTGTGGCCAAAGCCTTGAATGCATCGCTGGTTTGCAGTGGGAAAAAGCCAAGCCCGCCGTCAATCAGCATTTTTACTTTTACACCACGGTCAGCAGCGTGTTTTAGGGCAGCCATCATGTCCATACCGCTGTTGTCGCCATTTAGCTGAAAGGTGGAAAAAATAATTTCATCCTGTGCGGATTCAATAACACGCAGCCGCCATAGCAAAGCGTCGGTGTTATCGTCAACACATAAAACCTGTTCGGAATAAGGCTGACTTGCCTGTGTAAAGGACAGCGAAGGGTTTTTGCTGGCAGGGTGACTGAGCAGCGGCTCAAAAACAAAAGTAACCGCCGCAAACAGTATGTAAAGCCCCAAAAGGGCAAAGACCCATTTCAGGGCTTTTTTAATAGGTTGTTTTTTCATGTTGGTGTTCTCCTGTATAAATAAGGCTCGGAAAACCTGTGTTTCGGGTTGTTCTTGCCCAAATAAAATGCCCCCTGCTCCGGCACAGAGCCATCAACAGGGGGAAACGGTCAATCTTCTTGCGCAAGCCTTTCCGCAATGGCTTTTCCGGTAGGCGTTTGTGCAAGGCCGCCTTGGGCGGTTTCTCGCAGGTCCGAAGGCATCTGCCCGCCAATGTGTCCCATTGCGTCAATCACTTCGTCGCAGGGGATTTGGAAGGTGATGCCTGCCAAGGCCATGTTTGCACAGGCAACCGCATTTACAGCACCTGTTACATTGCGCTTTACGCAGGGAATTTCCACCAAGCCGGCGACAGGGTCACATACTAAGCCCAGCAAGCCGGAAAGCGCCATGGCGGCAGCGTGGCTGCATTGCTCCGGGCTGCCGCCGCCCAGGTGTACCAGTGCAGCCGCAGACATAGCACTTGCTGCACCCACTTCGGCCTGACAGCCACCCTCAGCACCGGCAAGGGTTGCACGGGCGGCAATTACCTGCCCAAAACCGGCAGCAACAAACAGTGCATCGCAAAACTGCTGCTCAGTGTAAGTGCCGTCACGCAAAGGCAGCAGTACAGCGGGCAAAACACCGCAGCTGCCTGCCGTGGGCGCAGCCACAATGCGCTGCATACAAGCGTTGCACTCCGAGGTCTTTAAGGCTTCGGCGGTTACCGCTGCCAGATAGCTGCCCCCAAACAGGGTGCCTTTTGCAGCAGCCTCCAGCATTTTTCCGCCGTCACCACCAGTTAAGCCGCTGGCGCTGCGGCGTGCAGGGTCATAGTGCAGGCTGGTGTCCTGCATGGCCTGCCACAGGCGGCGAATCGTTGCCTGCGATTCTTCTTCGGTGATATGGCTTTCGGTCAAGTCACTTTCCATAATCACACGTGCCAAGTTTTTACCGCCCTGTGCGGCGGCCAGCATTTCGGCTACAGATATAAAACTCATCAGCGGTCCTCCCCTACATTCAGGCTGGTTACCTTGCGGATGCCGGGCACAAGGCGCAGTGTCTCAGCCAGCTCGGTTGGAATAGGCTGGTCGCACTCCAGCACCATTACCGCACAACCACCGAGGCTGGCACGGAACAACTGCATAGAAGCAATGTTGATGCTGCGCTTTGCCAGCAAAGTGGTTACGGCGGCTACACAGCCGGGAATATCCGTGTTGTGAATAATCAGGGTATTGGAGTCGCCGCCAAAATCCGCAGGTACACCGTCAATGCGTGTAACACGGATACGCCCGCCGCCAATAGAGGCTGCCTCCAGCTCTAAATGGCGGCCGTCAGCCCCCCACAGCTGAAGTTTCGCTGTGTTAGGGTGTGCGTCACGCAGCTCTACCGGGTGAATGGAAAACTCCAGCCCCTGCGCTTTGGCAATAGCAAAGCTGTCCGGCAGGCGAGCGTCATCCGGAAGCATACCTAAAAGGCCGGCAACAATGGCCTTATCGGTGCCGTGGCCATGTCCGGTGGTAGCAAAGCTGCCGTGAAAAGCAATCTCTGCCTTTACAGGGGGCTCGCCCAACAGCTTACGGGCGGTGTACCCAATGCGGGCAGCACCTGCCGTATGGCTGGAAGAAGGGCCAATCATAATGGGACCTAAAACATCAAATAAACGCATGGTGTCCTCCTTGACGAATAAGGGGTAAAGAATGGATGCAAGTAGGGCATTTCTTGTGATTTATTATACCGCTTTTTTGCAGAATGTGCTATAATAACCATAATATGCTTTGGAATATCTGCAAAACCACGTTGAAAAGGCTGGGCAGATATCTGGGCGGAAAAGGCAAAAATATCTGCTTTGGCAGGTTTACGGAGGAAGTCACCCATGAAATTGGAAAAACTGGAATACCCCGAAAAGTATGTGGTAAAAATGACCTTTACCGCGGATGCTGCTGAACTGGAAGCTGCCGCCCAGGCGGTGTACGAGCGCACACGCAGCGATTATACAGTAAAGGGATTTGAAAAGGGCGAAGCTGACCGTGCTGCTATTGAGGCGGAAAAGGGCGAGCACGTGTTCTGGTACGATGCCATCAATGACGTGATGGACGAGCAGGTTCAGCCTTTGCTGGACGCAGCTGTTGCAGAAAACAAGCTGGACTGCGTTACCCAGCCGGATTACGACTTGGTAAGCGTAAATAAGGAAGATGGCTTTGTGGCAACCGCTACCATGGCCCTGCGCCCTGAGCTGAAATTAACCAAGACCGAAGGCTTTGCAGCAAAATGCACACCGGTTGCCGTAACCGATAAGGAAATTGACCAGCAGCTGGAGCGTGCACGCAGCGCAAATGTAACGCTGGTGCCCCATAAAGGCCCGGCGGTTAAGGGCAACATTGCTATCGTGGACTACAAGGGCTACGTGGATGGCGAAGCATTTGAGGGCGGTACGGCAGAAAACGCACAGATTCCTCTGGGCGGCGGCCGTATGATTCCCGGCTTTGAGGAAGGCATTTTGGGCCACGCAGGCGGCGAGGAGTTTGATATTCAGGTTACCTTCCCTGCAGCATACCACGCAAAGGAGCTGGCAGGCAAAGCAGCTGTGTTCCACATTGTGCTGCATAGTGTAAATGTGCGCCAGATTCCCGCATTAAATGCAGATTTTGCAAAAAAAGTGGGCGGCGTAGATACTATGGAAGCTTATCGTGCCCAGATTCGTGAAAAGATGGAGCAGGCTCGTAAGCAGAGTGCTATGGATGCTGCACGCAGTCATCTGCTGGACCAGCTGGGTGCTTGCTGCGAGGGTGAGCTGCCCTCTCCTTTGGTAGAGCAGGCATACCAGAAAAAGATGACCCAGATTCAGATGCAGCTGCAAATGATGCGCATTACTTTGGGCCAGTTCCTCCAGCAGACTCGCCGCACCAAGGAGGAGTTTGACGCAAGTATGCGTGCCCGTGCAGAGCTGGAGCTGCGCATTGGCTATGCGCTGGAAATGCTTGCAGCACAGAAAGGTCTGGAGCCTACGGAAGAACAGGTAAACGCTGAGCTTGCAGCCCGTGCGGAAAAGGCAAATAAAACAGCAGAAGAATTCAGCAAGACTGCTGTTGGCAAAAACCTGCGCCACGGTATGGTGCTGGAGCGTGCCCGTGCCTATGTGCTGGAGCATAGCACCATCGAGGAGTAAACTTGTACATTCTCTGCCCGTCGATTTAAGCCGACGGGCATTTTTATGTAAACACGGAAAGGAACTTAAAATCGGTGAAAGAACAAAATAAAACAGCAGCAAATAAAAAAATGAACTGGATTTTCGCAGGTGTGATTCTGGTTTTGGCATTGGGCCTTGTGGCTTGGGGGCTGCTCTCCCGTAAGGGCGATGCAGAGCTGTGCGCCTTTTTGACCTATCAGGCAAAGGACGGCACAACCAAAGAAATGACGATTCCGCTGGACGAGGATAAAACCTATGATGTGCAGACCTACAATCAGGAGGTGCATATTCAGGTAAAGGACGGCGCAGCGGCATTTGTAGCAAGCCCCTGTAACGACCATGTGTGCGAGAGCTTTGGCTGGCTTAAAGACAAAAACGCATTTGCCATGTGTGCACCCAATCAGGCCTTTTTGGAGATTGCGGACCCCAGTGAAAAGTAAAGACACCCGTATTGGGGCAAAATAAAAGGGAGCGTATCCAACCGATACGCTCCCCTTATTTTAGGCATTAACCGAGCTTGCCCTGTGCTAACAAATCTTTTACTTCAAACAAATCCTTGCAGCAAGCCGTGTATTTTTGCGCCATTTCCTCGTTGGCAGGCAAGATGTCCGGCACCATAACGGTGAGGAACCCACCGGCATATCCGGCACGAACACCATTGTAGCTGTCCTCCAAAACCAGCGTGCGGCTGGGCTGTACACCTAGTTCTTCTGCTGCTTTTAGAAAAATGTCGGGAGCAGGCTTGGAGTGCTCAATCCTATCACCGCTGACAATAACGGAAAAATACTTGCCGATTTGCCCCAGCTCCAGATTATTGCGGATGTAGTGCTGCATACTGCTGCTGGCAACAGCCATGGGAATCTGCTTTTCTGCAAGCCAGGCAAGCAGTGCGTCTAAACCGGGCTTTTTTTCTACATGGCGGGCAAAAGCCAAGTCTGCCTGATGCCACAGCTCTGTTAAAATGGCATCGGAATCACAGTCAGGGCCGCAGTATTGAGCAATCGTATTTTTCAGCTGTACGCCAGCCGTACCACGTGCTGCATCGGCCAGCCCCTCCGGTTCTTCCATGCCGAAAACAGCAAGCGTAGGTTTCCAAAGAGTACACCATACACTTTCGGTGTCGAACATGAGTCCGTCCATATCAAAAATAACTGCATCTACCATGATAGCTAAGCCCACCTTAATGTTATCTTAATGTAGTTTTAGTATAACACACAAATTTGGGCCTCAAAATGGATAGTGTCTGCAAAAAAATAGATTATTGGGAAGTTACAATAAAAAAGAGCCGTGCGCTTTGCAGCGCAGCGGCTCTTTTTTGGTTTATTGAGGAATAGGTGGATTTAGCGTAAACAAAAACTGATAGATAGCTCGTACAATGCCGCCGGCTTCCACCTGAATAAAATCAGGGTCAGTGCAAAGCTCGTACTCGATGGGGTTTGCCATAAATCCAACTTCCAACAGGGTTGCGGGGCAAATATTCGAGCGTGTTACATAGTAGTAGCCATATCGGGTGCCACGGTTTTTGGGCTCCTGCGGGCTTACAGCGCTAATGGCTTGGGTCAGGCTGTCGGTTAACAGATTTGCCAGCAGCTCACTGTTTTGGTAGAACCAGTAGGCCTCTGTGCCGTGCACCTGATTGATGTCCTTGGTAAGCTCCACACTGTTGTGGTGAATGGACAAAAACAAGTCCGGGTGCTGGGTGTTCAGTGCAGTAACACGGTCCCCTAATGTGGGGAAGCTGTTGTCTTCACGGGTCATCAAAACAGTGGCGCCCAGTTTCTCCAAACGGGTGCGTACGGTAAGCGCCACAGCAAGGTTGGCGTCCTTTTCCATAGGAGCAGTCAGGCCGCCGGCACCCACTGCACCGTTATCTGCGTCGCCGTGGCCGGGGTCCAGCATGATGGTGATTCCGGTCAGGGGCTTTTCACCGGCAGATACCTGCGGGGTGTGCTTAAAGTACAGCTTAGTGGTGCCGTTTTCGTAGTTGACGGCCCATCCGTACAGGGGGTCTGCGGGATTGAAGGGCAAGGTTAAAGTAAAATCCTTGCCGTTTTGCTGTACCGAGCCGGAAAATCGCTCGCAGGCAGGCATCTCGCCGTTCCACTGGGCAGAAAGCATGGTAAGGGTTAAGGTATTGCCCTCCCACTTATGAAAAACAGCAGGCGTTCCGCTGCCGGTAAATTCCAGCACAGTGCAGCGGCTTGCTTCGTCCTCATAGATTTTTGCGCCTGTAAAAGCTGCATCCGGCAGGTCTTGAATCTGCGTAGTGGCAGCACGGACGTATCCACCGGTGGAAAGCTTGTAGCCGTGGGTAAGTTTTGCGCCGCTTTGGTACTCTACCACATCTACGATTTCGGCCACAGCGCCTTGGTACAAGGTTTCCTGAATGGAGGAGGAATCCCAGCACTGTTCCAGTGCACTGGCAATGGCATCGGTTACAACAATCTTTTTACCGATTGCTTCTTCGCCCATGGTGCCATCCGGCTGCGGTTCCTTCGGCGGGTATTTTTTCGGCTCACCGCGAATGACGGTAAAGGTTAAGGGCTCGCCGCCGTTTTCCAAAGTAACGGTATTTTCGCCCACGTTTAATTCTAATACAGTACCCCAAGCGCCATGTGCGCCACGGGTTTCTACAGCTGTACCGTTTATTACCAGCGGAGCATCCGGGTTACTGGTACCCATTAAAAATACCTTGCCGGAATAAAGGGTTTCTTTATCATGCTGGGGGTAGGTAACTGCTAAGGTTTGCGCCTGCTTTTGTTCCCCCCATGCCGCAGCAGGGTCGGCTGCCTCACCATCGGAAAAAGCTGCAAATAAAGCCGCATCCATGGAATCAGTACGCAGGACGCTCCAGCGGCCAAGCACAACACCGGTGCCCTGCGCATCAGGCTTTTGCAGTAATAATGCAGCGGTTTGGCTGTTGCCTTCGCCGTTGAATAAAGCGGCATCACCGGCAGTCCAGCAGGGCTCGGCAGGCGAAGCGGTGTTTTTATGGGTTAAGTAAGGGGTATTATGGATTTTGGCCAGCGCTGCGTCAGCATCATCCGGCCCTGCTTCAGCGGTTTCCAGATAAACGGTAAAACCTGCTTTTCGTGCGGCACCAACCAAATACTGCATCGCATCAAAGGGATGCTTCAAAAAGCCTTCCTCGGCAAGCACGGGAGAAACCGTTAACTGATGGGTGCTGTCTTGGAAAAGTGCAGTTCCATCGGAGGTGCGGCCGCTCCATGCCAGTGCATTTACAGGGGCAGGCAGCGCAGCAATGCGGTCTACCGTTTTATCAATCAGGGTTTGCATAGCCTCTTTGTCCGTACAGCCGGCCAACTCGTCGGACCAGATTTCGTCCAAGCGAACAATGCAGGGCTGCTGGGGCGGTGCCAGAGTTTGCTTTTGAGAAAAAGTGCCTGTAGCGACACAATACAGCAAAAAACAAATCATAGCCAGAAGCAGCAGGGCAGCCAGCCAAAAGGGACCAATACGAGAGCTTTTTTTAGGAACAGGGGCAGTATGCATACCGCCGGAATAAGATGTTTTTTTCATAGGCACCTCCTCAAAAAGTAAAGATTTTATTACATTGTAGCACAATCAGTACCGAAAATCGACAGTATTCCGCACAGAATGCGGCTTGCGTATATAGCAGAAATTATGCTAATATAAGGCGTTATACAAAAAATGTTTTGATAAAGGCGCAGCGGCATATTGCCGCTTTTTCAGGAGGTACCAATCATGAAAATTCCCGCAACCGGCTTTACACACGGCGGAAAATTCCACGCCGATGATGTGTTTTCTACAGCACTTTTACAGATTGTGCGCCCTGATATTAAAATTACACGTGGCTTTGTTGTGCCGGAGGATTTTGACGGCATCGTATACGACGTAGGCTTTGGTATGTTCGACCATCATCAGGAGCCGCGAGAGTACCGTGCAAACGGTGTGCCCTATGCGGCCTTTGGCTTGCTGTGGCAGGTACTCGGCCCGGGTCTGGTAGGTGAAAATCAGGCACGCCTGATTGACGAAAACTTTGTGCAGCCTTTGGACCTGAACGATAACACCGGCGAGCAGAACAGCCTTTGTGACGCAATCGGCTTTTTCAATCCGGTTTGGGATTCCGAGCAGGACAGCGATACCTGCTTTTTCCAAGCGGTAGCAGTGGCCCGCCAGATTTTGGAGCGCCAAATCGAGTCCGCACGTGCCGTTAACCGTGCCGATGAAAAGGTGCAGGCAGCTTATCAGGCAAGCCAGAATGGTATTGTGGTTCTGCCCTGCTACCTGCCTTGGAAAAATGGCCTGTACCGTACCGATGCACTGTTTGTAGTGTATCCCAGCCAGCGTGGCGGCTGGAGCGCACAGTGCGTTACCGACCGCAAAACCAAGCGCAGCAAGCTGCCCTTCCCTGCTTCTTGGGCAGGTCAAACCCCGGAGGTTATCGCACAAAAGAGTGGCCTGGAGGGAATCCGTTTTTGCCATGCCAGCCGTTTTTTGATTACCGCAGATACCAAGGAAACCGCTATCGAGGCTTGCCGACAGGTGCTGCGTAATAACGGCAGACTGTAAGTATCACAAAAGGAGTTACCCGCTATGCCGCAAACCGAAAAAAACCTTGCCTTTGTTTATATGGTACGCTGTGCAGGTGATAGATTGTACACCGGCTGGACCAACGACCCGCAAGCACGGCTGTATGCCCATAAAAGCGGAAACGGCGGTGCAAAGTTTACCCATGCCTTTCCGCCCGAGGGATTTGCTTACTTGGAGCGGCTGGAAAACGCCGGCGCTGCCATGCGGCGGGAGGCGGCCCTGAAAAAGCTGCCCAAGGCGCAAAAGGAAGCCCTTTGTGCAGCATGGGCCGAAAGCCGCCGCCTGCATATTACACTGGGCTCCAAAGCAGATGCAGCAGATATTTTGCAGCTGTATACCTGGTACGTGGAAAACAGCACGGCAACCTTTCAAATCACACCCTCTACCCTGCCCCAGTACGAAAAATGGGTGGAGGATACAATAGCAGTAGCACCGCTGTTGGTTGCACGGGATACCAATGGAAACCTGATGGGCTATGCGTGCGCACATCGCTGGCACGAGCGTGAGGCATTTGACTGGGACCGGGAAATCACCATTTACTGTGCACCGGATGCCCGTGGTATGGGCGTAGGTGATGCCCTGTACCGCCCCTTGCTGGAGATTCTGCGGCAACAGGGTGTATGGAATGTATATGCACTGATTGCGGACCCTAACCCTGCAAGTGAGGCATTTCATCAAAAACACGGCTTTGTGTGTGAGGGTCGTACCCCGCATACAGGGTATAAGCACGGCAAGTGGATCGGGCTTTCCACTTGGCATCTTGCTTTGCGAAAAGGCAATGCTGCCCCAAACCCGCTTTGTATGCTGGAACAACAGCAGGTGCAGCAGATTTTGGCAAAATACGTAAAGTGAATGATTGTAGATTGATTGACAAAGCAAGAGCGGATTTGCTATACTCTGTTTGTTCCGCAGGAAGCGGGCATAAGCGGGCACAAGCCCCAATATAGGACCCCGGCGGAATAGCAAAAGATTAAAAGATTATTTGGTTTTATACAAAAGACATCAGGAAGGTGTCTGTCCTTTTATAAAAGGGCAGACACCTTTTTTGCGTTTTCGCCTGAATAAAGAAGGAGAATTGGTATGAACGAAAAGAAAAACTTCCCTATGAAAAAATTGGTGCTGGCGGGTTTGATGCTGGCCTTGTGTCAGGTATTGCCCTTTTTGACAGGACAAATCCCGCAAATTGGCGGTATGCTGCTGCCGATGCATTTCCCGGTACTGTTGGCAGGCTACCTGTGCGGCGGATTCTGGGCAGCACTCGTGGGTTTTGTGGCTCCCCTGCTGCGCTTTGTGCTGTTTAGTATGCCTCCCATTTACCCCATTGGCCTGAGCATGGCATTTGAAATGGCCGTTTACGGCTTGGTGGTAGGCCTGATTTACCCCAAGGTAAAGGATAAAGGCGTGCTGGGTGTGTACCTGTCTTTGGTGCCGTCCATGATTGCCGGCCGTTTGGTGTGGGGTGCAGTGCGTTTTGTTATGGCTGGCATGAGCAGCTCGGCATTTCCCTTCTCTGCATTTTTGTCCGGTGCAGTGTTGGGTGCTGTGCCCGGCATTGTGGCGCAGTTGGTGCTGCTGCCCATCTTGGTGCAGGGCTTGCGCCGTGCAGGTGTGTTAAAGTAAGGCATTCCCCCTTGTGCAAAATTGTGATACACTGGAAAAAACATTTTGCAAACAAGGAGAATTGGCAGTGGAAATTTTGGTAATTGACGGTCAGGGCGGAAAATTGGGCCGTGAGCTGGTAGAAGCGATTTTACAGCAGTATCCCAATGTGGTGTTAACCGCAGTGGGAACCAATAGTATGGCCACTGAAAATATGATGAAGGGCGGGGCCAAGCGCATTGCCACAGGGGAAAATGCTGTTGTTGTAAACAGCCGCCGTGCGGATATTATCATGGGACCAATCGGCATTGTATTGGCCGATGCCCTTTTGGGAGAGATTTCGCCTGCAATGGCTGCTGCAGTGGGCCAAAGCCGTGCTACGCGTATTCTGATACCTATGAATCGATGCGAAACGTTGGTCGCCGGAATAGGAAGCCTGCCTATGGGACAGTTGGTTGCGGATGCACTGCAAAAGCTGGACGGCCTGCTGGAAAAAGAAAAAACTGCTTACTGTTGAAAAAAGCGCCTCTACCGTTGACGGTGGGGGCGCTTTTTGGTATACTATTTTAGCTGTAAGCAGCATATAAATGCATTTTGCAGCATAAAGCATAAACTGAATATATGGAGATGTACTCAAGTGGTCGTAAGAGGGAGCACTCGAAATGCTTTAGGTCGCGAGAGCGGCGCGTGGGTTCGACTCCCACCATCTCCGCCAGAAATGCCGCAAATAAGATTTGCGGCATTTTTTTGTAAGCAAAACGGTAAAAACATTGACAATTTTTCTAAAACTTGTTAAAATCCTACCATTCTAAATAAGGAGAATTACTTATGAAAAAGTTTTTAGCAATTATGATGTGTGCAATGCTGGCACTGGGTTTGGCAGCTTGCGGTGCAGCAAGCGAGAGTTCTTCTGCTAACGGCGAAAAGCTGGACGCAGTTACCACTCCTTCCGTCAGCACCAATATGTATACCAATCTGGATCAGGCTGCATTGCTGGAAGAAATCGGCAAGTACTCCGGCGTGACGGTCGTTTCTACCGTTAATGCAGACGGCACCCCCAACATTGCAATCCTGACCCCGGGTGTTGCTGACGAAAACCACATTGTGTTCAATCTGGCACCCACCAACGCAACCATGACCAACCTGAAGCGTGATAAGATTGCAAAGATTGTTTTCGACAAGCCTAACACTGCTGCACAAACCAAGGAAGAACGCCATCAGGGTGCAGTTGTTCGTTTGGAGCTGGAGGAAGATACCGCAGTGCTGGACGAGCTGAAGGCAAGCAACGAGTACATCACCGATAGCTCTCTGGTGTGCAAGATTGTTGAAGTTTTGCCTGTTGGCTAAGCTGTAACCCACAAGTAAAAGCAAAAAAACAGCCCGCTAAGCAGCGGGCTGTTTTTATTTTGGCTGTACACGTACTTGCAGCTCAATCATTTGTTCTTCCGGGTCGGCGGAAATGTGAATATCAATCCACAGCAGCTCTAGGATATCGCCGGTTAAGGTAAGGTTGTGCTCTTTTGCATAAGCAAATAAGGCAGGGATGTAGTATGCGTTTCGTTTGCAGTTTCCCCGATAGCTGATGCAGAGGTAATCCCCTGCCTCCATTTCGCAATCGCCATTGGTATCTAAAATAAAGGTAGAGTTATAGGTTTTATAGCTGCCTTTTTGTGCTTGCGCAAGCGGAATGGTAGACCCGATTTGGTTGTTGCCGATAATGTAAAAACGGCTTTTGTCGTAATTCAGCAGCCGCTTGATGAGGATATCCATTTCCTCATCATTGGTATATTCTTCCTGAATGGAAAAGCAGCGCCGTGTGGGGTACTGCTTGATTTCAAAAACATCTACGGGCTGATGCTCGGCTGCACGGATGGTTTGCATACGCTGTTCTACATTGTTGTGCAGCTTTTCCAGTGCCTGCATTTTTTGCAAAATAGCATTGCTTTCCTGCTCTAACAGCGTAAGGGTGGAGGCAACAGTATGCCCGGCCAAATAATCGTGGATTTGTTCCATGCTGAAATCCAACCCACGCAAATCTCGAATTACATTTAAGCACCATAGGTCGTGCATACTGTACAGGCGGTAGCCGCTTTCGGAGCGCACGGGGTGAATCAGTCCCAGCTTTTCGTAATAACGCAGGGAGTCTACGCCGATGCCGTATAATTGAGAAATTTCGCCAATCTTAAAGTATTGTTCCATAAAGAAAACCTCCTTTTAGGGGTTGACTCTAGTATTATACCAGAGTTTATACTATCTAAACAAGAACAACAAGATGGAATATCTCGGCAGATATACAGGAAAGGGCTAGAAAATGTCACGTAATCAACAGCAATACTCTATATGGAAAACAATCAAAACTACAGTGCAGCAAATGCGGTGGTCTTACTGCGCATTAGCTTTATTTGGCAGCGCATTGCTTGCATTTGGACTTTATAATGTACACTCTTTATCCGGCGTAACCGAGGGCGGTATACTGGGCCTTACTTTATTATTAGAGTACTGGTTTCATATTTCGCCCGCAGTGTCCGGCTTTATTATGAATACCCTGTGCTACATACTGGGCTGGAAAATGCTTGGAAACCTGTTTATCGCATACTCAGTGATTGCGTCTACAGGGTTCTCCGTTGCATACAAAATTTGCGAGCAGTTTGACCCGTTGTGGCCTTGGCTTGCAGAAACCCCGCTTTTAGCTGCCGTGATTGGCGCAATTTTCGTAGGTGTAAGCGTGGGTATCTGCGTGCGCATTGGCGGTGCGCCCGGCGGAGACGATGCGGTAGCCATGAGCATTTCAAAAATTGCACATATGGATATTCAGTGGGCTTATTTGGCATGCGACCTGATTGTGCTGGTGATGGCATTATCCTATATCCCGCTGAGCCGAATCGCCTATTCGCTATTGACAGTGCTGCTGTCGGGAAAAATTATTGGTGTAATGCAAAAAATGCCCTTGCCAAGGTTTGCAAGAGCAGAATAATAAAAAGCGGCTGTGCCTTTTGGCACAGCCGCTTTTTTTGCCGAAAAAATAGAACAAAACGTAAAGTTTGCCGCTTCTGAAAAAACGTCAAAAACAGCAAAATAAGTTTGATACAACGTAAAGTACAGAGAAAAACCTCTGCGAAAAAATACAAATGTGCAGGAATTTTTAGGCAAATCAGAGAGAATGCCCAAATTACAGACACAAAAGCTTTTCTTGCATATGGGAAAAAACGTCGCAGGTAGATACAATAAGGCTACAACAAAGACAAGGAGGTTTTCATCGTGGATTCGAACAAACAGCTGCGCATGGCAAAATACGGCTATATCATTCTTTCGAGCCTGCTGTGTGCTTTAGGGTGTGTATTGATTGCAAAGCCCGGCTTTTCGATTTCCTTGCTGTGCCGCATTGGCGGCGTGCTGCTGATTCTGTTTGGCATTGTAAAAATCATTGGATATATCTCAAAAGATTTGTATCGGCTGGCCTTCCAGTTTGATTTAGCATTTGGCATCTTTTTGATTGCACTGGGTGTAATTTTGCTGATTCGTACAAATGAGCTGGTGCGCTTTACCAGTGTGCTGCTGGGCATTTGCATTTTGGTAGATGCACTGCTGAAAATCCAGATTGCAATTGATTCCAGACAATTTGGGATTCGGCACTGGTGGCTGATATTAGGCGCTGCGATTGTTACCGGTGTGGTTGGTTTTTTACTGATTTTCCGCCCGTACGAAAGTGCACAGGCCGCAATGATTCTGCTGGGCATCTCACTGCTGGCCGAAGGCATCCTGAATATCATCACCATTTTGCTTGCTGTAAAAGTGTATCGAAAGTAAATCTATGTAGTGTTTAACGATGAAAACCTGCTGCGATAGCTTTTGTACACCTTAAATTTATTTCTGCCAAGAAAGGTATGTGAAGTCTGATGCATTTTTCCAAGGCGGTAGTAAAGTGCCGCATTCCCATTTTGATTCTGGCTTTTGTGTTAATCATTCCTTCCTGTTTTGGAATGCTGGGCACCAGAATCAATTACGATATGCTTGATTATCTGCCGGAAGACATGGATACGGTCATTGGTCAGCACGAACTGATGGACGATTTCGGCAAGGGCGCATTCTCCTTTATTATTGTAGAGGATATGCCCCACAAAGACGTGGCAAAGCTGAAAGATAAAATCGAACAGGTTGACCACGTGGAAACAGTAGTCTGGTATGACTCGCTGGTGGATGTTTCGGTTCCGATGGAGCTGTTCCCCGACAGCGTTTTGAAAGAGTTTAATACAGAGCACTCCACAATGATGGCTGTATTCTTTGACACGGCCACATCTGAGGACGCTACCATGGATTCTATCCGAGAAATTCGTTCCGTGTGCGGCAAGCAGTGCTACGTTTCCGGTATGTCGGCTCTGGTTACCGACCTGAAAGACCTGTGCGAACAGGAAGAACCCATTTACGTTGGTCTGGCAGTTCTGCTGGCTTGTGCCGCAATGCTGCTGCTGTTGGACAGCTGGCTGGTTCCGTTTGTGTTCCTGGCGTCTATTGGTATGATGATTCTGCTGAATCTGGGTACCAACTACTTTATGGGTGAAATCTCCTACATTACAAAAGCGCTTTCCGCTGTGTTGCAGCTGGCTGTTACCATGGACTACTCCATCTTCTTGTGGCACAGCTACAGCGAGCAGCGTGAAAAAGTTGCCGACAACAACGAGGCAATGGCAATTGCAATTGACCAGACCCTGACAAGTGTTATCGGCAGTTCCATTACTACCGTGGCGGGCTTTATCTCCCTGTGCTTTATGACCTTTACCATGGGCCGCGACTTGGGCATCGTAATGGCAAAGGGCGTTTTGCTGGGCGTTTTGGGCTGCGTTACCGTGCTGCCGGCAATGATTTTACTGCTGGATAAACCGCTGCAAAAAACCAAGCACCGTGCATTGATTCCGGATATGCATGGCTTTGCACGTGCCGTAGTAAAGGCCGCACCCATCTTCCTGATTATCTTTGCAATCGGTGCGGTGCCTGCTTACCGTGGTTATACCCAAACCAATCAAGAGGTTTACTACGATATGGGCCAGTGCCTGCCGGAAGATATGGAATACGTGATTGCAAACAATAAGCTGACGGAAGAATTTGATATTGCTACTACCCATATGGTTTTGGTGAACCGCAGCGTTCCCAATCGCCAAATCCATAAGATGATGGAAGAAATGGAGCAGGTAGACGGCATTAAGTACGTACTGGGTATGGAGTCCATCGTGGGCAGCCGTATCCCGGACGAGATTTTGCCCGAATCCATTTTGAGCATCATGAAGAGCGACAACTGGGAGCTGATGCTGATTAACTCCGAATACAAAGTCGCCAGCAACGAGGTCAACGCACAAATCGACCAGTTGAACGCTATTTTGAAAAAGTACGATGAGGGCGGCCTGCTGATTGGCGAAGCCCCCTGCATGAAGGATATGATTGAAACTACCGCACACGACTTCCGTGTGGTAAATGCGGTATCCATTTTGGCAATCTTTGTGATTATCGCACTGGTGGAAAAGAGCTTCTCGCTGCCTTTTATTTTGATTGCAGTTATCGAAACCGCAATCTTCATCAACTTGGGCCTGCCCCACTATCTGGGCCAAAGCCTGCCGTTTATTGCACCTATCTGCATCAGTACCATTCAGTTGGGTGCAACGGTTGACTACGCAATCTTAATGACCACCCGTTACAAGATGGAGCGTATGCAGGGCCAAAGCAAAAAGGATTCCGTGCGCATTGCACTGGCAACTTCTATCCCCTCGGTTATTGTTTCCGGCATGGGTTTGTTCGCCGCTACATTTGGCGTAGCCCTGTACTCCAACATTGATATTATTCGTTCCATGTGTATGTTGATGGCACGAGGCGCTTTAATCAGCATGGTTTGCGTCATTCTGATTCTGCCGGCACTGCTGCTGCTGTGCGACAAACTGGTTTGTGCTACTACTTTAGATATGAGACGGGTCTGCACCGTAAAAGCAGATAAGGAGGCAATTGGAAAATGAAACGCAAAACCACCCAAAAAATCATCGCATCTGCCATTTGCGCCGGGCTGATTTTCGGCACGGCGGGCAGTGCAGTTTATGCGGCAGGCAGCCGCAATAAAACACCCACAGGCTCTGAACCCGCAAAGGAAACGGCTGTGGTTTCCAGTCAGGGCAGTGCAACAGCACACCGAGATGAAACCGTGTACGTGATTGCCGCACAGGACGGCGCCGTGCAGAAAGTCATCGTAAATAACTGGCTGAAAAATGCGGATAAAGCCGCTACCCTGACGGATTTTTCCAGCCTTTCCAATATCCAGAACGTTAAGGGCGACGAGACCTTTACCACCGACAGCAAGGGCGGTCTGGTTTGGGACGCACAGGGCAACGACATCTATTATCAGGGTACTTCGGATAAGGAAGTTCCGGTAAAGATGCACATTTCCTACAAGCTGGACGGCAAGGAAATTACTGCCGAAGAACTGGCAGGCAAGAGCGGTAAGGTTACCATTCGCTTCGACTACGAAAATACTCGTTTTGAGTCTGTAAAAGTAAATGGCAAAGCAGAAAAAATCTACGTGCCCTTTACGGTTATGACAGGCACTATGCTGGACACCAACGTGTTCCGCAATGTAAACGTTACCAACGGCAAGATGGAAAACATGGGCGAGCAGATTGCTGTGGTCGGCATCGCTTTCCCCGGCTTGCAGGAAAACCTGAACCTGAAAAAGGACGAGCTGGATATTCCCAATTATGTGGAAATTACCGCAGACGTGGAAAACTTTGAAATGGGTACTACCATGACTCTGGTAAGCACTGCACTGGCTGAGGGACTGGACAGCGACCAGCTGGATTTGGGCGATTTGACCGGCTCCGTAGGCAGCCTGAAGTCCGGTATGGACCAGCTGATGGGCGGTTCCGATAAGCTGTACGGCGGTCTGTGCACCCTGCTGGAGCAGTCACAGGCATTGGTGGACGGCATCAATCAGCTGTCTGCCGGGTCCACAAAGCTGCAGGCAGGCGCAGATGCTTTGAACAGCGGCGCAAGCCAGCTGCAGGGCGGCGCAAAGCAGCTGTACGACGGTTTGACTACGCTGGATGCAAACAGCGCAGCCCTGAACGGTGGTGCCGAGCAGGTGTTTAACACCTTGCTGGCAACAGCAAACACGCAGCTGGCAGCCGCAGGCGTGGATGTTCCCACCTTGACCATTGCCAACTATGCGGATGTATTAAACGGCGTGATTGCTTCCTTGGACGAAAACGCCGTATACCAGACCGCACTGCAAAAGGTAACCGCAGGCGTAGAGGAGCATCGTGCCGAAATTCAGGCAGCCGTTACGGACGTAGTCAGCAAGCAGGTTGGCGAGCAGGTTGTTGTTGGCGTTACCGCCGCTGTCCGTGAAAACGTAACCCAGAAGGTGCAGGAAAACGAGATTGCTTTCCGCACTGCTGTGGTGCAGCAGGCCTTGAGCATGACGCTGGAGCAGTACGACGCAGCCGTTGCAGCAGGCCTGGTTACTCCCGAACAGCAGGAAGCTGTAAATGCAGCCGTAACTGCTGCAATGCAAAAAGAAGTTGAAAATCAGATGGAAAGCGATGAGGTCAAAGGGATTATCGCTGCACAGGCCGAGCAGCTTACACAGGAAAAAATGGCAAGCGAGGAAGTGCAGGGCTTGATTGCTTCCAATACGGAAAATCAGGTGCAGAAAAAGATTTCCGAGATGATGGCATCTGACGAGGTGCAGGCACAGCTGCAGGCTGCTGCTGAAGGCGCAAAGGCAATCATTGGCCTGAAGGCTTCCTTGGATAGCTACAATGGTTTTTATCTGGGTCTATTGACCTATACTTCTGGTGTTGCCAGCGCAGCAGCAGGTGCAAACCAGCTGATTGGCGGCACCGATGCCCTGAAGAACGGCACCAACGAGCTGTGCTCCGGTGTGGGCCAGCTGTCCGGCGGCATCCAGACCATGAAGGATAAGTCCCCTGCCCTGATTGGCGGCATTACACAGCTGCGTGACGGCTCCAAGACCCTGTCCGACGGCTTGAACAAGTTTATGCAGCAGGGCATCCAAAAGCTGATTGATTTGGCTGAAAATGATATGGGCAACCTGGCAGACCGCCTGACTGCTTCGATTGATGCAGCAAAGGGCTACACCACATTCTCCGGCAATGAGGCTGATACCGATAGCACTGTAAAGTTTATTTATAAGACCGACGCTATTACAATCGCAGAGTAAAGGAGTGTACAAAAATGGACGCAACAACAACATTGAAGAAGTTTGGTTTGGAGCAGGCTTTTCGTTATCTGTATAAAGATCCGCAAAAGAATATGTTGAAGATGATGGACTGGGCAGATAAATTTTCCAACGGAGAGTTTGAAAATCACCGCAAGATTCTGCGTGATGTCATCCAAAACCCGGAGCATCCTTATCATCAGTACGTCATGAATCTGGTAAACGATATTGACCCCGAAGTAGTCAAGACTTTGGCAACAAACTTCTTTATCAACACTGCACTGATTGGCTGGCCCAAGCAGGAAAAGCTGCGTAAGGAGCTGAACTGCAATATCCCTTGGACCATTCTGCTGGACCCCACCTCTGCCTGCAACCTGCATTGCACCGGCTGCTGGGCAGCTGAGTATGGCAATAAGCTGAACCTGACATATGATGAGATTGACAACATCATTTGCCAAGGCAAGGAGCTGGGCGTTTACCTGTATATCTATACCGGCGGCGAGCCCTTGGTGCGCAAACATGATTTGATTCGCCTGTGCGAGAAACACTCTGACTGTGTATTCTTGTGCTTTACCAATGCAACCCTGATTGATGAGGCATTTGCAGATGAAATGCTTCGTGTAAAGAACTTTGTACCGGCTATCTCGTTGGAAGGCTCCGAAGAAGCTACCGACAGCCGCCGTGGCAAGGGCACTTACCAAAAGGTTATTTCCGCAATGCAGCTGCTGCACCGCAAGAAGCTGCTGTACGGTATTTCCTCTTGCTATACCAGCGTAAACTGGGACTCTATCTCCTCCGAGGAGTTCTACCAGAGCCTGATTGATTTGGGTGCTTACTTCATCTGGTACTTCCACTATATGCCCGTTGGCAACGATGCCTCTTTGGACCTGCTGCCCACCCCAGAGCAGCGCTCCGAAATCTACCGTCGTATTCGCCACCTGCGCAGCACAAAACCCTTGTTTGCTATGGACTTCCAGAATGATGCAGAGTACGTAGGCGGCTGTATTGCCGGCGGCCGACGCTATCTGCACATCAATGCAAACGGCGACGCAGACCCTTGCGTATTCATCCACTATTCCGACTCCAATATCCGGGAAAAGACCCTGATGGAGTGCTTAAAGTCGCCTATGTTCATGGCATACCACGACGGTCAGCCGTTTAATGATAATATGCTGCGTCCCTGCCCCATGCTGGAGAACCCGGAAAAATTGCAGGAGATGGTAAAGCGTGCCGGTGCACACTCTACCGACCTGCAGTCTCCCGAAACTGCCGAGCATCTGTGCGGTAAGTGCGAAAGCTACGCAAAGAACTGGGCACCGGTTGCCGATGAACTGTGGAAGTGCAGCGGCTGCTGCAAAGGCTGCAAGGGCTCGGGCGAATAAAGCAAAGAGGAAGCGCTTTCCCATCAAATAATGGGGCGGCTGGTTTAGAAGCCTGGGCAAAAGCGGATACTCCATAAGGGGGCATCTCGGGGCTCTCCGGTATCCGGTTAAAGGTCCGTGCTTCGTCCATAGCCTTTCGATTGCTTGTATGAAGTGCGGTGGGAAACCACCGCACTTTTTGTACAAGTATGGTATTATGATGTATACAAACGGGCTTTTGCAGTGTTGTACAAATAGGAAAAGGTGGCGTATTATGGATAATACAAAGAAAAAGATATTGCAGGCTTCGGGTGTAGCGGCGGCAGCGGCGGTTTCCTTGACAAGCTATGCCGTTACCAAAAACCTTGTGGACCTTGCGTTGGACCGCAACGAGCCCAAAGCCGCAAAGCGTGCCGGCCGCATGGTATCCGGTACCCACGGCAATAATGTGTTTTTGCAGGAGCGTGCCGCCGCAGCCGAGCGTTTGGCAAACCGTGAAAACGAGGTTGTACAAATCCTCAGCCATGACGGTGTAGTGCTGACAGGCCACTGGTTTGAGCAGAAAAACGCAAAGCGAGCAATTATTGCTGTGCATGGGTGGCGGTCTTCCTGGTGCAGCGATTTTGGCATGACGGCGGATTTTTGGGACAAAAACAACTGCAATGTTTTGTATATCGAGCAGCGTGGCCAAAACAACAGCGGCGGCGCCTATATGGGCCTTGGCATGATGGAGCGCTACGACTGTCTGGATTGGATTCACTGGGTAATTAAGCGCTGCGGCGAGGATATGCCCATCTATCTGGGCGGTATCTCTATGGGCGCTACCACTGTGCTGATGGCTACAGGCTTGGATTTGCCGCCGAATGTGCGTGCGGTAGTGGGCGATTGCGGCTATACCTCCCCTCGTGCCATTGCAAAGCACGTAACAAAGAACAATTTGCACATGGCATTTGGTATGCGTGGAGCGCTGGCCAACCAGATGTGCAAAAAGAAGATTTCCATTGGCATTGATGATTACTCCACGATTGATGCTATGAAGCATTGTAAAGTGCCTGTATTGTTTGTGCATGGCGAGCAGGACCACTTTGTGCCTGTTAGCATGACTTACGAAAACTACGAGGCTTGTCAGGCACCGAAAAAGCTGCTGATTGTTCCCGGCGCCGACCACGGCATGAGCTATTACCTCGATAAAGAAGCTTATGAGGCCGCCATTCAGGAAATTTGGGCAAAATACGATTGATACACACAGGGGCTTGGTTTATACGCCGTGGGTGATACACCAAGGAATAAAAAAACGGTAGGAGAACAGACAAAATGGATTATTCCGTAAAAGAAGTAAACTTTTTGAGCACCGATGGCAGCAGTCAGGTTGTGGGCTGGATTTATACCCCCGGCCAGACCCCTGTTGGTGTGCTGCAAATCTCCCACGGTATGTGCGAGTATATCGGCAGATATCAGCGTTTTATAGAGTTTATGACCCAGCAGGGCTTTGTGGTGTGTGGGCATGACCACATTGGCCATGGGCAGTCGGCACGGAGTGAGCAGTACGGCTATTTCGGCGAGCGAAACGGCTATCAAAATCTGGTGGCAGATTTGCATAAAATGACCGAGATTGTGAAAAAACAGTATCCGAACCTGCCCTATTTCCTGTTTGGGCACAGCATGGGCTCGTTTATTTCCCGTTTGTATTTATCCCAGTATTCCGGCGAGCTTACCGGTGTAATCCTTTGCGGTACAGGCGGCCCAAACCCGATGGCGAATATCGGTGCATTCATCTGTGGCCGTGTGGCTGCCGCAAAGGGCTCCTACCACCGCAGCGCAATGCTGGATAAAATGGCATTTGGCTCTTTTAATAAAAAAGCAACGCCGCAGCGTACGGATAAGGACTGGCTTACCCGTGATAACGATATTGTAGACCGTTACCGCAACGACCCGCAGTGTATGTTTTTGTTTACGGCCAAAGGCTATCAGGACCTTTCCAAGTTGAGCGTAATGGCAAACCGTGCCGAATGGTACGAAACGCTTCGTAAAGAGCTGCCTGTATTTTTGATTGCAGGCGATATGGACCCGGTGGGCAATTACGGCAAGGGCGTTGCGGCGGTATTCCGCAAGATGCAGGCCCATGGCATGCAGGATGTTTCCATGAAGCTGTACCCGGGAGCACGGCATGAGCTGCTAAATGAAATCAACTATCAGGAAGTACAGGGAGACATCCATCAGTGGCTGGTAGAGCATCTGCCGCAGCAGCTGTGATAAAACTGCACCTTGAACAGGTTGATTCCAATGTGGAGGTGAGTTTGTTGAAGGCGCATTTTTCTGCAAAAAAAATCTTTTTTCGCATACTGCCCATTATCATCTGCCTGGTAATAGTGGCATCGGCAACGGCGGGTAAAAACCTTACCTTGGAGGATATCCTCCGCTATACGCCAAAGCAGCCTTGGCTGGCGGCGTTGGTGCTGCTGGGAATGTTCGGCTTAAAAAGCCTGTCGGTTGTGTTCCCGATTGTGGTGCTGTTTTTTGCGGGAGGCATTTTGTTCCCTACGCCAATAGCGCTTTTGGTAAATACGGTTGGCGTGGCAATTACAATTACAATCCCGTATGTGGTAGGGCGCTGGTACGGTCCTGCCATGTCGGAAAACATTGCCGCAAAATACCCCAAAATTCAGGTGTTCCAGCATTTTCGGAAAAAGCATGATTTCTTTTTCTCCTTTTTTCTGCGTGCGCTGGGTGTGCTCCCCTGTGATTTTGTCAGTGCGTATATGGGCGCTATCGGTGTGCCGTATTTTACCTATTTGGCAGGAGGAATTTTGGGCTTTTGGCCTGGTCTGTGTGCCGCTACGGTAATGGGAACATCTATCAGCGACCCCACATCACCGGCATTTTATATCTCCCTGCTGATTGGTGTGGCCCTTTCGGTGAGCTCCAGTGTGATTTTTGCCCGCTGTTTGTATCAGGAGAAAAAGGGCAAACAACAATAAAAAGTGGCTGCTGCCACCGTATAAGCGATGATAAAAAGAGAGAAGTGCTTGCGCACTTCTCTCTTTTTTACTGCGATTTTTTCGGTGGATGCCGTTTCCCGCAGAGAAATCTTGTGCGGATTGAAAAACTGCGGTAAAATGACAAAAACGGGGTGTGCGTTATGGACAAAAAGTTTGTGATTTTTGATATGGACGGAACACTGGTGGACTCAATGCCCTATTGGGAGAATTTGGCGGATAGCTTTTTGACAAGGCATGGGCTTTCCCCTGTGCCTGCGTCGATACAGCAGCAGATAAAAACGCTGACGGTCACCCAGTCGGCAGAGTTGTTTGTGCAGCATTTTGGTTTGCGGCAGACACCGCAGCAAACCGCACAGGAGATGGAGCAGCAAATGCAGGCGCATTATGCCAGAGATATTCCCTTAAAACCCGGCGTGCGCCGGTACTTAGCGCAGCTCCATGCGGCAGGGGTGCAGATGTGCGTGGCAGAATATTTTTCTTTTTTTCTTTCCTGCGAAACGGTGGGCGCAGGCAAAAACAGCCCGACGGTGTACTTTGCAGCCACTGAAAAGTGGGGGATTTCCCCTGCACAGGCTGCCGTATACGAGGATGCCTTGTATGCTGCGCAAACAGCAAAGCAAGCGGGATTTTACGTGGTAGGCATATACGAAAAAAGCGCACAGACGGATTGGCCCGCATTAGAAGAATTGGCGGACGAAACCATTACGGACTACGAAAAAATTGGCGGATAGAAGACACAAAAGACCGGCTGCTGTACAGCAGCCGGTCTTTTGTGTTGGGAAAAAAGTCAGTCCGCAAGAGCGAACCACTTAGAGTAATGGCAATAGTCAGTTTTGAATTGCGGGTCGTTTTGCACCAGAGTACGCAGTGATTCGTGCACGTTCATGTTATCCGAATTTGCGTCCCATACGCAGATGGCAATGTTAGAGCAGTGGTCGGCGGTACGCTCCAAATCGGTGAGCAAATCACCCCAGATAAAGCCGGCTTCCAGAGAACATTCGCCGGATTTCAGCCGCAAAATATGTCGGTTGCGCAGCGCAGCCTTCAGGTCGTCTACCACTTGTTCCAGCGCTTCGGTTTTGCGCACAGCCTCTAGGTCGTTTTGCGTAAAAGCCTGATTGGACAGCTGCAAGATTTCCCGAATCGCACAGCAAAGGGTGTTCAGCTCTTTTTGTGCGGCAGGTGTAAGCGAAAGCGACTTGTCGTGCAGCTCCTGTGCGGATTCCAAAAGGTTTACGCTGTGGTCCGCAATCCGTTCAAAATCGCTGATGGCTTTTAGCAGCTTGGAAATGGTCAGGCTGTCGGCATCGCTGATTTGACGTCGGCTGAGCTGAATCAGGTAGGTACCCAGCAGGTCTTCGTAGCGGTCGGTTTTGGCCTCTGCCTTATGGATAAAATCTGCAAAGGCAGGCTCGTAGTGGTTTAGTGCATTCAGGCTGTACAGCAGGGCTTGGCTGGCGGTTTCTGCCATTTCGCAGGCAAGCGCATTGCAGCGGTCCAGCGCAATGGAAGGCGCAGCCAAAAGGCGTTCGTCCAGCTCTACCGTGTGCTGGCGGTGGGTGTCGTCCGGAACCAGCCAGTAAGCCAGTTTTTCCATAAAGCCGGACATAGGCAGCAAAATTGCAGTGCAAAGGACGTTAAAGGTGGAGTGCGCCACTGCAATGCCAAACTGGGTAGTGGCTGCATCCATAAATGCGGGCTTTAGCAGGGTGGTTGCCAGCCAGAAAATGGGCAGGCAAATGGTAGTGCCCAAAATGTTAAAGAACAGGTGTACCACAGCTGCACGTTTTGCGTTTTTGTTGGTGCCCAAGGAGGAAAGCATGGCGGTAATGCAGGTGCCGATATTCTGGCCCATGATAATCGGTACAGCGGCACCGTAGGTGACCTGCCCTGTTACAGACAGCGCCTGCAAAATACCAACCGAAGCCGAGCTGGACTGGATAACAGCGGTCAACAGTGCACCTACCAAAACACCCAGAACGGGGTTTTGGAACATGATAAACATGGACTGGAACTGGGGCACATCTGCCAGCCCCCCAACCGCAGAGGACATGGTATCCATGCCGAACATCAAAGTAGAAAAACCCAGTAAAATGGTGCCGGTATCCTTCTTTTTGCTGGATTTGCCAAACATGAGCAAAACCGTGCCGATAAAAGCCAAAACCGGTGTGAAAGAGGTAGGCTTTAGCAGCTGCAAAAAGAGATTATCGCCGGAAATACCGCCCAAACTTAAAATCCAAGCGGTAACGGTGGTGCCTACGTTTGCACCCATAATCACGTGGATTGCCTGTTTAAGGGACATCAGCCCGGAGTTTACAAAACCTACGACCATAACGGTTGTAGCTGACGAACTTTGGATTACGGCGGTAACACCAAGACCGGTTAAAAAGCCGGTGGTTTTGCTTTGGGTCAGTTTGTTCAGCAGGCCTTGCAGGCTGCCGCCGGCACGACGCTCCAACGCCTCGCCCATAACGTTCATGCCAAACAAAAACAGGCACAGACCGCCAATCAAAGAAAGTACATCAAAAATATCCATCGAGTGCTCTCCATTCGAGGTGTAAATTTAAGATTGTGTAAATCGAACAAGACCATTAAACCATGTTTCCAACTAAGAAACGGCTAAAAAGTACGGCAGGCTGCGGCGGTACAGTAAAGGCCGGCGCACAGAGATAATGCAATGCAACAAAAATGCAAACGCTTGCAATAATAGGAACTGCTTTTATACTTTTTTGGACGAACTGCGGCAGGAATACTCCTAAAAATTTTATAAAAAATCCTGTTGACAAGACATCATTTTTCTGATATTTTTTAGCGTGTAACTTGCAACTGGCGTAACACAGCACAACTGTGAGGGAGCAAGTGAATGTACTAAGCCGCACGCCTGGGCAGGATCTATTGATCCTGCCCTTTTTTAATACTTTTACGGAGGTAGAAGCATGAACAACAACGCATGGAGAAACTTTACACCCGGCAATTGGAACGACACCATCGATGTCCGGGACTTTATCCTAAAGAATTATACCCCTTATACGGGTGATGATTCCTTTTTAGCAGAGCCTACCGAGCGTACCAAACACTTGTCAGCTAAAGTACAGGACCTGCTCAAGCAGGAGGCTGAAAAAGGCGGTGTTTTGGGCATAGAAACCAACCGTGTTTCTTCCATTTTGACCTATCGTCTCGGCTATATCGAGAAGGGACAGGATATTATTCTGGGTCTGCAAACCGAGCACCCCTTGTATCGTGCCATCAACCCCTTTGCAGGCATCCGCAATGCGGAGCAGGCTTGTGAAGCTTATGGCTACGACATGGGCGATGATGTGCGCAGAGAGTTCCAGTACCGCACCACCCACAATACCGGTGTGTTCCGTGTATATACCGAAACCATGCGTAAGGCACGCCATGCCGGCATTTTGACCGGTCTGCCTGACGCATACGGCCGTGGCCGCCTGATTGGCGACTACCGCCGTCTGGCACTGTACGGCATGGACTTTTTGATTGCACAGAAAAAGGCAGATATGCGCCGCTTGGGCGAAAGAGATATGTCTGACGAGAATATCCGCTTGCGTGAAGACGTAAGCCGCCAAATCGAGTTTATGCAGGCACTGGTAAAAATGGCAGCAGAGTATGGCTGCGATATTACCCGCCCGGCAGAAAACTCCTACGAGGCAGTGCAGTGGCTGTACTTTGCTTATCTGGGCGGTCAAAAGGAGCAGAACGGTGCGGCAAACAGTCTGGGCCGTGTAACCACCTTCCTGGATATTTACTTCGAGCGCGACCTGCGTGAAGGCAAAATCACCGAGAGCGGTGTGCAGGAGCTGATGGACGATTTGGTGCTGAAGCTGCGCCTGATTCGCCACCTGCGCACCCCCGAATACAACGATTTGTTTGCCGGCGACCCGGTTTGGGTAACCGCATCGGAAGGCGGCATGGCACAGGACGGCCGTACCTTGGTTACCAAGAGCAGCTTCCGTATGCTGCACACCCTGTACAACTTGGGCTCCTCTCCGGAACCCAATATCACGGTGCTGTGGTCTGCCGCACTGCCTGAGCCGTTTAAGCAGTTCTGTGCAAAGGTATCTATCGACACCGACGCAATCCAGTACGAAAACGATGATGTAATGCGTCCCGTGTACGGCGATGATTACGCCATCGCCTGCTGCGTTTCCGCAATGAAGTGCGGTAAGCAGATGCAGTTCTTTGGTGCACGCTGCAACATGGCAAAGCTGCTGCTGATGGCATTGAACGGCGGCAAGGACGAAATTTACGGCGAGCAGATTGGCCCCGAAGGCACCGTGTTCCCTGCCGGTGTGGCACTGGATGCAGACGAAGTGACCCAGACCCTGCACCACTATATGGCATGGATGGCAAAGCTGTATGTAAATACCATGAATACCATCCACTATATGCACGATAAGTACGCTTACGAGCGCCTGATTATGGGCTTCCACGATACCGAGCCCGAGCGCCTGATGGCATTTGGCATCAGCGGCCTGTCCGTTTTGGCAGACTCGCTCAGTGCTATCCGCTACGCAAAGGTTACCCCCATTAAGGACGAGCGTGGCCTGATTGTAGACTTTGTAACCGAGGGCGACTTCCCCAAGTACGGCAATGATGATGACCGTGCAGACGATATTGCCCGCTGGATTACCGAAACCTTCTATGCAGAGCTGTGCAAGACCCCTGCCTACCGTGGCGCAAAGCACACCTTGTCTGTGCTGACCATCACCTCTAACGTGGTGTACGGCCGTAAAACCGGCAACACCCCGGATGGCCGCCGTGCAGGCGAGCCCTTTGCACCCGGTGCAAACCCCATGCATGGCCGTGACACCGAGGGTGCACTGGCATCTTTGAACTCTGTGGCAAAGATTTCTTACGAGTGCTGTCAGGACGGTATTTCCAATACCTTCTCCATTACGCCGCACACCTTGGGCACTACCCCCGAAGCTCGTGTAAACTGCCTGACCCGTATTTTGAACGGCTACTTTGCACAGGGCGCACATCATATCAATGTAAACGTGCTGGACCGCCAAAAGCTGATTGATGCAATGAATGACCCCAGCCTGTACCCCAACCTGACCATTCGTGTATCCGGCTATGCAGTCAACTTCCACAAGCTGTCCCGTGATAAGCAGGAGGAAGTAATTGCACGTACCTTCCACGAAAGTATGTAAGGAGGACTGCCTGTGCAAGTACACTCGATTGAATCCTTGGCGGCACTGGACGGCGAGGGCCTGCGCTATGAGCTGTTTTTGGCAGGCTGTCCGCTGCGGTGTGCGTGCTGCCACAATCCGGATACCTGGTCTGCAAGCGTGGGGCAGCAAATGTCCTGCGAGCAGCTGCTGCGCAAAATTTTGCGGTACGTCCCCTATTTTGCGGATGGCGGCGGTGTAACCTTCAGCGGCGGCGAGCCTTTGCTGCAAGCCGCAGAAATTGCACAGCTGGGCGAAATGCTGCGGCAAAACGGAGTTGGCTATGCACTGGATACCAGCGGCTGTGTCCCCCTTACCGATGCGGTGTGCCGTGCGGTTGCAGGGGCCGATATGGTGATTTGCGACCTGAAGTATCCAGACACCGCCACCATGCAGCAGTATACCGGCGGCGAGTTTGCACAGGTAACCGCATTTTTAGACCACTTGAAAAAGACCGGAAAGCGTACATGGGTGCGTACGGTTGTTATCCCCGGCATTAACGATAGTACCGCTTGGATGGACCGCTATTTAGCGGTGCTGGAGCCATATCGCTCCATAATCGAGCGTTACGAGCTGCTGGGATTCCACACCATGGGCTTTTTCAAATATGAAAAGCTGGGCTTGTGCAACCCGCTGGCAGACCGCTCTGCATTAAGTCAGGAAAAACTGGCTGAGTTGCAGGCATATGTAAAGCAGCACTTTGCGCCTGCCTACACGAAATAAATAAAAAAGCTCCCCCGTAGAAGCCTTGCAGTACGGGGGAGCTTTTATTTTATAAAGCAGTTATTACGTTTCAACAGCGGATATATCACGAATGATGCGGTTCAGCAGTTCTTCGGCCTGCTGGGTCAGTTCGTCCAGCGAGATTGGCAGTGCACCCGCAAACCACGAACGGTATAAAGTGGTAAGGCCGCCGGCACAAAAACGGATTGTCAGCTCGTATTGTGCAGGGCTGCTGTTGGAAAACTGGTCTTTTCGCTGGAGCAGGTAGTCCAGCGCCAGTTTCACAAGCTGCTCCTCCATTTGGGTGGAGGCACTGGAGGTCATTACCTTTTGGCAAAACGGCAGGTCTTCTTCCAAAATTTCCTGAATACGCTGCAATAGTACGTGGGGGATAGTCGCCAGCGGGCGTGCCTCATCAAAAGCGGTTTTTCGTATGAGGGAAAAGGTTTCCTCAATTAAATGGTGCAGTACGTCCGGAATATCGGTGTAGTGGGCATAAAAGGTGCCACGGTTGATTTCTGCACGGCGTACCACATCCGTGACAGTAATTTTATTCAGAGGCTTTTCCTGTAATAAGTCCGCTAAAGCGCAGGTAATCAGTTTACGGGAGCGAATTGCGCTGCGGTATTCTGCTTTTGCCATACGGCATCTCCTTTATACAAAACCAGACAAAAAGTAACTTTTTGCACAAAATTGAAAAACAAGCGGGGGTTTGTTGGTTGATTCGTTTGAATAGGTTCATTATAATACATCTGTGCTACAAAAATCAATAAGTGTACAATTTTGATATTTTGAATGATTTTATAAAAGGAGGATATGCATGGCACATAACAACGGCAAGCATGGTTTTTTTGAAAAGCTGGCTACCTTTATTGTAGATAAGCGCTATTTGTTTTTCTTATTGTATGGGTTTGCACTGGTTTTTTGTTTGTTTGCAAGAAACTGGGTGCAGGTGGAAAACGACGTTACCACCTACTTACCGGGAGATACCGAAACCCGGCAGGGCCTAACTGCAATGAACGATAACTTCAAAACGTTTGCAACTGCACGTGTAATGGTATCAAACGTCACATTGGAGGACGCACAGCAAATCAGCGAAATGCTGGAACAAGTGGAAGGCGTGCAAATTGTGACCTTTGATGAAACCGAGGACCACTATCGGGACGCAACGGCATTGTTTGATTTGAACTTTACCGCTGAGGATAACGACCCGGTCAGTATCCAAGCCATGGAAACTATCATGGACAGGCTAAAAGGCTACGACGTAGTGGTAGACACGCTGATTGGCTACGACGAAATTGCAGCCTTGGACGAGGAAATGACTACCATTTTGATTGTGGCGGTCATAATCATCATAGCTGTGCTGACTTTGACCTCACGTGCCTACGCCGAAGTGCCCGTTTTGCTGATTACCTTTGGTATGGCCGCTGTGCTGAATATGGGCACAAACTTTTTGTGCGGCAAAATCAGCTTTATTTCCAACTCTATCGCCGTGGTTTTACAGTTGGCACTGGCAATTGACTATGCGATTATTTTGTGCCACCGTTTTTCCGACGAGCACGAAACACAGGATGCCCGTGGTGCCTGCATTACCGCATTGGCAAAAGCCATTCCGGAAATCAGTGCTTCTTCCCTAACTACAATCAGCGGTCTGGCAGCACTGTCCTTTATGAAGTTTACCATCGGTCTGGATATGTCCATTGTGCTGATTAAATCCGTGCTGCTGAGTATGCTGTCGGTGTTTACCCTGATGCCGGGCCTGCTGGTGCTGTTCAGCCCTTGGATTGACCGTACCCAGCACAAAAAGCTGCTGCCTAACATCACCCCTGTGGGCAAGTTTGCCGTTATGATGCGGTACGTAATGCCGGGCCTGTTTGCTGTCGTTTTGGTAGGTGCATTCTGGCTGGCAAATCAGTGCCCGTACTGTTACAGCTACAACGAGGTGGAAACCGCTAAAATGACAGACCGTCAGGTTGCACACTTCAAAATCCGGGACACCTTTGGCTCTTATAATATGGTAGCGCTGATTGTGCCCAGCGGCAATTATCAGGCCGAAAGCGAAATTTTGCAGGACCTTGAGTCCCGGCCGGAAGTAAAAAGTACATTGGCACTGTCCGGTATGGAGGCGCTGGACGGCTACTATTTGACCGACGCTTTGGCACCCCGCCAGTTCTCGGAGCTGATTGGCTTGGATTATGAGGTGGCGCAGGCGCTGTATGGTGCATATGCCATTGAAAACGACCAGTATGGCCAGTTCTTAAACGGCTTGGCGGATTATGATGTGCCGCTGTTTGATATGTTCCTGTTTTTGAAGGACCAGCTCCAGTCCCATAATGTTACCTTGTCGGGCGAAGCGCAGAAAACGATGGACGATTTGTTTGAGCAGCTGGATACAGCGCAGGAGCAAATGCAAAGCCCCACCTACAGCCGTATGGTTGTATTTTTGAACCTGCCGGAGGAAAGCCCCCAAACCTTTGCATTCTTGGACGAAATGCGGCAAATTATCGGCAGCCACTATGATGCAAATTATTATGTTGTAGGTAACTCTACCAGCTCCCGTGACCTTGCCGCATCTTTTGCAGGCGATAACCTGATGATTAGTATCCTGTCGGCACTGTTTGTTATTTTGGTGCTGCTGTTCACGTTCCAGTCGGTTGCACTGCCCGTTTTGCTGATTGTGGTTATCCAAGGCAGTATTTGGATTAACTTCTCTGTGCCTACGATTATGCAAACACCCTTGTATTTCCTGGGTTATTTGATTGTTAACGCAATCCAGATGGGTGCGAATATCGACTACGCAATTGTTATTTCCAGCCATTATCAGGAGCTGAAAAACCATATGCCCCATAAAGAGGCAATTGTGCAGGCTTTGAACGCATCCTTCCCCACTGTATTTACTTCGGGCAGTATCATGGCTTCGGCAGGCTTGCTGATTGGCAACCTGTCCGCACAGCCGGTTATCGCAATTATGGGCAACTGCTTGGGCCGTGGCACAATCATTTCCATTATACTGGTTTTGGGCGTCTTGCCTGCAATTCTGGTTTTGGGCGATTCCGTTATCGAGCGTACCAGCTTTAAGCTGAAGGGTATCGAGCGCAAGGTACACACCTCTAACGGCACTATGAAGGTAAAAGGCCATGTGCGTGGCTATGTTTCCGGTATGGTAGATGCAGACTTTGACGGTGTGCTGCGTGGTGAGCTGAATGCCTCTGTTGCAACAGAGGGGCAAGTAACAAAGGAAGGAGAGGATGCAAATGCGTAAAAGTTGGAAGAGCCTGATTGGTTTTGGTGTGTGTGTTTGTTTGCTGCTGAGCATGGCATTGCCTGCCTATGCGGCAAAAGAACCTGCCCGGCAGGAACTGCACATCACCTCTCCGGATGAGTTTTTGGCATTTACAGAGCTGTGCCGTTTGGACAGCAACAGTAAAAACCTGACGGTTTATTTGGATGCTGATATTGACCTGAACGGCACCGAGTTTGCGGGTGTGCCTATTTTCTGCGGTACTTTTTATGGTAACCAGCATACCATCAGCGGGCTTTCTTTGGAAAAGGACGGCTCTGCGCAGGGCTTGTTCCGCTACCTGAGCAAAGGCGCAATCGTGCAGGATTTGGCAGTAAGAGGCAACGTGCTGCCGGAGGGCAGCCGCCGCATGATTGGCGGCATTGCAGGCAGCAATGATGGAACGGTACGCAATTGCAGTTTTGCAGGCCGTGTGTCCGGTAATGACCGGGTCGGCGGCATTGTGGGCTGCAATCAGGTTTCCGGCGTTGTGGAAAACTGCCAAACGTCCGGCAGCGTACAGGCAGACCATTTTTCCGGCGGTATTGCGGGCGAAAATCTGGGCCTTGTCCGAGATTGCACCAATGAGGCACGGGTAAATGTAACAGCAGATGAAAACAACGTAAGCATTTCCGACGTGACGCTGGATTCCCTGACAGGGACAGAATCCGCAAATACAGTTACCGATATTGGCGGTATTGCGGGCAGCAGCAGCGGTGTAATTCGTGGCTGCCGCAACAAAGCGACAGTGGGCTACCAGCACATGGGCTACAATGTAGGCGGTATTGCAGGCAGCCAAAAGGGCTTGATTGCGGAGTGCAAAAACGAAGGCTCCATTTACGGCCGAAAAGAGGTCGGCGGCATTGTAGGCCAAATCGAACCGATTCCCAAAATCGAGTATAGCAAGGATACCCTGCAAATGTTGCAGCAGCAGCTGAAAAAGACGGCATCTCTGGCAGACCAAGCCTCCGCCGATGCACAAAACAGTGCATCTTCCATTCAGGGGCAGGTAGACGCACTGCATGGGCAGGCAGGTACAGCGCTGGATGCTATCGACCAGCTGGTGCCCAATAAGGATGACCCCAGCTTGCCGGACGAGGACAGCATTTTAGCTGCAAAAAATACCCTGAGCAGCAGTATGAGTGCGATGAACAGCACAATGAATGGCATTGCTTCGTCAACAAAGGGCGCGCTGGAGACCATGTCCGGAAATATTCAGGCAATGGCAAAACAGATGGAAGCCATGAGCAAAACACTGGCAAACGCATCGGACCATTTGGGCGGAAGCATGAAGGATATTTCCGATGCGGATACAGAAAAAGACCTGACGGGCAAAGTGACGCAGTGCGTCAACCAAGCCAGTGTGGAAGGCGATTTGAATGCCGGCGGCATCGCCGGCGCTGTCGCATGGGAAAACGACCTTGACCCGGAAGATGACCTGCAAATCAGCGGCAATCAGTCCCTGAATTTCAAAGGCGAGATGCGTGCTGTCATTCGGGAATGTGAGAATCACGGGCGGGTTTCCGCAAAGAAACGTCAGGTAGGCGGCATCGTGGGCTGGCTTTCCTGCGGATTGGTAAAAAATTGCATCAATACCGGTGTTGTGGACGCAGAATCGGCTAAAAATGTAGGCGGCATTGTGGGTAACGGCGATGGCTTTATCCGTGGGTGCAGCGCCAAGTGTCGATTGTCCGGCGCAAAAAGTGTGGGCGGCATAGCAGGCAGTGCTTCGATTGCTACCGACTGCCGCAGCGTTGTTGAGCTGGTAAGCGGCAGCGAAAAAACGGGTGCAGTGTTAGGCCAGCAAAAAACAAACTATACCGAAGAAAAAACACCCGTTGCAAATAACTTTTATTTGGTTGTAAAGCAAGATGCAGGCGCAATTGACGGCATCAGTTATGCAGGCTTGGCAGAACCTGCCGAGCAGGAAGCATTTTTACAGCTGGAAGCCCTGCCCGAACAGTTCCAAACCTCTACCCTGACCTTTTTGGAGGATGACGGAACCAATCGCAGTGTAACGGTGCCCTTGGGGCAGGCTTTGGAAGAAACCGATATTCCCACCATTTTGGATAAAAATGGTCATACCGGGCGCTGGGACGGCCTCGAAGAACTGGATTTAGCGCATATCTATTTTGACCAGACCTTTACGGTAAGCTACGAAGCATATCGCTCTACAGTCCGCAGTCAGGAGGTCCGTAAGGACGGCGGACCGATTCTGCTGGCAGAGGGTACTTTCTGCCAAAAGGATACGATTCGCATGGAGGAAATGCAGGAAGGCGCACCGAATTTGGCAGAAAATCAGACCCTGCTGGAAAACTGGAAAATCCCGACAATTTCCAACGGTGTTATTACGCAGCTGCGTGTGGCATGCCCCGAAGAAGAACCCATTCAGCGGATTCAGATTCTGGTGCAGCATGGCGACGGCAGCTGGGAGGCGGTACCTGCTGCCGTAAATGGAAGCTATCTGGTGTTTGCCGTAGAAAAGACCGATACAGCCTTTAGTTTGGTGAAAAACCCTGCGCCGATTCCTTGGGCGGCCTACGGTGCGGCTGCCGGCGGTGCCTTGCTGGTGCTGTGGATTTTGATAAGAAGAGTCCGGAAAAAGCACAAGCGTGCTGCCACGGTAAAATAAAAAGGCATAAAAAAACAGCGACCACTTTGTGGCCGCTGTTTTTATTTTGCTTACAACTTGAGGGACGGTTACCGAATGATGTAGTTGGGCTTTTTACGTGGGGCGGTGCGTGCATATTGGCGCTGGGCATAACCGGAAAGCATACAGCAGGCAATCGGCTCCTTTTCCAGCCCAAAAGGTTCAAATAATTGGGGTGCTGCCATAAGGGCATATTTTAGATAGCCGTCGTGCAAGATACCCAAGCCGTTGGCAACTGCCATTAGCTCAATATTACCGCAGGCAAGGCCTGCGTCCCACAAATTATCGGAAAAAACAAAAATGGCAGCAGGCGCATCGAAAAAGAAAGAGTCGGTGCCGTCGGCCAAAAACTTTTTATAAAAGCTATCGAAGGTTGCAGCCAAAGCAAAACTTTTTTCCTCATAAAAAGAGATGATTTGCGGCATGGCTTTCCAGAAGGCCTGCTTAAAAGCGGGCAGCTCCTGCTGCAAAACCAAAAAGCGTGTGGCCTGCGTATTTCGTGCAGTGGCTGTATGGCGCCCTGCCTCCATCATTTGCACCAGAACAGACTGCGGGATTTTTTGGTCGGTGTATGCACGGACGCTGCGGCGGAACTTGATAGTATTCAACAGGTTTTCCGGCTGTAGTGGAAAACTGGCGGGGTTGTAATCGGTTACGTCTGCCATATCATGCATTGGCATGGAGATAGCGTTTGTGGGGCAGATAGCAACACAGTGGCCGCACGCAAAACAGTTTTTTATATAGGCGGCAGTGTTATCCGTTATGCGCAGCGCATTTGCAGGGCAATCCTGCACACAAAGCCCACAGCCGACGCATCGCTCGGTTTGTACAACAACACGTGGATTTTCCATAGATAACCGTCCTTTCTGCAAAAGTTGATTGATAAGCTCAGTATAGCGGAGGCTGTTAGGCGATGCAAGGCATCAGCAGCGAATTTCCACCTTGCTGCCGCCGGATTTTTCCTTTGTAACAACAACCTGCCGGTCGATGCGCTCCTTCAGCTCGGAAACATGGGAGATGATGCCTACAAGGCGGTTGCCCTCGGTTAGCTGGGCAAGGGCCTGAATGGCCTGCCGCAGGGATTCCTCGTCCAGAGAGCCGAAACCTTCGTCCACAAACATGGCGTCCAGTTTAATGCCGCCGGCGGACTCCTGAATCTCGTCCGAAAGGCCCAGCGCCAGCGACAAAGAGGCCTTGAAGCTTTCGCCGCCGCTCAGCGTTTTTACACTGCGCTGGGTTCCGTTGTTGTGGTCGATAACGTCCAGCTCAAGGCCGGACTGGCTGCGGTTGTTTTCGGCCTGCTGGCGGCGTACCAGCTCATACTGACCACCGCTCATTACCAGAAAACGCAGGTTGGCCCGACGGATAATGCGGTCAAAAAAGGTCATTTGTACATAGGTTTCCAGCATGACCTTGCCTTTGCCGCTCAGGCTGCCGGCGGCGGTTTTGTCCAGTGCGCTTACCCATGTGTAGCGAGCTTCCAAAGCTTGCAGCTCCTTGCTGCGGGCAAGCATATGCTGCTGTGCGGTTTGGTTTGCCGTATAGCGTGTGTGAACTGTTTGCAGCTGTCCGTTGATATGTGCCAGCTGTGCATTCAGGGCTTCCAGCTGCCCGTTGAGTGCCTCCATGTCCACAGGGGCTGCCTGTGCTAAGGCTTTTTCCATGGTGGCAATGCGGGCATCCAGCGCAGTTTGCTCCTGTACGGCTTGCTGCAAAGCTTGCTGTGCCGCTTCCAATGCCTTTTCCATTTGGCTGCGCTGCTGTTTCCATTGATTGAGCTGTGCTGTGGCTTGCGCACCACTGGGGAACGGTAATGCGGCGGCAAGCTCCTTGGTTTTGGCTTCCTGCGCAGCGTACTGAGCCGAGATAGAAGCCAGCGCTCCGCTGCCGTTTTGCAAATTTTGCTGTGCCGTGGCAAGAGTTTGCTCCGCACAAGGCAGCTGTGCCTGTAAAGTGCCACGCAGTTGTTTACGTTTGGTTTCCTGCTGCAAGTTTGCACTTAACCGGGTCAATTGTTGTGCTAGGGCTGCCTGCTGCTGCTTTAACGTAGCGGGAGCGGTTTCCGGCGTTGCATTTGCAAGCAATTGGGGCAGCTGCTGTGCCAAACTTTGTGCAAGCTGTTCCGCTTTTGCAGACTGCTGGGCATGACGGGTGTGTGCATCGGAAATAGTTGCGGTTAGCTGCTGTAGATTTGTTTGCAGCTTTTGCAAAAGGGCTTCCGTTTCCGACAGGGTGTTTTCCTGCTGTTTCTTGGTATCCAGCTGCTCCTTCAAATGCTGCCACTGGCTGTGCAGGGCCTGTATTTGTGCAGTGGTTTCTTCGGCGGCGCATTGCACCTGCTGGGCAAGTCCGTCCATTTCTAAAGTGCCAAGCAGTGCGGTCAGCTTGGTGTGGAGCGCGGTTTCCCGCCCTTCCAGTGTGCCACGCTGGCTGCTGGCATCTGCATTGGCGGCGGACATTTTTGCCTGAGCGTCCTCCATGGCAGCACGGGCAGCTTCCAGTTCTGCACGGGTAGGGGCTGCGGCGGTGTTCTTGGCCGGTGCCGGGTGATGGAGCGAGCCGCATACAGGGCACGGGGTGTCGGGCAGCAGGTTTTGCGCCAGAATGCCTGCCTGCTCGTCCAAAAAGGCTTTTTGCTTGGTGGTGTAGTCCTGTGTTAAGCGTGTGAATTCGGTGTAGGCTTCCTGATAGCGGGTTTGCGCCTGTAAGAGCTTACGGCGCAGGTCGGCACAGGTTTCCAGCTCGGTTTCTGCCTGGTTCAGCTCGGTTAAACGGGCGGATTGTTCCTTGCCTTTTGCCGAAACCTGCTCTTGCTCGGCGGCGGCGGATTCCAAGGATTTGATGCTTTGCCGCAGCGCAGCGATTTTTTCCTGCAAAGCGACGGATTGCTGCTGGGTGTGGTCGTAATCAGCCGTTGCCTTGGCTAAGTTTTCGGATTCCAAAGCAACCTGCTGCTGGGTCTGTTCGTAGTCTGCAAGGGCAGCTTGTAAGGTGTCCAGTACGCGTAATTGTGTTTGCAAGTTTGTTTGCTGTGTAGTCAGCCGTTCCAGCGTCAGGTCAACATCCTGCAAAGATTCCAGTTGTGCACGCAAGGCGTCCAAGGATTGCTGGGCTTGCTGTTTGGCTTTTTCCCGTGCAGCCTGTGCCTGCTGCTCAGACAGGTTTTGCTGCCGAAGGGTTTCCAGCTGTGCCGCTTGCTGTGCCAAAGCCTGATACTGAGGCAAGGAGGATTCCAAAACAGCAATGTTTCGGTCCAGTGCTTCCCGCTCCGGCTGACGCTGGGTTTGCGCTTCCCACTGGGCTTTCCGTTCCTGCATAACAGGTGCCAGCAAGGTCTGCTCCTGCTTTGCCTGCGCAAGGCTTTGCCGGGTGCGCTGGATTTCGGTAGCCTGCCCCAGTTCGGTGTTTTTCTGGGCAAGGGCCTGGTCCAGCTGGGTGCGCTGTGCGTTAAGCTGCGCTTCCTGTGCGGCATCCTGCTCCAGTAAAGCCTGTACCAGTTCCAGTGTTTGTGCGGTAAGCAGCTCCTTGTTTTGTGCCTTTTCCAGCATGGGAGCAAGGGGGTCACTTTCGGCACAGGACAGGCCGGAAATATATTGGTCTACACTTTTGCGGGCATCGTCGCAGGCGGTGCGCAGGTGCTTGGCTTCGTCGCTGATACGCTGCTGCAATTTTTCGTACTGCTGGGTTTTGAACAGCTGGCGGAAAATGCGCTGCCGCTCCGTGGTGTCGGCAAGAAGCAGCTTCATAAAATCGCCCTGAGCAATCATGGCGATGCGGGCAAACTGGGTGTGGTCCAGCCCCAGTACGGTTTGAATGGTGCTGTTTACCTCTCGCCACTTGGTAATCACCTGCCCGTCGGGCATGGTCAACTGGGCATCTGCCTTTTGCGTAGTAGAGCCGCTGCCACGCTTTGCAGGACGCTCGTATTCCGGATTGCGGCGCACGGTGTATACCGCATCACGGCAGGAAAAGGTCAGCTCCACAAACGTGGGGGTGGAAGGTGCGGCATATTTGGAGCGCATCATGCTGGGCTGACGGTTGTCGCCGCTGGCTTCGCCAAACAGTCCAAAGGTGATAGCGTCGAACAATGTGGTTTTGCCTGCGCCGGTATCGCCGGTAATCAGGTAAAGGCCGCCGGTACCCAGCTTGGTCATGTCCAGTTCTACCTGACCGGCATAGGGGCCAAAGGCAGACATACATAGTTTCAGTGGTCTCATAGGTCCTCCTTCCAGATTTCGCCAATCAGCGATTGGATAAGTGCAGCCTGCTCCTCACTCATGGGCTGGTTGTTTTGCTGTGCGTAAAATTGGGCAAACAAATCCATGGGGTGAACTTTTTCGATGTCACCGATGGTTTCCAGCTGTAATTGGGTGCGTGTGCGATGGTTGTCGTAATCCAGTTTCATCAAGTTGGGATACACGATGCGCAGTTTTGCCATGGCGTCCGGCACGTCTTCCTCATCGGTAAGGGTAATGTGCAGGTAGTCCTCGGTATTGGTGTTTACCCAGTTGGGCTTGTAGGTCAGCTCGTTATAGGTGCCGCGCAGCTCACGCATATCGTGTAAGGGGGTTAGGGGTAACGTGCGAACGGCCAGCTCCCCTTTTGCACCCAGTTCCACTACAGTTACGGATTTGTGGTGGTTCGCCTCGGAAAAAGAGTATTTCAGGGGTGTGCCGGAATACCGGATTCGCTCCGAAGAAACATTTTGCGGGCCGTGAATGTGCCCAAGTGCTACGTAGTCAAAGCCATCAAATGCGGCTGCGTCCACGTTGTCCGAGCCACCTACCGAAAGCTCCTCGGAATCCGAACGCAAAGCGCCTGTAACAAACTGGTGGGTAACCAGTATGTTGCGCTCGGCTGTGTTGATGTGCATGGCAGAAACTGCACAGGTCAGTGCGTCGGTATAAGACTCGATAGGGGCATCGGGGAAAAACCGCCGCACATGGGCGGGCTTTACAAAAGGCAGTAAGTAAAAATGAACCGGACCGTAAGCGTCGGATACTGTAATGGGCGACACAGTGCCGTTGTAAACGGGGCTGAGATAGATGCCGCTGCCCTCCATCAGGCGTCCGCCAAAGGAAAGCCGCTCAGGAGAATCGTGGTTTCCGCTGATGATAAAAGCAGGCAGTCTGCGCTGTGCCAGCTCACACAAAAACCAGTCGAACAGCTGTACAGCTTCGGCGCTGGGCACGGACTTGTCGTAAATATCGCCTGCAAGCAGAATGCCGTCGGGGTGCTCGGCATCCATAAGGGTTAAAATTTGGCGTAAGATATAGTCTTGATCTTCCAGCATGGAAAAGGCATTTACCCGCTTGCCCAAGTGGAGATCCGATAGATGAAAAAGTTTCATGGCAGCCTCCATTAAGTTAGAATGTTGCATATTATGAGTATACCATAATACGTGTACGATAAAAGGAACTTTTGACCATGGGGTTGCGGCGGCGCAGCAACTTGATTTATAATAGTATCTGCGGTATAATGAGCTTTTTATGATTAAAATGGGTGGTGAAGCTGTATGGGAAAGAAGAATACAAGAGCCCCCAACTGGGAAATGTTGTGGGTGATTTTGGCGCTTGCATGGCCTACCATGCTGGAACAAATGATGCAAACCGCAGTGCAGTACATAGACACTGCCATGGTCGGCGCACTGGGTACCCAAGCAACCGCTGCAGTTGGCGCAACCGGTACGATTAACTGGTTGGTAACCGGTACACTTTCGGCTATCGGTGTTGGCTTTTTGGCATTTATTGCACGCTCCTGCGGTGCGGGCGAAGAAGAAAATGCAAAGCGTGCAGTAGGGCAGGCAGTTATGGTGGTTCTGGTTGCCGGTACCATTTGTACTGTGCTGACCTTGGGCTTGAGCAACCAAATTCCAATCTGGATGCAAGTGCCGGAAAGCATTCAAACCTTAACAGCGCAGTATTTCTTTGTGCTGTATCTGCCGATGCTGCCCCGCACGGCCAGCATTATTTTCGGTACGGTGCTGCGTGCGGCGGGCGATACGAAAACCCCTATGAAAATCGGCCTGCTTGTGAACCTGATTAACGTGGTTTTCAACTTTGCGCTGATTTATCCCACCCGTACAGTACAAGTATTTGGCAACACATTGACCCTGTATGGTGCAGGGCTTGGTGTAGTTGGTGCAGCGGCAGCCAGTGCAATTGCCTTTACTGTCGGCGGTATTTATATTACCGTGGTGCTGTGGAAGCACCCGCTGGTTTCGCCAAAAGGGCAATCCCTGCGTCCGGACCCGGAAATTCTGCGGCCCTGTATGCAGGTTGCAATCCCCAATATGCTGCAGCGTTTTGCTACTTCGCTGGGCTTTGTAGCATTTGCTACCATGATCAACTCCTTGGGCGAGGTTGCTGCTGCGGCACATACCATTGCAAATACCGTAGAATCTGCCTTCTATATCCCCGGTCAGGGTATGGAAACCGCAGCTGCTACGCTGGCAGGCAATGCATACGGTGCAGGCGACAACAAAAAGATGAAAGACCTTTCCCGCATGATGCTTCCGCTGGAAATATGCCTGATGATTTTTTCCGGCACTTGTCTGTTTACCTTGGCACCAACGCTGATGGGCTTGTTCTCCAGCAGCCCTGAGGTTATCGGATTGGGTGTTACCGTGCTGCGCATGGTGGCAGTGTCCGAGCCGTTCTTCGGCTTCTACATTATCGTGGAAGGTATGATGATGGGTGTGGGCAAAACCCGTGAGCCGTTTATTTATAACATTGTTGGTATGTGGGGCGTGCGTATTTTAGGTACATGGATTTGCACCCGTGTGCTGGGCTTTGGTCTGGTATCCGCATGGGGCTGCATGATTCTGCATAATATGCTGCTGTTTGCACTGTTCCTCCGTTGCTATCGCACAGGTAAGTGGAACCCCTTGCATCATAAAGCAGAAACAGAAGAACTGGCAGTATAAATACGCCCAAGGCAAATAAAGTCAGAAAACAGGTACATCCCCCTTATGCAGTTTTTCGCTGTATAAGGGGGATGTTTTGTAGTTTCGGTGCTTGTAAAGGGGGTGCCGCCCTGTTACAATAGCGAAGGAATGCAAATAAGCAAATAAGTGGAGGCATATATATGAAACTAATGATTGCATCAGATATTCATGGTTCGGCCCATTATTGCAGCCAGCTGTTAGAGGCAATGGACCGGGAAAACCCGGAAAAGCTGCTGTTGCTGGGAGATATTTTATATCATGGACCCCGTAACGATTTGCCGATGGAGTATGCCCCTAAAAAAGTGATTCAAATGCTGAATGCACGCAAAACCCAGCTGATGAGCGTACAGGGCAACTGCGACAGTGACGTAGACCAGATGGTGCTGGAATTTCCGATTTTGGCAGAGTATTGCCTCATTCCCCTGCCCGGCGGCCGCACCGTGTTTGCAACACATGGCCATAAGCACAACAAGGCACAGATGCCCCCGCTGCAAAAGGGCGATATTCTGCTGCATGGCCATACCCATGTGCCTGCCTGTGAAGATGTGGACGGGGTTTGGTACTTGAATCCGGGCTCGGTTTCTATCCCCAAAGAGGATAGCTGGCACGGTTATATGATGCTGGAAGACACCGGCTTTGTGTGGAAAGACCTGGACGGTACTGTGCAGAAGGTTTGGAACCTGTAAGCAAACAAAAATAAAAAATCCCCGCTGTGATGGACTGCATCACAGCGGGGATTTCATTTTTATATGGATCAGTCGGTGGTGTAGTTATCGAAGTAACCCTGAATGTAAACAATCGGGGTACCCTTATCACCGGAACCGGAAGTCAGGTCGCACAGAGAACCAATCAGGTCAGTCAACTGACGAGGAGTGGTGCCCTCGGAGACCATCTGACCAACCAGGTCGTGGTCCTTTTCCTGAATCTTAGCCTTGATAGCTTCCTTCAGTGCTTCGCCGGACAAATCGGAGAAGTCGTTGTCAGCCAGATACTTCAGCTTCAGCTCGTTGGGGGTGCCCTCCAGGCCGCTGGTGTAAGCAGGGCTTACAACAGGGTCAGCCAGCTCCCAAATCTTGCCGACAGGGTCCTTGAAAGCGCCGTCGCCGTAAACCATAACTTCAACGTGCTTGCCGGTCTTTTCCAGCAGCTTTGCCTGAATAGCGTCTACAACAGGCTGGCAGTCACGGGGGAACAGCTTAACCTGATCCTCGGTAGCCTTGTTGGTGCCCAGCAGGCCGTAGTCAGCGTTGTAGCCGCTGCCGTTTACGGGTGCGGTCATGATGTCATCCAGACCAAACACACGCTCAGCGCCGTTTGCCTTCAGGATACGCTTGGTACGTGCACGGGTGTGGATGTCGCAGGTCAGCACGTTCTTGGTGTAATCCAGAATAGCACGGGGATTATTTGCAAAGATGATCTCAGCCTCAGCACCGGACTCCTCAATCAGGGTCTTGTAGTAGTCTACATAGTCCACGCCGGTAAAGCGGTGTACCTTGTGGCCGAACAGCTCACGGTAACGCTCCAGGCTCAGCACGTCACGGTAAGGGTCAATGCCGTGCTCGTCCAAATCGTCCAGGCTAACCAGATGGTTGCCCACTTCATCCGAGGGGTAGGACAGCATCAGGACTACCTTTTTGCAGCCCTTTGCAATGCCACGCAGGCAGATTGCAAAACGGTTACGGCTCAGAATGGGGAAAATAACACCAACGGTCTCTCCGCCGAGCTTAGCACGCACATCTGCTGCAATATCGTCCACAGAAGCATAGTTGCCTTGTGCACGGGCTACAATAGCCTCGGTCATAGCAACAACGTCGCGGTCGTGGATGGTAAATCCATCGTCTGCGGAAGCTTCCAGCACGGAGGTGGTGACGATCTCCACCAGGTCATCACCACTACGGATGATGGGGGCGCGGATGCCACGGGATACAGTACCTACCATACGGCTCATAAAGTGAACACTCCTTTGCATTGAGCCCTGCCAAATTGACAGGGCGGTTATATCGGATTTCCAACATGGTATTATAGCAAGAAAAACGCAACTTGTAAATGAGAAAATAACGAACAAATTATTAAAAAAATTGTGTTTTTTGCTGCTAAAATCAACCTGTTGTCGTAGGAAAGACAACTCTATGGATCTATAATATCATAGAATAAACAGCAAAAAAGTGTATTTGTGTCCCGGCGGCATATCTTTTGCAAAAAGTCACGTTGATTTGGGTAAAATACTGGAACAAGCAGCGGATTTATGATATGATAGACTAAAATAGGGCTGTTGTGCGCGGATTTCTTTCTGCGTGGTGCAATCGGCACTCGGTTACAGCAGCGCAAATTGTTTGATTTCACGGAGGATCAGTTACTTATGGAACTTGCTATGCAAAAAGAAAAGGCAAGGCTGCTGCGTGCAGACATCGTAAAGATGCTGTACCATGCAAAATCCGGCCACCCCGGCGGCTCCTTGTCTATGCTGGAGATGCTGATGGCGATCTACTACAACACTGCAAAAGTAGACCCTAAAAATCCCAAGTGGGAGGATCGTGACCGCATCGTGTTGAGCAAGGGCCACAGCTGCCCTGCACAGTATGCAATTTTGGCCGACCTGGGCTTTTTCCCGCGTGAGGACCTGTGGACTCTGCGTAAAATGCACAGCCACCTGCAGGGCCACCCCGACAGCCGTAAAACACCCGGCATCGACGTAAACAGCGGCAGCTTGGGTCAGGGTGTCAGCATTGCCGGCGGCCTGGCAATGGGTGCAAAGTACCTGAAAAAGGATTACCGTGTATTTACCATTATCGGTGACGGCGAAATGCAGGAAGGTCAGGTTTGGGAGGCAGCAGAAAGTGCTGCAAAGTTCAAGCTGGACAACCTGATTGTTATGCTGGACCACAACGGTTTGCAGATCGACGGCTCTAACGACGAGGTTATGCCTGTTGGCGACCCCTGCGCAAAGTATGCTGCCTTCGGTTTTGAAACCTTCTGCGTAGACGGCCACGACATTGAGGCAATTGTAGAAGCTATCAATGCACCCACCCATGGCAAGCCCAAGTTTATTTGCTGCGAAACCGTAAAGGGCAAGGGCGTTTCCTTTATGGAAAATCAGGTCGGCTGGCATGGCAAGGCACCGAACAAGGAACAGTACGAGCAGGCTATGAAGGAACTGGGGGTAGAAGTTGATGAGTGAGAGCAAGTCCCTGCGCATCGCTTACGGCGAGGCTCTGCGCGAGCAAGGCGCAAAGAATGACAAAATCGTGGTGTGTGATGCTGACCTGGCACACGCAACCATGACCCATATTTTTGCAGACGCATACCCTGAGCGTTTCTTTAACTTTGGTATTGCGGAAGCAAACATGGTTTCCGCAGCAGCAGGTCTGGCACACAGCGGTTTGATTCCGTTTGTCAGCACCTTTGCACTGTTTGGCACCGGCCGTGCATACGAGCAGATTCGCAACAGCATCGCTTACGTAGGCGCAAACGTTAAAATCGCATGCAGCCACAGCGGCCTGTGTGTTGGCGAGGACGGCGGCAGCCACCAGAGCATCGAGGATATTGCCCTGATGCGTGTACTGTCCAACATGACCATTTTTGTACCTTGTGATGCACGTGAAGTTGCAAAGGCAACCGAGGCTGCTATTGCAATTGACGGCCCTGTTTACCTGCGTGTGGCACGTCCGGTTTGCCCCATTTATACCAGCGAGGACACCCCCTTTATCCCCGGCAAGGCAAATGTTATGCGTGAGGGCACCGATGTTGCTATTTTCGCAAACGGCCTGATGATTGGCGAGGCTCTGAAGGCTGCTGATATGCTGGCAGAAAAGGGCATCAGCGCAGCTGTTGTCAACTTCCACACAGTTAAGCCGCTGGACGAGGAAACCGTTTTGGAGTATGCTGGTAAGGTAAAGGCTATTGTTACCGCAGAGGAGCACAGCGTCATCGGCGGCCTGAACAGCGCAGTGTGCGAGGTTTTGGCAGGCAAGAGCAATGTAAAGTACGACCGTGTTGGCGTGGAAGACCGCTTTGGTCAGAGCGGCACCCCGGCTGAACTGTTTGAGGAATACGGCCTGACCGCAGAGAACATCGTAAACAAGATGCTGGCTCTGCTGAAGTAATCCAGTTATTAAATAGTGCCGATTTTGACACTAAGCGCGTGTTTTGTGGAGCGCCCACCCGATAAAACGGGCGGGCGCTTTTTGCTTATCTATTTATCGGAGGCGTTTTTATGAAGTTTTATATTGACACGGCCAATGTATCTGAGATTCGCAAAGCAAACGAAATGGGTATTGTAGCAGGTGTAACTACAAATCCCAGCCTGATTGCCAAGGAGGGGCGGGATTATATCCAAACCCTAAAGGAGATTGCATCTATTGTGGATGGCCCGATTTCCGGTGAGGTAAAGGCTACCGCTACGGACGCAGCGACTATGGTGGCACAAGGCAAGGAAATTTATGCGGTGGACCCGGACCATATGGTGGTAAAAATCCCGATGACAGAGGAGGGCCTAAAGGCTATCCACCAGCTGCACCAACTGGGCATCCCCACAAACTGCACCCTGATTTTTACTGCAAATCAGGCATTGCTGGCGGCACGTGCAGGCGCAACGTATGTCAGCCCGTTTTTGGGACGCTTAGACGACATTGACGAACCGGGTGTGGATTTGATTCGTACTGTTGCAGCAGTGTTCCATAATTATCCGGATATTGATACCAAAATCATTGCGGCATCGGTGCGCAGCCCTCTGCACGTAACAGACTGTGCTCTGGCAGGCGCCGACATTGCCACCGTACCCTATAAGGTGCTGGTTCAGATGATTCATCACCCGCTAACAGAGAGCGGCATTGAAAAGTTTAAGGAAGACTACCAAAAAGTATTTGGCCAGTAAATGGCGGCTATGCCCTCCCCTCCTGACTTACGGATAAAGCTATCTGATAAGCATACGGGGAAACTTGTTTGAAATCAATGCGCTTTGCAGCAGCGTAAAAAAGGAGAATGTATATTGGGACTTTTTAATCGGAATTATGCAACACCGGGCCCCGGCGTTGCAAAGGACGAACCTCGGAAAAAGGGTGTTGCCCGATTTTTGGAGGTTACCTTCCGAGATGGCGGACCGATGATGGGTGCAAACGTAATTTTGTGTCTGTCGGCTATTCCGGGGTGGTTGGCTGTATCCATTGCATTGTCACGCAATGGGCAGGTTTTAGCAATTTTCTTTGGTGCTTTGGGCGGTATGCTGTCGGCGCCGTTTTTGTGTGCGTTAAACGATTTGATTTTGCGTGCCCTGCGTGATGAACCCGGCTACTGGTGGCATACATACCGTAAGCACTTTGCGGAAAATGCAAAATTAAGCTTGCTGCCCGGTGCAGTGTTTGGTGCCATTACTACAGCACAGGTAAGTAGTATTTTACAGTTGCTGCAAACAAATGCGGACAGCGGCTTGCTGCTATGTATAGCTGCAAGTACAATATTTACTACCTTAATTCAGGTGTACTTTTGGCCGCAGTTGGTTTTGATGGAGCTGTCCTGCCCTGCTTTGATAAAAAACAGTGTGCTGCTGGCAGTAACGACGCCTGTACGGTCGCTGCCCGCAGCGATTGGTACCGTTGCGTACTGGGGACTGATGCTGATGTGGTTCCCGCTGACAGGTTTGTGGCTGTTTATTGGCGGGTTTAGCCTGATTGGTCTGTTCAGCCTGCTGCTGGTGTATCGCCCGCTGGACGAAACCTTCCAAATTGAAGAAAAAATCCGCGCAAAACGAGAGCAGTCGCAGGAAGAAACCCTGTAATTGGTAAAAAAAGCCCCCGATGCACCATTTGGCTGCATCGGGGGCTTTTTATTAGTCCTCTGTCTTTTTCTCGTCGCTGCGCAGGGTGTCCAAAACAGCGTCCTTTACCTCACCGAACTTTTCGGTAAGTGCGTTGGAGGGCTGGGTACTTTCGGAAACGCTGACCAAATACTTTGCAATCGTCAGTTTGTTTTCCTCATACAGCCCCAACTCCTCGTACAGGTTCTTATAGTAGGTAAACAGCATGGCTTTCATAGCAAGCATTTCGGGAAAATCCATAAGCTGGGTGTGTACCAGACTGTTGGGGTTTTGCACATAATAGTACCCGGCATCTTCAATGGAACAAAAGCGTTCGGCCCAGCGGATATAGTTTAGATTGAACAGAAAGTCCTCGCTCCAGGAAATGTCCGTGTTGCAGCGAATGTCATGCTCCAAAATAATATCACGACGATAGAGCTTGTTCCACATAACGCCATAGTAAAAGCTGGCAGGCTTATCCATCAGATGCAGTGCAAATTGCTTTTTGTCCATTACAGCAGCGTCCAAAAATCCGTTTTTGCGCACTTCCGGTTCCTGCTCGTCCAGTTCACGCATTTTTTCGGCATACTTTTGTGCCCAAGGAATGTCGCTGCGCTCTGCCCACTGGATGCTGCGCTCACGCAGGTTGGAGGCACCGCCCTTGGGGATAACCATATAGTAATGGGCAATGACCAAATCTGCCTGAGAGGATTCCGCAGCGTTGACCAAGGTTTCAGTATAGTTGGGCTCTATATAGTCGTCGCTGTCTACAAATTGCAGGTATTTGCCTGCGGCCTGCTCAATGCCCAGATTTCGTGTGCGGGAAACACCGGAGTTGGGCTTGTCCACTAAGCGAATGCGGCTGTCAATCTTAGCATACATTTCGCACACAGGCAGGGTTACGTTGTCGCTGGAACCATCATTTAAGATAATCAGCTCAAAGTCGGTAAAGGTTTGTGCCAGAATGCTCTGAATGCAACGGGCGATATGCAGTTTTGCATTATAAGCGGGAAGAATGATGCTGACAAGCGGGGTATTCTGGGACATAGAAAGGCTCCTTTCCTATTTTGGGTGATTACTGGAAAAACGTATCGAAGTTGATGGACTGATAGAATTTTTGCTGTAGTTCGGTAAAGCTGCGGCAGTTTTGCGCCAGCAGCCACATACACTTAGTATATACAGCCTCAATGGTCATGTCGTGTGCCTCTAAAAAGGCAAAGCGTTCGTGCACACGCTGGCCGACCTCATAAATGCCTACGTCGCTGCCTTCGTAGGTTACCTGTGTGGTCAGCACAAGGATTTTGCCTGTTTTTTCATATTCGCCCAGCCCGGCGGCAAAGCCGTCCATCAATACCTGCGGGATACCGCCGACACCGAAACTTTCCACAATGACACAGTCATAATGTTCAAAAATGGATTGCAGCAGCGCAGGAGACATACCGGGGGTAAGCTTCAAAAGAAAAACACGGGGCGAAAGCTCCCGGTAAAAGGTTAAAGGTGCAGACGGATACGGGGTGGCGATGTAGCGCACCAGTTTGTTGCCCTGTACCTGAGCCAGTGCAGGGAAATTGACGCTGGCAAAAGCGTCATAGCTGATGGTTTTATTTTTTTTGGCACGGGTGCCGGCAATTACCTTGCCGCCAAACACAACCATAACGCCACGGCTGGCAGGGTCGATGGCAGCAATCACGCTGTCACGCAGATTCTTTTTTGCGTCGGTGATTTCGCCGGATATGGGCTGCTGCGAGCCGGTAAGCACAATGGGCTTGTCTGCACCCTGAATCAGATAGCTGAGGGCAGCTGCGGTATAGCCCATCGTGTCGGTGCCGTGGCAAACAATAAAGCCGTCGTACTTGGTCCAGTTTTCCCGGATGGCGTCGGACAGCATCAGCCAATGGTCCGGTGTAATATCGGTAGAGTCAATGCTGCAAAGGGACAAGGTTTCGGGCTGGCACAGCTGACCCAGCTCCGGCAGACGCTCCAACAGGGCGTTGCTGGACAATAGGGGCACAAGGCCGTTCTCGGTTTTAACGGAGGCGATAGTGCCGCCGGTAGTAATAAAAAGCAGTTTGCGTTTTGCCATATAGGTGTTATCCTTTTCCTGATATGATATGGATTATTTCTTTTTAGTATACCATTGCAGAAATCAAAAGAAAAGCGGTGCGCCCATGTAAGCACACCGCTTTTTTTACAGTGGAGCCGGCAAAAAAGAAAGCTTTGCCCGCTGAATCCAGCCAATCAGCTGACCGGATAAAATAACCGTTAATAAGGAATAAGCCAGTTTCGGCAGAGGAATGTAACTAACAGAAAGTGCCAGTACGCAAAGGTCGCTGAGCAAATATACTTTTTCGACACCGCAATGGGTGATGTGGTCGATGCTCATGGCAAGGGCATCATCACCGCCGGAAGCGCCGCCGCAGCGTACGCCAAGACCTGCGCCAACACCCACAAAAACAGCGCCCAAAACCGCTGCAAGCAAAGGATGCTCCCCTATTTGCGGCCAAAGCGGCGGGAACTGCTCGATTACACCATAAAAAGCGGAAAAACTTACCCCTGCTACGGCCGAATACAGCAAAAAGCTGTGACCTAAGATTTTCCAGCCCAGCAAATAGCACAGTGCGTTTAACACCAGACTGGAAGCTGCGGGAGAAATGGCAAACCAGTGCTGTAATAATAAGGTAGCACCCAAGATGCCGCCTTCGGTAACACCGGAAAAAGAATGGATATTATATAAGCCAAAAGCGAGGATTGCGCTGCCGATTAAGGTCCAGCCTATGCGGTGCGCAGTATTGCGGGAAAACATGATACCCGGCTCCTTCCATAATAAAAAGTCCCGACAAGCCAAAGCTTGCCGGGACTACTATTATACTTGAAGGATAGCGCAGATGTCAATCGTTTTACACTGGGTAAACCGAACAGCCGGGATATACGGCCTTTTCGCCCAGTGCGGCCTCAATCTCCATTAAGCGGTTGTATTTTGCATTGCGCTCGCTGCGGCAAGGGGCGCCTGTTTTGATTTGTCCTGCACCCAAAGCAACCGCAAGGTCTGCAATCAGGGGGTCTGCTGTTTCACCGGAGCGGTGGGACAGAATGACGCTGTACCCTGCTTTTTGTGCCATGCGTACGGCATCAATGGTTTCGGTTATGGTGCCAACCTGATTGGGCTTAATAAGGATAGCGTTGCCGCAGTGTTCCGCAATGCCTTTTTTCAGACGGCTGGTGTGGGTAACAAACAAATCGTCGCCAACCAGCTGCAGCTTATTTCCCAGAGAATTTGTCAGCTTTTGCCAGCCGGCCCAGTCTTCTTCGTCCAGACCGTCCTCCAGCGAAAGCAGCGGATAAGTCTGCGCAAGGTCTGCCCAGTGGGCAATCAGTTCGTCGGCAGTATAGTGTTTGTCGGCTTTTGGCAGGTGATATTCGCCGCTTTGTTCGGCTTTCCATTCGCTGGCAGCTACGTCCACACCCAGCATGACATCAATGCCGGGGCGATACCCTGCAAGGCTGATGGCCTGTACTAAATACTGCAAGGCCGCTTCGTCCCCGCTCAGATTGGGGGCAAAACCGCCCTCGTCCCCAACACTGGTGGAAAGCCCCTCCCGTTTTAACAGGGCTGCCAGCGCGTGGTGGATTTCGGAACCCCATCGCACCGCATCGGCAAAGGTGGGGGCGCCTACAGGCAGAATCATGCACTCCTGCATATCCAGATTGTTTGCAGCGTGTGCACCGCCGTTCAAAATATTCATCATCGGCACAGGAAGCGTGCAGCTTGTACCGTCGCCCAATGTTTGCCAAAGTGCTAACCCTTGTGCGGCAGCAGCAGCACGGGCAACGGCTGCACTCACGGCAATGGTGGCGTTGGCACCTGCATGGCTTTTATCCGGGGTGCCGTCGGCTTCGCAGATAGCATGGTCAACAGCGGTTTGGTCGGCAGCGTCTACGGATAACAGAGCCGGCTCCAAAATACTTTGGATATGCCCGGCGGCTTTCAAAACACCTTTTCCGCCGTAACGGGAGGTATCGCCGTCACGCAGCTCGTGGGATTCAAAAGCACCGGTAGAGGCACCGCTGGGGGCGGCGGCCGTTGCGGAAATACCGTTGGTAAGAGTAACACGTGCTTCCACGGTGGGGTTTCCACGGGAGTCCAGAATTTCCCGACCGGTAATGGAGGCGATTTGCAGTTTAGCCATAGGAACACTCCTTTCACTTTTCCACCGGAGTATAGGCAGTTTGTGGAAAACTATACGTCCCTATCCGTACCGATTAAAATTTTACAAAAATAATACAGGAAATGTACGGTTTAGGGCTTGTATGGAAAGCGGAAGCTGTGCATAATGAAGCCAGAGCAAGTAATAAAGAAAGAACAGCTGAAGGAGAAAGGCTTATATATGATTAACTTTGCAGAAAAAACCGGTTTCATTTGTGATATGGACGGTGTTATTTATCACGGCAATCAGATTTTGCCCGGTGTGGCAGAGTTTATTAACTGGTTGTATCAGGAAAAGAAGCAGTTTTTGTTTTTGACGAATAACAGCGGCTCTACCCCTCGTGAGTTGCAGCAAAAGCTGGCCCGTATGGGGCTGGATGTCCCGCAGGAGCATTTTTACACCAGCGCACTGGCTACCGCTGCTTTTTTGAAGGAGCAGTCCCCCGGCTGCTCGGTGTATGCGATTGGTGAGGCGGGTTTGTTAAATGCGCTGTATGATGCAGGCATTACTATGAACGACGTGAACCCGGATTACGTGGTTATGGGCGAGGGCAAGGCTTACTCGCTGGATACTTTGACCAAAGCCACCAATCTTGTAGAAAAGGGCGCAAAGCTGATTGGTGCCAACTCCGATTTGTCCGGCCCCATTGAAAACGGCATTGCACCTGCCTGCCGTGCCTTGGTTGCACCCATTGAGCTGGCTACAGGCAAGCAGGCTTATTTTTGCGGCAAGCCCAACCCCTTAATGATGCGTACCGGTCTGCGGCTGCTGAACTGCCACTCCTGCGATGCAGTCATGGTAGGCGACCGCATGGATACCGATGTGATTTCCGGTTTGGAAAGCGGTATGGAAACCATTTTGGTATTGTCTGGCGTTTCTACCAGAGAAACCCTGAATACATTTGCCTACCGCCCCACCATGGTACTGGACGGCGTAGGTGATATTGTAAAGGCAGCACAGGCACAAAAGCAAAACCAGTAAAACATCAATAAAAAAGCTCCCAACAAATGCTTAGTGGCCGTAAAACAGTAAAATTTTAAAAATCATGAGAACTGCGTGTTCTCGGAAAGCGGCGTGACTTTGGTCACGCCGTTTTTCCGTTCATAAGTACATCCAGAGGGCTTCCGGTTTCCCGAAATCCCTCTGCTGATGGATTGTTCAACTATGCGCGGACAAAAAGCCAGAAAAGCACCTGTCACAAAGTGGCAAGCATCCCCAGTCCCCTTTGAACAGCAACTGCGTTGCTGGCTGCGCAGCTTTGCTGCTTTGTTGTCATAGACTGCGTCATAGAATCGAACTACTTTTGAGCTGAAATCATTCAAAGAGAGCATCATTGTCCTTCATACAAATTTCAAGGCATACGGGTGCTGATATGATATAATGACTAAAACAACTGTGAAGAAAATCAAAATATCCGTAACAGATGAATTTGGAAAGGAGTATTTTTTATGAAAAAATTGGGAGTGTTACTTATAGCTGCAATTATGAGCGTTGCATTGGCAGCCTGCGGCAATCAAACCCCGCAGGAAATTGTTTCAGAAGAGTTGGGCATTGATGTATCGGACGGCATCGAAATCTCTAATGAAGATACCCACGGAGGATTTCATGGCGATGGTCACACTTTCATTTCCCTTCAATTTGATGATAACTCCGTGTTGGGTGCAATCAAAAAAGATGCCAAGTGGAAAGAGTTTCCGCTTGACGCAGCAATGCAGGCTCTTGTCTATGGATTAAATGATGAAGAAAGTCAGATTGGCCCATTTCTGAGTGATGGACAAGGAAATGCTTTGGTGCCGGAAATTCAAAATGGATATTATATTTTGATTGACCGTTACGCTGAAAAGGATAAAGCAACCGGAGCGGATATTCTCAACAGAGGTTCTTTCAATTTTACCGTGGGCCTATATGACGCAGATAACAACATCATGTATTTCTGCAAACTGGATACATAAGTTGTTCGGCCTATCAAAGTAATCCTAACACTCGAATAGCCTTTGGAGGAAGCAAATGAATATTACATATCACTTTGAGCTCACAACTCCTTATAGCTTACATGATATGAGAGTGAATCAAATTGAACGGGTAGGGAATCATCTTAGATTCTATTTTGAAACAGGTTATATTGAACTGAAAGATAATTTCCAGCAGGTGGATGGAAATCTGCTGATTGAAGATGTTGACATGAATTTTTCTGATGTTCATTTTTTAAGTGAGAATGGTGTGTATGGAAGATTCAGTGGGGAACGGATGGAGTTAGAAGACTTTTTAAAAAACTATAAAGATTTCTCCTTTGAGATTTTAGATGAAAGCTATGGGCATAATACTGTGTTTTACCAAGGCTATTTATCTTTGCCGAAGAAAAATAATCTGATAAATATGACCATGTCCATTTACTATACGGGGAATATTGTTTACGAGTTAAAGTGATAAGTGTTAAACCTATTCCAATTTATATAACATTTAGCCTAAGCAATGAAAAAGAAACATTGAAGCAAAGAAAAACGGACATCACCAAGAAAAATCCTGGTGATGTCCGTTTTTTGCAGCCAACCTTGTCAGACAGATGCCATATATCCGTAATTTTCGTGGGTTACTGTTTTATGGACACCCATATCTAAGGTTGGGAGCTTTTTTTATTTAGCGTACCTTTTCGCCGGCAATCCAAGTGCCTTGCACAGGGATTTGGTGTAATGCGTTAGGTGCTGTAGTAAAGGGATTAGCGCCCAGCAGCACAAAGTCGGCTGCCATGCCGGGGGCGATGCGGCCCTTGGTGTTTTCCTCAAAGCTTGCATGGGCTGCGTTAATTGTAAAGCTGTCCAAGGCCTGCTGCACGGTAAAAGCCTGGTCGGGCAGATAAGGCGGCTCGCTGCCGTCCAGCGGCTGGCGGGTGACAGCGCACTGGATACCGCCCAGTACGTCGGGCAGCTCCACAGGGCAGTCCGAGCCGTTGCTTACCCAAAGCCCGTTGTCCATCAGGGTTTTCCAGTGATAGCTGGTGTCGGCCAGCTCGTCGCCTACACGCTGGCGCACAATGTGGGTATCATAATCCAGAAAAATGCTCTGGGCATAGATGTGCAAATGCAGCTTTTCCATGGTTTCCAGCTGGTCGGGACGTGTAATCTGGCAGTGTACGATGCCATGGCGGTGGTCTGCACGGGGATGTGCCGCCAGAGCCTTTTGGTAAGCTTCCAATACACGGTCCAAGCAGCCGTCGCCGATTGCGTGCACAGCAACCTGCATACCTACCGAGTTGGCATAGCCAATCATTTCGTCCAGAGTTTGTTGGCTGAATACCGGCAAGCCTGCCGTGTCAGGCGCATCCGCATAGGGTCTGCTTAAAAAGGCGGTGCGTGCGCCCAGTGCACCGTCACCCAGCATCTTTAAGGGGCCGATGGTATACCGTCCACGCTGTGTGCCGGTTACATTGCCTTCGTTTACAAAGGCCTGCAGCTCCGGCAGGCTGGTAAAGTTAGCCTGCTGGTAAACACGTACCGTCATAGCGCCTTCGACTTCCAGCTCGGCATACGCTGCGTTGATGTCACGCCAGTCCACCTTGGGAAATACACAGTAGTCATCGGTTTGGCAGCTGGTAATGCCGTAGCGGTTCAAAGCAGCGCAGGCAGTGCGCAGCATTTCCTTCAGCTCTGCACGGGTGGGGGCAGGAATGGCCTCGTATACCGGGTCCATAGCGTTATCAAAAAAGCGTCCGTCGGGCACACCGTTTTCCATGCCGATAGCGCCGCCGTCCGGCTGGGCAGAATTGGCGGAAACGCCCAGCAGTTCCAGTGCCTTGCTGTTGACCACAAGGCAGTGGCCGCAGGCACGGGTAATGCAAATGGGATACTGGGTGGAAACCGTATCCAAGTCCCAGCGGTTGGGCAGGCGGTTTACGTCGGTAAAGTAATCCTGATTCCAGCCACGGCCCACAATCCAGCTTTCGGGTGTGAGGGTGCGGCTTGCAGCAAATTCCTGCAAATAGGCCAGCATATCGGCAAGGCTTTGGGTGTGCTCGTTCAGCTTTGCCATGCGCAAAGCATTGCCAAAGCCTAACAGATGCATATGGCTGTCGTTAAAACCGGCACATACAAAGCCGCCGTGCAGGTCCACCATTGTATCTTCGGCACCAGCCAAAGCCTGTGCCTCCTGATTGGTGCCGGCAAAGGTAAACATACCGTTTTCTACTGCAAATGCCTGTACCAAAGGTAAGGTGCCGGTATAAACAGCGCCGTTAAAATAAATGGTCTTCATCAAAAAGCCCCCTTAGTTATCCTCGCAGAAAATCTTGGTGTTGGGGTCTACCTGGCCCTGTCCCATATAACGGGCCTTGTAGTCCTTCAGCAGCTCAAAATACTTATTGCTCAGCAGTAAAATAACCGCTACGTTTACAAAGGTTGGAATGGCACTGGTAATATCCACAACTGTCCAGATAAAGCCCTGATTATTGGTGTACACCAGATAAATGGTCCACAGCAAACCGGGCAAAGCACGAATGCCATAGAAAATCTTCATCACCAAAGTCTTGAGGAAGCCTTCCTTCTTGTACAGGTGCTCCAAAATAGCCAGATAGTAAGTAAACCAACCGCCGGAGGTGGTAACGGTAAAAACAATCATAACAACGGCCAGCAGCAGGCTGCCGATGCGGCCAAAGCCGGAGGCGAATGCGCTCAAAGCCAAGGTGCCGCCGTCGGTGCCGTCGGTCCAGCAGCCGCTCAGGATAACGCTCAGTGCAGTGATGGTGCAAACAATAAAGGTGTCGAAGAAAACCTCAAACGAACCCCACAAGCCCTGCTCTACGGGGTGGATGGTACGGGCGGATGCGTGAATCATAGGGCTGGTACCCCAGCCAGCCTCGTTAGAGTAAACGGAACGAGACATACCAACACGAACCATCTGGCTGACAGTGCAGCCTGCAAAACCGCCCAGTGCAGCAGTTCCGGTAAAGGCATCCCGGAAGATAGAAGCGACTGCGGCAGGAACACGCTCAAAGTTTACCACAATCATTGCGATGCCCATCAGGATGTACAGCAGGCTCATCAAAGGAACCAGACGTGCAAACAGGCGTGCAATCTTTTTGGTGCCGCCGCTTGTAATGATGAACGTCAGCAGAGAAAGCAGTGCGCCAACTACAATAACGCCGTTGATTTCAAACCCGCCGAAGGAGATGTTGTCCAGATGCAAAGCACCTGCAACAACCTGAGAAGCCGTCAGGTTGGAAGAAGTAACAAAAAAGGTGGAGAAAATGCCGATGCCGAAAATGATGGCAGGAATCAGCCAAAGCTTGCCCCAGTGCTTTTCCTTGCCAAGGCCCTGCTCCATGTAGTAAGTGGGGCCGCCGTAAAACTCACCCTTTTCGTTGGTACGGCGGTAGTAGCAGCCTAAGGTTACCTCAACCTGCTTCAAAATCATGCCTAAAAAGGAGGTAAGCCACATCCATAAAACAGCGCCGGGGCCGCCTGCGGCAACAGCGGTAGCAACACCTGCAATATTGCCGAAACCTACCGTGCCGCCAACAGCGGTACAAATTGCCTCAAGGGGAGAAAGCATACCCTTGCCGTCATTTTCGGACTTGTCGAACAAGCGGCCGCCGGTGTGGCGCATAATATAGCCAAAGTGGCGGAACTGGAAAAAGCCGCTGCGGATTGTGAAGTACAGCCCGGTGCAAATCATCAAAATGATGAAGGGCAAACCCCAGAGTACGTCAACCAACCAGTTGAGAAACGAAACCATAAGAAAACATCCTTTCTTTTTTGGTCGGCAACGGACTCAAAAACAACAAAAAAGCGGCGGACCCGACAGTAAGGTCCACCGCTTCATAAAACTGCATTGCGTCCATGAAGCAATAGCTCCTCCACCCAAAAAGGGTGAGAGTTTACAGCTTGTTCAACTGTAACCCAACAACGACAGCCTGCGGAGCTGCCGGTTTCGGCGGTTGTCCCTTTCTCTGTCATTCATAGGCTTCCGCAGCCTCCTGACAGGTACTGATAACACCCGCGCCTCTATTGCCGACAATGTTGTGTATTCAATTTTTTTGCCGCAAAGATGATTGCCTTGCGTTGAAACTTATCTTAGTCTTGTGATTTCCAATTGTCAAGCAAATTTTCAAAATTTGTGAAAAATATATTTTAAGCCTCCGTATATTGCATTTGGGGTGTGTGGTGTTATAATTCAATTATCAACAGAGTAGGGCGAGGCGCGTCAAGTGCTGTGGTGACGGGGAGTTGCACCATAGACGAAGGGACCGACCCGCGGTGCATCGCCCGCATCCCGCTGCTGCATAATGGGAATGCAGGCGGGGGTCAGTGGGCCTTTTTGCCTATACCCCGCTTTTGTACCTCCTGTTCTGCGGCGCAGCTGCTGACAGAACAAGGAGGTATTTTTTATGACGAAACGTAATTCTCGCATCCAAAAAATGGCGCTGTGCGCTGTGCTGGCAGCCATGTACGTGCTGCTGTCTGCTTACCTGAGCATCCGCATCGGCAACGTGATTCGCATCACTTTTGGCTCTTTGCCGGTTATTTTGGCAGCAATTTTGATGGGCCCCGGTCAGGCTGCACTGGTTGCAGGCATGGGCGAGTTTATCAACCAGCTGATTAACTACGGCTTCAGCCCCACGATGCCTTTGTGGATGACGCCCCCCATGTGCCGTGGCATCATCGTAGGCTTGCTGGTGCTGGCACTGTGCAAAAACGGCACCCCCGTTGAAAAGCGCCCCATGCTGCTGGGCGGCATTTTGGTTGGCGCCTCTCTGGTTACCAGTGTCTTGAATACGCTGGTTATGTGGGCCGACAGTGTTTTCTGGGGATATTACTCCTTCCCGGTGGTGTTTGGCGCATCCGTGCAGCGTATGATTTCCGGTGTGGTTACCGCTTGTGCAATCACCTTGGTTTGCATACCGGTGGTAAGCGCACTGCGTAAACTGCCGATGCTGCAAAAGAAATAAGATAAAAATTTTGCCGCCCCTCCCCGGGCGGCTTTTTTTATTTTCAATACTCTCCCGCAGAGAAAAGGAATATGATATACTAAATAACATAAAAATGCAGATTGTACGCCACTTTTGGCAAGAAGGAGCATCTATGAAACTTGTTAGCTGGAATGTAAACGGGCTGCGTGCCTGCCTTACCCATGATTTTGCCGCATCGTTTGCGGCGCTTGATGCCGATGTGTTTTCCGTGCAGGAAACCAAAATGCAGCCGGGGCAGGCAGAGTTTGCCCCCGAAGGATATACCGAGTATGTGAACAGTGCGGAGAAAAAAGGTTACTCCGGCACAGCTTGCTGGTGTAAGACCCAGCCGATTGCAGTAACAACAGGAATCGGCATTGACGAGCATGACCATGAAGGCCGTGTGATTACGCTGGAGTATCCGAGCTTTTATTTGGTGAACTGCTATACCCCCAACAGCCAAAACGAGCTGCGCCGTTTGGATTACCGCATGGAGTGGGAGGACGCATTCCGTACTTATTTGCTGGCACTGGACGCAAAAAAGCCCGTGATTTTGTGCGGCGACTTGAATGTGGCCCATCAGGAAATCGACCTGAAAAACCCGAAAACGAACCGTAAGAATGCAGGCTTTACGGACGAAGAACGAGAAAAGATGACGCAGCTGCAGCAGGCCGGTTTTGTGGACAGCTTCCGCCTGCTGCACCCTGAGCATGAAAAGTACAGCTGGTGGAGCTATCGCTTCCACGCCCGTGAAAAGAATGCGGGCTGGCGCATTGACTATTTTCTGGTGTCGGCCCGTATTCAGGATAAGATTCGTGCGGCAGAGATTCATAACGAGATTTTCGGCAGCGACCACTGCCCTGTCAGCTTGGAAATTGACCTATAAAACAGTAAAGTTTTAGAAAAAGCACTTTCTTTTTGCGGGGCTTTCTGGTACAATGCTTTCTTGTGCACGAAATTATGATGTAACGTTTTTTGATAGGAGAAAATTTATGTTCCAATACCTGGCAATCTTTTTTATTTCCATGCTGCCTATTATTGAGCTGCGTGGTGCAATTCCGGTTGGTTTGGCATGGGGCTTGCCGGTAATTCCTACTTACATTATCTGCGTTTTGGGTAATATGCTTCCGGTGCCCTTTATCTATCTGTTTGCACGCAAGTTTTTGATTTGGGGCTGCAATAAGCCGGTAATTGGCGGTATTTGCAAGTTCTTTATCGTAAAGGGCGAAAAGGGCGGCCGCAAGCTGGAGGCAAAAGCCGGCCGCGGCCTGACCTTTGCGCTGCTGCTGTTTGTAGGCATTCCCCTGCCCGGTACCGGCGCATGGACGGGCACCTTGGCAGCTTCTATTTTGGATATGAAGTTTAAGGATGTGCTGGTTGCCTGCATGGGCGGTGTGCTGCTGGCAGGTGTGATTATGGGCTTGGCAAGTGCAGGCTTACTGGGTGCCCTGAGCACATTTTTTGCGGTAGGCTGATTGCACTATTTTGTCAAATCAGTTACAATAAAGGCGTTCTGTGCAATAGCAGAACGCCTTTATTATTTTTGTTTTTTTGCCATGTTAAAGGAGCGTACTATGCCCGAAGGTTACACTCATTCCAGTATTGCGTTAAAAGCGGCACAGGCTGCCGGGTGGAACATCACCTCCCGTGCGGCTTTTATGGCAGGTGCCAACGGGCCGGATATGCTGTTTCCTTATCAAGGCTGGCGCCCGGCGGCACGACGAAAAGTAGATTTGCGTGCATTCGGTGAGCGTATGCACAGCGAGCGCACAGGTGCTTTTTTGAAGGCACTGAGCAAGTATGCGGTTACACCGACACAAAGAGATTACTTTTTGGGTTTCCTGACCCATTATGCTGTTGATACGGTGGTGCACCCCTATGTGGAAGCAATTACCAAGTGTTGTGCACCCTATGGCGGTAAGGCCGGACACGGTGCGTTTGAAGCTGCGCTGGACAGCCATTTGCACCAGAAAGCCACCGGAAAAGCTGCTGTTCCGGCAGACGATATGTGCCCCAAACTGACAGGGGTCGAGCTGGCGCAGGTAAATGCACAATTGCAGTGCGCTATTATGGATACATACGGGGTGGAAATTCCCCGCAGCTGTTTGGCAGATGCCTTTTCACATGCGTATACATTGCGCCGGCTGTTTGTGTCACATACACCATTGCGCTTGCGGCAAAAAGCATTTCGGGTTGTGGAGTGTTTTATGGGTGGTAAAGGGTATATTACCGGACACCTGACACCGCAGCCCTTGCGAGGGATTTCGTCCCGTGATGCGAATAAAGGAATTCGGCTGCCAAATGTTTGGCAAGACCCATATACAGGCGAAACTCGGGAAGAAAATATCTATCAATTGCTGGAAAAGGCAGAAATGTACAGTACCCTGCTGATTCGGGAAGCAACAGCGCTGTATACCGGTTGGGATTTGTTTTGGCCACTGGTAGGCAGTAAGGATTATACATGGGGCGCAGAAACCGCTTTGAGCGTGCTGCCGGCATATAATGCACAGCAAGATGAAATAAAATAAAAAAAGCCGCCATTGGTTAAATGGCGGCTTTTTATGTACACAAGATTCTTGCCGAAAAGGCGTAAGAAATAAAACACATACGAATCCCTCCGTGCGGCAAACGTTTGTGTGTAAAGTTGTGCTTATAAAAACAGCTTACTTTGCACTGGAAGCTTCTGCAAGCAAAGCAGGCTGCTTTAGCTTTTGTGCACGTGCATAGTCACGGCGGCGCACATAGATGGTGTACTGGTGGCTGTAATCTACCATCGGGCCCTGCAAACCTTCATGGCGGCCCTCGTTGCTTAAGCGGGTTACCTTGACACGATGCGGGATTCCGGCTTTACGGAGCAAGATGCGCAAACGTGCCTGCTGGATTAAATCCATGGTGACGAGTAACGGCTGCTGGTTCAAAAAGAAAATCATAACAAAATCCCCCTCCTGTCTATATATCATATACGAGAGAAAGGGGGATTTTATTTCACAAAAAATTAAATTTTAAGGTTAGCCGTTAAAAAGCGGGCCAAAAGCACCCATGGGGCTAACAAGCCGCCCGTTTGTGTGCAGGTGCTGGGTATCGCCCATTACCTGACAGCGGAAGCCGGCAATGTCGGGCTGGCGCTGCTCCGTGTTCAGCACAGTAATGCTGGAAGCCGGCAAAAAGAAGCTTTGCCACAGCAGCGGCGGGGCGATGTTCAGCAGATGACCGCAAGCGGCGCCGGTTAAACCTAAGTGGCAGAAAAACACCAGCATGGCATCCCGCTGTGCATCCTTGTCCACACGGTAGTAACCGTTTTCCCGATGATAACCGTAGCGTGCAAGGACTGCGTCCAGCCCGTCAGTAACTTCGGCGAAGCGCTGCGTTACATTTTCCGGCATTTGCTGCATAATAGCAGCCTGTGTCCAGCGGTCACGGTCGCCTAAAGCCGGGTCGGCTGTCCAATAGTCCGGGTAAAAATCCCATGGAACACTCTTTGCGTCTTTGTTGCCGTCAGGCGGGGTATATGTGCCGCAGCTGAACTCTCGCAGCCAGCTGCAAGTTTGGGCGGTTTTGCCCAAAGCCTGTAAGGTGGGCTTTGCGGTATCTTGTGCACGCCCCAGTGGACTGCAAAAAATTTCGGTTATCGGCCACTGTTCGTGCACAATCCGCTGCGCCAAAAGGTCGGCCTCTAAAAAGCCCTCCTCTGTTAAGCTGTCAATTTCGTAGTTAGGTTCGCCATGACGTACAAAAACTAATTGCATGAAAAAATATGCTCCTTTTTATTCTTCTGCCCAATCGCGTGCACGCTGAACAGCCTTGTCCCAGCCGGCAAGGGCTTTTTCTGCATCTTCCGCAGGAATCTGACGGGTAAATTCGGTATCCAGCTGCCACTTGGCGTGCAGCTCGTCCAAGTTTTCCCAGTAGCCGACGGCAAGACCTGCCAGCATGGCAGCGCCCAGGGCGGTAGTCTCCCGCACTTTGGGACGGCGGACTGCAACACCGGCAATATCGGCCTGACTTTGCATCAGGAGGTTGTTTGCGCTGGCACCGCCATCGACTTTCAGGGATTCGATTTCCAAACCGGTGTCGGCATGCATAGCACGCAGTACATCGGCGCTTTGATATGCGATACTTTCCAAAGCGGCACGAATGATGTGGTTGCGCCCGGTGCCACGGGTCATGCCCAAAATAGCACCACGTGCATACATATCCCAGTGGGGTGCGCCCAAACCGGTAAAGGCGGGCACTACATACACACCGCCCGTGTTGGGAACCTTGCGGGCAAAATACTCACTGTCCGCACTGTCACGGATAAAGCCAAGCTCGTCACGCAGCCACTGAATCAAAGCGCCGCCAACAAATACGCTGCCCTCCAGTGCGTATTCTACCTTATCCCCTGCCGAAGCAGCAATGGTAGAAATCAAACCGTTTTTACTGTCCACAATACGGTCGCCGGTGTTCATCAACATAAAGCAGCCTGTGCCGTAGGTATTTTTGACGCAGCCGGGCTTAAAGCAGCACTGACCGAACAAAGCGGCGTGCTGGTCGCCGGCAGCACCGGCAATGGGAACTTCGTAGCCGGACAGATTGCAGGTGCCGTAAATTTCGCTGGAGCCCTTTACCTCCGGCAAAATACACATGGGAATGTTCAGTGCGTCGCACAGCTCCTTGTCCCATTCAAGGGTATGTATGTTATAAAGCATGGTGCGGCTGGCATTGGTGCGGTCGGTTACATGAACCTTACCGCCGGTCAGCTTGTAAATCAGCCAAGTATCTACAGTACCAAAGGCCAGCTCGCCTCGTTCCGCACGCTGCTGTGCACCGGGCACGTGGTCCAAAATCCAACGGATTTTTGTAGCGGAAAAATAGGCATCGGGCAGCAGGCCTGTTTTTTGCCGAATCACATCGGCGCCGACTTTTTCGGCAAATGCCTCAGCCAAAGCAGCCGAGCGGCGGCACTGCCAAACAACTGCGTTGTAAATGGGCCGGCCGGTGCGGCGGTCCCAGATGATAGTAGTTTCACGCTGGTTGGTAATGCCGATTGCTGCGATTTGCTCAGGCTCGATGTCAGCACGGGCGATAACTTCTGTCATAACGCTGGACTGGCTGGCCCAGATTTCCATCGGGTCATGCTCGACCCAGCCGGGTTTGGGGTAGTGCTGGGTAAACTCCTGCTGCGATACACAAACCATACGCTGGTCGTGGTCGAACAAGATGGCTCGGCTGGATGTGGTACCCTGGTCTAATGCCAGAACATAACGCTTGTGGGCTTCCATGATGAAAAGACCTCCGTTAAATAATTATTGTTATTTTGCACAGTAATATTTTCAGGATGCTATAAAATTACATGGAATAAGTATAAAACAAAGTTGCTCAGCTTAAAAGCTGAGCAACTAACAAAATTTTGACGTGTTTTTTAGTTAATTTTCTGTATGGGGATGGACGTCATCGTAAAGGGTCAGATACTCGGCATCCTTTTTCTTTTCTTCACACAACACAGATAAACCGAGAATAGCAGCAACCAGCGCAATGACAGAAAGCAAAAACTGAAGTAACTTTTTCATAAGCGAAACGCCTCCCTTTACCATTGGTAAGATTCTATGCCTTAGTATACCATAAACAAGCATACGGCGCAAAGGAATTTGGCTTACAAAAAAGTGCATAAAGGCATACATAAAAAATTGTGGATAACGCAAAAATGGGGGTCAGAAAGACTTTGACAAAAAAATAGCATAAAAAAAGAGGCTTTGTTTGTCGTTTTTGCCGAAAAAATACGTTGACTTGCGCAATAAAAATCCGTAGAATAGATATGTTAAGAGTATTGTTCGGGGGAATAGTGCGCTCTTGTGCTGTTTGCCGGGCAAACAAAAGGAAGAATGGGGGATTGTGTCATCCATGTTCAAAAAACTGAAGCGTTCCGCTATGGGCGCCAAAGTGCCGCATGGTAAGCCCACTGCCGGTATGAAAGCCGTGCAGCTGCCGCTGCCTGAGAAAGTGCGCATTTTGATGTCTCAGCATATTGGTGCGCCTGCAAAACCTGTTGTGAAAAAGGGCGATACGGTTTGTGTTGGTACGTTGATTGGTGAAGCAGGCGGCTTTGTGTCTGCAAACATCCACTCCAGCGTGTCTGGTACCGTTACGGCTATTGAGCCCTGGACTTTGGCAAACGGCCGTGTTTGCGATTCTGTTGTCATCACTACAGACGGTTTGCAGACGGTTGACCCTGCTGTGCAGCCGCCGGAGATTTCTGATAAAGAAAGCTTCCTGAAGGCTGTTCGTGCATCCGGTCTGGTAGGTCTGGGCGGTGCAGGCTTCCCTGCAGATGTAAAACTGCAGCCCAAGCAGCCTGTGGATACCCTGTTGATTAACGCATCTGAGTGCGAGATTCTGCTGACCAGTGACAACCGTGAGATGCTGGATAACAGCGAAACTGTTATTTCCGGTATTGCAGCTGTGCTGAAGTACACCGGTATTCCCAAGTGCGTCATCGGCATTGAAAACAATAAGGCAGAAGCAATCGACTTGCTGACCAGCCTGACCAAGGATATGCCGGAAATCACGGTTCATCCGCTGCCTGCTGTGTACGGCACCGGCGCTGAGCTGATTCTGATTGAAAAGTGCCTGGGCCGTGAAGTGCCCCACGGCGGTTTGCCCGCAGATGCCGGCACGATTGTTATGAACGTTACCAGCGTTTCTATGCTGGGCAAGTATTTGGCTACAGGTATGCCGGTGGTGGAGCGCCGTATTACCGTGGACGGTGATGCTTGTGCTAACCCCTGCAACGTTATCGTGCCTGTTGGTACTCCCATTCAGGCTGTGCTGGATTTTGCCGGCGTAAAGGAAGGCGTTGAGCTGGGCAAGGTTGTTTCCGGCGGCGGCATGATGGGCGCTGCTTTGGCAAACCTGGACGCACCTACCACAAAGACTGCTGGTGGTTACCTGATGCTGAGTGTGGAGAGCGCTACTCCCGCACCTGTCAGCCCCTGCATCCACTGCGGCCGCTGCGTCGACTACTGCCCGCTGGGCCTGCAGCCGGTTTCTATCGCAGAAGCATTTAACAGAAAAGACGTTGCTGAGCTGGGCAAGCTGCATGCTGATTACTGCTTTACCTGCGGCAGCTGCTCTTTCGTGTGCCCTGCAAAGCGTCCTGTTACCCAGACCATGACTATGGCTAAGGACTTTTATATGAATGAGATTAAAGGAGGCAAAAAATAATGGATACGAAACGCATCGTTTCTGCCTCCCCGCATTTCCGTGCACCGGAAACCACCCAGAGCTTGATGCTGAACGTGGTTTTGGCCCTGATGCCTGCGGTGGTAGCATCGGCAGTTTTGTTTGGCTGGCAGTCTCTGATTACCATTGCAGTAGCAGTGGGCGCCTGTGTCGGCTTTGAGTGGCTGTTCTGCAAGCTGATGAAAAAGCCCTCTCCCATCGGCGATTTGTCCGCTGTGGTTACCGGCTTGATTCTGGCTTTGAATATGCCCGCTCCGAACGGCAACCTGCCCATCAGCATTATGATGGCTGTGGTTGGCTCCTTGGTTGCAATTGTTGTAGTTAAGCAGCTGTTTGGCGGCTTGGGCATGAACTTTGCAAACCCGGCTCTGGTTGGCCGTATTGCTTTGTTCTCCGGCTTTACTGCACATATGACCGCTTGGGTGTTCCCCGATGCTGCTGTTGACCAGCTGGCATCTGCTACTCCCCTGCAGGTTGCTTCCCCTGAGAAGCTGTCTCTGGTAGATTTGCTGCTGGGTGTACATGGCGGTACCATGGGCGAAGTTTGCATCATTGCAATCCTGATTGGCTTTGTTTACATGGTGGTTACTCACACCATCAGCCCGGTTATCCCGGTTGTTTACATTGGCACTGTTTATGTGCTGAACCTGATTGCAGGTATGGGCGCTTACGGCAGCTTGGTCAATATCCTGAGCGGCGGCCTGTTCTTTGGCGCTGTGTTTATGGCTACTGACTACGTAACCAGCCCCCTGACCCTGAAGGGCAAGCTGATTTTCGGCTTGGGCTTGGGTCTGCTGACCTTTGCTATCCGTACTTGGGGCAGCATGGCAGAAGGCGTTTCTTTCGCAATCCTGCTGATGAACCTGTTTGTACCTTACCTGAATGACCTGACTGTTCAGACTCCTTATGGCTATGTAAAGCCTGCTAAGACCAAGGCAAAGAAGGAGGGCGCTGACCATGAATAAGGAAACTTGGAATGAGCTGGTAAAACCCGTTGTGGTTTTGACCACTATCTGCCTGATTACCAGCGCTCTGCTGGCTGGCACCAATAGTGTTACTGCACCTATCATCGCTAAAAATCTGGAAGCTGTTGCAAACGCTGCCTATGCAGAGGCTTTGCCTGAGGCTAATGGTGAGTTTGATGATATGCTGGAGCAGGTCACTGTTTCCAATATCGTAGCTGCTAAAAAGGCATCTAACGGCGCAGGCTACTGCATTCAGGCCGTTGGCAAGGGCTACGGCGGCGATGTTCCCGTAATTGTTACTATGGATAACGACGGCGTCATCATCAATATCACTTTCATGAAGAATGATGAGTCCGCTGGTTTCGGTATGAAACTGTGGGACGGCAATGAGGCTGGTGCAAACTTTGCAGCGTCTCTGATTGGTAAGAGCGGTTCTGTCACCCTGAAGCAGGATGGCGTGGACGGCGTTACCGGAGCTACCATTTCCAGCACCGCAGCAGTTTCCGCTGTAAACAGCGCGCTGGAGTGCTTTAGCGAGCTGCAAGCAAAGGAGGTTGCTTAAACCATGGCTGAAAAAAGTAAACTGAGCATTGTTACCAATGGTCTGGTGAAGGAGAACCCGGTTCTGCGCCTGGTTCTGGGCACTTGCCCCACGCTGGCTGTTAGTACCGCTGTGTCCAATGCACTGGGCATGGGTTTCGCTGCTACAATCGTTTTGATTTGCGCAAACATGGCAATTTCTGCCCTGCGTAAAGTGATTCCCGGTAAGGTGCACCTGCCCTGCTACATTGTTATTATCGCTACTTTCGTTACTATCGTGCAGATGCTGGTTAAGGCATTTGCTCCCGAGCTGGATACCGCTTTGGGTGTCTATCTGCCGCTGATTGTTGTTAACTGCATCATTCTGGGCCGTGCCGAGATGTTTGCTTGCAAGAACAACGTTGTTGACTCTGCACTGGACGGCCTGGGCATGGGCGTTGGCTTTACGCTGGCTCTGACTGCTATGGCTACCATCCGTGAGGTGCTGGGCAACGGCACTTGGCTGGGCTTCACCGTTATCCCGGAGAGCATTCCCCGCTTTACCCTGATGACCAGCGCTCCCGGTGGCTTCTTCACCTTCGGCCTGCTGATGGCTCTGGTCGTATGGTACGAAACCAAAACCAACAACAAGATTGAGCGTAAAATTGGCTGTGCAGCCGAGAAGGAGGCGTGAGCTAAATGGCACTGGGTGTAAAACTCGCCTCGATCGTTTTCAGCATGATCTTGGTAAATAACTACGTTCTGGCAAAGTTTTTGGGCATTTGCCCCTTCCTGGGCGTTTCTAAAAAGCTGAACTCCGCACTGGGTATGTCTTTGGCTGTTATCTTTGTTATGAGCCTGGCTACCGCAGTTACTTTCCCCATTCAGATTTTTATCCTGGACGCAAACGGTCTGGGTTATTTGCAGACCATTGTCTTCATTCTGATCATCGCTGTTCTGGTTCAGCTGATTGAAATTGCAATGAAGAAGTATATGCCCCCGCTGTACAACAGCCTGGGTGTTTACCTGCCCCTGATTACCACCAACTGTGCTGTTCTGGGCGTTACCGTTCTGAACGTTGACAACTATGCACCTGACGTAGCTGTTTACGGCTTTGGCTATGCATTTGCAGAGGCTATGGCTTGTGCAGTGGGTGCAGGCTTGGGCTTCCTGCTGGCAATGGTTCTGTTCAGCGGTGTGCGTAAGCGTGTTGAAATGGCAAATCCCCCTGCTTGCTTCCAGGGCCTGCCCATCACTCTGGTGGCAGCTTCTATCACCAGCATGAGCTTTATGGGCTTTGGCGGCATCGTCGAAAACCTGTTTGGCGTGTAAGGAGGGGTTGAGAATATGAATGGTATTGTATTGGCGATTGTTCTCGTTACCCTGGTTGGTATTCTGGGTGCTGTGATTCTGGTTGTAGCATCTAAGTTTATGGCTGTTTACGAGGATCCTCGTATCGAGCAGGTTACCGAAGTGCTGGCTGGCGCAAACTGCGGCGGCTGTGGTTACGCAGGCTGTGCAGACTATGCAAAGGCTGTTGTCGAAAAGGGCGTACCTTGCGACAAGTGTGCTCCCGGCGGCGCTGCTTGTGTTAAGGCAATTTCTAAGATTATGGGCGTTGACGGCGGCGACGTGCTGCCTAAGCGTGCATACGTTGGCTGCCAGGGTACTTCCGAAAACTGCAAACAGCAGTACGATTACACTGGTATCCAGACTTGTGCAGCTGCAAGCAAACTGTACGGCGGTCCTAAGTCCTGCCAGTACGCTTGCGTGGGCCTGGGCGACTGTGTTAAGGCTTGTAAGTTTGACGCAATCACTGTGCAGAACGGTGTTGCTGTGGTTGACCCTGACAAGTGCACCGGCTGTGGCGCATGTAAAGAGGCTTGCCCCAAGAGCGTTATCTTCCTGTCCACTATGCTGAACCAGCCCATGGTTATGTGCTCTAACCACGAAAAGGGCCCTGTTGCTATGAAGGAATGCAACACCGCATGTATCGCTTGCGGTCTGTGCGAGCGTTTCTGCCCTGAAGAAGCAATCAAGGTTACCGATTTCGTTGCTCGTATCGACTACGATAAGTGCACCGGCTGTGGTATCTGCGTAGCAAAGTGCCCCAAGAAGATTATCGACTTCCCGATGACCAACGAGCGCTAAGCTGCTAAGCTGAATAAATCCAAAAGCACCCCTGCATTAAGCAGGGGTGCTTTTTTGCTGCTATGGGCATTTTGGAAAAAGTCCTTGCAATTTACATAGAGCGGTGCTATAATATATACGTTCCTTATGGAGGATTAGCTCAGCTGGTTAGAGCATTTGCATCACACGCAAGGGGTCTGGGGTTCGAATCCCTAATTCTCCACCATAAGATAGAAGCCGAACTGGTTCCGTTTTGGAATTGGTTCGGCTTTTTCGTTATTTGCTGACGGTAATATTATATCGCCGTCAATGCGTGGCAGGCAGGTAAAGCGAAAGTGGTATACGAAAACAAAAACATATTGGCGGGTGGACGTTTATGGTTGCGGAGTTGCTGAAAAAACAAAACAATTCAAAGAAAATAGCGAAATATATCGTAATAGCTTTGGCACTGCTGGGATATATCTTTATAGCGGCAGCAAGCGGTGCCAATATGCTGTCCATGGGGGCTTTCTTCTTGGCGGCGATTTTCTATATTGTAATTCCCGGTATGGCGTTTGCACGCTGGAGCGGAATCCATAATCCACAGCTGAATGGAGCACTTGTGCTGCTGTACGGCGGCGGATTTATTGCGTTTGTGCATTGTCTTTCGGTACGGCTGCACATTGTATGGCTGCTGCGTGCGGTTCCCTTAGTGATTTCGGTATTGTATCTCGTGCTGTGTGCAAGAAGAAAGGAGAAGCCGCAGGTAAAGCTATGGGAAAACGGCGTTTTGGTTTGGGCACTGCTTTGCCTGTTTTTCGCCCTTACGATGAGTGCGCAAAATCCACACCCGATGGCAGCCGGTGCAGTAGATTTGAGCCGTGATGTGCTTTGGAATGTGGGAAATTCCAGTGCGCTGAGCAGTGCATTCCCGGCACAGGATATTCGTTTTGCAAATGTGCGGTTTTCTTATCATTATTTTACAGAGCTGGTTACGGCTGCGCTGCATTTAGTTAGTGGTGCCAGTACCTATGATATAACCATCTTTTTTGCAGGGCCGCTCTTTTTAGCGGCAGAACTGGTTGCGTTGTGCGCACTGGGAAATTGCTACTATGGCGAAGGCAAGGAAAAGCAAACCCATACGATGGTTTACGTACTGTTTTTGTGCCAGTGTGCATCAATGTGGGCTGTGGTACAAAACGGAGATGGCATTTTTGCAAATACCTTGCTCAAACATATCGTTACCAACATTAACGCACAGGCAACGGCGCTGATTTATATCTGCGTATTTTTGAGCCTGTTTACAGTGATTGCCCGGAAAAAGTTTGCGGTAAATGCAATGTATATCCTTACATTGTTTGCCTCGTTTTTTGTGCTCACTTTTAGTAAGGGCCCGCAAGCGGCAATCATTTTGTGTGCCTTTGTAATAACCATGCTTTTTGTACTGCTGTTCCAAAAGCCCAACTACCTTAAAGCAGGGATTGTTCTTGTAGGCATCGTAGGTATTTTCGCAGCAATCTATCAGTTCCTGTTTGCCTCGGGTGCAAACAACAGCATGACATTTACCATTTTTGCGGTACAAAACAGCGTTACCTATCAGGTTTTAAGCCCCATAGCAGACTGGCTGTGTGCGCATTTGCCAATCTCCGGCTATGTTTGGCTGATTTGTATTGGTATCATCAATTCCTTTTGCATGGTGCCGTTCCAGTTCTCGTTATGGCTTACTTCCCTGCCCTACTCGGTGCGGAATCTGTTTCGGCTGGATCCAACCAGAATGCTGTGCAACGGCGTTGTAGTAGGCGGGTTTATTGCGTATCACTTGTTTTACCATACAAGCTCCAGTCAGGTCTACTTTGCATTGTTGAGTATCATTGTAATCACCTTGCTGGCGGTAGAGCAACTGCCCGTACTGCGCAAAAAGCTGCGTTTTACATGGCCGTTGTGGGCTTGCCTCGGCGTATCGGTGGTTACAGGCATTTGTATGTTTGCAGTGTTCTCTGCGCAGGGTGTGCAGGAACTTTGCCAAACGGTTGGCGTGTCGGCACAAACATATTCTTCGGGCAGAGTAACTGCTGCTGACGAAGAGGCGATGCTTTACCTCAAGGAGCATGCCCCGGAAAGCACGGTTTTTGCAACCAACCGTACCAGTGGTTGGCCGGAGCACGCAGACGGCATCAGCAATTGCTATAGTGCGCTGTCCGGCGTGCAGGCATATATGGAAGGCTGGACTTATGCCGTTACCAATATGGGTGTAGACCAAGCGGTTGTAGCCCATAAGCAAGATGTAAATGCAAGACTGTTTGATACAAATACAGATGCACAAACACGCTCTGCCATTGCACAGGAGGAAGGTATCACCTGCTTGGTTTACGCAAAAGCATGGCCGGGCGAAGCACCCAGCGGCCTTGCCGCCGACTACAAAAACCAAGACGTAGCCATTTACTTTTTGCCCTGATAAAGTACCCGATACCTTAAAGCATACTGCAACATAAAATAAAAAGCCTCTGCCCAAAATGGGAGAGGCTTTTTTATTTTGCTTATTGTTCGTTTGCAAGCTGAATTGTGGGGGTGCTGGGCGGCGGAATAAGTGTGCTGTGCGCCACAATAAAATCTTTCGCCATTTCGCTGGCAAGCCGCTGCCGAATACGTCGAATGTCATTTGCCAAAAAGGTCGGCTTTTGATAAATAGCTGCATTCCAGTGGTGCAGTTCTGCGGTGACTTCCTCGTTGGTTGGAGCCAGATGCTCCTTTTCGGCAACCATCAGCAAGCCCATGGCGGTGCGCAGGTTTCGCTCGGCAATGGTTTGCAGCTCTGCCTTCCACTCCTCCTCGGTCTGGTGGCTTGCTTGTAAGTACATAGTAAAAGGCAGCTTGTTAGCTTCCAGCCGCAGGTAGAATTTGCGCATTTCCGCCAGATAATTTTCGTCTAAAAGTGTTTTGCAGATGGGGCCGAAAACCTGATTGCCCAACTGCTGCACAAGTGCCAGCTTTGCGGTAGACTGTGCAGCACAGCAGTTCTTTTCGTGTATGGTTTGCGCAATCTGTTGGAAAATCGCCTGCTTTCCCGCCTCGTCAGCGGCATTGTACTCTGCCTGATGATGCATATTGATTTCCAGCTGAATCGAAAATTCCCGTACAGGCTTAGGCTCTACAGCCTGTACAAAGCCGGTGTAGCTGCCTAAGGTAAGTTCCGGCAGGATATAAAACTCGGCGCTGGCAACAAAGCCTTCGGCACGGTTGACGGCCTGCAAATCAAAATCAGGGTCTGTAATAGGGGTAAAATGATATTCCTGCATAGCCTGATGATAAACCGGCGAGATACAATTCACAAGCGTACGGTTTACAGCGTTGTTCAGTAAATCCTCCTCGGAAGCATTGGGTGTGGCTGCCAGCTCGGCAGCGTATGCTGTTTCCAGCTCAGCAGCATCGGCTGATACAACCAAGCTGCAAACTCCCTCCCGTGGGAAAAGCACATGTTCCAACTTCATAATAGGGAGCCTCCTTTTATAGTAAAGCAATGTATACTGCAAGCGCGGTAAGAACAGCACCTAAAATCAGACAGAACCAGATGCCGTACAAATCCGCCTTATCTTCTTCTACTAAAAGATTTTCCGGGTTGGAAGGGTCGTAATGGAGCGTTAAGGCACCAGTGGGCAGGCTGCCTTTATTGGGCATGGGGTATTGCAGGTGGTGTTTGGTGTCGTTTACGGAAAATTCCAATACGAGAAAACGGCCTTTCTGCCCCTCGCCGGAGCTTACAACCTGTGCTTGCACCGTATGCCCGGAGCGAAGCAGCCGGGTTCGCTTGCGCAGCTGCTTGATACCATAAAACAAGCAAGCAATGGCCATGAAAGCAATTAAAAGTAAATCGAACATAAGGGCTCCTGTCTGCCGGAAAAGTGAAGCTTCGGCTCTTGTAATCTTGGTGCTTAACATAAAAATATGAAACATTTTTATTATAACGGTTCCGGTAAATCTTTTCTATACTTTGCGATAAAATAATCAAAAAAGTTCTCGGAAAAGGATAACTTTTGATTATAAAGTGCACAAAAGAGCAGGATATGGGCTTTCTTGGCGTGTTATGAAAAGATGTGACGAAAAATAGAGAAATGATGCAGATGGATGGATGTGCTTGTGACAATACGCTAAAACTGCTTTGGAATTGTTGTGGAAATCTTCAATTGAATGGCCTGTTTTTAAGACTTATAATAAAGCTAATGAATCGCACTGAACTTGTGCGGCGTAAAACGTAAATGACAGATTTTGAAGGAGATACTTATTATGAAAATGATTTCTCGTCGTAATTTCCTGAAGGCATCTGCAGTTGTGGCTGGCGCAGCCGCATTAACCGCTTGTGGCGGCGAATCCTCCAGCCCCGCAGCTAACAGCGCTGGTGGTGCAGCAGGCGAAACTGCAGCCGGCAAGAAGGTTGGCGTTTGCATCTACAAGTTTGATGATAACTTTATGACCACCTACCGTATCGCTCTGGAAGACATTTTGAAGACCAAGGGCTACGAGGTTACCACCGCTGACGGTAACAACGACCAGGCAAAGCAGACCGAGCAGATCAACACCTTTATTACCCAGGGTGTGGACGCTCTGATCATCAACCCCGTTATGACCACTGCTGCTGCTACCACCATTGATTTGGTTAAGAATGCTAACATTCCTACCGTTTTGATCAACCGTGAGCCCACCGCTGAGGATATGGCTGCTTATGATAAGTTGGTTTACGTTGGCTGCGATGCTGCTCAGTCCGGTACTATGCAGGGCAAGCTGATTCTGGCTACCGAGAATCAGGGCGACATCAACGGTGACGGCACTGTTTCTTACATTATGATTCAGGGCGACCCCGAAAACATCGATGCAAAGCTGCGTACTGAGTACTCTGTTAAGGCTTTGACCGACGCAGGCGTTCAGGTTGAGCAGCTGGACCTGCAGCGTGGTGACTGGGACCAGGTTAAGGGTCAGGAAATCTGCGCTAACGACCTGGCTAAGTTCAAGGAAAAGGTCGAGGTTGTCTTCTGCAACAACGACTCCATGGCTATGGGTGCTTTGCAGGCTATCCAGACCGCAGGCCGCACCGTTGGCAAGGACATCTATCTGGTAGGCGTTGACGCTCTGCCCGAGGCTTTGGCTGCTATCAAGGAAGGCAATCTGACCGGTACTGTTCTGAACGACGCTACAGGTCAGGCTGAGATGGCTGTACAGTGCATGGAAGATTTGCTGAACGGCACCACTTATGCTTCCGGCAACCAGTCTGTTTACGTTGACTACGTCATGGTCAACACTGAGAACGTAGACCAGTTTACGGTTAGCGCAGACAGCAAAGCTTAATGTACCTATCGCACAATCGTAGAATGTAAATAATAGGGGGGTGCGTGTGCTATCGCACACGCACCCCCCTATCTTTGAGGTAGAGGAACAACCCATTGGCAAGGTTGTGGGATTTGGTGAAGATAGGGGGCAAGTGAATTGTCAGAGTATCGTTTGGAAATGCGCAACGTAGTAAAGCAGTTCCCCGGCGTTAAGGCTTTGGATCATGCACAGCTGCAGCTGCGCCCCGGTACCGTGCATGCCCTGATGGGTGAAAATGGTGCAGGTAAATCTACGCTGATGAAGTGCATGTTTGGTATTTACCACATGGACGAGGGCGAGTTAATTTATGAGGGTGAAAAGGTTCAGATTAAGGGACCTATGGACGCACTGAACCGTGGCATTGCTATGGTGCACCAAGAGCTGCAGCCTATTCCGGCACGCAGCATTGGTGAAAATATTTATGTAGGCAGATACCCGGTAAAGCATTTTGGTCCGGTGACCGTGATTGATCACAAAAAAATGTACGAAGATGCTAAAAAAGTGCTGGAAGAAGTCCATTTGGATTTTGATCCCCATGCAAAACTGGGCAGCCTGAGCGTATCTCAGATGCAGCTGGTTGAAATTGCAAAGGCAGTTTCGGCAGATTGTAAGGTTCTGATTTTGGACGAGCCTACATCTTCTTTGACAGCGGCAGAGGTTGAGGCACTGTTTACCATTATTGATGAGCTGCGTGCACGTGGTGTTGCAATTGTTTATATCAGCCATAAGATGGATGAGATTTTGCGCATCAGCGACGAAGTTACCATCATGCGTGACGGCCAGTACATTGGTACATGGTCTGCAAAAGAGCTGACTACCGACTTTATCATCACCAAGATGGTTGGTCGCTCCCTGTCTAACCTGTATCCCACACGTGAAAACGTGCCCGGTGAGGTAGCGTTTGAGGTGGAAGACTTCACCTCCATCAACCCCAAAAGCTTCCGCCATGCAAGCTTTAATGTGCGCAAGGGCGAAATTTTGGGCGTTGCAGGCTTGGTGGGCGCACAGCGAACCGAGCTGATGGAAGGCCTGTTTGGTCTGCGCAACCATACTACCGGTACCATTCGATTCAATGGCAAAGAGCTGAAAATCAACCAGCCACGGGATGCTATCAATAACGGCATTGCACTGTTGACGGAGGACCGTCGTGCAACAGGTATTTTGGGCGTGCTTTCTATTGCGGATAACGTTTCCATCGCAAGCCTGAATAAGTATGTGGTTGGCGGCATCATGCTGGACGATAAAAAAATCGAAAAGCTGGTACAGGAAAACGTCGCAAAACTGTCGATTAAGACACCTTCCTCCAAGACTTTGATACAGTCTTTGTCCGGTGGTAACCAGCAAAAGGTTTTGATTAGCCGTTGGCTGGCAAACGACCCGGATGTGTTGATTCTGGATGAGCCTACCCGAGGCATCGACGTTGGTGCAAAGTACGAAATTTATTGCATCATTGCCGATTTGGCAAAGCAGGGCAAGAGCATTATCATGATCTCCTCCGAAATGAGCGAGCTAATCGGTATGTCTGACCGAATCATGGTTATGTGCGACGGTCGTGTTACCGGCTTTATCGACGGTGACAAGGCAAACCAGGAGAATATCATGGAACTGGCAACGCAGTTCGAATAAGGAGGAATCGTCCCGATGAAAAACATCAATGTGAAAAAGATGGCTTCCGACAACGCCATGGCTATTTTGATTTTTGTCTTGGCTTTGATTGTTGGCTTTACTACCAAGAACTTTTTTACCAAAGGCAACTTTGTGAACTTGGTTATGAACGTAGCCCCCCGCTTTATTATTGCGTGTGGTGTTTCCGGCTGTTTGATTACCCGTGGCACCGACTTGTCTGCCGGCCGTATGGTTGGTTTGGCAGCTTGCCTGTCCGCAATGATGCTGCAGAATGTTGACTATGCAGGCCGTGTTCTGCCTTGGATGCCTGATATGCCGGTTTGGGCGGCATTCCTGATTGTTGCTTTCATTATTGCGCTGTTTGGTGCAGTTTCCGGCTGTGTTATTGCCTTTTTGAAAGTTCCGCCTTTCATTGCTACCTTGGGTATGCAGACCGCTGTGTACGGCCTGTGCCAGATTATTACGAAGAACCAGCCTATCGGCGGCCTGAAGAAGAGCTACACCAGCGTGGCAAGCGGCTATCTGTTCAACAAGATTCCCTACTTGCTGCTGATTGCAACTGCAATTGGTTTGTTTATGTGGTTCCTGTACAACAAGACCCGCCACGGCAAGTATATGTACGCAATCGGCGGCAACGAAAACGCTGCACAGGTTGCAGGCGTAAACGTACCTGCTACCCTGATTCGCATTTACGTTTTGGCTGCTATCCTGTATGCAATCGGCGGTTTCCTGCTGGGTGCTAAGGCAGGCGGTGCATCCACCGCTACCGGTTTCGGCTACGAGCTGGAGGCTATCGCTGCATGTACCATCGGTGGTGTTTCTACAAACGGTGGTGTTGGTACCGTTCCCGGTATTCTGCTGGGCGTTTTGGTCTTTGAAGTTTTGAAGATTTGCCTGCAGTTCCTGGGTGTTGACCCTGCTTATACTTACATTGCACAGGGCTTGGTCATTATCGTGGCTGTTGCGCTGGACCTGCGCAAGTACCTGGCAAAGAAGTAAAATATCCTATTTATGGTACATTCTGCTCCGCCCGCAGTTTTGTGGGCGGAGCCTTTTGTGTTTTGGAAAGGAGCCAACAATGGTAGAAAAAGAACCCTTGCAGGCAGAGGATTTGGCACAGTGGGAGGCAGCACTGGCTGAGCGTGAGGCGCAGCTGGCGCAGGAGCAAGCCGAGTTTGAAGCCTATAAAGCTGCAAAGGAAAACGGCAGCAACCCAAACCCTGCGGACTATGGCATAAAAAATGCCAAGGAAAGCCTGTACGATAAAATCCCCATTACCGTAAAGCAGCTGGACGTTTTTATCGGTGTCATGGTTGGCATATTGGTATTGATAATCCTGTTTGGTGCAGATTGGCCTGCCCTGCTGGGCAGCTGAGAAAAAAGCTACTGCGGAAAATCTCTGCGGCAGCTTTACTGGCTTTTTGGGGTGCAGGTATGCTATGATAAAAGCCGATGCACAAAAGTGCAGTTGCGAAAGGAGCCTTTATGCAGCAAGAAACCTTTATCATGGAGCCGGTGGCGCATATCCGCTCGGACTTTTCCGAAAAGTTTGGGATTCCCCGCCAAAGCGGCTTGATTGAAAGCCTGACGGCGGATATTGTTTTGGCACCCATGTGCCGTGACCCGGAAGCGCTGCGTGGTATCGAAGATTACGACTATTTGTGGCTTTTATGGCGGTTTTCGGCAAATAAGCATACGGCATGGCACCCTACCGTGCGTCCCCCACGCTTGGGCGGAAACACCCGTATGGGTGTGTTTGCCACACGCTCACCCTTCCGCCCCAATCCGATGGGGCTTTCCTGTGTGCGCTTGTTGGGTGTAGACTGGAACACACCAGACGGTCCCGTGCTGAAAGTGGCAGGCGCCGACTTGTTGGACGGAACCCCGATTTATGATATTAAGCCGTATCTCCCCTATGTGGACAGTCACCCGGATGCCCGTGGCGGCTTTGGTGCACAGAAGCTGGACTATGCTTTGGAGGTGCAGTGTGCCCCGGCCCTGCTTGCAAAACTGCCCGCCGAAAAGCAGCAGGCGGCTTTGGATGTACTGGCGCAGGACCCCCGACCGGCCTATCAGGAGGACCCGGAAAGAGTATACGGCTTGCACTTTGCAGGGTTTGATATCCGTTTTACAGTGCAAGACAAAACGCTGACCGTTACCGAAATTATAACAGCGGATAAAACAAAATAAAAAGAGTGGTGAACCTCAATCGGGGTTCACCACTCTTTTTGTGTATAAAAGTTAGGCCTGCTGAAGGGTAATCTTTTCGGCAGGCAGCTTGCGCATAGCAGCTTCGTCCAGCTTGTTTTCCATAGCTGCACCCTGCTCCATCAGGTCATCCTGCAAAATCTGGCCGTATACTTCGTACAGCACGTTGGTACGCAGGCCGTCCCACTCGCCGGTAGCAATGGGGTCTGCACGCAGGAAAATCTCGATGGCATAACCGGAGTCTGCCAGCATAGCAGTGTCGCCTACGTTCAGCGCACGCAGAGCCTCGGCGGATTCGGGAGAGTAGTACGTATCCAGCAAAGCGTTAGGCAGCAGGTGGGAAATAATCAGGTCTTCTTCCGTAAAGGTGTTGCCAACTGTTTCGTAAACGGCAGGCAGACCGGCCTTCAGCTTTTCTTCAAACAGCTTGTAAACGTCGGTGCCTTCCTTATTCTGGTTAAAGTCGTCCAGAATTGCCTTGCACTGCTCGGTGACCTTAGCGGTGTTTTCGTCTGTCATGCTAAAGTTTTGTGCGCCGTACAGCGGAACCATTACGTAGTGCACAAACAGCATATCGTTCTGCATATGTGCCTTCAGGTCCTCTTCGGAAACAGGCTGGGTGCCGTTGGGGCCGTAAACCATGTCCAGCAGGGCATCTGCCTTGTGCAGGGTGTACTGATACTGCTGCACAGTAGCAAGGCTGAAGCCGTTTTTCTTGTACAGGTCTTGGTTTGCATCCCAAATGCTCTGTGCATCGGCATTGGCCTGATTGATGGATTCCTCGCTCAGCTCGCCGCCCATCTGGGCAAAGCTGCTGTCAACCGCAGCATAATACTGCAGGTTCTTCAGGGTGTGCTCTGCCACATAGTCGGACACCAGAACTTCTTCCTCGTCCACGGTGATGGTCTGACCCAAAAACTCCTTGGGAGACATTGCAGCATAGTTGGGCAGGGTTGCGTCCTCGGCAACTTCCTGTGCGTTAGCTGCATCCAGTGCAGCGTAGTAACCCTGATACTGGCTTAACAGGTACATACCGGCACCGATGTCCGTTTCACCAATAGAGCCTACTGTGTCAGGAGTGGAGGAAAGGGTGCAGCCTGCCAGACTTACCGTCAGCGCAGCAGCACACAACAAAGATACAATACGCTTTTTCATGATAACTCCTTTTTTATGTTGCGGCGCATGGGCCACAATATGATACCAGATAACATTGTAGCACGCATACGCCGCAGAAACCATAGAAAATTCGTAAAAGATAGATTATGTTTCCGCGGGAGAATCCACAGGCTTGTTCATGCTTTCCAGCACGGCCTTTAACAGGCTAAGCGGCTGTTCGCCCTCGTGCAAGGTGATAGACAGGTACGGCTTTGCGCCGGCACCGGGAATTACACGGCCCTCCCAAGCAAGCAGCAGGGTGCGAATGGTTTCCACGCTCAGGTCCTGCAGCCACAGTGTCAGCACGTCCTTTTTCTGCGTAACTTCGTATACGCCAAGGCTTGCCGCCAGCACACGCACCAAGGATACGCTGACCAAGCTGCTGACAGAGGGCGGTGGGTCGCCGTAGCGGTCGATCAGTTCGTCCAGTACGTCCGCAGCATCTTCGCTGGTTTGGATAGCGGCAATACGCTTGTAAGCCTCGATACGGCCCTCGCTGTCCGGAATATATTTTTCCGGAATATAAGCGTCCACACGGATGTCAATCAGGCTCTCGCTCTTATCGTGCTGAATCGGCTCGCCCTTTGCCTGTGCAATGGCCTGATTCAGCATCTTAATATAAAGGTCGTAGCCAACGGCTTCCATGTGACCATGCTGGCTGTGTCCCAGCAGGCTGCCGGCACCACGGATTTGCAGGTCACGCATAGCAATGCGGAAGCCGGAACCAAACGCCGTAAACTCACGAATTGCGTTCAAGCGCTTGCGGGCAACGTCGTTTAGTACCTTGTCCCGGCGGAAGGTAAAGTAGGCATAGGCTTTTCTGCCGCTTCGGCCAACACGGCCACGAATCTGATACAGCTGCGACAGACCCATGCGGTCGGCGTCCTCGATAATCAAGGTGTTGCAGTTGCGTATGTCAATGCCGGTTTCAATCAGTGTAGTACATACCAGAATGTCGATTTCTCCATCCAGTAAGTGCTGCCACACACTGCTCAGCTCGTCCTCTGTCATTTTGCCGTGTGCCAGACCAATCCGTGCGCCTGGCACCATTTTGGAGATACGCTCGGCAGTGACATCCAGCGTTTCCACACGATTGTGCAGGTAATATACCTGACCGCCTCGTGCCAGCTCCTTTTTGATAGCCTGCGCCAAGATGGGCGCATTGTATTCCATTACGTAGGTTTCCACCGGCTGACGCTCAAAGGGCGGCTGTTCGATGGTGGACATATCACGGATGCCGCTCATTGCCATATTTAAGGTGCGGGGAATGGGCGTAGCGGAAAGTGTCAGCATATCCACACCGATAAAGTTGTTTTTCAGTGCTTCCTTGTGCTTAACGCCAAAGCGCTGCTCCTCGTCGATAATAACAAGGCCCAGATTTATGAACTGGACGTCCTTGGATAACAGTCGGTGGGTACCAACAACAATATCCACGACACCTGCACGCAGGTCAGCCAAAGTTTGTTTTTGCTGCTTGGTGCTGCGCATACGGTTCAAAAGACCGATTTTTACAGGAAAAGCCTCCATACGGCTGACAATGGTGTTATAGTGCTGCCATGCCAGCAAGGTGGTAGGCGCAAGCAGTGCAACCTGTTTGCCGCCCATGATTGCCTTGAAGGCGGCACGCAGGGCAACTTCGGTTTTGCCTACACCAACGTCACCGCACAGCAGGCGGTCCATGGGGTGCGGGCGCTCCATATCCCGTTTGATTTCCGCTGTTGCATTTAGCTGGTCGTCCGTTTCGTCATAGGCAAAGCGTGTTTCAAAATCACGCTGCCAGTCGCCGTCCGGCGGAAAAGCGTAGCCCTCGGCATTTTGGCGGCGGGCATAGAGCTCAATCAGCTCTTTTGCCATGTCTTCCGTAGCCTTTTTTACACGGCTGCGGGTCTTTTGCCAAGCGTCTCCGCCCAGCTTTGCCAGTTTGACCTTTTCTTCGTCACCGGGGGCGGTATAGCGGCTTAACAGGTCCAGCTGCGTAACAGGAACATACAGCACGTCCGAGCCGGAGTATTGCAGCTTCAGATAATCCTTGATGGCACCCTGTACTTCCAAACGCTGGATACCTGCATATACACCGATACCATGGTTCTGGTGTACTACGTAGTCACCCGGTTTTATATCGCTCAGGCTGGAAAGTGCGTCCTTGGGTTTACGGCGCTTCTTTTCCTTGCCTTCTACCGCAGCAGCCCGGCGGCTGGTAATCATGGCATAGCGTGCAAAGGGCAGGTCGCAGCCGGCGGAAAGGTGCCCCGGCAAAACCTGTACCACACCTGCACGGGGAATCACATCCCGGCTGAGGGTTACAGAGTATCCACGATTGATAAGGTCTTTGCACAGTGCGGCGGCGCCTTTGGAAGTACCGGATAAGATGGTAACCGCATACTGCTGCTGCAGCAGCGGGTCCAAGTCTTCGACCAGAGTAGACAGCTCGCCGCTCCAGTTTGGCAGGCCGTGGGCAGGGGTATCAATCAGTTCTTTCAGGCGGTAGCCATGCAGGCTGCGCATAAAGTTTTCGCACAAAAGGCTGGGGTACTGCTCCACAAAGCGGTCCAAATCGGTTTGGTCCAGATACAGTTTATCCAGCCCCGGGCAAAGTACACCTTCTTCAAACAGGCCTTCCATTTCGCCGTCACGGCGGAACTGGTTTGCTTTTTGTGCCTCACGGATAGCGCAAGGTTCTTCCAAAAATAAAAGCGGCTCGTTCAGATGCTCTAAAATGGTAGCAGGCTGCGGATAGCGTACATTTAAGTATTTATCCATGGCCTCCGGCATGGAGCCGCTGTCCAAAAGGGCGAGGTCGTTTGCCATTGCGGCTTCCAGTGCGGCCTTCTTCTTACCTTTATAGTTAGAAAGCCAGTCCCGAAGGGCCTGCGCCGTTTGCGCCGTATCTCCAAACAGCACCTCACGTGCAGGAGAAAGATACACTTTTTCCAGCGGGTCTTCACGGCGCTGGGTGAGCATATCAAAACTGGAAAGCGAGTCGATTTCGTCGCCCCAGAACTCAATACGGGCAGGCTGCTTCATGTCCGGTGCGAACAAGTCCACAATATCGCCACGCACAGAGAATTGCCCCGGCCCGTCTACTTGTGCCCGGCGGATATAGCCGGCGGCGTAAAAGCGCTCAATCAGGGTGTCGCGGTTATATTCCATGCCCGGTTTTAAGGTGAGGGTGTTGGCATAAAAATCTGCCTTGGGCATGGTGTATTGCAGCAGGGCCTCTACAGGAACGCAGACAGCCTGCAAGCGGCCGCCTGCCAAATCACCCAGTACGGCAAGACGGCGGTACTCGTATTCACGGCCGGTGCCCTCAATAGGGCGCAGCACAAAGTCACGTGCCGGAAATACGGCCGCAGGGGTGCCCAGTGTGGTCAGGTCAGCGGCAAACCGTGTAGCTTCGGCCTCACCGGGGGTGATGATGCAAAGGGGACGGTGGGTTTCCCGTGCGAGGGTTGCGTACAGCATCGCACGGCCGGCGGCAGGAATGCCGAAAAGCGCCGCTGCACCCGGAGAGTGCAACGACGCTGCGATTCGTTCGTATTCAGATGTTTGTTTTAACAGTGTTTTGTACATAGCAGTTCACCTCATGGGCGCATTACCGATTGTACTTGTTTTGTGCCTGCGGCAGGCTGCCTTCCATAATCAGTAATGCGGAAGCGGCAATGTCATCAAAGCGGTCTTCCAAAGCCTTTTTATCCTGCGGGGGGAATTTGCCCAGCACCCAATCCGCCAAATCGTAGTCCGGGTGGGGCTTTGTGCCAACACCCATGCGGATGCGGGCAAACTGGTCGCTGCCTAAGCAGGAGATGATGCTTTTCAGGCCGTTATGACCGCCGGCAGAGCCGGAGGGACGAATACGCAGCTTGCCGGGGGCTTGTGTCACGTCATCGCACAGGACGATAACATGGTTGGCGGGAATTTTGTAAAACGATGCCAGCGGTGCAATGCTTTGTCCGGACAGGTTCATATAGGTTAAAGGCTTGAGTAAGAAAACCTTGTGGCCGTCCACCTCGCCCTGACCGTATAAGCCCTGAAACTTGGTTTTGTTTACCGGGATATTCCACTTGGCAGACAGATGGTCGATGCCCATGAAGCCGGCATTGTGACGGGTTTCGTCGTATTTCTTTTCCGGGTTGCCCAAACCGGCAACCAGCCAAATATCATTTTCCATGAATTGTATCGTGTCCTTTATAATGTAATAAGAAGTATGCCCGCAAAATCAGCCGTTGGCGTTTTGTTCTTCTTCCAGCTTGGTCTTTTTGGCAATGTAAGCTTCCATCTTGGGCTTGGCCCAGCCGGAAATGTTTGCCTGGCGCTCACGGGCGATGCCCAAATCGCCGGCAGGTACATCCTTGGTAATGGTGCTGCCTGCGGCAGTGTATGCGCCGTCCCCTACCGTAACCGGGGCAATCAAGTTGGTGTTGCAGCCGATAAAGCAGTAATCGCCGATAGTAGTGCGGTACTTGTTGGTGCCGTCGTAGTTGCTGGTGACGGTGCCGCAGCCAAAGTTGCAGTACTTACCTACGTCACTGTCACCAATGTAAGTCAGGTGGCTTACGGTGTTGCCACGTGCCAGATTGGAATTTTTGGTTTCTACATAAGCACCCAGATGTACGCCGTAGTCGGTAACGGTATTTACACGCACATGTGTAAAGGGGCCGATGTTGTTCTTTTCTCCGATTTGGCTGCCGTAAATCTGGCTTGCGTTGATTTGGCTGCCAGCGCCGATGGAGCTGTCCTCAACCAGACTGTTGGGGCCGATTACGCAGCCTGCACCGATTACGGTGCTGCCACGTAAAATGGTGCCGGGCAAAATCACAGCGCCGGGTGCAATCGCAACACTATCATCAATGTACACGTTTGTGCTGGTAATTTCAACTCCGTTGGCTATATGCTTTAACAGAACCTGCTCAGACGCTGCCCGTGCGGCGTCCAGCTTTTCCTTTGCAAGCTCTAAATTCGATTTATACTTTTCGCTCATTTTTGCGAGCCTCCCTACTAGTATACTAGTGAACTTCTCTTGAAATCTGTCCCATAATATCTTACATGAAAAATAACGATTTTTCAAGTGAAATGCACAAAAAAGCTGATAAATTATCTACATTTCGGACGCTTGAAACTATGATAATTATATAGCGAAACGATATGTAGTTTGGTATAATAAAGGACATGAGCACGGCGCTCGAATGATAAGTTGTGCGCGGTGTTTTGCACCGAAGCAAATATATTGGAGGTAAGTGTATGAGCAAGAAGTACTTGTACTACTTCACCGAGGGCAATGACGCTTTTAAGGGCGACAAGGTCACGATGAAGAACATTTTGGGCGGTAAGGGCGCAGGCCTGGCAGAGATGACTGCTGCAGGCATGCCTGTTCCTCAGGGCTTTACTATTAGCACAGAGGCCTGCACACAGTACTATGCAGACCAGCGTCAGATCAATGCGGAGATCGAAGCTGACATTTTCGAGCATGTTAAGGGTTTGGAAGAAATCACCGGCAAAAAGTTCGGCGATATTGAAAACCCCCTGTTGGTTTCCGTTCGCTCCGGTGCACGTCAGTCCATGCCCGGTATGATGGATACCATCCTGAACCTGGGCCTGAACGATCAGGCTGTTGAAGGTTTGGCTAAAAAGACCAACAACCCCCGTTTTGCTTACGACTGCTATCGCCGTTTTATCCAGATGTACTCCGACGTTGTTATGGAACTGGGTAAGAGCTTCTTTGAAGAGAAAATCGACGAAATGAAGGAAGCTAAGGGCATCAAGCTGGACGTTGATTTGACCGCTGATGACCTGAAGGAACTGGTTGTTCAGTTCAAGCAGATTTACCGTGAGCGTCAGGGCTCCGAGTTCCCGCAGGATCCTCGTGAGCAGCTGATTGGCGCTGTTAAGGCTGTTTTCCGCAGCTGGGACAACCCCCGTGCAAACGTTTACCGCAAGATGAACGAAATCCCCTACGAGTGGGGCACTGCTGTTAACGTGCAGCAGATGGCTTTTGGCAACTCCGGCATGAACTCCGGCACAGGCGTTGCATTTACCCGTGACCCTGCTACCGGCGCTAAGAAGCTGATGGGTGAGTACCTGATCAATGCACAGGGCGAAGACGTCGTTGCTGGTATCCGTACTCCTTCCCCCATCTCTCACCTGCAGGAGCAGATGCCTGAGGTTTACAACCAGTTTGTTGAGATTGCTACCCGCTTGGAGAACTACTTCCGTGATATGCAGGATATGGAGTTCACCATCGAGGATGGTCACCTGTTTATGCTGCAGACCCGTAACGGCAAGCGTACCGCTCAGGCTGCACTGCAGATTGCCTGCGACCTGGTTGATGAAGGCATGATTACCGAGCAGGAGGCTGTCCTGCGTGTTGAGCCCAAGCAGCTGGACACCCTGCTGCATCCCCAGTTTGACGCAGCTGCTTTGAAGGCAGCTGAAGTTGTGGGCAAGGGCCTGGCAGCTTCTCCCGGTTCTGCTTGCGGCCAGCTGGTCTTCTCTGCTGAGGAAGCAGAAGAAATGGTCAAGTCCGGCAAGATGGACAAGGTCGTTCTGGTCCGTCTGGAGACCACTCCTGAGGACATCGTCGGTATGCAGGTATCTCAGGGTATCCTGACCTGCCGCGGCGGCATGACCAGCCACGCAGCTGTTGTTGCACGTGGTATGGGCACCTGCTGTGTTTCCGGCTGTGCAAACGATAACGATATTAAGATTGATGAAGCAAACAAGACCTTTGAAATCAACGGCCACAAGTTTGTTGGCGGCGACTGGATTTCTCTGGACGGCTCCACCGGTAATGTTTACGGCGAAAAGGTTGCTACCGTTGCTGCTACCGGCAACAAGAACTTCAACCGCTTTATGAAGTGGGCTGACGCAGCTCGCCAGCTGAAGGTTTTGACCAACGCTGATAACCCGCGTGACGCTCAGCAGGGCGTTGACATGGGCGCTGAAGGCATCGGCCTGTGCCGTACCGAGCATATGTTCTTTGCTGAGGACCGCATTAAGGCTGTCCGTGAGATGATTTGCGCACGTACTGTCGAGGCTCGTGAGGCAGCTCTGGCTAAGGTTGAGCCTTACCAGCAGGGTGACTTCGAGGCTATGTACCGTATCTTGGGCGACCGTCCTATGACCATCCGTTATCTGGACCCGCCCCTGCATGAGTTCCTGCCCAGCAAGGCTGAGGACATTGCAGAGCTGGCTGCTGATATGGGCATTACCGCTGAGGACCTGACCGCTATTGTGGAAGGCCTGCACGAGTTTAACCCCATGATGGGTCACCGTGGCTGCCGTCTGGCTGTTACTTACCCCGAAATCGCAGCAATGCAGACCCGTGCTGTCATCAAGGCAGCTCTGACTGTCAGCGCTGAGACCGGCAAGATGATTACTCCGCACATCATGATCCCGCTGGTTGGCGAGGTTAAGGAGCTGAAGTACGTCAAGGCTGTTGTTGTGGAAACCGCTGACAAGCTGATTGCTGAGGCCGGCGTTGACATGAAGTACGAAGTCGGCACCATGATTGAGATTCCTCGTGCTGCTCTGACCGCAGATCAGATTGCTAAGGAGGCAGACTTCTTCTCCTTCGGCACCAACGACCTGACTCAGATGACCTTCGGCTTCAGCCGTGATGACGCAGCTAAGTTCCTGACTGCTTACTACGACACCAAGATCTACGAGAGCGATCCGTTCCAGCATCTGGACCGCAACGGTGTTGGCCAGCTGGTCAAGATGGCAGCTGCTAACGGCCGCGCAACCAACCCCAAGCTGGGTCTGGGCATCTGCGGCGAGCACGGCGGCGACCCCACGTCTGTGGAGTTCTGCCACGAGGTTGGCCTGGACTACGTGTCCTGCTCTCCCTACCGTGTGCCTATCGCACGTCTGGCTGCTGCACAGGCTGCTATTAAGAACCCCCGCAAGTAATTGCGAAAAGGTTTCTTACGATACTGATTGCAACTTAGTTTTATGATAAACTAAAGCTATATATTCGGACAATGGAACGCACCCGATTCCTTATGGGATTCGGGTGCGTTTTTTATTATGCGGTTGGAAATGTTTTTGTAAAAAGAGGGGCATCTCCCGCAGAATATCTTTTGTAAAATCGGTCTGGTAATGATTTAGAAATTAAAAGTTTACTTTTTAGCATGGAAAAGAACAAAATAAATGTTATACAATAAGGGTAACCTCATAAAAGAAAAATGCCGTATGCCCTAAAACACTTTGAACTGTAGTGGGCAAACGGTACACAGCAACTTCCCCTGCTGGGAACAATACATTTCAGCAAGTAGCAAAAGCGTATATCGGTAGAAAACCGCTGGCTGTAAAAAAAGCAAGGTTTATGTATAGAGCCGCAGTTATTGAAAAAACTACTGCTGAGAAGAATGAATGAAAAGGAGACGCTTATGTGTACAGCAATTGGTTTTACAAACAGAGACTTCTATTTCGGCAGAACATTAGACCTTTCTTATTCCTATAAGGAAGAAGTCGTGGTGATGCCACGCAACTTCCCCATGCATTTCCGTCATGTTCCGGACCCTGCACAGCATTATGCAATTATCGGTGTGGCTACCGTTATGGGTGATACCCCTTTGTATTATGACGCTGCCAATGAAAAAGGCTTGTGTATGGCAGGCCTGAACTTCCCCGGCAATGCCTGCTTCCACCCGGAAAAGCCCGACGTTTATAATGTGGCATCTTTCGAGATGGTTACTTGGGTGCTGGGCCAGTGCGAAACCGTGGCACAGGCACGTACCTTGATGGAAAAGACCAACATTGTGCCGGATGCATTTAGCGAAGGGGTTCAGCCTGCACCTCTGCACTGGATTGTGGCAGACAGGGACGGCGCAATCACAATCGAATCCACCAGTGACGGTATTCATATCTATGATAACCCCATTAGCGTACTGGCAAACAACCCGCCGTTCCCCTATCAGATGATGCATCTGAATGATTATATGAACCTGACCCCGTACGCGCCCGAAAACCGTTTTAGCGATAAGGTAAATCTGGAATCCTATACCCACGGCATGGGCGCATTTGGCCTGCCGGGCGACCCTTCTTCTGCATCTCGTTTTGTGCGTGTTGCATTCCACAAGCTGAACTCTGTTTGCGGCGAAACCGAGGAAGAAAACGTGAGCCAGTTCTTCCACCTGCTGGGTTCTGTTGACGAGCCTCGCGGCAGTGTTCGCCTGGAAAATGACGTTTGCGATTTGACCATTTACACAGACTGCTGCAATGCGTCCAAGGGCATCTACTACTACACAACCTACGAAGGCCGTCAGGTTTCCGCAGTAGATATGCATCAGGAGAATTTGGACGGCGAAGCACTGTCTCGCTTCCCCATGGAAAAGAAGCTGAAGGTTCAGTGGCATAACCGCTGAAGAAAAAGCCGGATGATATAAAAAAGCCTGCCCTCGAGGGCAGGCTTTTTTTATATGGCCGAAGCATACGATTTGTACAACTGTATGGGTGTTTTATTGGCGAAGTGTGGATTGATGATAAGGATAGGAGTCTGCTATACTCAAATTTAAGGATAAACGAAAATTTTGCGGTACGTAATGGTATATTCGTGCAGCAGTTGCAGCCTGCCCGAAAAGTTACGTCCGAAAACAGTACGCTGAAACAATGAAATGTGGTATAGGAGGAATAGAATGAAACGAATTCTTGTCTGTGTGAAACAGGTCCCCGATACAACTGAAATTCGGATAGACCCGGTGAAGCATACGTTGATTCGAGATGGTGTTCCGAGCATTGTAAATCCATTTGATGCCTATGCATTGGAACAAGCTGCGAGGATTAAGGATAAAGAACCGGATACAGAGATTGTGTTGTTAAGTATGGGGCCGCCGCAGGCGCAAAATGCGCTGAAAAAGTGTTTGGCCATTGGCGGCGATAAGGCGTATTTGGTTTCGGGGCGAGAGTTTGGCGGGTCGGATACACTGGCAACCAGCTATATTTTGTCTTGTGCTGTAAAAAAGGAGCAGGAATTAGAGGGCCCCTTTGACATTGTTTTTTGCGGCAAACAGGCAATTGACGGCGATACTGCACAGGTCGGCCCGGAGCTGGCCGAGCATTTGGGCTTGGCGCAGGTTACCTATGCAGTGGAAGTATCTGCGGAGGAAAGCGGTGTGATTGTCCGCAGAGAAACCGAAGAGGGCTTCGAGAAAGTGCGTGCAAAATATCCCTGCTTAATTACCGTTACAAAGCCTAACTTTGACCCTCGCCTGCCCTCCATTAAGGCAAAGCTTGCGGCAAACCACAAGGAGATTCCTACATTGGGTGCAGCGGATTTGGCAATCGACCTAGACCGTGCAGGACTGCAAGGCTCGCCGACCAGAGTGAAAAAAACATTTACGCCGCCTGTAAAAACGTCGGGCATCAAATTGACAGAAGAAAACCCTGCAATGGCAGTAGAAAAACTGCTTGCGCTGCTGAAAAAAGATGGCGTTGTATGAGGGGGGCATTGGACATGACAAAAGTGGAAAACAAAGACTTTTGGGTTTTTGTGGAAACAGATACCGCAGGAAAAGCAAAAAATGTAGGGTTAGAGCTGCTGAATCCCGGACGTCGGCTGGCAGACGGACAAGGCGGCAGACTGGCTGCGGTAATCATTGGCGGCCACGTGGATGAGGCGGTAAAAAGTGCTGCGGAACATGGAGCCGATATGGTAATTGCGGTGGAAGGCAAAGAGTTTGCCCACTACACGACAGATGCCTATACCAAGGTGATGTGTGAACTGGTGGATAAATATCACCCCGCCACCATTTTGATTGGCGCAACAAACAATGGCCGTGATATGGGGCCTCGCATAGCGTGCCGACTGCAAACCGGCTTAACGGCGGATTGTACCGCTTTGGATTTAGATGCCGATACCGGAAACATGGTATGGACACGACCTGCATTCGGTGGAAACCTGATGGCGTCCATTGTATGCCCGTCCCATCGACCCCAGCTTGGAACAGTACGTCCCGGTGTGTTCAAAAAAACAGAACCTACGGCAGGGCGCACTGTGGAGGTCATTCGGGAGGACCTGCACGTGTCGCCGGAGGCAATTCGCACCGAACTGCTGGAAACCATCTGCGAGGTTGCGGATGAGGCTGTGGATTTGGAAAGTGCGGAAATCATTGTTGCAGGCGGCCGTGGAGTAGGCGGCCCGGCGGGCTTTGCTCCATTAAAGGAACTGGCACAGGCACTGGGAGCAACCTTGGGTGCCTCACGGGCGGCAGTAGATGCAGGATGGATTTCGCACGTATATCAAATTGGCCAGACAGGTAAAACCGTTGCGCCTAAACTGTATATTGCCTGCGGCATTTCCGGAGCAATCCAGCATTTAACGGGCGTAAGTGACGCAAAGTGCATTGTGGCAATCAATAAAGACCCGCAAGCGCCTATCTTTGATGTGGCGGATTACGGAGTAGTGGGCGATGTGCAGGAGATTGTCCCCTTGCTGACCGAAGCAATCAGAAAAAACCGCAGCACGTAAAAGCCCGGCGGATAAAAGACGGGATTTTACCCGGAAGGTAAAGCGGCACAGGTGGAATGTGCCGCTTGCCTTTACTGCCCAAAACAGGACAAAAGCCCTGCACAGAAGAAAGGAATGCGATTTGTGCAAGGTTGCCAAAAAAAATGGGCGCCGCATGGATAGCTTTTCCATAAGCAAAGGGGGCTTTTTGTTGACAGGTATAGGTTGCTATGATAAAATATTTCGAGTGCAAAAACAAAAATAAATCGAAAGGAGAGCATTATGAGCCGTTTCTACGCTTGTTTTTACGTGTGCAATGGCCGTGGTGCTTCCTTTTTTAATATTAGTTGATTGAACTTTTCCCATTTGCGGAAAAGTTTTTTTTTGCCCTTTTTTAATGGAACAGAATGTTTTATACTACCCTTAATAAAAGGAAAAGGAGCTGTCGTTTATGCTGATCCGCAATGCTGTAACCGCCGCAGGCCAGCCTACTGAGCTGCTGCTGCGAGACGGAAAAATCGCTGCTGTAGGCCAGGGCTTATCTGGTTTGTTGCAGCCGCAAGAACCTGTGCTGGACGCTGCCGGCAAAACAGTGCTGCCCTCGTTTATCGACCTGCACTGCCACTGGCGTACCCCCGGATTTGAGTACAAAGAGGATTTAACTACCGGCAGTGCAGCTGCTGCGGCAGGCGGCTATACATTTGTAAACCTGATGCCCAACACCAAGCCCGTTATGAGCGACCCGAGCATGGCATGGCAGATTGAGCAGCAGGTAGAGCAGATTGGCCTGTGCAGCGCAAACCAGACCCTGTCTATTACCCGTAACTTTGACGGAACGGATATTGACCACCTGAAAACCCTGCCGGAAAATGTAAAGTTCATCACAGAGGACGGCCACGGTGTGCAAAGCGCTGAGGTGATGGCAAAAGCGTTTGCTATCTGTCACAAAAAGGGCGTTACCGTTATGAGCCACGCTGAGGATATGGATATTTCTCCGTGGGATTACCGTCTGGCTGAGGACATCGAGACGGTGCGTAATTTGTACCTGTCCCAGTATTACCAGACCCGGCTGCATATGTGTCATGTATCTACCCGTGGCGCAATCGAGGCAATTGCGCAGGCAAAGTGGAACGGCACACCCGTTACCTGCGAGGTAACCCCCCATCACTTGTGGTACACCCACGATGTGTGTGACTACCGGGTCAATCCCCCCATTCGGGAAGCGGACGATGTACAGGCACTGATTGATGCCATTCGCTCCGGTGTGGTAGATGCCATCGGCACCGACCACGCACCCCACAGCGAAGAAGATAAGCTGAAGGGCGCAGCCGGCATGGTTGGACTGGAAACGGCTTTCGGCATTTGCTACACCAAACTGTGTGTACAGGAGAACATCCCCCTTACACTGCTCAGCCACTTGATGAGTGCGGGCCCTGCAAAAATTTTGGGACTGGACAGCAAGGGCAGCTTGGAGCCGGGCTGTGATGCAGACTTGGTTCTGGTGGATTTGGATACCCCCTATGTAGTGGAAAAGGAAAAACTGCATTCTAAGTCGAAAAATTGCCCCTTTGACGGTACAACCTTGTACGGCAGGGTTTGCACCACCATCAAGGGCGGCGTAGTTACATATCAGGCATAAAACAAAACAGGAGGCATTGACTTATGATTACTTGCATGGACAAACTGTACGAAGGCGTTGCAGCTCGTGGCCCCGTGTGCGTGGGTCTGGACACCGACATTTCTTACTTGCCCGAAGGCTTTGCACAGGCAGGCGAAACCGCCGGCGAAAGCGTACTGCGTTTCAATAAGGCACTGATTAAGGCAACGGCTCCTGTGGCAGGCTGCTTTAAGGTGCAGATTGCTTACTACGAGGCAATGGGCTTGGATGGTATGCGCTGCTACGCCGAAACCCTGAAGGCTGTGCGTGAGGCCGGCATTCCGGTTATCGCTGACATTAAGCGCGGCGATATTGCAAAAACCGCTGAAATGTACGCAAAGGCACACTTTACCGGCGACTTTGAGGCCGATATGATTACGTTGGCTCCCTACATGGGTCTGGACAGCCTGTCTCCCTACCTGCCCTACGCTGAAAAGCAGGGCAAGGGTATGTTTGTGCTGTGCCGTACCTCTAATCAGGGCGCAAAGGACTTTGAGTACGAAAAGCTGGCAGACGGCCGCCATGTATACGACTTGGTTGGCGATAAGGTTACCGAGGTAGGCAAAAACTACATGGGTGAGCACGGCTACAGCAGCATCGGTCTGGTTATCGGCGGCACCCACGCAGAGGAAGCAAGCGAGATTCGTGCTCGTTACAAGGACAGCTTCTTCCTGATTCCCGGCTACGGCGCACAGGGCGGCAAGGCTGAGGACATTGCACTGTACCTAAACAACAGCAACGGCGGTGTGGTTAACTCCAGCCGTGGCATTCTGCTGGCATGGAAAAAGCAGCCCGGTGTTGCTTTTGATGAGGCAGCTTACAACGAATGTGTCCGTATGAAGGAGGATATTGCTCATGCGTGCAGCCTGCTGTGATGCAAAGGTTTTGGAACAAACCGTTGTAGAAGAAAACATCTGTTTGATGAAAGTGCTGTGGACAGACGTTGCCCACGCACCCCATGCAGGTCAGTTTTTTACCCTGCGTGCTTGGGCACACGGCGAGGAGCCGTTTTTGTCCCGCCCCATCAGTGTACACAGCTGGGACGCTGACACCCATGAGGTACAGTTTTTGTATCAGGTAAAGGGCCACGGCACCGAAAAGCTGGCAAAGCTGAAGGCCGGCGATACCTTACAGGTTACCGGCCCCATGGGCAACGGCTTTGATACAGCCGCACTGGCAAAAGAATATAAGCGCATTTTGATTGTAGGCGGCGGCATTGGTACCGCTCCCCTATACCAGACCACTAAGGAACTGGCTGCTGCCGGCAATGCGCCTGACGTGTGCTTCGGATTTACCGATGTTTCCTACGAAACCGCAAAGTACAAGGGCGTAGCTAAGAGCCTGAAGGTTGCAACCGACAGCGGCAAGGAAGGCGTCAAGGGCTTTGTTACCCAGCTGTACAATCCCGCAGATTACGACCTGATTCTGCTGTGCGGCCCTACCCCCATGATGAAGAATGCGGCAGCAGGCGCTGCGGCTGCGGGTGTTAAGTGCCTGTGCAGTCTGGAAGGCAAGATGGCTTGTGGTATTGGTGCGTGCTTGGGCTGCACCTGCAAGACCACCCGTGAGCAGGCGGTAAGCATCTGCAAGGATGGCCCCGTGTTTGATGCTAAGGAGGTGTGGTAAATGGCTGATTTATCTACAAATTTATTGGGCTTTACCATGCACAGCCCGGTAATCGGTGCTTCGGGTACGGTAGGCTACGGCCCCGAGTATGAGGACCTGATTGACCTGCGCACCATCGGCGGCATTTCCGGTAAGGGCCTGACCCTGCATGGTCAGTACGGCAACGAGGGCACTCGTCTGCACGAAACGCCCTCTGGCCTGATTAACTCCATCGGCTTGCAGAATCCGGGCGTACAGCATTTTATGGATGTGGAACTGCCCGAAATGCTGCGCCTGAAGGAGCAGTACGGCATCGTTACGCTGGCAAATCTGGGCGGACACAATGAAGAAGAATATGTACAGGGCGCAGCAATGCTGAGCGAAAGCGCTGTAGATATTATCGAGCTGAACATCAGCTGCCCCAACGTTAAGGTTGGCGGCATGGCATACGGTGTAAAAGCAGACGCAGCAGGTGCTGTGGTAAAAATGGTACGTGACGTGTGCAAAAAGCCCTTGCTGGTAAAGCTGAGCCCGCAGGCAGAAAACATCCCCGATATGTGCAAGGCTGTTGAAGCAGCCGGTGCAGACGGCATCAGTTTGACAAATACCTTCCAAGCTTGTGCAATCGACTTGGAAAAGCGTAAGCCGGTGTTCAATAATATTTTTGCAGGTTTGTCCGGCCCGGCGGTACGCCCCATTGCACTGCGTATGGTTTGGCAGGCGGTTGGCGCTGTAAACATTCCTGTTGTGGGCTTGGGCGGTATTGCTACCGGCCGTGACGCACTGGAGTTTATCATGGCAGGCGCAGCAGCTGTGCAGGTTGGCGCTGCAAACTTTGCAAATCCCCGTGCTATGCAGACTATCGGTGAGGAAATGGCTGCATGGATGGACAAAAACGGTGTAAAAACACTGGACGAAATCCGTGGCTGTGCCCGATAAAAAGCACGATGCTACATAAGTAATACTTTTTATTTTCCTGTAGGAAATTGAAATGATTACTTTGGTATGATAAAATTAAGAATGGTAAAGTTGGCATGAGCCTTTTTGGCTCGATGTATAAAAAAGGAGAGTATATCATGAGCGAAGCGATTGAAATTTTGAAGAGCTGCGACGCCTTTTTGGAGGGTCACTTCCTGCTGTCCAGCGGTCGTCACTCCGGTGCATACTGCCAGATGGCTTATCTGCAGCAGTACCCCGATAAGTGCGCTGCTGCTATGGAAAAGGTTGCTGAAAAGATTCGCGAGATGGACGTGGATGTAATTGTCGGACCTGCTATGGGCGGCATCGTTTATGCTTATGAGCTGGGCCGCCAGACCGGTAAGCGTGCAATCTTTACCGAGCGTGTTGACAACGTGATGAGCCTGAAGCGTTTCGCTATTCACCCCGGTGAAAAGTGCCTGATTGCTGAGGATGTTGTTACTACCGGCATCTCCAGCCTGGAAACCAAGCGTGTCATCGAAGAGGCAGGCGGCATTTGTGTTGGTATCTGCTGCGTTGTTGACCGCACCAAGGAAGACGCTCCCTCTCCGATTCCCATTGTAGCAAGCGCACTGAAGCTGGACCTGCCCAACTATGCCCCCGAAGAATGCCCCATCTGCAAGGAGGGCAAGCTGCCTTTGGTACACTTGGGCAGCCGTAAAATGAAACAGGAAGCAAAGCAGACCCTGTAAGCCTGCTTTGTACGCCCTTTTAGCTGATTGGATACGAGGTATACAAAATGAACGCATATCTGCTTTTGGCGAACGGAATGGTGTTCGCCGGTAAATCTCTGGGCTGCCCCGGCACCACACTGGGTGAGGTTATCTTCTCCACCGGTGTTGTTGGCTTTCAGGAAGGCCTGACCGACCCTGCATCTTACGGTGCACTGGTTGCACAGACCTACCCCATGGTTGGTAACTACGGCATGAACGATGAAGACAAAGAGTCCGATTCCATCTGGGCAAACGGTATCATCGTGCGTGAAGCTTGCCATACCCCCTCTAACTTCCGCTGCCAGTACACCTTTGAGGAGTTCCTGAAGGCAAACGGTACAATTGGCATCTACGGTGTAGACACCCGTCACCTGACCCGCATCCTGCGTGAGAACGGCTCCATGAACGGTGCAATCACCACGGAGTTTGACCCGGCTGACCCTGCTTGTGCAGACCGCCGTGCAGCCCTGCTGGCTCAGATTGAAAACTTTAACGCTGCCGACGCAGTGGCAAAGGTCACCTGCAAGGAAGCTGCTGTTTATAATGAGGAAGGCACTACCCATGTGGTTATGCTGGACTACGGCACCAAGCGCAACACCATCCGCTGCCTGACCAAGCGTGGCTGCAAGGTAACTGTGCTGCCCGCTTTTGCTGCCGCAGAGGAAGTTGCTGCCCTGCAGCCCGACGGCATCCTGCTGAGCGCAGGCCCCGGCGATGCATCCAACGTGCCCGAAATCGTAGAAAACGCAAAGGCAATCCTGAATTTGGGCAAGCCCACCTTCGGTATTGGTCTGGGTCACTTGGTAGTTGCAGCAGCAGCCGGCGTGCCCACTATTAAGATGAAGCACGGCCACCACGGCGCAAACCAGCCTGTAACCGACCTGAGCAGCGGCCGCACCTATATTACCGCACAGGGCCACGGCTACGCAGTAGACAGCGAAAAGCTGCCCGCTGAGGTAGGCACTGTAGCACAGGTAAATGCCAACGATGGCAGCTGCGAGGGCATCCAGTATAAGTGCTGGAACTGCTTTACTGTTCAGTTTAACCCGGAAGCAAACGGCGGCCCCAAGGAAACTGAGTTCCTGTTCGATCGCTTCCTCGATAATGTAAACACCGCAAAGGAGGCGAAGTAATATGCCAAGAGATATGAGCATTAAAAAGGTGCTGGTTATTGGTTCCGGCCCTATCATCATCGGTCAGGCTGCTGAGTTCGACTATTCCGGTACACAGGCTTGCCGTGCACTGAAGGCAGAGGGCATCGAAACCGTTCTGCTGAACTCTAACCCCGCAACCATCATGACCGACCCGGAAATTGCTGACCATGTTTATATCGAGCCTATGACTCTGGAAGTGGTCAAGCGCATTTTGGATATTGAAAAGCCCGACTCCGTGCTGCCCAACTTGGGCGGTCAGACCGGCCTGAATATGTCTATGGAACTGGCACGTTCCGGCTATTTGGAAGAGCACGGCATTCGCCTGCTGGCTTGCAAGCCCGAAACCATCGACCGTGCTGAGGACCGTGAGCTGTTCAAGGAAACCATGGACAAGCTGAACCAGCCCAGCATTCCTTCCGAAGTTGTGGAAAACATGGAAGATGCACTGCGTGTTGCAGACGAAATCGGCTACCCGATTATCGTTCGTCCTGCATTTACCATGGGTGGTACCGGCGGCGGCATCTGCGAAACCCGTGAAAAGCTGATTGAAATTGGCACCAACGGCCTGCGTTTGTCCCCCATTCACCAGATTCTGGTTGAAAAGTGCATCTCCGGCTGGAAGGAAATCGAGTTTGAGGTTATGCGTGACAGCAAGGGTAATGCAATTACCATTTGCAGCATGGAAAACGTTGACCCCGTTGGCATCCACACCGGCGACTCTGTTGTTGTGGCTCCCAGCCAGACCCTGACCGATAAGGAGTTCCAGATGCTGCGTACCGCTGCACTGGACATTATCAACGAGCTGGGCATCGAGGGCGGCTGCAACTGCCAGTTTGCTCTGAAGCCCGATAGCTTTGACTACGCAGTTATCGAGGTAAACCCCCGTGTTTCCCGTTCCTCTGCACTGGCTTCCAAGGCTACCGGCTACCCCATCGCAAAGGTTGCAACCAAGATTGCAATCGGCTACACGCTGGACGAGATTCGCAACGACGTTACCGGCACTACCAGCGCTTGCTTCGAGCCTACCGTTGACTACATCGTTGTTAAGTACCCCAAGTGGCCCTTTGATAAGTTTGTTTACGCAGACAAGAGTCTGGGCACCCAGATGATGGCAACCGGCGAAGTTATGTCCATCGGCAACAGCTTTGAGCTGGCTATCATGAAGGCTGTTACTTCTATTGAGCTGGGTATGGAAACCCTGACCCTGAACACGCTGGCAGAGCTGGACAACGACGCACTGGTTGAGCGTTTGCACGTGCAGGACGCAGAGCGTATGTTCTGTGTGTACGAAGCACTGAAGCGTGGTATCTCCCACGAGGTTATTTATAACATCACCAAGATTGACTGGTGGTTCTTGGATAAGATGCAGCATCTGGCAGACTTGGAACTGGGCTTGGCAGCTTGCAACGGCACCCTGACCGAGGCTCAGTACAAGGAAGCAAAGCAGTACGGCTTTATGGATAAGACCATCAAGCGTCTGGCTCAGATTGAGGAGCTGCCCTGCGAGCCCCTGCGTGCAGGCTACAAGATGGTAGATACCTGTGCTGCTGAGTTTGCTGCTTCTACGCCTTACTTCTACTCCACTTACGATTCCGATAACGAAGCTGCAAACTTCTTGGAAAAGAAGGAAGCTGCTGAAGGCAAAAAGAAGAAGATTCTGGTCTTTGGTTCCGGCCCCATTCGTATCGGTCAGGGCATCGAGTTCGACTACTGCTCTGTGCACTGCGTATGGACCTTGAAGAAGCACGGCTGCGAAACCGTCATCATCAACAATAACCCCGAAACCGTTTCTACGGACTTTGATACCGGCGACCGCCTGTACTTTGACCCCCTGACTCCGGAAAGCGTGGACAACGTCATCGCAACCGAAAAGCCGGATGCTTGCGTTGTGCAGTTTGGTGGACAGACCGCTATTAAGCTGGCAAAGCACATGGACGAAATCGGTATGCCCATTCTGGGTACTCCTGCTGACTCCATCGACGAAGCAGAAGACCGTGAGCGTTTCGACGAGCTGCTGGAGCGCTGCAACATTCCTCGTGCACCCGGCCGTACCGTTTATACGCTGGAGCAGGCACTGGCGGCTGCTGAAGAAGTCGGCCTGCCTGTTCTGATGCGTCCTTCCTACGTTTTGGGCGGCCAGAACATGATTGTTGCTTACACCAAGGAAGACGTTATCGAGTACATGGGCGTTATTACTGCTCACGTCGATATGGACCACCCTGTCCTGCTGGATAAGTACATCACCGGCCGCGAGTGCGAAGTTGACGCAATCTGCGACGGTACCGATTTCTTGGTTCCCGGCGTTATGGAGCAGGTGGAGCGTACCGGCGTTCACTCTGGCGACTCCATTTGTGTGTACCCCACCCAGCACATCTCCCGCAAGGCAATCGAAACAATGGTGGACTACACCGGCCGTTTTGCACGTGAGCTGAAGGTTGTTGGTCTGGTAAACGTGCAGTACGCAGTTGCCGGCGATGATGTTTACGTCATCGAGGTCAACCCCCGTTCTTCCCGTACCGTTCCTTACATTTCCAAGGTTACCGGCGTGCCCATGGTCGATTTGGCTGTGCGCTGCTGCCTGGGCGAAAAGCTGGCAGATATGGGCTACGGCACTGGCCTGTACCCCACTGCTCCTTATGTAGCAGTTAAGGTCCCCGTGTTCAGCTTTGAAAAGCTGCATGGTGTTGATACCCAGTTTGGCCCTGAGATGAAGTCTACCGGCGAAGTTTTGGGCATTGCTTCCAGCTACCACGACGCTCTGCTGAAGGGCATGGTTGCTGCCGGCTACACCCTGAAGACCCCCGGCAAGGCATCCTGCTGTATCTTTACCGTTAAGGATACCGATAAGCCGGAGTTCCTGGATATTGCATGGCAGATGCGTGATATGGGCTACAAGCTGTACGGTACCGCAGGCACTTGCGCTTGGCTGAACAAGCACATGATTCCCTGCAATCTGGTGCGCCCCATCTCCGGCGAAGGCCCCAACATTGTGGACCTGCTGCAAAGCGGCTTGGTCGATTACGTGTTCTCTACCAGTGCACGTGGCCGTGACCCCCGCCGTGATTCCGTTAAACTGCGCCGCAAGGCTGTTGAGCTGAGCATCCCCTGCATTACTGCCGTAGATACGGCAAAATCTTTGGTGGATTGCCTGCGCTCTGACCACGAAATGAAAAAGGTCGATTTGGTGGATATTGCTACCTTGCATCGATAAAAAGCGCATAAATATTCGCGTGTAAAAACGCACACTTTGCGTGTTTTATGTCGCAATAATGAAAGCCTTCTGGTATACTTAGCAACGTTCGATTTCACCGCCGTGCGCGGTTTTTCGATAGAGTTGCTAAGATTCCAGGAGGTTTTTCAGTTTTATGACTCGTTCCCAAATGATTGTTACTGTGGCCGAGCGTACCGGCTATACCACCCAGCAGGTGGAAAACACCATGGATGCATTGTTCGACCAGATTGCGGACTGCCTGAAAGAAAACGAAAAGGTTACCATCGCAGGTTTCGGCCGCTTCGAGATGCGTCCCCGCAAGCCCAAGGCATACACCAACCCTAAGACCAAGGTTTCCAGCCGTCTGGAGTCTACCTCTATTCCCGGCTTTAAGGCTAGTGGTCGCTTTAAGCAGAAGCTGAGTGGCGAAGAAGCAGTAGCAGAATAATCTAGGTAAAAATCGCCGTAGGCCGCAAAAGGCCCACGGCTTTTTTCATGCGTCGGCTTTGCTTACATGGCACATTTACCCCGTTGGCATGGTGTGGTACAATAATAAGGATAAGTGCAATATAAGTAAGCAAAAACCGAAAGGCTTGCGTCTGCCAAAAGCGCAGATGTTAACATAGAGAAAAGGAGCTATTTTATGCTGTATAGTGATTTGGATTGCAGCTTGCAGATTCGTCAGGCAGTAGAGCGTATGGGCTTTACCGAAATGACCGAAGTGCAGGAAAAGGCAATTCCGTTAATGTTGGCCGGCCATGATATGATTGCCAAGGCACCCACCGGCACTGGTAAAACCTGTGCGTTTGGTATCCCCGTAATCGAAAAAACAGATGCTACCCGCACCCTGCCCCAAAGCGTGATTATGGCCCCCACCCGTGAGCTGGCACAGCAGATTGCCGCCGAGCTGCAAGAGCTGTGTCACTTTCTGCCGGAGATTCGTGTGGTGTGCGTGTTTGGCGGCTCTAATTTGGAGCGTCAGGCAGCAAAGCTGGCAAAGGGCTGCCAGATTGTGGTTGCAACCCCGGGCCGCCTGATGGACTTGTATAAGCGCCATGCCATCGACCTGTCCCAAGTAGAGCAGGTGGTTCTGGACGAAGCAGATGAGATGCTGAACATGGGCTTTTATAAGGATGTGCGCCATATCTTGGATTTGATGAAGGCACGCAAGCACCTGTTCCTGTTCTCTGCGACCATTAGCCGTGAGGTTATGGATATTGGCTGGCTGTACCAAAAGGACGCAGTGGAAATTGTTGTTCAGCCTAAGGAGGAAAGCCAGCCCAAAATCACCCAGTATATGCTGGAAACCAGCGGCCGCAATAAGCTGGCAGACTTGGCACAGGTCATTGTGGGCGAGGGCTACAAGCGTGTTATGGTGTTTTGCGATACCAAGTTCCAAACAGCTACTTTGGCAAACCAGCTGGCTCGTTTGAACTTCTCGGTAGACTGCCTGCATGGCGATATGAGCCAGAAGGAGCGCAACCGCATTATGGATTTGTTCCGTGCCGGTCAGCTGAGTGTGCTGGTAGCAACCGACGTAGCGGCACGCGGCATCGACGTTGACGATGTAGATGCGGTTATCAATTATGATGTCCCCAGCGAAAACGAACATTACACCCACCGTATCGGTCGTACAGGCCGTGCAAAGCGTGAGGGTGTCAGCTACCTGTTCTATACGCCGGAAGAAAAAAAGCGTGTGACAGAGCTGCTGCGCTTGACCCGCAACACCGATTTGTGCACACCTGTCAAGTTTGATTTTAACCACGAGCATATTGTAGTGGAGAAAAAGAAGGATAGCAGCGACCGTTTCCAGATTCGCTCCTACTTCTAAACATAGAAAAACCTTTCCCATTGCGGGAAAGGTTTTTTTTATAAAAAAGCTTGACCTTCCAGTCAATGGAAGGTGTATTATAAGCACATGAGGAGGTGCGGTAATGCGTATCAATCAGGTGGAAACGGCTGTTGGCATTACAAAAAAGAATATCCGCTTTTATGAGGAAGCAGGCCTGCTGCATCCACGTCGAGATGCGGCAAACGGATACCGTGAGTACTCCCAGCAAGATGTGGAACGGCTGCGTAAAATCAAGTTGCTGCGCAGGTTGGACGTACCCTTGGTGCAAATTCAGCAGATGCTGGATGGGGAGCTTACCTTGGCGCAGGGAATGCAGCAGCACATACAGGAGCTGGATAAACGTAGGCAAAACTTGCAGGCGGCGGTGCAGGCGTGCCAGATGCTGGCGGAAAAGTTTAATGGGTTGGACCAGCTGGATGCAGCGGCTGCATTAGAAGAGCTGGAACATAAAGAGGCAAAACAGGAGGTGTGTTTTGTGGACGTGGAAAAAACGGACCGAAAAACGCAGCGGCGCTGGAGTGCAGTATTGGGCGCAGGCTTATTCAGCCTAATGATGTGCTTCCTTATCGGAATCATATTATGGGGGCAGTCAGCGGACCCGCTGCCATTGCCGCTGATTATGGTGCTTTTGGCAATTCCCACATTGTCGATTATTGGTGTGTGCGTTGTGTTGGTGCAGCGCCTGCAGGAAATTGGAAAGGGTGAAGCAGATGCTTATCGTAACTATTGAGAATATCCCCGGCAAACAGTTTGAGGTACTGGGCGTTGTGCGTGGCAGTACCGTACAAAGTAAAAATCTGGGCCATGACATTATGGCAAGTTTTCGTACCATGGTAGGCGGCGAGATTGCGGACTATGCAGAGATGCTGACCGAAGCACGTCAGATTGCAACCGGACGTATGGTACAGCAGGCCGAAGAGCTGGGCGCAGATGCGATTGTAGGTATGCGCTATGCCTCCGCAAACGTAATGCAGGGCGCAGCTGAATGCATTGCCTATGGAACGGCGGTGAAGTTTGTATGACAAAGCATCATGCGTTGTCTGATATTGGTACCTGTGCGCAAGGCAAAAGTGCAAAGGGTTTGTGGGTGTACCTGGCAATCAGCTTTGGCCTTGGCTGGCTGATTCAGATTGCGGCATCCGTAGTTGCTATAAAAGGCAATCCTACACTGTTTGCGCCCTTGGTTTCAGTTGCTATGTTTGCACCCATGATGGGTGTTATCGTTGCTTGTAAGGGCCTAAAAAAGACGAAAAGCGGCATCTGCGGCTGGAAGCCGCAGTTCCGTGGCCGCATGGGCAGCTGGGTTGCCGCATGGCTTGCGCCTGTGGTACTTACTGTTTTAGGTGCAGTAGTATATTACTGCGTGTTCCCCCAGCGGTTTGACCCTACGGCAGAGTCCTATCTGACGGCATTGGTTGGCCCGGAGGCATATGCTGCTGTATACGGGCAGACGTCTGGCTTTATGATTGGCGCTACGCAGGTGGTAAACGCACTGATTGGTGCATTCCTGAACCTGTTTTTTGCAGTGGGCGAAGAAGCCGGCTGGCGAGGTTACCTGTATCCCCAAATGCGCAGCCGCTTTGGCCGTGCAGGCGGTAATATCCTGTCGGGCCTGATTTGGGGTATGTGGCACTGGCCCATTATGATTTTGGTGGGCTACGAGTACAATTACTCGATTTTCAATGCGCCGTGGTATCTGGTGCTGCTGGGCATGGTTTTGTTCTGTGTGGTTACAGTGGCATTGGGCGCAGTGGCAGAGTGGTGCTACGAAACAACCGGCTCTATCTGGGCGGCGGCGTTGTTCCATGGCGGATTTAATGCGGCAGCTAATTTGGGCATACTTTACTTGCGTGTAGAGTATCTTTCCGATACGCTGTGGGGCCCTGTGCCAATCGGTTTGTTAAGCGCACTCCCCTTGTTTATTGCAGCGTCTGTTTTGCTTTGGCAGGATATGCGTGCAGAGTAATAAATAAAAAGAGCCGCCCTGCATGGGGCGGCTCTTTTTATTATTTTATCAGATGTAGTGGCGGATAATTTCGGCAGCGGCATGGTGGTCGTTATCAGCAGCAGAGATATAATCTGCCAGTGCCTTTGCCTGTGGGATGCCGTTTGCAACAACTCCCGCAAAACCGGCCTCCTGCAGCATGGCTAAATCGTTTTCGCTGTCGCCCATGGCAAGTACACTGCCGGGGTCGATACCCATAACAGCGCAGGCCTTATGTAATCCGGAGCCTTTGTCGATGCCCGGTGCTGTAATCTCCAGATTGTCCGGCGCACCCTGCACAACTTCGATATTGGGCAGCTTGTCCAACGCTTTGCGTGCGTTTTGCAGGTTTTCGTCGGTGGCGAAGAACATACAAAGCTTTTCCACCTGTCCATCGTGGGCAGCGATATAATCCGTTAAACTGGGTACTACTGTAGAGCGTGCAGCAGGTGCACGAAAACGTCCGCAGATTTGCTCCCAGTCAAAGCTTTCCTGCTCGTATATCATGCGGCCGTGCACAAAAACTTTTAATGCACCCGGGCCAAAGGGACGCAGGGCCTCCACAACCTGAATTGCAGTGGCAGAGGGCAGGGGCGAAAGTGCAAGGCACTTTGCATCAGGCGGTAACTGCCCGGCGGGCGTGCCCAGCACGTCACCACGGCGGCTGTATACAGCAGCGGCAGGGTCGCTGCCTAAGTCCCAAATAGCGGCGCCGTTGGAGGTAAGTACATAACGCACACCGGGAACGTCCAGAATGGTTCCGGTCAGAGAGGCCAGAGGGCGGCCGGTGGCGGGCATCAGGGTAATACCCTTTGCCCTTGCCTCGGCAAGTGCAGCAAGGTTTTCCTGCGAGATTTCGCTTTTATGGTTCAGCATAGTGCCATCTAAATCATACACAATGAGCTGAATGTCCGGCTTAGACATAAAAAGCTCCTTTCATCGAATAAAAATTTCCTCTATTATACCGTGGGTTCAAAACTTGTGCAAGTAACGGGATATGTGATACAATACACCGTAATGCAGTGTACATATTTTACGGTACTGTAAGTATTTTGGTAAAAAAAGAAGGAATGGAATGCAACAGTTAAAGCAGCGGGTTACGGCACGCCCGTATTTATGGTATCAACTGTATTGGGTAGTGTACCTGATTTGGTTTTTTACATTAGACCATTTGATTACGAACCCCAAATATATTATTTGGAGCCCACTGGACGATAAAATTCCATTTTGCGAGTGGTTTTTTATCCCTTATTGCAGCTGGTTCTTTTTGCTGGCAGGCGTTACAGCACTGCTATGGTGGAATGATACGCCGAATTATCGGCGGCTGTGTGCGTGTATGTTTTCCGGCATGACGTTTTGCCTGATTGTATACATGATTTGGCCCAACGGCCTTAACCTGCGGCCGGATTTGTCTGCACTGGGCCGGGAAAACTTAGGCACGTTTGTGATGCAGCTGCTATGGAGTGCGGATTCCCCAACAAACGTGTGCCCGTCGATTCATTGCCAGTCTACCGGATGTATGGCGCTTTGCATGAGCAACAGCACGCTTGCCAAAAGCCGCCCGTGGCTTAAATGGCTGGCATGGGGCTGGGCACTGTTGATTTGTGCGTCCACTGTGCTTACAAAGCAGCACTCTATCATTGATGTGGTGCTGGGGCTGGCAATGGTGGTTCCGTGGTATTTCATTTTCTATTTTGGTAAAAAAGGAGCATAACAGATGCATTATGGATTGTTGGTTAAAGTGCTGCTGCTTTTGAATGTGTATGCCTTTGGTTTGTACGGCGTGGATAAGTCCCGTGCAAAAAAGGACCAGTGGCGTATCCCGGAGGCACGTCTGCTTTGGGCAGCGGGCTTAGGCGGCAGCGTAAGCGCTTTATTGGGGATGTATGTGTTCCACCACAAAACGAGAAAGCGTGCCTTTGCATGGGGCGTGCCTGCCATGCTGGCAGCGCAGATTTTGCTTATCGTTGTGTTGACGCAAATGGGAATTATTTACCCGTAACAAAAAGGCGGTGAACCGATTGGTTCACCGCCTTTTTTATTACTTCAAAAATCCGTTGACGATTTGTTCTTCGGCTTCCTGTTCGGTCAGGCCCAAGCTCATCAGCTTAATCAGCTGTTCGCCTGCAATCTTACCGATGGCAGCTTCGTGAATCAAGCTTGCGTCCACGTTGTTAGCAGTCAGCTGAGGGCTTGCCAAAACGCTTGCGTGGTCCATGATAATGGCGTCACACTCGGTATGGCCTGCGCAAGGTGCATTGCCATTCAGGCGGCTGGTAAAGTCCTGATGACTGTTATCCTTTGCAACGCTGCGGCTGATAATGTTGCAGCTGCTGTTTGCGCCGTTCAAATCTGCTACAAAGTCGGTAACAGCCTTTTGGTCACCGGTGGTCATGATTTTTTCGTGCACGACTAAGCTGGCACCTTCAGCCAGTACGGCAGAGGTACGGCGAGTGGTGTCGTCGATACCGGAAATCTGAGTGGTTTCCATATCCATGCTGGCGTTTTTGCCCAGATTGATGATAGTGGTGGGGTTCATCAACTGTTTGCCGGACACATCTTCATCACGGGTGCCGTAGTGCTTTTCCACATAGCGGACCTTGCTGTTTTCACCAATGAAAAAGCTGTGGATGCCGTCGTGGGCACTGTCCTGGTCGCCGCAGTTGTGGATGCCGCAGCCTGCAATAATGGTGATGTCGCAGTCGGGGCCAATGAAGAAATCGTTATAAACACAATCCTTGATACCGGTTTCGTTGATGATAACAGGAATGTGCATACTTTCGTTTTTGGTGCCGGGGGCAACATGAATGTCGATGCCGGGCTTATCTGTTTTGGGGGTAATCTGGATATGTGCAGTCGAGTTCAGCATAGCGCTTTTACCGTTGGAGCGAATGCTGTAAGCGCCAACAGGCAGTGCGTCCAAATCGGCAACCTGATGCAGCAGGTCTGTCTTAAATAAATCTTCCATGTTACAGCGCCTCCTTGGTATGAGCCAGTTTGTCCGTTAATGCTTTGCAAGCACCGTTGCCGGACAGCAAACCGGGCAGAATATCCTCACGGGGACCGTACTTTTCTACCTGACCGGCTTTCACATACACAATTTTATCTGCAATGTTCAAGATGCGCTCCTGATGGCTGATAATCAGGATGGTGCCCTGTGTGCGCTCGTGCATCTTTTCAAAAACGTGAATCAGATTCTGGAAACTCCACAGGTCGATGCCTGCTTCCGGCTCGTCAAAAACAGTCAGCTTGGTGCCACGTGCCAGTGCCATAGCAATCTCGATACGCTTCAGCTCGCCGCCGGACAGGGTATCGTTCAGCTCACGGTCCACATAATCACGTGCGCACAGGCCAACTTCGCTCAGGACAGCGCAGGCTTCCGAAATAGTGGAAGTTTTGCCGCCTGCCAGCTTTAGCAAATCTTTTACACGCAGGCCCTTAAAGCGCACCGGCTGCTGAAAAGCGTAGCTTACGCCCTTGTTAGCACGCTCCGTGATAGAAAGTTCGGTAATATCTTCGCCATCCAGCAAAATGCGGCCGGATGTAGGCTTTTCAATACCCATAATAAGTTTGGCAAGGGTAGACTTGCCGCCGCCGTTTGGGCCGGTAATGGCAACAAAACGATCGTCAATTTTCAGGTTTACGTCGCGCAAGATCTCTTTTTCACCCTCGGCAACAAAACCGACATGTTGTAGTTCCAGCATGGAATGTAACCTCCCGTTCGTTCCTGTAATGGCACGGAAAAAGCTGTGCCCAATCCTACACAGGACATTTACTAGTATACGCTATTTTGCGCTAGGAAACAAGCATTTTACGCTAGTATCGTGTGAGAGAATTAACAATTTCCCTTAGCAAAAATGCAAGCTAATGGCAATTTTTTGAATTCGTTGACAATCGGCCGAGGGCTGCATATACTGAACGTATGAACGAATGTTCAAATGATAAGGAGGCTGCTGTGGAACAGATAAAGCAAAATCCGTCCATGCCGGGCGACATGGCCGTAAGGGCGCTTGCCGATGTGTTTCATATCTTTGGCGACGAAACACGGATTCGTATTATGTACCAGCTGTACGATAAAGAATATTGCGTGCAGCAGCTTGCCGAGGCGTTAGGCATGACGCAAAGTGCCGTCAGCCACCAACTGCGTGTATTAAAGGACGCACGTCTGGTGCGCTTTCGACGAGAGGGCAAATCCATATTTTATACACTGGACGATGACCATGTTCGCTCCATTTTAGCGTTAGGCATGGAGCACGTGGAAGAAAATTTACCAAAACTGTGATGGAAAGGAACTTTTATTATGAAAAAGACTTATAAGATTGAAGTAGACTGCGCAAACTGTGCTGCAAAGATGGAACAGGCTGCAAACAGTGTTGCCGGTGTGGAAAGTGCTACCGTGAGCTATATGACCCAAAAGATGCAGGTGGTGTTTGCAGAAGGTGCTGACCCCCATGCTGTTATGGAAAATGTGCTTTCTGTTTGCAAAAAAGTAGAGGATGACTGCGAGATTTTTGGCATTTGATGTATTAGGGTGGGAATTTAGATAAAGGAGGCGTAACCACATTGAATAAAAAGCAAAAGCGTTCCCTGCGCAATATTTTGGTTGCAGTCATTCTAATGGGCATATTTATGCTCTTGCCGGAATGGCTGCGGATGCCTGCTTATGTAATACCATATCTGGTTGTAGGCAGCGGAACCTTAAAAAAGGCTGTAAAGGGAATAAAAAACCGGCAGCCGTTTGATGAATGCTTTTTGATGGCAGTAGCAACCATAGGCGCTTGGCTGCTGGGCGAATATACCGAAGCCGTTGCGGTTATGCTGTTTTATCAAATTGGCGAGTTGTTTGAAAGTTACGCTGTGGGCAAAAGCCGCAAGAGCATTTCCGATTTGATGGATATTCGCCCGGATAGTGCCCGTGTACAGCGTGAGGATGGCACTTGGGAAGAAGTAGACCCGGACGAAGTGGCAGTGGGCAGTGTGCTTTTGGTACAGCCCGGCGAGCGTGTTCCCATTGACGGTGTGGTAATTTCCGGTAATTCTACCTTGAATACCGCAGCACTGACCGGTGAGAGTATGCCCCGTGATGTACGGGAGAACGATTCGATTATCAGTGGCTGCGTGAACCTGACAGGTGTGCTGCAAATCCGTACAACCCGTGAGTTTGGGGAGTCTACGGTGGCTAAAATTCTGGACCTTGTGGAAAATTCCAGCATGAAAAAGTCCCGCAGCGAAAACTTTATCACTCGCTTTGCACGGGTATACACCCCGGCGGTATGTTACAGTGCATTGGCACTGGCGGTGGTTCCGCCCATTGTGCTGTGGGTAATGGGTCAGCCCGCTAATGTGGCAGATTGGCTCTACCGTGCATTGACTTTCCTGGTTATCAGCTGCCCCTGCGCACTGGTTATTTCGATTCCGCTTAGCTTTTTTGGCGGCATCGGCGGCGCAAGCAACCGAGGTATTTTGATTAAGGGCTCCAACTATTTGGAAGCCTTGGCACGTACCCGTGTGGTTGTGTTTGACAAAACCGGTACCTTGACCGAAGGCCGCTTTACGGTTTCGGAGCTGCACCCGATGGAGGGTATTTCTCAGGAAAAGCTGCTGGAAACAGCTGCTCTGGCAGAACAATATTCCAACCACCCCATCAGCCAGAGCCTGCGTGCAGCGTGCCCTGCAAAGCTGGAGCAGGCACGTGTTGAGCAGGTAACAGAACAGGGCGGCCATGGTGTAACCGCTGTTGTAGATGGTAAACAGGTCGCTGTGGGCAATGCGCGCCTGATGGAAAGCGTGGGTGTTGCAATTCCTGTACAGGTTACCGCAGCAGGCACCGTGGTGCACGTTGCCGTAGAAGGTGTGTACGCAGGCTATGTGGTAATCAGCGATACCATCAAACCCAATGCCGAAAAGGCAATCCGTGGATTGAAAGCAGCCGGTATCCGCAAGACCGTTATGCTTACCGGTGATAGTGAAGCCGTCGCAAAGCAGGTAGCACAAACGCTGCATCTGGACCAAGTGTATGCACAGCTGATGCCGGGCGATAAAGTAACCCGTGTAGAAGCCCTGCTTGCGGAAAAAGCAAAAAATGAAAACCTTGCCTTTGTGGGTGATGGTGTAAACGATGCCCCCGTTTTAAGCCGTGCGGATATTGGTGTGGCAATGGGAGCCTTGGGCAGCGATGCAGCCATTGAGGCGGCCGACATTGTGCTGATGGACGACGACCCGGCGAAACTGAGTTTGGCAATGGCAATTTCTCGCCGTACCCTGCGTATCGTGCACCAAAATATTGTGCTGGCACTGGCGGTAAAAGCTGCTTGTCTGGTGCTGGTAGCACTTGGCTTTGCCAATATGTGGGTAGGCATTTTTGCCGATGTTGGCGTAATGGTGTTGGCTGTTCTAAACGCAACACGTGCCTTGTATACGAGGGACTTACAGTAAAAAGGAGGATTTCGCAGTGTTTCGGGTTGCGTTATGTTTGCCCAGTGCGGGCCAGCGGCGTGCGATACAAACCCTGTGCGAAGAATACTTTGCACATCGGTCGGAGCAGCTGGAGATACATTCTTTGGCGGAAAAGCGTTTGGATGCGTTGCTTAAAAGTGATTTAGTGTTTTTGTCTGTACAGGGAGCACGCCCAAATGGACTGGATACGGCGCAGGCACTGCGGAATGCAGGCGGAACAGGTGCAATTGTATTTTTGGCATCCGGCCCGGAATATGCGATGGATGCTTTTGCAGTATCTGCAACGCAGTATTTTATCCCACCAATTGCAGAAATGCGTCTGTTTGCCATGCTGGACCGCTTGATGCTGACACGGCGCGGCCCGGCATTTGCGGTACCTACCCGAGAGGGGCTTGTGCGTGTGGCGCACAGAGATGTGGAGTATGTGGAATGTACAGACCATATCCTGCATTTCCACCTGCAGGACGGCAGTTTGGTACGCAGCACAACCTTGCGGGTGCCGTTCAAAGAGGCGCTGGCGGACCTGATGGCATATGGGCAGTTTTATCAGCCGCACCGTAGTTATGTGGTAAATTTGGATGCGGTGCAGTGTTTGACAGATAATGAGTTTGTGATGCAAAGCGGAGCGAAAGTACCTGTCCCCCGTGGACGTGTGGCGGAAGCCAGAGAGGTTTTTCGGAGCGTGTTAGCCCTCGAAAGCGTATAATAAAAAAGCAGCCACCAAGTGCGGCTGCTTTTTTTGTATTGAGAAGGGCAGTGTTCATAAAGTTATTACAAACTTCTTGGAAAAGCGCAATAGACAAGTGGTATACTACAAGAAATACGGAAGTGAAAAAAAGCTACCGCAAAGCAGGAGGAAACAATATGGCAAAAGCATTGGTTTTGGCAGGAGGCGGCGCAAAAGGCAGTTATCAAATCGGCGTATGGAAAGCCTTGCAGGAGCTTGACTGGCAGCCTGAGATTATTACCGGTACCAGTATTGGCAGCCTGAACGGCGCATTACTGGCACAAGGCGGCTATGAACAGGCCCGCAATATGTGGCTGACAGTGAATCAGGATGATATTTTGACGTTACCGCAGGAAAATAGCCTGACGGAGATTTCCTCTTTTATACACGATACCATTCAATCCGGCGGTATGGATGTTACCCCCTTGGAGTGGATTGTAACAAACCTGCTGGACGAGGAAAAGCTGCGTAACGGCAGCATTAAGTTCGGCCTTGTAACAGTAGAAAAGAAAACCCTGAAAGCCTGTGAGTTGGCGCTGGATGAAATCCCCGAAGGCGAACTGGCAGATTATCTGATGGCATCGGCTGCGTGCTTCCCTGCCCTGCGCCCACGCACAATTGACGGCAAAAAGTTTATCGACGGCGGCTACCGTGATAATATGCCTTTTAATCTGGCAAAGCGTATGGGAGCTACTGAGCTGGTAACCGTAGATATCAACGGCGTTGGCATTGTAAAGCCCAACCATACGGGTCTGCCTACCATTGAAGTGCATTCCTATTGGGATTTGGGCGACTTGCTTGCAGTAAGCCGTGATAAAGCAGAGCGTAATATGGCACTGGGCTATAACGATACCCTGCGTGCGTTTGAAAAAGTGCGTGGTACTGCCTATGCGATTGAGCCCGAAAACGCAATGGAGCAGCTGGCTGCTTTGCGTAAGCCCTATAACGCTTATATGCGCCATTTAGCGGACGAAACAGTGGCATTGGAGCTGACGGAAAAAGCAGCCCGCACGCTTTTCCGTGCAGAGGATAAGCCCATGGCCTTTTTGGAGTGTGCAGCCAAGGCAGCAGGCGTAGACCCGGCACCTATCTATACAGTGGAGGAGTTGGCAAAGGCCTTTTTGGAGGCCTATAAGCCGGAGGATTTCCAAAGGTTGGAGGGACTGTTTGACGCAGACGGCCCGGAAGCACTGGACGTTTTGCGCAGTGTTACGGACCCGCAGGAACTGGTTGCAGCGGTAGCCTACCGTGCATGGGAGCCTTTGTTTGCGCCAAAGGAAGAAAAACCGTTTGATATTTTTGAAGATTAAAGCAAACGGAAGATAAGATGTAAAAAAGAACCTGCCGGGTAATAACCTTACCCCGGCAGGTTCTTTTGTGAAATAGTGAAATTAATGAAAAATTAAGATATTAACACCTTATTTGTTAAGGCAGGGCTTGCTATAATATGCTTAACCAAAACCGGGTCATTCCAGATTTCCGGTTAAGGTCATTACCGCAGCAGCGGCAGCCAAGGGCGCCGTTTCGCAGCGCAAAATCCGGGGGCCGAGGCCAACGGTTTTGGCACCTGCTGCATTTGCGTCGGCTGCTTCTTTTTCAGAAAAGCCGCCTTCTGCACCGGTAACCAGTGCAATACGTGCCTTGCGGCCGTTTTGCGTATAAAAATCCTGATAGGGTGCCAGCAGCTGAGAAAGGGCTGCGCCGCCGCCCTCGTAGAAAAACAGTACCAAATCATAGTCCGCAAAGCTGCGGCAGACTGCACCGAAGTTTTCCATAGGCATGGCTACATCAGGGATAACCCCACGGCCAGCCTGCTTGGCGGCCTCAAAGGCAATGCGTGCATAGCGCACATTCTTTTGGTCTTCCTTTTTAGGGGTGACAACACAGTACCGACTGAAAAACGGTACAAAGTGGGAGATTCCCAGCTCGGTGCCATGGCGGATTTCGTCCTCAAGCTTATCCTGTTTGGCATAGCCCATAAACAGGGTTACGTCTACGGTGGGCTCTGCGGCAGTAGCACGCTTATCCGATGTGGAAAACGCTACCATATCAGGAGTGATGTCGGTGATAACGCCGGTGTATTCGGTACCCTGCCCATCACACAGGATTACCGTTTCGCCCAGTTTGGCACGCATAACACGTGATAAGTGGTGGGCGTCAGGGCCTGTCAATTGGGCAGTCCCCTCGCCGATTTGCGTTGTAAAGTAACGGTGGGGCATAAAACTCTCCTTTTACTGAGCAGCGTGGCAGACAATGCACTCCCAGCCATTTTTTTCGTGAACAGCGGCAACTTCCAGCCCGGCGGCCTGCAAGCCTGCAATCACTTCGTCCTTGCGGGTATCAATGATGCCGCTGGCAATAAAGGTGCCGCCCTGTGCAAGCAGACCGGGTACAGCAGGTGCCAAGCTTAAAATGGCGTTGGCAACAATGTTAGCGGTGATGATTTCGTACTTGCCGCTTGCCTTGTCGCTCAGGTCGCCAACCAGCACGTTCAGCTTGTTTTCAACGCCGTTGCGTGCTGCGTTTTCGCCTGCGGTACGTACAGCAACCGGGTCGATGTCTACGCCGTCGGCACTGTCAGCACCCAGCTTCAGGGCTGCAATTGCCAAGATGCCGCTGCCGGTGCCAATGTCCAGTACACGCTCGCCGCCTGCAACTACCTGGTCCAGTACTTCCAGACACAGGGAGGTTGTTTCGTGGCTGCCGGTACCAAAGGCAAGGCCGGGGTCCAAAATCAGCTTTACACGGTCGGTTTCCGTATCCTCCCAGCTGGGAACAACAGCAAGGCGCTTGCCGATTTCCATAGCGTGGTAATATTTGCGCCAGCCGTTCTGCCAATCTTCCTGCTCAACACCGGCAGTTTCGATGGTGCAGGTAATGTTGGCTTCGTCCATGCGGGCGTGCAGGGCAGCCAGCATTTCAGCGGGAGTAGCACCCGGCTCCAGATACATATGGATAATTACCTGGTCACGGGGCTTATCCAGCAAATCCTGTTCAATCAAATCAACGTGAGCAATCTGCTCGACCTGTGCTTCGATGTCGCTGTAGTCTTCGATATAGATGCCGGCATCAGCCAATAATGTGGCAACAGCCTCGGCTGCTTCGGCCTGCTGTTTCGGTACAGTGATGCGGATATCGGTCCATTCCATAGTAGGTTCCTCCGAGATTTGTATTTTTATAATGATAAAAACCTAAATATATCAATACCAGTATATCGCAAAAAAGGAGCAAGAGCAATGAAGCAAACAATGTTTACAAAAGTGCGGGGTGAGATTTATAAACATCCCATTATCACCATGATAGTATTTTGGATGGGATATATGGTATGCTTCGGTTTGCTGGAGCGTAGCCCTCGTCCGGTACATTTGGTGCAGTGCTCACTGGATGCATATATTCCCTTTGCAAGCAGCGCAGTAGTGCCTTATATTGGTTGGTTTTTATGGGTTCCGGCAGTACTGCTGTACATGGTATGGACAGACCGTGACCGGTTTTGGCAGGGCTTTGGCGCTATGGTAGGCGGCATTGTGTTTACGTTGCTGTTGTATGCAGTTTGGCCCACAGGCTTAAACCTGCGCCATACAGTGATGGGAACAGACCTGTGCAGCAACTTGGTACGATTGATTTACTGTGTAGACACCCCCACAAACGTATGCCCCTCCTTACACGTGTTTATTACAATGGTGCTATTGCTTACCCTGTGGGATAAGCTGGGTACATGGGGGCGCTGGTGTAATGGAACCATTGCCTTTGCCATTTGCTGCTCTACTGTTTTGCTGGACCAGCATTCGGTGGTGGACGTAGTAATGGGCTTTGCGCTGGCAGTGCTGATGTGGAGCATTTCGGAGTGGCGCCGCATGAAACAAATGGAGCGCATCAGTATATAAAAAAGATAAAAAGGCACGGTATGCAGCGGGCATACCGTGCCTTTTGTTTTACAGCTGGGCTGTTAAAAAATCAGGTGCAGCAGCCCGCCCAGTAAGCTGCTGATCAGCGCAATTACAAAAACAAGAGCATTGAGTGCAAAGCTGACGATACACCAAATCTTTGCATCGCCGCAGCGCAGCCCCTGAAAGGTTAAAATAACAGCGGCAACACTTAGGACTAAGCTGACGGGAGCACCGCCTAAAAAGATAAATAATAAGCTGATACCACCCAGAATCAGCCCAACAAGTGCATGGCGTGAAGTATCCATAAAAAATTCCTTTCTGCAAAAATAAGGATAAGCGCAGAACAATTTGGGTACACTAACACAAAGAGAAACCAAAGGAGGAATGCTGTGTGCCGGACTACAAAAGCCTGTACTTTCAATTGTTTCGCCGCACCGAGCAAGCACGGCGATTGTTAGAAGCAGCCCAGCAGGAAGCGGAGGCTGCCTTTTTGGCACAAAACGACCCACCGCTGTATCTGTCGGAGCCGGAGCAAGAACCAAAACCGTAGGGTTACTGCTCTAAATAAGCACGAATAGCCTTTTCGGCGGCGTCTACTTCCTCTTTGAACATACGGCTGGATACACGCAGGCCACCCTGCCCTAAGATAATCAATTGCTCGACACCATCGCTGGTAACTACACGGACCCGATGTTTTCGGCCGATTTCGTGGGTAACTTTTTCGATGTACATATCCGCAGTCTCGGCTTCCTTGGTGTACACCACATGGATATTGTGGTAGGACTCCACGCTGCCGGGATTGTTTTTTACTTTGTAGGCATCAAATACCAAAATGACCTCACAGTGACGATAGCCGCAGTAGTTGCACAAAATATCCATCAAACGGCGGCGTGCGCCATCTAAGTTTTCTGCGGCCATTTCGGCAAGCTCGGGCCAGGCATGGACCACATTGTAACCGTCCACCAACAGATATTCCGGCCCTTGCGGGATGGGGTCTGGCTTTGCAGTGGTGGTAACAGGCTCCGGCTTTTTATGAAATGCCTTTCGTGGGTCACGTTTAATGGGGCCATAGGTACGCTCAAAGATGGCAAGCAGCTCCTTATCCTCGGCAAGCGTGCCGGAATAACTGCTTGCCCGCCGCACAGGGAGATTTTCGGGCACAATTTCCGGTGCCCGTTTTCCCCAGCCGGTGTCAATATGCATATAGTCCCGAACTTCATCCCATTTAACGGTAAAGCCTGCACCGTGTGCGCAGAATACCGAGTCGGCAGGGTCGTACAAATCACGGTCGGGGTCGTAGCCGACGGCGGCAATCACGGCATCGGCATTGTGGCAAGGCTGATACCCTGAAACGGTGCAGCTCAAACGGCCACGGCCACGGGTATAGCCTGTTACCTCCTGCTGATACTGCCGCATTTCGCTAACCGGTGCAGAACCGGTTAATAAAGCGGTATCCCCTAAGGTTTGCGGCGGGTCAAAGGTTCCGCTCATACGCTGAATATCCGACATGGCACGGCCCACGTTTTCCGTGGGGAGCTCCAAGCGGAATTGATACCAAGGCTCCAGTAACTGCGATTCTGTGCTGCGCAGGCCTTGGCGTACAGCACGGTATGTGGCTTGGCGAAAATCTCCGCCTTCGGTATGTTTATCGTGGGCACGGCCGGCGAGCAGCGTGATTTTTACGTCGGTAAGCGGTGCTCCGATTAAAACACCACGGTGCTGTTTTTCGGCAAGGTGCGTTAAAATCAAACGCTGCCAGTTCTTGTCCAAAGCGTCCTCACGGCAGGTGGAAGCAAAAACAAGGCCGCTGCCGGGTTTGCCGGGCTCCAGCAGCAGATGCACCTCAGCGTAGTGCCGCAGGGGCTCGTAGTGGCCAATTCCTTCCATCGGTGCGGTGATGGTTTCCTTGTATAAAATGCCGCCCTGACTGAAATGAACTGCCAGACCAAAGCGGTCGGCAATCATGCTTTCCAAAATTTCCAGCTGAACTTCACCCATAAGCTGAATATGGATTTCCTCCAGATAGTCGTCCCAGATTACGTGCAGCTGGGGGTCTTCCTCGGATAATTTTTGCAGCTTGGTAAGTGCGGCGTGGACGTCGGTTCCGGCGGGCAGGTCTACACGATAAGTTAAAACCGGCTCAAGGCTGGGGCTGATGGAATCCCCCTGATGGCCAAGACCCTGCCCAGCGTAGGTTTTGCTTAATCCGGTAACAGCGATTACCTGCCCGGCAAAAGCTTCCTGCACAGGGGTAAATTTGGCACCGGAATAAAGCCGCAGCTGGTCAGCTTTTTCGCTCCATTGTACAGCGGCATTTGCCTGCGCATGAAGCATGGCCTTTGTTTTCAGGCTGCCGCCGGTCAACTTTATCCAAGTCAGACGCTGCCCGTTTTCGTCCTGACTGATTTTGTATACTTTTGCGGCAAATTCACCGGAAGCGGCAGGCTGCTGGGTGTAGCGGTCTAAGCCGTCTAAAATAGCGGTTATGCCTTGTAAGCGCAGGGCAGAACCAAACCAACACGGGAAAACGCCACGGCGCCGTACAGCGTCCGCAATACTCTCGTCGCAAACGGTCCCTGATTCCAGATATTGCTCCATCAAAATCTCGTCACATAGGGCAAACGCTTCGCTGCGTGACGCTTCCGCAATGTCCTCCGATACGTCCACACAGGCAGGGCTGAGCCGCTTGTGCAGATTTTCCAGCACAGCCTCTCGCCCAAGACCCGGCAGGTCCATCTTGTTTACAAACAGCATGGTGGGTACGTGGTAACGCTGCAAAAGATTCCACAAGGTTTCGGTGTGGGGCTGTACACCGTCAACACCGCTGATAACCAGAATTGCATAGTCCAGCACTTGCAGGGCACGTTCCATTTCAGCAGAAAAGTCCACGTGTCCCGGAGTGTCTAACAGCGTAAGGCTTACATTGGGAAGCTCCAGTACCGCAGGCTTAGAGAATATGGTAATGCCACGAGCCTTTTCACGGGTATCGGTATCTAAAAAAGTGTTGCCTTTATCTACACGGCCTAAATTGCGCAGAGCACCGGATTGATAGAGAAAAGCCTCGGAAAGCGTCGTTTTGCCGGCATCAACGTGCGCTAAAATGCCAATTACAAGTCGTTTCATATCGTATCCTTACCGGTGGAAAACATCCACCCTGATTTGTTGCCATATAGTATTATCCTACCGTTTTATGGGTAAAAACACAAGAGCAACCAGTTTTTACCGGATTTTCCACAATAGGGGTTGTGGGCAAAAGGCAGATAGCATCAATATTTGTGGTATTCTGTCGGGCTCGACCACTAAATATGGAAGCTTTCCACTTTTTCCACAGAGTTTTCAACATTCCACAAAAAATGCGGTGTGAAAAGCGGTGAAAAAAGTTGAGAAATAAAAAATACCGCCCCGTTTTGGGGCGGTATAGGCATTATTCGGTGGTGCTTTGGGGATGTGGGCGCAGGCGCTTGTATAAAAATACAAAGTAAACAATAGCGCCAACCAGCAAATACAGCAAAGCCAGCTCTAAATGTTCCCACGTCAACACGCAAATCTGATTTGTAAGCGTGGTGCTGAAAAAGCCCACACAGCTGTGTGCAATCCTGCGCAGCGTAAAGGGGGCAGAAATGCCGCAAAGCAAAAGGATAGCGCCCGAGCCAATCAACAAAATCTTCATCAGAACAGAAATGCCTCGCTGATTTAAGGCATCGTACTTAGCCTGCAGTGCAGGGTCCTCGTTCTTTTGCAAGAACAGCAGTACCAGAAGTTTTGCCATGGCAGCCACGGTAAGGCCGCAAGTAAGCACAGTAAGTATCCGAATACCTTGGAAGAAATGTGTACTTTGCCCCATACCTGCCAGAGCAGAGATAAAATCCATCTGCGTATTTTGGAGTAAAGTGAGGCATACAGAGCCAAACAGCAGCGGCATACCGCACAAGGAGGCAGCACCCAGGGAAAAGCCAATCGCTAAGGAAAGTTTTCCACGGCCAAAGCCTCGGATTGTGGAAAGTTTCAAGTCCGGTAAATGCATACAAATTGCACCGGCGCATAAAAACAGCACCAATTGGCACAAGCCGTGATGAATGGTTTGCAAAACAACAGCGGCAGCAGCCACACTGCTGTTATAGCCCAGTAAACAGCAAAAACCTAAGGAGAGCAAAATCAAACCGGTCTGGCTGATGCAAAGCAAAGATAAGGTGCGTTTCAGTTCCTTGTTAAAAACAGCGCTTACAGCAGCGAAGACGGCAATAACAATGCTCAGGATTACCAGCATAAAGCCCCAATAGCCGTCCCGCCAGAAAAGCAATCCGCTTAAAACCATTGCGGAGAACAGCCATGCAACCGTTACCGCACCTGCCAGCAAAGCAGCAGCGGGGCCGGGCGCAAAGGCGGTGCTGGGCAAACGCTTGGGCAAAGGCCAAACGGCACAGCTGATGGAAATTCCGATTAGAATCAGAATACCCGCACTATACAGCGGCAAACGGTTTTGGCAGGTAGCGCCTAAAACCTGCAAAGCAGCAAAACGTACCGTACCAAACATATTTTGCAGCAGGAAAATACCCAGCATAGTAAGCAATGCACCTGCTACCATGCCAAGCAATGCCCGGCGGGCAGCAGCCCGTGCAGCATCACTTTCCAAATGGCCGGTCAGTACCCAGCAAGCCGTATTTAACAGTACAAAGCCCATAAGCATGGTGTATAAATCGGCGGAAAGCAAAACGCACAGGATTCCCGATTCGCCCAGCAAAAAGAAAAAGTAATATCGCATTTTATGGCTGGAATGGGACAGATAACCACGGCTGAACAGACTTGCCGTCATCCAAAGGATACCTGCCAGCACAGCCAATACATAGCGCAGGCCGTCAACACCAAAGGAGTATCCGATACCTGTTCCGGCCAGCACCGAAAACTCGGTATGCCAGTAGGGCTTCAAAAGCAAGACCCCTAAAAGGGTCAAGCCGCAAGTAGACCAAATAATGGCATCACGGCGGTCACGCCAGCTGTTGCCGGGGATGGTTTGGCCATATAGGCTGATGCCCCATACGCCAATGCCACCCAGCAGCGGCAGTGCAAGTACCAGTAAAATCAATTTTGCTGCCGCAGGCACGCCGGAAAGAATGTGTAAAAATTCCATAGACGCACCTCCTTTAAGCAAAAATAACAGCTGCGGATTGCGCCCAGTACAAAATGTATGCGGGGAACAATCCAACCACAAGCAGTACCCCGGCCAGCACCAAAATGGTTACACCGACGCAGGGGCCGTAGTGCATTTTCGTATCAGGCTCAAAATCCTTGCCCGGGAAAAATCCGTGGCTGAGGGGCTGCAGCAACGCAACCGCCGAAATTGCAGCCAAAACCAATAAGGCAATGGCGGCGATAAGCCCCCAGGGCAGGTCGTGCAGAGCACCGGTTGCCAAAAACCAGCGGGCAGAACTTCCGGCAAAGGGGGGCAGGCCAATCAGCCCAAAGGACGCACAGCCAAAACAGAACAAAGCAAGGGGCATCTGGCGCCCAATGCCTTCCATCTGCGGTACCAGCGTTTTGCCCTGTGCGTACTGGAAAGCGCAAGCGCACAGAAGCAACGTTGTCAGGCACATGGTACCCAGAATCATCAATAGGACGGCGCCGGTAAACGCCGCAGAGGAAAGGGTGCAAACGCCAAACAAAACAATCAGGCTTTGGCTGGTGCCAAGCCAGCACAGGCGGCGCAGCAGATTTTGCCGTGTCAGAGCAACGATACCTGCTGCCAGCGCCAATGCCAGATAGGCAACAGGCATGATGCGCAAAAATAGGCTGTTGGCAAATGCAGCAGGCCCAAACAGGCAGCAAATAACCTGAATAACCCCGAACAGCCCGGCGGTACCCATGCCGCTGTGCAAGGCAACGGCAGTAGGTACGTGGGCAGGGGTCAGCTGACACACCACAGCGTGAAGGCTGAACCCTAAAATCAGCAGGGCTGCCGCAGCATCGGGCAAGCCGGCTGCCTTGTGCGGCAAAAGGGAAAGCGAGGTGCCGCTTTGGATGCACAGTGCTGTGCCGGCGAATAACAGGAAACTGCTAATCAGTGTGCCAATACGGTAAAAGCGTACACCGTCCGGTGAGCGGCGGACCAAATGGTCGGCAGCTAAAGCAGCCACAAGCCAGCTGATAAGCAGCAAAGGCAAACTACCGGCACAAGCCATTGCCTGCAATGCGGCAAACAATACCAGAAAAGCAATGTAGTAGCTGCTTTCTTTGTCCTTTATGACTTCAAAGCCAAACAGGCCGGCAAGTGTAAGCAAAAAACCGACCGTAACGGCAAAAATTGCACCCATAGGGGTTCCCTGCAGGCTGAGCTCAAACCAGCCAAAGGAGTTTACCCAATAGGCACCCTGCAGGGTTGTACCTAAAATAGAAAAGATAACCGTAAACAGCAGCCCGCCGGCAATCAATCGGCGGCGGCGCTGCATCTGCGGGAAAAGGTATAATCCCACAAGGCAGGTCAGCGGCATTAGTACCGGGACCAAAAGATATACTATGCGGAACATATAGGCTCCTTTTTATAGGGCGGCTGCATTAGATAGCTGCGCACTTAGCAGCCAGCCATGCAGCTTCGCCTTCGTTCAACAGGGGGCGCAGCTTTGCCAAAACCTGTGCGTGATAATTGTTCAGCCACTGCTTTTCCTCACGGGTCAGTTCATCAACCAAAACACAGCTCAGGTCGATGGGCACAAAGGTCAGCGGCTCAAAACGCAGGAACTTGCCGTATTCGCTTTCGCCTGCCTCAACACAAACCAGCTCGTTTTCGATACGAATGCCCATGTGGCCTTCCTCGTAGATGCCGGGCTCGTCGGTGATAACCATACCGGGTACAAAAACAATGCCGTTGTGGGGGCGCAGGCTCTGGGGACCTTCGTGCACAGCACCTACATGAGAAACACCGTGGCCGGTACCGCAGCGGTAGTCCAGCATATGACGCCACAGCGGCTGACGTGCCAGCATATCCAGTTCGCCGCCGGTAGCGCCCTCACGCCATACAGCCATAGCAATATCAATATGGCAGCGCAGTACACGGGTGTATGCCAGCTTTTCTTCCTCGGTTACAGGGCCTACAGCAAAAGTACGGGTGATGTCAGTTGTGCCATCGTAGTAGGTGGCGCCGCTGTCTACCAGCAAATAACCATTACCCGTAATAGCTGCGTCTGCACCAACCTGAGGTGCATAGTGCATCATAGCAGCATTGGAACCCCATGCAGCAATGGTGGGGAAGCTTTCGACAATAAACTTTTCGGCACTGCCACGGTATTTATGTAAAATCGTGTCGATATCGGTTTCACGCAGGGTCTCGCCTGCTGCCAAACGCTGCTCCAGTTCAATCTGGAAACGAACCATTGCAGCACCATCCACCAGATGTGCAGCACGGGTGCAAGCCAGCTCGGTCTCGTTCTTCACAGCCTTCATCAGTGCAATGGGGTCTGCGCCTTCCACAACCGTGTAAACCTGATTGCCACGCAGTGCGTTGTCCAGTGCAGCATTCAGGCTGGAGGGGTCAACCAAAACGGTCTGAGCGGTAGTGCCTTCTGCCAGATAAGCAGGCATACCGTTATAAGCGGCGGTCTTAACACCGGCCTGCTCCAGCTGAGCCAATGCGTCAGCCGAGAGGCGTGCCGTATCGGTAAACAGCACAGCGCTGTTCTGGTCTACATAGCAGAATGCCAGTGCGTAAGGGGTGTTGTCCACATCGGCAGCACGCAGGTTCAACAGCCAAGCAACACTGTCCAGCTTGGTAACCAGCATAGCGGTGCAGCCCAGCTCGGTCAGTTTGCTGCGCAGTTCAGCCAGCTTTTCCGTAGGAGTTTTGCCTGCGTACATCGGGTTCAGCAGCCAAGCATTGCTGGTGGGCAGTGCGGGGCGGTCCTCGGTCCAAACCTGGTCCACCAAAGGCAGGTCTGCCAGCTTGGCACCCAGCTTGTCGCACAGCTCATGCAGAGAGCGGCACTGGGTTACGGGCATGGTTTCAGCGGTGTAGCCCAAAACCTTGCCTGCGGCCAGCTTTTCGGTCAACCATTCGTTAACAGTGGGTACGCCTTTTACACCCATGTGCATGGAGGCAACGCCGGTACCTGCCAAAGCAGCATCGGCAGCGCCAAAGAAGCGGCCGTCTACCCATAGGGCAGCTTCCTGTGCGGTTACTACAAAGGTAGAGTTTTCACACGGGAAACCGGAAAAATACTCCCATGCGGTGTAGTGTGCAGGTGCGTACTCGCTGGAATGCGGGTCGCTGCTGGGCATGATGTAAGCGTCGCAGCCTGCCTGAGCCATAGCGGCACGCAGGGCGGTCAAACGTTCGGGAATGGTATTCATCATAAATCGCTCCTTTTTATAGTTATAAAATGTAAGTATTACAGAGAACTGGATACAATGATACAGTTTATTGTAGCATTCCCGACTGGGGATTGCAAATAAAGGTGTTTAACATAGAAAAAGTTACAGATTGTTTTTCATTTTTGAATAAAACAAGGTTATACTGGAGTTAGCACGGCGAAAAACCTACGGGAAATAGTAGCAAACCTACGGGGAAGTGTGCTATAATTTTATGTCAGGGCCGCAATGCAAGGCTCTGCACCATTATGTACTACAGCAAAGTTAGAAAAGAGGCTGAAAGATATGACAAAGATTGATATTTTTTCCGGTTTTTTGGGCGCAGGCAAAACTACGCTGATTAAAAAATTGATTCGTGAAGCTTTTGCAGGCCAGCAGATTGTTTTGATTGAAAACGAGTTTGGCGAAATCGGCATCGACGGCGGTTTTTTGCAGGAGGCAGGCATCCAGATTAACGAGCTGAACTCCGGCTGCATCTGCTGCAGCTTGGTTGGCGACTTCCGTGAAGCACTGAAGAAGGTCATCAACGAGTATCACCCCGACCGTGTCCTGATTGAGCCCTCCGGTGTTGGTAAGCTGAGCGACGTTACCCGTGCCGTTGAGGCTGTGGCAGACGAACTGCCCATCCAGCTGAACAGCTTTGTTACTGTGGCTGACGTCAGCAAGGTTAAAATGTATATGAAGAACTTCGGCGAGTTCTATGATGACCAAATCAGCCATGCAAGCTGCATCATCCTGAGCCGCACCCAGACCGCACCGGAAGCAAAGGTTGCTGCTTCTGTAGAGCTGATTAAGGAAAAGAACCCGGATGCTACCATCATCACCACTCCTTGGGATGATTTGAATGGTGCACAGATTGTTACTGCAATGGAAGGCCGCAACGACTTTGTGGAGCAGCTGCGCAAGATGGCAGAGGAAGCAAATGCACACGCACATGAGCATGAGCACGAGCATCATCACCATGACCATGACGAAGAGTGCCACTGCCACGACCACGAGCATGAGCACGAACATCATCATGACCATGACGAGGAGTGCCACTGCCACGACCATGAGCACGAGCACGAACATCATCATGACCATGATGAGGAGTGCCACTGCCATGACCACGAGCATGAGCATGAGCATCACCACGAACATGGTGAGGAGTGCAGCTGCGGCTGTGGCCATGACCATCATCACCACCACCACGCAGACGAAGTGTTCACCAGCTGGGGTGTGGAAACTGCAAAGAAGTACAGCGAAGCAGACCTGCGTGCAGCACTGGATGCACTGGATAGCGGCAAGTACGGCATTATCCTGCGCAGCAAGGGCATCGTAGACGGCCCTGACGGCTGGCTGGAGTTTGACTTTGTCCCCGGCGAGGCAGAAATCCGCCACCGCAGCCCGGATGTTATCGGTAAGCTGGTTGTTATTGGCTCCCAGCTGGACGAGGCCGGTGTAGCCAGCCTGTTTGGTGTATAAGCATAAAGGAGTATTACCATGGCAAAAGAAATTCCGGTTTACCTGTTTGTAGGTTTTTTGGAGTCCGGTAAAACCCGTTTTATTCAGGAAACCTTTGAAGACCCTCAGTTTGATTCCGGTGACAAAACCCTGCTGCTGGTTTGCGAGGAGGGCGAAGAAGAGTACGATGAGAGCAAGTTTGCATTCCCCGGAACGACTGTTGCCGTGCTGGAGGATAAAAGCGAGCTGAATGCACTGAATCTGGCTCGTTTGCAGAAGGAATCCGATGCAGGCCGTGTAGTGATTGAGTATAACGGTATGTGGCTGCTGAACGATTTGGCAATGGAACTGCCGGACGATTGGGTTATCTATCAGGTGATTGCAACGGCTGACGGCAAAACCGCTTTGACACACGCACGTGATAATGCAATGCGTGGTTTGATGCTGGATAAGATTGCCCGCAGTGAGCTGATTGTGTTCAACCGTGCAGAAGCTATCAATAACGATAACGACCGTATGGAGCTGCACAAGCTGGTGCGTCAGGCATCTCGCCGCTGCGACATCGCTTATGAATTTGCAGATGGCTCTGTAGCATACGATGACATCCCTGACCCGCTGCCGTTTGATTTGGATGCGCCCATTGTGGAAATTATGGACGAGGATTACGGTATCTGGTATATGGACTGTCAGGAAGACCCCAAGAAGTATGCCGGTAAGACGGTGCGCTTCTTGGCACAGGTATGCCAGACCAAGAAAGCAGGCAACGGCGGCTTTGTGCCCGGTCGTTTTGCAATGACCTGCTGTGTGCAGGATATTGAGTTTGTAGGTTTCCCCTGCATGTACGACAACGCAAAGAGCCTGAAGCAGCGTGATTGGATTCGTGTTACTGCAAAGGTAAATTACAAGTTCCATAACGCATATAGAGGAAAAGGCCCGGTGCTTACCGCTATTTCTGTGGAGCCGGCAGAAAAGCCCCTGAATGATGTTGTGACCTTCTCCTGATAGATTAGAAAGGAGCCAGTTCCTATGCAAAATTGGATTTGGAAAATCGCAGGAACTGCTGCAGCAGTGGTAACAGCCGGTGCAGCGGTAGCATTGATGGAAAAAATTCTGCAAAAGCGTCAGGACGACATCGAACAAATTCTGGAGCAGAACCGTTTAGACCAGAATGAGGAAACGGTGACCCCTGAGTGGGAGCAAGAGGTACAGCCCTCGCAGCAGGCAGAACAGGCACAGCCTGCTCAGCCCCCTGTAGCGCAGGCACGTCCTGTGGGTGAGGATACCCCTAACCCGAACCCGGTTATGGCACCACCCGCAGAAACACCCCGCACTGCTGACGGAAAAATTGACGTGAGTAAACTGTGTGACCCCGCCGATTTCTGCGATTGGGACGATTTGGGCTGCAAATCTTAAACAGTAAAATAAAAGCGGCAGGCAGAGATTTTGTTCTCTGCCTGCCGCTTTTGCTTTTTCAGTATGCGTTTACGCAGGAATAGCGGGGCTGCAATATACTATCATACGTTTCTTTACGACAATGATGCTGCTATATTCCCGATTTGCTGCTAGTTTGGTCAAAATAGATGAAGCCCGTAATTACAAAGTGGAATAGCCAAAGCTGTTTACAAGGGCATCAATATGCTTGCCTTCTTTGCACCAGGGGCAGTCCTTGGCGTCATAGCTGGCATATTCGGGTAAATCGTTGGGGTTGAAAATCGAGGTGACAGGATAGCCGCAGTATTCTTCCTGCGTAGAATAAATAGCCGAAAGCCCTGCTACAGTGCCGCCGTAATAATTTACAGCCTGCACAGCGGACTGCACCGTGTAGCCGGTTGTAATGGTAGCAGCCAAAATCAAAACGTGCTTGCCGGCAATGGTGGGACTGATGTTATCACGGAAAATAATCTGGCTGCCTGCCGTATACTCTGGGGTAACCACGTAAATGGTCTGGTGTGCGTTCATGTTTACAAAGCCATCTTTGGTCAGCTCGCTGGCAAGGCAGGTGCCAATTACCTGTGTACCGTCTAAGCATAGGACAGTGTCCACAATGGTGTTGCTGCGGTAGGCGGCAACAAGCTCCTGTGCAACCGACTTTGCCTCAGATAAGCGAGATTTTTGCGTGGTTACATCAATATAGTAGTTGATGTGGCTGTGGCTTGTGGCAAAGTGCCCGTGTGCAACACGGAGGAATAAGTCACCCTTTTTGGTGGGTAGTTTTACCATGTTCATTCGCATAACATTCCACACTCGTATAATAAGATTTGCAGATGATTTTTAAGTGTATCTGCTTAGTTCACTCCG
>JAHHRL010000027.1 GCA_020025825.1 Faecalibacterium sp. | reverse complement strand
CTGGCCGCTGTTTCCGCGATCGACAAGGCTCGCGCCAAGGGTATCATCAAGAAGAGCACCGCTTCTCGCAAGATCAGCCGTATGGCTAAGCGTGCTAACAAGAACGCTTGATTTTTCCCTACAGATTGATAGACTTAAACAAAGCCGCTTACTCGCAAGAGTAAGTGGCTTTTGTTTTTTCCATATAAAATCAGTTTGGGTCTTTGCTTTTGAATACTATCGCCGCAATCACACCGCAAACCAAACTTGCCGTAATACCGCCTGCGGCGGCGGTTAAACCGCCCGTCAAACAGCCCAGCAGACCTTGTTCTGCCACGGCCTGTGCAACACCTTTTGCCAGCAAGTGCCCAAATCCTAGTAAGGGTACTGTTGCCCCTGCACCGGCAAACTTCGCCAGCGGTTCGTACCAGCCCAGTGCGGAAAGGATTACACCTGTTACTACATATCCGGCCAAAATACGTGCCGGTGTTAAATTGGTCAGGTCGATGAATACTTGCCCAATTGCGCAAATAGCACCGCCAACCAGAAAAGCCCATACAAACTGCATTCGTTTTCAACCTTTCTTTCTATTCTTGTGGAAAACTTGCTGCGCTGTAATTCATTTTTCGGGTGCTGTCAGCTCCACCAGATGCGCAATGCCGGGGATACTCTCTTTTTGCAAAAAGGTAGCCTGACTCATGAGGGCACCCGTTGCCACAAACAAAACACGGCGGTATCTGCCGCTTTCCAGTTCGGGCAGAATATGTGTGCCCAATACTGCTGCACTGCAGCCGCAGCCGCTTCCTCCTGCACCAACCTGCGGGTCTGAGCCATACAACAGGCAGCCGCAGTCCTGATGATTGTGCAAAGGCATTCCTGCTTGTGCCATCAGCTGCTCCAGCAGCTCGCTGCCCACCTGCCCCAAATCGCCGGTAAAAATAGCGTCAAACTCGTTTGCAGATACTCCCATTGCCTGGAAATAGCGCAAAAGTGTATCCGCAGCCGCCGGAGCCATAGCTGCACCCATGTTGGTAATATCCTTGACCTGCAAATCCTGCACACGGCCAAAGCTTACCGACGGAATCCGCACACCTTGTCCCTCCGAGCGCAAGAGTACACACCCCGCCGCCGTTGCCGTCCATTGTGAAGTAGGGGTGCGCATTCCGCCATAGTTAAGCGGCATACGGAACTGCCGCTCTGCTGCACAAAAGTGGCTTGCCGTCATAACCAGTATCTGTTCCGCCAGCCCTGTACTGCTCAGGCACGCACCCAAAGCAAGGCTTTCTGCCATGGTACTGCAAGCGCCGTATAAACCTGCAAATGGTATCTGCAGTTGCCGCATTGCGTATCCACTGGCCGTACATTGCGCCTGCAAATCGCCTGCCAGTGCCAGATTTACCTGTTCGGGCGTGATACTGCCTTTTTCTAAGCATCTGCGTGCCGTTTGCTCCAATAAAAAGGCTTCGGCTTGCTCCCAAGTTTTGCGCTCTAATCGGTTATCGTCGTATAAAAGGTCAAATCCCTGTGCAAAGGGGCTTGTACTTTCTCGCTTGCCGCCTGCTGTTGCCCACGTTGCCACCGTAGGTGGGTGGGGCAGCCGCATAGTACTTCCATTTTGTGCCGCCATCGGGTGGTCACCTTCCTCTCAAGAGAAAGTGTTTCCCCTTTTTTGCGAGTTATACGCATAGATTTTCTCATCAAATTCGGTAGTTCTGTTTCTTCTTTTTATCAAACAACTGTGTTATAATGATGCTATCATACCTGCCAGTTATTTATTTTTATATCATAAAGGAGTGAATTGCCATGGCATATACCGCCAACCCGGACCGCTACAATAACATGGAGTACGTCCCTTGCGGTCTTAGTGGTTTAATGCTGCCCCGCATCTCTCTGGGTTTTTGGAAAAACTTTGGTTCCGAGGCTGACCAGGCTACTATCAAAGACCTTTGCTTTACCGCTTTGGACTGCGGCATCACCTACTTTGATTTAGCAAACAATTACGGTCCCGAACCCGGTGCTGCCGAGCGCAACTTGGGCGAGCTGCTGCGCACCGATTTGAAGCCCTACCGTGATGAACTGATTATTTCCACCAAAGCCGGACACGAAATGTGGCCCGGCCCCTATGGCAACTGGGGCAGCCGTAAGCACCTGATTGCCAGCCTGGACCAGAGCCTGCAGCGTTTGGGCGTGGACTATGTGGATATTTTCTATCACCATCGCATGGACCCCAACACCCCGCTGGAAGAAACCATCAACACCCTGTGCGATATTATTAAGCAGGGCAAGGCTTTGTACATCGGCCTTTCCAAGTATGATGGTCCCAACATGGAGCGTGCTGCTCAAATGCTGGAGAAGCGCCACTGCCCCTTTGTTGTATGCCAAAACCGCTATAATCTGCTGGACCGTACTATCGAGCGTAATGGTCTGAAGCGTGCTATCGACAAAAAGGAAAAAGGTCTGGTTGCCTTTAGCCCCTTGGCACGTGGTTTCCTGACCGACCGTTACTTCTACGGTATCCCGGAGGGCAGCTTTGCTTCCCGTGATAAAGATTTTGCCAAGAGCCTGACCGACAAACGTCTGGCTCAGATGTCCTGCCTGAATGCACTGGCTGCACAGCGTGGCCAAACTCTGGCACAGATGGCACTGTCTTGGGTTCTGCGCAACGACATGGTTACTTCTGTTCTGGTCGGCGCAAGTACCCCGGAGCAAATCCGTGAAAACGCTGCTGTCGCACAGCAGAGCCATCACTTTACCAGCGAGGAACTGCACGCTATCGACGAAATCGTTGATTTGTCCTCTGATTTTTAAGGTAAAATAAAAAAGCACTTGTCCATTTGGATGCTGTCGATAAGGAAGTAATTGCAGAAGATATAAGGCTCAGGGGTCAT
>JAHHRL010000026.1 GCA_020025825.1 Faecalibacterium sp. | reverse complement strand
GCTTTAGGTCGCGAGAGCGGCGCGTGGGTTCGACTCCCACCATCTCCGCCAAAGAAAAGCCGGTAAACGTTTGTGTTTGCCGACTTTTCTGTTTGCTCTTTTTTCGGCGGGGGGGCAAAAACACTCCCCCTTTACTTAAAAGGAATTTTGATTGGATGCGGAAGAGGCTGCATTCCTTGCCCAAAACGTTCTGAAAGGAATCAAAAATGTAAAAATGTTGAATTTATCCATTACTGGAATATATTGCTTTTTAGTATGAACTAATTAATAAAAAAGATGGCTGAAAAGCATAAAAAAGTAACAATTTATAAAAAGCAAAGCTTTTGTTTTTGAGAAATCGAAGAATTGAAATAAAAAGAAAATGGAGAGAAAACATTCGGTTTATATGAGAGCCTACAAAATAAGCAAGTGTATTTTATAAATATTAACGAAATTTTAAAGGCGTAAATGCCACAAAACGGACTTTCACAAGTTTTGCTCTGAAAATACGCCCAAAATTATGAAAACATTACAATGACTGTTGCCTGCATTGCAAAAAGCAAGGAAAAGTGGTCGAATAAATGGTGTACAAATGTTGAATTTTTACAAAAGTGAGATATTGTAAAAAATAGAAAATGTGATATAGTGTAATTAAATATTAAATAGGAAGTCTTATGAAAAACGATCTGTGTTTTGTTGAGGCTGTGTTGAGGCTGTGAATGCTTGCGGCGAGCGGGCAAATCCTGCGGAGCCTGCCGGTTGCAGTTTGATTTGTCCCGGAGATGCTGCCGCAGCACAGTGAAGGAGGAGCAAACCCTTATATGAAAGAAACCATCCGAAAAATATGGGATGCCGTAACCACAGTATTGGTGGTTCTGGTGGTTCTGCTGGCCGTGCTGCTTGTAGGTATGCGCGTGGCAGGGTATCAGGTGTTCACCATTCTGTCCGGCTCCATGGAGCCGACTTATCATGTGGGTTCGGTGATTTATGTAAAACCGGCCGATCCCCAAACCATACAGCCCGGTACCCCCATCACCTTTATGCTCAATGAAAATACCGTGGCCACCCACCGTGTGGTGGAGGTAGTGCCCGATGAAGAAGGGGCTTTGCAGTTCCGCACAAAGGGCGATGCCAACGATGCGGTAGACGGCGGTCTGGTACATTATAAGAATGTCTTGGGTGTGCCCCGTTTCAGTATTCCCTATCTGGGCTATCTGGCTTCGTACATTCAAACTCCGCCGGGCCGATATGTGGCCATTGCGGCGGGCGCAGTTCTTTTGCTGCTGGTTTTTCTGCCGGATGTGATTTTTGGCAGCAAAAAAGAAAAGAAAGCAGCCAAATCGGTGCAGGATGCACCCCAAACAAAGTAACCCAAGCGTTGTAAATTGCGCTAAACGGTTAAATAAAAGCAGTTTCTGAGTTTAAGGAGGAAAATGTAATGAAAAAACCTACCAAAATTATGCTCACTGGTCTGTGTGCAGTGCTGCTGGTTGTGGCATCTGTTATGGGTACCATGGCATACCTGACCAGCCAGACCGAAATCGTGAAGAATACCTTCACTGTGGGCAAGCTGAACATCACTCTGGACGAGGCTAATACCGATGAATATGGCCAGCCCATTTCCGGTGCTGATCGTGTACAGGGCAACGAGTACAAGCTCATCCCCGGTCATGTTTACACCAAGGACCCCACCGTTCACGTTGAGCCCAACAGCGAAGCATGCTATGTGTTCGTTGACCTGAAGATGCCCAACACCGGTCTGTTTGCGGGTAGCGTTATCACCGCTGACGGCCAGCGCATTGACACCGATATTGCAAAGCAGGTTCGTGCAAATGGCTGGGTTCCCATGGAGAACGGTATGCTCTATAAGGCTGTCTCCGCTGAGGATGCTGCTACAGGCACTGATCTGGAGCTGTTCCACACCTTTGGCGTTGACCAGAAAAAGACCGAAGAGCAGCTGACCGCATTGACCGAGAAGGGCTGCGAAATCACCATCACCGCTTATGCTTGCCAGCAGGACGGATTTGATAGTGCAGAGGCTGCTTGGAACGCAACCTTCGGCAACAAATAAGCACGGATTGCAGACACAAAAAGAAACTGCAAACATGGGAGACATGGTAGGTGCTGTGCTCCCATTACCGGCAAAGTGCAGGGATAGAAGGCATCAATGGGATGCCCTCAAATAAGTTGTTTTATAAAAATTCTGAGAGGAGAATTACTTATGAAAATTAGCAAAAAAGCTCTGGCTCTGGTTCTGTCTCTGGTCCTGGTTGCAGGCTGCGTAGTAGGCGGCGCTGTGGCATGGCTGACCAAAAAGACTGGTCCCGTAACCAATACCTTTACCGCTGCAAATCTGGTTGATCCGACCGATAAGGATGCGGCATTCATTCTTAAGGAGCACAAGGCAAATCGCGATACGAATAACGGCAAATACACTCTGGATAATAACCAGATTGTAGAGGCAAATACTTACACTGTGGTTCCCGGTGTTCCTCTTCCCAAGGACCCCTTCGTCAGCGTAAAGACTGAAGAAAACACCTACCTGTTTGTTGAGGTTGTTAACAACCTGCCTACTCCGGGCATGAACTTTGAAATGGCTAACGAATGGAAGCCCCTGGATGGCGTTGCAGTCGGCCCCAACGGCGGCAAGATCTATGTGTGGAACAATGCTCCCCTGCCCGCAGGTGATTACTCTGTAAAAACCGGTAAACCGTTCAGCATCATTGCTAACAATGAAATTACCGTTGACCAGGATCTGGTGGTTGACACGGCGCTGGATGCAGACAAGACTCTGAATTTCTACGGCTACCTGACTCAGGCTACCGGTTTTGAGACTGCAGAGGCTGCATGGAACGCTGCTAAATTTGCTGCATAAACTAAACAACTAAAAACCACAGTTCCGGGGCGCAATGCCCCGGACACTTTTAAAAACAGGAGCTTTGATTTATGAAAAAGAAATCTTTGGCAATTGTGCTGGCTCTGGTACTGGCCCTGACCTGCGTGGTCGGCGGCTCTCTGGCATGGCTCAAACTCGAGACCAGTCAGGTTCAGAATACCTTTACCTTTGGTAACATTGGTCTGGACCTTAGCGAAACCCCTAACCAGAAATATGTGGTCATTCCCGGACAGCCTATTACAAAAGACCCCAAGGTTACCGTAACTACCCCCGATGGTTTTGAGCCGGTTGAATCTTATGTGTTTGTTAAGATCGATGAAGTCAACTGGTCTCAGAAGCTGCAGTACAAACCGGCTCAAGGTTGGATGCCGGTTCCGAGTACGGAAAATGTTTACTATCAGGTAGTTACCCCCACTGTTGAGGGTAAAGTGCTGCCTGTGCTGGAAGGCAATCATGTTACCGTTGATTCTACCTTGACCAAGGCAGAAGTCGAGGATCTGCAGAACAAGGGCAAAACTCAGCTGAACTTCACTGCTTATGCAATCCAGAAGGCTGGCTTTAACGATGTCAACGCCGCTTGGAATGAAGTAAGCACGAAAGCATAACTTCCGTTTTAAAACCGTATTTGGTCCTGTCCCTTCGGGGGCAGGCCATACGGGAGTACCCGGCCAAACTATGTGCCGGATATTGCCGTATGGTCTGCAAGACTAAAGTAACATTTTTAAAATAAGGGGAAAACCAATTCGTTTTGGAAAGGAGCTTTACCGATGAAACGAACCAAAAGCAAACTGCTGGTAGTGGCCGCTATTGTGCTTTGCTGCGCGCTGGCTATGGGAGGAACGCTGGCTTATTACACCGCAGATGCAACAGCACATAACGTGATTACCACCGGTAATGTAGACATCGAAATTCGAGAGGATTTTGATCCTGAAACAGCAAAAGGGATTGCCCCCGGCACCACCGTTCCCAAGGTGGTTGCAGTGGCCAACACCAGCACCACCGCCGAAGGAGATGCATGGGTGCGTGTGGAGGTTCAGGTAACCGCCAGTGCGCAGGGCAAAGAGCTGCCCGCCAACATTGAGGTGAACGGCAAGCTGCAGCCTGTGGCTATGATTGATTGCAATACCGAATATTGGGTAGACGGTCAGGACGGTTACTACTACTACAAGACCCCGGTTGCCCCCGGCGAAACCACACAGCCTTTGTTTAAGAATGTGCGGCTGAACCCGTTGATGGGCAATGAATATCAGCAGAGTCAAATTGATGTGGATGTGTTTGCACAGGCCGTACAGGCCAAGAATAACCCCGCACCGCAAAACGATGCCACAAAGGTCGTCGGCTGGCCTCAAAAGCCGCAGGTATAATAAGGAGGGATAACAGATGAAATGCACGCACAAGCTTTTAGCGCTGCTGTTGAGCCTGGTAATGGCAGTAACCATCTGTGCTCCCGGTATGTTTGCCGCTGACACAGAGGAGACTCAGCTGCCCGAAGTTTTGATTGAGCAGGCCCAAGAGCCTTCTGAACCGGCTGCACAGCCCGAGACCGCAGCCCCGGCGCAGCCCGAGACCGCAGCCCCGGCGCAGCCCGAGACCGCAGCCCCGGCGCAGCCCG
>JAHHRL010000025.1 GCA_020025825.1 Faecalibacterium sp. | reverse complement strand
TGATGTTTTTTATGGCAGCTGTCACAGCAGGTCTAATTCTATCTTGTTTTTAATGCAAAACTTCAAAAGTGTTCACCTATTTCAAAGAGACGATCTTCGGATCGTCTCTTTTTCTTTTACGCAGGGCAAAAAACAGCCCTTGCGGGGGAGTACAAATTTTGCTTTACCAAGTGAATATTGCGTATAAACGGAAAAACCAGCCAAATTGCGGCGGAATCGTTGACAAATGCCCCGTAGTGGGCTACACTCCCTAGTGTATAAGGGGGAATGTGCGCCTGCATAAGCCCTTGTCGGTTTTCAAAACGGTGCGGCAGCCAGCCGTGCACGAAAAAAGGAGAAAGCATTATTATGGAACATCGTGAAAAGACGCTTGACATGATCGTCAATCTGTGCAAGAGCCGTGGCTACATTTTCCCCGGTTCTGAGATTTATGGCGGTCTGGCCAACAGCTGGGACTACGGCCCTCTGGGTGTGGAGTTCAAAAACAACGTAAAAAAGGCATGGCTGAAGAAGTTTGTGCAGGAGAGCCCCTACAACGTAGGTCTTGACGCTGCTATTTTGATGAACCCCCAGACTTGGGTTACCACCGGCCACGTGGCAAGCTTCAGCGACCCGCTGCTGGACTGCAAGGCTTGCAAGAGCCGTCATCGTGCAGACAAGCTGATTGGCGATATTCACCACGAGGTTAACGTGGACGCTATGAGCTTTGACGAGATGGATGCTTTCATCAGCGAGCACGAAGATGTTGTTTGCCCCATCTGCGGCAAGCACGATTTTACCCCCATCCGTAAGTTCAACCTGATGTTCAAGACTGCAATCGGCGTTACCGAGGATAGCAGCTCTACCTGCTACCTGCGTCCGGAAACTGCACAGGGCATTTTTGTCAACTTTGCAAACATTCAGCGTACTACCCGCCGCAAGCTGCCTTTTGGTGTTTGCCAGGTAGGTAAGGCATTCCGTAACGAAATTACTCCGGGCAACTTTACTTTCCGTACCCGTGAGTTCGAGCAGATGGAGTGCGAGTTCTTCTGCAAGCCCAATACCGACCTGGAGTGGTTTGCATATTGGAAGGATTACTGCTTTAACTGGCTGAAGAATCTGGGCATTAAGGAAGAACACCTGCGTCTGCGTGACCACGAGCCCGCAGAGCTGGCTTTCTACTCTCGTGCTACTACGGACATCGAGTATGCCTTCCCGTTTACCGAGTGGGGCGAGCTGTGGGGTATTGCTGACCGTACCAACTACGACCTGACCCGGCATCAGGAAGCTTCCGGCAAGAGCCTGGAGTACTTTGACCCCGAAACCAACGAGCACTACATTCCCTACGTTATCGAGCCCTCTCTGGGCTGCGACCGTGTGGCTTTGGCATTCCTGTGCGAAGCTTACGACGAGGAGCACATGGTGGACGCAAAGGGCAAGGAAGATGTGCGTGTTGTGATGCACCTGCACCCGGCTCTGGCACCTTTCAAGTGCGCTGTTTTGCCCCTGAGCAAGAAGCTGGGCGAAAAGGCAATGGAAATCCGCAATGAGCTGAGCAAGTACTTTATGGTGGATTACGATGATGCTGGTTCTATCGGCAAGCGCTACCGCCGTGAGGACGAAATCGGCACTCCCTTCTGCATTACGGTTGACTTTGATACCGTTGGCGACGAAGCAAAGGGTATTGCTGCTGACAACTGTGTCACCGTGCGTAACCGTGATACTATGGAGCAGGTTCGTATGCCCATCAGCGAGCTGAAGAACTACATCGAGGCTCAGATTCAGTTCTGATTAAAATTAAATAGATAGAACAGACACCCCTGAGAATGTTGGAGTACATCATTTTCAGGGGTGTTTTATTTTGCTGCTGCGAAAAATTGTGTATAGGGTTGACTTGTTTTAACAGGAGAGTATAATCAGAGTATAAATAGCATATGCCATAAATAAAAGGAGGGGGTGCATTATGCCAAGACCAAGAAAGTGTCGCAAGGTGTGCTGCCTGCCTCGAAATCTGGGTTTTGTGCCGGAACAACCATGCGAGGAAGCACCAGTATTGCTTACAGTAGACGAATATGAAGCACTTCGCCTTATTGACAGGGAGGGCTTTTCGCAGGAGCAATGCGGCAGCTATATGGATATTGCACGTGCTACAGTACAGCAAATTTATACCAGTGCACGTAAAAAAATAGCCGATGCCCTCGTAGAGGGGCGTGCAATTCGGATTACCGGCGGTGATTATCGCCTGTGTGATGGAAAGGAAAGCTATTGTGGCTGTGGTGGCTGCCGTAAACATCGGCTTAGCTGTAACCACACCGCACAGCAGAAGGAGAAACGTATGAAGGTAATGATACCGTTAGATGAAAACAAGGTAGATGTGTGCCCCACGTTTGCACGTGCACCTTACTTTTTGTGTGGAGATGAAAACCAGGTGACGATTTTGGAAAACCCTGCGGCAAATGCACAGGGTGGTGCCGGCTTGCAGGCTGCACAGTTTGTTGTAGACCAAGAGGCAGCCGCACTGGTTACGGTTCGCTGCGGACAGAATGCAGCTGATATTTTCAAGCTCGCACAGGTTAAAATCTACGAAGCACAAGGTAAGGACGCAAAAGAAAACTTGGCGGCTTGCTTGAACGGTACGCTTGCGGAGCTGACCCACTTCCATGCAGGCTTTCAGGGAATCCAATGAAAATTGCAGTACTAAGCGGTAAGGGCGGCGCAGGCAAAACCTTTGTAGCGGCAAATCTGGCAGCAGCAGCGGGTCGTGCTGTGTATGTGGATTGCGATGTGGAGGAACCCAACGGCCACTTATTCTGGCAGCCGGAAAACCTGACACAGATGGAAGTGGCAACAAAATTGCCGCAGTTTGATGCCGAAAAATGTATTGGCTGCCGCAAGTGTGTAGACTTTTGCAGATTCCATGCACTGGTGTTCTTAAAAAATAAGCCAATGCTTTTTGACGAAGTTTGCCATAGCTGTGGCGGCTGCCAGCTTGTGTGCCCAGCTCAGGCGGTTACAGAGCAGGACCACCCGATTGGTCACTTGGAAATCGGAACAAAAGGCGATGTAAGCATTGTAACCGGTGTGCTGAATCCCGGTGAAGCAACCGGAGTTCCGGTGATTCATGCGGCGCTGCGTGCGGCGGATAGGTTGGGCGATACCGTGGTGATTGACTGTCCGCCGGGCAGTGCTTGTCCGGTAATGGAAAGCGTAACGCAGGCAGACCAATGTGTGCTGGTTGCAGAGCCTACCGCATTTGGGTTTGATAATGTGCGCATGGTGTATGAGCTGGCAACTTTACTGGGAAAATCTTGCGGAGTGGTCATCAATAAGATGGAACAGCCCTACCAGCCTTTGGAGGATTTCTGCAAAGAAAAGAAGATACCTGTTCTGGCAAGAATCCCCTACGATGCACAGGTGGCTGCTTCGATTGCGGACGGTCAGATTTTGAGCTATGTAAACCCGCAATTAGCAGCACAGTTTAAGCAGATTCTGTATAAGATAGGAGGTGCCGACCAATGAAACGTCTGCTGATTTTAAGCGGAAAGGGCGGCACTGGTAAAACCACTACGGCAGCTGCTTTCGCAAACTTTTCCGGTGCACGTGCATTGGCAGATTGTGATGTAGATGCACCGAACCTGCATTTGGTTGCAGGCATTGAGGGTGAAGCAGAAGAATCTGATTTTATTGGTGCGGAAAAGGCTTGCATTGATGCAAAAAAATGCATGGGCTGTAACATATGCATGGAGTATTGCCGATTTGATGCAATTGAACGCCAGGGTGATATTTGCCATATCAATGAATATGCCTGCGAAGGCTGTGGTGTATGTACCTACGTATGCCCTCGGCAGGCGGTTACCATGCAGCCGGACGTGGCAGGTAAAAAGCAGCTTTATAAAGACCAAAAAGTTTTTTCCACCGCACGCTTGAAAATGGGGCGGGGAAATTCCGGTAAGCTGGTATCAGCAGTGAAATTGGCTATGCTGAAAAATGCCCCCGAGTGCGCACTGGCAATCGTTGACGGCTCGCCGGGTATCGGCTGCCCCGTAATTGCCTCTGTAAGCGGCATGGACCTTGTACTGGTAGTGGCCGAAGCGTCAAAATCCGGTATTAGCGATTTACAGCGCTTACTGCAAACGGCAGAAACATTCCGTACAAAGCTGGCGGTTTGCGTGAATAAGTGGGATGTCAGCCCAGACCACACAGCGGAAATTGAAGCCTATTGTGCGGAAAAAGGGGTTCCCTTTGTAGGGCGTATCCCATACGATAAGGCTGCTGCTGCGGCAATCAACGCAGGCAAGAGCATTGCAGAGTATCCGTGTGCGGCAAGAGATGCACTGTATCAGGTGTATTGCAGCACAATGGAGCTGATGGAACTGCCACCGATAAAAAATACAGCCGAATGAGTTTGCTGTAAAAACGCTTGGAACGGTGAAATATTCGCCGCTAGATAAAACACATAATAAAAGGAGAAACATAATGATGAAAATTGCAGTTGCAGCGATGGGTAACACAGTAGCAGGCCACTTTGGTCACTGCGAAAACTTTATCTTTTTTGACACCGATAACGGCGCTATCGTAGGCGAAAACAGTGTGCCGAACCCCGGCCATCGTCCCGGCTTCCTGCCCAACTTTTTGGCAGATAACGGCGCAAAGGTAATTATTGCCGGCGGCATGGGCGGCGGTGCTGTGGATATTTTCAACGAGCGTGGCGTAGAAGTTATTGTGGGCGCACAGGGCGATGCACGTGCCGCTGTAGAAGCTTACCTGAAGGGCGAGCTGGTTTCCACAGGTTCTGTCTGCAACAAGCATGAGCACGCAGATGAGTGCGGTGAGCATCACAACTAATTTTGTGTGACAAAATCACAGAAAAAAGGTAAGCAAGTGGGTATACTACAAACAAAGAAAGAACTGGGAAGCATATAGGAATATATAGCTCTGTAGAAACCATACTTTCATAATACTAATACTATCATTGGAGGGTTTAGCAATGGAAAAATGGAAATGCTCTGTTTGTGGTTATGTACACGAAGGTCCGATGACGGCCGATTTTGTTTGTCCGGTATGCAAAAAGCCTGCTGATGCATTTGTAAGTGTTGGCGAGTGCGCAAAGTCGAACAATGTTTACGCAGGCACCAAGACCGAAAAGAATTTGTGGGAGGCTTTTGCGGGCGAATCTATGGCTCGTAATAAGTACACCTACTTTGCATCAGTTGCAAAAAAAGCTGGCTTTGAACAGATTGCAGCCCTCTTCCAGCAGACTGCTGATAACGAAAAGGAGCACGCAAAGCTGTGGTTTAAGGCATTGGGCGGCGTAGGCGATACTGCACAGAACCTGCTGCACGCAGCAGAGGGCGAAAATGCAGAATGGACCGATATGTACGAGCGTATGGCACAGGACGCTGAAGAAGAAGGCTTTACCGAGCTGGCAGCACAGTTCCGTGGTGTTGCAGCAATCGAAAAAACACACGAAGAGCGCTATCGTGCTCTGCTGAAAAACGTGAAAAACAAGACCGTTTTTGAAAAGAGCGGTGTTACTGTTTGGGAATGCCGTAACTGCGGTCACATCGTTGTGGGTACTAAGGCTCCTGATGTTTGCCCGGTATGCAAGCACCCGCAGGCATACTTTGAAGTGCATAAGGAAAACTACTAATCAAGTAGAGCTTTCCCGTTTGCAGTAGAATTTAATAAAAAGCCCGGTATGGTAAATTCCATACCGGGCTTTTTTTCTGTGATTTTATCACAGAAAAGAAAATGCAAAACAGGGTATACTACTTGTAATAAACCATGGAAAGGAGATGCAAGAGTGGCTGTTATCCAGATGAATCTTGAATTATGGCATACGTTGACACAGGGGGCTACACCCGTAGTGGTAGCGTACTGTGGTTCCGATTGCAAATATTGCCGCCGGATTGAGCGTGCATATGAGATGCTGGCCCAGCAGGTTCAGGCAGGATTGCTTGTGGCAAAAATTGATGTGGACGCAGAGCCTACCCTTACATTACAAGAAGAAATAGAGGCACTTCCCACATTGGTTGTATATCAAAACGGCAATGCGATTGGCTCAGCGGTTGCGCCGGAATGTAAAGATGACATCTTAGGATTTCTGCGTGAAACGCTAGGGGATACATTTACCCTGCAATAAATTAAACTAGGAGAATACCATGCAATATCTAATCGCATTTTTAGAAGGAATAATTACTTTTATTTCCCCGTGTTTGCTGCCGATGCTGCCGATTTATGTTTCTTATTTTGCAGGCGGTGAAACACGTACAACCCGCAAAACCCTGACCCGTGCTGCCGGCTTTGTGCTGGGCTTTACCCTTGTTTTTGTGGCAATGGGCGCTTTGGCAGGTACCGTGGGCGGATTTTTGAAGTCTCACCAGACTGCTGTTAATTTGGTTTCCGGCGGCATTGTTATTTTGTTTGGCTTACACTTTTTAGGATTGTTTGAACTGGATTTCTTCCGTGGCAGCAACAGAAGCGTAAATACCGACAACCTGAGTTTTGTTTCGGCAATGTTGTTTGGCATGATTTTTTCGTTGGGCTGGACGCCTTGCGTAGGTGCCTTTTTGGGCTCTGCGCTCATGCTGGCTTCCCAGCAGGGGCAGGTGCTTACCGGTATGCTGATGCTGCTGGTATATTCGTTGGGCCTGGGCGTGCCCTTTTTGCTCAGTGCTGTATTGATTGACCAGCTAAAAACAACTTTTGATTGGATTAAGCGTAACTATACGCTTATCAACCGAATCAGCGGCGGATTTTTAATTTTGGTCGGTGTTTTGATGGCGACCGGTATGATGGGCCGCCTGCTGGCTGTACTGAGCTAAGGAGATGAATATGGAAAACAAGAAGAAACTGATTTTTATTGCGTCGGCATTTGTGGTGCTGCTGTTAGTGGCAGGTGTGTTGTATAAGGGATTTGGCACTGGCTTCAGCAGCAATCAAATCAGCCAGCAGCCCAACGGCCAGAATCCGGAAGAAAAGCTGGAAGCAATGGATTTTACCGTTTACGATGCAGACGGCAATGAGGTGCATCTGTTTGATTTTATTGGTAAGCCCATTGTTTTGAACTTTTGGGCAAGCTGGTGCGGCCCGTGCAGAAGCGAAATGCCGGAGTTTAATGCAGCCAGCCAAGAGCTGGAGGGCGAAGTGCAGTTCCTGATGATAAACGCAACGGACGGCTCACGTGAAACAGTAAAAAAGGCAAAGACTTTCGTAGAGGAAAACGGCTATACCTTCCCCGTTTATTATGATACGGAGATGGAAGCAGGTACAATTTATAGTGCATACGCACTGCCAACAACCTATTTTATTGATGCGGAAGGTTATGTTGTTGCAAAGGCAAGCGGATCAATTGATGCTGAACTGCTGCAAAAGGGACTGGATATGATTTACGCCCCTGAACAGTAAGATGAAACAAAAAAGTCCTCACAGACCGTGGTCTGTGAGGACTTTTTGTTACGTTACATCAAAATGGGATTGCCAAGGCATAGACCAATAGCATTAGCGGATGAGATTGGATTTGTCAAGGGTAATTTTCGCAAAGCGTTCGCAAATCATAAATGTTCCTTTTCATTTTCCACAGGCACACAGGGGTTACCGTGTTTCACGGTAGCCCCTGTGCTTTACCAACTGTTATCTGTATTTTCCATCTATCGAGCCAGATACTTTCTATTACCGCTGTATCGTCCTGAATGGTGTGGGGGTGTCGAAAGTTTCTACAAGTGTAAGTTGGACACTCGCACGGTAAAAAACTGGATAGCACCTCTTTTTTCTCGCTGAAGGTGCTGTCCCTTCTTGCGTTCTGCTGATTCTGTGATATAATTTTGGCAGTCCATAGTGATTGCCCTCCCTTGGCAGATGTTGTGTCGTAACTCCATTCTACCATGCTGGGAAAATCACTATGGATTTTTTCTTAGGTGTCCAACTTCATTATGCAATCAACCATCTGAAATATCTAAAAAAAACAAATAAAACGCT
>JAHHRL010000024.1 GCA_020025825.1 Faecalibacterium sp. | reverse complement strand
CATTCGCTAAAAAGGCATCCACTTCCCGACGAGTTGGAATGGAGGACGCTGCGCCCAAACGGGAAACCGCAATCGCAGAGGCCGCAGATGCCTCGCGCAGCGCTGCAGTTGGCTCCAGATTTCTGCAAACGGCACTGAGAAAATATCCGCTGAACGTATCACCCGCTGCAGTTGTATCCTGTGCGTGAACTTTAAAAATGGGATGCTCCCATTTCTGCCCGTTTTGCCAAAGCATCGCTCCTTTTTGTCCCAAGGTCATTACAATAGCAGCGGACGGATATTTCTTACCAAGACTTTGGAGAATTGTGTCAAAACCGCTGTTTGAATCGATTTGTGCCAGTTGGGCGGCTTCGATTTCATTTACCATAAACCAGTCCACATATTCAAGGTGCAGCTGTTCAGGGCACTCTGGCATAGGAGACGGATTAAACGCAACTTTAAGGCCTTTTGCGTGTGCTTTCACAATGATTTCATCAATCAGATTTGTTTCATTTTGCAAAAGGACGATATCACCAGTTTCACTGTGCAAAAGAATTTCGTCCACGTAGTCTTCGGTGAGCATCTGGTTGGTACCACCGTACACGATGATGCGATTTTGCCCGTTTTGGTCAATTTCGATAACAGCGTGTCCGCTGGGCGCATCCATTCTGCGAACAAAGGACACGTCGGCCCCTGCTTCTTTTAACACATTTAAAAGAAACTGCCCATCGTTTCCAATGCAGCCCGCATGAAGAGCCTCAGCACCTGCACGGGCAGCGGCAATGGACTGGTTCAAGCCCTTTCCTCCGGGGAATATCTGAAAGTCTTTTGCAAAGATTGTTTCACCGGGCTTTACAAAGTCTTGCACCTGATGTACCTGATCGATATTCAATGAACCAAAATTAATGATTTTCATCCGATGCTCTCCTGTTTTGATTTGACAGCCGAAAGAATTTTGATTGCACGTCATCATCAGCTTTATCGAAATCGCTTTGGTTTTTCTTTGTTTAAGTATACGACATGAGCCGATGTTTTTCTATCAGCAATCTTTACAAATGGCCGATTCCGTCCCTGTGCAAGTCTCTCAAAAAAGTTTTCTTTTTATAAAGTACATTTTTTAGTATGTATTGTTTGACAGGTTTAACATACTCTTCTATACTGTAATTACCAGAATTGATCTGGTTCTTAATGCTTCGATTTCAATTTATTAAAAAGGAAGTGTCGTTATGGAAACCATTGCGCTTCGACAATTTGACCCTCTATACATTGTGTTCGACTGCGTATTTCTATTACTGCTTGCCGGGCTTCTTGCTTGGAAAAAGCGGTATTCCGCATTGATCGTTGGAGGGCTTGCCGGAATTCTTTATATGATCGTGGACTATGGGATCTTTAATTTAGTCTGCGGAGCCCGCAGCATCTCGCCCGGATACAGTCTGTTTTGGGTTTTGCTGTGGATGTCCATGAGTTATGGTTTCACCAACTTTGTTTGGATCTGGCTGTGGATTTCCAAAGACAAAAACCTTTTGGAATGGTCGATGCTCATTCTGCTCTGGTGGGGTTCTGCTGCCCACTGCTGACCCAAACCTTTGGAGGCAAAGCCGAGCCCATCGTGATTCAGCGCACAACAGGCTCTTATCATGGCTACATGGCCCTGTTGCTATTTGCAGGATACCTATTTGTTCTGATCTGGAACATGGCTCACACCGCTGCGGGTGAACGGATGCCGCTGCTTTGGCTGCTGGCCATTGGCGTTTTGGTACAGTTTGGCTGGGAAGCCGGATTGCTTCTGGGCGGTGTGCGCAGCGCCGGATTTGAACCGATGCAAGCGCTGCAAACTCTTGTTATCAATTCGCTGCTGGAAACGAATTTGGGAATGCCTTATATTTACTGCATCTTCCTGTGGTTTACTTCCCGGTATACGCACGATTTGAAACGTCGAAAGTCTTCCGTTTCGTTTGTGGAAGCTCTGCGTGAAAACAATGCTTTGAAAGTGCGGAACAAATAAGCTTTTTACTGAATAAAAACACTTTACCGGAACGGTCTGCTGCGGCAGACCGTTTTTTGTTTCACTCAGGAATTCCATATCTCCCGTATTTTTTCTGCTCGTTGAGCATCTTTTAAGATAAATGCAGTTTTGCATCGACTTACTTTTTTACTGTGCTATACTAAAGTCAACAACGCGGCTTTTCCGCAATACGGGAGGTAATCAAAATGATGTACGACATTGACGAAATCCGCAAAATTCCCCTTGGCGGCGTCAATCAAAAGATCCACATTCGAGGTGAAAAGCTTTCGAACCCAGTGCTTCTGTTCTTGCACGGCGGTCCCGGAATCAGCAACCGCGACGGTGTTATCAACCGTGACAGCGACTTGTGCAATGATTTCACTATTGTGGCATGGGATCAGCGCGGTACCGGCGGTTCCTATTGGGGTGTTAAAAAGGAAACCTTGAATTTGGAGCAGCTGATCAGTGATGCCGCTGAGCTTGTGGAATATCTCTGCAAAGAGCTTAACAAAGACAAGATCTTTGTTTGGGGCGGCAGCTGGGGCACAGAGCTTGGCACCTACTTGTGCTGCCGTCACCCGGAACACATTGCGGGATATTTGGGCAGTGGGCAGCTTGTAGATGGTGCGCTCAATGAGGAACTGAGCTACGACTTTGCCATGGAAAAGGCAAAGGAGGCCGGAGATACCGAATCCATTGCTACCTTGGAAAAAATCGGCCGACCGGTAAACGGTTGCTATCGGGAAGTATTTGATGGTATGATGGCGCAGCGCCGAATTATGAAAAAATACGGCGGCCACTCCATGAAAAAGGGTACCTATTGGTCGGATACCGCTCTTCCTCTTTTGAAGAGCAAAGAATTCACCTTTACTGACAAAATCGGTCTTGCACTGGGCTATAAGAAATGCCTCACTTATATGTGGCCCACCACTTCCAAATGCAACTTCCCCAAAGAATGCACCCATTTTGAAATGCCCTACTACATCTTTCAGGGCCGCCACGACAACAACACGCCCAGCGCTCTTGTAGAAAACTATTTCAACGCCATTGAGGCACCGGACAAGGACCTGATCTGGTTTGAAAATTCTGCACACGGCCCGATGCGTGAGGAACCTGAGCTTTATAAAAAACTGCTGCGTGAAAAGCTCTTGCAATGGGTATGAGGAGGAACGGTTTTATGAAAAAAGAACTTTCCAACTCCAAAATGTTCGGGCTGTGTCTGGGTGAATTTGCCCGAGCTGTTCTAGGCGGCTTAATCGTAACCTATACCCTTAAGTTCTTTAACGTAACACCTTCTTCGGGGCTTCCCCTGCTGCTGCCTGCCGGTATGATGGGCCTTTTACGGGCAGTGGGCGTGATTTTTGACGCAATTACCGATCCATGGGTTGCCAGCATGAGCGACCGCAGTTCTTCCCCAAAAGGACGGCGCATTCCGTTTATGCGCTGGGCAGCAATTCCTTATGCAATAACCTGCTTGATGATTTTCTTCCCGCCCAAAAATGAGGTAAGTGTATTGAATATCATCTGGGTAAGCGTCATGCTGCTTGCATACTTCATGTGCTCCACCCTTTACTGTGTTCCTTATATGGCACTGCAGCAGGAAATCGTACATGATACACGCCGCCGGGTGTTTTTTTACACACTCAACTCTTTGATGTTTGTTTTGGGCAGCGCCGTGATCTATGCACTGCCGGTTATGGTGGGCTCCTTCCGCTCCGGCGGTATGACTCCGCTTGCGGCGTGGCGCGTGGCGCTTGCCATTTTTGCTGTGATCGGTGCCGTGTGTGCGCTGGTGCCTTCGTTCATTGTTAAAGAACGGGACTACGTTGAGGGCAAATCCTGCTATATGCCGCTGGCTGCAAGCCTCAAGGCAACTCTTTCGTACCGTAATTTTTCCATTATGACCGTGGGGTATCTCATTATGCAGGCGGGCTTTGCTTTCTTCAACGGTGCGCTCCTGTTTTATGTTGATACACTGCTCGGGCTGAACGAAAGCTTTGCAACCATTGTGCTGGCAATCAGTATTGTGGTGGGCATCTGCACCTATCCTTTGGTAAACTGGCTGGTACGCAAAATCGGCAAAAAGCCGCTGCTGCTGGCAGCCTGCGCCCTGTATATCATTATTTATATGGGCATCTACTTCTCCGATCCCATCAGCCGGGCAATCAGCGTGCAGCCTCTTGGCCCCGGATTTTTGCTTTCTCTCGCCGGTGAAGGTGCCCTTGTGGGGGATGTGGTTGCAGCCATCTTGATTGGCGTGCTTGTTGCTTTTCCAATTGCCTGCACCAACATCCTTCCCCCTTCCGCTTTTGCGGATATGGCCCAGTATGACCGCATCAAAACCGGGCAGGATCGTGCCGGAATGTTTGTGGCCGCTCGCCAGTTTGTCACTAAACTCTCGCAGGCCGGAGTCACTGCCATTGTATCCTACACCATGTATCTGGGTTCTACCGACAGCTATCCCACTCGCGGCGGCATTCGTGCCACTGCGCTGATTGCGGCAATCTGCATGGTGTTTGCCCTGATCGTATATTCGTTCTACAACGACAAAGAGATCGTTCGCTTTATTGATGACTGGAACGAAAAACAAAAAGCGAACACCGCAAAAAATTAAAACTGCACCCCATCCGCCTGCACTTTGCGCGGGTGGGGTATTTTATTGAAAGCTCCCATCAACCGTGCTATAATTTATTCATCTTGTGTTTTGGGGAGGACTTTGTTATGGTGGAACGGATCGCGATTTGCGACGACAGTCAGTTGGACACTGATTTTGTGCGCGGCCTTTTGCAGCAATGGGCAGCGCTCCGGGATGTTGCCGTGGAAGCAGTGTGCTTTTCTTCTGCCGAAAGCTTTTTGTTCCACTATGCCGAAGACAAAGCCTTTGACATCCTCCTTTTGGATATTGAAATGTCCGGCATGGACGGTGTTTCTCTGGCAAAGCAGGTACGCAAAGAAAACGAGACCGTCCAAATTGTATTTATAACCGGCTATTCGGATTATATTGCTGAGGGCTATGAGGTTGCTGCGCTGCATTATTTGATGAAGCCGCTGGATCGTAAAAAGCTCTTTTCGGTGCTGGACCGTGCCCTCGAAAAACAAGCGCAAAATGAACGCTTTTTAAATCTGGAGCTTTCCGGTGAAATGGTGCGGATTCCTCAATACGAGATTCGCTATTTGGACGTATGCAAGAACTATGTAACGATCCACAGCAAAACGGATTACACGGTAAAAAGCAGCTTGGGCAAATTCGAGGATGTACTGGATGATCGCTTTTTCCGGGTTGGACGGGGCCTTATTTTAAACCTGCGCTGTGTGCGGAGGGTTACCCGCTCCGAAGTTGTTCTAGATAACGGCACTGTTTTAGCCCTGCCCCGAGGCTCGTATGATGCGCTGAATCGGGCGATCATTGCGCGCACCTAAAAGGAGAGTTTTATGGGACTTTTTCAAAAACGAATTGATAAAGAAATTGCTGCATATCAGCGAGAGCTGATTGAAACGCATTATCAGGAAGTGGATAATATGTATCGCCAGATTCGGGGCTGGCGGCATGATTACCGCAACCATATCCAGACCATGAAGGTGCTTGCCGCAAACGGTGATATGGATGGATTGAAAGCCTATTTGGATGAGCTTGACACCGACCTAAACACTGTAGATACCGTAATAAAAACCGGAAATGCTATGGCAGATGCCATATTGAACAGCAAGCTCTCGCTTGCAAAAGCAAAAGGAATCCCGGTGGAAGCGGACGCGCATATCCCGGTAAAGCTTAAAATGTCGGAAATCGACCTTTGCTGCATCATCGGAAATCTTTTTGACAATGCCATTGAAGCAAGTCTTGCTCTGCCGGAATCGGAACGCCCTATTCGGGTATATATGGACATGAAAGGCACCCAGCTTTATATCTCCTTTACCAACTTCACCGCCGGCAAAAAGCTTACCAAAACCGGCAATCTGTTCCGCACCTCCAAGGGAGAAGGACATGGTTTTGGGCTTGTGCGCATTGATACCATCATTGAGCGGTTGGATGGCTATTTGAGCCGCAATTCCGAAGACGGCGCATTCACTACCGAAATCTTGATTCCTCAGTTGTAACCTGCCATTCATCCCCCAAAATCTGCAATTCATCCCCGAAACCGTTCGGGGATCTTTTTTTGTGATAGGATAAGCTCAAACAAACGGCGGCAGAATCCGCCGAGAGATGGGAAGTTTGATTGTTGATGAAAAAATCCGAAAAGCCAAAATACAATGTTTGGCAGTCCATTCACTTTATGCTGCACCGAGCATGGCGTGACCAAAAAAGCGTGCTGGTATTATGCGTGTTTTTCGCGCTGCTTGAGGTAAGCATCAATTTAACACAGCTCTTGATTGCTCCATCCATTCTGAACAAGGTGGAAACCGCGGCTCCCCTCACCAGCCTTTTGGGAACCATCGGTGGCTTTGCGTTTGCGCTGCTTCTTTTGAGCGGTTTGCGGGAGTATACGAACCGGAACCTTTTGTACGGCCGGGTGCATATCCGCTGTAACATCCTTGCAGATTTGAACGAGAAAGGCTGCACGACCTCTTATCCTAATTCGCAGGATTCCAATGTGCGGCAACTGTCTGACCGAGCAGCGCAGCCCTGTTACAGCAATCAGGGCGCCGCAGAGTCCTTTTGGACAGTGCTTTCTACCTTAATTACCAGCATTGCAGGCTTTTTGATTTATCTTTCACTCTTATCCAATCTGGACCCTGTTTTGCTGGTTGTTGTTTTGCTTACAACCGTCGTTGGCTTTTTTGCCAGTAATTATTTTAACGGTTGGCCTTACCGGCATCGTGAAAAACTCGATAAACAGCGCACCGACATTATGTATCTTGAACGCACCAGCGAATCCCCTGCCTTTGCAAAGGATATTCGTATTTTCGGTCTTTCAGCATGGCTCCAAGAAGTACAGGATAAGGCCGTGGCCCTCTATGCAGCGCTGCTTTCCCGTTGGAAAATCATGAAGCTTGCAAACGCCGGTCTCGATTTGCTGCTGGCATTTCTGCGCAACGGCCTTGCGTATCTTTATCTGATTCACAGGGTAGTTTCTACTGGGATGCCCGCTTCGGAGTTTCTCTTATATTTCACTGCTTTCAGCGGATTTTCGGAATGGATCACCAGCATCCTGTCTCAGTGCAATGAGCTTCACAAGCAAAGCATTGAGCTTTCGGCGGTGCAGGAATATCTCAATTTCGAAGAGCCCTTCTGTTTTGAAAACGGAAAGCCAATCCCTTCTTCTCCCGAGTACGAGTTAAAGCTGGAGGGTGTTTCTTTTCGCTATCCCGGAGCAGACAGAGACACCATTCACAGCATGAACCTCACGCTGCATCCCGGCGAAAACCTTGCTGTAGTGGGTTTGAATGGTGCAGGCAAGACTACACTCGTAAAACTGATTTGCGGCTTTTATGACCCCTCTGAGGGGCGAATCTTGTTAAATGGACAAGACATTCGGGATTTTGATCGCATAGAATACTACAAGCTGTTCTCCGCTGTGTTTCAGGATTTTTCTATGCCGGATTTGACTGTGACCGAAGCGGTAGCGCAGGACTACGAGGGGGTTGATCAGGAGCGGGTGCGCAGCTGCATTGAAAAAGCCGGACTCACCGAAATGGTAGAACATCTGCCCAAGGGCTTTGACACACATCTGGGCAAAGAAATCTTTTTGGATGGTGTCCGGCTCTCCGGCGGCCAAACCCAGCGTCTGATGCTGGCCCGTGCGCTTTACAAAGACGGGCCCCTTTTGATTCTGGACGAACCCACCGCTGCACTCGACCCCTTGGCGGAAAGTGACATCTACCAGAAATACAATCAGATGACAGCCGGCAAAACCTCACTTTTTATCAGTCATCGGCTGGCTTCTACCCGTTTTTGTGACCGCATCTTGTTTTTGGAAAACGGCATTGTTACAGAGGAAGGCACACACGATCAGCTGCTGGCCAAGGGCGGCGGCTATGCAAAGCTGTTTGAGGTACAGGCTCGTTATTATCAGGAAGGAAGGGATTTTGCATGAACAACAACAAAATCAGCCTGCGCGATACCTTTATGATTTCTCGGCGCGGCTTTGGCATTCTGCAAAAGCACTTTCCGGGACTGCTTCGTACCATGATCCTAAGTTCGGCCGCATCGGCCCTAACACCCTATGTGGGGATCTGGTTCTCAGCCCGTATTTTGAATGAGCTGGCGGGAGCCCGACGACCGGAAGCACTTCGTTCTTTGGTGTTGGCTACACTGGTAAGCACCGCTCTTTTGGGATTCCTTTGCCATTTTCTGCAAACATCTTTGTCCCAAAAATGGGATCTTTACTACCGCAAGCGGCATACAATCGACAGCTGCAAATTCTTTTCGATGGATTACGAAGATGTGGACCGTGCAGAAGTGCGGGAACTGTTTCGAAAAATCCGCGGAAACGAGAATTGGAACGATTGGGGTTTCAGCAGGCTGCTCGATTTTTTGGAAAACTTCACAGGCGGCGTCGTTGGTATTTTGGGTGCTGTGGTTTTAACCATCAGCCTGTTTACCACTCCCGTTCCCAATGGAAGATTTACCTTTTTGAATCACCCCGCATTTGTATTGGCTGTGACAGGCGTTTTGCTTTTTACCGTTTGGTTCAGTTCTTTCTGCCACAACCGAGCAACCGACTGTGAAGCTTCCCTTGCCGAGGAAGCTACCTTTGGCAATCGTTTGGGTATGCTTGCCGATTGGTTTACAAATCCCAAGGTTGCTTTGGATGTTCGGATGTACAATCAGCAAAAGATTATCCGTTACTATCTGGATCAAGATAAGACCTTTTCTCCCGGCGGAGTGTTTGCTCGTTATACAAAAGGCCCGATTGGTTTGTGGCACACACTGGGAACCTGCATGAGCGCGGTTCTGATTGGCTTTGTTTACGTTTTTGTTTGCCTAAAAGCTTGGGCCGGAGCTTTTGGTGTTGGCTCCATTACACAGTATGTGGGCTCGGTCACAGCGCTTGCCAAAAGTCTTTCGGCCCTCATTGAGAGCATAGGGCTTTTAAAGAGCAACGCTCCTTTCTTGAAGCTCTACTATGAGTTTTTGGATATTCCCAATAAGATGTATCAGGGTTCTCTCACAACCGAAAAACGTTCCGATCGGCAATACGATGTGGAGTTCCGAGACGTTTCTTTTAAATATCCCGGAACGGATGTTTGGGCACTGCGCCATGTAAACATGAAGTTCAGGGTAGGCAGCCGCCTTGCAGTGGTGGGCGAAAACGGCTCCGGCAAATCCACATTCATCAAGCTTCTCTGCCGCCTGTACGACCCCACAGAGGGTGAAATCCGCCTCAATGGTATCGACATCCGCAAATACAAATACGAAGATTACATCGACATTTTTTCGGTGGTATTTCAGGACTTTCATCTCATCTCTCAGCCGCTTGGCAGCAATGTGGCCGGCTGCACAAACTATGACCGGGATCGTGCCGTCAATGCGCTGAAGGATGCCGGTTTTGGTGAACGTCTTGAGTCGCTCCCCAAAGGATTGGACACCATGCTTTACCGGGATATTGACAAGGACGGTGTGGAAATTTCGGGCGGTGAAGCACAAAAAATTGCCATTGCACGAGCGCTTTATAAAGATGCTCCCTTTATCATTCTGGACGAACCCACCGCTGCGCTCGACCCCATTGCTGAAGCCGAGATCTATTCAAAGTTCAATGATATTTCCGGTGATCGCACCGCTATTTATATCAGTCATCGGCTTTCTTCCTGCAAGTTCTGCGATGAGATTGCCGTGTTCGACAAAGGCTCTGTCATTCAAAAAGGAACTCATGAGACACTGCTTGCCGATGCATCCGGTAAATATGCTCAGCTTTGGAACGCACAAGCTCAGTATTATGTAAATCAACAAGCTGTTCCCTGTTGATTCACGCAAAATCCTTTTTGAAAAAGCTGCAATTTAAAAAGAGACCCAAGCGGTTAAAATGCTTGGGTCTCTTTTGTTATTCCGGCTTATAGTCTGTAAGCACTGCTTTATAAAAATCCACTGCGGCAGGAAGTGCCGAAATGTCCAAGTTTTCATTCGGGCCATGAACGCTTGCAAACTGCTGTGCATTGATTTCGATAGGAGCAAAGCGAATCACGCTGGAGCAGATGTC
>JAHHRL010000023.1 GCA_020025825.1 Faecalibacterium sp. | reverse complement strand
AGCGCATCCTTGGTAAGGATGAGGTCTCCAGTTCAAATCTGGATAGCAGCTCCATCTTAAAAGCCCTAAATCCATTTGGATTTGGGGCTTTTTTCTATCTATATTCTAATGCTCAGGCCGCATCTATAACGCAAAAATGGAGTGTATCAAGTTGATACACTCCATTTTTATTACTTTCCTATCGGATATTCCGTTTTTGCAGAGAGAATTTTCTATGGCTCAAACCGCATTTACGCTTTTGCCAGTTTCTGCGCCAAAGCATCAACCTGCGCAGCCGATGCCTCATTCAATGCAGACATAATGGTAACCGTAGTATCTGTAAAGGTCAAATTCTTTGCGGGTTCTAGCATTGTACGCATAACACGTGCCGCCTGTGCCGCCCAAGAACCATTTTCCATCAAGCCCACGGTACGGTTTTTATACCCACGCTCGTTGAGGTGATGAATAAATTCCTTCATGAAAGGGAACACATCTCCGTTGTAGGTAGTAGTTGCCAAAACCATCTTGTTATACCGGAAAGCATCCTCCACCGCCTCGGCCATATCGCAGCGTGCCAAGTCCTGTACAACAACCTTTGCACAGCCGTACTCTTTCAGCTTGTCAGCCAGCAGTTCCACCGCTGCACGCGTGTTGCCATATACAGAAGTATATGCAATCAGCACGCCTTCGCTTTCTGCCTGATACGATGACCACGTGTTGTACAGCCCTATATAATAGCTCAGGTTCTCTTTCAGTACAGGGCCATGCAGGGGGCAAATCATCTGAATATCCAGTGCTGCAGCCTTTTTCAACACGGCCTGCACCTGCACACCATACTTGCCTACAATGCCAATGTAGTAACGGCGTGCCTCACATGCCCAGTCATCTTCCACGTCCAATGCGCCAAACTTACCAAACGCATCCGCAGAAAACAGCACCTTGTCTGCCGTATCGTAAGTCAGCATAACCTCGGGCCAGTGCACCATAGGCGCCATAATAAAGCGCAGGGTATGGTGGCCCAACTCCAAGGTGTCCCCCTCCCCTACCTGCAAACGGCGCTCGGCATAATCCTGACCAAAGAAATTTTTCATCATGCCGAATGCACGTGCGGTAGCTACTACAACTGCATTCGGGTACTTTTCCATAAATGCGCCAATATTAGCAGAATGGTCCGGCTCCATATGCTGTACTACCAGATAATCCGGCTTACGGCCTGCCAGAACTTTTTCGATTTGTTCTAACCATTGTGTGCCAAAATTGCGATCTACCGAATCCATTACCGCAATCTTATCGTCCATAATAACATACGAATTATATGCCATACCATTGGGAACAACATACTGAGACTCAAACAGGTCCAATTGGTGATCGTTTACACCTACATAAAAAATATCTTTTGTCAACATATTTCATTACCTCTGTTTACCAACTTGTTACGGCGCAACCTCATGCAGCCATCCGACCCTCATAGTAATACAAAAAATTCCAGATAACAAGCCCCCTGTCCTGTACCGTCCTGTATTTCTATGTATTGTTTGTATTTTTTCCGGAAAAGCGCACTATTTTGCGCACACTAGTATTACGCAGCATACGCAATGCCATACATATTTTTCCGCTTCGTGACAAAATCACAGAAACGATACTTGCAAAGTGGTAATATACAGTCACAGGAAACACCTGAACCAACCAAATGCTGTTAAAGCTTAATTTTAAGGAGGCAATTATATGTCTGTTATGCATATTACTAACGCAACATTCGAGCAGGAAGTTCTGCACAGCGATAAGCCTGTTCTGCTGGATTTTTGGGCAACCTGGTGTGGCCCCTGCCGCCGTGTAGGCCCCGTTTTGGACGCAATCGCTGAGGAGCGTACTGACATCAAGGTTTGCAAAATCAATGTTGACGAAGAACGTGAGCTGGCTGCTGCTTTCCAGATTACCAGCATCCCCACTTTGATGGTGATTAAGGATGGCAAGGTAACCAATCGTGCTATGGGTGCTATGCCCAAGCATCAGATTCTGGCCCTGCTGTAAACATTAAAAGAACAACAGCTTAAGGAGGACACGAGTATGAACGGTGTAAGATTTTTTATTTGCAACCACTGCAGCAATCTAGTAGAAGTAATTCATGACGCACGCGTCCCCATGATGTGCTGTGGTCAAAAGATGACTGAGCTGATTCCGAATACGGTTGACGCCAGCGGCGAAAAGCATCTTCCGGTGGCATCTGTGGAAAATGACGTACTGAAGGTTTCTGTTGGCTCTGTAGCTCACCCCATGCTTGCAGAGCACAGCATTCAGTGGGTCTATCTGGAAACAGAACACGGCGGCCAGCGCAAGGACCTGACCCCCAGTGATGCACCTGAGGTAAGCTTTGCACTCAGCAACGACAAGCCCGTTGCCGTGTACGCTTACTGCAACCTGCATGGCCTGTGGAAGACGGAACTATAATACTGACACAAATCCCCTATCCTTTTTATAAAAGCCCCGGCATCTGTGCTCCACCAGATGCCGGGGCTTTTATATTGCATACAAACTTTACTTATTTAGCGCACTCGGGTCAAAGCGATAAATGGAATAGGTGGCCTGTTCGCCGCCTTTTCTTTGGAACGTTTCCCCTGCCAGCTTCGTCCACCCCGGACGATTATCCAAGTAAGCTGCATAATAATCAAACAAATATACCATTCGGATAGGGTGCGGCACCTGCTTTTCCAGTGCAGCAACAAACTTACTGAATATCTTGCCATTAAAGGGATTGAATAAATAATAAACGGTTACCTGCTGCATCAAATCTTGTGCCTCTAAAATATTGGCACAGCGGATTTCGATACCGGGACAGTTTTCCACACGTTTTTGCGCTATTGCTGTTACATCCGGGTCCAGTTCTACCCCCATCAAACGGCACTTTGCTTTATGCAGATAGAGATATGTCAGCACACGGCCTTCGCCGCATCCTACGTCCAGTAAAACATCCTCTTTTGTGAGTGGAACATGCTTTTTGAAAATGCGGTCCAAGCAGCGATAGTCGGAGCTTTGTGTAGCCTCTGCACCTAATGCAGAAAAGCGGCTTGGTTTTGTTTCTTCCACCGAGATTCCACCCAAGCGGCGGTCTTCCCAACGTGTACGCAGCGAATAGAGCCACCCAGCAAACGATTTTTCTTTTTTCACAGTTTCTTATTCCTCTCTTCCAAAAGCAACAAACGCATTGTCATAAATGTCCAAGCTGATGTTATCCAGCACGACTTCTCCGTCAAAGGATTTGGAAATGTTCTCCACTTCAATAATCTTGTTCATATTCTCGTTTTTCTGTTTTCGCAGCATGATTTTCCTCATCTGCCCCAAAAAGCAAATAAAACAGGTGGTATGGCCGCCTATGCGACATACCACCTGTTAAACATGATGAATTAACCCATTCCCCTGCGGGCATGCCAGAACACGCAGCGTGGCCAATATGATATCCCGTCACAATAAATCAGAGGCTATATAGCAAAGATTCCTTTAACTACTCTTATCGACCATTTCACAAGCGTATGCCGCCGGGCACTGGTTTATACTTCTCTATATGGTCAAAATCGCTATCGAAAAAAGTCTTATTCTTTTCAGTTCAACTTTACTTATTCGTGCGTGCAAACCAACGCTGTGCAAACTCCGCTACACCGGGAGCAAGCTCCTTAATCTCCCAGCCGGAAGTATTTACGGTAAGGTTGTAGCTGCAAGCTGCGCCCCACTCACTATCCGTGATAATTTCACGAGTACGTGCACGGTTCTTATCAATCTGCTGAATCTTACGCTCCATCTCTTTAGGTGTATGGTTTTCCCCTGCGGGTGCACGCTCCAGGCAGCGCTTCTTTTTTGCTTCCATATCTGCACAAACAAAAATGCTGAACGGCTCGTACTCCTGCAACAGCACGTCCGCATTACGGCCAACGATAATGCAGTCCTTGCCTGCCTTTGCAATTTCCTCAATCACATTTTTCTGCTCCAGCATAATATCTGCCTGATTAAAGGGCATTGCCATACCGGCAAAGGAATGGTGATACATCAGCGGGATATTGCGCCAGCCGTGATTATCCAACATATTACCAAGGTAGTTTTCGTCCATACCTTTGTTCTTTGCCATTTCTGCCAGAATTTCTTTATCGTAATAGTCAAATCCTAAAATATCAGATAAACGTTTGCCCAATTCTCGGCCACCGCTGCCAAACTCACGGCTGATGGTAATAATTTTCATATGGTCCACGCTCCTATTTCATTTGTTATTACAGAATCATCAAGATGTTTTGCTGCAAGCATTTATTTTTACAGAGATGCTTATACTATATCCCTCAGCCAAAGCTCTCCCCATGAAAACGCCTGCATTCTCTCCTATAATTCTTATGTAAACTATAACACGAAAGCACCTAAATCTCAACATTTCTATAGACTGTGTGCATAATTTCCAACAATCTATTCCAGACCTTTGCTATAAGGGGCTGCTAGGCATTATAAACACAAAAACCTATGGCAGACACCATAGGTTTTTGTGTTTCACTTTTTCTGCCCAGACGCAGCACTGCCCTGTGCAATTTTAACTTGGGACACAACCAACATACCCAAAATAACAACCAGAACCAATGATACCGGCGAAGTAAAAATGTCCTTTACCAAACCAGCCGCACCGCCTGCACTAATCATTGCACGGCGGAAATTCAGCTCTAGGTTCGGTCCTAAAATCAGCCCCAGCACCAGCGGTGCTACGGGGAAGCCATAATATTTCAGCAAATATCCAACGATGCCAAAAACAACTGTCCATATAACATCCATTACATTATTTGTAATGGCGTAGCTGCCCACAATTGAAATCACGATAATCAAGGGCATTAAAATTTCTCGTGGCACTTCTACCAGCTTTGCAAATACCCGAATACCACTCATACCAAAAATCAGCAAGAACACACAGGCAACAGCCAGCATCCATGCTAATGTATAAAACAGCCATGGCTGCGAGCTCATAATCATAGGACCGCAGCGAACCCCATGTACCGTAAGTGCGCCCATCATAATAGCTGTAACCGAATCGCCGGGGATGCCCAATGTCAGCATAGGAATCAATGCACCGCCTACCGCAGCATTATTGGCTGCCTCTGGTGCAACAACGCCTTCAAATGCACCTTCACCAAAGGGGACCTCCGGTTCTTTTGTAGTGCGCTTTGCCACATCGTAAGACAGCAGCGCTGCAATATCGCCACCGGCACCCGGCAGTGCACCTACAATTGTACCGATAATCGCACTGCGTATCCCAAGCGGTATCAGCTTTTTTAAGGTGGACCGTGGCGGACGCACGCTGTTCAACTTTTGTTTTACAATTGGCTCCTCTCGATGCTGCAACTGCATAAGGGCCTCGCCAATACCAAAAACACCAATCATAACCGTGATATAGCTGATGCCGCTGCGCATATTGGTATTGCCAAATGTAAAGCGTCCCAAGCCCGTAATAGGGTCTGTACCAACAACTGCCAGCATTAAGCCCATAGCTGCGGTAAACATACCTTTCGCCATGGATTTTCCACCTAAGCTGCCAACCAGAAACAATCCCATTACTACCAGCAGGAAATAATCCTTAGGGCCAAATCCAAGGGCCAGTTTGCCAACAGCGGGGGCTGCTGCCAACAAAATAACCAAGCCAACCAGGCCGCCCAGCACCGAGATAATTGTGCTTACTGCAATTGCTTTTCCGGCTTCGCCTTTTTTAGCTAGTGGGTAACCGTCAAACGTAGTTGCAACGGCAGCCGGTGCACCGGGAATATTCAGCAAAATCGCAGCACGAGAGCCACCGTACACACCCCCCATGTATACCCCCATCATCAGCGCCAGCGCCGACCCGGTATCCCAGTCAAAGGTCATGCCAATCAGCAAGGACGCTGCCATAGTAACCGAAAGGCCCGGAATTGCGCCAATGTAGATTCCTGCCAGCACGCCTACGGCAACCCACAGAATATTTGCCAGAGTAAAATACGAAAAGATTTCTTCCATCTTGCGGTTTCCTCACTTTAGGGTAAAACAACACCAAAAATATACTCAAACACCAGCAAAATCATAAAGGTGCTAATGTATGCCACTAAAATTGCTGTTCGCCAATCATTACGCTTTAGATACATCACAGCTGCAAACAAAAACAGCAGGGTTGCAATTACATAATGCAGGTAGATAATTGCCAGCACGTACAGCACCAGCATAATCAGAAATGCCGTAATTACAGGCGAAAACAACGGTTTTGTTTCCACATTTTCCTGCTTTGCCTGTACCAAAACCACCAATGCCAGTATGGTGCAAATGACCGCAATAAAAATCGGATAGCCGCCGGGCGATGTAGCAGAAAGCTCTGAAATCGGAACAATCTGAAACGCACCGATTAAAAACAGAAGTGAAACGCCTAAACACACCCAGCAAAAAGTTTTTATATCCTTTCTCATACTTATCTTCCTTACTCTATCCGCTGGATGCCATACTCGGCCGGAGAAACCGTGGTTTGTCCTACATCATGCAAAATCCAAGCGGTAACCTGCTGCCACTTTTCGATATAGGCACGTGCTTCATCCCCTGAATAACCAAGCGGGATAACATCACTATCCGCTAAAAACTGTTGAAACTCCGGCGTTTCCCATGCATTACGGAACGCTTTTGCCAGTGTTTCTTTTACCTTTTCAGGGCAATCCTTATCCACAAAGGCTCCAATAAACGGTCCCCACGGAAAATACTTGCCATATTCCGGGTACACCTCGCTAATGGTTTCCACATTTGGCTCGCTGGCTAAACGCTCATTGTTCAGCACCGTCAAAATGCGGATTTTGCCCTCCCTTGCGTAATCCACCGCAGCGGAATAGTTAATTACCGAAACGTCCGTATGCCCCCCCATTACAGCGGTCAACGCATCTGCATCGCCGCCAAAGGGCACTTGATTAAATGTTACATCGCTGGTACTTTCCAGCATGGCTGCCACATTGCCCGGCAGTGCACCGATTCCTGTTGTGCTGAGTTTGATTTTGCCCGGATGCTTGCGTGCACTTTCTATCAGCTCTGAAATAGAGTGGTAGGGAGAGTGCTCGCCCACTACCACAACCGGCATTTGCTGTCCAATGAGAATAATCGGCTCATACTCGCTGTAATCAATCGGAGAAATATTCAGCACTTTATAAAGTGTCGGGTTCTCCGCATTATATAAAATGTTATATCCATCTGCCGGTTGCTTACGTACAAATTCAGTAGCAATTGCACCGGAAGCACCCGTCTTGTTTTGCACAACAATATCCACACCCAGCTCTTTTGCCGCATAAATCGAGAGCGTTCGGCCCATGATGTCCGTTGCTCCGCCGGCTCCCCATGCTACGTATGCATTGATGTCATTACTGGGATATTCCTCTAAATACATTCTTGCTGTTTTAATAACTTCCTGTACAGCAACGATGGTACTAATCACTAAAAGCAAAGCAACAATCCATTTTTTTGTTTTGCTCATCCAGGCTCCCCTTTCCTCTGCATTCGGTATTAGATTTTTTATCGTCCTACCGTTCATGTCATTCCAGCGTTCTATTATACTGGAATCTTATCGGAAGCACAATATAAACGCACTTTATTTACGGCCTTCAGATTCTCCCGACTTTGACAAGCAAAAAGGAGCCGCTTATACGGCTCCTTTATAAAAGCGAATCGTAACGATGGTACCGCCTGCAGGATTATTTTCCACCTGAAGCATTCCACGCTGACCGGACACAATCATCTGTGCCAAGGTTAGCCCAAGGCCAAAGTTTCCTTCCCCTGCACTCGAACCTTTATAGAATCGCTCAAAAATATGCGGCATATCCGTTTGTGAAATGCCTGTTCCGTCATCTTGTACCAAAATTTCAGTATAGCGGTCATTTTCCAATGTGGTTACTTGAATGTGGCCGCCTGCCGGTGTATGCTCCAAACTATTTTTAAGGATAGCTGTTGCCGCCTCGCAGGTCCACCCTGAATCACATTCGAGGGTCCCCTCCCCCTTTAGCGTAAGCTCAATATTTTTGCCTGCCAGTGCTGCCGAAAGCGGCTCTGCGGCTTTTTCCAGTATTGCCTGCACAGAAACTTTTTGCAAGTCGAACTTCACTGCGTTCAGTTCCAGTTTTGTCAGTTTCATTTGCAGCAAAATGAGCTGTTCTATTCGCTTAAGCACTACAGCCAGCTTTCTTAGCAGCTCGATACGCCGCTGCTCCGAAAGACCCGTAGCTGACAGCATGGACATCAAAAGATTCACTGTGGTAAGCGGGCCACGAATCTGGTGTGTAATATCTGCCAGCGCATTGGGTAACCGCAGCTTTTCCTGCATCAACTGCGCCTGCGTATCTCGTAAACACAAAGCCATCTTTGCAACTTCTGCCTGTAAAGCAGCCAGTTCCCCCTCTGCTTCACCGGTAATGGAGTTTTTCTCCTTACTATGTACAACCTCGCTAACCTGTAATGCTAACTCCTCTATTTTCTTTTGGCGACGCTTTGCAAAAAAGCGATTCACACCCAAAAGTGCAAGGCATACACCCGCCACCAAAACGGAAAACAATGCTCCACCCAGCACGTAAGCCAATCCACACGCTAATACAGCAATTATAACAAAACAGAAAAACTCTTTTTTCTGCTCAGTATCTCGAAACAATCGCATTATAGATTCACCTCATCCCCGAACAGCATAGCACACATCTATCTAGGAGCGCCGCATCGAGGTTTCATTTTTTTATTCTCATACACGGGATATAGCCACTATATACAATAAAGTATTCCCACATAATCACTTACGGTTTATTATACCATACATTTTGCCATGCAGGAACCGCCAGTTTACGGTAATAAATGGATTTTGCAAATGTTTCAATTTTCAGTTTTACCGTGCCACAACAAAAAAAGAAGGACACCAAACGGTGTCCTTCTTTTTATAAGCTAATTTGATTAAGCCTGCTGTTCAGCGGGAATTTCGCCATTCTTCCATGCAGCCATCTTTGCACGGACATCCTTATTGATGTTCCAGATAAAGGTGAAGCTCAGGTAGGACAGCACAGCAGCCAGCATCGGGAAGCCAACAACCAGCATCTTGATGCCGCTGATGGTGCTTGCAGCCTGTGCCATACCAGCAGCAGTCAGAGCAGGATCGTAGCCGATAGCTGCGATTACCAGAACGGACACAGAAGAAGCGATGGTGGAACCAAAACGGCGAGACAGAGAGAAGAAGCCGTAAATAGTACCCTCGTTACGCTTGCCGGTCAGATACTCGTTGTAGTCGATAGACTCTGCTACCAGACCCCACTGCATCTGAACAGACATGGTAACCATTGCGCCGGCTACAGAGTTCCAAATCAGGAACAGCCATGCGTTAACGTCAGGCACCATCAGGCAGTAGCCCAACAGGCCAACGTACAAAATAAAGCCAATCATCAGGCAGCTGCGGATAACAGCAACCAGGTCCCACTTCTTAGTCAGCAAAGGAGCGGAGAACAAAATCAGAATCATCAGGCCGGAACCCATCAGAGTTGCGTAGGACTGCAGGCCGATATCGCCCAAAACGTCGGAGTACATGTAGACCAAGCCGCTCTGGCCCAGGGTCTGAACTGCACAAATGCTGATGGAGTGCAGAATCAGAGCCATAAATGCACGGTTGTGAGTGAAAATGTTCCAAATGTCAGACAGCTTAAACTTCTGCTTTTCGCTCTCTGCGCCAGTTGCCTCAGCAGTATTCAGTACAGACTTGTTACGTTCTACAGTCAGTGCATAGTGCAGGAAAATGATAAAGCCGCCCAGAACAGCTGCAACAACAGCAGCAATGGTAAAGCCCTTTGTGGTTTCGCCGTAGCGAGCCAGCACCTGAGGAATCAGCATACCACTCAGCAGGCCGCCGATGGTAGAGCCAAAGCCACGAGCAGAAGCCAGCTTTGCACGCTCGTTATCGTTGGTAGCCATTGCACCCAGCAGAGAGCCCATACCAATGTTCATCATGGTATAGCCGCCCTCGTAAACAATCTTCAGAACGAAGACTGCAATCAGCATGCCGATACCACCGCCCAAGTGCGGGGGAATTGCGTAGAAGGCAATCATGCCGAACATCATAACAGGGATAGAAGCCAGAATCCAGGGACGGAACTTATCACGGCCGTGCTTAGCCTTCATAAAGGTAGCGTCCATGATGGTGCCCATCAGGGGGTCGTTAACTGCGTCCCAGATGTTCCACACAAACAGCATTACTGCCAAAACGCCGGGGTTAATCTGCATATGTACCTGCAAATAACGTGCCAGATACATAGCAACCATGGTCAGAGTGATAACGCCGCCGGCATCACCACAGCCGTAACCAAATACGTTTTTAAACGTCAACTTTGGTATTGCTGTTTCATTCTTCAGTTCATTTTTCACTTTTGTTTTTCCTCCTTCAAATTAAGCTTTAGCACGAACCGGTATATTACACTCATTACTTTTTGCAGTTCATTTTTCTTCTCCGCAAAAAAAGAACTAATCTTCCTTGTGCTGAATCCAGCTCTCCTGTACTCAAAGCATAATTATTTCTAACTTATTTTAAACATTTTCCAACACTTTGTATATTGTTATTCTTGTTTTCTCATTGCAATTATTGTGATGAAATTTGTACCATATTTTTGTTTTTGTTCACTATTCACCACTAAATTATGTAAAATTTGCAATATTGCACAAAATTTTTCAGCCCTGCAAAAGGCTCATTGCAAACAGGAGCCGTTGTTCTGCCCGCTGGACAGTGTACATTCGTTTGCAGTATAATAAAATTTATACGTGTTTAGATAATGTTCGACAAAGGCAAAATGGGATACTTTTTGATATTTGGCATCTTGTTTGCACATTATCTTGCCATATATAACCAGAAAAGGATAGATGTAAAATGAATCTTAAATCTTGTTTTCAGAGCATGAACCTCCATATTGGTATGCGCAATATTAAAACCGCATTTGCAGCTACTTTATGTGCACTGCTCTACTTGTTCTTCGGGCGCAATCCCACCTTTGCCTGCATCGGTGCGGTTTTCGGCATGGGCTCCGATATGGAAAACAGCCAGCTCCACGGTGGCAACCGCCTTTTCGGAACAGCGATAGGCGGATTTTTAGGCATGGCGCTGTTTCGCTTTTACATTATCTTCTATCCTGATGGCAGTACGCATCCGCTTATTTTAGTGTTGCTGTTTGTCGGCGTAGTTATTTTGATTCTTATCAGCCAGAATGTGTGGCCCGGTGCAGTTCAGCCCGGCAGTGTCGTCCTATGCATTCTTCTGTTTAACACCCCGGTTGCCACGTATGTGTCCTATTCTCTAAATCGTATCCTTGATACCGGCATAGGTGTTGTTATTGCACTGGCAATCAATTATGTAATGTCCAAAGAACGTGTGGACAAATGGCGCAGCTCCTACCGTGCGAAAAAAACGCCTCATAATAAATAAAACTGTACATAAAAAGTTTCCTGCGGTTTCTGCCGGAAACAATAAAAAAGTGCGGCACAGTCTTCTGATAAGGCTGTGCCGCACTTTTTTGGCCCCACTATAAAACATATCGAAAATCTTTGGTTTCATATCATCCGAAATTCCACCCCCATCATCAGCTATGGAAATGACTGCTTTACCATCTTTTAGCTCCGTGCAAACAGTAATGCTGCTGCCCTCCGGAGGGGATTTTATGGCATTGCCCACCAGATTGATGATGACCTGAACAATGAGCTTTGCATCCATTTTGGCAAGCA
>JAHHRL010000022.1 GCA_020025825.1 Faecalibacterium sp. | reverse complement strand
TGTTATCGTTGCCTTCGCCGTACCAACGGAAACCCATTTGCATTGGCATAAATGTGTACCTCCGTACCTTTCTTTCGTCCTGATTTCACTTACAGACTTTTCTGCCTGTAAGTCGTCTGTACCTCTTATGATACCACAGATTTGTGCAAAACACACCCTGTGTCACACGTAAAGTATTTTTGATTCGTATTTTATTCAGCGTACAGTGCCACAATATTCATTAGTACCTGCGTAGCCTTTTCCATGCGCTCTACCGTAGTGCACTCGTATACGCCGTGGAAGTTAAATCCGCCGGTGCCCAAATTGGGGCAAGGCAGTCCCATCCAGCTCAGGGTTGCGCCATCTGTGCCACCACGTACCGGCTCCTCAACAGGTTCCAGACCTACCGCTCTTACAGCCTTGCGTGCAGTTTCAATCAAATGGAAGTGTGGCTTAATCTTCTCCACCATGCTGCGGTAGCTGTCCTTGATATGCAGGGTTACAGTGCCCTCGCCATACTTACCGTTCAGGCAGTCTGCCGTGTGCATCATAATCTGTTTTTTGTACTCCAGCTTTTCCATATCGTGGTCACGCAGGATATAGCCCAGCTTAGCCTCATTCACATCACCATACATCTGGGTCAGGTGATAAAAGCCTTCTCTGCCGCAGGTATGTTCCGGGCGATCCATAACAGGCAGTGCCATGTGGAATTCCATTGCAACATTAGAAGCATTGATCATAGTATCCTTTGCCTCACCGGGGTGCACCGAAAGTCCCTTAATTTCCACAACAGCAGATGCCGCATTGAAGTTCTCGTACTCAATGCCGCCCACATCACCACCGTCAACGGTATAAGCAAAATCCGCGCCAAAATTCGGGATGTCGAACAAATCTGCTCCACGGCCGATTTCCTCATCCGGTGTAAAACCAATGCATACTTTGCCATGCGGCTTATTTTCCTTAATAAGGGTCTCAACCGCTGCCATAATTTCTGCAATACCGGCCTTGTCGTCTGCACCCAGCAGGGTAGTGCCATCACTGGTAATCAAAGTTTCTCCTGCCAGATTCTTCAAAAACGGGAAACGAGCCGGGTCCAATACTGCACCACTGGGCAAAGTCAGTGCATTGCCGTCGTAATTCTCATGCAGCAGCGGCTTTACGTTCTCGCCCGATGCATCCGGGGCAGTGTCCATGTGTGCAATCAAGCCCAGTGCAGGTTTGTTTTCACAGCCCGGTGTTGCAGGTACGCTGGCATATACGTAGCCGTTTTTATCCATATGCGCATCTGCGCATCCGATTTTCTTCAAATCCTCCACCAAAATTTTTGCTAAATCCAGCTGGCGGCTGCTGGAAGGACAAGTTTCGCTTTCGGGGTCACTGGTAGTATATACCTGAACATATTTCAGCAGATATTCGTAAGCTTGCATAGGGAACTGCCTCCTCATTTTTATTTGCGCTTATTATACTCTCTTCGCCTTATTCTGGCAACTTTCAAGGATTTTCTAGTTGGAATGACACCCTGTTTGTGATAGAATTGTAGTGTGTACTTAACAACTGACACTGTGATTATGCGTTCCTACGCATTTTAGGAGGTATATTTTATATGAATTCTACTGCTTTCAGCGGCAAAACTTTAATGATTACCGGTGGTACCGGCAGCTTCGGTCATACAGTTCTTAAGCATTTTTTGACCACCGACATCGGAGAAATCCGTATTTTCTCCCGTGACGAAAAGAAGCAGGACGATATGCGCCACGAGCTTCAGGCTAATTATCCTGAATACTACGATAAAGTTCGCTTTTATATCGGCGATGTGCGTGATGCACAAAGCCTGCGTGACGCTATGCCCGGTGTTGATTACGTCTTCCACGCTGCCGCATTAAAGGAAGTCCCCAGCTGCGAGTTCTTCCCCATGGAAGCAGTCCGTACCAACATTATCGGCACCGACAATGTTATCCACGCCGCTGTGGAAAACCACGTTAAGAGTGTTGTCTGCCTGTCTACCGATAAGGCATCTTATCCTATCAACGCTATGGGCATTTCCAAAGCTATGATGGAGCACGTCGTTACCGCTAATGCACGTGTTGCTGCCGAGCGTGGCACCATTATCAGCTGCACCCGCTATGGTAATGTTATGTGCAGCCGTGGCAGCGTTATTCCTTTGTTTGTAGACCAGATTCGTGCTGGTAATCCTATTACTATCACCGACCCTAACATGACTCGCTTCCTGATGAATCTGGACGAAGCAGTTGAGCTGGTTATGTTTGCATTTGAGCACGCAAATCCCGGTGATTTGTTTATCCAAAAGGCTGACGCCTCCACTATCGGCGATTTGGCAAAGGCTGTGCAGACCCTGTTCGGCGACACCGGCACTCGTATTATTGGCACTCGCCACGGCGAAAAGCTGTACGAAACCCTGATGACTCAGGAGGAGCGCCTGCGCTGCGAGGATATGGGCCGTTACTACCGTGTTGCTGCTGATGCACGTGACCTGAACTACGATAAATTCGTTGTAAAGGGCGAAGTCAAAACACAGGCTGACGAGGCATATACCAGCCACAACACCAACCGCCTGGACGTTCAGGGCACCATCGATAAGATTATGTCCACTGAATACATTCAGGAGCAGTTGGCAAACTGGAACAAGTAATCCCTTATAAAAAGGAGCAACGCTGTATGGAACTTTCCACACCTATTCTTATTACCGGTTCTGCAGGCTTTGTAGGCCGCAATCTGGTGGAAACTTTGCGCCGTATCGGTTACACAAACTTGTTGTGTTTTGATCGTAACGATACGCTGGACACCCTAAAATCTTATTGCCAACAGGCAGGTTTTGTGGTGCATCTGGCGGGCATCAATCGCCCCAAAGACCCCAGCGAGTTTTACAGCGGCAACACCGGCCTGACTGAAACTCTATTGGCCAGTCTGGAAGCTGCCGATAATAAGGCACCTGTTCTGGTTACCAGCAGCGTGCAAGCCGAACTGGATAATGATTACGGCAAAAGTAAACTGGAAGCCGAAAATGCCATTTTTGCCCATGGTGACCGCTGCGGCAGCCCTGTATACGTGTTCCGCATGGAAGGTGTGTTCGGCAAATGGTGCCGTCCCAATTACAATAGTGTCGTAGCCACTTTCTGCCATAACGTGGCAAATGGCCTGCCTATTCAGGTCCGTGACCCTAATTTTTCTCTGCCGTTAGTATATATCGACGATGTAGTGCAGTGCATTATGGATGCCTTCGACGGAAATGTAATGTGCGACCGTTCTATGCACCCCATCTGCCATATCCACCCGGTTCACGAAACTACCCTTGGCCATCTGGCCGAAACCATTCAGGGTTTTGCTGCCGGCCGTACTAACCTCGCTGCGCCTGATTTGTATCCCGGCAGCTTGGAAAAGAAACTGTACAGCACCTACGTTTCCTATCTTCCCGAAGATGGCTTTTCCTATCCGTTAACTATGCACTGCGATGCACGTGGCAGTTTTACGGAGATTCTTCGTTCTCCCGAGCGCGGCCAGTGCAGTATCAACCAGATTAAACCGGGTATTGTAAAGGGCAACCACTGGCATAACAGCAAAACCGAAAAATATCTGGTTGTGTCCGGTACCTGTACCACTCGCCTGCGCAAAGTCGGTACCGATAAAGTGTACGAAATTGTTACCAGCGGCGACAAACTTGAGGTAATTGATATTCCTACCGGCTATACCCATAACATCGAAAATACCGGTACTGAAACAGCCTCTGTATTTATGTGGGTAAATGAGCCTTTCGACCCCGAACACCCGGATACCTATCCGCTAACAGTATAATTAAGGAGCATCAATCAACATGGCTAAAATCAAGCTTATGACCATCATCGGCACCCGCCCGGAGATTATCCGTCTGGCTGCTGTTATCAAAAAGTGTGATAAATATTTTGACCAGATTCTGGTTCACACCGGTCAAAATTACGACTACACCTTAAACGGAATCTTTTTCGAGGATTTGGGCCTGCGTGAGCCCGACTTCTACCTGAATGCTGTCGGCGGCGACCTTGGCGAAACCATCGGCAATATTATTGCAAAAAGCTACCGCTTAATGGTAGAGCAAAAGCCTGATGCCCTGTTGATTTTGGGTGATACCAACAGCTGTCTGTCCGCTATTGCAGCAAAGCGTCTGCATATTCCTATTTTCCACATGGAAGCCGGCAACCGCTGCTTTGACGAATGCCTGCCTGAGGAAACCAACCGCCGTATCGTTGACCACATTGCCGACGTTAATCTGTGCTACTCTGAGCACGCCCGCCGTTACCTGAATGCCGAAGGCACCGCCAAGGAGCGTACTTATGTAACCGGCAGCCCCATGGCAGAGGTTCTGCACGCTAATCTGGATAAAATCGAGTCCAGCGATATTTTGACCAAACTGGGTCTGGAGCCGCACAAGTATATGCTGCTAAGCGCCCACCGTGAGGAAAATATCGATACCGATAAAAACTTTACAGACCTGTTCACAAGTATCAATCATCTGGCAGAAAAATACGATATGCCTATTTTGTATTCCTGCCACCCCCGCAGCCGTAAGCGTCTGGAGGCAAAAGGCTTTGCCTTGGACCCCCGTGTAAAGCTGCACGAGCCTCTGGGTTTCCACGACTACAACCACCTGCAAATGAACGCATACTGCGTTATTTCCGACTCTGGCACACTGCCTGAGGAGTCCAGCTTCTTTACCAGCGTAGGTCACCCGTTCCCTGCCGTGTGCATCCGCACCAGTACCGAGCGTCCCGAAGCACTGGATAAAGGCTGCTTTATCTTGGCCGGCATCAACCAGGGCGGCGTCGAACAGGCAGTGGAAACCGCTGTTTCTATGAATGAGAACGGCGATTTGGGCATTCCTGTCCCCGTTTACGTGGAAGACGTTTCTACTAAAGTTGTTAAAATTATCCAGAGCTATGTGGGCGTAGTCGACAAGATGGTCTGGCGTAAGTATTGATTCCAAGGGAGGAGCTTTCTCAATGTCTGTTTCTGGTAAGAAACTCCTAATTGTCACACAGCATTTCTGGCCGGAAAACTTCCGTATCAACGATATCGTAGAGGGCTTTCTGGCGGACGGCATTCAAGTTGATGTCCTGTGTGGCCTGCCCAACTATCCAAAAGGCGAGTGGTTTGACGGCTACAGTAAAAACGGCCCCTTTTATGAGGAATGGAAAGGTGCCCATATTTACCGCTGTAAAGAGGTTCCTCGTACCGGCAACTCGTCTGTCCGTATCTTTCTAAACTATGTATCCTGGCCTTTGTATGCCGCATTGGCTTTGCGCCGCCTTCCCGGCGATTACGATGCCATTTTATGCTATAACACAAGCCCGGTGCTGATGAGCTGGCCTGCCATTTTAGCCGCACGCAAATTCAAGGCTCCGCTAACCAATTATGTTTTGGATATTTGGCCGGAGAACTTATATTCTGTGCTCAATATCCAAAATAAATTCCTGCGCTGGGTTGCTGCCACCGTGTCGGATTGGCACTATCGTCACACCGAGCGCCTGATTGCAATGAGCCCTGGGTTAGAGGCTCGCCTGCGTGAGCGTGTTGGTACAAAAAACTCCCGTCGCTGTGTGGAAAAGCAAAAAAGCTATACCGTTATTCCCCAGTACTGCGAAGATTTTTATGCCGTACCCGCTTGTGATGCTGCCTTAAAGGCGGCAGGCGCAAAACGTTTCACGGTAATGTTTGCGGGTAACTTTTCTCCCGCACAAAGTCTGGAAACTGCCCTCTCCGCCATGGCGCTCGTCAAGGGTAAAGCCCCCATTCATTTGCTTTTAGTGGGTGACGGCATGAGCCGCCCCAGCTTAGAGGAAATGACCGACCTCTTAAATCTGCGTGATTGCGTCACTTTCTATGGAAGTGTGAAGCCGACTCAGATTCCTGCTCTTGCCGGTGCGGCAGATGCCCTTTTAGTTTCTCTTTCCAACTCCCCCGACTTAGGTTTGACCATTCCCGCAAAGCTCGCCAGCTGCATGGCCGCTAAAAAGCCGCTTTTGGTTTCTATCAATGGCGAAGGCGCCATCGCTGCCCAGCAAAGTAACGGTGCGCTTGTCAGCCCTGCCTGCGACGCAAACGCATTGGCTGAAAATATGTTAAAGCTGTCCACGCTGTCGGATACCCAGCGTTCTTCTATGGGTGAAAACGCTTATTCCTATTATTTGCACCACTATCAGCGCAGCACCCTGCTCCGCCAGCTGGAGAATTTTATTTTTTAAGAATTTTGGAGGGTTCATCCTTTGAAACATTCTGATGTTTTAGTAATTATCCCTTGTTATAACGAGGAAGCTAATATCCAACGTGTCGTGCAGCGCCTTATGGATACCTGCCCTGACGTGGATTATTTGGTTGTAAACGATTGTTCCACCGACCGCAGCGAGGAAATCCTGCGTAAAAATCATTTTAACCATGTAACACTCCCGGTAAACCTAGGTATCGGCGGCGGTGTTCAAACCGGCTACCGCTATGCACGTGATAATGGCTATAAAATCGCAGTGCAAATGGATGGCGATGGCCAGCACTCTCCCGAATATCTCGAAAAAGTTATTGCACCTGTTCGCAGCGGTGAGCTCGACCAGTGTATCGGCAGCCGTTTTTTGGAAAAGGAAGGTTTTCAGTCCAGTCCGCTGCGCCGTTTTGGAATTCAGTTTTTGTCTGCATTGATTCGCCTGCTTTCCGGCGTAAAAGTATACGATGTAACCAGTGGTTTCCGTGCTACCGGCCCGGAATTAACCGCATTTTTTGCTGATAATTACGCAGCGGATTACCCCGAGCCCGAAGCAATCCTTGCTGCTACACTTTCCGGCTTTAAGGTTGGTGAGGCACCCGTTATCATGCAGGAACGTCTGGGCGGTGTTTCCAGTATCCGCAGTTTCAAAAGCGCTTACTATATGATTAAAGTCAGCCTTTCTCTGATTATCAACCGGCTTTCAATCCATAAAAAGGGAGGATTCCGTGCATGAGCCCCGTAAATCAATTTGTCTTTATCTTAATCGGATTATGTATCTTGCTGTGCATTTTGGGACTTTTAAAAAAGGGTGTTCTCTCTGTTAAATATTCCTTGCTTTGGCTTTTGTGCGGTTGCGGCTTACTCTTAGTTGCGGTGTTCCCCTATATTGTTTACGTAATTCGTGACCTGTTCGATATGGTTATGCCTTCCAACGTAGTGTTTATGATTATGTTTGGCTTTGTGCTGCTGCTTTTGCTGTCCCATAGTGTTGCGGTTACCGAGCTCAGCCATAAATCCAAGCGACAAACTCAATCCATCGCCCTCTTGGAAAAACGTGTACGTGATTTGGAACAGCAGCTGCAAAATCAAACCGATAAAAAATGATATGACCTTTTGCGGTATTATTGGGTGTTAGGAGTTATTCGCCATGGATTTTAATTCACTTGCATTTTTGGTTTTTTTCTGCGGTGTGGCAGCACTCACCTACTGCTTTCCCCGCAAATTAAAACCTGCTTTTTTATTGATAGCCAGCTACGTTTTTTATCTGTATAAACCTGAAAATGCACGGTTGGTTATGCTTTTAATCAGCGCAACCGTTATTACATATGGCTGCGGCCTTGCTTTAGATTACCTCAAAGGTAAATGGGCACGGCTGCTTTTTCTGTGGTCCTCTCTGCTTTTTTGCAGCGGTATCCTGTTTTACTTTAAGTACTTTAACTTTTTCACACAGTCATGGCATGATTTAGTTGGCCTGTTTGGCGGTACCGTTAAAACCGCTGAGCTAAATCTGATTGCACCCTTGGGTCTGTCTTATTTTACGTTCCAAAGCCTTGGTTATGTCATCGACGTTTACCAGCACCGTATCAAAGCAGTTCATGACCCTATCAAGTATGCATTGTTTGTCAGCTTTTTCCCCTGCATCTTCACTGGTCCTATCGAGCGTGCCGAGCACTTGATTCCCCAGTTTTCCAACCCGCATAAGTTCCATTATTCCCGTATGGCCGGCGGCGCTTTCCGTATGCTGTGGGGCTACTTCAAAAAGATGGTTCTTGCCGACACCATTGGCGGTTTTGTTCAAGCGGTGTATTCCGCCCCTGAAAAATCCCTTGGACCTTATCTAATTGTGGCAAGCCTCTTGTTTAGTTATCAAATTTATCTGGACTTTTCCGGGTGCTGTGATATTGCAATCGGCGGTGCTCGTGTTTTGGGCTTTGATTTGCTCGAAAACTTTAACCGCCCCTTCGCAGCACGAACCTATACCGAGCTATGGAATCGTTGGCACATCAGTCTGACCAGTTGGTTCCGTGATTACATTTTCACCCCACTTTCCTTCTTTAACCGTGGCCTGCCCGGCCGTTGGGGTAAACTGCAAGGCTGGTTTAATGTATTTATCATCTTCCCCATCAGTGGTCTGTGGCATGGTCCCAGCTGGGCTTATGTCATTTGGGGTGTGTTTAACGGCCTGTTCTTGGTCATTGGCAAGGCAACTGCTAAATCCCGCCGCCGCCGCAACAAAAAGAATCCCCTGTATAAATCTGATTTGGTAAAAGGTTTTATCCAGCGTAGTTGTGTCTACCTGCTGTTTACTTTCTGCATCGTATTTTTTGCTGCCGCCTTGTATGGCAGCGGTGCAGCAGAAGTATTTACCGGAATGTTCAGCGGTTGGGGCGGCTTCACCCTGCAAGGATTCTGCCAAGGCCTTGCCAGCCGCAGCCTGCCTTTGTCCACTATCGGTATGCTGATTATCGGCTGTACATTCGTGGAGCTGGTAGAGTGGCGTGGTCCGGTCTATAAGTGGATTCGTAACCAGTGCTTTGCTGTGCGTTGGGCATTATACTATGGGCTCACCTTAGCAATCCTCTTCTTTGGCGTATTCGGCAAATCCGCCTTCATCTATCAAAATTATTAAGGAGGCGTGCATTATGAAAAAGCGTACCTCTCCGCAGTCAGTTCTTCTGCGTGGCGCAGCTATTTTTCTGGTGGTTGCCGTTAAAATCTGTTTTCTCTTGCCAATTCCCATTTTCATGATGATATTCAACTATAAAGTTGATGTCAGTGGATTGTTCCAAGGCGAGCTTGCCCCACGTGAAGTTGCTTCCATGCTTTTGGATGGGCAAACTGTTTCTAACTACGATAAAATGGATGAGCGTCAGGTTCTGAAAATCTACGCACAAAATCTACCGGAGGAACAAATTCCTGATACATTGGCGCTCGGCTCCAGCCGTGTAATGCAGCTCAATAGCGATATTGTAGGCGGCAGCTTTTTTAACGGCGGCATGAGTGGTGCCGGATTTATGGATATTGCCAATACCTGGTATTTGTTCGAGCGTGCCAATAAACTTCCTAAAAATCTGATTATCTGCGTTGACCCTTGGTTGTTCAATGGTACCGTTGCCTCTGAAATCAACCAAAATTCTGATAGCGAGCTTTTCTCTGAATTTTTAGAAAAAGCTCTGGGCGTGGCCAGCGATTACGAGGAACCCGATAAGGTTGCTCTTTGGAAATCCCTTATCGAGCCTGCTTACTTTCAGGGTAACGTCCGCTACTATCTCCAGCAAAAGAAAACCGGTCAATCCACTACAGAAGATGGCGACGTCATCCCCTTCCAGCCTGTAACAGGCGATATCAGTGAGCTGGACTATGCCATCAAATTCCCCGATGGCAGCATCCAGTACCCTGTGTCTTTCCGTACCTGGACAAACGACCAAGTGATGTCCGAGGTATTGGGGCAGGCCGGTACTTTGCAATCACGGCACGGCTTCCCTGAAATGGATTCCTACTGGACCTCTCTCTTTGACAGCTTTGTCCAGCACGTGCAGGAAAAGGGTGTAAACGTGGTGTTCCTGCTTACCCCCTATCATCCGTTTATTTGCAGGCACGTCCATAACAACCCGCAAGGCTTCGAGGGCTTTTTCCAGGTAGAGCCTTGGCTGCGTGAGTATGGTGCCGCCCATAACATTCCCGTTTATGGCAGCTACCATGCAGGCCGTGTGGGTATCCCCGAAAAATTGTTCTTTGACGGCGTGCATTGCCGTGGCGAGGCGCTTCGCCTCATGTTCCCCGGCATTGAGCAGGCAGTTCAAGGCTTACCCTCCACCTACGAGGCTAAATACTTAGAGAAGTATGGCAATAAGCAAAATACCGCAAATGCATTGATTGGACAGGACGGCGAGTGTGTTGTCCCCGATGCCGCATGGTTTGAATCTGCTTGTGCCCCATCTTAAGGTTGTTCTAAAGGTTGTTCCAATTTTTCGCAACAATAAAACCGCCCGGATTTCTAAATCCGGGCGGTTTTTGTTTTTCTCGGTAACGCAAGTGTATTTTACTTTACACCCTGTGCGTTTTTACGCAATTCCAGACGCTGAAAAATAGCATCTTCCACTGCATGGTATTCCGCCGGGTCACGAAGCTTGCGCAGCTGCTTTTCCAATTTTTCGTGGTCCTCAAACATACACAGCACATATCCCCAAACACCTTTCATGCGCCGCATAGCACTCTGTCTGGTTCCAAAACGCTCTGTGTATTGGTCATACAATTCGTCTAAAAAGTTTCGGAGTTCCTGCTTTTCCAGCGCCTTTCCCCCATGCAGTTTCCGAATCAGTGCCGGGTCAGCCAGCAAACCTCTGCCAATCATAACCGATTCCACACTGGGGTGCGCCTGCGCAAACGCAGTTACGTCTTCTACTGTGTACAAGCTTCCGTTAAAGCAAACAGGCACCTTACTATGTTCTACTGCCCAATCAAACACTTGCATATCGACCGGTCCTGCATAAAACGCTTTGGCAACACGTGGATGAATGGTCAATTCTCGAATCGGATACTGATTGTAAATTTCCATTAAGTCCTCAAACTCCGCCGGGTCGTTCATTCCAATACGAGTTTTTACCGAAATAGGCAGCGGGCTTTGGGTAAAAATCTTATCCAAATACGCATTCAGTTCATCTGTGTCCCGTAAAAGGCCGGCACCTTTGCCCTTAGCAGTTACTGTGCCTGACGGGCACCCTAAATTGAGGTTGACCTCTGTGTAGCCCATATCCGCCAGTTCCTTTGCCATCCATACAAAAGCATTTGCATCTTTTCCCAATATCTGCGGAATCAATGTAACCCCTTTATTATTTTCGGGCAAAACATCTCGCAGCTGCCGCGGGTCTACATTCAAATCGCTTTTGGGCGAAAGAAATGGTGCATAATATCTTTCTACTTGCTGCCCCTCTGCATTTCCAAAGTAACAAGCATGTGTATTGCGATAAATAGCGTCTGTAAAGCCTTCCATCGGGGCAAAATAATAGTGCATATAGGTCCTCCATGCAATAGTGTCCTGCCTATTATACACATATCCAAGCTGCCTGCCAATAGGCTTAGCTGTGCTATTTTATGTAAATACCACCTTTCCGCAATGGCAAAAAGGTGGTATTTACCCTTATCGTGGCAGATAATCTTCAACCATAGATTCCAAACCACTTACGGCGTTTTCTACACTTTGTGCAGCTTTTTTCATAAACTGCTTACGCTGGCGGTCATTATAGCCCATCCAGTACATTCCGGCTGCGCTAACCGCAGCACCTGTTGCTGCACCCAACAGGATGCCTGTCATATTATTTGCGCTGTTTTGTTTTTGATGTTTCATATAAACCCTCCCTTTCCTTATAGGCGCAGTATTCCCTGCACGAAACCCAATTATGCTTCTTTTTTCATCAGGGAGTTTATGGTATAATAAGTGTGTTATTTTATCCTATTAGGAGGTGTCTTTTTTGCAACATTCGCAACCGCCAAAAAAGATCCTTTGCATTCATGACCTTTCCGGTGTGGGCCGATGCAGTTTAGCTGTTATTGCCCCGGTTCTTTCCACAATAGGGCATCAGGTTATCTGCCTGCCTACCGCTGTTCTCTCCAGCCATACCGGCGGCTTGGGCACTCCGGCTCGTATGGATAGCGATACCTATGGCTTTGCCACACTGGAGCACTATGCCCAAATCGGTATAGACTTTGATTGCATTTTTTCCGGTTATATGGCAAGCCCTGTGCAAACACAGCTGGTGCAGCAAGCCTTTCGGCTTTGGCCAAATGCCTATAAAGTTGTTGACCCCGCTATGGGTGATAATGGGAAGTTATATGGCAGCTTGCCTACAGATATTGTCCCTGCAATGTTAGAGCTTTGCCGTCAGGCAGATCTTATTTTGCCTAACTTGACAGAGGCACACCTGCTGCTTGGCTTAGCTCAACCAGCCCCCGCTTTTGACTGGACAAACGAAACTGCACAAGCTCTTGCCAATCAGCTGGCGCCCCTTTGCCCCAGTCTTGTTATTACAGGTGTCCCCATGGGGAAATATTTGGCATCTGTAGGTGCCGGTAAGGAGCAGTTCATCCTAAAAAAACTATTGCTTCCCCGCAGCTATCCGGGTACGGGCGATTTGTTTGCCGCTGTTGTTACGGGTCTCTTGCTGCGTGGCAATGCCCTTTCCGCCGCAGCAGATGCCGCAGCTGCTTTTGTTAGCGACTGCATTTTAGCCACACCCCCGGATGCCGACCCACGCTTTGGCGTATGGTTTGAACCACAGCTAAAAAAACTGATTGTCCACGCACAGTAAATTAGGAGATTATTATGGAGCAACAACCAACCCTAAACATCGTCCTTGTAGAGCCTCGTATCCCGCAAAACACGGGTAATATCGCCCGTACCTGCGCCTGTACCGGCTGCCGCCTGCATCTGGTCGGCCCTATGGGCTTTACCATCGACGATAAGAAATTAAAGCATGCCGGACTTGACTACTGGCACTATCTTGATATAACATACTATAAAGACCTTTCTGATTTTTTTGCACGAAATTCTGGTCCCTTTTATTACTTTACTACAAAGGCCCCCTATCGCTATACAGACGTATCTTATCCCGATGGCAGTTATCTGGTTTTTGGCCGAGAGGACGCCGGTTTGCCTGAGGCTTTGCTGGCAGCAAATCAGCAAAGCTGTGTACGCTTCCCCATGCGTGAAAATTGCCGCAGCTTAAATCTGTCCAATTCGGTGGCAATCGGTGTGTACGAAGTATTGCGTCAGTGGGATTTTCCCGAGCTTTTAGATCATGGTCACTTGCGTGATTACGAATGGAAATGAGGAAACAATGAGCAAAATTGCAATTTTAACCGACTCTTCCTGCGATATGCCCCAAGAGCTGGCCGACCAGTACGGCATTGATATTATGTCTTTCCACATTTTATTGGACGATGTGGATTATATAGAGCGTGTGTCCTGTACTGCCAGTGAATTCTACGATAAAATGCGTGAGGCACAGGGAGTTCCTTCTACCGCTGCTATCACCCCTATCCAGTTCTGTGAAAAGTACTGCGAATATGTAGATGCCGGCTATACCGATGTGATTCACGTTACTATCAACCGTGGTGGTTCCTCCACTTACAACAACGCTTTAATGGCACGTGATTTGCTGCGTGAGGAGCGCCCCGAGCATCACATGAAGATTCACCTGCTGGACAGCCACACCTATTCTATGACTTTTGGCTGGTATATTGCCGAAATGGCCCGCAAGCTGCAAAACGGCGCCGAGCTAAACCACGTTGTTGAAGAGTTTGAAGCCAAGATGAACCAGTTGGAAATCATCTTGGGACCTTTCAGCTTAAAGCAAATGAAAAAGAGCGGCCGTATTTCTGCCGCTGCAGCATTTGCAGGCGAGCTGCTGGGTCTGCGGCCGATTATTACCTTGATTGACGGCCAAACCAAAGTCGAAAGCAAAGTACGTGGCGACGATAAGGTTGTCCCCGCTATGATGGCACTGTGCGAAAAGCGTCTGACGGGTCAGGATTTGTCTGACGTAGAGTATATGATTGGACATACCGAAATCCCCCGTAAGGACGAGCTGATTAAGGCTGCCCGTAAATTCTTCGGCCATCCGCCGGTAGCCGTATTCCCCTTGGGCGGTGTCGTTTCCGCCAATACCGGCCCGGACACTGTAGCCATTGTCTTTACCGGCACCCCTCGTAATTGATAAAAAAGCGCCTTTTCCTTAGATGGGTGGTCATAAAACAGTGATCCACGAAAATTACTGATATATGGCATCTGTCTGACAGGGTTGGCTAAAAGGAACAGGCACCACCAAGGTGAAA
>JAHHRL010000021.1 GCA_020025825.1 Faecalibacterium sp. | reverse complement strand
CTGACTCTTAATCAGTGGGTCCTGGGTTCGAGTCCCCGATGGTGCACCACAAAACACCTGAATGCATAGCATTCGGGTGTTTTTTTTGTATATATGTTTAGAAAAACAAACTCGCTTTTATTGTGTATTTGTTCAATACCTAACAAATCAGGCAGATGTGTTGCACAGAAACAAATGAAAGGATATAATATAATTGTATTGTTATACAATTTTAAATATTAGGAGGGAAAATTATGAAGTTCTCTGAAATGCCCTATCAGCGTCCCGATATGGATGCTGCAAAAAAAGAAATGGTAGATTTAACTGCTCGTTTGAAGAACGCAGAAGATTACGCTACTGCTAAACAGGTATTTTTAGAAAAAGAGACTCTGGCTAACCATCTGGATACATTGGCTACATTGGCAAGCACTCGCCATAATATTGATACACGTGATAGTTTTTATGACGAGGAAGTGAACTTCTGGAATAACGCATCCCCTGAACTGCAGACCTATGAACAGGAATGGACAATGGCAATGCTGAATAGTCCTTTCCGTGCTGATTTTGCTGCGGAATATGGCGATTTGATGTTTGTTAATGCAGAAATTGAATTGAAGTCTTTCTCCCCTGAAATTGTTTCTGATATGGCTCAGGAAAACATGTTGACGCAGGAGTACGAGAAACTGATTGCTTCGGCTCAGATTCCGTTTGAGGGTAAGACGTATACCATTAGCCAGATTTCTCCGCTGAAGAGCGACCCTGATGATGCTCGTCGTTTGGCTGCTTGGAAGGCAGAAGGCAAGTGGTACAAAGACAATCAGGATAAACTCGACAGTATTTATGATCAGCTGGTTAAGCTGCGTGACGGCATGGGCAAAAAGTTGGGCTATGAAGGCTATACGACTTTGGGCTATTACCGTATGGGACGCAATTGCTACACAAAGGCTGATGTTGAAAAGTTCCGTGCAGCTGTTGTAAAGTATCTGGTTCCTGTTGCTACTAATATTTACAAGGAGCAGGCAAAGCGTCTGAACATGGAGTATCCGTTGAGCTTTGCAGATGCTGCACTGGAGTTCCGCTCTGGTAACCCGAAGCCTGCCGGAAACCCTGACCAGATTTTGGCCGCAGGCAAGAAATTTTATGATGAACTTAGCCCGGAAACAAGCGAGTTCTTCCGCACGATGCTGGACGGTCAGCTATTAGATGTTTTGTCTACGGAAGGCAAAGCAGGCGGCGGTTACTGCACGAGCTTGCAGGATTATCAGGTCCCCTTCATTTTTGCAAACTTCAACGATACACAGCATGACGTAGAAGTTATTACCCACGAAGCTGGCCATGCTTTTGCTGCTTGGATGAACCGTACCCGTATTCCGGCTTCTACCATGTGGCCCAGCATGGAAGGATGCGAAGTCCATTCCATGTCTATGGAGTTCTTTGGCTGGCCTTGGGCAGAGGATTTCTTCGGCAAGGACGCTAAGAAGTTCCGTTATAGCCACTTGGCAGGCGCACTGACCTTTATCCCGTATGGTACTCTGGTTGACCACTTCCAGCACGAGGTGTATGCTCATCCTGAGATGACCCCTGCAGAGCGCCACGGCGTTTGGAAAAAGCTGTTGGGCGTGTATATGCCTTGGATGAAGCTGGATGGCGAGATTCCTTTCTACAGCGAGGGTGAAGGCTGGCAGCGTCAGCAGCATATCTACTCCAGCCCCTTCTATTATATTGACTACTGCTTGGCACAGACAATCGCATTGCAGTTCTGGGCACGTATTCAGGATAATCAGGAAGATGCATGGAAGCACTATATGGCTTACACCGTACAGGGCGGCAGCAAGGTGTTTACCGAATTGCTGAAAAATGCGGAATTGGATAGCCCCTTTGGCGAAGATTGCCTGCGTAATGTTTGCGAAAAAGCGAACACTTGGCTGGCAAACTACGACCTGAGCGATATTCAGTAAGCCGATGGCTAAGGGCGAGAAGAAACCCAGAAAGAAAAGAGAGCACCTGAAAGACTTTTACCGTGATGTATCCGGTAAATACGTATATGGTGGCGTAATGTATACCTGCACGCTGCTGCCTGCTGACCGCAAGAAGAATATCTTGCGTATGTGGCTTGGCAGCGGCGCTGCTTTTATCATGCAAATCATTGCAGGTTGTGTGCCGTCTGCCGGTATGTCGGAAGGGTTCTTGGTTTTGCCGTTTTATCTGGGGGCTATTATTAGCTGCGGCATGGTTTGTTGGGCATTATGGGAGCTAACAAGTGGTGGCGAGCCTGTACGTGCCTATGTTTATGATGCTAGTGTAAAAAAACTGCCGGGTAGATGTAATGCCGGAATGGTATTCTGCGGACTTACTTTAGTAGGATTGATACTCGATGTAGTACTGAATGGAATGGGTAAAGGTAAAATTTGGGCTACAGTGTTGTTCGTAGCAATACAGATTGCTGCTGCAAGTGGTTTGTTTTTAGTAAAGAAAATTTTACAATCTATCAAATGGGTGAAAAAATAAAGCAAATCACAACAAATCGCAACAATTTATGAGGTATTAAGCGGCTAAAGCGATTGACAGTTTCACTATAAAAAGGTATAATAACTAGCATATTCACTTGTGTCGAAACAATAGGGAAGGGACGACACAGTGGTGGAGAAAGGCGTATGCCTTTTGATGTCCGCAGTACGTGGACAAAACGTCTCACCCCAAGACGATATAGAGGGGGAAAAATATGATGGAGGAAACAATCATGAAAAAGATTACTCGTCGCAATTTCCTGAAGGCAATGGGTGTCACCGCTGGCGTAGCAGCTCTGGCAGGCTGCGGTGGCAACGGCAGCAATGGTGGCAACGGTGGCAATGGCAAGGAAACTCCGCTGGTTGTAGGCATCCTGCCTTTCAGCGGTAAGTTCTCTCCTTTCTTTGCAGAGACCTCTTATGACCGTAACGTTGTTGACATGACTCAGGTGCAGCTGTTGGGCAACGACCGTGCAGGCGCTATGGTCTACAACGGTATCGAGGGCGAAACCCGTAAGTTTAACGGTAAGGACTATACCTATGATGGTATCGCAAACCTGGCCATTACTGAAAATGACGACGGTACTGTTTACTACGACATTACTCTGCGTGACGATGTCACTTTCTCTGACGGCGAAAAGGTTACCATTGATGACGTCATCTTCAGCATGTACGTTGTATGTGACCCTACTTATGACGGCAACAATACTTTGTTTGCTCAGCCCATCGAGGGTATGCAGGAGTACCGCAGCGGCATGGAAAGCCGTATGAAGCTGATTGCTGAAGCAGGCAATGGCGGCTACAAGGAAACTGAGTTCTACACTCAGGAGCAGTACGACGCATTCTGGAAGGCTTTCGACGCAGCTGGCGTAAAGTTGGCTCAGGAAATCGTTGATTTCTGCATGACCAAGGGCGCTACTGATGTGGCTTCCGCTGCTGAGATGTGGGGCTTCCCGGGTCTGGCTGCTGACGCTACCGCTGAGGACCTGTACGCTGCATTGATTGCACAGTACGGCTACAGCCTGTCTGAGGAAGGCATTGCTAAGGAGTCTGCAGGCACCCCGTTTGTTGATATGATTGTTGAGGCAGCAGGCGACATGGGCAGCGACCTGCAGGCTGGTGTTAAGACCGGCAACGGCGCTGAGAACATCAAGGGCATCCAGAAGACCGGTGAGAACAGCCTGCGTGTTGTTATGACCACTTTGGACGCTACTGCTGTTTATCAGCTGGCTCTTACGGTTGCTCCTATGCACTACTACGGTGACAAGAGCCTGTACGATTACGATGCTAACAAGTTCGGCTTTGAAAAAGGCGACCTGAGCAAGGTTCGTTCTGTTACCAGCAAGCCCATGGGTGCTGGCCCCTACAAGTTCCTGAAGTATGACAAGGCTACCGTTAGCTTTGAGGCAAACGAGAACTACTACAAGGGCGCTCCCAAGACCAAGTACATCAACTTCTTGGAATCTCAGGAAACTGATAAGCTGAACGGCGTTATTACCGGCACTATCGACATCGCTGACCCGACCTTTAACAAGGATACCGTTGATGCAATTGAGCAGGCTAACGGCGGCGAGCTGAACGGTTCCGTTATCAGCACTGCTACTGTTGACTTCCTGGGCTACGGCTACATCGGCATGAGCGCTAATGTTCTGAACGTTGGCGGCGAGCCCGCTTCCGATGCATCTAAGGCACTGCGTAAGGCATTTGGCACTATCTTGGCAGTATACCGTGATGTTGCTATCGATACTTACTACGGCGAGCGTGCAACCGTTATCAACTACCCCATCTCCAACACCAGCTGGGCAGCACCTCAGCCCACCGATGACGGCTACCGTTTGGCTTACTCTGTCGATGCAGATGGCAACGACATCTACACTTCTGGTATGTCTGCTGAAGAAAAGTACGCAGCAGCTCTGCAGGCTGCTCTGGGCTTCTTCCAGAAGGCTGGCTACACTGTTGCTGACGGCAAGCTGACCGCTGCACCCGCAGGTGCTGCACTGGAGTACGAGCTGGTTATCCCTGCTGACGGCAGTGGCGACCACCCCTCCTTCATGGTTTGCACCAAGGCTTCTGAAGCACTGAAGAGCATTGGCATGAACCTGATTGTTACCGACCTGAGCAACGGCGCTGAAATGTGGAGCGGCATCGAGGCTGAGTCCATTGCTATGTGGGCAGCAGCTTGGGGCGCAACTCTGGACCCGGATATGTACCAGATTTACTACTCTGACGTAGCAAACGGTGGCAAGAACCCCGGTGGTTCCAACTACATGTACGACATCGCTGATCCCGAGCTGGACCAGATGATTGTAGATGCTCGTGCTTCCGCTGACCAGACCTACCGCAAGGCTGTATACAAGGCTTGCCTGGACAAGATTATTGACTGGGCTGTTGAAGTTCCTGTCTACCAGCGTCAGGACGCATTCATCTTCAGCGCCGAGCGTGTTGACATGAGCTCTGTCGCAACCGACATGACCACCTTCTATCCCTGGATGATGGAGGTCGAAAAGATCGTTTTGAACGCAAATAAGTAATTATAGCGTTTCAACTAAATCGTTAAAGATGCACAGCTGTTCCGCAGTTTGATAAAAGCTGCGGAACAGTATGCTGTGTATCAAGCAGCGGCTCTGTATAGGGCCTATGCCGGCGGTGCAGAGCCGTCGCTTGATATGCAGCAGCCACCCCGAGGTGTCTGATAAGAACCGCGGGGATTTTGCATGTATATGAGTTGCCGCAACTTGTGTGCAAATTTATTCCGATGGAGGTTAAACCTAGTGCGTAAGTATATTACCAAACGACTACTGATTTCAGTGGTAATTCTGTTTTGCGTATCTTTTATTATTTATGGTATGATGCGCAGCTTGCCCACATCTTACATTGAGACGATGGCACGTGAAAAATCCATGCAGCCCGGCTCTAAGAGCTACGAGGAATGGATGGAACAGCTAACCGCAATGTACAATCTTGACTCAAACATAGTTCCGGGCTTCTTTGGCTGGCTTGGGTCGATGCTGCGCGGCGATTTCGGCGATAGCTGGAAGTGGACTGTCCCCGTTATCCAAAAGTTTAAGGAAGCAGTTGGTGTTTCCTTTGTAATGGGCGCAATATCGTTTATACTACAATTGCTTATTGCAATTCCTTTGGGTGTTATTGCAGCAACTAAGCAGTACAGCAAAACGGACTACACCATTTCTATTTTGGCGTTGGCAGGTATTTCGCTGCCCACCTTCTTCTTTGCTTCGCTGCTAAAACTGCTGTTTAGCGTTAAGCTGGGCTGGTTTGATTTGTACGGCCTGGTTGGTCGTGATTTCGAGCAGTTGAGCCGCATGGGCCAGATTTTGGATATGGCGCATCACTTGGTGCTGCCCATTGTTACACTGACCATTTTGAGTGTTGGCTCTCTGATGCGCTACACTCGTACCAACATGCTGGAAGTGCTGAATGCGGACTTTATCCGTACCGCACGTGCAAAGGGCTTGAGCGAAAAGAAGGTTATCTATCACCACGCTTTCCGTAATACTCTGGTTCCTCTGGTTACTACCATTGGCGGTTCCTTGCCCTCTCTGTTTGCCGGCGCTCTGATTACAGAAACTTTGTACGGTATCAATGGTATCGGCTTTGTTTCTTACCAATCTATGGTTTCCGGTGATATTCCGTTCTCCATGTTCTACTTGGTTTTCCTGGCAATTTTGACTTTGGCAGGCAACCTGATTTCCGATATTTTGTACGCTGTGGTTGACCCTCGCGTGCGTATTTCCTAATACGAAAGGAGGATCCTTGTAATGGATGAGAAAAACATCAAAATGAATGAGCAGGATACCTCTGCCGCAGAAAAGGAAGTATACTCCCTGAACGACGATCGTCGTGTGAAGGTGCTTAGCCCCGGTCAGCTGGTTGCAAAGCGCTTCTTCCGCAATCAGATTGCAGTTGTGGGCATGGTTATTCTGATTTTCATGTTCCTGTTCAGCTTTGTGGGTGGTATGCTGAGCCCTTACGGCGAAGCAGAGCAGTTCTACCGTATTGATATGCAGAACAAAGATTTTGCAGGTGTTACCAAGAATACTGAGTTCCGTTACGCATCTGCTGACGGCCAGGATTACAGCAGCATTTTGCAGGCACAGACTGTTCTGGCTATTCAGAAAAAGAACGATAGCTTCACTTATAATAATGTGAAGTACAACTTGGTTCAGGAAGGTCCAGATTTCTATCACCTGTCCAAGGCAGACGGCACCATGATTGGTATTGCATATAAAGATATTGTGAGTGCAAGTCAGGCTGGTGCAAACCTGAGCTTCCAGTTCCAGTACAATGCACTGAAAGCTTATGCAAATGGCGAAACCGCATTTACTGCTGACGGCAAAAACTATTCCGTTGAAGAAGATGGCTCTCTGATGGATGGTGCTGAGCAGGTTGGCTATGTAGGCCGTTATGTTGTCCAGAGCGTTATGTCGGACGTTTTTATTTCCCGTGACTTCAAGGATCAGTTGATTGACATCATCGAGGCAGGCGGAAACGATTTCATGTTCGTCGACGCAAATGGCGAAGAGCACGAGTACACCATTCAGTACGACGCAACAGCCAAGGTTTGGGCTGTCCGTCAGCTGACAGAGACCCGCGTCTTTGATGCTTACGCAGCACCTAGCGTAAAGCATTGGCTGGGTACTGACCGTAACGGTATGGATATGCTGACCCGTTTGATGTACGGTGGCCGTGTTTCTTTGATTATCGGCTTTATCGTAGTTATCATCGAGGTTGTTCTGGGCGTTATTCTGGGTGGTATCTCCGGTTATTTTGGCAAGTGGATTGATATGCTGATTATGCGTATCGTTGATATCTTCTACTGCATCCCCTCTACGCCTATCATTATTATTCTAGGCGCAGCAATGGACGAAATGCGTGTGGATCCTAAGATTCGTATGCTGTACCTGATGCTGCTGCTGGGCTTCTTGGGTTGGCCCGGTATTGCTCGTATGGTTCGTGGTCAGATTTTGTCTCTGCGTGAGCAGGAGTTTATGACTGCTACTGAGGCTTGCGGCATTCGTGTTTCCCGCCGTATTTTCCGCCACCTGATTCCCAACGTTATCCCGCAGCTGATTGTTATTGCTACCATGGGTCTGGGTTCTACTATCCTGACCGAGGCAACCTTGTCCTTCTTGGGCTTGGGCGTTAAGTTCCCGTTTGCATCTTGGGGCAATATCATCAACGATGTTAATAACACTTATGTTTTGACAAACTTCTGGTTCATCTGGATTCCTGCCGGTGTTTGCTTGCTGTTGACGGTTTTGGCCTTTAACTTGGTAGGCGACGGTTTGCGCGATGCATTTGACCCCAAGATGAAGCGCTAAGGAAAAGGAGGAAAGACCATAATGGCAAAGAAAAATACTGACGGCTATCTTTCCAGCAGAGAGTCCCGGCGCATTTCTAAGGAAAATCGCCGAATCACTGCTGCGATGGAAAAGCAGCGTAAGCGTAAAAACGTGCCTGAGTCTGAGTACTTGACCGAGATGCACGACAAAAATAACGCAGTTGAGTTTGATAACCTGCACACCTATTTCTACACAGACGTAGGTACCGTTAAGAGCGTTGACGGTGTTAGTTTTGAGGTTCCTATCGGCAAAACGGTTGGCGTTGTTGGCGAGTCCGGCTGCGGTAAGAGCGTTACCAGCCTGAGCCTGATGCAGTTGCTGCAGCGTCCGCAGGGTCAGATTGTAGATGGTCACATCCGTCTGAATCTGGGCGATAAGGCTTATGATATTACAAAGACCCCTGATTCTGCAATGCAGCGCTTGCGTGGAAACTATATTTCCATGATTTTCCAGGAGCCCATGACCAGCCTGAACCCGGTTTTCCGTATCGGTGCACAGGTTGATGAGGTTATCGCTTTGCATAACCCGACCATGAGCCAGGAAGATGTTAAGAAGCGTACCATTGAGCTGTTAGAGATGGTTGGCATCGCAAACAGCGCAGGCGTTTACGAAATGTTCCCGCACGAGCTGAGCGGCGGTATGCGTCAGCGTGTTATGATTGCTATGGCTCTGGCATGCAGCCCCAAGCTGATTATTGCTGATGAGCCCACTACTGCACTGGACGTTACCATTCAGGCTCAGATTTTGAGCCTTCTGCGTGAGCTGAAGGACAAAATCAACTCTTCCATTATGCTGATTACCCATGACTTGGGTGTTATCGCAGAAATGGCAGACTATGTGGTTGTTATGTACGCAGGCCGTGTTGTGGAAAAGGGCACTGTTCAGGAGATTTTTGCAAATCCCGCACACCCCTACACCATTGGCCTGATGGCATCTAAGCCTGTTGTTGGCAAGCAGGTGGATAAGCTGTACTCTATCCCCGGCAAGGTGCCCAACCCGGTTGATATGCCGAACTACTGCTACTTTAAGGACCGCTGCGAAATGTGCGTTGCACAGTGTGACGGCGACTATCCCTGCGAGGTTAGCCTGAGCCCCACGCACAAGGTTAGCTGCTACCGCTATTACAACCAGAAGGAGGGTGAATAATTATGGCATTGGAAAAGACCAAACATCAGTTGTCTGCTGATGCAGATTTCACCCCGATTGAATATGATCCGCAGTATATCCTGCAGGTCAATCACCTGAAAAAGTACTTCCCCGTTAAGGGCGGTATGTTTAATAAGGTGGTAAATGAGGTTAAGGCTGTTGATGGCGTTACCTTTAATTTGAAGCGTGGTACTACCATGGGCTTGGTTGGTGAGTCCGGCTGCGGCAAAACCACTACCGGCCGTACCATCCTGCGTTTGAATGGCGAAAAGACCGGTGGTCAGGTTCTGTTTAACGGTAAGGAAGTTTACGACCTGAGCAATGCTGAAATGCGTGCAATGCGCACCAAGATGCAGATTATCTTCCAGGACCCGTTCTCCAGCTTGTCTCCCCGTTTGCCGGTTGGCGAAATTATCGGCGAGGCAGTGCGTGAGCATAAGCTGGTTCCTGCTAACGAGTTTAACGATTATGTGGACCAGATTATGGACCACTGCGGTTTGCAGCCTTTCCATAAGGACCGCTATCCTCACGAGTTCTCCGGCGGCCAGCGTCAGCGTATCTGCATTGCACGTGCGCTGGCATTGAACCCTGAGTTTGTTGTGTGTGACGAGCCTGTTTCCGCACTGGACGTTTCTATTCAGGCTCAGATTATTAACCTGCTGAATGACCTGCAGGAGCGCTACAAGCTGACTTACCTGTTCATTTCTCATGACCTGTCTGTTGTTGAGCATATCTCTGATACAGTCGGTGTTATGTATCTGGGTGGTCTGGTAGAGTACGGTGCAACCGCTGATATTTTCCGCAACCCGTTGCATCCTTACACAAAGGCATTGTTCTCTGCAATTCCTGTGCCGGACCCCAACGCAAAGATGAACCGCATTGTGTTGGAAGGTTCCATTCCTTCTCCCGCAAATCCGCCGTCTGGCTGTAAGTTCCATACTCGCTGCCAGTACTGCACTAAGCGCTGCCGTGAGGAAGCTCCCAAGCAGCGTGAGGTGGAGCCGGGTCACTTTGTCCGCTGCCACTTGTTTGACGACTAATGGCTATGGACGATAAGCGCAAACAGCTAAACGAGCAGGAAGATGATGGGCGCACGATTGCAGATATGAGCAATCTGGCACCACATCGTAACTGGTTGGGTGGTTGGACAGCCTCAACAGGAAGCGACCGCAGACGAGAACAACCTAGCCCGCAGCCACAGCAGCAGCGCCGCCCATGGGAGCAGCCGGATACCTTTACAGGCAGTCAGCGCTTTTGGGCAGTTATGGGTGCATTAAAGGCATCCTTACTGATTGGCTTGGTGTACGTGGTAGGACTGGGACTGCTCGGTTGGTTATTGATTTCCCTTTGGAGTTAAAGAAAAGAGTCTCTGCTAATTGGCAGAGGCTCTTTTTTTGTTATAAGCACTTGACAGAATAAGTAATACTTTGTATCATTTGAAAGATTGATAGAAGGAAAGGAGAGTTGTCCATGGGAAAACCAGTAGTGGGAATCCCCTATATCGGGAAGGGCGTACACAATCATATTATGCTGATGCACTATATGGTTGCACTGTTACGTGCAGGAGCAAAGCCCATTGTATTAAAAAGAAGCACAAAGCCGGAGGTGCTGGAGCAGTACCTGGCGCACTGCGATGGCTTTTTGATGCCGGGAGGGGCAGATATTCAGCCCAGCCGTTATGGTAGAGAAAAAGAGCCGGCTTGTGGAAAAATAGATATGGAACGTGATGCTTTTGAGCTGGCACTATTAGAGATGCTTTTGCCCACACAAAAGCCCATTTTAGGCATTTGCCGTGGGTGTCAGGCTTTGGCGGTAGTTTCAGGCGGAACGTTATATCAAGATATTACACCACTGCAATCGTGCCAGCATAATGACAAGATGAATTTGCCGAGAGGTGTACACACTATCACGCTGCAAGGTGAGAGTTTGCTGCGAGACAGCTTGCAGCCTGCTGGCGATACTTTGCGTGTGAACAGTATGCATCATCAGGCAATTGAGCAACCCGGTGAGGGCGTTCGTGTTATTGCACGCAGTTCAGACGGCTTTATTGAAGCAATCCAGCGTGACGATAGAGTTTTTTGTGTAGGAGTTCAGTGGCACCCGGAGCATATGGCACCCCGCAATAAAGCGCAGCAGCGTATTTTCAATACCTTTGTGCAGGCTTGTTACTAAAATTTGTATAAAATAAAGGGCATAAAAGTCGATGGATGCTTCAAAAGCAGCTTTTATGCCCTATTTTTGTATAAAAATATAAATTATATACGAATTGTACTGCAATGGCAGAAAAATGCGCAGCATGGGTCCTCCTTATGACATCTAATCGGACTTGCTTGGTAGAATTTATCGAAGAAACATTGGAAATATGGCGGCTCTATGGTATGATATTAAAGTTAAGGAAAAAACGAAAGGATGTAAAATTGTGGAAACAAAGAAACAACAGGGAAATGCGGTTGCGCTGTTGCCAATTGGAGTGTTTCTGGTCATTTTTCTAGGTGCAGGTTTAATTTCCGGTGACTTTTATGCAATGCCGGCAATCGTAGCTTTTCTAATTGCGCTAGCGGTAGCATTTGCACAAAACAAAAAGCTTTCTTTTGCAGAAAAGCTGCACGTGATTGCTGGAGGCGTAGGCGATGATAATATCATTACCATGTGCCTGATTTTTTTATGCGCAGGCGGCTTTTCCGGTGCGGTTTCGGCAGCCGGTGGTGTAGAAAGTACCGTTGCGCTGGGACTTTCGATTCTGCCGTCCAGTGTTGCTGTAGTGGGCCTGTTTGTAATTGGCTGCTTTATTTCGGTTTCAATGGGTACCTCGATGGGTACGATTAGTGCATTGGCACCGATTGCAGTGGGCATTAGCAAAACAGCAGGTTTCCCCATTGCAATTTGTATTGGTGCGGTTATGTGCGGCGCAATGTTTGGCGATAACCTTTCCATGATATCGGATACAACGATTGCCGCAGTTAAAACGCAGGGCTGCGAAATGAAGGATAAGTTTAAGGAGAACTTCTTCATTGTGCTGCCGGCAGCATTGCTGACAATTGTACTATTTTATGTGTTGACCCGTAACGGAAGTTATGCCGTTACCGAGGCATTGGAGTACGACCTGTTGAAGGTTGTGCCGTACCTTTTGGTATTGGTAGGCGCATTGTTGGGTGTGAATGTATTTGTGGTGTTGATTGGCGGTACAGTGGTTTCCTTGATTGTAGGTGTGGCAACAGGGAGTATCCCACTGAACCAAGTATTCCAAGTGGTAGGTACAGGCATTACCGGAATGTATGACATCACTGTAATTTCCATCATTGTAGCATGTATTGTTTCCTTGGTGCGAGAATATGGCGGCATTCAATTTGTGTTGGATTGCATTAGAAAATGTATTCACAGCCCACGTGGTGCTGAAGTTGGAATTGGCGGCTTAGCATTGCTCGTAGATGCTTGTACCGCAAATAATACAGTAGCTATTGTTATGGCGGGCCCTATTGCAAAAGACATCAGCGATGAGTATCATATCTCCCCGAAACGCTCGGCTTCACTGCTGGACATTTTTAGTTCGGTAGGGCAGGGCTTGATTCCGTATGGTGCACAGCTGCTAAGCGCAGCAACGCTTACGGGCCTAACGCCGTATGCGATTATGCCCTATTTGTATTATCCGTTTTTGATGGCAGCCAGTGCACTGATTTTTATTATGCTGCGTAAAGGCAAATAAACAGCTGCCTCTTATAGGGTGGAGCTGTTAATAAAGCAGGCGGTACCAATTTTACAGGTACTGCCTGTTTTCTGTATAAAAAACAAAAGGGCAAGCAGAGCCCGAAGCACTCTGCCTGCCCTTTTTATATTAAGTATAACGGAAGGCTCGCATTAGTCCTTGGCCGGGGGAGTAATACCCATCTCTTTCATAATGCGTGCGATTTGGCTGTTATCTTTATCAACAAAAACAGGCTCGCCGAAAATCTTGCGCAGCCAGCTTACGCTCATATCATGCCACTGTGCAAAACGCTCGTCAATGCAGCGAGAACTGCCGTCAGCAGTTTCTGCGGTACCCAGTGCGAGGCCGTGGGGGCCAAACTGGAACAGATGCAGCTCGTAGTCCACACCGGCCTGCGTGTATGCATTTGCAATGCCCAGAGCACCGTAGGGCGTTAAGCGGTCCTCAACGGTGCCAAACAGGAAAGCCGGCGGAGCGTTTTTATCAATATGGCCAACGGCATCCAAAATGTCACGGTCCTCATCGGTTGCGTCCTTTTTACCCAACAGTATATCGGAAAAGAATGCATTCTCTTTACCGCTCAGGCTGCCAACAGGGTAGCCTAAAATCAGAGCGTTAGCTTTGTTTTCTGCCAAGATACCGGAAGATAAAGCCAGATGGCCGCCGGCAGAGAAACCACACACAGCAATCTGATTGGGAATCAGGTGCCATTCCTCTGCGTGTTCACGCAAAAGGCCGATAGCCCAGGAGATTTCGTCTAAGGGTGCAAAGCCAGCAGCATCAAAGCCAACGGAGTAGTCCAGCACAAAAGCATGGAAGCCACGGGATGCATAGGCAAGGGCAATGGGCTCTGCCTCACGAGGAGAACAGTACAGATAACCGCCGCCGGGGCAAACAATGACAGCGGGACGGTTGGTTTCCTGACCTAGGGATAACTTGCAATCCCAAAGGTAACCGGTCAGCGTAGCTTCCGGATGATTCGGATGCGTATAGTTCACAACTTTCATAATAGAACTCCTTTGCTGAAATTACAGTTAATGATACCTGTAATTGTAACTAAAAAGTAAAATAATGTCAAAAAGCCACTTTACCTTGATAACAGGTCAGGAGTATAATAAGCAAAAATATTAGGGGGAAGCAAAATGCAAGACATCTTAGTTGTAGTGGATATGCAAAATGATTTTGTCGATGGCGTATTAGGTACAAAGGAAGCGGTGGAAATTGTACCTAAAGTAGTAAAAAAGATTCAGGAGTTTTCAGGGGCAGTGCTGTATACACGTGATACGCACGGGCCAGATTATATGCAGACGCAGGAGGGCAAAAATCTGCCGGTTCCGCATTGTATTAAGGGCACAGAAGGCTGGGAGCTTTGCCCGGCGGTTGCAGCATTGTGTGCATCTGACCCTGTAGATAAGCCGACCTTTGGCTCTGCAAAATTAGGGCAGTTGGTTAGCGAGATGAATAAACAGGAAACAATCCGCAGCATTACGTTAGTAGGTCTATGTACAGATATTTGCGTTATTTCCAATGCGATGCTGCTGAAAGCATTTCTCCCCGAAACAGAAATTATCGTTGATGCGGCTTGCTGTGCAGGTGTTACCCCACAAAGCCATCATAACGCATTAGCGGCAATGCAAGTTTGCCAAATCCAAGTGAAAAATTAGCAAATAAGCGAAAATCGAATAGATTTTTCTTGCATCATGCCGAAAGATGATTTATACTATGAACTGGAAAAGACGGCGGCGCAAAGCCGCACTTATTTGTATTCTTTATAAATAGAATATCAGGAGGCTTTATTATGGATCTGAACAAGAGACCCGAAAGCATGGAGCGTATTACCACTGCTGCATTGGCAGAAAAGTTTATTGATGAACAGGTTGCTGCTGTGCGTGCACAGGTTGGCGACAAGAAGGTTCTGCTGGCACTGTCCGGCGGCGTTGACAGCTCTGTTGTTGCTGCCCTGCTGATTAAGGCAATTGGCAAGCAGCTGGTTTGTGTGCACGTTAACCATGGCTTGATGCGTAAGGGTGAAAGTGAGCAGGTCATCGAAGTGTTCGGCGCTCAGATGGATGCAAACTTGATTTACGTGGATGCTACCGACCGTTTCTTGGATAAGTTGGCAGGTGTTGCAGATCCGGAAACAAAGCGTAAGATTATCGGCGCTGAGTTCATCGAGGTCTTTAACGAAGAGGCTCGTAAGCAGGAAGGTATCTCTTTCCTGGCACAGGGTACTATTTATCCTGATATTCTGGAGAGCGACGGCGTTAAGGCTCACCACAACGTTGGCGGCCTGCCCGAAGATATGAAGTTTGAGCTGGTTGAGCCGGTTAAGCTGCTGTATAAGGACGAAGTCCGTGTAGTTGGTGCTGCTTTGGGTCTGCCTGATTCTATGGTTAACCGTCAGCCGTTCCCCGGCCCCGGCCTGGGTGTTCGCTGCACCGGTGCTATCACCCGTGATCGCCTGCACTCCCTGCGTGAGGCAGATGCTATCCTGCGTGAGGAGTTTGATAAGGCTGGCCTGACCAAGCAGGTTTGGCAGTTCTTTACCGTTGTGCCTGATTTCCGTTCTACCGGTGTCCGTGACGGCAAGCGTGCATGGGATTGGCCCGTCATTATCCGTGCAGTCAATACTGTTGACGCTATGACCGCAACTGTGCCTGAACTGGATTGGGCTCTGCTGAAGAAGATCACCGACCGTATCTTGGCAGAAGTTCCCGGTGTGTGCCGTGTCCTGTACGATTTGAGCCCCAAGGGCCCCGCAACCATCGAGTGGGAATAAAAAAATCTTATCTAATTGCTGAAAAAAACGGCTCTTGAGCCGGAAAAGTGGCAATTTAGCGTAGATTTCTTCTCTGTTTGATAGCAGATTGATAGCACTTGCAAAAAAGGCGTTTACTGATTTATTTTCAGGGTAACGAGTGGCTTGCAAGTGTGCCTCACAACTTATCTATAAAGAAAAGGTCTTACCGATTTTTGTGATCGGTAAGACCTTTTT
>JAHHRL010000020.1 GCA_020025825.1 Faecalibacterium sp. | reverse complement strand
TTTGGAAGTGTGGAAGACCATTTCAAATATCGCAAAAATGTTATGCAGACATACCCACATGGAAATTTCCCGATTTTTGACGAATTTAATCATATGCAGTATCAGATTCGTGACCCAAAAGGATTTGCAGAAATGTTAGTGTCAGTAATTGTAAAAAATGAACTGCCGCAGCGTCCTTTTTTGCGGTGATTTTGTCGGGTGTATTCAATGACGCTGTACCCTTGGCGCTGCTGCTAAAGGAGACTGTTTCAAAACCGCACGGCAGTGTTCACTGAATAATAAATGGTTTTCACTTCAATTCAGAAACATAACAAAAAGCCATCGCTCTTTCGATTGATGGCTTTTTGTTATATAAAGTATGTCTGCACCTATTTACATAAAAAGGCTCCGCAAGATTTGGGCTGCACTGCGATAAGTAGCTGAACGCGGCTTTGCTTTACAGTAGTGGTATTTTAGTATGAGGGCTTTTGCAAAATGACAATCCAACTTAGGCACGGACATCGCAGCAGACAAAATCGGTGTCCACGTAGTTTGCCAGAACTCGAACACGGAACTTGCGAGGATTACAGATAGAGTTGGTATTGCCGCTTACATCCAGAGCCTCAGGTACTACGAAGCTGATGCACTTGAGCTGTACATCCTGACATACTTTTCCACCCAGTGCCGGAATCAGTACAGACTTGACGCCACGGGCATACTCTACGCCTTGGCTGTCTACCTCCCACAGGAGTACCGCCACAGCTACTCGCTTTCCGGGGCAGACGTTCTTTATCAAAGCATCGACCTGTACGATACGGCCCAGCCCACTGATAAACGTATCGTTGGCATTGATGATGGCAGCGTCCTGGCAGCTCTCCATCTGGAAGTCAGCAGGTCGGGGGCAGGGTTCCACAATAACGTGGTTACCGCAAGTGACCCGCACCTTGGGGTCTGGGAAGGTCAGCGCAGCACCTTGGCGGTCCGAATAGATAACGGACTGGTTTACAGACTTGACGCCGCTGGTATCGCCAATGTGCATGACGTCAAAGCTGAGGCTTGCTGTTTCATTACCCGCAGCACCTACAGCATCTGCCTTCCACTCCAGAGTATGGGGGTTCAGAACATTTACAGTACCGTAGGTGGGTACGTTTACATTAGTAATTTTGAAATCGGGGTTTAGAACCTCCTGAATCATCATATCCAAAGCACCGGCCTTAACCACTTCGGCGGCTATTGCGGCAAAGGCTGCATCTAACTGGCTTGTATTTTCCGCAAGAGCAACATAGATGCTGTCAGGGTCAGAGGACCACAGGTTCAGCGGTACAGGGTCCGCAGCAAGCCCGATACAGTAGATTTCCATACCGGATGCTTTGATGCTTTCGGCTACAGGAGCAGGGTTGCCGCCTGTGGTTGTCATGCCATCGGTAAACATAACGAGAATTCGACGCAAAGAGGGAGAAGGCAGCAGCATATCGGAAGCCTCCTCAAAGGCTGCCTTGTGGTTAGTAGAGCCCCCGGCGGACAGAACGTCTACAGCGGCATTCAGCGCAGCCACGTCACCGGTCAGCGCCATGTCGGCTGTAGCAACATTGGCAAAACTGACGAGACCCAGACGGCTGCCATTGAGAATAGCTGTGCCGTCGGCACTGCCGCTGGCCTTTGCCACGGTTTTGATGAGCTCTTTTGCCGCAGCTTTAGCAGCAGTTAGATTGTTTCCCGCCATACTGCCGGAGCGGTCCATAATAAGGACAATATCAGCGGGCTTGGCGCTCAACTCAGGTGTGGCATCAAAGCTAAGCGTTACAGTTGTTAGACCGTCGCAGGCCAGCACAGAATTGCTGACGGTCTTGTTTGGATTGGAAACAGGCATTTCCGTTACCTCCTGTTATAAGATAATGATGGGAAGTATCCCTAGGCCATCCTATGCGGCATCTCCGATATGTGTTCTTTTATGCACGGCACAATGTACGATGCTTTTTAGATGTGTAAACAAAAGGGGACACAATACCGGTTCAGGCTTAAAACATAAAAAAGCAGACACCCACTTTTCCCTTTAGTGAGTGTCTGCTTTTATTTTTTTAGTTCTTACTTAAATGAACAGAACCGCTTTTATTCGATTTTGCTATGCGGAACAATTACAACATACCGGGTTTGATTATATTGTGGTCACGTAATACCTTTTCGACCACAGTGCCCTTAATCAATTTCAGCAACGGCTTTTTCAGCATATTCAAGGGTCCGGGCAGCTCCACTTCCAGCGGAGATTTGCCATCCATCAGGCAAACAGAGCTTTCGAGCAGGTCACGCACATCGTATACGCTGCCCCATACCTCGGGCACACCACGGTCTACACCCAACAGGCCATATACGGCTTCCATTGCGGTGCGGACTGAATACTCGGTAGTGAACACGGTATCACGTGGAGTATTGGCAAACTGGCCCAGAAAAGCGAAGTTTACACATCCATCAGGGATTACGTCAGGACGGTCACCCTTTGTGCGGGGCATAAAGAATGCAGTGATATAAGGCATCATGGTAGGAACACAAACTGCGCTGTTCTCGGCCAAATCCGGAATATCCTCAACAGGCACACCGATGTGATACAGCCATTCTTCGGTGATTTCCTTGCCGGTGCATTCTCTCATGGGCTTTTTGATATAATCGCCGGGTACATCGGTAAACAGGCCATACACCCAAACACAAACCTTTTCGGGGTCCTGCTCCTTAAACTGACCCTGACGGTTGATTGTCCAGCTCAGCAGCCACTTGGAGTCCTTGCAGCTTACGATACCGCCGGTAACAACCTTGCCGGTTCGGGGGTCACGCTTACAAATATTGCTGATATAGGGAATAATCTTGTCGTCCAGCGTGGTAACCGTTGCAGATTCCCAGTTGGTCTTTGAGACATCCGAGCAGAACTTTTCAGGGTGACCGAATGCGGGGTCCTGCTTAGCGATGTTCTTCCACAAATTCCAGCAGCCACTGGTGCGTACTTCGGCATCACCATTAGGTGCATGGTTCTGGTCACCATAAATGGTGCCTTCGGTGCAGCTGCCGTTGGTTACAAATACAAGGTCATTCTCGGTAAGCAAGATACCCTTTTCGGCACCGTTTACCTTGCACTCAATTGCAGTGGCTACCTTTTTATCGCCCTTGATGTCAAACAGGACGTTTGTTACCTCGGTACCAAACTGGAAGTCCACGCCGGCATCTTCCAGATACTTCTGCATGGGCAGAATCAGGGATTCGTACTGATTGTAACGAGTGAACTTCAGGGCGCTGAAATCAGGCAGACCGGCAATGTGATGGATAAAACGCTGGAAATACAGCTTCATTTCCAATGCGCTGTGCCAGTTTTCAAATGCAAACATAGTACGCCAATACAGCCAGAAGGTGGAGTTAAACACCTCGTCGTCAAATACGTCTTCGATGGTTTTATCATAAAGGTCTTCGTCCTTGGTCATAAACAGCTTTACGATTTCCATGCAGGCTTTCTGGCTAAGGTTGAACTTACCGTCGGTGTGGGCATCTTCGCCACGGTTGACAGTTGCACGGCACAGGGAGTAGTTCGGGTCGTGCTTGTTCAGCCAATAGAACTCGTCCAAAACCGATGCACCGGGGATTTCCAGCGAGGGAATGCTGTGGAACAAATCCCAAAGGCACTCGAAATGATTTTCCATTTCACGGCCGCCACGCATAATATAGCCACGGCTGGGGTCATTGATGCCATCGCAGGCACCGCCGGCAATGTCCATAGCCTCCAGAATGTGAATGTGGGAGCCGGGCATCTGACCGTCACGAACCAAGAAGCATGCTGCTGCCAGCGAGGCAAGGCCGCTGCCTACAATATAGGCATTCTTGTCGTCAACGCCTTCGGGCTTTTCAGGGCGTGCAAAGGCTTCGTAGTTACCGTTGGTGTAATAGATGCCCTTGCTGTTTTTTTCGTGCTTGCCAAGCTCGGTGTTACGATAAGTGCTTGCCTTTTTTGCACGTCTTGCAGTGCTTTCTTCTTTTTCATCCTGCTTTTTCTTAGCCAAAATCACAGCGGCACTTGCGCCTGCAAGACCTGCAGCTGCGAGTGTGATTTTACCAATATTCTTTGCCATAAAGATAACCACCTTTCAGATTTGCGTTGGAAGTTTTCTCGTATGGTTATATACTACCCAGTTTGATGGAAAACTTACATTTATAAAATAGGCTCAATGATAAAATTTTTATCATTGAGCCCGTTTTGTAAATATTTAATTTTCAGCGGAGAAGTTCTTAATGGAATTTGCAACGTTTCCACGCATGGTTGTACTGATTCTCTCTGCAATTATATGATAATCTTCGTGCATGCCCTGTTTAATCCAATCCAGTATAATTCCCACAAAACTGTATTTATAAAAGCCTGCAATAAATTCTTTGTCTTGTTCCGATATATTTATCCCCTGACTTTTTTCGTCCACTACCCCTCGTATCAGGGCATAAGTAAGCTTATACAGGTAACTTTCCATCTGGTCACGGCTGATGCACCGATAGGCATTCAGTACAAACTGCTTGTTTTCTAATATTACTTCAAAAATTTGCAGCAGCCCCTCGTGCCATGTATCATAACTTTTTTTGCCCTGCAATGCTTTGGAAGCATCTTCTACGCATACCCACTCAATCAAATCATAGATATCCTTAAAGTGATAGTAAAAAGCCATTCGGCTGATGCCACAATCTGCTGTTATATCGTTTATAGTGATTTTATCCAGTGGCTTTTTCAACATAATATTTTTCAGGGACGCTTCCAATGCCTGTTTGGTCATATTGGACATAAACTGTCACCTCCTACTTGAAATATGCGCTGAACAAATTATAGCAACAAAATATGTCAGAGGGCAAGCTTTGACATTGTTAAGCACTTTTTATAAATGCAGCTGCAAGCTGAGTTTAGCGAAAATACGGATAAACAAGAATATAAAAGCACACACAAAATCTCAGTTTGCCAAAGTAGAAAAATAGGATAATATAGTTAAAAACTTAGATGATAGAGCGGCTTTCAATAAACGATATTTTGGGATTTTGCGCTTGCAAATATATCAAAATGGATACTGATTGGATGGATGAACCGAAAAAAATCTGGTTGGCAGCAATGCCACAAAAGAGAGCCTTCGGATAAAAATAAAAGTAACAAATATAAATTTGTGCTTGACAATTAATAGAATACTGGATATAATGCCACTGTAGTTAGCGGCTGCTAACCAAAAACGTAGAACGCCTTTCTTCTGGGAAGGCGAATTTATTTGCCTATCGGTTAGCGGCTGCTAACTCATAAAAAGATGATATGTAGATACCAGCCCGAGGAGGAACAAGATGAAGGAAAAACGAAAAAAACTTTTGGTCGGAGCTATTTGGATTCTTGCGCTTTTGTTGATTGTGGGCGGTGTGATTGTCTACCGTGCGGCCAATAAAGGCCCCGTAACCAGCTACGAAAAGGATTTTGTTCCAGAGTTTGAAGAACAGCAAACGCAGCAGACGCAGGAAGCCTCTGTGACAAAAGGCATTAAGATTCCGGGCTATACGACAATTCCCATTGCGGCTAACACGCAGGAAGTGGACATTGACTTATACAACCCTGAGGAAAATGATGTACATTTCCAGATTACGTTTATTCTGGACGAAACCGGCGAAAAAATTTATGAGTCAAAATTGATTGAGCCGGGACAGCATCTGTATCACATCAAGCTGGAAAAAGCATTGGCTCCGGGAGAATATCCCATCACGATGCAGTACAGCACGTTTAGTACAGATGATACTTTTACACCTAAAAACGGAGCATCAGTAGAATGTGTGCTAAAGGCGGAATAATTCTTGCCGGAAAAATCTGGCAGCCAATATGGAAAAAGGAACTTTAGAAGATGAACAAGAAATGGAAACAGATTACCGCCGGTTGGCTGGCAGCAGTTCTGCTTTTCGCATTAGGCAGCTTCAATGCGTTTGCGGCTACTCCATACCAGAATGGCAGTTACACTGCGAAAATTGCATTTTTACATGAGAAGAAAAATAAAGAAAGCATGTGCAATGCACTGTTCGATCAGGATGCAGATGTAAAAATTAAAGGTGATACGGCAGAAATCCGTATCTATACAGCTTTTCCGGTTCCTTTGTATGCGGGACAAGGCGCAGACGGAACTACGAAAGATGTGATTATGACCTTAGATGGCGTCAGTTATACAGCGGAATCGGATATTACTACAAAGCCGGTTCGTACGATGGACCAAACGGGGTTGATGTTCGGTGTTAAAGCCGGTGCTCAGTTAACTACACAGATTTTGACGTTTACAATTCCTGTAGAAAAACTGGACAGTCTTTCCGGCGGCGCCCCTGTAACAGCTTTTGTAAATGTGGTGATGAATAAAAATATGAAGTTCCGCCTGAAATTAACGGATTTACAGTTGGTAGAGGCGGAAGCATTACCACCGGAAACACCCGATGCAGTAACGGAAAAGAGTATGCAGTTGACTGCCAGTGTAGGGGCACCGGAGGCAAGCTATACGGTTACCATTCCGGAAGCTATTGCAATGGGAACGCTTTCTGCAGAAAAAGAAAATGAAACAAGCTATACGGTAGATGTTACTACAGAAAATATGGGTACGGGATATGTTGAAGTAAGTGCGGCAACCTTGGGCGAGCTGCACTGCGGCAAAAATACACTATCCTTTACTAACAGTTTTGGCACGCAGCAGGCGCAAAGCAGCGCTACACTGAATGGCAAATTTACAGTGACCGCAGATGAGGTCAAAGCGGCCGCAGGCGGTAACTATATCGGCACAACCGATTTTGTTATCCGTTACTTTGCGGGAGCATAAAATTCGGATTCACACCGAGAGGTGAATCACAATAAATCTTTATTTTACGGAGGTGCATTCAAATGAAGAAGACACTTAAACGGATTACAGCAGGCATTATGACGCTGGCAATGGTTGCCAGCATGGGAGCTGTCAGCGCATTTGCGGCAGGCCCCTACAGTGATGCCAATTACAATGGCAAGGTAACATTTCTGCACGAAACAAATGAGCAAAACAGTATGTGCAACGTCCTGTTTGACCATGATGCAGATATTGTTGTAAAGGGCGAGAACGCAGAAGTAAAGGTATATGCGGCTTTCCCTGTACCGGCTTTCGGGGACGTAGCTCCCGACGGAACACTGAAGGACATGGTTATGACGCTGGACGGTGTGCAGTATAAAGCAGCATCTGATATTACCAGCAAGCCTGTTCGTGAAATGGATGAAACCAATGCGGGCTTTGGTGTAGAGGCCGGCAAGGCGATTCCTACGCAGGTGATGACTTTTAATATTCCGACTGCAAAGCTGGACAGCCTGGCAACTGAGCCGGCTGCGGCAACTGCATTTGTAAATGCAGTTATGAAAACCACGGTAAACTTCCGTATTAAGCTGACCGACATTAAGGCAGCAGCTGCACCGGTTGAGCCCACCGAAACCACAAGCAAATCCATGAATGTGACAGCAGATGTGGCTGCACCCGCTGCCAGCTATACCGTCACAATTCCTGAGAGTGTTTCCATGGGTACATTGTCTGCTGAAAAGGACAACACTGTTGCTTATGAGGTAGGTGTCACCGCCGAGAATATGGGCAATGGCTACGTTCAGGTAAGCACCGATGCCGCAGGTGAACTGGTCAGCGGTGAGAACAAGCTGGCATTCGCTAACGATTTCGGTACTCAAAAGGCAAGCAACTCTACTACCCTGAAGGGCAACTTTACCGTAGCTGCCAATGATGTGAAGACTGCTGCTGCCGGTAACTACACTGGTACTGCAAACTTCAGCATCAGCTATTTTGCCGGGAAATAACAGATAACACATAAAACAACTGGAATTCCCGCAGGAAGGTTATGTTCTGCGGGAATTTCTTCTCGTAAATCAATCTCAGGGCAAAGGAGAACCTATGAGAAAAGTAAAACAATGGGTGGCAGCCTGGCTGCTGATCGCCCTGAGCCTGACCAATTGTCTGGCGGTGTCTGCAGAATCTCGCCCTGTGGGTACGGCAGAGGCGGCTGTTCCACCAAAAGCGGAGCAGGAAGCTTCTGCACAGGCGGAGAATACTGAAAAAGCAGAAAAAACCACCACACAAAGCGCTACGATTCAAGCATCCGTGCCGGCTGCGGGCGCAGCCTATACCGTTGTAATTCCGGAAGGGCTGCACATGGGTACGCTGGATGCCAGTCAGGATTTCCGGCAGGATTATACGGTTTCTGTGGAGGTATACCCTTCGGAGAAACCCATCTTTGTTACAGTGTCTGCACAGGATTCCTTTCCGATGATACAAACAGCAAAGCAAATCTCTGCCGGTCAGATGACTTGCTACAATCGTTTTGAAACCACTACTTTTACAGAGAACGGCCAAAAGACGGGTCAATTGACTATTCCCAAAAAGGAAATCGCCGCTGCTGCACCGGGCCGCTATACAGGCACATTGGAGTTTACTATTTGCAGCCAACGTCAGGATGGTGGAGAAGTACCCGGACCGGACGAGCCGACGAAACCAACCGAAACACCGCAGCGTCCGGAATCGACGGCTGCACCGGAAACTACGCCGCAGCAGCCGGAAACCACGCAGCCTGTTGTTACACCACAGCCCACGATTGTTCCGCAGCCTACCACTACTACTAAGCCGTTAGAGCCGGGAACCATTACAGAGGATGGCCATTATACAGCTTCGGTGTCCATGCGGAAAGATAGCGATTTTAATCAGATAAGCATGTGTAATAAGCTGTTCTACCCGAAAGTGGATATTGAACGAAAAGGCGATATGGCTACAGTGACGATGTATGTAATTGACCCTGTTCCCCAATTTGCCAACGAAGGTACACCGCTGCGGAATATGTCGCTTACTTACGATGGAAAAAATTATCCCGTACAGGTAAACAGTGGCAGTAAGGTGATGAAAAACTTTAATGCTGCGGCAGGCTTTATCAATAAAGCAGGTGAATACAGCGCAAGCCCGCTGGTAGTTACCCTTCCGGTAAAAGCACTGACGGACAGTGTTAATCAGGCTGTGACCAGTCGTGCATTTGTAAATGCAGTGATGAAACAGGACGTGAACTTTTACATCGTCTTTTCGGATTTGACACCTACCGGCGGCAAGGCTACCAACAAGCCGGCAAGTAAAAAAACAACTTTCTCCAGTAATAGTAATAGCGGAAATACAGCTGACACACAGACCCTGACTTTGGATGAGGGCGAAAAGAGCTGGTACACCAGTGCAGTTTCTATGCGTCGTGCAGACGATTTTGATAAAGAAAGTATGTGTGACCCGCTGTTCTTTGCAAAGGCAGATATTATGTATCAGGGCGACATTGCCGAGTTGACCTTGTATGTGATTGATCCTGTACCAAAGTTTGCGGATGAGGGAACACCAATTAAGGATGTTACGTTCCTGTACGATGGAAAATCGTATACATCTACATTGCTTAGCGATAAAAAACAGGAAAAACACTTTGATGCGGCGTCCGGGTTTATTTCGGAGGCGGGGGAGTATCCTGCAACCCCTATCAAGGTGGTGCTTCCTAAGCAGGCTATCGAGGAATCTATCGACGGCAAGCTGAAATGCAGTGCATATATCAACACCGTTATGAAGACTACACAGGAGTTTTACGTTGTGCTGTCCGAACTGGAAGAAGGGCAGCCCCCTGCCGACCAATTGGAAGATTCGGCAGATAAAAACAAGAACGATGCTGGCAATACAGAGAATCAGGCACAACAGGCAGCAGCCCCCATATCGGAAATTGTCCGCCTGCATACAAAATTGTTCCCACAAGTGCTGGGGTATGTATTGTTTACTGCTGTGATTTTGGGCGGTGCTTTTGCGGCACTATGGTTCCGCCGCAGATGAAAGGAAGGACACAATGATGAAACACAATACTCTTAAGCGCATTTCCGCCTGCGCCGCAATGCTGATGGTGCTGGTTGGCTGCCTTGCTTTTCACGCTTTTGCGGATAATATCTCCAGCGAAGGCGCATCGGTACATGCCTCTTACCGACACCCGGTTACTGATAAAATCGAGGATTCCGGCGGGGAGAGCAGTGAAGCACTGGGGCAAAGCATGGTAACCAGCATGGTGGACCCGCAGGGCCTTTTGGAAAGCGATGCCGAGGGAAACTTGTATCTTTCCGTGCGGTTTCACCTGATGAGCAATGTATCTAAAGTAGAGCTTGCCGTGCAAAAGCCTGGTGACAGCGAGTGGACACAGCCCAGTTGGGAAAGTACAGCAAAAGGCGATGACAGCGAGGACTTCCGTATTGCTGTACCCAGCAAAGATGCTGTAATTCGTGCACGCTGCTTTGTGGATGCAATGGGCCGTGAAGTAGTGTTTTTTGTAACGGCTGACCAGTTTACCGCAGGCAATCCCGGTGGGTTTGCTGTCCTGAAAGCAGGGGATAAACCCGCAGCAAGTGCTTCCGACAGCAAAGATTCGGCAATCCCGGATAATACAGTAGGTCTGGTAACGGGCGGTTCCAACAAGGCCGCAGCGCAGCAGACCACTGTGAGCAATGCAAAGCCCCAGCAGGTGGAAATTTCTGCAAGTGTGTGGGTGATGTTCTTTGTATTGGTGTTCTGTGCGCAGTTGTTGGCGTGCCTGGCATTTTGGGGTCTGAAAACATTGGTAACAAGATTTTTAGAGCAGCGAAGCCAGCAGGGCACAGCGGCTTTTCCGGAAACACAACCGGATGAGCAAGACTTGGATGTAGACTTTTTAGATAGCAACTGGGAGGAAAAGGTATGAGACACCGTAAGGCATTGGTAGCATTGGTACTGTGCCTTGCCTGCCTGTTTACCGGTTGTGTGGACCAATCCGGACCGACCGTATCTGCTGATACACCGACCGGTGCAGCAGAAACAACAGGAAACGAAACGATTGCTGCAACCAGTGTAGCGGTGATGCAGATTTGTGAAAAACTGGATTTGGACTTGGTAGGAGTACCGCAAACCTCAATTTCCGAAATTCCGCAGCAATATGCAGACGCTGCTGTTGTGGGCAGCCCGATGAGCCCGGATTTGGAAATTCTTTCGCAGCTTTCGCCTGAATGGGTACTCAGCCCTTCCAGCCTACAGGGCGATTTACAGCCAAAGTATGAGGCTGCCGGCCTGAAATACGGCTTTTTGAATCTGAAAACCATTTTTGGAATGTACCAGTCCATTCAGGATATGGGCAAACTGTTTAACCGCCAGCCGCAGGCAGATGCATTGGTGGAGGAATTTGAGGAGTACTATACTGCATATCAGCAAAATCATCAAAATCAGGAGGCGCCCCGTGTGCTTGTACTGATGGGTTTGCCGGGGTCGTATGTAGTTGCTACCGAAAATTCCTATGCAGGCAGTTTGGTAGCACTGGCAGGCGGGCAGAATGTTTATGCCGGAACGGACCAGGAATTTCTCAACGTGAATACAGAGGATATGCTGCAAAAGGACCCGGATATTATTTTGCGTACAGCTCACGCAATGCCGGACAGCGTTATGGAAATGTTCGACAAGGAATTTCGTACCAACGATATTTGGAAGCATTTTTCGGCTGTGAAAAATAATCAGGTCTATGATTTGCCTCCGGAGTATTTTGGAATGAGTGCAAACTTTACCTACCCGAAAGCGCTGGAAGTGCTGGATAAGATTTTGTATGAAAAGAGGGCTGCCGCATGACAACACAGAATAAGCAGAAAAGCAAATGCGTGGCTGCCTTTTTTCTGGTAAGTGCAGCATTGCTGGTGCTATTTTTTATCTCAATCAATCTGGGTAGTATCCGCCTGACAGTACCGCAATTACTGCGAGGATTGTTTATTGAATATGATAAAGATGTAGCATCGGTCTATGATTTGCGCTTTCCCCGTATCCTTATTTCTATGATGGCAGGCGCAGCGCTGGCTGTTGCAGGTGCACTGTTGCAGGCTGTACTGAAAAATCCGCTGGCAGACCCTGGCCTTTTAGGCATCTCCAGCGGCGCAGGCTTTGCGGCTGTGTTAGCTTCGATGATTTTCCCGCAGCTGTACTTTTTTACACCGCTGTTCAGCTTTTTGGGTGGACTTGCAGCGTTTGCCATGGTTTGCGGCCTCGCATGGAAAGGCACGCTATCACCCATGCGTATTATCCTAATGGGTATTGCTATTCAGTCCTTGTTTTCGGGCTTGTCCGAAGCACTGCGGGCTATGAGCGGCGGGAATGCTTCCGGTGTGGCGGCTATTGTACAGGGAAATATCACCATGAAAACGTGGGAGGATGTCCATGTACTGGCTGCGGTAGCCGGGCTGGGTTTGGTATTGGCTTTTGCCTGTGCACACTGGTGTGACCTGTGCGGATTGGAAGACAAAACGGTCCGTGGATTGGGCGTAAATATTGATAAAGTACGCTTGCTGGTTAGTTTAACGGCGGTGTTTTTGGCCAGTGGCTGTACCGCTATTGTGGGCCCCGTGAGCTTTATCGGATTGCTGGTGCCACATATTGGCCGCCTTTTGGTAGGCAGTGCCCACCGCCGGTTGCTGCCGTTTTGCGCAATGTCTGGTGCATTGCTTTTCTTACTGGCAGATACACTGGGACGTACTATGATTCGGCCGCATGAAATGAATGCATCGGTATTGCTGGCTGTTTTGGGCGGTATTACTTTTGTGGTCTTGCTGAGAAAGAACGGAGGCATCTATGGAAAATAATACAGCGTGCTTCCGGGTGCAGGGGCTTTCCTTTGCGTATGAAAATAAAGTAGTTTTGCAGGATTTGAACCTTACAATTCCTAAGGGAAAAATAACAACACTGATTGGACCCAATGGCTGTGGAAAATCCACGTTGTTTCAGTTGCTCACAAAAAATCTTAAACCTGCAAGGGGGCAGATTTTTCTGGATTCTACGCCTTTGGAAAAGCTGGGACTAAAAGACTTTGCACGCCGTGTTGCCATCGTGCATCAGAACAATACGGCTCCGGGAGATTTGACGGTGGAACAGTTGGTAGCATACGGACGAATCCCGTATACCAAAATGGGGCGTTCCGCCAGCAGTCCGGAGGATGTGCGCCTGATTGAACGGGCGATGAAAATTACCGGCGTTTTGCCGCTGCGTAATCGAACCATCCAAAATCTTTCGGGTGGACAGCGCCAACGTGTTTGGATTGCAATGGCACTGGCACAGGGGACGGACATCATTTTACTGGATGAACCTACAACGTATCTGGATATACGATACCAGATACAGATTCTGCGCTTGGTGAAAATGCTGAACCGGCGGTTCGGTTACACAATTATTATGGTCCTGCACGATATGAACCAGACAATTCGTTATAGTGACAGCATTGTAGCATTATCGAACCGTGGCCGCATTGTGGCGCAGGGGGCGCCAACAGAGGTGGTCACTACCGAAATGCTGAAAGAAGTCTATGGAGTAGAATTGGACGTAGTACCGTATCAGGATACCAAAGTGGTTATGAACTTTTAACGAACAAAAGTTTGGTAACCCTTCATGAAGATTTATCCTAAAATAATAAAAAGGAGAGCCTGATTGGTATCAGGCTCTCCTTTTTGCTTAAAAATAAAGGCAATAACGTTTTGCCAAGTACGAATCAATCGCCGAAATGGTGCAGCTGATTGTCATTTTGCATACTCAAAATTTCTTCCATCGCCTGCATAAGCTCATAGTTGTCCGTCAGCAAGTCGAAAATTCCGTCTTCCGATAAAATACCTCTGGGTAAATCATCGGGTATTTTGCCGTTGCGGTCGTCGTCGGCATCTTTCATCCACTGTGGACTTTGATAGTATGCTTTTAAGGCGTTGAATTTTTGCAGGACTTCACGGTATTGTTCAATTGCGTCAGCAAGATTTTGTACAGCACTGATAGATTCATTAAAAGCTTGTTCCATTAGCTGAATACGTTCGATTTGATTCATCTGTAAGCTCTCCTATAAATTAGTGTTGGTAAGATTTATTGTAACGCAGCAAAAATCAAAAGGCAAATAAAGGCACTTAATACAATGACGAAAATGCGAAGATGATTTTGTGAAAAATCCTTATAAAAGAGGATTCCTTTTCTGTAGAGGGACTGCTATACTTAAATTGTACACAAATTTGTATAAAAGGGTAAAACTGCAAAAAGGATTAAAGACGGGTACTTATTATAAGCAGACCGTAGTATTAGGAGGAAGCAAAACGTGGAATATCGTATTTTAGGTAAAACCGGATTAAAAATCTCTCGTTTGGGTTTAGGCGGCATCCCAATCCAGCGTATCGACGCTGAGGGAACAACAAAGCTGATTCACCAGTTGCTAGACGCAGGGGTAAACTACATTGATACTGCCCGTGGATATACGGTAAGCGAAGAATATCTGGGCCATGCACTAGAAGGTGTACGGGATAAGTTTATTCTGGCAACCAAGAGTATGTCTCGAGATAAAGAGGGCATGGCACGTGATATTGATATCAGCCGTAAAAATCTGAAGACAGACTACATTGACCTGTATCAGGTGCATAATCCCAGCATGCAGGATTTGGACAAGGTACTTGCTCCCGGCGGTGCGCTAGAAGCATTGCTGGAAGCACGAGAAGCCGGAAAAATCGGTCATATTGGTTTGACAGCGCACTCTGTAGAAGTATTTGAAAAAGCACTGACTTTGGACTGGGTAGAAACCATTATGTTCCCGTATAACATTGTGGAGACACAGGGCGAAGAATTGATGAAACGGGCTGCCGAGCAGAACGTTGGCTTTATTGTTATGAAGCCTTTGGCAGGCGGTGCAATCGAGGATGCAGATTTAGCATTGCACTTTTTGGCAACAGTGCCCGAAGTAACGGTGGTCATTCCCGGTATGGCAGATGCTGCGGAAGTAGAGCAAAACTTGGCAGCAATTGCAAATGATGCCCCTCTAACCGAAGAAGAAAAGGAAAAAATGGAACAACTCCGCAAAACGTTGGGCACACAGTTCTGCCGCCGCTGTAATTACTGTGCACCCTGTACGGTGGGTATCCAGATTCCCAGTGTATTTTTGATGCAAGGCTATTTGACACGGTATAACTTAGAGGATTGGGCACGGAAACGCTATGAGGCTATGGAGGTTAAGGCATCTGCATGTGTGGAGTGCGGTGCTTGTGAGCAGCGCTGCCCGTATCATTTGCCAATCCGTGAAATGCTGAAAAAGGCTGCGCAGCAGTTTGGCGAATAAAAGAGGATTTTTGAAGAAGACAGTATAAATCAGAACCTCTTTGCCGGGAAGGAGATTTACCATGGAAACAACGCAGTTCTCTTTTTTGTCCAAAGATAGAAAAACCACAATCCATGCAATCAAATGGGAGCCGGATAATAGAGAATATCATGCAGTTTTGCAGATTTCTCACGGTATGGTGGAGTACATCGAGCGATATGCACCTTTTGCCGAGTACCTGACAGAGCATGGATTTCTAGTTGTAGGGCACGACCATATCGGCCATGGCCATTCCGTATGCAGCCGGTCGGACTGGGGATATTTTGCAGAACAAAACCCCAGCGACACCGTTGTAGAGGATATTCACCGCTTACGCCAAAAGATACAAGGAGAAAACAGCGGCTTGCCTTATTTTATCTTAGGGCATAGCATGGGCTCGTTTATGCTGCGCAAGTATTTGTCGCTGCACGGCGGCGGACTTTCCGGTGCAATTGTAATGGGCACTGGGTATACCCCCAGCGCAACAACCGGTATGGCGCTGACTGTGGTAAAGGGAATGACAGCGGTATTGGGCGGTCATCACCGAAGCCCGTTTGTGCAAAAAATGATTTATGGTCCCTCGTACAAAAACTTTGATACAACGGGCGCACAGCCGGAAAAGAGTTGGCTGACTCGTGATGTGGAAATTGTAAAGAAATATTACGCAGAGCCTCGGTGCAGCTATACGTTCACCTTGAATGGTTTTCAAGGACTGTTTGAAGCAGTACGCTTTAGCTGCAACGAAGATAACGCAAAGCGTATTCCACAGAATTTGCCAATGCTGATTGTGTCAGGCGACCAAGACCCTGTTGGCGATTTGGGCAAAGGCGTGAAAAAAGTGCATCAAATGTATCAGCAAGTAGGCATTGAGGATTTAAGCTGCAAGCTGTATCCCGGCGGCCGTCACGAAATTTTGAATGAGCTGAACAGACAACAGGTGTTTGAGGACATTTACAATTGGATGGCAGCGCATATTGCGTAAATAGAAAAAAGGCTAAGCATTTACATACACCGAATGCGAAAGTAATTAGAAAATACTAAAAGATTTTCATCCGGCAGTGCAAGGCAATATAAAATGAAAAATTCCGAGGAAAGTGCAAAACAAACTGACCTCGGAATTTTTATATGCAGAACCGTATATTCGTATTTCAGGATAGAGATTGACTTATCTGTATTTATGTGTTAGCATAAAGCATAATAAAATATATTCAAACCGTTGAAGCGAAGATAAAGACAGTTATGCCTTCACAGAGAGTCTGCGATG
>JAHHRL010000019.1 GCA_020025825.1 Faecalibacterium sp. | reverse complement strand
TGGGGTTTGGTTTCTGGTGCGGCTGCCGGTTTGCTTTCGGGCTTTGTAGCCGGTTTACTTTCGGGCTTGGCCGTGGGGGCTGCTTCGGGGGTAGCCGTGGGTTCGGCTTCCGGTGTAGCAGTGGGCTGTACCGTTGCTGTAGGTGTAGGCGTTGCTTCGGGAGCAGCTTCATGCGGTCGATTGACAATCACAAGCGCCACTACCGTTACAACCAAAAGCAGTGCAGCAGTACCACCAATTATAGTTTTTTGCTTTGGGGATAAAGCGTTCCACGTTTCTTTCATAATAAATCCCTCCAGAGTGTATCGGTGTTATTTATAAATAGCTTATATAATTCAATGTTATTGTAACATAACCAACTGTTCTTTGCATTACAGAACGTCACTTTTTTAATTGCTGTAAGGAAATGAGATTTTATTCTGTATATGTTAATTTCTTTTCCAAGAAATCTGGTGCGGTAGTATTATTCAGATAAATCTTGCCGCCTGTGATTGTGCAGGGATAATACTTCTTACAACCATAACAAATTAGTTTGTAAGAGACTTCCGGGGCAGAAGTAGGAGAATCTGACGTTTCCGGAAATGGGATAAACATTGCAGTAGAATCCGGAGAGATAAGGAAGACTTCGGTCGATTCTTTCAATAGTAGCAAACGTCCGCCGCATTTCGGACAAATGGGACTGGAATTCATGACAAGCGCTCCTTTACAAATCAATAAGAATAGATTCGTCCAGTTTGACATTACCTTGCTGGTTATAATCGTTAGCCTGTTGCTGAGCATCGGATAATCGTTCGGACAGGGATTCTTTTTCATGGGCATTGCGCTGAAAATGTTGATACTGTGCTGGCGTGCATTCCATGCATTGAATATAGTTCGTCAGGGTGGCGAAGAACAAATAGGGGGTGTGATACTTTTTCTCATAGAACTTCATTTGATTGGGGGTCAAGCTGCAAAGATTACTGTCACCTAGACCACATACAAGGAAGGTGCCGGCTAGAATGTCATAGTTCTCCAAAGGTCGATTCAGAGGGCGTCCCTTGAGCTTTCCTTCGTCATCGCAAACAATACAGGCCTTGTCGTGCCAGGGATAAACGTATTCAATATCGCCCTCAACCAACTTCTGTAAATTTTCAAATGTAGGCTCTACTTTGATTTCTTCCGGATACTGACCGGGTTTGACAAGGAGTATATTGATTTCATTGTTCATTTTATCCCTCTTTACAATTCAAGTGCATTATCCATTTCTGGAGCGTTTTGCGTATTAACGGTTTCAGCCTGTTGCTGGGCATCTGCTAAGCGTTCCGATAAACAAATATTTTCAGGGGGAGACTTTTGGTTGTCTAAAAAATTTTCGTAAGACCTCTCCCAAAAGTCCAGTGTATTGTCAATCGTGTGTGAAGAACCTGCGTTCATGACACCCTGAAACCACTGTTCTGGTGTTTGGTTGAAATCGATTCCTTTGATTTGATTCAGGCGATTGTCCTTTTCAGACAAGTTCTGAATCCGTTTTTGTTGCGTGTCATTCAAATGATAGACAACAACGTAAGGGTGAAAATCGGGGCGGTCCACCTGTTCTACGGGGTGGATTTGCAGACGTTCTAATCTTTCCGGCCCCTCGTTCAGCGCTGCGGAGATTTCCTGCTGTGGTGTTTCCAAAGCGGTATGATATGCCTTTACAGCAGCCAGATATGCCTGTGCTTCGTTATAGTCTGGAATGTGTTTTCCAACACCTGTTTCGTCTGCATAGAAGTTTTCCTTCGATTCATCATATACCACATATCCGCCGCCTTCGACTTCGAAAAGAGAAAAACGGTCGTTCGGGGTCATGTATCCTTTTTCCATTTTATGTTCTCCTTTTCTTATGTTTTTTCATTGGTGTCAGCGCTCCAACTCGGCTTGTCTTTGAGAAATGGCAGGGGAGGAGTACATGTTAGCGGCAGCCGAATCCGAAAGCTCAGCTGTTTTTGTTGCAGCCTGTTGCTGGGCATCTGCTAACCGATTAGTGAGCGATGGCTGCGTCCGACTTGCTAATTCATTTAGTAGATTTTAATGCAGACCGTTTCTATAATTCTGCTTTGTGTGGAGAAGGTCATAATACTTTTGCGGCATTTTACCCATGGGGTTCATAGCACTGGGACTGCCTTCTGTGGCCAGATTTTCCAAGGCGGTATCAAATAACTGTAACACATGGTCGCTGTGTCGGAGCTGCGATTCCAGCTCTGCGTCCGATAGGCGTTGCAGGTCGGTTAGCTGCCCCTGGGATAGTATCCATGCCAAATCTCCGGAAACGCGTGGCCAGCAGTAAACAGCGGCCTTTGCGTCTTCCAAGCTGTCATGAGGGCCGTTGGGCCAAGCGTATCCATAATATTCTGCACAGGTAGTAAGTTTCTGGAATCGATAGCCCTCGTATTTTTCGCTCCATTCTCCATATACCTCGGCAAACTCACGCATTACATCTACCGACTTGGCCGTCATGCGTTGTAACCAGAAATCGTCTTTTCCAGCAGCCACTGCGATGAAGCCTAAATCAAATTCAGTGTTGTAGCCTATGATTTTCTCGGACTGTTCCAGTAAGTCCACGATTTTTTCAATATGAACGTCGATGGTTGGCAAGTCTTGCACTTGAGCAGGGGAAATGTGATTCACAGCTTCTGCTTCTGGCCATTCGGTATGATGCTTCGGTTTTACATATTCGTTGAGTAGCTCCGTTCCGTACTTGTCTACCATACTGACCTGTAGTATTTCGTCATCAGCAATATAAAGTCCAGTCGTTTCCGTATCAATGCCGACAATCATGATATAGTCCTTTCTAAAAGAAGGTGCTGTTAAGATACCTCCTTTATGCGTTCTGTTTCTTCTTCTGATAAACTCTGTGCAACCAGTACCCAGCGACCATTGCTTTTTGTGTAATCACAGGTAACGAGGAACAAATAGCGGTCACCAGAATGATGCTGTACATTGCGCCAGAGATTGGCACGGCTGTGCAGCTGTTGCAGCATATCTGTTGCAGCTGTATCATTTAATTCATTTGCCCAATTAGTTAGGTCTATATAGTTTGGTGAAAGCGAAGAACCGGGAAGAACCAAACCTGCAAAGATTTGATAGTAGGTTTTATCCTGTTCGGTTTCCCAAAGTACAAGGCCATTTTTTGTGAAAAAGCTTTTTGCTTTGAACAAATCCAGCTCGCCAAACATGGTGTTATCTTTCATATTGTGACCGTAAATGATTAGATTTCCGGCTGTATCTGAATTGGTAGCTGCATCTAAAAACAAGGTTCCATGTCGGTTTGTATCCCCATTAAAATCATGTTCCAGATACCACTGGTTATCTCTGCCAAAGACAACTGGTAAGTCAACGCTTGTTTCATCTACAGTCAACCATCCAGCAAGGTCTGGATTGATTTCGGATAGTGCGGCAAACTGCGCATTGTATGATGAAGCAGCATTTTTTAGGGTTGTTAGGTGTTGATTTTGCCGTTGTACAAGGAATGTGGCATGATACAGTAATGTGATTTTGCAGCAAAGAGAAAAAAATATGATAAGTAACAACCAGCTGGCAATGCGAGCAATTTTACGAGTTGCGGTTTGCATAGGCGTTGCAGACTAAAAATCCGCACCCAGCTGTGATTGCACCAATCAGTAAAGGCAGCATATCGGGGCCAGAATCTCCAGTTTTGGGAATGTCAGTAGCTTCAACAGGATTTTCGATAAACAAGAAGAATTTTGTATTGGCTCCAGAGGGGTTCTGATTATCAGAACGTGTCAATTCATCGGAAACAACTGCGCTGCCGGGAGCTGGAATTGGCGGTGTAGGCTCGGCTGCATAGGCAGCAGTGCCAAGCAATGCAGCTGTCATAAGGCCGGCAACAGTAACGATAATTTTTTTGGAACGCATAGAAAAACCTCCTTAAGCAAGTATAGTGATTTTAATTTTAGCTGCTGCTTGTCCGATAGGTTCATTGGTTTCCAAATCGTAAGCAGTAAATGTAGCAGTGCAATCATAATTACCTGCATCCAAGTCCACCAAGAGCCGGTCAGTTTGGATATGGTAGTTTGGTTCCAACAGTCCAGACTTGTAAAGGATTTCTTGTGTATCATCACGTGTGATAACCACAGTTTGTGCGTATAAGTTTGCTGGGCTGTTTTCAATTTGCAATGTTCCTTCGGCATCGCCAGTGGCAAAAGTAGGATTCACATTGATAGATATGCTCATGTTTCCTTCCTCGACCACACGGTTTAGTTCCGCTTCGATTTCTGCGGTGGTCTTGCCGTCCAACTGACCAAGCTCAGCTCGGACAGAACGCTCAAGGGTAGTTTCATGCGGCCAGAGATACCAACCAGTTAAACCGATAAGCACAAGCAATAGCAGTACGACGATTGCAATAAGTGCCTTTTTCCCGTGTCTTTTCTTCTTTTCGTCTGTAACCATAAAAACCTCCTGAATATATATTTGGGTGAAGAACCCATGAAACGGTCGAAGCGGTGGCAGGACACCGTTTCGGCCGTTGATATCAATTCTTCACAAGGAGCATTGGAGATTTAGCGGTTGCTGTCAGCACCGTTTGCAACAGTGGAGTTGGTTTCACTGTTCTGAATGGTAGTACCAGGCATAACAGTGTAGTAGACGCTCACAACGCTGGTGCAGCCAGCATCGTTGATTGCACCACCAGCCATCTGTGCATTGGTAATCAAGCCCAAAGAGGTCTTGGTCTTGACACTGCCATCATCGTTCAGTGTCGGTGCATCCAAGAGCCAGCCACGCTCGGTAATATCCAGCTTGCCGCTTGCAGTGGACAGGTCAATTGCAGATGCATTGCTGAATGCGGTAACAGGAGCAATGCTCATGGTCAGTTCGCCGCGCTTCAGGTCGGTTGCTTTCTTATTCAAAGGTACGAGTTTCCAAGTGTGGGGAACTGCCTGAATGCCGGAAATATCAACAGGCATGCCTTCGTTTTTGCCGCCTTCCAGTTTGTCGCCAACCTGAGGTGCGGTGCCAAAGTTCCATTCACCGTATACAAAGTCAGCAGCCAGAGCGTGGTTGCTTTCAACACCGGGAACAGTTTCCTTCAAGGTATCGCCTTCCAAAACGCCGCTGGTCTTAAAGTGCCATTCGCCGTCGATATAGATAACGTAGCACTCACCGGATGCATTCAGGTGCAAGTCCTTAATCTGGTTGTTGTAAATCCAATCTTGGTCTAAAGAAACGGTAGGCTGGCTGTACCAGTACATGTAGTCGCCGGTTACCTTGTTATAAGCGATTGCGTACAGTTCTTCGTTGGAATGGTTCTCGTCATAAATGCGTGTGTAGTGGGTCAGCTTGGTAACATCTACAATCGTTGCAGAAGTATCTGCGTTACGGGTGGAAGCATTCTCCAAGCGGTATGCATCAGAGGTAGGCTCTACGATGCTGCCATCACCGCCGTAACCATACATACAAACAAACATAGGCACTGTAACATTCAGCTGGTAGCTGGATTTCGTGCTGACAGTGATTTCATAGTCTACACGGGGGTCGTTAGTGCCATTGATAACGACTTCCTCAGAATCGGTGCCATCGGGATTGATAGCATCTTTTTCAATGTTGATGTAGAAGTCGGTTCCCATTGTGGGGTCATTGTTGGTTGCAGTGTCTACATCAGACGAAACAGTGGCAGAATCCTTTGTGCCGTGGTACCAAGTGTAGGTACCGTTGTTCTCTGCGCACAGGCTCAAATCAACGAAGTGGACAGAGCCGTCATTGGTAACATACATACCGTAAGCAATGTTGTCAGGATTGTACTCACTACCGGAAATGTAAGCAGACGGTACAGCAATATAGCCGGTGCCATCATCTCGGTCGGCATAAGAAACCTGCGTGCCGGTAACCTTATAAAAGGTTTTAGTACCAATGGGGTAAACTGTCTTAGTGGGGCTCATGGTGTTGTTGGGGTGTGCAGCAACTGCAGATGGGGTAGGTGCAGTAAAAGGTTCTGCGGCAAAAGCTGCAGGAGCAATACCGGTTGCGCTTACAATGGCTGCAATAGCCAAAGCTGCCAATTTCTTCTTTTCAAAATACATGACAAATTATCCTTTCTTTGGTATTGTGCGATGTCCTGCCACCGCACTTTTAATATTCAAAGCGCACCAAATGTGCGGATTGACATAAATGAAATTAAGATTTGCGCTGGTATAGTGCTATCATTTCTTGCTCGATAGATTTTTGCATGGAGGGGTCAAGCATACGAATGATTTCGACATAACAATCTCCCAACTTATGAGTGGGAAAAGATAGAAATAATGTTCCGTTTCGGTTGCGGATTAGTTTGATTCCACAAATACAGACTTTGTTTTCCAAAATCAGGTCTGCAGTAGCACAAAGGGTTGTGCGGTTGGTTGCCGCACAAAAATTCTCAATCTGATAATGCATGGCTCACTCCTTAATTACTTCGGTCGTTCTTGGTAGTAGTTCCAGACTGTTTGCGTCAAACAGAAGAGATAACGCATTATTGTTTTTGGGGAAGATGTGAATCCAAGAGGATTCTATGGGGACAATCACCATCCAAATTTCATCTGTTTCAAACCATTCGCCGGTTTCATCGCAACAGATGCGTTTAGAAAAATAGACCATAAGGTTATCCCCCAAACGGGCAATGGCTTTTTTACCCAATGGGTTGTGTTCGTTCGACGCAGCCCACTGGATACGGGGGATGCCGCGTGTACCAAGCTGCTTGCGCATTAGTTTGCGGCACAGGGATTTGGTTAATTTCATAAAGAATTCTCCTCATCATAAGAAAAGCGCGGCAATAAGCCGCGCTTTCTATTTCTATTTCTGTTTTAGTTGAATACTTGAATGAAATCACTTCTTGGAATCTTCGCTTTTTTGTTTCTCCAATGGTGTCTATCATAATAGAACCATTATTCTGATACACTATAAATCATAAAAATAGCTCCACATAACCCGCCCAAGATAGACACAATTTTACACATGATGGGGGGGTACGCTGTGAGTTCTAAAAACGCATTAAGTATTAAGCTGTACCACATGTAAGCATAAGCTACAAGAAAAGTAGAGCCAAAAAGGATTGCACACAAGGACGTAAGCATATCGCAGAAAGAAGGAAGTATGTTCGGGAAAGATTTCTCTTTTTTAATCGTCTTTGTGGGGGTACTTTTGATGCTTAGCTCTTTTGGAATTCCGTTGACAAAAATCTGCATTTCGCAAATGGCATAAATAGAAGAAATGACCATTGCAATGACAATAGCCCACAATGCACTCATATTATGAGGAAGCATAAGTACACAATTAAGAATTAAGAATGAAAAAAGGAAGATAACGAGAGAAAGCCAAAGAACAAATATTAATAAACTGGTAAAAAACATAATAGACCTCCAGCTTTACTGAATGAAAAGCAGCTTACTGTTCCTGCTGCCATTTTTCCAGTAGCTGAAGGATGGTTTCTTCCATTTGCTTCGTGGTGTAACTCTTGGGGAAGTATCTGTGAAGTGTACGACTGTCTAAGAGAACCTGTTCTCGATGGGGTTTCTTTTCTTCAGATAGGATAACTTCAATCACTGCAGATGAAAGTTTTCCTTCTTGGCTGTACTGTTTCAGCTGCTGCGCTTGTGCAAGGGAAGGAACTGTGTTTGTGTGTTCCATTTCCTCAAGCAGCAGTTGCTGCTCATCGTGCTTCAAAAAAGAAAGTTCATAGGCTGGATTGATGGGTAGTTTCTTTTCATCTACCAAGTCAAGTAAAGGGCGAACCAACTCGGTCAAGCGGATAAATCGCTGGATTTGATTACGGCTTTGACCCATTTGCTCGGCAAGAAGTTGGTCCGAACGTTTTTGTGTCCCAAGTTGGGACATATTTTCTTTTGCAGGTCTGCCGGCCTGTCGCTTCATGGCATCTAGCTTCATCTTGTAGGCGAAAGCTCGCTCGCTGGGGAGCAAGGTTTCACGTTGCAGGTTGCTGTCTACCATAATGATGGTAGCTTCATCGTCGTCCATTTCTCGAACAAGAACCGGCATGGTTACCATTCCGGCCAACTGGCACGCATGGTGTCTGCGGTGGCCGGCAATCAACTCATAACCGCCATTAGGGTCGGGACGTGCGATGGCAGGAACTAATACGCCAAATTGTGTAACGCTTTCCACCATGTCGGCCATGTCCTTATCGTCCAACACCTTAAACGGGTGGTTTCGGAACGGATGCAGCTGCTCCAGAGAAATATCTTGCACCTGCTTTTGCAGGTCTGCGGATTGCTTTTGCTCAGGAGAAATGCCAAATAGCAACGTGGATAACTCCGACGGAATCTTCTGCTGACTTGTTTTGATTTCCAGCTTAGCCATTTTTCTGTTCCTCCTGTTTCATCAGAAATTCGTTTGTGAGGTCGATGTATTCCATTCCAAGGTTCGGTCCACGATGACGCTTTTCGGCATCTGCAACCAGACTGCGCTGTTCAGTGGTACTGTTGCCAGCAGTTACGCTGGAGCTGATTGCTGTGGTATATACCAGAGGTCCATAGGCTTCAATCAAAGAGGTCACAACACTGCGGCTCAAGATTGTGCCGGTCATCATGGTAACTACAATACCCTCGATGTGCAGCGACGGATTGATGGTGCGCTGAGCAAGCTGGATGACCTGCATCAGCAGGGTCAGACCGTCCAGTGCCAGCTTTTGTGCCTGTAAAGGAATCAGAACGCTGTCGGCAGCTGCCAGCGCATTCGTGAGCAAAATGCCCAGCGAAGGTAAACAGTCGATGAAGATGAAGTCATATCGTTCTGAAAGGGGACAGCTGGCAAGAATGCGCTTCAAAGTTAATTCACGCTGCATAGCACCAGCCAGAAACACATCGGCAGATGCCAGCAACAGATTGCTGGGTACATAATCAATACCTTCTGTATTGTGTTGAATCAGGTCCTCCAGATTGGAAGTAATCGCATTGCCCATCATGGTGGGAGCTGCTTCTGCAAGCATCAGCTCGCTAATTGTAGGGGTATCTTTGGCATTATCAGCGTCATAGCCTAGACAAGCGGAAAGGTTTCCCTGTGGGTCAAAGTCAATGCAGAGAACCCGTTTTCCTTGTTTTGTTAAAGCTGCTGCCAAGTTGATTGTGGTAGTGGTTTTGCCGACGCCGCCTTTCTGATTGGCGATTGCAATGATTTTCATAGTGAGTGACCTCTCTTTCTTTTTCTGTGTGATATAAAAAAACAGGCACGACAAATTGTCGTGCCTGTTTACGGCTGTGTTATAGATTATACTGCATGGCCGGATAGCCAAAATTCTGAAATTTTATTGGCTTCGGCTCGCATTTTCATGAAATCTCGGTGAATGTAATGCTTTGCAGTTGTTTTTATGCTGGCGTGACCAATCATCTTGGTCAAGGCATTGGAATCTACATCGGCTCGCCACGCCAGCGTAGCGAATGTATGCCGTGCAGAGTAGGGGGTGATATGCGGAACTTTTGTTTTTGATGCAATCTGATCTGGGCGATTGATGCCCAGTTCTTGTGTCATAGGATAAAACTGGCGCGCCCTCCAATTATTTAGAACAACCTTTCCACCTCTTGCGCTGCGAATCAAATATGCATCTGGGTCTTGTGGGCAGGAAAGATACCATTCTGTCAGAAAGGGTGCAATAATATCAACAACAGGTACGATCCGATTCTTTCCGGCTTCCGTCTTGGAACCGGCAATCAGAAAACCTTCTTGCGGGTTTACATTGCAGCGACGAATGCTGAAAAGTTCTTCGGGTCTGTAACCTGTGAAAATCAAAGTTAAAGTAATTTTGGCAGCTTCCAGATAAGTTGCTTCTGGATTTTGCACATATTGCAGTAGTGCTGCAATATGATGGTCTTCAAAAGGAAGTGTTTCCCGACTGCTTCGGCCTTCCAAAATCAAATTACAAGCAGGATTCCTAATCAGGATGCCTTCAGCTATGGCCAACTGAGATAATTGACTAATCAGATGTTGGACTTTAGCCTGTGTGCTCTTGGATAGACCTTCATCGGCCATTGCATCCAAAATCTCCTGATATTCAGATAATGAAATCTGATTTATCTTTTTATCAGCTAAACAACAAAGCCGTCTGCGCCATGCAAGGTCGTAGCCAGCTTTACCGGCACGCGTCAGTTCACGATAATGTTTGCCGCGTACCCAACGCGCATGAATTTTTTCTAAAGTACAGTCTGCGGGGATGTGGTTTTGATCCCAACCACAGAACAAACAAAATTTCCCAGTGGGGACATCACAGTGGCAATTTTTACAAATCATTTTGTGCTCCTTTCTTTGCCTTTGTAATTTGAAATGTTTAGTATAATGGCAAAAAAAGTCGCAATTCACAATAAAGAGATCAAAGCGTGGAACAGCGACCAGCTGTTTTTCTGCGACCCAGATCCCGCTGGGAGATACCTACGACTATGCATTGCAAGAGTTCCACCGAAGCCATTTTTCAGCTTAGTGACTGCTGGCTTGCAGTCAAGCAGAATCTTACCCGGAACAAGGAGTTCCACCTTGCCCCTGAAACGCTTTGAACAATATTACGAGAAAAAGGCCTAGTCAATTCCAATCTCTTAGAATCAACTAGGCCTTTATTTATGGAGCGGAGAACGGGTCTCGAACCCGCCGCCTGCTGCTTGGGAAGCAGCCGCTCTACCGGATGAGCTATCCCCGCATAGAATGCTTAATCATTATAGCGCACATGTAAAAAAAGTCAACTCTTTTTCCATTCACGTGCAAAAGCTTATAAAATATGCTACAATAAGTGCAATTTCAACTAATGATAAAGTATTCCATAGGAGGTGTAGATATGCTTGGTACAATTCCCATGCTGCACTATTTCAAATCTAAAAATGAGTATAGCGGAGCCCATTTTGGTATGCGCTATTATTTTACAACAAAAAAAGAAATACAGCAAAAAGAGGACGGAACCGAGGAAGAAGTTCCTGTTTTGGCTGGTACAATTTGGCCGGAGCCGTGGGCAAAGGAGTACACAGACCCTGCACTGCATATTAAAAAGACCTTTCCTTTTACAGAGGAAGGCCGTAAACAGGCTGCCGAATGGCTGGAGACTACCTATAACAGTGACGAGGAACGGTGGCATACTTGTCCCAGTATTTTGGATAGTGAGCCGTGGAAGCCGGAACCGGAGCCTTCCACAGAAAATAACTAAAAATGTCATGTTCCTGTAACAGGAAGGTGCTATACTGTAAAATGTATTCGTACAAGATGCAGAGATGCAGATTTAATAGGAAAAACAATAAGAGATAAATGAAAACGAGCTTTCCAATCGGATAAGGAGGGTTTTGTAATGATTGAATGCAGTAAAGCGGGTGCATATCTGGCACGTGGCCAGTGGATTTTAGCAGATGGTGGTGAGCAGGCGCAGCTGCAAGCTTTAGGATTTGACGAAAATCAGATTGCGCATGCGCAGGAAGGTACCATTGCATGGAAGATTTTGCAGGCACACAATACAAGCGGCGATGCAAATCAGCTCAAAATAAAATTTGATGCAATGGCCAGTCACGACATTACCTTTGTGGGCATTATTCAAACAGCACGTGCGTCCGGTCTGGAGAAGTTCCCCATTCCGTATGTGCTTACAAACTGCCATAACAGCTTGTGCGCAGTAGGCGGCACAATTAATGAGGATGACCACCGCTTTGGTTTGTCTGCGGCGAAAAAGTACGGCGGAATTTTTGTTCCCCCGCATATTGCAGTTATCCACCAGTATATGCGTGAAAAATTTGCCGGCTGCGGCAAAATGATTTTAGGCTCCGACAGCCATACCCGCTATGGCGCCTTGGGTACAATGGCAATCGGTGAGGGTGGCGGCGAGCTGGCAAAGCAGCTATTAGGCCGTACCTATGATGTAGCAAAACCCGGTGTTGTGGCAGTAAACCTTACGGGCAGCCTGCCGCATGGTGTAGGTCCGCACGACGTAGCAATTGCGCTTGTGGGGGCACTGTTCCAGAGCGGATATGTAAAAAATAAGGTGATGGAGTTTGTAGGCCCCGGCGTACATACGTTAAGTCAGGATTGCCGCAATGCCATCGACTGCATGACAACGGAAACCACGTGCCTTTCCAGCATTTGGTGTACAGATGAAACCACCAAGCGCTTTTTGGCTGCACATGGCCGCATGGCGGACTACCGCTCCTTACAGCCGGATACGTTAGCTTACTATGACGGCGTAGTCAATGTGGATTTGTCTAAGATTCGTCCTATGATTGCGCTGCCCATGCACCCCTCCAACGCAATTGCAATTGAGGATTTGAATGCAAACCTGAAAGACGTTTTGCATACCTGCGAAGAAAACGTGCAAAAGCTGGTTGGCCGCAAAGATGTATCGCTTAATTTGCTTGATAAAATTGAAAACGGACGCTTGCGTGTAGACCAAGGTGTTATTGCAGGCTGTGCAGGCGGTTTGTATGAGAATATCGTAGAAGCTGCTGCTATCCTGAAAGGGCACACCGGTGGTTGTGATGACTATGCACTAAGCGTTTATCCTGCCAGCCAGCCTGTTATGATGGCACTGGATAAGCAGGGCATCCTGCATGAGCTGATGGCTTGCGGCGCAACAGTACGTACCGCATTTTGCGGCCCCTGCTTTGGTGCAGGTGATGTGCCTGCTAATGGAGCCTTGTCTATTCGTCATACAACCCGTAATTTCCCCAGCCGTGAAGGCTCGAAACCGGGCAATGGGCAGCTGTCGGGCGTTGCGCTTATGGACGCACGCAGTATCGCAGCAACCACAGCAAATGGCGGTATCTTAACACCTGCTACTGCTATGGATTACGACGATACCATTCCCGCATACGAGTTTGATGATACCAGTTACCGCAGCCGTGTATATCAGGGCTTTGGCGCAGGGCAGTGTGATGCAATGCTGAAGCTCGGCCCCAATATTAAAGATTGGCCTGCAATGCCGCCTTTGGGTAAAAATCTGCTGCTGAAGGTGGTTTCCTATATTACAGACCCTGTAACCACAACCGACGAGCTGATTCCCTCCGGCGAAACAAGTAGTTTCCGTTCCAATCCTTTGGGTTTGGCAGAGTTTACCCTGAGCCGTAAGGACCCCAACTATGTGCCAATGGCAAAAGCGGTACAAAAAGAGGAGCAAGCCCGTGTGCAAGGCACAGCAGACGCTGCTTTGCTGGCACAGATTCAGCAGGTTCCGGGCTGCGAAAACCTTACCTGGGATGATGTACAGATTGCCTCTACCATTTATGCCGTAAAACCGGGTGACGGCTCTGCCCGTGAGCAGGCTGCCAGCTGCCAGCGTGTTTTGGGTGCAGGGGCAAATATTGCAGTGGAGTACGCTACAAAGCGTTATCGCTCCAACTTGATTAACTGGGGTATGCTGCCGTTCCAGCTAAGCGGCCCCACACCTTTTGGCCTAGGCGATTATATCCTGATTCCGAACATCAACGAGGCAGTAGCAGGGGATTTGTCCCATATTGCAGCGTATGTGCTCAAGGCGAACCCGCTGCCATTCCAGATGTCCATTGCACCGCTGACCGAAGATGAGCGTCAGATTCTGCAGGATGGCTGCCTGATTAACTACTACAAAAATTAACGAATTTTCATAGAAAAGAGGGAATGTGTTATGGCAGGAGACCTGCATACACATACAACATTTTCCGATGGTGCAGAGCCGGTTGCCCGTTTGCCGGAGCTTGCCGCACAGGCAGGGCTTTCGACCATTGCGGTTTCGGACCACGACAGCGTAAAAAGTATCCAGTATGCGCAGCAAAACCCTGTTGTAAATGGAGTTTCCTTAATCCCGGCGGCAGAGTTTTCTGCCTGCGACCCAGCTAACGGACGCCGTGTGCATATTTTAGCCTATTGGCCGCAAATATGCCCCGAACTGGAGGCGCATTGCCAGCGCATGAAGGAGCGCCGCAATGCAGTGCATATACAAAGCGCACGGGAAATCGAGCAGATATATCCGCAGTTCAAAACGGAAATGGCACTGGAATATGCAAAGGACAGCGGGATTCTTTATAAAAGTTCTATCATGCAGGTATTGCAAAAATTGGATTTAGCAGATACAATCTATGGAGCAACTTACCAAAAGCTTTTTGGAAAGCAGGGCTTGGTAGTGCACGAGCCGCAGTATGATACAGTGGATACTGTACTGGAGATGCTGCGCAAAAGCAGAGCAGTGATTGTTTTTGCCCATCCTTCTGTGTATCAAAGTATGGACTTGGTCCGTCAATTGGCCTCTCAGGGCAAAATCGACGGTATTGAGGTAGACCATCCACGGAATACACCGCAGGATAAGGCAGAATGCAATATGCTGTGCCAGCAGTATGGTTTGATTCATACCGGAGGGACAGACTTCCATGGCAGCAACGCGAAACGTCCCCTGCCTATTGGTACCTGTACCACCACCGAGGAACAAATCAAACAAATTCGGAAATTGGCACAGCAGCGCTCAAATAATAGTTAAAAGAAAAAGGAGAACTTGTAAAATGAAGTACATCTATCGCAATCGCGGAACTTGTTCCGTTGCTACTAATCTGGAGTTGAATGACGACCACACTATCGCAGCAATCGAAGTGATTGGCGGCTGCAATGGTAACCTGAAGGGTATTGCAAGCCTGTTGGTTGGCATGAAGGCAGAGGACGCTATCGAAAAGATGAAGGGCATTACCTGCGGCCCTCGCCCCACCAGCTGCCCGGACCAGATTTCTCATGCTTTGGCAGAAGCACTGGCAGCAATGGCTTAATTGCTGAAATAAAAGTATACAAAAAGAAAAAGCCTCGACAAATGTCGAGGTTTTTTCTTTTTTAAGTTGTCCCATACTCTCCTTGTATCAATAAGGAGGAAACGGATATGGTCTGCTACTATAAAGGCTTTTCGTGTGCGGCAGGCGGGCTTTTGGCACGGGCGCTCCGCTTGGCCGGGTCCAAGGGCGAAACCCGTGCGGATTCGGCTTACCTGCTTGCCGTTATGACAGAGGAGAAAAAAAGCGAGGTGTTTCAGTTTTTGCAAAAGCACCGTGTGGAGCGTTCACAGGTAGAAAGCTACCTCCCGCAGGAAAAACGAAAACGCACCCATCTGAAAAAGCGAGCATTCGCACCGGATTTGGACCGCATTATGGACTACGCCGTGTTAGGTGCACGCAATACAGGCAAGGCAAAAGCCGGCCCGGAAAATTTGCTGTGTGCCATGCTGGAGGATACCAACTGCCATGCAGGCAAAATCTTGCAGGAAATCGGTGTGCACGTAGGGGATGCAGTAAAGGACTGCCGTGCCCTTACCGGGCAGGTGGTGCTTCAAATGCCGGTGCGTGCAGTAGCATCTGCACGTGGCAATCGAGCGTCGGATAAGTTCTGCCGGGATTTGACCCGCCGGGCAGAGGAAGGCCGGCTTGACCCTGTATTTTGCCGGGACAGCGAGCTGGACCGCATCATTCAGATTTTGTGCCGCCGCCAAAAAAATAATCCTTGTTTGGTGGGGGAGCCGGGCGTAGGCAAAACAGCCCTTGCCGAAGCACTGGCACAGCGTATTGCAGATGGGGATGTCCCTGCCAGTTTGGAAGGAAAGCGCCTGTTGGCATTGGATATGGCAAGTCTGGTTGCGGGTACAAAGTATCGTGGCGATTTTGAGGAGCGCTTCAAAAATCTGCTGGAAGAACTGACAAAGGACGGCAATGCGATTCTTTTTGTAGATGAGTTTCATACTGTAATAGGGGCAGGTGCGGCAGAAGGCGCCATTGATGCGTCTAATATTTTGAAGCCTGCCTTGGCAAGAGGCGAAATTCAGGTGATTGGCGCTACAACACAGGAGGAGTTCCGCCGTAATATCGAAAAAGACGCTGCACTGGAACGTCGCTTTGGCCGTGTTCTGGTGGAAGAACCTACGCCCAAACAGGCGCTTTCTATTTTGCAGGGGTTGGCACCAAAGTACGAAAGCTACCATAAAATCGTTATCCCGCGTGAAACACTGCAAGCGGCGGTAACGCTCAGTGTGCGCTATATGCCGGGACGCTTTTTGCCGGATAAAGCGGTAGATTTGATTGACGAAGCCAGTGCCTCGGTGCGCATTGAAAGGGAGCGCCAGAACCGCTGTGCAGGGGTGCTTACCCCGGAAGATATTGCACGGGTTGTAGCACGTATATCCGGTGTCCCGGTGGAGCGTGTCAGTGAAAAAGAACTGGAGCGCCTGAGCCAGTTAGAGCGTCGTCTGGGCGAAAGTATCGTAGGTCAGCCACGTGCAGTAGCCGCAGTGGCAGGTACCATTCGACGCAGCCGAACAGGGCTGGCTGCACCGGGCCGTCCCATGGGTGCAATGCTGTTTTTAGGGCCGACCGGTGTAGGCAAAACCGCATTGGCACGTGCTTTGGCGCAAAGCTGGTTTGGCAGCGAAAAAGCGCTTTTGAAGTTTGATATGTCCGAATACAGCGAAAGCCATGCAGTATCTCGCTTGATTGGTGCGCCTCCGGGTTATCAGGGGTATGACGATGGCGGACAGCTGACAGAGGCGGTCCGTAAAAAGCCCTATAGTGTAGTATTGCTGGACGAGATGGAAAAAGCCCACCCGGATATCCAAAATATTCTGCTGCAAATTCTGGAGGATGGCGTTCTGACAGATTCTACAGGGCGCCGTGTGGACTTTACCAATACCATTATCCTGCTAACCTCTAATCTGGGCGCACGCAAGCTTTCCGGCCAGACCGAAACGGTTGGCTTTTCCGCCGGTGCCGAAGACGACTGGAAAAAGAAAGACCTGCTTGCACGGCAGGAAGCAAAAATGTATTTCAGACCCGAGCTGCTTGGCCGCTTGGATGAGGTGGTAGTATTTCATCCGCTAACAGAGGACAGCCTTTTGGAAATTGCGGAAAAGATGCTTGTGCAGTTGGAGGAACGTGCAAAAACAGGCGGCTACTCCATAGTGCATACAAACCATTTGAAACAGATGATTGTACAGCAGAGCGAAAGTAACTACGGCGCACGTGAACTGCGTACAAACATCAAATTGCAAGTTGAACAAGCCATGGCAGACAAAATCGCAGATGGGGAGCTGGAGCAGGGGAAGGATTACGTGGCAGATTTGTCCGAAGACGGCCAAATGCTTTTGCAAACCGAAGCTACAGCATACGCATAAACAAAACACAGCGAAAACAGGCTGCGCTTTCGCTGTGTTACATAGCAAAAGAAAAAAGCGTTTGCAGCACTTTACTGCAAACGCTTTTCCGTCAGCCGACGTGAATGCCGCAAATCCCCAGATTTTTGACTAAATCAGAAGCTTCCGAGGTCATCAAAATACTGGTGATGCCCAGTTTGTGGGCGCTGCGTACATTGGCTTCATTATCATCAATAAAAATGCACTCGGCAGGATTTAGATGGTACTGCTCCAACAGTGCGTTATAAATAGCAGGGTCCGGCTTTAGGCGGTTTATGTCACAGGAAAGTACATGACCGTCGAAAAGACGCCAGAAACTGCGGCGCCGCAAAAGCGCAGCTGTGTCAGATGCAATGTTGCTCAGGCAGTAAAGACGGAATCCCTGTGCCTTCAGCTGTGCGGCAATGTCCACTACATCACGGCGAGTTCGCAAAATATTGGGCCAGTGGTCAATAACCTCCTGCACTTCAAAACTATACCCGGCGGCACGTGCATGGTCCAGCATAGCGTTATCTGCCGCAAAGCGAGAAATCTCGCCTGCATCTGCCATCAACCATTCTTTGCTGCCAAAGGTCGTGTCATACACTTTGCGCTCTATAACGGGATTGTGAAACATTTCCATCAAGTATTCCTTGGGGTCCCAGTGAACCATAACACCGCCAAGGTCAAAAATAATATTCTTATACATGTAAGCCTCCATGCTGTGTTTAATGCTTCATAAAAATCTATTTTATATTATACATGATTTCTGCATGGGAATCCAGCATTACGGATATGATGATATAGAACCCTTTATAGAAAAAGAGGTGGATACCATGACTTTTCGAGAAATCTGCAAAAAGCAAGTAGTGCAAACTGTAAACGGAACCTGCCTTGGCAGGGTGGATGATTTGGTAATGGACGAAACCGGGCGGCGCATTCAGGCATTTGTGCTGTACGGCGCACCCAAAATGTTTGGCCTGATGGGCAGAGAGCCCGACTTAATGATTCCCGTTGATAAGGTAAAAATGTTTGGGGTTGACGTGCTGCTTGTGGAAACCGACGAGCAAAAACGTGAGCGGCAGGCAGGCGACTGGAAAAACTGGCTGAAAGAACTGTTTGCAGCCGATTAAAATAACGGAAAAAGCGCAAAAATTGTGTGTTTCCTATTGCTTTTGCATACATAGTGCGCTATACTATACCAGTATTACGCACGTGCATTATGCCTTTATGTGCCCTTAGGGTGGAAGGCAGTCCTTCGGCGGGAGGTCCGTATGGGGGATCACGATGCACGGAGGAAAAACAATTTTTGGAGGTATTTTTATCATGGCAGTAGTTTCTATGAAGCAGCTTTTGGAGGCTGGCGTACACTTTGGTCACCAGACCCGTCGTTGGAACCCCAAGATGGCTAAGTACATCTTCACCGAGCGCAACGGCATCTACATCATCGACCTGCAGAAGACCGTTAAGAAGCTGGATGAGGCTTACAACTTCGTGAAGGAAGTTGCAGCTGAGGGCGGCGACGTTCTGTTCGTCGGCACCAAGAAGCAGGCTCAGGATTCTATCCGTGACGAGGCTAACCGCTGCGGCATGCACTTTGTCAATGCTCGCTGGCTGGGCGGCATGATGACCAACTTCCGTACCATTCGCAAGCGTATCGAGCGTATGGACCAGCTGCAGAAGATGCAGGAAAACGGCACCTTCGAGCTGCTGCCCAAGAAGGAAGTTGCTAAGCTGGAGCTGGAGATGGAGAAGCTGGACAAGTACCTGGGCGGCGTTAAGAACATGAAGGTTCTGCCCAAGGCTATGTTCATTGTTGACCCTCACAAGGAGCGCATTGCTGTTGCTGAGGCTCGCAAGCTGCACATTCCTATCGTTGCTATCGTCGACACCAACTGCAATCCCGATGAGATCGACTACGTCATCCCCGGCAACGACGACGCTATCCGCGCTGTTA
>JAHHRL010000002.1 GCA_020025825.1 Faecalibacterium sp. | reverse complement strand
ATTCCGTCATCTATGGTCTTTCCGCAGGCACATATTCATCGGAATTTGATTCCTCACAGATAACATTTGACTTTGCACAAGACAGCATTTCTTTTGTTTACAAGGTTCACGGCGAAATCACAATGCAAGGTAGTGCAAATATTGAGAACGGCATAGTGGTATGTACGTCGGATAACGCTGAGGAAATGTATCGCTTTAAAATTATTGATAATGATTACATCGGGCTTGTCACAAAACACTCAAATGTTTTGTATATGGACGATGGTATTACACCTTTTGAAAATGGTGCAACTTTCAAATTCAGTGACGAACGATAATTTGTTGACCCTATTCCCATTCATCTAACAGCTGTTGCCCTTAATGGCAATCGTTTATGAGCGGCAGTTCCGTTTTTCAGGACAGAAAACTGGGGGACACTGTAACAAATTTTGCTTTAACGAACCCTTATCTTATTATGTAAGTAAATATCTTGATTTCTCCTATAAGATATGCTAGACTGAAGTTACTTTCTACGAAGGACGCTTGGCGAAAAGGTGTGAAATGAACAACTTAGTATTTCAGCAGTAAACATGAACCGCTTCGGACAAATTTGATTGTTGCGAGGCTGTTTTGTTATGCCGAATGAGATGCTAGTAGTTGCACACGATTGCTGTCCTTGTAGGGAGGGTATATTGTATGTATTACTGCGCCTGTTTTCGGCTTCGAAAACAGGCGCTTTTTTACTTTGTCTGACGTAGATATGTAAACTTTATGCATAAGAAAGCCCTGCGGATTTGGCTGAGCAGCATTTTCCATGACTGAAAATACATTGAGGTATGGGATACTGTGTGCAGCCTGACTTGAATAAACGAAGCAGTTTTTTACAAGCGCAGGTGCTTGTATTCTGTTAACAAAATAGAAACCATATATATTGGGGATGTGTTTTATGAAAAGGTCATCTTTAATTCCATATTATCGCTCTTTTTTTCAGAACAATACCAGAGATTTTATTCTGGGAATGATTGCTACAGTAGCGGAGTCGGCAGGCGCTGTGGGAGTTGCATGGCTCATTCAGCAGCTTTTAGATGCCTGTACCGGAAACCCCGCCGCATTGCCGTTTCATCAGCTGCTTGTGATTTCTGTCGGGTTGCTGCTGATATATCTTGGCGCTATACAGCTGGAACGGTTTACAACCTCTCGCTGCATTCCTAAGGCAATGGCCCAGTACAAGCGCTTTCTCTTTTCTCGAATCTCACAAAAAAGTATAGCGGCCTTCCGTCAGGAAAATACCGCTACTTATCTCTCAGCAATTACCAATGATACCCAGTCCATTCAGATAGGTATTGGCGATTTGTTCAATGCATCTAACAGCCTTTTGACACTGATTTGCGCTGTCTGCCTCATGGTCTGGTATTCTCCTGTTATGACATTGGCAGCGCTCGCTTTAGCCTCTTTGTTTTTTGTGCTTTCGCTGCCCGCAAGCAGAAATCTGGTCAAAGCCGAAAAGGAACTTTCTGATTGCAATGAAGGGCTGACAGCTCGGTTTAAGGATTTTTTGACGGGTTTTCCTGTGGTCAAATCCTTTCAGGCAGAAAAAGAAATGGGAAATCTGTTTTCTGAAGATGTAACTAAAAGTGCCAACGCGGATAAAAAGCGCCGAATGGCAAATTTGATGTTCTATTTTACCATCGACGGTGGTATTGCTGCTGCTCGGGTAAGTATCCTGCTTATCGGTGCCTACCTTGCCATCACGGGCCGGGGCGTTTCCGCCGGCATGGTTATTGCCTTTGCAGAACTGCTTAACCAGGTGATGGCACCAATGCAGCAGCTTCCGTTGTGCCTTGCAGACCTGAAAGCCGCCAAGGTTCTTATCCAAAAGGCCGCAGACAATCTGGAGAAAAATGTTCGGGATGAGGGCGAGGACATTCCTCCGGTGCTGCAAACCAAACTGGAACTTCGGAATCTCTCCTTTGCTTATGAGCCGGAAAAGCCGGTGCTTCACGGGATTACCCATACCTTTGAGGCAGGGAAGCGATATGCCTTGGTAGGCGCCTCTGGGTGTGGTAAGTCTACATTGCTGCAACTGTTGATGGGCGGAAGTACTTACGACGGAAAAATTCTCTGCGATGGCCATGAGCTGCAAGGTATCAGCAGTCGCTCGCTTTATGCCCTTACATCTCATATTTCCCAAAACGTCTTTCTCTTTAACGCTACAATTCTGGAAAATGTAACTATGTTTCGAGATTTTCCTCGAGATGAAATTGATAAGGCTATGCGCCTTTCCGGGCTGTCACAGCTGATTGCGCAAAAGGGTATCGGTTTTCTCTGTGGTGAAAACGGGTGCAACCTGTCCGGCGGTGAAAAGCAGCGAATTTCCATTGCCAGAAGTCTGCTGAGAAAAAGCAGCGTGCTGCTGGTGGACGAAGCTACTTCTTCTCTTGACCCAAAGACCGCAATGCAGGTTTCTCAGGCATTACTAAATTTGACCGGTGTCACAGAAATTGTGGTTACCCATTCTCTGGATGCCCAGCTTTTGCGGCAATATGATGAGGTCATCGCCATGAAAGCCGGAAACCTTGTTGAAGCCGGAAAATTTGATGATTTGATGGGCAAAAAAGGTTATTTCTATTCGCTATACACGGTATCACAATGAGAAAAGATAAGGAAAACAGCACCCTCCTTGATGATTTTTTATTTCTGCATTTATAGTTTTGCAACACACGCACAGATGCGCTTTATTCAGCGGAACCACTCCATAGAATTTTCAGCCTTGAGTGATTTAGTAATTCTCTGGGTCTGCCGATTGATGCCTGCGTGCAGGCGGCTTTTCTTAACAGCTGTGTTTTTTAGAGCAATTTGCTAAGGGGAGAATAGACGAATCAACGCAAGAAAAAAGAATGAAACTCTACCAATTATAGGTTTTGTGTGCTATAATTTTATATCAAAATAAATCCAGCAGAAGTTTAAGCGATTCCCCTAAAAATCAAGAATATTTGAAAAGGCGGAATGACAAATGAAAGAAAAATGGATGAATTATGCAGGAAGAAATTTTACTGCGTATTTTATAGCGACAGCAATAACCTGTCTGGCTGGTTTTTTAATTGTATTCTTTGGGCAAAAGATACTTGCAATAATGGGTTTGCAGTGGCGAAATTGGGTCGTTATGTTATTCCTGGCTCTTTCGATTGGAAGTGGATTGCTTTTTTTGACAGGAATACCTGTTATGCTTATACAAAAAGCAAAAGGGTCTTGGCGCACTCGGCTGCTTGCGACAGTTGTTGCAGTAGTGCTTATAATCGGAATCGTGATAATGTCATTTTATGGCATCTTCTTTATTCTTTTTGCCGACAAACCTGAATCAGTAGTTGTATGGAATGGGCAGAAGTGTGTAACATCGGATACAGTCGGTTTTAGCAGTACATATCGTGACTGGTATGCGTATCGTGGATGGTTTGTTATGGGAGCAGAAAGCCTGCAAGGCGAGCTGGTCTCACCGGAATATCAAAAAACAGAGTAACTACAATATAAAGCAAAGGAGTAAGTAGGTATGAAAAAAGCATGGAAGATTTCAAGCGTTGTGATTGGTGCTGCAGCAGCAGTCTTTCTTGTAGGAAGCTTTCCGGTAAAGCACTACTACGGGCAGCATTACTGCGACTTAATGCGTGTGATTGGATTTATTCTGTTGTTTATCTACTTAGGCATGCTTCTTTTGATGAAAGAAAGAGAAAAGAAAAACCGGTGATAGAATCTGAAACGGAACGAAGTCGTTAGTCTGACAAACATAAGAATGCTATTTTTAGGCAAAAAGAGAAATCATCGGGCCGCTATTGCAGTGTTCGCCAGATTCAAAAAACGAATGGGTTTCGTTTTGAAAAGAGAGTGATTTATATGAAAAGGCTCGCAGCGTATGGATTAAATCTCTGTTTCACTTGTTAGACAAGGCTAGCAGACTTTGGCTGTGTCGGCGTAACGATAATGGCGAGAATGATTTCACCTTTGCCGTTTTTTGCGCATGTGTGATATAATGCAAACAACATCTTATGCACAAATTCGCCACTATCACATACATCCAAAAAGGAGTTAATATGCTGTATCACGCTTCTCACATTTCAGGAATGAAAATATTAAATCCTCATGTTTCTACCCATAAAAAGGCATATGTATATGCAATTAAATCCAGACTTATGGCAATGCTATTTGGAGCACAGAAAGATGATTTTGATTTGCTGATTGATTCCGAAAATGGAAAACCTGTTTTATACGAATGCTACCCGGATGCCTTAAAAGAGGTGTATTCAGGGAAAAAGTGCTCAATATACACAGTGGAAGAAACGGGATTCCTCAATGATATGACCGGTTGGGAAGAAGAATTGGTATGTCCTGCGTCTGTCGCTGTTGTCAGTGAAGAAGTAGTAGAAGATATCTATGTACAGATTATGCTTGCCCTTCGAGCAGGCGAATGTATAATTCATTTCTTTGAGCAGAGTGATGAATATCAATCCTTTATACGGGATGAATTACAGGAACGAATTGAGGCATTTGGTATTAGCGAAGAGTATATGATGCATGATACAAGATTTATTAAGTATCATAAAAAGCTGCTATCATGCTGACAATTGGAGCAATACTGATAACTTGCATTTTTGGTTCTGCTTATCTTTTTACACAGCAGAAACCGCCCGTGGGTAGGGGCCGAATCCTTTAGAGCGGCAGGCGGGTAGGGTACTTTCCGGAAAGAAAAATGAATAGTACGGTGCTTTTGTGGAGTAAAAGTTATTATGCTCTGTATGGATTGCTTTGTTTGGAAAGTGTGCCGCACCGCATCGAGAATATATAGTACACAGTAAGAAAAAACAAGTCTGGGGCAATCGCACCCCAGACTTGTTTTTTAGATAAGCGTTATGATATGTTTGTACAAAAAAGAATTTGGAAGGAAATGAATGCGATGATTATCAGGCATGAGGTACCTATTTTAGAGTACGATGACAACCCACTTTCCGTTATTATGCCGGTCCATGAGCATTTGAATATAAAACTTCCCGCAAAAATGGTATTTGCTTTCTTGGGTGATGCGGTAGAGGACTATGCACAAACCCATGGTGGAATCCAGATTGCGCAATTTGATTCTATTACAAAGCAATACCCCATTTATACAGTAGAGTATAATGGAGAGCAAATCGGCCTTTGTCAGGCACCTGCTGGGGCTGCGCCGGCAGTACAGATTATGGATTGGCTGATTGGATATGGTGCAACACATATCATTTCGGTGGGGTCCTGCGGAACTTTGGTAGATTTGCCGGAAAACAAATTTCTTGTTCCGGTTAAGGCTCTGCGTGACGAAGGTACATCTTACCACTATTTACCAGCTTCCCGATTTGTGGAAATGAATCCGACGGTTGTAAATTCTATTGAGCAAACGCTTAGCAAACTGGATATATCCTATGCCGAGTGCGTAACATGGACAACAGATGGCTTTTATAGGGAAACGAAAGATAAGGTCCAGCACAGAAAGGAAGAAGGCTGCACGGTTGTAGAGATGGAGTGTGCAGCACTGGCAGCCTGTGCTGAATTTCGAGGCGTAAAGTTTGGCCAGATACTGTTCACTGCGGATACATTAGCAAACGTAGATGCCTACAATGAGCGTGGGTGGGGGAGTGAATCGTTGGAAAAGGCTCTTTATCTGGGGCTGGAATTAGCAGTGGGACTGTGAAGCATTTGAAAGGAATTGCGGCATGATTCCGGGCGGGAGCTTTGCGGCTTTAGCAAAGAATATCTGCTGAGCCACTGCTGCTCAAGCCTTTTGGCTTTTTACCTTTGTGCATTTGGCTGATACGAAACCTTCAAAAAGTGATGTTTTACACAAATAAAATTTAACAATCTTTTCACCCTTGCATTTCTTGCGTATAAAGGGTATGATAAATACAACAATGCTGTTTGTTTACAGAGTAGGAGTGAAACAAATAGAGGCACTGCCTTTATTTGTTTCGCTCTTTTTTTGTGCAAAAAAACAGCCAGAGCATCAACTACCGTATCGCAGAAAGGCCTGCTGCTTTTGCGGTGGAACATAATACAGGAGGAATACTTATGTACGATATTGCGATTATTGGTTGCGGTGTAATCGGTGCCGCAACGGCTTATTCGCTTTCTCGCTACGAGGGAAAAGTTGTTATTTTAGAAGCCGAAAACGATGTTGCAAACTGCACTACAAAAGCAAACAGTGCAATCCTGCACGCAGGCTACGACCCTGAACCGGGCACCCGGATGGCTCGCCTGAATGTGGAAGGCGTTGCCATGGCGAAGGAAATCTGCCGGAAGCTGGATGTCCCTTATAACCAGTGCGGCAGCCTTGTTCTCGCACTTGCTCCTGATGAAGTGCCGCACCTGCAGCACCTGTACGAAAACGGTGTAGCAAACGGTGTACCCGGTATCCAGCTGCTGTCGGCAGAACAAGCAAAAGCAATGGAGCCCAATTTGGCAGATACCGTTGCAGGTGCATTATATGCGCCCAGTGCTGCGATTGTAAGCCCGTGGGAATTTGCTTTGGCAATGGCTGAGGTTGCAGTCCGCAATGGTGTAGAGCTGCGCCGCAGCTGCCCGGTAACTGCAATTGAAAAAACGGAGGATGGCTACATTTTGGCTACCCCCACCGGAGAAGTAAAGGCAAAATATGTAATCAATGCAGCAGGTATTTCGGCCGAGGCTGTTCACGCTATGGTTGGTAAGCCGAACTTCCATATTCAGCCCACCCGTGGTGAATATTACCTGCTGGATAAGGGGGAAGGCACCCGTGTTGGAAAGGTCATTTTCCAGTGCCCCAACGAATTGGGTAAGGGCGTTCTGGTTGCACCCACTGTGCACGGCAACCTGATTGTCGGCCCCAACGCAGAGCGCGTACAGGGCAATGATACCGCCTGCACTGCGGATGGATTGGCCTTTGTAAGCGCAACCGCGCGCCGCAGTGTTCCCAGCATTAACTTTGGCGAATCTATCCGCAACTTTGCGGGTGTGCGTGCAAATGTAGACCGAGATGACTTTATCATCGAAGAAACGATTCCCGGTTTTATTGATTTGGCTGGTATGAAATCTCCCGGTTTGTCCTCTGCACCTGCTGTTGCAGAAGAAGCGGTTAAGATTTTGGCTTCCCACAATGCTTTGGGCACAAAGAAAACCGATTATAAAGACGGGCGCAAGCATATTTGGTTCAAGCACCTGTCCGCTGATGAAAAGAAGAAGCTCGTTGCAGAAAATCCTGCTTACGGCCGTGTGATTTGCCGTTGCGAAACGATTACTGAAGGCGAAATTCTGGCAGCTTTGCACAGCGAGATTCCTGCCACTACAATTGACGGTGTCAAGCGCCGTGCAGGTTCCGGCATGGGCCGTTGTCAGGGTGGTTTCTGCGGCCCACGTGTACTGGAACTGATTAGCCGTGAACTGGGGATTGACCCGTTGGACGTGCTGCAGGATAAGGCCGGCACCAATGTGCTGGTAAGCGAAACAAAGCAGGGAGGTAACAACAATGGTTGATCTCGTAGTAGTTGGCGGCGGCCCCGCTGGTTTGGCAGCTGCGCTGAAAGCATGGGAAGGCGGCCTGCGTGATATACTGATTCTGGAACGTGATAAAGAGCTGGGCGGTATTTTGAACCAGTGTATTCATAATGGTTTTGGCCTGCACCGTTTTGGTGAGCAGCTGACCGGCCCCGAATATGCCGGACGCTATGTGGAAATGCTGAAGGATACTGGCGTAAAAGTTCAGCTGGACACAATGGTTTTGGAAGTAACACTGGATAAAAAGGTTCATTGTGTTTCCAAAGCGGAGGGCTATCAGATTATTGAAGCTAAGAGCATTGTATTGGGCATGGGCTGCCGTGAGCGTACACGTGGCGCAATCGGCACCCCCGGCACACGCCCCGCAGGTGTGTATACCGCAGGTGCTGCCCAGCGCTATGTGAATATGGAAGGCTACATGGTTGGCAAGCGTGTGCTGATTCTCGGTTCCGGTGATATTGGCCTGATTATGGCTCGCCGTATGACACTGGAAGGCGCAAAGGTTTTGGCTTGTGTCGAGGTGATGCCCTACTCCGGCGGCCTGACCCGAAACATTGTGCAGTGCTTGAATGACTTTGATATTCCGCTGTACCTGTCCCATACAATTGTTGATATTCAGGGCAAGGACCGTGTGGAAAAGGCGATTGTGGCTGAGATAGGCCCCGACCGCAAGCCTATTCCCGGTACAGAAATGGAGTTTGACGTTGATACCATTCTGCTAAGTGTCGGCCTGATTCCCGAAAACGAGCTGACAAAGCAGGCTGGCATTCAGATGGACCCCCATACCAAGGGCGCCTATGTGTACGAAAATATGGAAACCAGCCTGCCCGGTGTGTTTGCTTGCGGCAACGTTGTCCACGTGCATGATTTGGTTGACTTTGTTTCCGGTGAAAGCGAGCTGGCAGGTGCTGCTGCTGCCAAGTATATTATGGATGGCCCTGTACCGGAAGGCCGTGTGCTTACACTGGAAACCGGCGCAGACGTTGGATACACTGTCCCCCAGTATATCCGCTTGGAAGGCGTTGAAAAGAGTGTAAATGTTTCTTTCCGTGTACGGCGCATTTTGCATGAGAGCAAGATCGTTGTTAAGAGTGGCGATACTGTTTTGGCGCAGTATAAGCGTGAACACATGGCACCCGGCGAGATGGAACGGATTGCGCTGCCCCGTGTTCTTTTAGAGAAAGCACCCATTGATACCTTGTCCGTTTCCGTTGAGGAGGTCTAAGCCATGAAAGAAGTTATTTGCATTTGCTGCCCCAAAGGCTGCCACCTGAAGGTTGATGAAAACAATGACTACGCCGTAACCGGCAATGCTTGCCCAAATGGTGCTGCATACGGCAAGGAGGAACTTACCCACCCTACCCGCATTATCACAAGCACAGTACGTGCCGTGGGTGGCTTGCACCCTCGCTGTACAGTAAAAACAGCAGCTCCAATCCCTAAGGAGATGATGTTTGATGTGATGAAAGCGTTGGACGATGTGGTTGTAAATGCCCCCGTACAAGTTGGTGACGTTGTTCTGGAAAATGTGTGCAACACAGGCGTTAACATTGTCGCTACACGTAACCTGTAAAAGGCTGAAAAATCAATAAAAATCCCCCTGTTCAGATGCAAAACCTGAGCAGGGGGATTTTTTTATGTGATGGAATTTTTCCGCTTTTTTGTCCAGAGCACGCTTAAAGGGTACGCAGTAACTGCCCCATCTCACCCAGAGATGCATAAACGGCATCCGGTTTAACCTCGGATTTCTCTACGTCCTCCAAGTGGGTTTCGCCTGTCAGTACCAGTGCACCCTTTGCGCCATTTTTTACGCCGGTAGCAATGTCGGTGTACAGGCGGTCGCCTACAAAAGTCACGGCCTCTTTGCGATAGCCGGTTTTGTCCAAAACCATTTCTACGGTTTCGGCAAAAGGCTTACCCAGATACTTGGGCTCTTTGCCGGTAGAAAGCGTGATTGCTGCACAAAATGCGCCGCAATCAGGGATAAAACCGGTTTCGGTAGGACAATTGATGTCCAGATGGGTAGCCAGGAACATGGCGCCATTCCGAATATAGGTGCACGCATTAGAAAGCTTTTCGTAGGTCAGGGTGGTATCAAAAGCGACTACAACAATATCGGGCTGCTCCTCTACCAGTTTGACACCTGCTGCACGGAAATTTTCAACGAGAGGCGGCGTACCTACTAGGTACACGGTTTTATCTGCATAGTGTGTCAGTAGATAACGTGCGGTAACATCACCGCTTGTCATAATCTGGTCACGTGTGATGGGTGTGTCCATTTTGGCCAGCTTGCGGATGTAATCTTCCGGTGCACGGGAGGAATTGTTTGTAAAGAACAAATACTCACGTTCCGTTTCCTTTACGGCATCTAAAAAATCACGTGCTCCGTCTAAAATTTTATCGCCTAAATAGTAAGTGCCGTCCATATCCAACACAAATAATTGCGTATCACGCAACAAATCTTTTTTATCTATGATAATCTCCTCCTTTGAAAAAGTAGAGCGGATTTATTTTGCACATAAAAAAAGCAAAGCTGCGATTTGTCGCACCTTGCTTGCTGCAATATGCATTTTATCAAATGGTAAGCATTTCTGTCAATAAATAGGGCTGCAAGTGAACTCTTTTTGCACAGGGAATACAGATGCAGCTCTGTTTGACAAGGTGAATAAGGGGTGTGCGCATTGCGCTTTGGTGTTTTTTGTGATACGCTAACACATACTGCGTTCGCAATATAAAACATCTTGGAGGCGCTTTTTTATGAAATGTAATCTTGTCGGTGCATTGGCCGATAACCCTATTATTGCAGCTATTAAAGATGATAAGGGCTTAAAAAAATGCCTGATATGCGATAATGTTCAAGTTGTTTTTGTGCTGTACGGGGATATTTGCAATATTGCTGATATTGTTTGTCAAATAAAACAGGCAGGGAAAATTGCTATTGTGCACGCCGACTTAATCACCGGGCTTGCAAACAAGGAAGTTGCAGTCGATTACCTAAAGCAAGTGACCGATGCAGACGGTATCATCTCTACCAGGCAGTCCTTTATTCGACGTGCGAAAGAGCTGGGTATGTGCGCTATTTTGCGTGTGTTTGTGTTTGACTCGCTTGGGTTGGAAACATTGAAAAAAACGGCAGGCATTCATCCGGATTACATTGATATTCTACCCGGTACAATGCCTAAAACGCTGCGAAAAATCTGCGGCATGGTGCCTGTCCCGATTTTAGCCGGCGGTTTGATTGAAGATAAGGAAGATGTAATGGCAGCGCTGGATGCAGGAGCAACCGCAATTTCTACAACCAATCAATCAATATGGGATTTATAAAAAAGCATTGCTTTCCGTTTGCACTTGCATTGCAGTGCATAACCAATTGCTAAATCAGGATGGGGAGAACTATCAATGACGCATTATATGAACCTGCAGCCGGCTCCCTTTTATGCGATACAGTCCGGAGAAAAAGATATAGAATTGCGATTGCTTGATGAAAAGCGGCAGCGGATTCGGGTTGGGGATTTCATTGAATTTGAAAACACAGAAAACAGCAACTGTAAGATGACGGTTATCGTAACCGGATTGCACAAGTTTCCCTCGTTTGAAAAGCTGTATGCCTCATTACCGCTTTTACGATGTGGATATACAAAAGAAGATGTTAAGCAGGCATCACCCGCTGACATGGAGCTGTACTACTCCAAAGAGAAACAGAAAAAGTATGGTGTAGTTGGCATCGAAATAAAACTAAAATAAATTCTGATTTATCTGACAGTTGTCCCGAATAAAAATCAGTCAAAAAGGCAAAAACAGGGGGGCAGTCACCCGTGTTTTGGCGGAAACAGCGGCATAACAGCAAGCGGCAGAGGAAAATTCCTCTGCCGCTTTTCGGCTTTGTATGGTACAATGCTGGTAATTAAACAGAATTAAAACTTGTCTGGAATAATCAATTTTATGAGGAGGTGATTTTAATGCGTGCAAAAAAGCTTTGGATTATCGGGAGCATCGTATTGATTTTTTTGGTTGGTATCATATTCCTTCCGGTCAAAACAGTCGTCAAGTGTATTGGTGCAGAACAAATCGGTACAACACCCTACGCAGACAGCTGCAAGGAATTGCAAAGTCAACATACTACAAATTCTCCTGTTGTGTATGGGGATTTATGGATTATTGAAGGTACAACCCTTTTGGGAAGAAAGCAGGAAACCTACATTATGCCCTGCATTTACTTTGCTCCGGGGGATGTGGGTACAGCGGGAACTACTACTTGGACTACCAGACTTGAGCTGCTTTCAAATGGTAACATTCAAGCGAATAATATTGAAGCCCAAATTACCTCAGATACGAATACAGGATTACATTTCCCGGGCTTTACAGATAGCTATGCAAACAGGGTTTCTCCGGAGATTATGCAGGAGGACAACACGTATTCTGCCTCTGTCAGCGCATCTACAGTGGATAGTTCCATAGAAGTAAACAAGGATTGCAGCGCGCAGGCCTCCTGGACAGCTGTGGTATCAATCCCGGGTAGAGGAATATCGTGTCAGGTGAATATCCATTGCGAGGCAGCATATTATAACAATGTGAAATAGTCGAATGTGCTGTAATATAAGCATAACACAAAACGGAGTGTATCAAATTTCGATACACTCCGTTTCGTTCTTTCTAAAGGCTTCTTATCTGGCATTAGCGATTTTCTGCCGCCTTTTTACGCCAATAGATTCAGTATATTTTAATAGTGGCGAGATGCGTTATATACTGCTTAAAACTACTGTAAAGCTCTGAGCCTTTTTTCGTCCACGATTTCGATAGAGCCACGACTTAACTTGACCAGATTTTCACTTTGGAAGTAACGCAGCATACGGGTAACAACCTCACGTGCACTGCCCATGTGGTTGGCGATTTTTTCGTGTGTGATTTTTAGCACAAGGCTTTCTTCGAGGGCGCTTTCCTCCAGCAAAAAGGAGGCAAGACGCTTATCAAAGCTTTTCCACATGATTTGTTCAATCAGCCACATTGCATCGGAAAAGTGGCTTGCCAGCAGCTCATTTACATAGTTTGCTACAGGCAAAGACTGTTCCATCAGCTGCTTGAATACCGCAGGCGGAATCACCCAGAAATCAGTATCTTTTTCAGCCTCTACGGTGGTGTCGAATTGGATGCTGCGCATTGTGCAGGATGCAGAAAACAGGCAGACGTCATGCTCAAACAGCCGATATAAAGTGACCTCACGGCCATCTTCGGATGTGTAAAATACCCGCAACTGGCCGCTGCGTATTAGCAGCAGACCGACACAATCTGCCGAGCCACGATGTACGATGGTGCCTTTTGGGGCAGTGCGATTGACCGCTGAGCGTGTCAGCAGTTCCTGCTGTTCCAAAGTAAGTGCTTTCCAAACAGGAAAGTAGGTTGAAAGATCCAAATCGACCCCTCCTTCTTCAACTATAAGTACAAGTATAAGGTTGCAGGGGTGTTCTGTCAATTGGAAGGGTTTGGTGATGTAATCACAGAAAAAGGGTGCGTTTCGGGATATACTATGTAAAAAAGCAAAGGAGCAATGAAATATGTCTGCTGTAAATATGAATCAGGAAGTATTTAATCGTGTTGTGTTGGAAGAAAAAAAGATTGCTCTTGTAGAGTATTCGGCACCTTGGTGTGTATACTGCCGCCGCATTGCACCTGCATACGAAAAGTTTGCAGAGCAGTATGCGGATAAACTGGTAGCTGCACATGTAAATATTGATGAGGACCCGGAGCTGGCAAAGGCATATCAGGTAGAACTGGTACCCACCTTTATTTTATATAAGGACGGTCAGCCGGTAGACCGCATGGTTGCGCCGGATTCCAAGGCGAAAATCGAAGCTTTTGTACAAAAGCACCTGTAATAGAAAAGATGCGTGGGAGGTAAACTGTGATGGAACACATTTATGATATGCTGATTGTTGGTGGCGGCCCCGGCGGATATACCGCAGCGCTGTATGCTGCACGTGCCGGCCGTGACGCTTTGGTTTTGGAAAAATTATCCGCAGGCGGCCAGATGGCACTTACCAGCGATATTGATAACTATCCCGGCTTTGAGCAGGGCGTAGATGGCTTTACTCTGGGTGAGAAGATGCAGCAGGGTGCAGAGCGCTTTGGTGCAAAAACCGAACTGGCAGAGGTTTTCTCGCTGAATCTGGACGGCGAGGTAAAATCCGCAGAAACCAGCGAGGGCACCTTCTATGGCCGAACGATTGTGCTGGCAACCGGTGCAAGCCCTCGTCCTTTGGGAGTTCCGTTTGAGGAGGAGATGCTGGGCCGTGGCATCCACTACTGCGCATCCTGCGATGGCATGATGTATCGTGATAAGACAGTTGTAGTTGTTGGCGGCGGCAATACTGCGGTTGAGGATGCTTTGATGCTGTCCCATATTGCGAAAAAAGTAATTCTGGTGCACCGCCGGGACAGCCTGCGTGCAACAAAGGTTTACCATGACCCATTGATGCAGGCTGAAAACATTGAGGTGCGCTGGAACAGTGCAGTTGCGGAGCTGATTCGTGACGAGAAGCTGACCGGCATCAAACTGAAGGATACCGTAACCGGAGAAATCTCCGAGCTGGAATGCGATGGTGTTTTCGTAAGCATTGGCCGCTCGCCCGCAACAGAGTTGGTCAAGGATAAGGTGGCGCTGGATAAGGCAGGCTATATCGAAGCAGATGAAACAACACGGACCAGTGTGCCGGGTGTCTATGCAGTAGGCGATGTGCGCACAAAGGCTGTGCGTCAGGTGGTTACTGCGGTTGCAGACGGTGCCGTGGCAGTACACTACGCCGAGGAATACTTGGCAAGCCTATAAAAATAAAAAGCAGAGAGCGAAGAAAAGCTCTCTGCTTTTTTAGTTTGGTGCGTGGCAGCTGGGGGATTGCTGCGCAAAAAGCGGCTTGACACTGGAATAAAAGACGTGATATATATGAAAACGTTGTATAAAACAAAGAAAAATTTACGATGCCAGAGTAACTTTGTTTGAATCATGGGCGAACGATGCATCAGGCAAACAATTCTCCTGCAAGGGCAGGTCTGGCTTTAAGATTGAATAAGGAGAACACTTATGCTGTTTAACTCGTGGCAATACGCAATCTTTTTGCCGGTTGTGGTAGGCCTGTATTTTTGTCTGCCGCATCGCTTCCGATGGGGATTGCTTCTGGTTGCCAGTTATTATTTTTATATGAGCTGGAACCCGAAGCTTGTTTTTTTGATTTTATTTACAACCATCACCAGTTATGTCGCAGCGAGAAAAATCGAACAGGCTCAGTCGGAAACAAAACGAAAAGCGTGGCTGGGCGCAGGCGTGGGGCTGAGTTTGGTCTGTTTGTTCTTTTTCAAATATTTCAATTTCGTAAGTGAAAACATAACGGCTTTTCTGCGTGCGATTTCACTGCCGGTAGGGGACTTTACCCTAAAAGTAATGCTGCCGGTAGGCATCAGCTTTTATACATTCCAGACCCTGAGCTATGTGATTGATGTGTACAGAGGCACGATGAAAGCGGAACGGCATTTTGGCATTTATGCGTTATATGTCAGCTTTTTTCCGCAATTAGTGGCAGGCCCGATTGAACGTGCTGTAACGCTGCTGCCCCAATTTCACGAGCAGCACAAAATGAATGTGGCCGATATGTCATACGGCTGCCATCAAATTGCATGGGGCTTGTTCAAAAAGGTAGCGGTAGCGGATATAGCAGCGATTTATGTAAACAGGGTTTATGGGGATTTGAACGGCTGTGGCCCTATGGCGTATGTAATAGCAACGCTGCTGTTTGCCTTCCAGATTTATTGTGATTTTTCGGGATATTCCGATATTGCTCTGGGCAGCGCACGAATGCTGGGTTTCCGGCTGATGCAAAACTTCAATTGCCCATATTTTGCAACCAGTATTAAAGAGTTCTGGCGGCGATGGCACATTTCGCTGTCTACATGGTTTCAGGATTATGTTTATATCCCGCTGGGAGGCAGCCGCTGCACCAAGGCACGGCATCTGCGCAATTTGTTTGTGACATTTTTAGTAAGTGGCTTGTGGCATGGTGCAAAGTGGAATTTTATTGTATGGGGCGGCTTATACGGCGTGTTCAGTGTAGCAGAGGTATTTATCCTGCCTAAGCTGGAACGCTGGCAGAAAGGGCTGTCTCCGGCTAAAAAACGTGTTACAGTCTTTGTTCGCTGGGCAATCAGCTTTGGACTGGTGTGTTTATGCTGGGTGTTCTTCCGTGCGGACAGCCTGAGTGATGCATTGCTGATTTTACGTCGGCTGCCATGGGCGGCGAGCGCCCCGCTGCAGGGCATTGCAGTTGCGCTGCAAACCATTGGACTGACGGGTGCAAACCTGATGGTTTTACTATTTACATTAGGGCTGCTGATTGTGCATGATGCAGTGCAGCGCTTTGTTGGTGACCCTATTGTACTGCTCCAGAAGCAGCATGGTGTGGTTCGCTGGGCGGTACGCTATGTGATTTGCATGATTGTACTGCTCACAGTGCTTACAGCTCCGGAAGGCGTAGCTGTGGAGTTTATCTATTTTCAGTTCTAAAGGAGCGGAGAATGAAAAAATCGTTTTTTATTAAGCTAATCAGCTTTTTTCTCGCTTTGCTTATCCTTCCGATGGGGTACTTTCTGGCGGTGCAGTCTCTGCCGGCAATGCTTCGGGGCAGTTTGATGGGCTCGATTTATGTAAAGCAGCAATTGGTAGAGCAGACCCCCGGTGCACGCATCATTGTAATAGGAGGCTCCAGTGTGCCTTATTCCATTGAGTGCGAAAAGGTGGCCCAGGCTGCGGGGATGCCCTGTATTGCGATGGGCGCAACAGCATATCTGGGCATAGAGTATTATCTGAATTTGGTCGAGGATTTTTTACATGAAGGCGACGTAGTTGTTTTAGCGCCCGAGTTTGCGATGTTAAAGGATTCGGTTAGCTACAGTACAACTTGGATGGCTGTGGAGAATGCACCGCAGCTGATAAAGGCGATTCCGTTATCCTATGTGCCGCAAATGGTTAAGGCCTATTATACATACGGCAGCAAAAAGATTGATTTGTGGCGGCAAAAGGGTACACCGACCCTTACACCGGAAGAGGAGTATACGGCAGCTGGGTTTGGCCCTTGGGGCGATATTACGCTATACCGTGAGCCACTTTTGGAAAGTGGATATGATAAAAACAACACGCTGACTTTGGATGAAGAAAGCTTATCTCCAAAGGTGGTAAAAAATATCAATCGCTTTGCAGAAAAAGCGGAAAAGCAGGGAGTAACTGTTTTGCTTACATGGGCTCCATTTGATTCGCTTGCATATCAAGGCAGTGGAGAGGCTCTTCAGGAATTTGCAGAACATTTATACGAAGAAGTGCATGTGCCGTATGTGGGGGATTTGCAGGATTGTATGCTGCCGGCAGAGCTGTTTTATGACAGCAACAACCACCTGACGAGCGAAGGTGCACAGCTGCGTACACAGATGCTGCTGCGTGATTTGAAAGCAATGCATAAATAATAGAAAGCAGAAGCCCGCTTGGACTTCTGCTTTTTTTGCTGTGTTATAGGGCAAGCCGGACGCGGTACAAAACAAAATGCGACTTTTCAGGTTGAAATTATGATGCGAATAAAACCGAAAAATGAAAATGAAAAGGAATAAGTGAGGATGCATTTGTAAAGAAAAAGAGGCGTTTTGTTTTATTTAATGAGCAGAGAAAAAATATGAAAATAACAGATATGTAAAAAGTCAACAAAATGATGCTGAAATTGATTGACATTTATTAAATAAAATTGAGCGACTTCGACAAAGAAAATGCCGAATTGTAAATTGCTGTTGACGTGGCTTAAAGCGCATAGTTAGAATAGAAACTGTTGGGTTGCTTTAACAGTGCCCGATTCCGTATATTGAATAGCCGAATCACAAGAGGGCGGAGAAGCGTAATGCTGGGAGAAGTGCCTCTTGTACAGAATGGAGCGTACGGCATGAGTATTTTCAACGTTTTTACGCTGATGGGCGGCATCGCCATGTTTTTGTATGGCATGGACATGATGGGAAAAAGCCTGGAGCAAACGGCAGGTAGTAAACTGCAGGACATTTTAAGCAGAATGACTTCCAGCCCGATTCGAGGCCTTTTTCTGGGTTTGATTGTTACAGCAGTCATTCAGTCCAGTGGTGCAACTACTGTTATGGCAGTTGGTTTTGTAAACTCTGGTTTAATGCAGTTAAGGCAGGCAATCGGCGTTATTATGGGCGCAAACGTGGGCACCACGGTTACAGGCTGGCTGCTTGCTTTATCCGGCTTGGAGGGCGACAGCTTTCTGACACGTATGCTGAACCCGGAAGCCTGGAGTCCGATATTGGGCTTTATCGGCGTGTTTATGTTCATGATTTGCAAAGACCCGAAACGTGGTGTTGGCAAAATCATGCTGGGCTTCTCCATTTTGATGTTCGGCATGAATACTATGACAACTGCGATGAGCCCCTTGGCAGGAGAAGAATGGTTCATGAATCTGTTCTTGTCCTTCCGTAATCCGCTGTTTGGTATGCTGGCGGGTGCTGTTTTAACGGCACTGCTGCAGTCGTCCTCGGCAGCGGTTGGTGTGCTGCAGGCACTTTCGGCGACGGGTGCGGTTACCTACTCGTCCGCTATGCCAATTATTATGGGCCAAAACATTGGCACAACCATTACGGCACTGTTATCTTCTACCGGTGCTACAAAGAATGCAAAGCGTACGGCCTGTGTACACTTGTATTTTAATGTGATTGGTTCGCTTGTATTTTTGGCAGGCTTTTATGGGCTGAATGCCATCTTGCACTTCTCGTTTTTTGATGACCCGACGGATACGTTTGGCATTGCGGTGGTGCACACACTGTTTAACTTGATTACCACGGCTATTTTGCTGCCGGCAAACCGATTGCTGGAAAAACTGGCTATTTGGACAGTTCCGGAAACGGAAAACGTGGAACAGGAAAAACATTCTTTGCTGGACGAGCGTTTGATGTCTACGCCTTCTGTTGCAGCAGGCCGTGCTTATCTAACCGGTATGGACATGGCAGAAATCAGCCGTGTTGCATTGCTGCAGTCCATTAGCTTGACCCATACGTGGAGCGATGAGATTGCAAAGCAGGTTTGCCGTGAGGAAGATGCAGTAGACCATTATGAAGACGTTTTGGGCAGCTATCTGGTAAAGCTATCAACAAAACACCTGTCGCCCGATGACCACCGCAAGGTGAATACCTTGCTGTACACAATCAGCGACTTTGAACGTATTAGCGACTATGCAACGAATCTGGTAAAAACAGCAGAGGAAATGCATGTGAAAAACATCCAGTTCAGCCAGGTAGCACAAAGTGATTTGGAAGTGCTGGAAGCGGCTGTACAGGATATTCTGGAGCGCACAGTGGATGCCTTCCAAAAGGGCGATTTGTACAAGGCGAAAAAAATCGAGCCTTTGGAAGAAGTTGTTGACGAGCTGGTGCGTGAGGTTAAATCTCGCCACATTGCACGTTTGCGTGCAGGTACCTGCACAATTGAATATGGCTTTGTATTAGATGAACTTTTGATTAGCTACGAACGTGTAGCTGACCACTGCTCTAACATTGCGGTTGCTTTGGTAGAGATTGCAGAAAACAAGTTTGATACACACGCTTATTTGGGTGCATTGAAGTACGGCGAGGACGAGGCAAACGCAACGTTTGAAAAACGTTACGAAAAGTATTTGGGCCGTTATGTGCTGACAGAAAACGACAAAAATCCGTCTGCTGAATAAATCGTTTTAGGCTTGGAATCTTGTAATAAAGATAAAACGCAAAAGCGGATACCCGATATTAGTCGGGTATCCGCTTTTTTGTATTTATTTAGCTTTCAAATTATAAGAGCTCGGCCTTTACACGCTGGCCATCGTACTCGCCTAAGCGCACAGTAACAATTTCACCGCTCTTATGTCCGGGAGCAAGCACGACAACAGGAACATAAAGGCGTGTATAGCCGGTAAACAGATTGGCGGAAAGCTGATTCTCCAACAGTACCTCATCGGTAGTACCACGCAAACCTGCCAAAACATCGGCACGAATGGTTTCTACTCTTGCATTCATGCGGCGGCTGCGTGCCTGCTTCTCACGTTCGCACAGCTGGCCGTCAAAGCTGTAGGCGGGGGTTCCGCTGCGGCGAGAGTAGGGGAACACGTGTACTTTCAAAAAGCCAACCTTCTCTAGGAAATCGCAGCTTTCGTCGAAATCGGCTTCGCTCTCAGCAGGGAAACCACAAATGCAGTCAGTAGTGAAACTAACTTTATCCGCACCGCCGTAGGCTTTGCGCAGCTTTTCAACTACCTCCATATACTGCTCGGCAGTATACACACGGCGCATTCTGCGTAAGGTGGAGGTGCAGCCGCTTTGCAGGCTCAGGTGATACTGCGGGCACAGCTTTTTAACAGCTGCCAAGCGCTGAATGGCCTCGTCGGTCAACATATCGGGGTCGATGCTGCCCAATCGGATGCGCTCGATACCTTCGACCTGTGCACACTTTTCAACCAATTCGGTCAAGTTTGTGCCGGTGTCCTGCCCGTAGCTGGGCAGGGAAATAGCGCTTAATACAACTTCCTTGTAGCCGGCAGAAGCTAAGGTTTCCAGCTCATGCAGGATGCTTGCTTCGCTTCGGCTGCGGACAGGGCCACGTGCACGGGGAATGACACAGTAGGCGCACTGGCGATTGCAGCCGTCTTCAATTTTGATAAACGCACGGGTGTGGCTCTCAAAGCGCTCAACGGGCAATTCCTCAAAGCGGTCGCCCTTTTGGTGCGGGCGAATATCTACGATACGAGGGTGTCCTTCCAATAACTTTTGCACGTTGCCTAAAATAGCGTGACGGTCGCCGTTTCCGCAAACCAAATCGGCTTCCATACATTGTGCGGCTTCCTCGGGGAACGCCTGTGGATAGCAACCTGTTAATACGGTAATGGCATGGGGGTGCTCACGCTTTTGGCGCCGCAGCCATTTACGACTCTTTTGGTCACCAAAGTTGGTAACGGTACAGCTGTTTATAATATAGACGTCAGCTTCTTCCTCCGGCCCTACGATGGTAAAGCCAGACTGGCAGAATAGGTTTTCCAGGGCTCCGGTTTCGTTTAAGTTTACCTTACAGCCCAAAGTGTAAAAATTAGCACGCATAGTTTACTCCGATCTTTTACTGCCCCTGCTTTATAAGGGTATTCTTTATTATAAGATATTTGAAAAGAAAAATAAAGCACTTTGTATCTGCATAAGATAGTAACAATTTAATGCAGATGCGGAGGAATCAAGATGCGGAAGCCAAAGTGGATTGTGCTTGTGGTAGTTTTATTATGTATTGTTTTGCTGGGACGGTGTTGTTTTGTAGAGGCTCCGGAAGAAAATGCGTCGGAAGAACTGCCTTATGTGGAAAATACTGTGCAGGCAGCGGCGCAGCAGGTGGAGTTGCAGCTGCCGTGCAGGGCAGCCATACTAATTGACCAAAATACGGGGACGGTCCTTTATGAGAAAAATGCAAATACGCAAATGCCGATTGCTTCTATTACAAAAGTGATGACGCTTTTACTGACATTTGAAGCGGTACATGATGGAAAACTGCAATATGACCAAACAGTTCCGGTTAGCGAGCACGCAGCGTCCATGGGCGGCAGCCAAATTTGGCTTGAGCCGGGCGAAATCTTTACCTTGAAGGAAATGCTAAAGGCAATTTGCGTTTCCAGTGCAAATGATGCGGCAGTGGCAGTGTCGGAGCTGGTGGCGGGTAGTGAGCCTGCGTTTGTTTCGCAAATGAATGCCCGTGCGGCCGAGTTGGGAATGGAAAACACCAATTATTGCAATGCCTGTGGCTTGGACCAAGCGGGACACCTTTCTACAGCACAAGATGTGGCCACACTAAGCAAATACATTTTGGACACCTGCCCGGAAGTGCTGGAATATACGGGGATTTGGACAGATGAACTCCGTGATGGGCAGACACAGCTGGTAAATACAAATAAACTGCTGCGAAACTACCAAGGAATTACCGGACTGAAAACAGGTACAACGGGTGGGGCAGGTGTTTGTATTTCTGCGTCTGCTACACGGGATGGACTTTCTCTGATTGCAGTTATTTTAGGGTCGCCTTCCGGCAAAGAACGCTTTGAGGCAGCTCGAACTTTACTGGATTATGGTTTTGCAAATTATGAAGCTGCGACAACTCCGGCCTTGCAAGATGCACCCTTGTTGCTGCCTGTTCGAGGCGCAAAACAGGGAAGTATCCCTGTGGATTATACAAGCTTGCCCAAAACACTTTTGCTGAAAAAGGGCGAGGGGAGTACAATTCGGGCACAACTGGAGTTGCCGGAAGAGCTGCAGGCCCCTCTTGCAGCAGGCGATGAAATTGGTCATGTAGACATCTATGCAGGAGATACAAATCTGGGGCGCTGGCCTGTAAAAAGTGCGTTGCAGGTGGAAAAATTGGAGTTTTGGGATGCGTTTAGTCTAATACTTAATAAGGTAATTCAGGGGTGAATACTATACAAACATTGGAGAAATGACTAATAAATCATTGGAAATTCTGTACATTTATCTGGAAACTTAGCGGCTTTTTTTTCTTGACTTTGCGTGCTTGCAAGGGTACACTTGATACAAGAAAAAGCTTTCCTGGTCTGGAGGTAACAAATTAGAATGAGTGTACATTTCAATACAAAGCATTTAGGTAATTTTGTTGCAGAACATGAATATGAGGCAATTTGGCCTCAGGTGGAAGCGGCTCATGCACAGCTGGAAGCCAAGACCGGTCCCGGTAACGACTTTTTAGGCTGGATGTATCAGCCTCGTGATTACGATAAAGAAGAGTTTGCTCGTATTAAGCAGGCAGCAGAGCAAATCCGCAAGGATTCGGATGTGCTGGTGGTTGCAGGTATTGGCGGAAGCTACTTAGGCGCTCGTGCAGTAATCGAGGCAGTCAAGGGTTTGTATCATAATGAGCTGGAGGCAGGCTTAAAGATTTATTTCTGCGGCAACAGCATCAGCCCTACGTATTTGAACAATATTATGGAGCTTTGCCGTGGCAAACGGTTCTCCATTAATGTTATTTCTAAATCCGGCACTACAACCGAAACGTCTTTGGCGTTCCGTGTGCTGCGTAAGCTGCTGGAGGAGCAGGTCGGCACTGAAGAAGCTAACAAGCGTATTTACGCTACTACCGACCGTGCACGCGGCACCCTGAAGCAATTGGCAGACAGCCAGGGCTGGCCCACTTTTGTAGTTCCCGATGATATCGGTGGACGTTTCTCCGTTTTGAGCGCTGTAGGCTTGCTGCCTATCGCTTGCGCAGGCATTGATATTGATGCATTGATGCAGGGCGCTGCAGACGCTATGGAGAAGTTCTCTAACGACAGCAAGGATAACGATGCTTACCGCTATGCGGCAACTCGTAATATCCTGTACCGCAAGGGCAAATCCATTGAAATTATGGAGTGCTACGAGCCTAACTTTACCATGATGAACGAATGGTATAAGCAGCTGTTTGGTGAGTCTGAAGGCAAAGACCAGAAGGGCCTGTTCCCCGCAAGCTGCATTTTCTCTACAGATTTGCACTCGATGGGTCAGTTCATTCAGGACGGCTCCCGTGCAATGTTTGAAACAGTTGTGGATGTAAAGAATCCCGCAAATGATTTGTATTTGGATGAACTGGAAGGCAATTTTGATGGCCTGAACTTCTTGGCAAATCAAAATATGAGCGTGGTAAACCGGAAAGCAATGGAAGGTACGATTCTTGCTCATATTGAGGGCGGTGTTCCCCAACTGTTGATTGAAGTAGATGATTTGTCTGCTTATAATGTAGGTTATTTGATTTACTTCTATTGGCGTGCCTGTGCTTGCAGCGGTTACCTGCTGGGAGTAAATACCTTTAACCAGCCCGGTGTGGAAAGCTATAAAAAGAATATGTTTGCATTGCTGGGCAAGCCCGGTTACGAGAATCTGACTGCTGAGTTGGAAGCTAAGCTTAAGTGAGAAGCCGTTAAAAAATGTTGACTATTGTGCCGTAAGGCACAAGAAAATAGGAGGATTCCAATATGATTAAACTGATTGTTGGCACCAAAGGCTCCGGAAAAACCAAAGCTATGATCGACATGATTAACAGCGCAGTGAATGCTACTGGCGGCAACGTTGTTGTTGTCGAAAAAGGCATGAAGCTTACCACTGAAATCTCCCATGCAGCCCGTTTGGTCGATATGGACGAGTACAAGATTGACGGCGCCGAAATGCTGTACGGTTTTGTAGCAGGTTTGTTGGCTGGCAACTACGATATTACTGAGTTATACATTGATGGTATCCTGAAAGTTTTAGGCCGTGACACTACGAAGCTGGGCGTTGTATTGGATGAGATTGCTGCAATTACCGGCGATACAGTGAAAGCTGTTATTACTGTTAGCGCAGATGAGGCTACCCTGCCCCAGAGTGTTAAAAAGTATCTGTAAGAGCAATATTTAGCGATAAGGTTCCCTGTATTTTGCACTAGAAATAAAGGGGCAGCAGAAAATTGCTGCCCCTTTTATTTTTAGGTGTTGACAAAAAAGGTCGCCTGCGATATACTAACAAAGCGGCCTTTATAAGGAGTTACTATGCTTTTTGACCTGAGAAAATTTTTATCGGCGGGAATCAGCCCAACGGTAAGAGAATTTACTGTAGATCTTTCGCAGCAGGATTTTTTTGGTGCAAAAGTATCTGAGCCTGTGGAAGCAGCTTTCACAGCGAATCGGCTGGAAGGCGAAGTTGAGGTTCGTTTAGAGGCTACAGCAACCATTAGCGGGGTATGCGCCCGCTGTTTGGATCCTGTTACACAGGAGTACAAAATTGATTCGCAGTGGGTTGTGCGTGAGCGCGACTTTACAGATGAAGATTTTGAACTTCCTATGGACGGAAACGGAGTTTTAGATGTAGATGCTTGGTTGAACCAAGAGCTATCTCTGGAAATTCCACAAGTGCTGCTTTGCAGCGCTGATTGTTTAGGACTTTGCCCCGTGTGCGGTAAAAAGCGGCAGGATTGCACCTGCCATGAGGCTGCCGAAAGCACCCCCGCAGACGCAAGGTTAAGTATATTGAAATCACTGCTGAACTGAAATCCAACGAGGAGGTGCAAACACAATGGCAGTACCTAAGAGACATCATTCCAAGGCTCGTCGCGATAAGCGTCGCAGCAACGTGTGGAAGCTGGAGGCGCCCGCGCTGGTCAAGTGCAGCAACTGCGGCGCATTCAAGCTGCCCCACCAGGCATGTGGCAACTGCGGTTTCTACAAGGGCGAGGAAGTCATCAAGAAGGCCTGATTCTTCAAATCGATGAATGACAAAAGGGGAGGGCAGTATTGCCTTCCCCTTCTTGTTATGTTAGGATGAAATCATAGAATGAAAAAGGGAGGGAGACCATATGGCAGTACGAATCCATTCTGTGGATGAAAACAGCATTGCTGCTTCGTTAGGGCTGGCCCCCGGTGATGAGCTGTTGCAGGTTGATAACGAGCCCATCAATGATGTATTGGATTACCAATTTTATACGGACAGCGCTAGTTTTCACTTAAAGGCACGTATTGATGGTGCTGAGCAGATTCTGGATGTACAAAAGGATGTGTATGAGCCATTTGGATGCAACTTCGAAACCTACTTAGGTGACGGAAAACACTCCTGCTCTAATCATTGTATGTTCTGCTTTATCGACCAATTACCGAAAGGTATGCGAGAAAGCTTATATTTTAAGGATGACGATGAGCGCCTGGGCTTTTTGTTCGGCAACTATATCACCATGACAAACATGGGTGAGCATGAGATTGACCGCATTATCAAAATGCACATTTCGCCCGTAAATGTTTCGGTGCATACAACAGATCCGCAGCTGCGAATCCGTATGCTGGCAAATAAAAATGCCGGAAATGTACTGCGCTATTTGAAAAAAATGGCTGACGCAGGGATTGAGCTGAACTGTCAGTTGGTTATGTGCCCCGGTGTAAATGATGGGGAACATCTGCGCAGTACCTTGACGGACTTGCTTGCTTTGGGACCCTCTGTGCAGAGTATTGCAGCGGTTCCGTTTGGTATGACACGCTACCGTGATAAGCTATACAAGCTGGAGCCATATACCCAACAGGGTGCAGCAGAAACACTGGCTATTTTGGAAGAATTTAGTGACCGCAGCAAAGCGGAAACCGGCCGGCGCCTGGTTTTCCCCAGTGATGAGTTCTTTTTGAAATCGGGCAAAGAAATTCCGTCTGCGGAATATTACGAGGACTTTGCACAACTTGAGAATGGCGTAGGTATGTGGCGCTTGTTCCATGATGAATTTTTGGCAGAGCTGGAGCGCCCGCATCGCATTTATGGCGAAAAACATATGGATGTTGTTACCGGAACTTTGGCTGCTCCGCTGATTCAGGAAATGATTGCGGAGATGGAGCGTCAGTACCCGATGATTCATGTGCAGGTGCATCCAATCCAGAACAATTTCTTTGGCGGCAATGTAAATGTAGCGGGTTTGATTACCGGTACAGACATTGTGGACCAGTGCAAGGGCAATCTTTCCGGTGATACGCTGTGCATTCCGGAAGTAATGCTTCGTGCAGAAAAAGATATGTTCTTAGACAATATGACGCCGGAGCAAGTGGCACAAGAGCTGGGCGTTAAATATGAAATTGTACCTGCCGGCGGCGGAGATTTAGCAAAAGCGCTTTTGCGTACTGGCTTACGTCTGTCTCGGCGCAGAGTGCAAGGGAGGAAATAAACTATGGCAAAACCTATTGTAGCGGTTGTAGGCCGTCCCAATGTTGGTAAGTCTACACTGTTTAATAAGCTGTGTGGCCAGCGTTTGGCAATTGTTGAAGATACCCCCGGCGTTACTCGTGACCGCATTTTTGGCGATTGTGAGTGGTGCGGCAAGCAGATGCTGCTGGTTGATACAGGCGGTATCGAGCCCACTGCCAGCGAAGGTATTTTGGCACATATGCGCCAGCAGGCTGAAATCGCAATTGATACAGCAGATTGCATTGTTATGGTGGTTGATGTTACAACCGGCATGACAGCAGCAGACGAGGATGTTGCACATATGCTGCGCCGTTCTCGCAAGCCGATTATTTTGGCAGTGAATAAGTGCGATAAGGTCGGTCAGATTCCTGCTGAACTGTACGAGTTCTACAATCTGGGATTTGACGAGGTCCTGCCCATTTCTTCTGTGCACGGTCATGGCACCGGCGACCTGCTGGATGCAGTTTGTGCACACCTGACCTTCCATGAGGAAGAAGTGGACGAGGAGCGTATCCCGGTTGCAATTATCGGCCGTCCCAATGTTGGTAAGTCCAGCCTGACCAACTTTATTTTGGGCGAAAACCGCATGATTGTTGCAAACGAGGCAGGTACTACCCGTGACGCAATCGATACCTTGGTAGACAACCAGTACGGTAAGTTTGTGTTTACGGATACAGCTGGTTTGCGTAAGCGTGGAAACGTGGATAAGGGCTTGGAGCGCTACATGGTAGTGCGTAGCCTTGCTGCTGTAGAGCGCAGCCGTGTAGCTTTGATTATGGTTGACGCTACTGTTGGCTTTACCGAGCAGGACTCCAAGGTTGCAGGTTATGCGCATGAGCAGGGTAAAGCTTGTATCATCGTAATCAACAAGTGGGACGCTGTGGAAGGCAAGGACACCCACACCATGGACAAACAGCGCAAGGATTATCAGGAAGACTTTGCGTTTATGTCTTACGCACCTGTTATTTTTATCTCTGCAAAAACGGGTTATAATGTAAACCGACTGATGCAGTTGATTTGTGAGGTTGATGCACAGAACAATATGCGCATCACAACAGGTGTCCTGAACGAAATGCTGGCACGTGCAACAGCTCGTATGCAGCCGCCCAGCGATAAGGGTAAGCGCCTGAAGATTTTCTACTTGACGCAGGCTTCTACACGCCCGCCCACATTTGTAGCTTTTGTTAATAAGGCAAGCTTGTTCCACTTTAGCTATCAGCGTTATATTATCAATAATATTCGCGAGAGCTTTGCGCTGGATCATACACCAATCCGATTGATTGTGCGTGAACGTGGCGGCGAGGCCCGTGTAAAAGACGTGTAATCCCGAATATTCACTCCTAAAACTACGGAGGTCCACCCCGTGAAAGAGATTTTGATTTTTGTTCTTACAGCAGTAATTGGCTATATTTTGGGCAGTATTGATACCGGTATTATTGTTAGCAGAATGCTGCATAGTGACGACGTGCGCCGTCATGGCAGCGGCGGTGCCGGCATGACGAATATGCTGCGTACCTTTGGTAAAAAGGCTGCTGTTATTACAGCCCTTGGCGATGTGCTGAAAGGCTTTTTATCTGTTTTTGTGGGCAAGTGGTTGTTTGCAAATGTGTTGCTGCTGCCGCCAATGTGGGGTGCTTACGTAGCGTATATTTTTGCAGTAATCGGCCACTGGAAACCTGTATTTTTTGGGTTTAAGGGCGGCAAATGTGTGCTAGTCAGTGCCGGCGGTTTGCTGGCATTGTGCCCGCCGCTGTTTGCAATTCTGGGCTGTGAGTTTTTGCTGTTTTTCCTGCCGACCCGAATGGTTTCGGTGGGCAGCATTGCAATGGCCGCAACGTTTCCGTTTGCAGCTTTTCTGTATGGTAAGTATGCACAGCAGCTTCCAACGCAGGAGTTATGGCTTTTTGTTGCAGTAACAGCTTTTGTAGGTTTTTTGGTTGTGTATTTGCATCGTTCCAATATCAAACGCATTCTCAGCGGAACAGAGTACCGTTTTGATGGAAAAAACAAGAAAAAATAAGCACAAATGATGACAATTGCAGGGGAGTTCCTTGCAATTGCATAGTGGATGTGTTATTATTTGCTTATATGTTTAGGTTCAGTATTTTGCTTTAAGGAGCGTTATTATCATGAAAATGTACGAAATCATTATGGGCGTTGTTCTGTTGGTTGTGTCTGTAGCATTGGTTATTCTGACTCTGTGCCAGCATAGCCGTGGTCAGGGCCTGTCCGGTGCACTTACCGGTGGCGCTAACGGAATGGGTGCAGGTGCTTCTTCTCGCGAGGATCAGATGCTGGCTCGTTGGACGATGATTGCTGGCGTGGTTCTGTTTGTAGTTGCGATTGTGGCTTGTGCAGTTTTCAGCCGTCTGGCTTAAGAGATGAAAGACAAGCTCCGCCGTCTAGTGCGGAGCTTGTTTTTTTATGTAGGTATCTACCGTAGATACTGGTAAAAATAGAGATAGGGAAGATGCCGCTGATTTAGATTAGGGCGGCGCCATGTTGGACCCCGTTGGAGGGCCCACACGGGAATGGGAGGAAAAGAAAGATATGTCTATGCGAGATAAAGTAGAACACGAAATTACGTTTAATCCCTGTACAGTACGGGATTTGAAGCAGCGCTTAGCAAAGGATAAACCCGGCGAGCGCAAAGTGATGGAAGCGCTGGACCAGTTGGTGCGCAGCGGTGTTGTGTGCCAGCGTGAGGGTGTATTTTTTACTGTGCGCAGCGGTCGTGCAAACAAGATGATTCCTTGTGTACTGGTCAAGCTGGGTAAGAACTTCGGCTTTGTAAATCGTGAGGACGGCACCGGCGATATTTTTATTCCGGGCCGGTTTTTAATGGGCGCAATGCCCGGCGACCGTGTTTTGGTCGAAAAATTTGACCGCCCACGTGTTGAGGGCAGCGACGAAGGACAGGTTGTGGCGATTATCGCAAAGCATAATCGCTTTGTAGGTACTGCACGCCGCTTTGAGGGTCGGTTGGTCTTTGTGCCGGACGCTTGCCCTACTATGATGATGCCGATTGTAAACGGTCGTGAAGGCGGTGCACGAGATGGCGACAAGGTTGCAGCGGATATTGTGCAGCGTGGTTTGCGTCATGACAGCCATCGTGTAAGTATTGTAATGCGTTTTGGCAGTGCAGACGAAGCAAAGCAGTGTGCACAGGCGCTGTTGTATGCACAGGATATTCACCGCAATTTCCCTGAAGAAGTAAAACTGGCTGCGGAAAAGTTTGAGGGTGCGCAAGTAACGGAGCAGGAAATGGCAGGTCGTTTGGACTTGCGTGATTTGCCTATCTTTACAATCGACAGTGCAGAAACAAAAGATATTGACGATGCGGTAAGCGTACAGGCAATTCCGGAAGGTTTTGAACTGGGCGTTCATATTGCGGATGTCAGCTACTATGTAAAGCCGGGCAGCGCACTGGACCAGGAAGCGTTCAACCGTGGCACCAGTGTTTACTATGCAGATCAGGTTATCCCTATGCTGCCCAAGCAGCTTTCCAACGGCGTGTGCAGCTTGAACGAGAACCAGTACCGTTTGGCTTTTTCCTGTTTGATGCGTTTGGACCACGAAGGCAATCTGACAAATTATCGCTTTGCAAAAAGTGTGATTCGCAGCCGTGTAAAGGGCGTTTACGCAGAGCTGAACCAGATTTTTGCAGGCGAAGGAACCGCAGAGCTGGCAGAAAAGTACGCAGAAGTTTCTGCACAGTTCCCGGCAATGCAGCAGTTGTATCAGCTGCGTAAGGCTTTACGCCGTCAGCGTGGCTGCATGGATATCGAAAGCGGCGAATGCAAGCTGATTCTGGACGAAGAAGGCCACTGTGTAGACCTGAAAAAGCGTGTGCAGGGCGAAGCAGAAGCCATGATTGAGGAGTTTATGCTGCTGGCAAACCAGTGCTCGGCCCACTTTGCACGTGTTAAGCAAATTCCCTTTGTGTATCGTGTGCACGAAGAACCCAATGGTGAAAAGCTGGAGCGTCTGCATAAGCTGCTGCAAACCTGCGGCATCAACGATAAGTTTGCGGGCGAAGTGCCTACCCAAAAGGAGCTGACTGCAATTTTGGACAGTGTGCGCAATACCCCGTATGAAAAGATTATTCATACCGGTATGCTGCGCTGTATGGCAAAGGCTCGCTATGAGGAAAAGCCTAAGGGACACTTTGGCCTTGTGCTGACAGACTATGCCCACTTTACAAGCCCAATCCGCCGTTATTCCGACTTGGCAATCCATCGTGTATTGACGGATATTCTGCAAAAGACAGATACGAATACCTTGCAGGAGCGCTATGGTGAGTTTGTGGTACAGGCCAGCAAGCAGGCAAGCGAGCGTGAAGTAATTGCAATGCAGATTGAACGTTCGGCAGAGGATTGCTATAAGGCTGAGTATGCACAGAATCATTTGGGCGAAAACTACACGGGTGTGATTTCGGGCGTGACACAGCGTGGCATCTTTGTCGAGCTGGAAAACTCCTTGGAGGGCTTTGTCCCTGCGGCAAGTCTGACACCAACCGGAACGCAGCTGACAGAGGGTGTGCGTTTGTTTGACCCTGTATCCGGCAAAAACTGGAGCTTGGGTGATGAAATCATGGTTACCATTGTTCGTGCAAACGTGAATATGGGCCGTGTAGACTTTGAGCCGGTGAAAGGCGAAAATTAAAATTTCGTATATTGTAATAAAAGGGCGCAGCACTTAGTGCTGTGCCCTTTTTACGATTGTAAAGAATAGTCGTTTTTTGCAATCAGACGAAAAACTAGGAATTTTTTTCCTGCACGCACCTATACTGTTATTAAAACAAAAGGAGTGTGAGTAGGGTGCCTGTATTGACAGATAAAAGAAGATTGCTTTCCCCTAAAATTGAATACGATGCAGAGGTGGAACATTATCGCCTTAATTTGGAGCAGGAAATCAAAGAGGTAATGGCAGACTTGCGCCATAATGAGATGATGTTTAACCTGGAAATAGAGCCGGATTTGGTAGAGCAACGAATCTACGAACGGCAGGCGCTGCGGTGCAGGTATCGCTTTTTGATTGGCGAGGCAAGGCGGCTGGGGCTAAATGCGATTTTAACAGAGCATGCGTAAACAGTTTTCGGCATGGGTGGCTTCCGGTATTGCTGCAATTTCGATTTTGGGGGCGCTGCGGTTATTGTCCCCGTGGCTAGGCTTTGCATTGCAGGTGAACGAAGTTAGTTTGGCAGTAGCCGCAGTTTTGGGTGTTCCGGGGATTATAATGCTTTTGCTTTTGCGGATTCTTTTTTTATTGTAGTCCCAACAATAATATCTTACTATAAAACAAAAAGCTGATGCAGTTATTTTACTGCATCAGCTTTTTTGTTCATGATGTGCTATGCGATTAGCGATTTACCCTAAGATACGTCCCAAAAACATGGGCCACTGCTTTTTCCACCAGTCCCAATCATGGCTGACATCGTAGCCCCACAGCTCAACTTGCGCATGGATTCCTTTACCAGCCAGCAAGTCGCCAAGGGCTTTTGTGGAAGCCAGACAATCATCTTCCCAAGCGCCTTGACCGACGCACAGCAATAAGGGGTCTGCCTGATTGTATTGTGCGATACAGGGGGCATCCGCAGGCATATCAGCCAGATATTGCAGCGGAGCGTTGCGGTAGAGCAAGTCATCTGTATAGTCACCGAAGAAAGGCTTTGTATCGTACTGGCCCGAAAGCGCAATTACACCGTTAAACAGGTCCGGTCTGCGCAGGAAAAAGTTCACAGCGTGTGCAGCGCCCATACTGGTTCCGGTGGTAATCACTTTACCGGCATTCTGTCCGCCGTTTAGTGCAATCATGCGGGGGTACAACTCCTGAATCAGATAATTATACCATTTTTCCTGCATTTCGAGGCGGCGGCGAGGTGTGCCGCCATGGGGGTCCCAGCTTTCACTGTCAATAGAATCAACGCAGAAGAGCTGGAGTTCTCCACGCTCCAGCCACCAAGCGGCTTTTTCTACCATGCCAAAGTTTTCCCAGTCATAAAAGCGGCCGGATTGGCAGGGAAACACCACTACAGGGCGACCCGCATGCCCAAAAACTTTGAACTCCATATCCCGATTCAGATAATTGCTCCATTCCTTGTAGTAGTTAATCTGCATGGCAAGCGCTCCTTTTTATATCCGGATAAATCCGTTTATCATTTACCGAAACTGGTTTTGCTCAGGGTTGTATACATAACCAACAGCGGCAAGTTTTTCGCAGATGTCTTTGGAATCTAACGCACGGTCCTCGCACAGGGCATCGAAGCTGCTGTACTGGTCCCGCAGCAAGGTGTTTAGCATACTCATAAGCAAAATAGGGTCTTGTGGTAAATTCAAAGTAAATCCTCCTATCGGCAGCAGTGATTCGGTACAGGTGTTATGTGGGTACCTAAATCACGCTTTATGCACGCCTTATAATTATAGTTCTATCATAGTACAACCTTGCAGGGATTGCAATCTAATCTTACAGGAAAGCATAATGCCTTTGGTTGCTTTTACAAGTGGAGCAGTGTATATTTATACTGTAAAATTATGTAAAAAGAAGGGTGCGGGCCGATGCGTTTTTCCAAAAGAATAAAAACAGCCTTATTGGCCGTGTGTATTGCTTTGCTTACAGGTTGTGGGTCGGCGCAAAATACAACCGCACAAACAACTTTGCCGCAGGAAGCTCCTTTATACACGGTGCCGCCCTTTTTGGATAGCGAGTTTCATGCGGACCAAGCACAGAAAAACGGTGATGTGCAAATTGATGTTTCTGCTGTTTCACAAGGCTATATTGCTGTGAGCGCTGAAAGCGAAAAACGTCTGAAAGTGCAAGTGCTGTGCGGAGAGCAAAAATATAATTATGATTTGCACAACGACGGAACGCCGGAGGTTTTTCCGTTACAATGCGAAGATGGTATGTATACAGTCCGTGTTATGGAAAATATGCAGGGAAACCAGTACGCTGAAAAAGCCAGTGTAAAACAGCAGGTAACACTGCAAGATGAGTTTCAACCGTTTTTACGGCCGAATCAGTATGTGAACTACCGAGAAAATTCTGATTGCGTGCAAAAGGTACGGGAGCTGGCCGGCGAATGCCATACAGATACCGATTTGGTGCGTGCAGTATATGGATATTTATGTGATACGGTTAAATATGACCACGATAAGGCAGAAAACGTAGAAAAAGGATATCTGCCTGCACCGGACGAAACATTGCATACAGGCAAGGGAATCTGTTTTGATTATGCGGCACTTTCAGCAGCGATGCTGCGCAGCATGGGCGTACCAACAAAGCTGGTAACAGGTTATGTAGGCGACTTATACCATGCATGGAATATCATTTACTTAAAAGAGCATGGCTGGATTACGATGGAAATTAAAGCCAGTGCCGAGCAATGGCAGCGGATTGATGTAACCTTTGCGGCAAGTGGAACGGATGCTGCATTTTTAACAGATGACGGAAATTACATTGTAAGATACATTTACTGAGGAGGCTTGTGGGATGCGCAAAACAAAAATGGACGCACGAGCAACAAGCTTGTGGTGCCGCAATATGGCTATGTTGCTGGCAGCAGGAACGCTGCCCGAAACGGCTTTGGAAATTTTGCAGGAGGATGCATCGGCAGAAACTGCTTTTGAAGCAGCGCAAAAGGTAATTTTGGAAAATATGCGTCAGGGAGCGCCCTTTGCACAGGCTGTGCAAAAAGGCAATGTGCTGCCGCTTTATGCAGCAGATATGCTGGCAGCGGGTGAGAAGTCCGGCCGAACAGAGCAAGTGCTGAATCGTTTGGCAGATTATTATGACCGACAGGATATATTGGAAAAGCGTGTGCGCAATGCAGTAACCTATCCGCTGTTTTTGCTGCTTTTGATGTGCTTGGTATTGGCCTTTTTGGTGGCTGAAATTGTGCCGGTGTTCACCTCGGTGTACGAGAGCCTTTCCGGTGCACTTATTGGCAGTGCATATACTTATGTGGCAGCGGCAAAAGTGGTAGCGTGGATTGCACTTGCAGTTACGATGCTGGTTAGTATTGCGTTGCTGGTTGGTATTCTTTTGCGCCGTACAGAGGCAGGCGAGCGCCGCATGGCACTTTGCCTGGAAAAATTCCCCTTGACGGCAAAGGCATCCGAGTTGTTTGCGGTAAGCCGTATGATGGATGCGCTGGCAGCCTATGTGGCTTCCGGCTTAGATGGAGATACAGCTGTTCAGCAAGCGAGCTTAGTGGTGACACATACCGAATTAAAGGCAAAGCTGGACACTTGTGTTGAGCAAATGCAAACAGGCAAAACCATTACACAGGCGTTTGTAGATAACCGAGTGCTGCCCTCACTGTATGCTCGTGCAATTCAGAGTGGCGCTCGCAGTGGAAAACTGGACGCAGCCTTGGCACAGTTGGCTGAACTGACAGGTCGGGATGCAGAAGATGCGGCCAGCCAGCTGATTGAAAACATCGAGCCTCTTTTAACAGGATTCCTTACGATAGTTATCGGTGTTACATTGCTGTCTGCGATGCTGCCATTGGTTGGTATATTAGGTGCAATTGGATAAGTGCAGGAGGCAACCATGGAAAATCAAAAACACAAGCGGATACCGTTGCTGCTTATAGCAGTTTTGCTTGCGGTGCTGCTGTTTATTGCAGGGCAGCAACTTGCGTATAAGCTGCGTGCGGATATTGCGCAGCAAAGCAGGGATTCCGTAAAACAGGCAGTATTGGAAGGCGCAATCCAATGTTACGCAGTGGAGGGCGCATATCCGCCGAATCTGGAATATCTGGAAGAAAACTACGGCTTGTTGGTAGACCATGCACAATACGTGGTTTCGTATGATTGCTTTGCAAGTAATGTGTTGCCGGATGTGCGTGTTTTATCACGGTAAGGGGACGTACAGATGAAAGAAAAACGGTATGGTATCAGTGCGCTTGCGATGTATACAATTCTGATTCTTACGCTATTGGCGATGGTAGCTGTAGGGGCAAAAAGCTATGCAGCTTTAACCCGGCGGCGCACTTATCAGGGGCAGATGCGTGCGGTCCAGGCATATGTGCAAACAAAAATTCAGTCTGCCGATACGGCATATAGTGTGTCGATACAAGAGGGCCCGGAGGGGGATGCCATTGTATTGAGGCTGAAAGATACAGATTACGAAACCGAAATTTACTGTTGGAGTGGAAACCTAATGGAGCAAACGACCCCTGTAGGTGCTGCGATACAGCCGGAAAATGCACAGAAAATTGCAGAGTGCAACGAGATTGCATTTTGTTGGAAAGCGCCGCAGCTGTTAGAAATCACTTGCCCCTATGGGACTTCTCTGGTATATCTGCGAAGTATGCAGGAGGAACAATGAAAAAGCAAAAACCAACCTCGTATGCATTTGCATTGCAAACAGTTTTGATAAGTGTAGTGCTTTTGGTGGTTTGTACACTGTTGCTGCAAGTGTTTGCGGGTGCAATTAAAATCAGCCGTGAAGCAGAGCAAGTAAACCGAGGAACTCAACTTTGCCGCAACGCTGCGGAAGCATTTGCAGCTGCTGAAAGTCCGAAACAATTGGCAGAGCTGCTGGAGGGAACGCAACAGCAGAATCAAGTGTGCGTACAGTATAGCGACGGGTATCAACTGACCGTTACAATACGGGAAGAAGAACAGCAAACAGGGCAGATGGAGTTTGCACATATTTCGGTGCAGACCGATACCGGTACGGTTTGTATGGAGTTAGATACACAGACATACCGCACTTCTGTGCTGGCAGGAGGTGGCGAGTATGCGCAATAGGGGACCACGTCTGGGCAGTATTTTGCTGCTGTTTACCGTAGCTATGCTTTGTGTAGCGGTGCTGGCTGTATTATCTCTGGAAACCGCTCGGGCAGACCTAACGGTTGCAAAGCGTGGGGCACAAACCGTGCAGCAGGTTTATAAGATGGAGCAAATGGGCCAAGAGTGGTTGGCACAGGCATGCGGAGCTTTATCTGGAGCAGAGCAAGCAGACAGTGCGTCGGAAATCTGGCATAATGGAAAGGCGTCCGCACAGTTAGAAACAGAGAACCGAGTGCTGCACATTGAGTTGGCAGTACAGACAGATGGAACAGTCCGAATTGAGCGGTGGGAGAATCTTCCACGTTGGCAGCAAGATACCGCCATTGGAAACTTGTGGGATGGAAACGTGCAAAAAGAGGAATGAACTATGAGCGTTTTAGATGTTTTACAAAAAGCGATTTCGTGCGGAGCGTCGGATATCTTTTTGATTCCCGGTGTGCCGGTTTGTTATAAAGTGAATGGCGCACAGCAGCGGATGAACGCACCAAAGCTTACCCCGGCGGATACAAGTACTCTGGTGCAGGAAATCTATAAGCTTTGTGAGCGAGATGCCTCCCATTTAGACGAAACCTTGTTTGATGATGACTTTTCGTTCGCACTATGGAATCTGGGAAGATTTCGTGTTAATGTATTGCATCAGCGTGGCAGTTTGGCGGCGGTTATTCGTGTAATTCAATTTGGTATCCCATCGCCGGAAAAAATGAATATTCCCGATACGGTGATGGAACTGGCGAAGGAGCGAAACGGCCTTGTGCTGGTAACCGGTAGTGCAGGAAGCGGCAAATCCACTACGCTGGCTTGTATTGTGGACCGGATTAACGAAACAAGAGACGGCCATATCATCACGATGGAAGACCCCATTGAGTATGTGCACACACATAAAAAATCCATTGTGACACAAAGAGAAATTTTTACCGACTGCACCTCGTATATTTCAGCTTTGCGCAGTGCTCTGCGAGAATGTCCCGATGTGATTTTGCTGGGGGAAATGCGTGATAAAGAAACAATTGAAACGGCAATGACCGCAGCAGAAACAGGACAGTTACTGTTTAGCACACTGCATACAACTGGCGCAGCAAATGTGGTTAATCGTATTGTGGATGTATTTCCGGCACAGCAGCAGGACCAAATCCGTGTGCAGCTGTCTATGATTTTGCGTGCAGTGGTCAGCCAGCAGTTAGTACCTGCTGTAGATGGCACGATGGTACCGGTTTTTGAAATTATGCGTACAAACCCTGCAGTACGGAATCTGATTCGTGAAAATAAAATCCACCAGATAGACGCTGCGATTCAAGCAGGTGCAGCGGAAGGTATGTGCACTATGGAAGCAGGGCTGCTGGCTTTATATAAGGCAGGACGCATTACAGAGGAAACTGCTTTGGCACATAGCTTAAACTATGAGTCCATGCAGCGTAAGCTTTCGTGGTAATAAAAATAAATATTTATAAGGATAGCCCCAGCAGTATACAGCGGATAGAACGCTGCATACCGCTGGGGCTTTTTATTTTTAGAGTAGATACTGTGAAATATCTCTGCTGAAATTTTTAATGTTACTGCTTGTTTTAGGTATGGTATAAACACAAAAAGCGTGCTTTTGTTTTTGGGGCAATTCGCTTAGTGCCTGCGTGAACTCGACACAGAAGATGAGGCCTTTTTGCGGTATAAAATTGACAGCCGAGCATCGCAAAAGGGTGCGGTTGCTTTTGCCTACACTAAGTTTTATAATGAAAAAATACAAAGGCAAAAGGAGGAGGGCTTTCCATGAAGGTAGCTTACAAAAATGCAGTTATATTAGATGGGTCGGAACACATGACTCCGCAGGAAGGCAAAGTTATCCTTACTGAGGGAGAAAAGATTACTGCAATCGTAGAGAAAACTGCCGATTTGACCGGGTATCAGGTGGAGGATTTACAGGGCTGTTACTTGATGCCGGGCCTTGTGAATATGCACGTACATATTCCAGCCAGCGGAAAGCCCACTAAAAAGCCCAAAGATGCGAAAAAGACGGTTAAGCTTGTTACAGCAAATCGATTAACACGCAAGATTGTGGAGGCACTTTATAAAAGCTACAGCCGTACGGAGCTGCTAAGCGGTGTTACTACAATGCGTACCATGGGTGGTGTAGAGAATTACGATACTTGGCTGCGTGACCTGATTTATGCAGGTAAGGCAGATGGCCCACGCATTCTGGCTGGCAATATGGCGGTTTCGGTGCCGGGCGGGCACATGGCGGGCTCGCTGGCCTATGAAGCAACGACTGCCCAACAGTCGGCAGAGTATGTGCGAAAAATTGCCGCAGATAAACCGGACGTAATTAAACTGATGATTACCGGCGGCGTTTTGGACGCAACCGAAAAAGGTGAGCCCGGTGTGCTGAAGATGCAGCCGGAACTTGTAAAAGCTGCCTGCGACGCTGCCCATGAGCTGGGCCTGCCTGTGGCTGCCCATGTGGAAAGCCCCGAGGGCGTGCGTGTTGCGCTTGAAAATGGCGTAGATACCATTGAACATGGCGCAATGCCGGACGAAACGGTTTTGCGTTTGTTTAAGGAGAAAAATGCGGTGCACGTGGCAACACTGTCCCCTGCATTGCCATTTGCATTGTTTGACCGAGAAGTAAGCCATTGCAGCGAGATGGCGCAATATAACGGTAAAATCGTTTTTGACGGTATTGTAAACTGCGCCAAACAGTGCTTGGAGCATGGCATACCGGTAGGTTTGGGTACGGATACGGGCTGCCCGTTTATTACGCACTATGATATGTGGCGTGAGCTTTATTGGTTCCATAAATTCTGCGGTGTGTCCAATCAGTTTGCGCTGTACAGCGGAACCAAGCACAATGCGGAACTGTTAAATCTGGGAGATGTGACCGGCAGTATCGAGCCGGGCAAATGTGCAGATTTTATTGTGACAAAGAAAAACCCGCTGGAGGATTTGCAGGCACTGCGCAATCTGGAACTGGTTGTGGCACGTGGCAAACAATATAAGAATCCAACAGTGAAAAAGATGCCGCAGGTTGAAAAAGAACTGGACCGTTTTTTGTAATCAATTTGCAGCGCACGAAACAGAAGGCAGCTTTACTCCATGGGGGAAGCTGCCTTTTTGTAATGTGCCCCAAAAGTATTTCCGGGGAAAAGCACAATGAAAATTAAAACGGTGCTGTACATGGGAAAATAGAATTGATTTTGTAAAAAATTACTGGTATGATTATGTGCAGAATTTTAAGCAAAATAGTGGAGGCGGACAAATGCAAGAAGCGGAAATCAACAATTTTATTGCTATTTTAGAGGAAGAAATGGTGCCCGCATTGGGCTGCACGGAGCCTATTGCAATTGCGTATGCGGCTGCGTGTGCACGGCAGGCGCTGGGCCGTTTCCCGGAAAGTGCGGTTGCGTATTGCAGCGGCAATATCGTAAAAAACGTAAAATCGGTTACGGTACCAAACTCAAATGGTTTGCGTGGAATTGAAGCTGCTACCGTTTTAGGTATTGTGGGCGGCAATGCGGACAAAAAGCTGGAAGTTCTTACACAGGTTAATGCCGAGCAAATCGAGCAAACAAAACAGCTGCTCAAGTTGGGATGCTGCAAAACAGCGCTTGTGAATGATGTGGATAAGCTGTATATAAAAATTGAGGTTTCGGCGGCGGGCCATACAGCAAGTGTGACAATCGAAGGGTATCATACCAATATCACAAAGGTGACGCAGGATGATACGGTTTTGTACGAGAATGCATACACGCCCGACCGTGCACAAAAGCGTAAAGGCGACCGCACAAAGCTTACGGTTGCTTCCATTCTGGAGTTTGCGGAACAAGCAGACCTGACGGCTTTGGAGCCAATCTTAAAGCGCCAGATTGAATGTAACTGCAAGATTGCCGACGAGGGCATTCGGCGGGTATATGGTTCGGGCGTGGCACACGCTATCTTAAAGAATATGCCCAACACCGCCTTTACCTTGGCACGTGCACGTGCAGCTGCGGCATCGGAGGCACGTATGTCCGGCTGTCCGTTGCCGGTTGTTATCAATGCAGGCAGCGGTAATCAGGGCATTATCGTTTCGGTACCTGTGGTCACCTATGCACGTGAAAACGGATATTCGGAAGAAAAACTGTACCGTGCACTGATTATCAGCAACCTGATTTCTGTCCACTTAAAGCGCCATATTGGTGACCTGTCGGCTTTTTGCGGTGCGGTTACTGCTTCTTGCGGCGTGGGTGCAGCACTGGCTTATCTGGAAGGCTGCGGCTATCAGGTAGTTGCGGATACTATCAGCAATAATCTGGCATCTGTGGGCGGTGTATTCTGCGATGGTGCAAAGCCGTCTTGTGCAGCAAAAGTGGCTTCTGCGTTGGATTCGGTCTATATCTGTTTCTGTATGGCACGGGAAAACCATGCGTTTGGCATTGGCGATGGCATTGTGGGAACGGATGTGGAGCAGACGATTCGCAGCATCGGCCAAATTGGCAGCATAGGTATGGAAGAAACAGACCAGGAAATTTTACATATCATGCTGCAAACAAAAATTGCGGATTGCTGAAAAGATATTTAATACATAATTACAGGAGCAGCATACCTCGTTTGTGCTGCTCCTTATAAATGAAAAGCCATGCCGTTGGATTTATTGCAGTAGTGTGTTGCATTTATGCAGGGGCTTTCGTATACTGATAAAAGAAATAATGAAAGAGAGGGTATTGATGATGGACGTAAAAAAGGTGAATCGGATTTTTGAACAAACCGCTTTTATTCGTACCGGCGGCAGTGCAGAAGAACTGCGCTGTGCACAGTACTTACAGGCTCAGTGCGCTGAACTGGGATTAGAGACTAAAATTGAGGAGTTTGCTGTGCCGATGGCAACGATCCATCAGGCAAAACTGTTGGCAGATGGACAGGAGATTTCCTGCAAGGGCTACCTGTGCGCAGGCAGCAAAACAGTGGAAGCACCGCTGTACTACTTGTCAAATGTGGATGCATATTCTCTGGCACAATGCAAGGGGAAAATTGTCCTGATTGACGGATATTTGGGCTACTGGCGTTATCAGGATATTTTGGAAAATGGTGCGGTTGGCTTTATTACCTACGACGGCAATGCCAATTACACAGATGAAGATATTGACCAGCGTGAACTGCGCAGCTATGTAAGCAAGGGCAATAAAATTCCCGGTGTAAATATCAACGTTAAGTCTGCCATCCGCATGATTGAGCAGGAAGTGCAGCAGGTTAAGATTGTACTGGAGCAGGACGAATACGAAGGCGCATCTCATAATGTAGTGCTGGATTTGCCCGGCGAAAGCGAAGATACCATTGTGTTTACGGCACATTACGATTCTACACCGCTCTCGCAGGGTGCGTATGATAATATGTCCGGCAGCATTGGCTTGCTTGGTATCGCAGAGCACTTTGCATCTCATCCGCACCGTTGCAGCTTACGCTTTGTCTGGTGCGGCTCTGAGGAGCGTGGCTTGCTTGGCTCCAAGGCATATGTACAAGCACATGAAGATGAACTGAGCAAGATGGTGCTGAACATCAATCTGGATATGATTGGCTGCATTATGGGTAAATTCGATGCCTGCTGCACCAGTGAAAATAAGCTGGTGAGCTATGTTCAGTACTTTGCACAGGAGTATGGCTTCGGCATGGACGCTGTGCAGGGCGTATACTCCAGCGATTCGACACCGTTTGCGGATAAAGGTGTGCCGGCTATGACCTTTGCACGTTCGGCACCGTCCAATACGGCAACCATTCATAACAGCTATGATACAGCAAAGGTAATGAAGGCAGAGCACATGGTAAAGGATATTGCTTTTATTACCGCTTTTGCAGACAGAATGGCTAACGCAGCACGCTGCCCGGTAGCAAAGGAAATACCGGATAACATGAAGGAAAGACTGGACTATTACCTGATGCGCAAGCGTGAAAAGTAATCAGTGAAAGCATAAATAATCTATCAATTTCAGGAGGGTGCGAATGAGCATTTTAAACGTGGAACACCTGACGCATGGTTTTGGTGACCGCGCTATCTTTAATGATGTTTCCTTTCGACTGTTGAAGGGGGAACATATCGGTTTGATTGGCGCAAACGGCGAGGGTAAATCCACGCTTGTAAATATCGTAACAGGAAAATTGCAGCCGGATGAAGGTACCGTAACATGGGCAACCAATGTTCGTGTAGGGTATCTGGACCAGCACGCAATGCTGACCAAGGGTATGAGCATCGAAGATGTGCTGAAATCTGCCTTTGCCTTTTTATTTGAAAAAGAAGCACGCATGAATGAAATCTGCGAGAAAATGTGCGATGCTGAAGGCGAGCAGCTGGACCTTTACATGGAAGAACTGGGCGAAATTCAGGATTTGCTGATGACCCATGACTTCTATGATATTGATGTGAAGGTGTCGGAAATTGCACACGCATTCGGGCTGGATGCATTGGGCTTAGACCAAGACGTAACGGAATTGAGCGGTGGCCAGCGAACCAAGATTTTGCTGGCAAAGCTTTTGCTGGAAAAGCCTGATATTCTGATTTTGGACGAACCTACAAACTATCTGGACGAAGCACATATCTTTTGGCTGAAGCGCTACTTGGAAGAGTACGAAAATGCTTTTATCCTAATCAGCCACGATATTCCGTTCCTGAACAGCGTTGTTAACCTGATTTACCATATGGAAAATCAGGAGCTGAATCGCTATGTGGGCAACTACGATAAGTTTCAGGAAGTATATGCAGTTCGCAAGCAGCAGCTGGAGGCCGCTTACAAGCGCCAGCAGCAGGAAATCAGCGAGCTGAAAGACTTTGTTGCACGAAACAAGGCACGTGTGGCTACCCGTAATATGGCTATGTCTCGCCAGAAAAAGCTGGACAAAATGGAAATTATTGAGTTGGCAGCAGAAAAACCAAAGCCGGAGTTCAATTTCCGTGAGGCACGAGCCGCCGGTAAGATTCTGTTTGAAACAAAGGATTTGGTCATTGGTTACGATGAGCCTTTGTCTAAGCCGCTAAACCTGCAAATGGAACGTGGCCAAAAGATTGCACTGGTGGGTGCAAACGGTATCGGCAAAACAACGCTGCTCAAGAGCATCCTCGGTATGGTGCCGCCGTTAAGCGGTCAGGCACAGTTGGGCGATTACCTGTATATAGGTTATTTCGAGCAGGAAGGCGAATACGGAAAGTCTGTAACCTGCATTGACGAAATGTGGAAGGAATACCCCGGTATGTCCCAGACAGAAGTACGTGCTGCTTTGGCAAAGTGCGGCCTGACTACCAAGCATATCGAAAGCCAAGTGCGTGTGCTAAGCGGCGGCGAGCAGGCAAAGGTGCGCTTGTGTAAGCTCATCAATAAGGATACCAATATCTTGCTGCTGGACGAGCCGACAAACCACTTGGACCAAGACGCAAAGGACGAATTAAAGCGTGCTTTGCAGGCATATAAGGGCAGTATCTTACTGATTTGTCATGAGCCGGAGTTTTACCGTGATGTGGTTACAGAAGTATGGGACTGCAGCAAGTGGAGCACCCGTATCTAAAGGAATATCCCTGAAGATAAGATAAAGCCCCCGGTGTGATTTACAAAATCACACCGGGGGCTTTTATAGGTTTACTGATTGAAAAGCGAAAAAGACAGGTTAGATGTTCAATAAGCCAAAATGCTTTGCAAGTTCGCCCAACAAAATAGTGGCTAAAATAACAGGCGCAATCCAGCGAATCATAACACGATACATCTTTTTGCGGCCAAAGGAGTGCCCAGTCTTTTCGACTTCGTCTTCTATAAATTTTGTGCCGACTACGTGACCAATCAAAATGCAGGTAATAAATGCAACAATCGGCATCAAAACAGAGTTTGTAATAAAATCAAAGAAATCCAAAAAGGAGAGCCCCATCGGAGCAATATGGGCCAAAGGACCAAATCCCAGACAGGACAGAGAACCTACAGCCAATAAAAAGAGGATGGTAATGGCAACAGCAGGCTTGCGTTTTAGGTGCATCGTATCCTGCAAAATCGACAGAATAGTTTCCATTAAAGAAACGGAGGAAGTCAACGCTGCAAAAAGCACCAGCAGGAAAAAGAGAATGCCAATAAAACGACCGCCCAACATGGAATCGAATACCTTAGGCAGTACACCAAACATCAGGCCGGGGCCTGCGGAAATGTTGGTGGGGTCGCCGCCGTTAAATGCAACAACAGGCGGGATAATCATAAGGCCTGCCAGCAGTGCGATGGCTGTGTCAAACAACTCGATTTGCCCAACAGAGCCTTCCAGATTGTTATCATCTTTCATGTAAGAGCCATAGGTAATCATAATACCCATCGCCAAAGACATGGAGTAGAAAAGCTGACCCATAGCGCCCAAAACAGTGGAAACAGAGAAGTTTGCAAAATTGGGAACCAGATAGAATTTAAGGCCTGCCATTGCGCCCGGCAGGGTTAAGGAATATCCCGCAATAAAAATAGACAGCACAACTAGAACGGGCATCATGACCTTGCTCATGGCCTCGATGCCTTTTTCTACACCCATAATTACTACGCCCGCAGTAAGCAAGATGTACAAAATGAACCAAGGCATAGGGTTATTGGTAATGTTAGGTGTGGCTACTGAGATGAAATCGCCAAAATAGCTGTCGTTTGCCAAGGCGGCGTTACCGCCAACCAAAAACTCAAACAGATATTTCAGAACCCAGCCACCAATTACACAGTAATAAGGGGCAATTAGAATGGGGATAAGCGCACTTAGTGGGCCAAGGGCAGAAAACCGCTTGTCGACTGCTTTATAGGCATAAATGCAGGATTTGCGTGTTTTACGGCCGATTGCAATTTCCGTAACCATAAGTGTAAATCCGAAAGTAACAGCCAGCAGGATATAGATGAAAAGAAAAATTCCGCCGCCGTACTTAGCCGCAAGATATGGGAAGCGCCACAGGTTGCCAAGACCTACAGCAGAACCAGCGGCAGCTAATACAAAGCCAAGCCGACTGGTGAAATGACTCCTTTTTTCGTGCAATATAAAAACCCCTCTCTTTTGATAATATCACACAGTATGCCACAATTTTTTTGCCAATGCAATGCTTTACTGTAGAAAAGCAGACGAAATATTTTGCAAATTTGAATTTAGTAAAAAGTTGTATGTGGCACACAAACATTTTGGCAAATAACAGCAAATACTATTTGCATCAAAAGAAAAAGCATGATACCATAACAATACTAAAACAGTAAATGAGGTGCAGCTTTGTATTCCCGTGTATATGTGGAGATTACCAATATTTGCAATAAAAATTGTTCCTTTTGCCCAGGAACGGTACGCCCCCCAAAACGAATGACTATGGAAGAATTTACAACTGTTGCGCAAAAGCTGCAGGGTGTAACCGAGTACTTGTATTATCATTTGATGGGCGAGCCGCTGACACACCCCTTGTTGCCGGAGTTTATCAAAACGGCAAATCAAATGGGGTTCCGCTCGGCCATTACAACAAATGGTTCCTTACTGCCTGCAAAAGGCGATGCATTGATTGCAGCGCAAGTATATAAAGTAAATATTTCCGTGCACAGCTTTGAAAAAGGCTCGCTGGATGAGTATATTGCCTATTTGGATGGCTGTATGGATTTTGCAGAAAAGGCTTCGCAGGCGGGTGTGCTGGTAATTCTGCGCCTATGGAATAATGGCTTGGACGAGGGCAGAAACATTGATATTGTTGCTCGTCTGCAAGAGCGTTTTGCCGGTGAGTGGCACTGGGGAACCAGAGGAGCTCGCATACGCCCCAAACTGCATCTGGAATATGGGGACCGGTTCCAGTGGCCGGATATGGCTGCGGAGAATCAAGGGGATTCGGTTTTTTGCTACGGGCTAAAGGACCATTTTGCAATTTTGTGCGATGGTCGCGTTGTGCCGTGCTGCTTGGATAGGGAAGGCGCCATTACGCTGGGTGATGCCTTTACACAAAACATCCAAGATATTTTGCAGTCACCTCGTGCAAAGGCAATGCGGGAAGGCTTTACGCACCGCTGCGCTACCGAAGAATTATGCCAAAAGTGCGGCTATGCACGTAGATTCGGTTGATAAAATGGCCGGGTATCAGGTTTTGATACCCGGCTTTTTTATATAAAAAAATGCCTGCCACAAAAGTGACAGGCATTAAGTAAGAAACGAATTAGCGGTTCAGGATCAGGCGGGTCAGCTCAACGGGCTCAACAATCTTGCCGTCCTTGTAGACACGCATGTTGCCGGAAGCGATTTCATCAATCAGGATGACTTCGCCGTTGTTGTAGCCAAACTCAAACTTGATGTCCCACAGGTCCAAGCCGATGCTCTTCAGGTCGTCAGCAACGATCTTGGTGATCTTCAGGGTCTGCTCCTTCATGCTCTCGAACATTTCGGGGGTCATAACGCCCAGAGCTGCCAGGCCTTCGCCGGTAACCAGGGGATCGCCCTTTTCGTCGTTCTTGAAGGTGCACTCAACGTAGCCACCCTCCAGAGGAGTGCCATCCTGAATGTACTCGCCGTAGCGACGGATAAAGCTGCCGGTAGCAACCAAGCGGCAGATAACCTCCAGGCCGTGACCGAAAACGGTAGCGGGCAGAACTTCCATAGTAGCATCTTCAACATTAGCACTTACGTAGTGGGTCTTGATGCCTGCCTTCTTCAGCAGCTCAAAATAAAGAATGGAGGTTTGCAGGTTTGCCTTACCGATGCCTTCGATTGTCAAGCCAACGCTGTTTTCACCGGGATCGAAAACGCCGTCTTTGCCGGTGCAGTCGTCCTTGAACTTTAACATAACGTTGCCGTTGTCCAGGCTGTAAACGTCCTTGGTCTTGCCTTCATAAATCTTTTTCATAATCAGACTTCCTCCATAAAAGCACAGTTTAAATAAACGGTGATAAGAGACTTACCGACCATTACTGTACCACAAATTTTTTGCTGTTACAATTGCAAAATATGTATTATTGTGTAAATTTCGCTAGTGCTGTGAATTATGCAATTTTTAGAAAATATTTTTGTAAAAAATGGGATAAAGTATGATTTATAATTGTGCAAAATTGCACCAGAAGAATAAAATGCTTTTATTTGGTAAAATTTTGTTTTATTGCAGTGCGTACAGGAATCCTCGTTAGAAACAATTACCACTGAAAATGTTTTATAGCTTATAAAGAAGTATAAGAGAAACCAAAAAGGAAGAATAGGAAACGAAAAAGATGGCGGGACAATATTGTGTAATTTTTGACAATATACGATAAATAACATGGATTCGATAAAAATAATTGGTTCGTTTTTTGTATAACAATCGGCGATTGTGTGTGAAAAATGGGGTTCTTTCTGTGCGAATTGCCAAAAATTGGTAAATATATTGAATGAAATGGTAAATTATGGTAAAATTCTCCTTGTTAAGGGAAGGCAAAACAAAGGAGGACCTTATGGATAAAATCAAGTTTGTTATGTCGGATACTGGAGCAGAGGTAACGGCACGGTGCAGCAAAGCACTGGAAAAGGAAAATGTGGAAGTAACTGTAGTAGAAAAAGATGGTACAAAAGTGCTGCAGAAATTGTTGGCTTTACGGCCGCAAGTTGCCTTACTGGACACATTTATGCCGGGGCTTGATGCAATCAGCGTAAAGCAAAGGTATCATGAAGCAGGAGGCAACAACACAACATTTTTTGCAACAGGTGCATTCCAAAGTGAGGAGATGGAACAGGAACTGCTGGAGGCGGGCTTTGCATTCTATTTTGTAAAACCTTTCGATGAGAGTGTTTTAGCGGCTCGTGTGCAAAAGGCTGTAAACAATGCAGAACATGGTCACGTTAACAGGGCGGACAATGACGAAGTAACGGTTACAGAAATTCTGCACCAGATTGGTGTACCGGCACATATTAAAGGTTATCAGTTTTTGCGGGACGCAATTTTACTTACTGTGGATGACCCGGATTACATCAATGCGGTTACAAAGCGCTTATATCCCGAAATTGCAAAACGAAACAGCACAACAGCTTCTCGTGTAGAGCGTGCAATTCGCCATGCGATTGAGGTAGCGTGGGACCGAGGCGACGTAGACACGCTGAACCGATACTTTGGATACACCATCCATAATTTGCGTGGCAAACCGACAAACAGCGAGTTTATTGCAATGATAAGCGATAAGATGCGTTTGGACAAACGCCGCCGTTTGGCATAATAAAGCGCGATTGTATATTCGAACGGAAAAACATAGGCATTTAGCACTCGATGCGAAAACAATGACACTATGTTGGTAAACTTGTGGTAAATCAAAGAGGTTTAGCTTCTTGCCTGCTGATAATCCTGCGGGGAAGGGGTTTATATATCCATACAATAAAAAGAGACTTAGTCAAGAAAATCAATCCCCATAGGCACACAAGGTGAATGCGAGCGTTTGCCTGTATAATAACAAAAAAACCAGCTGTATTTTACAGCTGGTTTTTTCTTTTTGTTTCTAAATTGAGCTATCGCAGGACCTTTGCCTATTTGAAAATACTTGAAAATACTTGAGAAGGATAGGCTCAATTTTGTAGAATGACACATTAAATGTGACGATTCTTTATTGCAATATTATTTTGTCTGGTTAGCAACACGAGCACTTGTCTTTTCGTCGGGGTTGATTTCGCCGGCGCGCATCAGTGCTTGCTTTGTAAGCATGGGACCTACCAATTCGTAGACTAAAACAGCGAACAACACGACGTTGCGTACAGTAGCACCGTCACTCAGCAAAGAAGCGGTCTGTGCCATGCCAAGCGCTACACCAGCCTGAGGCAGAAGGGTGATGCCCAGATTTTTGGTGATTTTCTCGTCACAGTGGGTCATACGGCAGCTGACGTCGGCACCAAAGTATTTGCCCAGAGAACGGAAAATGATAAATATGATGCCTACCAGAGGAACCATAGGATTGCCGAAAATTGCTAGGTTCAGTTCAGCACCGGAGATAACGAAGAACAAAATATTCAGCGGAGCAGTCCAACGGTCCACACGCTCCATGAGTTCCTCGGAAAAATCGCAGATATTGCAGAATACAGTGCCGGTCATCATGCAAACCAGCAGCAAGGAGAAGCTGCAATTAACAGGGCCGATTTTGAACTCCAGCATGGAAAGACCGACCGTCAGCAGAACAAAGCTGGTGGAAAGTGCCAGACGCTTACTTCTGGAGTTGAAGAATCTCTCCAACCAGTACAGCAGGAAGCCCATAACAGCACCCAAAACCAAAGAAAGTACAATCTCTACGATGGGCTCTACAATGATGCCAATGATGCTGACGCTGCCCTGCTCCAATGCACGGGCAATGCCAAAAGAAGCAGAGAACAATACCAGACCGACAGCGTCATCAATTGCAACAACCAACAGCAACAGCTTTGTTAAAGGGCCGTCGGCTTTATACTGGCGCACAACCATCAGGGTTGCAGCAGGCGCAGTAGCAGCAGCAATAGCGCCCAAAGTAATAGCGGAAGGCAAAGACAAAATATGAGGATTGATAATGTGCAGTGTAATCAGAGCAACATCTACCACAAAGGTGGTGATAACAGCCTGCAAAATGCCGATGGTAATTGCCTGATTACCCATCTTTTTCAGCTGGTCTAAGCGGAATTCGTTACCAATAGCAAAAGCAATGAAGCCCAGTGCTGCCTGAGACAGGATGCTGAATTCTTCTACTTGAACAAGAGACTGGAATCCAAAGCCGGCGATATTCAACCGACCGATACAGAAAGGTCCCAACAACAAACCGGTAATCAGGTAAGCGGTTACGGCGGGCAAGGATAACTTTTTTGCCACACGGGACATTAGAAGGCCGCCAATGATACAAACGGCGACGCAAAGTAAATGCATTTCCATAAAAACACCTCTTTCTTGAAAACGAATATGATGATAACACGTTTATCTTGTGGAAACAACGGCAAATACATACAAATTATGAATAAAGAATGACAAGATATCTGCTGTTTTTATACAAGTGCTGGAAAATACAAAGAAAATGATTTAACGATGAAACGATATTTTTGTGCATTGTGATTCAAACAGACGATTTGGGGATAGCCTGCTGCGGAACATACGTATGATAAATAAGTAAGAGAAAAGCCTTTTGCCACGAGCAAACCAAAACGAAATGTTACGGGATTTTCTACTTTTCCGGGAGCGTACTTGCAGCTTTGTTTTTATTTCGGTATAATGTAAGTTGATTTATTAGAGGTATTTTTAGGAAAATGAGGGCTAAAATGAAAAAGAGTGTTACAGCGATATTGGCCGCAGCCGGTTCCTCTACTAGAATGGGCTTTGATAAGCTATCGTATAATTTAGGTGAGCATACTGTTTTGGAGCAAAGCCTTTTGGCATTTGACAGTTGCCCGCAAATAGATGAAATTGTTTTAGTGGCAGGCAAAAATGCTTGGGAACAGGCAGAAAAAGCAGCAGCCATCTGCAAAAAGCCGGTACAGTTAGTACCCGGCGGAGCAACCAGAGCCGAAAGTGTAAAAGCCGGTGTATGTGCAGCAAAAGGGGAGCTTATTGCAATTCATGATGCTGCACGGCCCTTTGTTAGCCAGGCTGTAATACAGGATGTGCTTTTAGAGGCGGAAAAATACGGTGCTGCGGCCCCGGCGGTTCCTGTAAAAGATACGATTAAGTGTGCCACCTGCGGCAATGGAAAAGTAGTTCCGGCGCAGTGTGAGGTTGCTCAAACACCGGATAGAAACACTTTGTATGCAGTACAAACACCGCAATGCTTTTACCGTGATGCGTATTTGCAGGCGCTGGAAACTCTGCCGGAAGAAAAGGCTCGTTTGGTAACAGACGATTGCAGCTTGTTCGAGCTTGTAGATAGGCCTGTGCGACTGGTCCCGGGAGATTATGCAAACCTGAAGATTACAACAAAGGAAGATTTGCTTCCTTATATAAAGGAGAAAAAACAGATGCGGATTGGACATGGATATGATGTACATAAACTGGTAGAAGGACGGCCGCTGATTTTAGGCGGCGTGACCATTCCGTATGAAAAAGGCCTGCTGGGGCACTCCGATGCGGACGTTTTGGCACATGCAATCTCCGATGCATTGCTGGGTGCTGTAGCACTGGGCGATATTGGCAAGCATTTTCCGGATACAGACCCTGCTTATGCGGGTGCAGATAGTTTGAAGCTAGCCAGCGCAGTTGCAGCATTGGTTGCAGAAAAAGGCTATAAGCCCGAAAATGTGGATGCAACCATTTTGTGTCAGGCACCTAAACTAGCACCCCACATTTTGGCAATGCGAGAAAACTTGGCACGTGCATTGGGCATGAACGTTGAAGATGTAAGCGTAAAAGCAACTACAGAGGAACATCTGGGCTTTACCGGCGCAGGTGAGGGCATTGCCGTCCATGCTGTCGCTTTGCTTACAAAGATGTAATACTTCAAAATTCTCCCAAGGAGGAAAAATGCTGTGAGTTTTGGTGCAATTATTGCGAATTTCCAAACCTTTAAAGTAGGAGATTTAATCGATATTATCATTGTGGCATTTGTGCTGTATCATTTGCTGGGATTTATCAATCGCAGCCGTGCAGGGCAGCTAGCTATGGGTGCCGGTGTGGTTTTGGCGGTATATGTTGTTGCTGTTACCGCAAACTTGCGTATGGTCAAGTTTATCATGCAGCAATTGTTCCAGATTGGCTTTTTGGCAATTATCATTGTGTTCCATCCCGAAATCCGCCGTGCACTGGAGCGTATGGGCCAAACGGACCGCTGGATGGCAACCTTTTTCCATAGCAGCCGTCACGATGAGCCGGGTTTGCGTGGGAAGTGGCGCAGCGCAATTATTGCCATTTGCGATGCAGCTGAGCGCCTTTCGGAAAATAAGACCGGTGCATTGATTGTTTTGGCTCGCCATACAAACCTTTCGGAAATTGTGCGTACAGGTACTGTATTGAACAGTGATGTAAACCCGGAAGTGCTTGGCACCATTTTTTACGAGGGAACACCGCTGCATGATGGTGCAGTTGTAATTGAAAATGGCATGATTAAGGCTGCGGGCTGTGTGCTGCCGCTTTCAAACAATTTGGACTTTGGCAAGGACATGGGTACACGGCACCGTGCAGGTTTGGGCATTGCAGAAAACTCCGACGCAATTGCCATTATTGTAAGTGAGGAAACCGGTATTATCTCTATGGCCAAAAACGGCGTTTTGATGCGCCACTTGGACCGCCAGAGCTTGTACATGCGCTTGCAGGATGAAATGATGCCGAAAGAGCAGAGCACAGATAAATCCAAATACCCGAAACACAGTGTGCGTGGAATGTTGGAATACGCTGTAAGCGGTTTCTGGAAAGGAGAGGACAAAAATGAATGCAAATAATTCAAATGATGCCTCCCAGCAGAGACTCAGCAATATTTTGGATGACCCACGTTGGCGCATGGTAGTGGCATTTCTGCTGGCATTGATTGGCTGGGTTGTGGTTACAGTGGGCATTCAGCCGGGCACAGACAGCACGATTACGAATGTTCCGGTAGATTTCTCCTACGATTCATCCAAATACACGGCTATGGGGCTTTCTATTGTAAATGACCCAACCAAGACAGTTTCTTTGAAAGTGTACGGCAACGGCTCAGACATCGGCGGACTGAGAAAAGAAGATTTTGTGGTATATCCCAAATATACTTCTGTAAAAGGCCCCGGTGTGACAGAGCTTCCGCTGGAGGTGCGCTGCATTGCGCCCAATGTTGATACCAGTAATATTAAGGTAAATGTGCACCCCGCAGACACCAGCGTAGAAGTTATTTTTGATACTGTGGAAGAAAAAACAATTCCGGTGCGTATTGTTACAAAAGATATCTCTGTAGCAGACGGCTACACATTGTACCGCTATGCATCTTCGCCCACGGAGGTTGTACTGACGGGCCCCAGCGGGGAGCTGCAGTATGTGGAGGAGGCCATTGCTGAAATTTCCGGCAATGGGGAGCTAACACGTACTACTACTTTGTCGGCACCGCTTAAATTTGTGGATTCAGCCGGTGAGGAAGTTACACTGAACTATGTGAAAGCGAATGTTTCGGCTGCGGACGTAACCTTAACGGTATACGAGCAGGCAGAACTGCCGTTGGTGGTTTCCTTGATTAATGCGCCTCCGGGCTTTGATACAAGCATACTGGAATATGAGCTTAGCCAGAAGACTCTTCACGTAGCGGGCCCCTCCAGTGTGATTAAAAACCTGAAGGAATTGAGCATCGGCGTGATTGATTTGAGCACCTTCTCGATGGATAAGGCATACGAGTTACCGATTGAGATGCCAAACGGACTGGTTAATCAGGAAAATGTTAAGACAGTAACTGTCAGTTTCAATACAAGAAATTTGAGCACGAAAAAGTTTAATTTGGATGCAAGTGCGGTTCAGGTTATCAATATGCCGACAGGCTATCATCTGGACGTGTTGACAAACCGCATCCGCAATGTTGTTTTGTGCGGCCCCAAAAAGGTATTGGACGGCTTAACGGCTGATTCCATTGTGGCACAAATCAATATGGATGATTTCGGTATTGTAACAGGGCAGCAGACCATTGCAGTAAATATTTATGTACCGGCAAGTAATCAGGTATTTGCACTGGGTAATTACTCGGTTTCTTGCCAGATAGTGAGCCAATAATGTTATTGATTCGTAATATTCGTTTACCCCTTACAGCTACAGAAGGCGACGCCATTGCACGTGCTATAAAAATTGCCCGTGTACCGAAAAGAGAAATTGCCTCGATGGGAATTTCCAAATTATCGGTAGATGCACGCCATGGCAAGCCTTCGTTGGTATATACCGTTGCGCTTACCCTGTTTGACGCATCACATGAAGCCGAATATCTGGGCAATCCTGCGGTTGCATTGCATAATGCTACAGCTTTGCAATTACAGGCTGGCAGCGAGCAATTGGCGCACCGCCCGATTGTTTGCGGCTTTGGCCCGGCGGGTATGTTTGCTGCGCTGCTGCTGGCCCGGCAGGGATTACGGCCGCTAGTGTTGGAGCGTGGCCCTGCACTGGAAGACCGTGTAAAGGCAGTAGAGCACTTTTCTGCTACAGGCCAATTAGACCCGAATGCGAATATCCAATTCGGCGAGGGCGGTGCAGGTACTTTTTCCGATGGCAAATTGACAACACGAATTGGTGATACGCTGTGCAGCTATGTAACACAAGTGTTTTTGCAGCATGGCGCACCGGAAGAAATCGCATGGAAGCAAAAGCCGCACGTTGGTACAGACCTGCTGCGTGGTGTGATTACGTCTATCCGCAAGGAAATTGAGTCGTTGGGCGGCGAAATTCGTTTTAATACAGCACTAACCGGGCTGGTGCAGGCAAATGGCCGCATTACGGCGGTACGCACAACAGCCGGAGAAATCCCTTGTCAGGTATTGATTCTGGCTGTGGGACATTCTGCACGGGATACGTTTTCGATGCTGATGGATTCCGGTTTGGCATTGACCTGCAAGCCCTTCAGCGTAGGTTTCCGAGCTGAGCATTTGCAGTCGGAAATTGAAAAAAGCCTTTACCACGAAGCAGCAGGTCATCCGGCCTTGCCACGTGGAGAATACCAGCTTTCTCAGCATGTAGGGCAGCGCTGCGTGTACACATTTTGTATGTGTCCCGGCGGACGTGTTGTTGCAGCAGCCAGCGAGGAAAACCGCGTTGTAACGAACGGCATGAGCTACCATGCCCGTGACGGTAAAAATGCCAATGCAGCAGTAGTTGTCAGTGTGGATGGGCGTGACTTTGACCAAGACCCCCGCAAGGCAATTGCGTTCCAGCGTGAATTGGAGCAAAAGGCTTATCAGGCCGGCTGCGTTGGCGGTGCATACGCTGCACCTGCCGAAAATGTACAAAGCTTTTTGCAGGGGGCAGGCAAGCTGAATATTGGCAGGGTAGAGCCAACCTATGACCGTGGAGTGGTTGCGTCCGACTTGGGAGCACTGCTGCCCACAGAGTTGGCGGAAACTTTACGTACCGGTTTGCGTGCTTACGAGCGAAAATTGGCTGGCTATACTTGTGCAGATGCTATTTTAACAGGCTTGGAAACCCGCACAAGCAGCCCGGTGCGTTTGGTGCGTGGGGAAGATATGCAAAACGAAGTGCTGGCAGGGTTGTACCCTTGTGGTGAGGGCGCAGGCTATGCCGGTGGTATTATGAGCGCTGCGGTAGATGGCCTGCGTGTTGCACGTATGGTGTGCGAAAAGTATGCGGCTTTATAAATAAAATCGGTGTAAGAAAAGTAGAAAGAAGTTTGTATGAAACAAGATAGCAACGGCTTTGATTTTGATTATTCAAAGTTGTATCAGGATTCGGCAAATCAGCCGCCAAGGCAGGATACAGCACAGAGTAATGATGATTTGCAAAAGAATTTAGAGGAACAGCTGCGTGCACTGGGACAGACCGTAACGGATAGCTTTCAGTACGGTTTTGACGGCTTGGGTACAGAGCTGAGCGGAAAAGCAGCGGAGCTTGGCGGGACCATTTCGGAAATGGTGGCAAAAAAAATCAGCCGCAGGCTGAGTTATGCAAGAGAAAACCTGCAAAAACACGACATTGATGTTTCCAATTGGGATAATGCTGCAAATTCGCTGTTCGGATTCGCAAACTTTAAGCCAAAGGACAAGGAAGCAGATGTAACACGTGAGCTACAGCGTGCGGCCAGAGACTGCATGGCAAAAGGTATTGTATTTACCGGCATTTTTACTATGATGGCGCTTGGCTGCGGCACTACTTTGATAATTGCTTTCCTTGAACGAGACCTTGTTATGTTTGCCGTAAGTGCATTTTTTATTCTTGTGGGCGGCTTTGGCTGTATGCATGGCATTGAAAATTTACGTGCTTACCGCTTTTTTTCTGATATAAAAAAGGTTGCACAAGGGCAGGCCGCTTTGTCGGTGGATTATCTGGCAGATGGCTTGCGTATGCCTGTAAAAAAGATGCGCAAGCGCTTGAATAAATATCTGAAGCGTGGGTGGTTTTCGGCTTGGATGGATAAATCCGAAGAAATGCTGTACTTTGACTTGAATGCATGGCGTGAAGCACGTGATAAGCGGATGCAGCAAACACAGGAAGAACCTTTGGAAGAAGAATCTGCGCAGAAAAAGCAACCGGAGGATAAGCTGAGTGAGTCCCAGATGCAGCTGAAAAACTTTATCGATGCGCTGGAAAAAGAAAGCGATATGATGGAGGACCAGCCGCAGGCACAACAGGAGCTAAAGCAGCTGGAGCAAAACAGTCGTGTTATATTGGAGTGGATTACCAAGCACCCGGAAAGTTTGCCCAAAATCCGGCATATGACGGAACAGTATATCCCTACAACGCTGAAGCTGTTGTATGTTTATAATGATTTGAAAATGCATAATAGCGATAATGCGGCAAATGTACGGCAGGATATTGCCGGTATGCTGCATTCGCTGAATTTAGGCATTGCGGCATTGCAGGATAAACTTTTGGATGATGTAGCTATGAATGTTACGGGCGATATTGCGGCACTTCAGGGCATGTTGGCACGGGACGGCCTTTCTGCAGATGAAATGGGCGAAATGCTTAATTTTAAGCCGTAAGGATAAAGTGGGAATATATAAATAGGAAGGAGCGCGCAAAATGCAGTATCGCAGTTGGGAGCTGCGCAGCGTAGACCGCACGGCAGCGGCAAAACTGGCGAAATATCTGGCAGAAGATGCGCTGGAGATAGAACTGGCACAGCGAGAGGAAGAACCGTCGGAACAGGAACAGGCAGCAATGCTTGCGCAAAAAACAAAAACATACACGCTGTTAGCAGGTGTGCTGGCAGCACGCGGCATGACAGCCCCAGACCAAGTATTGGACTTTTTAGCAGGAGATGCTCCGCTGTCTGACCCGATGCTGATGCAGGATATGGGCAAAGCTTGCGAGCGAATTCTGAATGCAATAGACGAAGGGGAAACCATCGTTATTTTCGGCGATTATGACGTAGATGGCGTTACGGCTACAGCATTGCTGTATCAGCACCTGAAGGGGATGGGGGCAGACGTAAAGTGTATGCTTCCCAGCCGTGAGGGGGAAGGCTACGGCCTAAACCGCAATACGATTGATTCCATCCATAAGCGTGGATATAGCTTGATTGTAACAGTCGATAACGGCATTTCTGCATTGGACGAAGCAGACTATGCGGCGCAGCTGGGTATGGACCTGATTATTACGGACCATCATTTGCCGCCGGAACAACTGCCCAAAGCGGTAGCTGTTGTGGACCCAATGCGTGTAGATGATACCAGCCCGTTTAAGGGCCTGTCCGGTGCAGGTGTGGCTTTTAAGCTGTGTGCAGCACTGGATGGCTGTGCACCGGAAGAAGTTTTGGATTACTGCGGTGACCTGGCAGCAATGGGAACAATTGCTGACGTGATGCCGCTGGTTGGAGAAAACCGCACATTAGTTACAGCAGGTTTGGCTTTAATACAAAACAGCGACCGCCCCGGTATACAGGCGCTTTTGGAAACAACAGGCCTTGGTGACAGACCCGTTACCGCAGAAAATGTAAGTTTTGCCTTGGCACCACGAATCAATGCGGCGGGCCGTATGGATAGTGCGGTTACCGCATTGCAGTTGTTATTGTGCGAAGAGGAAGACCGTGCCGTAGAATTGGCGGAAAAGCTGAACGAAGCAAACCGCACTCGCCAAAAAATAGAGCAGGATATTGCCGCTGCGGTGCAGGCGCAACTAGATGCAGACCCTTCTTTACGGGAAGACCGTGTTGTAGTTGTGTGCGGCCACGGCTGGCACGCAGGTGTCATTGGAATTGTGGCAAGCCGCTTGGTCGAGCAGTTGGGCCGCCCGGTTGTGGTTATTAGCATTGATGAGAATGGCGAAGGCCGTGGCAGCGGCCGCAGTGTGGGCGGATTAAATTTGCATGACTGCATTGCATCCTGCAGCGATTTGCTGATTCGTTATGGCGGTCATGCTATGGCGGCGGGCTTATCCGTAGAAGAACAAAATATTCCGGCGCTGCGCCGTCGTATGAATGCATGGGCAATTCAAGAAGTACCCGTGCTGAAGCGTCCGCCCTTGCAGCCGGATTTATCTCTGCAATTGGATAAAACAAACTTAGATGCCGTCCGTGCATTGGAGCGCATGGCTCCTTTGGGCAGCAAAAATCCTGCGCCGCTTTTCCTGTTGGAAAATACGCAGATAGAAGGAATTTATCCTGTTTCTGAGGGACGGCATACCCGTGTGCGGCTGCGTCAGGGCAATACTACTCTGTATGCAGTGTGTTTTAGCGTTTCCCCGATGCAGTTCTCGTATCAGATAGGGGACCGTGTAGATGTGGTTTTGAATCTATCGGTTTATGAGGCACGGATGGGCGCCCAGTACTCAGGACGTATTTTGGACATTCGGCCGGCTGGGCTGGGCAACGAGCCTGCACATCAGGCAGAACTGTTTGAAGCTTTTTGTGGCGGAGCACCGCTTTCCGCAACACAGCGAGCATTGATTCATCCCAAACGCAGTGATGTTGCGGCAGTGTATCAAACATTGCGCAGCGGTGCTTGGCGTGCAGATGATTTGCAGCCGCTTTTTGCCCGGTTGGGCTCCGACCAGGCAGGCAAGATTTTAGCTGGCGTTACAGCGCTGGAGCAGCTGGGCTTGATTGCAAAACAGGAGCAGAACGGCATTTGTGTATTAGCACTGGTTCCCACAGCGGGTAAAAAGGATTTGGCGTCGGCGCCAATCCTGAAACGTATGGAGGAAGTATAAGTATGGCACAGGCTACAAAAAAAGAAGCGTTAGAGGAGCCGGGATTCTATTCGGCAAAGACGCATTTACAACATAAAGTCAAGGAAATTGGTACTCTGGCAGCTACGGCCAAGCCTGCGGACGCAGCAGTGGACAGCGAGTCGGTGATTACCCGCCCGGAAATCATTACCCACGAAAAATTGATGGACGCATTGCGTGAGAGCGGCCGTGGGTACGACCTTGAGCTGATTGAACGAGCATTCCAAACGGCAGACGATTTGCATAAAGGTGTTTTCCGCCGCAGCGGTGAGCCTTATATTTGCCACCCGTTGGCAGTTGCCCGTTTGCTGGTGGACTTGGGTATGGACAGCGAGAGCATCGCTGCTTCGCTTTTGCACGACGTTGTAGAGGATACCCCCATTACCATTGAGGAAGTACAAAGCAAATTTGGCGCAGACGTGGCACTGCTGGTAGATGGCGTTACGAAGCTGACTAAAATCCAGTTTTCCAGTATTGAGGAGCAGCAGGCAGAAAACTTGCGCAAGATGCTGCTGGCAATGAGCCAAGACGTGCGTGTCATGATTATCAAACTTTGTGACAGACTGCACAATATGCGCACGGGCGATGCATGGCCGGAGCAAAAGCGCCGTGACAAAGCACTGGAAACGATGGAAGTGTATGCGCCCATTGCAAACCGTCTGGGTATCCTGAATATTAAGGAAGAACTGGAAGACCGAAGCCTGAACTATCTGGACCCCGTCAGCTATCAGGAGATTCGGCACCTGCTTAGCGAGAAAAACGGCGAGGAGTTTTTAAGCCGTACCTCCGCTAATATCGAAAAAAGACTGGAAGAAAGCGAAATCTGCAATGCGATTATGAAGCGCCGTGTTAAGAGTGTGTACGGCATTTATCGCAAGATGTATATGCAGAACAAGAGCTTTGACGAAATTTACGACGTTTACGCTGTTCGTATTATTTTGGATTCGGTGGCGGAGTGTTACAATGCACTGGGCTTGATTCATGATATGTATCATCCGCTGCCCAATCGCTTTAAGGATTATATCTCTACACCCAAACCCAACGGTTACCAGAGCCTGCACACAACGGTAATCGGCCACGAGGGCATTCCCTTCGAGGTGCAGATTCGTACCCGTGAAATGGACGAGATGGCCGAGTATGGTGTTGCTGCACACTGGCGCTATAAGGAAGGCCTTTCCAGCCCGCAGGATTCGCTGGATGCACGGCTTGCATGGGTACGTCAGCTGCTGGAAAACCAGCGGATGTCGGACGACGCAGGCAACTTGCTGCGTGATTTGAAGAGCGACCTTTTGCCGGAGGAAGTGTTTGCCTTTACGCCTAAGGGCGATGTAATCAACTTGCCCGCAGGCGCAACCTGCATCGACTTTGCGTATGCGATTCACTCTGCGGTTGGCAACCGTATGATTGCGTGTAAGGTGAATAACCGCATTGTGCCTATCGACCATCAGGTTACTACGGGCGAGATTATTGAAGTAATCACCGGCCCTGCGGATAAGGGCCCGAGCCGAGATTGGCTGAAGATTGTAAAAACAAGCGAAGCAAAAAGCAAAATCCGCAACTGGTTCAAAAAGATGTGCCGGGATGAAAATATTGCGGAAGGCCGTGACTTACTGAACAAGGAGCTGCGCCGCAATCAGATTTTTGTCAACGATGATGAATGGGATGACTATATCAGTGAAGTTGCCCGTCGCTTGCGTAAAAATACGCCGGAAGAACTGTATGCAGCAATCGGCTACGGCGGCCTGACAATGGCAAATTGTCTGCCACGTTTCCGTGAGGAATTTGCAAAGCTGCGTGCTGCAAACGAGCCTAAACCCGTTACGGTAACTACAGTACACCCGCCTCAGCCAACAGACGGTGTTATTGTAAAGGATATGGACAACTGCCCCATTAAGTTTGCAAAGTGCTGCAGCCCCTTGCCGGGAGACGAAATTGTGGGTTTTGTTACCCGTGGCTTTGGTGTTTCGATTCATAAGCGAATTTGCACCAATGCGGTAAACGGTATGCGAGACCCGTCCAATGCAGGACGTTGGGTAAAGGCATACTGGGCGCAGGATAACAAGCAAAGTTTTAAGGCCACACTGGAAATTTCCGCACTGGACCGTGACGGCTTGCTGGGTGATGTAGCGGCTACACTGCAGGATATGCGTGTGCCGATTTATGCAATCAATGCACGCCAGTCGGATAAGGGCTGCGCTGTTATGAGCATTACCATCGGCATTGCCAATACAGAGCACTTGAACAATGTGGTGAGCCGTTTGGCTAAAATTCGTGATGTATTGAAAGTAACGAGAGGGTAAAATGCGAGCAGTAGTTCAGCGAGTGTCTTCGGCGTCTGTAAGTGTAAATGGCGGACCGGAGCGTAAAATCGGTCAGGGCCTGATGATTTTATTAGGCATCAAGGATACGGATACTTTGGATATTGTCCCTAAACTGGCAGAAAAGTGTGCCGGGCTTCGGATTTTTTCCGATGCGGACGGAAAACTGAATTGCAGCGCAAAAGAGCTGGGGCTTTCGGCGCTGGTAGTATCTAATTTTACGTTATATGGCAATACAAAAAAAGGAATGCGCCCCAGCTTTATTACGGCGGCAAAACCTCCGCTTGCAACCGACGCATACGATATGTTTTTGGCGGAGATGGAAAAGCAAGGGCTCAAGGATGTACAGCATGGTGAGTTTGGCGCAGATATGCAGGTAGCTTTGGTAAACGATGGCCCTGTTACGATTGTGATAGATACCGATGAATGGAAGAGGTAACAATGAAATTTTTTCAATTGAACGGGCCGGCCCCGTTGTACACGAACACCTATTTGCTGATTTCGGAACAGGGCCACGCTGTAGTAATTGACCCCGCTGCACCTGCTGTTGAGTATAACCGTATTTTGCAGCAGGAGGGCGCAACCCTTACCCACATTTTTTGCACACACGGCCATTTTGACCATGTGGGCTCGGCAGAGCAGCTGCGCCAGCAATGGAAGGCAACCTTGTATTGCGAGCTGTGCGATGTGAGAGGGGTCAGCGGCTATCCCTTAAAAGCACGGGATAAAGGCTATGAAGAAGGCCAGACCATCACCGTTGATGAGTTGAGCTTTACGGTTTGGCATACCCCGGGCCATACACTGGGCAGCGTATGCATTTTGTGCGGTAATTTGTTTTTTACCGGAGATACTTTGTTTGCAGGCAGCGTAGGACGCACGGATTTGCCCGGCGGCAATCCGGAACAAATGGTGGCAAGCTGCAAAAAGCTCAAGCGCCTGCCGATTCCTGCAGATGCTGAAGTTTTGCCGGGACACGAAGGACACTCAACCTACGCTTACGAAATGCAGAACAATTATTTTATCACGGCGATGTGTCAAGATTAACAGGAGATTCCATGAAAATTTATATTGAAGGACTGGCCTCTGGCTATGATGTGGAGCATTTGGTACGTTTGTTCTTTCCACTTGCACCGCTGGCGGCACAACAGCCCGATGAAACAGAAGATTCGGTTTGTGCCTATTTTGGCCCGGACGAAATGAAAGCGGTATTGATGCAAAACGGTGTTTGCAGTACCAAAACTGCATCGATGCCCCAAAACGGCGAAAAGGAAGACCAAGCGCTGGCAGGGCTGGTGTACGATTTGCTGCGGGAAAAAACGGGAATCCGTCCCCCTTGGGGCAAGCTGACCGGTGTGCGTCCGGTACGCTTGATTCACGATGCACGTGCACGGGGCGAGTCCGAGCAGGAAATTGCAGACCGCTTTTTGAAGCACTTTGACTGCACACCGCAAAAGTTTGAAATGATTCGCAGCATTGCAAATGTGCAGGAACAAATTTTGGAAAAGGGCAGGGGCGACCGCTATTATAGCCTGTATATTGGTATTCCGTTTTGCCCGTCCCGATGCAGTTATTGCAGCTTTGTAAGCTGTAATTTGGACCGTGACCGCAAGCTGGTACAGCCCTACGTAGATGCGCTTTGCCAAGAGGTACGTGCGATTCGTGATCAGGCACAGCACAATAAGATGCACCTGTGCTCTATTTATATAGGCGGCGGTACACCTACCAGCTTATCCGCAGCACAGCTGCGCCAGCTGATGGAAACGGTACGGGAGTGCTTTGACCTTTCTGATTTGCTGGAGTACACCGTTGAAGCCGGCCGCCCGGACTGCACCGATGCGGAGAAGCTGGCGGTTATCAAAGAGCTGGGAGCAACACGTATTTCTATCAACCCACAAACCTTCTCAGACCAAGTGCTGGCTAATATTGGACGCAAGCACTCGGCAGAAGATATTGTGCGCTGCTATGAGCAGGCTCGAGAAATTGGCCACAAGGACATCAACATGGACTTGATTGCCGGTTTGCCGGGCGATACCGTAGAAGGCTTTGAAGCAAGCCTGCGCCGTGCAATTGCGTTAGACCCCGAAAATATTACGGTGCACACCTTAACCTTAAAGCGTGCTTCCCGTATTATGATTGAAGGGCAGGCAGACCAGGAATATGCCGATGTTGCCGCCATGCTGGAAAAATGCAGCTTGCTGGTGGAGGCCGGGTATATCCCGTATTATCTGTACCGCCAAAAGAATACCCTGCAAAATCTGGAAAATGTGGGCTGGTGCAAGCCCGGACATGAGGGATACTATAATATTTATATTATGGAAGAAGTGCACGCCATTTTGTCTGCAGGCGCAGGCGGCAGCACCAAGTTGGTAGGTCCCGGTGTAATCCAGCGCATTTTCAACTATAAATACCCGCAAGAATACATCCAGCGCTTTGATGAAGTGCTGGAACGAAAAAAAGGAGTAACAGCATTTTATGAACAAGATTCTGGTACCCAAGCGGCTGGTGGAAATCAGCCTGTTTAATGTTGCGGCAATGAGTCCGACTGCGTTGGTAGAGGACGGCGAGAGGGAATATCAACAGCGTTTGGACCGTGCGGCAAAACAAATTATTGAGTCCGGCGCAAAAATTATCATGTTGACAGGCCCCTCCAGCAGTGGTAAAACCACAAGCAGCCTAAAGCTGGCACAAACTTTAGAGGCACAGGGCGTACCGGCACGTGTAATCAGTTTGGACAATTTCTTTATTGGAGCAGAAAACTATCCCATTTTGCCCAACGGAAAAAAGGACTACGAAAGCCCGGCCACACTGGATATGCCCGAAATTAACCGCTGCCTTGCACAGCTGAACGAAAAAGGCTGGGCGGATTTACCTGTGTACGATTTTGCAACCGAAAAGCGTGCCAATTATCGGGAGCATATTGATTTGCACGGCGGTGTGTGCATTATGGAAGGCATCCATGCGCTGAACCCCATGTTGACCGAGCTGCTGCCGGATGGTGGTGTTTTCCGCATTTATGCAGGTCTGCGTGAGGAGTACTCAAACGACAGTATGCGTTTAATCAATACACGGGACATTCGTTTGTGCCGTCGTGTGCTGCGTGATGTAGCAACCAGAGGCCACAGCCCGGAAAAGACCCTTTCTATGTGGGATGGCGTTTTGGACGGCGAAAACAAGTATGTACGTGTATACAAAACACGTGCGAATCTGGTATTGGATACGTCTTATACCTACGAGCTGGGCGTTATAGCAGGTTTAGTGCAAAAGACGCTGGATATGCTAGACAAAGCCAGCCCCTATTACAAGCAGATGGAATATACCGCTAATCTGTTTGCGGAGGTAACACAGCTGCCGGTAGAAAGTGTTCCGGCTGATAGTATGCTGCAGGAGTTTTACGGTGCCTATATCAACAAATAAGATATAAATTGACGTATTTATGTCTTGAATGTAAAAAAATGTGGATTGCGTTGCAGAGTGTATACGGATACTGTATAATGATGTAAACCGAATCACTTGTTATTGCGTATATCGCAAAAGAGAGGTATCGTTATGAAATTTGAATTTGATTTTGATAAGATTAAAGCAGCAGGCATCGGCTATGCAGAAAAAGGCGTGGATTTGGCAAACGAGTTGGCAGACCGTGCACAGAAGAAGGCACAGCTGCTGAATGACCAGAACAAACTGTCTAAGGCACAGCGTGAACTGGGTGCACTGGTGTACAGTCTGGCAAAGAACGGCGAGAGCAATCAGCCTTTGCTGGATAAATATATTGATATTATCAGCGCTCTGGAGCAGGAAATCGAGCAGCTGCGTGCAGTAGAAACCCCTGCTTACCAGCCTGCAGATGAGGAAGTGGAAGTTGAGCAGGACTATGTAGAAGTTCCCGCAGAGGAGCAGGCTTCTGCAAAGGCATTCTGCCCTCAGTGCGGTGCACCGGCAGCAGAAGATGCTTTGTTCTGCAATCGTTGCGGCGCACAGCTGTAACGCATACAGGGGAGATATCCGCAGGAATTGCCCCGGAGTTTGCAAAACAAAAAGCTAGTATGATTTTGTAAATTTGCACCCATGTTGGATAATGTCAACATGGGTGTTTTTTTGTTGCGAAACTCGTTTTTATTGGAGAAAACCTTGCAATATAGCCATTTATGCGATAAAATAATGAGGCACAGCATTTGTCGGAGGGAACAATGGCAGACTATCCAAAGAAAGAAAAATACAGCGCAGAAGACCTTGTAAACATCATTGCACTTCTTCGTGACCCGGAAAAAGGTTGCCCGTGGGACAAGGTACAAACCCATGCATCCATTCGGAAAAACTTTTTGGAAGAAACGTACGAAGCGTTGGAAGCAATTGATGCCGACAACCCTGATATGATGCGGGAAGAACTGGGCGACGTAATGATGCAGGTTGTATTTCATTGCGTAATGGAATCGGAAAAAGGCACATTTGCGTTTTCCGATGTGTGTGATGAGGTGTGCCGTAAACTGATTTATCGTCACCCACATATTTTTGGCACAGAAGAACAGCAAAAAGCTGGTATAACTGACTGGGATTCGCTCAAAAATAAGGAAAAGGGGCGCAGAAGCCTTGCGGATGAAATCAATACGGTTCCGGTGACGTTTCCGGCATTGATGCGTACGCAGAAACTGCAAAAGCGTGCCCAGCCTTACGATAAGGTTTCCGGTACGGTCCAACAGGCTTATCAGGAACTGGAAGCCACGCAGGCCGCTTTGGCAGACGCTATAGGCAGCGGCACACAGGAGCAATCCGCAGATATTGCCGGAGAATACTTGTTCCGTGCGGTAAACTGGCTGCGCTGCGCAGGTTTTGATGCGGAGGAAGTTCTTGAGCTGTACAACAAGAAGTTCTCGCAGGATTGTGTAACCCCCAACAGACAGTAAGCAGGCAAATGCCTGAACTGATAAAACCATGACAATGGAGGAGTTTATAATGACTAAGGTTGAATTGATTGCTAAGGTTGCAGCTGACGCAGATATGACCAAAAAGGAAGCAGAGAAGGCTGTGAACGCAGCTTTTGCTGCACTGGCAGAAGGCCTGCACAATGGTGAGAAGATTGCTATTTCCGGTTTCGGCACTTTTGAAGTGAAGGAGCGCGCAGAGCATATGGGCCGCAACCCCCGTACTAAGGAAGAAATCGTAATTCCTGCATCTCGTACGGTTGCTTTCAAGGCTGGTAAGGCACTGAAGGATTCTCTGTAATCAGAGCAGAAAGGCCCGCTCAAAAGGCGGGTCTTTCTTTTATATTGGTACAAGGAGTATTTTTATGCGTTTAGATAAGTACCTTAAGGTTTCCCGCTTAATCAAGCGCCGCACTGTGGCAAATGAGGTAGCCGATGCGGGCCGTATTTTTGTAAACGGCAAGTTGGCAAAGGCAAGCTATGCCGTTAAAGTAGGCGACGAAATCGAAATTACCTTTGGCAACCGCCCTGTTAAGGTGCGTGTGCTGAACGATGCAGAGCCCCGCACAAAAGACGTTGCACGGGAAATGTACGAAGTAATCAGCGAAGCATAATAAGGCCCCCCTTTGCCGTATATATAAGGCAAAGGGGGGATTGTTTTGTCCAACGAACGGATGCTTCAGGACCCGATTCAGCAAAGTACGATGCCACACCAAATCATTTTGGAGGACCGAAAACACTTTACCGCTACAGGGGTTTTGCGGGTACTCCATTGTGACGAAACCAGCGCTGCAATGGACACCAGCCGTGGTACACTTACAATCGGAGGAAAGGGCTTGTCGGTACGCAAGCTTAGCCTGGAAACAGGAGATGTTATTTTTGACGGCCAGGTGGATTCGCTGGTTTATACAGAGCGCATTACTACACTTTCCTTCTGGCAGAGGTTGCTTCGCTGATGCCGGCACAAAATTTACCGGTGCAAATCAGTATAGATTTGCTGGACTGTATGGGGGTTGGGCTGCTGGTTGGGCTGGTGCGGATTTTGTTTTCTTACCGCAATAAGGTGGCAGCTGCGACAGCGGATTTTATTTGCACAGGTTTTTGTTTTGTACTGCTGCAAAGCTATGCGGTTGGCTACAGTCAGGCAGGCGTACTGCGGTGGTATATGCTATTATCGGCTGCTGCGGGTGCATGGTCGGTGGAAAGCCTTTTAGCAGGGACACGCAACAAAATAAGTAATACGCTGCGCAAAACATTTCAGGTAAGGCATAAAAAGATTGCACGAACCCCTAAAAAACCGAAATCTAACGAGAAAAGGAATAAAAAACAGTTGCAAAAGAATAGTGCGCTGTTGTATAATTCTAATGTGTAACAAAAGTTACAGGATGCGTATCCTGTAAGAGGAGTGTGCTATCATGGCTAAGCAAAAAAATAAAGCTAAGCTGCGTCTTTCTACGGTTATCCCTGTAGTAGGCGGTGTGATTCTCATCGTTATGATGACAGCGGCATATGTTTCAGACTTGGTTATGATTGCCGCAAAACGGCAGGAGCTTGCCGGTGTACAGGCACAGCTGGACCAGCAACTGGCTGGAAATGCTGAATTGCAGCGCATTTTGGATGGCGGAGATGCGGAAATTCAGGAGCGTGTTGCACGGGATACCTACGATTACGCAGCGCCTAACGAGCGTGTTTTTGTGGATATGTCGGGTAAATAATCGTCAAGTGCCGGACGCATGCGGAACCGGCGCCATATATTATGAGTAAGAGGAGTATTGAGTTTGGCAATTGAGGTAGGAAGCGTTTTAGAGGGCAAGGTTACCGGTATTAAGGCTTTTGGTGCGTTTGTAGCATTGCCGGAAGGTAAAAATGGTTTGGTTCACATTTCGGAGGTTTCCAATTCTTTTGTGCAGGATTTGAACACTGTGCTGAAGGAAGGCGATACGGTTAAGGTTAAGGTGCTGAGCATCGCAGAAGATGGCAAGATTGCACTGTCCATGAAGCGTTTGCTTCCCCCGGAACCTCGTGCAGAGCAGCGTGGTAATGGCGGCCGTGGCGGATACAACAACGGTGCACCTCGCCAAAACGGCGGTGGCCGCCGTGGCCCCCGCAATGAGGCACCTCGTGTGTGGCAGCCCAAGCCTACTGCACAGCCTGAGAATATGAGCTTTGAGGATATGATGAGCCGTTTTAAGAGCCAGAGCGAAGATAAGCTGGCATCGCTGAATACGGATAACCATAACCGTCGTGGTGGCAATGGAAACCGAGGCCGTCGCAAATAAGTTAGGGAATGGATCGGGCCTGCCCCAAACCGGGGGCGGGCTCTTTTTGTGGAAATGACAGGAGTAATGGAATGATTACAAAATATGATTTGGTAGCACCATGTTACTTTGGCTGTGAAGCAACCGCTAATTTTGAGCTGAAAAGAATTGGTGCAGAGAATATCCGTGTAACGGACGGCCGACTGATGTTTTCCGGCGGAGCAGAGATGATTGCTGCTGCAAACCTGAATCTGCGTACGGTAGAGCGTGTGATGATTCTGCTGAAAACGTATCCTGCAACAACCTTTGATGAGTTGTTTGATGGTGTGTACTCTATCCCTTGGGAAGAAATTCTGCCCGCAGATGCAGAGTTCCCGGTAAAGGGTTCTTCACTGTCCAGCCAGCTTTCCAGCGTGCCTGCATGCCAGAGCATCGTGAAAAAGGCAATTGTTAAGCGTCTGATGACATACCATAAGGTGTCTACCCTGCCGGAAACCGGTACGCTGTACAAGGTGCGTTTCTCCCTGCGCAAAAACGTATGCGAGATTATGCTGGATACTACCGGCGACGGTCTGCACAAGCGTGGCTACCGCCGTAATTCCACCGAGGCACCTATTAAGGAAACCTTGGCGGCTACGATTGCTGATATTGGCCGTGTGCGCCGTGACAGCGTTGTAGAGGACCCCTTCTGCGGCAGCGGTACGATGATTATCGAAGCTGCACAGAAGGCTATGAACATTGCACCCGGCTTGAAGCGCCGTTTTGCTGCGGAACGCTACAGCTTCCTGCCTGCTTCCATTTGGGCAGAGCAGCGCCAGAAAGCTTTGTCGGAAGCAAAACTGGATGCAGGTTTTGAGGGCATCGGTTACGATATTGACCCTGCTGCGGTTGCTTTGGCAAATGCCAATGCAAAGCTGGCCGGCGTAGACAAGCGCTGCCACTTTGAGGTAGCAGACGTTGCTGATTTTGTGGCACGTCCGGAAGCAATCGTTTTGACGAACCCTCCCTATGGCGAGCGTTTGGGCAGCTTGGACGAGGCTGCTCGTTTGGCACGTACCTTGGGCAAGCGTATGGAAGAAAACCCCTGCGCCGGTGTAAATGTTATCACCGCAGACTTGGAGTTTGAATCTCACTACGGTAAGCGTGCAACAAAGCGCCGTAAGATGTACAATGGCATGATTCCCTGCCAGATTTTTATGTACTACGATGCACCCAAGTTTGATAAGCCGAAGGCAAAGCCGATTAAAAAGTAATCAAAAACCCCGAACAGAAATACCTGTTCGGGGTTTTACTTTTAAGCAAACACGGCAATACTAAGATTATACACCTGTAAAATCAAAGGCAGGGGTATATTCTTCTCGTGCACTGCTTTTTTCCTGCATATAACCGTCGGTTAAACCAAGCTCCATAGCATAGTTAATAACCTTTCGATACTCAAAGGTAGTAATGCGCCGTCCAATGCCATGTTCCGCAGCTTTGTAAAATGGAGTAAACTGGCTCATCAGGCTGGGGATAAAGTGGTTCGGATACTCCTTTTTTAAGCAAGCAATGGCATCCAGTACGGCAAAGCTATCTGAAACATGGCCGGGAATCGCCAAATGGCGCAGGATAACGCCTTTTTGCAGTAAACCTTCCATATTATATTCAAGTGGGCCAGTTTGCTCCAACATAGCTCTAATAGCGGTTAGCGCCACTTTTGGATAGTCGGCAGCACGAGAAAGTTCGGCAGCAAGGTCACTGGATGCATACTTGAAATCAGCCAGCCAGATATCCACATAGCCCTTCCATGCGTGGATACTTTCCACCGTTTCGTACCCGCCGGTGTTGCACACGATGGGTAGATTTAACCCATTGGAACGGGCCAAATCCAAGGCAGTAATAATCCATGGACGCCACTGACCGGGTGTGACAAGATTGATGTTATGTGCACCCTGTGCTTGCAGTTCCAGAAAAATATTGGCCAAACGCTCTACGGAAATCTCTTTGCCTAAAGTTTCAGTGCTGATAGTATAATTTTGGCAATAGCAGCATTTTAAGCTGCAACCGGAAAAAAACACGGTTCCGCTGCCACGTGTACCGCTAATGCAGGGCTCCTCCCAATGGTGCAATCCGGCACGGGCAACTTTTAACGCATTTCCGGCACCGCAAAAACCAATTTGCGCTTGTGTACGGTTTGCACCGCAATGGCGGGGGCATAAGTCGCAGTGAAGAGGGGATAAAGTTGCAGACATACCAGAACTCCTTACAATAACAAAAGATGTATGGCAATTATAGCACCCTGTGTTATTTTTTGCAAAAAACGGCATACACAGCGCATGGTTCGGGGAAAATGGTGGCTTTGTGCATATAAAATACAGCAATTTTTCTATAAAATGGGAAATAATATGGGAAAAGCATCAAATAGTGGATTTACCTTTGCTTTTTTGCATAGGTTGTGTATAATATAAGAGTTATGATGTACACGTATGGGTTTGTGTACACCTCAATATTATAATTTACGAATGGCTCATAAAGGAGTAATCGTTTTGGAAAAATTTGTGATTCATGGCGGCAAACCGTTGCATGGTGAGGTAACTATTTCCGGCGCAAAGAATGCAGCAGTTGCTATTTTGCCTGCGACGATTCTTGCAGCAGGAAAATGCAAGATTGAAAATTTGCCGGATATTAGTGACGTGAATGTCAGCCTGCGTATTTTAAAGGCTTTGGGTGCGGTTGTTACCCAGCTGGGCCCGAATACCTATATAATTGACACAACCGATTTGCGCTGTACCGACGTGCCGGAGGATATGTCCCGCCAGATGCGTGCCAGCTACTATTTCCTGGGTGCGCTGTTAAGCCGTTTTGGCTGCGCACAGGTTGCAATGCCCGGCGGCTGTAATTTGGGCCCTCGTCCCATTGACCAGCATCTGAAGGCGTTCAGTGCACTGGGTGCAACGGATAGCGTAGATTACGGCATGATTAGTGTCCGCAGCGAGGAGCTGAACGGCGCACATGTGTTCTTTGACAAGGTAAGTGTTGGCGCAACCATTAACGGTATGCTTTCGGCCGTTATGGCAAAGGGCCAGACTGTTTTGGAAAACTGTGCAAAGGAACCCCACGTTGTTGACATTGCAAACTTCCTGAATATGTGTGGTGCAAATGTGCGTGGTGCCGGCACCGACGTAATTAAGATTCGTGGCGTAGAGAGTATGCACGGCTGCGAGTACAGCATTATTCCCGACCAGATTGAAGCGGGTAGCTATATGGTGGCGGCAGCGGCAACCGGCGGCGATGTCTTGATTAAGAACGTAACGCCTAAGCATTTGGAGCCTATTACCGTCAAGCTGATGATGGCTGGCGCAAATGTGGAGGCATTTGATGACGCGGTGCGTGTTTCTCGTACAGAGGACGTGCAGCCGGTTAAAATCAATACCATGCCGCACCCGGGCTTCCCCACAGATATGCAGCCGCTGATGAGTGTTTTGCTTACTATTGCAAAGGGTACCAGCACTGTTACCGAAGGAATCTGGGACAATCGCTTCCGCTATGCAGACGAATTGGCTAAGATGGGTGCACATATTCAGGTGGACGGTCAGGTTGCAGTAATCGAAGGCGTTGAAAAGCTGCGTCCGGCTCCGCTGCGTGCAAGCGATTTGCGTGCAGGCGCTGCAATTGTTGTTGCCGCATTGATGGCAGACGGCGTAAGCGAAGTGACTGAAATCAGCCACATCGAGCGTGGATACGAGCGCATTGTGGAAAAACTGCGTGCATTGGGCGCAGATATCCATCGTGAGGAAAGCAGCTTGTAATAAGGACGTTGTTCTAAACAGCAAGATATTTTGCAAAGCCGCATCGATAGGTGCGGCTATTTTTGTTGTACATTGTGAAGGAAGGAAAAAGTAGTAATGGCAGAGTTCATTTCGTTGTATTCCGGTTCATCAGGCAATTGCAGCGTGATTCGTTGCGGTAACCGCTATTTGATGGTAGATATGGGCAAAAGCTGCCGTACTACAGTAACTGCCTTAAAGGAGCTGGGTTTAGCAATCGAGGATTGCGACGGCATCTTAGTTACACACGAGCACAGCGACCATGTAAAGGGCTTAAATGTCTTTTTGAAGCACCACCGAGTACCCTTGTACGGTGCGGCAGATACCTTGGATATGCTATTGCACAATGGCATTGTGCCGCCCGACTGCGACGCAATTACGCTGGGATGTGATGTACCGGAGGAGCTGGGTGCATTTGGCGTAAAAATGTTTGCTACCAGCCATGATGTGCCGTGTGTAGGGTATCGGATTACCTCCCTGGATGGAAAGGTAATGGCGATTGCAACAGACTTGGGTGTTTTGACGGCCGGTGTACATCAGGCACTTTCAGGGTGCGATTTGGTTGCCCTGGAAAGCAACTATGACTTACGTATGCTGCGGGAAGGACCCTATCCGTATTACTTACGTGCCCGTATCGAAAGCCCTCGTGGACACCTTTCCAATGATGAATGCAGTGCTAAGGTTTTGGAGCTGATTCAGGAAGGCTGCAAAAAGATTGCGCTGTGCCATTTGTCGCAGGAAAACAACACCCCGGAGCTGGCATTGCGCAGTGTGTTTAATACATTGGGGGCAGCGGGAATTATCCCGGATTCGGATTGCATTGTACAGGCACAGCGCCGAAATGAGATAAGTCCGGCACTTGCATTTTAATTGTAGTATGTGCATTGCTTGATTTTAGAAAATGAGTGCGGACAGGCGAAATAGCTTGTCCGTATTTTTGTATCCAGACGGGAAAGAAAAGAACGTAACATAAAAAGAAATGACCGAATTCGACGGATTTTTCCGGCAGGTCGGTCAATTTAGAGAGCAAATATGTAACGGGGATATGCAGATGTTACAGAAATGGAGCGCTTACTTGAAAAGTAGCGGATGCGTGGTATAATTTTACTAAAAGCAAGTGAGATGTTTTGTGCATTTTTTATATTTGAAAGAAGGATAAATTATGAAGAAGGTTGCGCAGACGATGATTTTAGCAGATTGCTACTATACGATTGCAAATATGTCCGGTAAAGTGCTGGAGGGTGTTGCAGGCAGCGAAAATGGAGCTGCTATCCAGTTGGCTACTTATAATAAGGCAGACAATCAGGAATGGTCCTTCCTGCGCATGGGCGAGGGTGTTTACCGTATTAAGAATCGTGGTACTGGAAAAATGATGGACCTGATGATGAATGGTACCGCAGACGGTACTTGGCTGCATCAGTGGCAGGACGTAAACGGCTCTTCTCAGCTGTGGATTGTAGAAGCAGGCAACGACGGCACTGTGAAAATCAAGACCCAGTTAGCTCCGACCAAGTGTGTGGACGTTGTAGGTATGAGCAACGAAGATGGTGCACGTATCCAGATTTGGCAGGATGTGAACGGCGAAAACCAAAAGTGGACCATCAATGAAGTGAAAGAACGTAAAGCTGCTGAAAAGAAAGAAACAGCAGAAAAGAAAGCTCCTGCAAAGAAGGCTGCTGCTAAAAAGGCTGCACCTGCTAAAAAAGCAGTAGAAGTGGAAGAAAAAGCGGCTGTTGAAGCAGCTCCTGTTGTGGAAGAAAAGCCTGTTGCAGTAGAGGAAAAAGCAGCGCAGCCTGCACCTGCAAAGAAGCCCGCTGCCGGCAAAAAGAAGACTGGTAAAAAAGGCAAGAAAAAGTAATTGACTGTGCTTTTCCGGCTGTAAGGATTAACAGAACTAATGAAATAAAAAGCTCCGAACGAAAATTTCGTTCGGAGCTTTTTGCATCTCACACAATTGCCGACAGAATCAAGTGTAGAAATAATTACTCTACAGGCAAATTCGGGCGATCTTGGTCACCATCGGCCTTGAATAGTACAAAGTTTTCGGGTGAGTTTGTAAAGTAGTAATATTCTGTATTTTCGTAAAGCGGAGGGGTTAAGTAGTTGGGAATTATAGTGCTATCGTCCTCTTTGCGCTCAGAAAAACCCGTTGCGGCAAAAATTTCGGCAGGGATACCGGCACAATAACAATCCGCATATTCAGCACCGGAGCACTGCAGCAGCTGGTCAATTGCCAAACCCAGACGGGGCAGGTTAGCATCGTTGCCAACGTAGTCGACAATGCGCAGAACAGAGATTTCACCGTTTTCGCCGCTTTGCACAGTGCGTGTAATAAGGTAAGCAACCAGTTTGCCGTTATCGTGTGCACTCCATACATCGTAATCCAGATGGGGAAATGCAAAGTAGCGGCGTGCCAGATAGTTAATATCCTTGTGCGGTGTATGGGGTGTTTCAGGCATACCCAACCCTTGTAAACGCACTACAGTGGAAACCTTATCCAAGGCTAAATCGCCGGAAACCGGTAGAATTGCGGGCTTGAAATCGACGGCAGAGGTGCCTGCCGGTACAGCGGGACGGCACAAATGATAAGCTGCGGCGTTCTCCTTGGGCGCTAAACGGTAGTAATGGGGGAGCCGCTCGGCCTCCCAGCCCAAGAAACGATAGAATACGCAGGTGTTTGCACGGATATTATTGCAAGCCACAACTTTTGCATTGGTAAGGGAAGGAATAGCGTTCATCAGCTCTAAGCCAACGCCGTTTTCGCCCTTTTTAGCAACCCATACACTGACCCACAGGTCGGGTGTTTCGCTGCTGTTTGCCAGAATATAGCCGGCAACTGCCAGCAACTCACCATCACGTTCTGCTAAGGCGAATTGCAGCCGTGTGCCGCAATAATAATATTCAAACCATTCGGGACGGTTTACCAAGGGCAGCTTCCAGTCGAAGTTGTCGTTGATGAAAGCTAAGATACGTTCACGTTCCGGATACTCGGCCAAACGGAACTGTACGGATGTGGAATCAGGCAATGGTACTACCTCCTGTAATCGGCAAAGTAACACCAGTGATAAAGCCGGCTTCATCACTTAGCAAAAACTCCATGGCAGGAACAACATCGCTGACACGGCAGTTGCGGCCCATGGGGTTGTCCGCAGCAGCTGCCTGCACAATCAAGTCCGGCGTTTCGGCTAAAAAGCGGGTTTCCATCATGCTGGGAGCAACGCTGTTCACAGTAACGCCAAAGGAAGCATATTCCACAGCCAGACTCTTTGCAAGGCCGCCCAAAGCGTTTTTAGCCATAACATAAGCTGCCATGTTTTTGGGCGGGCAGCCGATGGTGTAACTGGTTTGGATAAACAGCACACGGCCGAACTTTGCTTTTGCCATCTTGGGGACAAATGCTTTGCACAGCTGCACAGCGCTCTTGATTTGAACATTCATATCCAAATCAAAACGAGCTTCGTCAAACTTCTTGAACTTGGTGTTAATGGCACGCAGTGCGGGCAGGTGGACAAAGTGTGTGGGGGTAGGGCACTCCGTACTGACAGTATCTACAAAGGCAGCGATGGAATCTGCGCTGCTCAAGTCTACGCTATAGGTTTTGATTTTGTTGGGGTAAGCGGTGCATAAATCCTGAATACGCTCCAAATCGGAGGAACCCTGTGCAATAATGCAGTCGTCTTCGCCCATTTTGGGCAGCAGACGTTCCATCAGTGCGTGGCCTACATCAGAGGTTGCGCCGGTAATCAGATACGTTTTTGCCATGAAAGGCTCCTTTCTTATTTTGCAAGGCCCGCTTTGTAAATGCCACGGGTTACTTTTTTACCGTCTTGGTTTGTGATGCTGTACTTTACAGTGACTTCCTGAAAAGTTTCGTTACGCTCGGTTACTTTACCGGTAACAGTTAGCACATCACCGATGAATACCGGCTTGGCAAACTTAGAGTCTACCTCGTGCAGCAGGCAATGCTCGCCCGGCAGATAGACACCTGCCAAAGTGGAAACCATGCTTGCGCCCAGCATACCATATACCACACGCCCCGGATAGCCACGTCCGGCTGCATAGGTTTCGTCCATATGGATAGGGGAGCAGTCGCCGGTGATGGCATAAAACTTTTCCATCATATCAGCGGTAACAGTAACAGTAAACTGCTCGGTCAATCCTTCGGTCATTTCCGCAAAGGTGTAGCTTTTATAGGTGCTCATAAAGCCCTCCTGACAATATAAAACGCACATCGCCTGTGGCGATGTGCGTCTGCGTTTGTTTAGCCGATCAGCCGCTCGATCAGATCCAGCAGGTCGCCCACGTTTTTCAGGCCACGAACATCCTCCAGCTTGAACTTCAAGCCAAACTTCTTTTCGATAGCGGTCAGCAGGTTAATCTGCTCCAAGCTATCCCAATCTTCGATGTCGTCTGCGCAGGTTGCACGGGTAATTTCCAGTTCTTCGTCATCAAAATTGTCGCGGAAAATCTCCTGGACGTCATTCTGAATCTTTTGCATATCCATAGTGGCTGTCTCCTTTATTTTTCAATCATACTCGCACTGTTTCCATTACGTTACACTGCGGGGTATAGTCGGCAGGAATCACAAACTCGTATTCCTTATTGCCGGCTTCATCTTCGCTCTTCAGCTCAAAGCCGATTGTAGCATAAAAATCCTTTACAAGCAAGTTTTTTGCAGTGGGATAATAGTGACCACGAATGATTTTAACACCCTTTTGCTGTGCATCTTCTACCAGCTTGTCAAACAGTGCCTTTTCCAAATCACGTTTCAGTACACGGCAGCTCATAACCCACAAATCAATGTCCATAGCATCGCCGTCAATGTGACCGATTACATTAGAAATGATACCGTTGTCACCGAACTTGTCCACCAAGCGTGCGTACAGGGTAACGTAATCCGGGTGGTCAATCAGAGATTCAATCTCGGCGGCAGTGTAGCGGCGAGTGGTCAGGTTAAACTGATTGCTCTTGTTGGTAAGCTGTGTGATGCGCTCAGCGTGAGCTGCATCAAAATGGCCAAACTCACCACGCATTTCCAAGCTGCGCAGGTAATCGCTGTAATCGCCAAAGGATGCCTGCATTTCGGCACGTGCAGCGTTTTGCTTGTACATGGCAACACGCTTTTGGTCGTCAGCAGAAAGGTTTGTGACTTCAAAATAGCCGCTGCGGTCGATAGAGCGAATATATTCTTCCGGTGCGCCAAGGTCGGGTACGGCAACGCCGGGAACCTGCTGGCGAATAATTTCACGCTCGGCGGGGTTGTCGTCGATAAAGACGAAGCTGTCAGGGAAAATGTTGATTTCCTTAGCCATGGCAACCAGATTCTGGCTCTTAGGCTCCCAGTTGGCCTTAAAGCAGATGAAGTCGTCCTTTTTCAAGACGGAATCAGCACGCTCAAAGCCTGCAACAGCGTTGACTTCCTCGTTTTTGCTGTCAACATTCAGCAGCACACCCAATGCGCTGAGCTCTTTCAGATACTGCTGGAACTCGGTATAAGCCATGCCGGCAGGGGTTTCCATACCCATGGTGATGCCTTCCGGACCGTCATCACCGATTACACCGCCCCACAGGGTATTGTCCAAATCCAGAGCCAGAGCTTTTTTGTTTTTGCCCAGCAGGCTCTTAATGATATTTGCTACGCTTTGTGCCAGATAAGGAATCTTGTCCAAAGCGCAGGGATACTTATACGCATACCATGCAGTCTGGTCGCTGAAAGCGTCCATGCCATGCTGTGCTTGCAGGTAGCATAGGTCGTTTAAGTACAGATTGGGTGTTTCGTCCGCAGCCTGTGCTAAAATTTCGTTTACACGGCGGACAAAACGGACACGTCCGCCGGGAGCGGTAGCTTCCTTATTACCCATTACACGGTAGGGAGGAAGCTCAAAGTTGTTCAGCACGACAGGGCAGCCCAATGCCAAACCTGCTTTAGCAGCCTGCAAGAAGCGGCCGGCTTCAGCCTGTGCCAGCTTTTCGGCGGTTTCGGCATCATCACCGGGCAGGGGCCAGGTCTTCAGGTTGCGCATACTGGTGTGAATATAAATCACATCCGGCGCAAATGCGGCCAAGCTGCCGTCATCAAAGCAGAGATTTTCGTAAAACAGGGCATACTCGCCCTGATAGAAGGTGGGGTCGATGCCGTTTGCCAGCAGGTAGATTTCCAAGATGTCCTGCATAACGCCAACGGTAACACCGCTCATAATAGCAATTTTTTTAGGCAGAAGATTTTCCTTTGTGCGCAGTTCACGCTTAATAGCACGTTTCTTTTGCAAAATCAAATCTGCGTCAAAAGGATAGTTGAGTATATTGACAGCCATGAGACAGCCTCCTGTTGTGATTTTCTTTCCTTTTAATATTTATAGCAGAAAAGCGAATTTACCGCAAGAAGCGAGGATTTTTTCTTAATATTTATAGCAGAAAAGCGAATTTACCGCAAGAAGCGAGGATTTTTTCACAGGCCTAAATCTTCCAGTGTCCGCTGCAGCGCAGCAGGGCCGTGCACAAGCATACCGGCCTTTAGCCGCAGAGCGTCACATTCCGGCAAAAGGTTCACATAAATATCATGAATTGCAATAGGCGCTGCGTCTGCGTCAGGTGTATCATAAACGGCGATACGGCCGTTATAATCCCGCAACCAGTAATCTTGCTGGGCGGAAGTAGGGGCGGGCATAAAATCTTTTGGAAAAAGAGGCGTTAAAATGCCCAAAAGGCCCAGAATAATAAAAAAGCTGCATAAACCTATGCCGATATAGTAACGTGCTGAGTGCATAAACAGTACCTCCTTTTTATAAAAAAGTATTGCCCGTTTTTGGGTAGTTCATGAGAGGTTAAAAATAAAACCTTATGCTGCGGGGGTTTGTACAAAGCTTTGGTTTGTGCTATACTACAATACGGTTATCATGCCATCTTACGCATTTTGCATTGAAAAGGTGAGAAGATAAGCACAGTGGCATGGAAAAATGTAAAATTAAAACGATATAAAGTTAGAAGTTAGGAGGCGGTCGCTATAGCTACCAAAGAACCGCGCCGTATTCATAGAAACGGCGAAGACCCGAAGCCTGCGCCCAAGACCGGTAAGAAAACAAAAAAGACAAAGAAACACCCTGTGTGGGCTTTTATCGGAAACTTTATTGCAGTGTGCTTCTGCTTAGGTGTAATGGCCTGTGCAGCATTGGCCGTTTGGGCATGCAACTATGTTACAACGGCTACAGCGGAGGATAAACTGCTTTTGAATCTGGACAATCTGGAGCAAAGCCAGTCCAGTATTGTTTACAAGCAGCATTATGACCATGAGGATAAGCCGGTAGGCGACTGGTACGAATCCTGCGTGTTCAAGTCTCCTGACAGCCACCGCTTAAAGGTAGAGCTGTCGAAAATCCCCGAAAACTTGCAGAATGCATTTATCTGCACAGAGGATAAGGATTTCTGGACACATCATGGTGTAAGCTTTAAGCGTACCTTTGCAGCTGCAATCAATGAGTATACACCCATTAAGCTGTTTGGCAGCCGTCAGGGTGCATCTACTTTGGAGCAGCAGCTGATTAAGAACCTGCTGGACGACGATGACCAGTCTGGCTTGGAAGGCGTTAAGCGTAAGCTGCGTGAAATTTACCGTGCATGGAATTTGGATAATGTGTACTCCAAGGAAACCATTCTGGAAAACTATCTGAATACCATTAGCTTTACCGGTACCATTCAAGGTGTGCAGACCGCTGCCAAAGAGTACTTTGGCAAGGACGTAAGCGAACTGAGCCTGCCGGAATGTGCAGTGATTGCATCCATCACCAAGAACCCGACAAAGTATAACCCTTATACAAACCCGGAAGAACTGCTTAACCGCCGAAATCTGGTTTTGGCAAATATGTATAAGCAGGGCAAAATCAGTGAGGAAGATTATCAGGCAGCAAAAGAGGCTCCCTTGGTTTTGGTAGAGGAAAACTCTCAGAATACAACTGCTGTTGCAACAAATCAGTCTTACTACGAGGATGCTATCTTTAATGCGCTGACCTCGCAAATCATGGAGAAGGAAAACGTCAGCAAAAAAGCTGCGCAAAACCTGATTTATACGGGTGGATTCCAGATTTACTCCTGCGAAAATCCCGATTTGCAGGGCTCCATGGAAGACATCATGATGAATAGCGGCGATAAATACTTCCCGGCCGGTTGGCGTGAAGAGGAGGTTTCCGAGCTGCGCAGCTATGATGTCCCTGTATACGAAAAGGACGGCGTTACGCTTAAGACAAAGACCAAGGATGACGGCACAGTTGTATATTACCGTAAGGTGCGTACACAGGCTGCAATGGTCAGCATGGACTACGACGGCAATGTGCGTGGCATTGTTGGCGGCATTGGTGAAAAGACTGCGGACTTGGCATTGAACCGTGCAACCGAGGCACCCCGCCAGTGTGGTTCTACCATGAAGCCGATTGGTCCCTACAGCCTTGCTATCGAGTATGGCTTGTATAACTGGTCCAGTATGCTGAACGACTCCCCCTTGTATGCTAAGGAGGATATGAAGATTCGTGATGAGGACTACTGCCGCAAGCATGGCTTGTCCGGTTTGTCCGATGATGCGCTGCGTGCACATCCGGCTGCATGGCGTGATTGGCCCCGTAACTACAACTTCCAGTACAGCTATCAGGACATTCCCTTGTATGACGGCTTGCAGCGTTCTTTGAATACGATTGCGGCTCGTGTCGGCGAAACCGTTGGCACAGACAAAATCTATAATTTTGCACACGATACCCTGAATATGTCCACTCTGGTTCCGGAAGATAACTCTCTGGCATCTATGATTCTGGGCAGCCAGTCCTACGGTGTTACAACTTTGGATTTGTGCGCAGCGTTCCAGATTTTCTATGATGGCACTTACAATACACCTCGCTTCTATACCGAAGTGTACGATGCTGAGGGCAACTTGTATCTGGAAGCAGATATGAGCCAGTATCAGGCATTGACCCCCGAAACGGCACGTATTATGAACCGTTTGCTGCGCAATGTTTTGATTAGTGGTACAGCAGCAGGCCAGACCCCGCAGGGCGGCAATATGGAAGCTGTTGGTAAAACCGGTACGGCAAGCGACTGGAAGGACTTCTCCTTTGTTGGTTTGACTCCGTATTATGTTACCGCGACTTGGTGGGGCTATGATGTTCCTACTAAGATGAAGAGCCTGGGCAGTACCAAAAACTGTGTAAATGCGTGGAAGGCTTTGATGAATGACGTCCAGAAGGATATGACCACGAAGAAGTTCCCGGACAGCAAGGGCGTTGTAACAGCGGCATTCTGCCAGGATACCGGCTTGCTTGCAAATCCCGGCTGCCCCAACCGTGGTACAGGTTATTACAAGGCTGATGATATGCCGGCGCACTGTGATATGCACTGATTTTTTCTGAAAAAAGACAGATTAGTGCGCAGGCTATGTGCGGCTAAATACAAAAGTTAGCAAAAATAACAAAAATACACCCGCTCCCTTGCAAAGCTTGGGGGCGGGTGTTATTATATCTCTGAATCATGTACATTTGTTCGCGAGGGGGAGACAAAAGTGAAAAAGCGTTTTTTATTGGTAAATGCGGATGCCTTACCTGAGGTGTTCCATCAGGTGTTGCGGGCAAAAAAGCTGCTAGCCAGTGGAGAGGCACGCAATGTCAGTGCGGCGGCCCGTGAGGTGGGCATTTCACGCAGTGCCTTTTATAAATACAGAGACTGTATCTTTGAGGCAGATGCGAACCGTGAGGTAGCAACAGTGGTTGCCACCTTGCTGGATGAAACAGGTGCGCTGCAATCCTTGTTGGCAGGTATTAGTAATGCCGGTGCAAGTATCGTTATATTGAACCAGTCCCGGCCGGAAAACGGCACAGCACAAATTGCGGTTACTATTCGTACAAATGGCTTAAAAATGTCTTTGCAGGAGTTGGTTGCAACATTGGCGGAACAGCGTACAGTAGTTGATGTGCGCTGTGATGATTAACCAACGAAAAAGAGGCAAACGATTTGCATAATGGCTTTGTAAGTGCACCAATTGAGTAAAAATAGCATAAGATGTGCGTGCAGAGGGCATTTATGCAAACGGGATAAGCAATAAACCATTTAGGCAATCGAAAAGCGGCTGTTTATAGATTGCTTTGCAAAGAATGACAGACCCAAATCGAGTGTCGATGGAAACTCATTGATGATGTAATTCGGATTGATAGCAACAAATCAAGCATGAGCTTGGGAAGTACCATAATGCCCGTCTGTGAATAAGCGGGACGTGAGCGACTGCAAAACGTCTGGCATATTGCATAGAGGAGTGAGCGTATGGGATTGATTGTGCAAAAGTTTGGCGGGAGCTCCGTCAAGGATTGTAGCCATCTGTTCAACGCAGCACACATTATTGCCAATACGCAGCGTGCGGGAAATGATGTGGTTGTTGTGGTTTCGGCCCAAGGTGATACCACCGATGACTTGATGGAAAAAGCTGCTGAAATAACCTTAAATCCGCCTGAGCGAGAGCTGGATGTGCTGCTTTCGACAGGGGAGCAGGTGAGTATTGCATTGCTGGCAATGGCGCTAAACCAGCTGGGCTGTGACGCAATCAGCCTAACAGGGTGGCAGGCTGGCTTTTGTACAGACACAGCTTATACAAAAGCCAGAATCAATCAGTTGGACTGTGCCCGAATTACCAATGAACTGGAACGTGGAAAAATCGTGATTGTTGCCGGTTTTCAGGGGTTAAACAAGCAAGAGGATATTACAACCTTGGGCCGTGGCGGAAGCGATACAAGTGCTGTAGCGATTGCTGCTGCATTGCATGCGGACCGATGCCAAATTTATACGGACGTAAAAGGCGTATACACGGCGGACCCACGCAAAGTGCCTACAGCAAAAAAGCTTGCGGAAATTACTTTTGATGAAATGCTGGAGCTTTCTGCATTAGGAAATCAAGTTCTGAACAGCCGCAGTGTAGAACTGGCGAAAAAATACGATGTAAAGCTGGAAGTACTTTCCAGTTTGCAGCCCACAAAGGGGACCGTTGTCCAAAAGGCATCCTCAAAAATGGAGGGTGTACAAATTAAAGGCGTTACCTGTGACGCTAAGGTGGCCGTGATAACGCTGCGTAATCAAGCGGACAATATCAGCAGTACGGCTTTTGTACTGAACTGTTTGGCACAGCAGCAAATCAATGTGGATTTTCTTTCAGAAGCAGAAGATAGTGCGGGCGGAAAAAAGCTGCGCTTTGCAGTGGCCGCATCGGAGGCGGACAAAGCAGTGCAGCAGTTGCAGGCAAGCGCCGGCTGCTGTGCAGAGAAAATTCACGTAGATGCAGATTGTGCAAAGGTTTCCATTGTAGGGGCTGGAATCCAGAGCCATGTGGAACTTGTTGCGGCAATGTTTCAGGCATTGGCGGAACAGGATATTCCTGTAAAAATGGTATGTGTGGGTGAGGTGAAAGCCTCTGTTATTGTGGCACGTGCGCAGGCAGACAGCGCCGTTGGTGCAATTCATAATATGCTGATAGACAGCTGAATAGGACAAAGTTGCGGGCAGCTCCCATTTTTGTGGGCAGCTGCCTTTATTTTATAGAGCAGGCGTGCTTGGATAGATAGCTGTACACATAGCGCTAAATGCGCTATAATAAGATATTATCGAATTGATTCCAGAGCGGGTCGGTAATATACGATAAGTGAGGATAAAATATGCAAAATGCCCCGATGCAAACCTATACACCGGAACAACTGGCACGCCGCCGTGCAGAGCGTGCTGCAAGACGAAGAAAAAAGAAAATACTGCAAATACTGATTATAGCAGCAGCGCTGGTAATCCTTTTTATTATCGCTGCTTGTGTGCGAACAGTTTGGAAATGGACAGAGGGCTCTCGTGCGGTGGCAAAGTATGGCACTGCTAAGTATGATGTATCGGGATATGTGTTTAACCCGCAAGACCCACGCTTGGTTTTGGTAAACAGCAACTGCCTGTTAGGCTCGGATTATACACCCGAAACAGTTGTGGCTGACGAAGCAACGGGGGAGCAGCTTTCGCCTGAAGCAGCGGACGCATTCCAGCGTATGGCACAGGCAGCAGCAAAAGAAAAAATTACTTTGGTGCTAAACTCCGGCTATCGGGATTATAACCATCAGGAACAGCTCTTTACAAAGCACAAAGAGCGTTATCTGCTGCAAGGCTACGATGAAGAAAAGGCGCAGGCAACTGCTCGTACAGTGGTAGCGCCGCCGGGCGGCAGCGAACACCAAACGGGTTACGCTGCGGACATTACAGCAAGCGACTACACCTCAGCTGACACTGGTTTTGCAGATACCAAGGCACATGCCTGGCTGGTACGGTATGCACCGGATTACGGCTTTATTGAACGCTACCCGGAAAAACGTCAGGCTGCTACGGGCGTTATCTACGAGCCGTGGCATTGGCGATATGTGGGTGTGGAAAATGCAAGAGCAATTACAGCAAGCGAGCTTTCCTTGGAGGAGTTTTTGGCACTGCATACAACCACAGGTGCGGGCAATTCTTAATTAGGTTCAAATACCTGCCCCAATGGGCGGATGATTGTATATGCTAGGAGGATTGAATTTGGAACGTTTAGAGCGAAAAGAGCTTCTGCCGGGCGTGTATGTAACACGTATTGCAGCAGAAAAGTTTAATCGTTGCCGGCTGAGCCTGCATTTTACTTTCCCGGCAAAGCGGGAAACTGCTACGGCACACGCTTTGCTGCCGCTGGTTATGGAGCGTGGCTGTGCGTCCTGCCCGGACATGACGGAAATGACCAAAAAGCTGGCACGTTTGTACGGCGCAGATTTAACCGTTGACGGCCGTGCAGTTGGCGCAAACCATAATCTGTGCATTAGTGTAACGGGCATTAAAGATGCTTTCGCTTTGGAAGGTGAGGCTTTAACCCGTGCGTATGCGCAGCTGCTGCTGGATGAAGTGTTCCATCCGTATTTTGTAAACGGCGCATTCGACCCCAATGAAGTGGAAATTGAAAAAACCATGCTGCGCAAGCACTTGGAAAACGAAATCAACGAAAAGCGCATTTATTGTGCTCGTGCAGCTCAGCGAGAGTTTTACAAGGGTACCCCGGCGGAAATTCGTCAGGGCGGCTACTTGGACGAAGTAGACCAGCAGACCCCGCAGACCTTGCTGGCAGCCTATCAGGAAATGCTGCGTGGCGCCCAGATTGAGCTGATGATGTTTGGCATTGATGATACGAACGCTGAAATGGTCATTGCAGCACTGCAAAAAGAACTGGCAGCAGTACAGCGTGCACCGCAGGCTTTGGCTCCGTTTGTGCGTATCCCTGTACAGCAGGTTGAGCATTTTAAGGAAAACTTTGATATGGTACAGGCAAAGCTGTGCATGATGTTTACGCTGGACTGCCCCATGAATCTGGAGGAACTGCAAGCATATCGTTTGGCAATGGCTTTGTTCGGCGGCAGCGTAACCAGCCGTTTGTTCTTAAACGTGCGTGAAAAGATGAACATTTGCTATTACTGCTCTTCTGCATTCCAAACCTTTACAGGCAGTATGTCGGTTAACAGCGGTATCGAACCCGCCAACGCAGAAAAGGCAGAGGCTGCTATTTTGAAGGAACTGACCGACCTGTGTGACGGCCCCATTACCGATGAGGAACTGGAAGACTGCCGTCGTGGTCTGTTGTCCGGTTTTGACAGCATCGAAGATTCCATCAGCGGAATTGAATCTTGGTATGCAATGGAGATTTGGCGTGGTGCAGGCATTCACACACCGGCACAGGCGAGAGAGCAGATGCTCCATGTTACCAAGGAGGATGTACGAAATGTACTGCGTCGGTTCCATCTGTCTGTCAGCTACCTGATTACCAATAAGGAGGAAGCAAATGTCTGATACAGTAAAAAATGCGGCAGCTGTTGCTGCGGCAAAAGATGAGTGGAAGATTTTGCCCTCGGGCCTGACAGTGATTGTACGCCCTATGCCGGGCTATTCCTGTACCCATGCCATCTACGCAACCAAGTTTGGCTCTATCGACCGAAAGTTCCGTTTGGGCAATCAGGTTGTGGATTTACCCGCCGGTGTGGCACATTTTTTGGAGCACAAAATGTTTGAGGACGAAGATGGTGATGCGTTTGCCAAGTATGCAAAAACAGGCGCAAGCGCCAATGCATTTACCAGCTTTGACAGAACCTGCTATATTTTTACGGCAACAGATATGCTGGATGAGAGCCTGGACGTGCTGCTGAACATGGTAGGTCACCCGTACTTTACCAAAGAAACTATCGCCAAGGAACAGGGCATTATTGGGCAGGAAATCAAAATGTACGATGACAGCCCTGACTGGCGCTTGGTTACCGGCTTGTGTGAGCAGTTATACTACGAGCATCCTATCCGCAGCGATATTGCGGGTACTTGCGAGAGCATTGCAGAGATTACACCGGAAATGCTGTATAATTGCTGCAAGGCTTTTTATGCACCCAACAATATGGTGCTGGCTGTGGCAGGCAACACTACCATGGAGCAGGTTTTGGCAGCTTGTGAGCGTGCCGGCCTGATGGAGCCCGCTGCTGTGCATGAAAAAGTACAGCGTTTGTGCCCAGACGAACCCCTTACCATTGCAAAGCCTTACAACAAGATTACTATGGCCATTGCAAAGCCTGCTTTCGGTATCGGCTTTAAGGAAAAGCCCTTGGCACCGAACGACGAGGCAACCGAGGTACTGTACGGCATTTTGTGCGATGCAATCTGCGGCGGTATGTCGCCTTTGTATCGCCGTTTGTACGATGCAGGCTTGGTGAACCCGGGCTTTGACGGCGAGGTACTGCGTGTGGACGGCTGCTGCTGCACACTGTTTACAGGTGAAAGCAGCCAGCCCGAACTGGTACAGCAGATGCTGCTGGAGGAAATCGAGCGTATCCGCCGTGAGGGCGTTGACCCAGAGATTTTTACGCTGTGTAAGAATCAAAAATACGGAACCTTGATAGAAAATCTGGAAAATGCAGAGGATTCTGCCAGCCAGATTGCGGACTTTGCATTAACCGGACGTTCGGTGGTGCAGCAGATTGAGATGCTGGCAAGCCTGCGTGTGGAAGATGCAAATGCGGCAATGCAAAACCTGTATGCGCCTGAGCGTATGGCTGTTTTGCACATTATGCCGGATGGCTCTGCTGATATGGACGCAGAGGACGAAGAATAACGAGGTTTCAGTATGGAGAAATATATAGTTACGTTTCCGGGTTTGGGCTTAGAGTTCAATATTAACCGTGTGGCATTTTCCATTGGTGAGCTGAATGTTTACTGGTACGGCCTGCTGATTGCAACCGGTTTGCTGTTGGCGGTGGCATGGTGTTTCCATCATGCGGTAGAGTTTGGCATTGATTCCGACCGACTGCTGGATGTTGTATGCATTGGTACAATTATGGCAATTGTTTGTGCACGTATCTATTACGTGGTGATGTCGCCGTATGCGTATGACAGCATCTGGGAAATGTTTGATATTCGTCAGGGCGGCATCGCTATTTACGGCGCAATTATCGGTGCGTTTGTATTTGGCGGCTTGGCTTGTGTGTGGCGCAAAATCCCTGTATTGCCTACGTTTGACTTAGTATCCATTGGCTTTTTGATTGGCCAGTGCTTAGGCCGTTGGGGTAACTTTGTAAATCAGGAGGCTTTTGGCTACAACACCAATTTGCCTTGGGGTATGTACAGCGAAAAAACACGCCAATATCTGGAAAGCAGCGTAGTTACCTTGCCCACCGGCATGACGGTAGACCCCACGATGCCGGTGCATCCTACCTTCCTGTACGAAAGCTTGTGGTGCTTGGCAGGCTTTGTGATGCTGGCACTGTATTTCAAAAAGCGTAAGTTTGACGGTGACATAACCCTGCGCTATGCTATTTGGTATGGCTTGGGCCGTTTTTGGATTGAGGGCCTGCGCACAGACAGCTTGCTGCTGGTGCCCAGCCTGAATTTGCGTGCATCCCAGTTATTTGCTGCCGTAACGGTAGTCATTGCGCTGGTTTTGGAGTGGTACTTTACACGCAAGCATAAGGGTCAGCAGCACATGGTACAGCTGGTAATAGAAAGCGAAACCCTTAAACTTTTGAAAAAAACAGGTGGTTCTGTTGCTGTTATAGATACTTTGCCGCCAAGTGCTTCCCGCAAGGAGTTTTTGAGCGCAACCGAAAAGTATAATGTGAAAGTGCGGGAAATGCTTAAGGAAAGCAAAACGAAAACTAACGAGTAAAAATGTATCCGGAAAGAGCCTTTGATTTGCGGAGAGGGCAGTTTTTACTACGTATATAGTTTGAATGAAATAGGAGTAAACAATGAGCGCAAAAATCATAGATGGAAAAATTCTTGCCGCCCAAGTCAAAGAAAATGTAAAACAGCAGGTTGCCGCCTTACGACAAAAGGGTGTGAATCCTTGCTTAGCGGTGGTTTTGGTAGGCGAAAGCCCTGCTTCCGTTACGTATGTTCGTGGAAAGGAAAAAGACTGCAACGAATGCGGCATTGAAAATCGCACCATCCGACTGCCGGAGAGTGTTTCTGAGCAGGAATTGCTTGCTGTAGTGCAGGAACTGGCGCAGGATAGTGCTGTGCATGGCATTCTGGTGCAGCTGCCTTTGCCCGCACAAATCGACGAGAGAAAGGTTATTACTGCAATTCCGCCTTTGAAAGATGTGGATGGCTTTACTCCTGAAACGGCAGGCCGTTTAATGACAGGCGAGCCTTGTTTTGCGCCCTGCACGCCGGCGGGTGTAATAGCTATGCTGAAAAGTACAGGTGTAGAGCTGGCCGGCAAACACGCAGTTGTGCTGGGCCGCAGCCGCATTGTAGGTAAGCCGGCAGCTTTGTTGCTGCTGGGAGAAAACTGCACCGTAACAGTTTGCCACAGCAAAACAAAAAATCTACAGCAGCTTTGTGCGCAGGCAGATATTCTGGTAGCTGCCATTGGTGAGGCAGGCTTTGTAACAGCGGATATGGTAAAGGAAGGCGCACTGGTTATCGACGTGGGAATCAACCGCAATGCAGAGGGTAAACTGTGTGGCGATGTGGACTTTGCGTCGGTTGCCGAAAAAGCGGCATGGATTAGCCCTGTACCCGGCGGTGCAGGTTTAATGACCAGAGCAATGCTGCTGGTAAATACCATCCGTGCGGCCGCTTTGCAGAATAATCTGGAGATATAAAGCAGGCAAAATAAAACATCGGCTGCATAAAAAGGCAAATAAAGGAAAAATATTTCGAAAATGCGAAAAAAGCCCTTGCATTGCCTTTGGATGTTTGCTATAATATTTAAGCCGCATGGTGTGGGTGACGAAACGGCTTGTAATAGCAGCCTACCTTTACGGACCAGCGAGTACTATATAAAAGGAATGATACCATGTACGCAATCATCGTTACCGGCGGTAAGCAGTACCGCGTGGAGCAGGGCGACGTTCTCTACATTGAGAAGCTGGACGTCGAGGCTGACTCCGAAGTGAAGTTCGACAAGGTCCTGGCTGTTGGCGAGGAAGGCTCTGTCAAGGTTGGCGCTCCCACTGTTGAGGGTGCTACTGTCACTGCTAAGGTCATCAAGAATGGCAAGGGCAAGAAGCTGAACATCATCACCTATCGTGCAAAGAAGCATAGCGCACGCCGCATGGGCCACCGCCAGCCTTACACGAAGGTTGAGATCACCGCTATCAACGCGTAAGGAGGGAATGCACAATGGCACATAAAAAAGGCGTAGGTTCTACTAAGAACGGTCGTGACTCCGCAGCTCAGCGTTTGGGCGTGAAGCGCGCTGATGGTCAGTTTGTTCTGGCCGGCAACATTCTGGTTCGCCAGCGTGGCACCCACATCCATCCGGGTGAGAACGTGGGCATCGGCAGCGACGACACTTTGTTCGCTCTGGTCGACGGCACTGTTCGTTTTAAGCGCGTCGGCAAGACCGGCAAGAAGTGCTGCGTTGAGCAGTAATTTTTGCGAAAAACTGCAAAAACCGCGGAGCCGGGCCGTATGGTCCGGCTCTTTTTTGTAAATGCTATGCGCGGAGGTATCTAAAATGGCAGTACAAACTAATTTTATCGACGTCGCAACCATTTGGCTCCACGCGGGTAAAGGTGGCGACGGCGCTGTAACTTTCCATCGTGAAAAGTTTGTTGCAGCAGGTGGCCCTGACGGTGGCGACGGCGGCGACGGCGGCGACATTGTGTTCGTTGCTGACCGAAACCTGTCCACTTTGATGGACTTCCGTTATAAACGTAAGTATACCGCACAGGACGGCGGTAAAGGTATGGGCCGTAATATGCATGGCGCAAACGGCGACGACCTGATTATCAAGGTCCCGGTTGGCACCATTATTAAGGACGCAGAAAGCGGCCTGGTGATTGCAGACCTGTCGGACGAAAAGCCCGTGGTAATTGCAAAGGGCGGCCGTGGCGGCAAGGGTAATGCACATTTTGCAACGCCTACCCGTCAGATTCCTCGATTTGCAAAGCCCGGTATGCCCGGTGAGGATATGCGTGTTACCTTGGAGCTGAAGTTGATTGCAGACGTTGGTCTGATTGGCTTCCCCAATGTTGGTAAGTCTACGCTGATTTCTACCATCAGTGCGGCAAAGCCCAAGATTGCAAACTATCACTTTACCACATTGGTACCCACTTTGGGTGTGGTTAGCTGTGGTGAGGGTGCAAGCTTTGTCTGTGCAGACATTCCCGGTCTGATTGAGGGCGCCAGCGATGGCATTGGCTTGGGCCACGACTTTTTGCGTCACGTTGAACGCTGCCGCCTGCTGCTGCACGTGGTTGACGTTTCCGGCTGCGAAGCACGTGACCCGAAAGAGGACTTTGCAAAAATCAACGAAGAACTGCAAAAGTTCAGCCCGGAGCTGGCTGCACGTCCGCAGATTGTTGTGGGCAACAAGTGCGATATTGCTACCCCGGAGCAGGTGGAGGAATTCCGCAGCTTTATCGAGGAGCAGGGCCTGACCTTTGTGGCAATTTCTGCGGCTACCATGCAGGGTGTGCGTGAGCTGCCGGGCTTGGTATATAACCGCCTTAAGGATATTCCGGCAATTCCCATATTCCAGGCACAGTACGTTAAGCCTGAAAATAACATGGGCGGCCGTAAGTTCCAGATTAAAAAGCTGGAAGACCATACTTGGGACGTGGAAGCTCCCTGGTTGGAACGTATTTTGGCAGGCAGCAACGTGGACGACTACGAGAGCTTGCAGTATTTCCAGCGCCAGTTGAGCGAAAGCGGCATTTTCGACGAGCTGGTTAAACTGGGCGTTGAAGAAAACGATACCGTCTTGATTGGCGAGTATCAGTTTGATTACGTGTTCTAAGGAGGGGTTTCCATGCAACAGGATTTCCTGTTATCCCAAATGGAGACGGATACTGTGGATTTGCGTGAGCTTTCGCCCTTATCGCTGGCCTTTGTCGGCGATGGCGTTTTGGAGCTGCTGGTGCGGCGCCAGCTGGTGGCGCACAGCAAGCTGCACCCGGGTGCATTGAATGCCGTTAAGGTAAAATATGTATCCGCACGCGCCCAGTATCGGGAAGAAAAACTGCTGGAGCCGCGTTTAACAGAAGATGAGCTGAGCTGGTTCAAGCGTGGCAGAAATGCAAACAAGGCAACAGTTGCAAAACACGCAACAGCTGCGGAGTATCGTGCTTCTACAGGCTTTGAATGCCTATTGGGCTGGCTGTATCTGTCTGGGCAAAATCAGCGCATTTTAGAGCTGTTTGATGCTTTGTGGCAGCAGTTTGACCCGAACGAGAAAGAAACAGAATCCTAACACGGAAAAGCCCGCTGCTTTTCGGCGTGCTTTGCGTCGAAAGGCAGCGGGCTTTTGCTGTGTGTTATACCAGCAGCAGAGAAAACCGTTTAGCGGCAGTTCTTTGCGTTGGTAGCGTTAGAGGACTTAGCGTTCTGGCTGCTGTTCTTGGCAGTGCTGTTTTTAGCAGTACTGTTCTTTGCGGTGCTATTCTTTGCAGTGGAAGAGGAATACTGGTTGGGGTGCTTGCTGTTGGAGTACTGGTTGCTCTGCTTGTTCTCAGCGGATTTCTTGTTCTTTTCCATGGTTATAGCTCCTTTCAAAAACAGGCGGGGCTGTTTGCCCTGCGCACTGTTATTGTTACCCTTACGCGGGATATTATGCATCCAAACAGGAGGCTTTTCAAAATGGCATTAGAATATTTTGAGCAGCGTGAGCGTGCCCTTTTGGGTGACCGTTACGATGCTTTATATACCCCCCCGGCAGAAAAGGCTGCCCGTGGTGTTACCGTTTCCGGCTTGCGCTGTACTGCCGGGGAATTTGCCGCATTAGCAGATTTTGCAATTCGGCCGTCACCCTTTTGTGCAGCAGGATTTTGTGTAGATACGCCGGATTTTAAGCCGGGCCGCCACCCTTACCATGCGGCAGGCGTCTTTTATTCGCAGGAGCCGTCTGCGTCTTCCGCTGCGCCGCTGCTGGGTGTAAAACCCGGTATGCGTGTACTGGATACTTGTGCGGCACCGGGCGGCAAAACAAGCCAGCTGGCAGCGGCTTTGCAGGGGCAGGGGCTGTTGGTAGCAAACGAGTTTGTTGCCAACCGTGCGGCTATCCTAAAGCAGAATTTAGAGCGCATGGGTGTGTGCAATGCAGTGGTAATCAACGAGGACACCGCACGTATTGCGCAGGCTCTGCCCGAGTTTTTTGACCGCATTCTGGTGGATGCGCCTTGCTCCGGCGAGGGTATGTTCCGTAAGGAAGAAGAAGCCAGCCGACAGCACAGTGAAGCGTTGGTCGAGCAGTGTGCCGCTTTGGGTGCGCAAATTTTGGATAACGCGGCAGCAGCGCTTGCGCCGGGTGGCATTATGGTTTACTCCACCTGTACCTTTGCTCCGCAGGAGGACGAGGCACAGGTTGGGGCTTTTTTGGCAAGACATCCGGAGTTTACATTGCTACCCGTGCTGGAGGAAAGCCCGCTTGTATTCGGCAGTGAGGGTGAGGCAAACCGTGTAGGCGACAACAGCTATGATGTGTCGTTGGTGCGGCGCATTTGGCCTTGCCAAGGCGGCGAGGGGCACTTTATTGCACGCTTCCAAAAGGCAGGCGAGCCACGTCAGCTGCCCGAAAATGGACAACTGACCGCTGCGGAAGCGGCATGGCTTCAGCCTAAGCAGGGGAAGGGAAAGCAAAAAGGCAAAGGAAAACCTGCCGGCAAAGGTCAAACTGTAGATGCATTGTCCAGCTGGCAGGCTTTTGCAGAAGAATATTTTCCCGGCTTAAAGGATAAGCCCGTTTTGGTGCGTGGCGAAAATGTTCTGATTCCGCCGCCGTTTCCCAATGTACCGCTGCATATTTTACGTGCAGGTGTATTGGCAGGCAGTGCGCAAAAAGGTCGGTTTGTACCGGAGCATCACCTGTTTACCGCATACGGCGCACAGTGTACCAATACCGAGCGGCTTACCCTGCAAGACCCCAGAACCATTGCGTATTTGCAGGGAGCAGAAATTGAAGCACAGACCGCCGGTAATGGATGGTGCTGTGTAATGGTAGATGGTTTTCCGTTAGGCGGCGGCAAAGTGTCGGGCGGACGCATAAAAAATCACTACCCAAAGGCACTTCGTTTCTTATAAATATCAGATAACCGGGATTCCAGCCTTGAAGATAGGCGGGCATCATGGTATACTATTACAGTTAGTGAAACTGCGCCCATTTGAGCGCTTGTATAAATGGAGGATTTGCCCATGTCTGGACATAGTAAATGGAACAACATCAAGCGTAAGAAGGAAAAGACTGACGGTGCAAAAGCTAAGGTCTTTACCAAGGTAGGCCGTGAGATCAGCGTTGCTGTGCGTGAGGGCGGCCCGGACCCCGCAAACAACGGCAAGCTGGCTGACCTGATCAGCAAGGCTAAGCGCCTGAACGTGCCCAACGATAACATTCAGCGTATCATCAAGAAGGCTGAAGGCGGCGACAAGACTGAGTTCGAGTCTGCTACTTACGAAGGCTACGGCGCAGGCGGCATCGCTATCATGGTTGATGCTTTGACCGACAACCGCAACCGTACTGCTGCTAATATGCGCCACTACTTTGATAAGTTCGGCGGCAACTTGGGCAGCATGGGCAGCGTTGGCTTCCTGTTTACCCAGAAGGGCGTTATCGTTCTGGATCTGGAGGATAAGGATGCAGACGAAGCTATGATGGACGCACTGGACGCAGGTGCAGAGGACTTTGATGCTGGCGAAGAAGCAGCAGAAGTTACCACCGATCCCGCAGTATTCCACGACGTTTGCCGTGCACTGGAGGAAAAGGGCTACCAGTTCCTGTCTGCTGACATTGCAATGGTTCCCTCTACCACCACTACCATCACTGACCCTGAGATTCAGGCAAAGCTGACCAAGCTGCTGGATGCTCTGGAGGACGACGATGACGTCCAGAACGTATGGCACAGCCTGGAAAACGAAGAAGACTTGGATCGCTGATTTAAGTTTAGAATAGCTGTAAAATCCCTGTTGCAGAGTATATCTGCGGCAGGGATTTTTTATTGCATAAAATATCTTAAAGGTTTCTTAAACTGAATGCATCTTTTTTGTTAAGGGAAAGACTGTTACAATATAGATGCAAAGAATACATGTGTTCAGCAAATGAGGTAGGAAGATGGAAACAATACTGATTTGCGACGATAACAAGGAAATCGTCCAAGCATTAAAAATTTATTTGGGAACAGCGGGGTATCACTTGTTGACTGCGGCAAATGGAGCCGAGGCGCTGGAAGCAGTAGAAAATAATCCGGTGGATTTGATTTTGATGGATATTATGATGCCGCAGATGGATGGCTTGACGGCAACTGCACGATTGCGGGAAAACAGAAATATCCCCATCATTTTACTTACTGCCAAAAGCGAGGAAAGTGATATGGTACTGGGCCTTGAAATGGGGGCGGATGATTATATTACAAAGCCGTTTCGCCCAATGGAGTTGCTGGCACGTGTAAAAAGCATGCTGCGGCGCTATAAACGGTTGGGCGGCGATATAAAAGAGCCGGAGGGTGTTTTGCAGGTAGGCGGCCTGATGCTGAACGACAAGGAAAAGCGCATCACGCTGGACGGTGACCCGGTAAACTTAACACCACTGGAGTTTAAGCTGCTTAAATTTTTGATGGAGCATCCGGGGCAGGTGTTCTCCGGAGCAAAATTGTACGAATGTGTATGGGGCGGCTCCCCTGTGGCAGGGGACGGCGCAGTTGCGGTGCATATCCGCCATTTGCGTGAAAAGCTGGAAATAGACCCGGCAAACCCTCGCTTGATTCAGGTTGTTTGGGGGCAGGGATATAAGCTGGTTAAGCCCAAAGAAAGAATGGAGAACGAACAATGAAACGTAGAGTGTATTGCGCTTCCGTTGGATGCGAAACTCAAAAACTGCTGTATCTGGTAAAGGTGCTTACTGCAATCAGCGCCGGGTGCACGCTTGTGTGGCTTGCTGCACACCGATGGGAGCGGAGGTGTAAGGAATGAGCTGGGCTGAAAAAGTAACACGGTCCCGTATTGCAAAGTGCCTGTGGTGGGCAATAACGGTACTGGCTTTGTTTTTTGGTGTGCTGGGTGCGGTAAGCACATGTATTGCAGCACGGGTGGGTGTTTTTGAATCCGGTGCAGAGGAGTATTGGCAAACATCACTGTTTAGTTACTATGTCGACATTGATTCGGCAGAAATAATCAACAGAGCGGCGCAGCTTGGCTGGCAGGAAACCGATGCACAGCATATGGGGATGCAGGACCATCGTTTTTTGCAGTATCATATTTATCAGATAAATGAGGACGGGCAGCAGGTGGAGGAAATCTACCGGGACGATATGGGGGAGACACGCCGTGTACTGCGCCGCTATGTAGATGCTTTTAAGAATGGCTCTTATTCGGTAATCAGTGAGGAAGTATACAACCAAGATGGCCTCCAGCCCTCAGTGGTACTATTTGGCGGAGAACAAAAGAACTCCATGCACATCGTGGTAGAATCTTACATCGACGAGGATAAATTATTTGAACCGCAAAATAGCGCCAATATGCCCCAAACATGGGTAGAAGAACAAATACAGATGTATGCCCAAAATTATGTGCGGCTGCGACCTGTTAAAAATCAAATGGTAGCAGCTGTTGTAATTTGCGCAATTGCTGGGTTGATTGCATTGGTGATGATTGGCCTTGGCACGGGCCGAACAGTAGGCAGCAATGAGGCAAAGCTGTGCGGATATGACCGTATCCCCATGGAATTGCAAGGTGCGGTGTTATTGCTGGCGGCATACACAACACTTTACTTTGCAGTAAGGTTTTTGTATGTGGATACAGTGCTGCTTCTGCTGAGAAGCAAAGTTGTTCTGTTTGCAGTTTGCTCGGTGGTTACAGGGATTGTACTGTATGGTTTAATTGTATTTTACAGTTTTGTGCGCTGGGCAAAAATCGGGCGGCCGCTATCCTGCTTCTGGGCAATTCGTATTCTCGGAAAGGTCTGGCGGTGGGGAATACAAAAAGCCAAAATCATTTTTTCAGCAATACCCATGGTTTGGCAGGGCCTGTTGCTGTGCATGGTAGTAGCAGGGTTGCATTTACTCAATATCCTGTTCCCATATGGTGTAAGCCCGGTTGTACAGCTGGCACTTTGGATTTTATTGTGGGGTGTAATGGTTTTTGGCATTTCCTATGCTGCAATTGGTGTACGCAGTGTGCAGCGGCAGGTAAATTCGTTTTTAGCAGGGGATTATCAGGCACAGCCTGAATTTGAATCAAAGCTGCCGGATATTAGTAAAATCAGTCAGGGCCTTTGCCGTATTGGTGATGGCATGAATACAGCAGTAGAGCAGCGCATCAAGAGCGAACGCATGAAAACCGAGCTGATTACCAATGTTTCTCACGATTTGAAAACACCATTGACCAGCATTATCAATTATACGGACTTGCTGGCAAAGGAGGACTTGCCCGAAAGTGCACGAGAATATGCTGGGGTGATTGCACAACAGGGCGAGCGGCTGCGTAAACTGACAGAGGACCTGGTGGAGGCGAGCAAAGCGGCCAGTGGGGTGCTGTCCTGCACAAAAGTGCCAACCGACCTAACTGAGCTGTGTCAGCAAGCAGCGGCAGAATATGCCGACCGTATTGAGGCAGCAGGTCTGACTCCTGTTTTAACACTTCCGGAGGATAGCTTTACAGCAAATCTGGATGGCAGGCTGACATGGAGAATCCTGGACAATCTGTTCTCGAATGCTTGCAAGTATGCACAGCCCGGTACACGGGTATATCTGGTTGGTGAACAGGACGCAGGCTATGTAACATTAACCATGAAGAATATCTCTCGTGACCCGCTGAATATACCGGCAGAAGAACTGATGGAGCGTTTTGTGCGTGGCGATAGTGCACGTACCGGCGAGGGAAGCGGCTTGGGCCTTTCCATTGCAAGGAGCTTGTCTGAGCTGCAAGGCGGACAGTTTAGTTTGTATGTAAACGGAGATTTGTTCCAAGCACAGGTTCGGTTCCCGAAACAATAATAAAAAAGCGCAGGCGGCCATGCAGGCTGCCTGCGCTTTCTATTTTGTAAGGTTACTGTACGGGAACAATCATTAAAACGGCATGGCCGGGCATACAAACTGCCTGTTGGTCCTCCATGCGAATCCAGCCGTAATTTTCGCAAACATGGTCGGAGCACTGGCTGTCGATAAAGCGAGCCTGCTGCTCTTTTACTTCAATGGTTACAGTTAAGTATCCGGTATCCACGGTAAAAGTTTGGTCCTTGTCCAAAGGAATATCCATAACGGTGTTATCATCGCCGTATGTTAATTGTGCCATTAGTTCGCCCTGAGGCACTTTTGCGTTGCGAAACAGAAATAAACCTGCGGCAATAATAATGACTGCTGCTGCAAAAATAATGTTTATCAGTGTACTCTTTTTCATTTGGGTTCTCCTATATTAAAGTGCTACCGTTGCATTGTATCATGTATCTGTGATAAAAAAAAGACGTATCAGAAAAATTATAGGCGCTTTCCCGTATAAAATAAAATGCGGCGGCTTGTTGACAGAAACGGGGAAAACAGTGTATTCTTTCAAAAAGAATAGGCATTATACCGGAAAGGATTTGAAATAATGAGTTTGCTAAAACAAGATTTTGAGTGGCTCCACGCACATCCGGAGCTATCTTATGAAGAATATGAAACGACGGCATATATCCGTAAGAGATTGACCGAGGCGGGGGTGGAAATTTTGCCCTACACACTGGAAACCGGTTTGGTTGCACAGGTACAGGGCAAGCAGCCCGGCCCGATTGTTGCGCTGCGTGCCGATATTGATGCGCTGCTGGTAAAAGAGGAAACCGGCCTTGCGTACCAATCCTGCAATGTGGGTAAAATGCACGCCTGCGGACATGATTTTCATACATCTGTTTTGATGGAAACTGCCCGTATTCTCCAATCCCAAAAAGATACCCTGGCGGGCACGGTGCGCCTTATTTTCCAGCCGGCAGAGGAACGCAGCGATGGTGCCCTGAAAGTGCTTGCGACAGACGCAATGGAGGGGGTACAGGCAGTGTTTGCCCTGCATACAGCACCGTGGTTCCCCGTAGGCACAATTGGTGTTAGAACGGGCGCAGCAAGCGCCTCGGTAGACCGCTTTGAAATCACAGTTACCGGACAGGGCTGCCATGCGGCATCGCCTGAGCGTGGCGTAGACCCCATTGTAGCAGCTTCGGCTATTGTAAGTGCAGCCCAGACGGTTGTAAGCCGAAATATCGCACCGGTAAACCCTGCGCTGGTAAGCATTACACACTTTGAAGCAGGTACAACTTGGAATGTAATCCCGGAAAGTGCCTATATGGAAGGCACTGTGCGTACCCATGCGGCAAAGGACAGAGAACTGATTCCTGCACGGTTGGAAGCGGTTGCAAAGGGTGTTGCCGCAGGCTATGGTGCTACGGCGGAGTTCCAGTGGCACGCAGGTCCGCCGGCAACCGATAATGACCCGGAATGGACAGCATTTGCGGCACAGGTGGCAGAACAAACCGGCTTGCAGGTGAAAGAAGACCCTGCAAATATGTTGGGCGAGGATTTCTCCTATTTCCAGCAGAAAGCACCGGGTGTGTATATTCACGTTGGTGTAGGCCTAACAAAGTCCCTGCATAATCCGGGCTTTGTGGTGGACGAGGCATCCCTTGAGCCGGCTGCGGTTTATTCCGCTGCGCTGGCAAAAAATGCATTGGAAAAGCTGGCAAAATAAGCAAACATCCAATACAAAGCTCATAGTGGGGATGGAAACCAAGCAGTTTTCTATTTCGACATAACATAAAAAGGACCGTATCAAAACGATACGGTCCTTTTTTACCTTACAGCAACTTACTAACAGAGGAGATTGCTATAATATTCAGCTTGAAATAGAGGATTACAGTTCCTTCTTCAGGGTGTCGCCCATGATAAAGCCGTAAACCAGAGCAGCATCAAAGCCCATGCCGTACTGCTTTGCGTCCTTTTCTTCGATAGAACCGCAAACGTCGCCGGCTGCGTACAAACCGGGGATAATCTTCTTTTCAGCAGTCAGGACGTGGCAGTCGGTGTCGATTGCCAGACCGGCAGTGGTCAGATAGAAGGTGGGGTCAACACGAATTGCCCACAGACCGGTACGGGTTTCGATGTAGGGGCAGTTCTTACGGCCGAATGCGTCAGCCTCGCCGGACAGAGAAGCCTGATTGTTAGCCTCGATAGAAGCGGCCAGGTTAGGCAGCTTCAGCTCTTCCATAGCAGCGTCCAAAGAGTCGTAGTGGACAGCCTCGCCCTTTTCAAACATAGCGACATAGCCGTTGAAGCCGAAGGACTCGCAGTCACGAACCTTTGCAGCGGAAGCTTCGTCGAAGATGTAGTAGAAGGTATCACCGTTTTCGGGGTTCAGCTTTGCCTTAGCCATGGTGTAGTGGTTATCGGAAATAATGTTGCCGATGTTATCACCGTTGATGTTGACCATGATGCCGGGGGCAGAGTTGTGGATAAATGCCAGCTCAAACTTGCTCTTGTAGCTGGACAGGAATGCGGGCAGGGGACGGTTTTCGCACTCGACAACACCGCCTGCTTCCAGACCCATACGGATACCGTCACCTTCCATGGAAGATGCGCAGTTAAAGAAGAAATCAGCGTAATCAGGGCAGTACTTCTGCAGCATTTCCTTGTTGCGTGCAAAACCGCCGGAAGCCAGGCAGACAGCCTTACCGGTCAGGGTGTACTTAGCACCGTTGGTGCCCTCAGCATGGCAGCCGATGTATTTGCCCTTTTCGTCCTTGATTAGGTCGGTAGCGCTGGTAGAGTAGATAATCTTGCCCATGGGGTTGCCGTCAGCGTCCTTGTACATACCAATGCGGTTAACCAGGAACATCATAGCGTAGCCTGCGCCGCCCTCGTAGCAGCCGGGAGCCAGATAGGGGGTAGCTGCGCCGTACTGGGTGCCGCCCTCGTAGTTGCCCAGGCAGTTGAAGCCAACGCCCATGCCATGCAGCCAGTCCAGCATATCGCCTGCGTGGGTGTACTGCTGAGTCATAAAGGGCATTTCGCCGTTGAAGAACTCGGTGCGATGATACTGCTTCATGCTCTTCCAGAAGTTCATCATGCTGTCCAGAGTGCCCATAGCAGAAGCACGATAGCTGCCATCAACGTCGAAGTTGGTCTGCAGCTTGGAGCCTGCGGTAGCAACGCCGCCGTAGGTCATGGACATAGAGCCGCCGGGAATATCACGCTTTTCGACCAGAATAACAGACTTACCAGCCTCCAGCAGGCGAGCTGCTGCAACCAGACCGGAAGTGCCTGCGCCCACAATGATAACATCAGCGGTATCCTCGATGACTTCGTTAGAAGTTTCGGGAGTGATTTTAGCGGAGAAATCATCAACGTTGTAGCCAGACTGGATGATAGCGTCCTTAACAGCGCTCTTAATAGCCATAGAGGTAAAGGAGCTGCCACGCAGGTTGGGGACGTTGATGCTCTGGTACTTAACGATAGCAGCAGGGATACGGGAGCAAGCATAGTTGCCGATGCCGATGGTTTCCTCGTGGCTCAGGACTTCGCAAGCTGCGATAGCGCCATCACGCATGGTGGTGCAAACATGAATCAAGCCTTCGTGGCCGACTGCGGAGGTAACGTACTTACCATCCACAGGGCTGGAGGGGATAGCGGGGGTTTTGTCGGTGCCTGCGGTGCTGGAGGAGCCAGCGCTTGCAGTAGTATTGTTGTTGCCACATGCAGTCAACAGGCCTGCAGCTGCAACGCCAACGGTGCCAACAGCAGCACCCTTCATAAAGTTGCGACGAGAAATCTTGCTCATAAGAGAGGTTCCTTCCTTAGTTGTGTATTTATGTATTGTTTAATTTGTGACAATGCTTACAACGGTATGATACACGATTAACTATCGTTTGTGAAATTGAAAATAGTAGTCGATTTATAAAATATTTTTATAAAATGTGTCAATATACCCAAAATACTTTTTTTGTTATACTTATTAAAAAGACAAAAAAGGAAAATGACATAATGACGATATATCAGTTGCAATGCTTTATTGCTGTGGCCGAAGAACTGAATTTTAGTGCGGCTGCGGCACGGCTGTTTACAACCCAACCGTCTATTACGTATCAGATTAGTGCGCTGGAAAAGGAAACAGGCTTGCATCTTTTCGAACGTACGACAAGACGTACAAAATTGACACCTGCGGGCACAGCTTTTTATCAGGATATTAAGCATATACCCGATTATTACGAGGCATCTGTACAAAAAGCACAATTGATTCAAACATCTAATCATTCCAGACTGGTAGTGGGTTTACGCAAGTTGTTTGACTACCAATCTATGGCGAAAACAATTACTCGTTTTCAAAAAATATACCCCGATGTAGTTGTGGATATTGTACCGCAAAGCAACCACCGCCCGTTAGATGAACTGCGCAGCGGAAAGCTGGATATAGGATTCTTTTATGATACTGAGCATAGCAATGCGCCGGACATTTCCTTTTATCCGCTGTTCGTAATGCCGTATCATGTATGGATGAACCCGAAAAATCCGCTAGCAGATAGAAAAGAACTGCGATTGTCGGATTTGAAAGGACAGGCGGTTGTCACAACGGATTCCTTCGAGAGTTACTTGTATGCGTGCCGAGGCCCGTCTTTACAGGAGCTGATGCGTGTGGGTGCAGATGTAAGCCGTTCGGTGCCTAGTTTGGAGGGTGCTTTGCTGGAAATTCAGATGAACACCGGCATGGCAATTATTCCATGCTTGGAAAAGGCAGGTGTTCCGGGAATTGCCAGAGTAAAACTGGTGGACTTTGCGCCGGTACAAGTGGAAATTGGTGCGCTGCACAATAGCAACCGTGCAGATGTGCAGATGTTTATTGAGGTTTCAAAAGAATATTACGAGAATATGATGCTGGAAAGCATCCAAAAACGGTAACGTAAAAATTCTTTTGCAAAGGGTTAAAAGGAAGATAAAACTTTGTACATATATTGGGAGTATCCTATAAGCATAGAAGATCCATTGTAACAAACTTGGATGCGGTTATTGATACCGCTGCTTCAACTTACTGCCTTGCTCCCGTGGCAGACCAATCGGTGGGGAGAAGGCAGACAACAAATTATCTCTTGCGTAAGCAGGAGTTGCTATACAGCTTGCCGGAAATTCCTCCTTCCTCTCTGGCTGGCCGATATTATGAAAAATCCCCTGTCGCTTTGGGAGCGGCAGGGGATTTTTTTGTAAAGGCAGATAGGGGTAAAGATGGATATTCACAGAGAATGGTGGTAACATAGTATACGATAAAAGGAAACGGCGCTTTCGATTGATTTTTTGGAAAGTACATGTTACAATTTTGCCGGATAGATTATATAGGAAAGGTTCAATAAGAGGAAAAAATCATGGTAAACTATTTGTTACAAAATATGTCCCAGAACCGTGTGAACGCAATAGCGGTTCTGGTTAGTTTTGGTTTAACTTTTTTAGCAATTGAATGCTTTAAGGATAAGCTGCCGCAGGACCATGGGCGTCAGTTTGCGGTAAATGGTGCTTTGTCAAAAGGAAAAGCCCGTGGTGCAGGATTGCTGTTTGTTATTTGCATGGCACTGGTTTCCTTGGCATTTGTGCCGTTTTCTATCGAAATTTTGATTTACATGGTTTTGATGCTGGCATCTATGCTGAGCGGCTATTTAGATGATGCTGCTGACAAGCCTTGGAATGAATACAAAAAAGGCCTGATTGACTTTATTATCGCCGTAGTAGCCGGTGCAACATATTTATATTTTAACGGAACGACCGTACACTTCTTGGCATGGAGCTTTGAGCTGCCGTATCTGGTGTACTTGCTGCTTTCTGTCGTGTTGATTTGGGCGGCTATCAATGTAGTAAACTGCACCGACGGTGTGGACGGCCTATCCGGTGTGTTAAGCATGGTAACAATGGGGACATTCCTGCTGGCATTTGGCGAGGAATTGGGATGGTTCAGCACAGTTGTGCTGGTTGTAATGGCATCTGTTGCAGCATACTTGTGGCGGAATGCTTCGCCCTCTACGGTAATGATGGGTGATGCAGGCAGCCGTGCACTGGGCTTCTTTGTGGCACTTCTGTCCATGAAGAGCGGCCACCCGTTTGCCTTCCTGCTGGCTGCGATTGTGTTTATTCTGGACGGCGGTTTGGGTATTTTGAAAATCAGCCTGAAGCGCTTCCTGAAGATTTGGATTTTGAAAGAAACCCGAACCCCGCTGCATGACCATGCACGTAAAAACTGCGGCTGGTCTGATGCACAGGTCGTGATTCGTTTTGCGTTGCTGCAAGGCTTAGCAAGTGCATTACTGCTGCTGTTAGTGATTGATTAAGCGTTATAAAAAAGCTGCATATCCCTATTAAACGGGGTATGCAGCTTTTTTAGTATACATTATATAGTAAACGGAAAAACTTATATCAGGTGTGCCAATATGTACAGGAGGTACTTACCTTAAGGAAAGTATCGCACCAAAATGTGCGCACTTTTTATTACCTATCGGTTGTGATACAATACGTCTTGTCAGTGATAGGCATTATTAGAAATCAATAGGAGAATCAATTAGGAGATTTATATGATGAAAAAAATGATTCATATTGCAACTGCATATCTGACGTTTGGTCTGTTTGCAGGTTTATTCTACCACGAAGCAGCATACTACACAGGATTCACCGGTGAGTCGATTCTGAGTGTTGTACATACCCATGCGATTGCGTTGGGTGCGTTGGTGTTCTTCGTGCTGCCCTTGTTTATGAGAGCTTTCCCCCTGCAAAAGCAAAAGACCTTTGTGCCTTTTGTTGCAACCTATAATGTGGGCTTGCTTATGACACTGGGCTTTATGTCCGGCCGTGGTGTGGTGCAGTTGTTTAATTTGCCCATCAGCAGCTTCTGGGACCACATGATTGGCGGTCTGGCAGGCATTGGTCATGTTATTTTGACAGTTGGCTTGTACCTGTTTGTTCGTACACTGCTGAAGGCAATCCGTGAAGTTGAAGACTAAAAGAAAGTGAGGGTAATTTCATGATTTCTTCTATTATCCATGTAGGTGTAACGGTTTCCGATATGGACCGCTCTATTGCGTTTTATCGAGATGTACTGGGCCTTGCATTTCAGGGTGAGTTGACCATGGAAGGCCCTGAAACTGACCGCTTGTTTGCAAAGGCTGGCTGCAAGGCCAGAGTTGCTTACCTGAACGGAAGCAATGAGCTGCAGGTACCGCCGGTGGAGTTGATTCAGTTTGAGTCTGAGCAGGCTGAGCGTGTACAGGCAGACCTTTTCAAAACTTCTATTTCCGAAATCTGCTTTTTAACAGACGATTTGGAGCGTGAATACGCACGTCTGGCAGAGCAGGGGGTTGAGTTCCTGTCCGAGCCGCAGGACTTCGATTTTACTGCATCCGGCTTTGGCAAAAGCCGTGCGGTATACTTTAAGGACCCTGATGGTATCATCTTGGAATTGATGCAGCCGGTTAAATAAAACCTGAAAGGGGCGTGCCCCTGTAAGATGCATCTGTCCGTTAGGAAAAAGACAAAAAGGCTGGAGTGTGCATAAAACACATCCAGCCTTTTCTATTGCTTATTCCGGCAAACGATGGGCCTGCCCCCAGTCGCACATTTGCTTCAAAATAGGAATCAGGGAGTGTCCACGTTCGGATAGTTGGTACTCAACTTTGGGAGGCACCTGGGGATACTCGGTGCGAATGATAAGTTGGTCTTGTTCCAGCTCTTTCAGTGTAGCGCTAAGCGTTTTATAAGAGATGTTGGGAATGAGACGTTTTAGCTCGTTAAAGCGAACGATTTCAAATGTGGCAAGTGTATATAAAATTGCCATTTTATATTTACCGCTGATAAGGGACAGCGTGTAGTAAAAGCAGGATTTTGATATATCGCCATCCTGAATAGATTGGAAAAAATTTGCGCTCATGCGAATCTCCTTTGTAGTGCTATGCACAGGCATATGTTAATAGCATAGTAAAATTGTAGGACTAAGTCAAGTGTACTGCATGATAATAGGGAGACACTTTCGGGTTTGACAGGAAATAGAGCTTCCTTTCTCTTGAGGTGTGTAAGAAAAGAGTGCAAAGAAAATAAGAAAGGATATTTTATGAGCAAGTACATTGCAGTTGTAGGAAAAAACTGTGTCGCTTGTGGTGCGTGCATGAAAGTATGCCCCAGAAGTGCAATTGAAGTAAAAAACGGTGTAAAAGCTGTTGTGGACGCAGATTTATGTGTAGGCTGTGGCCTGTGTGTAAAAACTTGCCCGGCAGGAATTTTGGAGAAAAAGGAACGATAAGATGAATAAGAAAAAGCATTGGTACGATTATTTGTGGATATACACCCCGGTATATCTGGTTTTGGGTATGTTTAATATCTTGTTTGCGTGGCTGGGTATGATTGAGTTTTTGGTTCCGCTGGCGATTGCATTATTTGGCGGTGGCAAGCTGTTCTGCAATCGCTACTGCGGCCGTGGGCAGCTGTTTGATTTACTGGGAAATAAGCTGAAGATCTCTCGCCAGAAGAATCCACCACGCTTTTTGGTATCTCCCTGGTTCCGGTATGGCTTTCTGATTTTCTTTATGACAATGTTTGGTATGATGCTTGTGACAACCGCAAACGTATTTTCCGGCGTGCAGAGTCTGCGTGAAGGAATCACGATTTTGTGGACGTTTAAGGTGCCTTGGCATTTTGCATATCACGGAACAATTCTTTCAGACGGTGTGGCACAGTTCGCTTTTGGAATGTACAGCATGATGCTTACTTCCAGCATTTTAGGCTTTTTTACGATGCTGCTGTACAAGCCCAGAACCTGGTGTACATATTGCCCTATGGGTACAATGACACAGGGCATTTGCCAACTGAAAAATAAAAATAGAAAACTGGACTAATGACAAGTGGACTTTGACAGGTAGCAATAAAAGCCGGAGTTTGATTCCGGCTTTTATTTTTTAAGCTCCAAATATGCGTTGGTAAAATAAAAACGAATGGGAGAGCGCAGTTGATTTTTTGTTTGCTCATAGATATACTAATGGAACTAAGGCGATAAGAGCGGGGTTTACCAAGCAGGGAAGTGTGCCCGTATTGAGAAAAGGCGAAATAAAAAGGAAAGGATTTGTATGCAAAAAAATCAATTGGCGGAAGAATATAATGTTGGAAAACTAATGAAGTTTACAGCACCAACCATGATAATGCTGGTTTTTATGTCGTTGTACCAGACAATGGATGCTGTGTTTATTTCCAACTTGGTAAGTGAGCTTGGGTTAACAGCATTAAACGTGGTGTATCCGTTTACCAGTGTGGTGATTGCAATTTCTATTATGCTTGCAACAGGTGCAGGTGCAATCATTGCATTAGATATGGGAATGCAAAAAAATCAAGAGGCAAAGGAGAACTTTACTCTTGTGGTTGTAGTGGGGCTTGTACTGGCGTTTATTATTATGGTTGCCGGTATGATATGGATTGAGCCGCTTATTTATGCGCTGGGCGCAACACCACGCATTTATCAGCTGTGCTATGACTATTTGTGGGTTATGGTAGTATCCACGCCGCTGGCAATGCTGCAGATGCTGTTTCAGACCTTTTTTGTGACAGCCGGCAAACCTAAAATCGGTTTAAGCTTGACCATTTTAGGCGGCGTGCTGAATATTGTGTTAGACTACGTGTTTATTGTCTATTGCAATTTGGGTATTCAGGGCGCTGCAATTGCAACAGCAATTGGCTACAGCGTGGTAGCACTTTACGGTCTGTTTTATTTTATGTTTAACCGTAAGGGGACACTATACTTTGTAAAGCCCAAACTACGCTGGAATGTGCTTGAGAATACCTGCCTGAACGGTATGAGCGAAATGGTAAATAACCTGTCGGTGGCAGTTACGACGTATCTTTTTAATATTGTTGGCTTAGCCTACCTAAAAGAAGAAGGTATTGCAGCAATTTCCATTGTTTTATATGCACAGTATGTTATGACCTCCGTGTTTATGGGCTACGCTACAGGTGTTGCACCTGTCTTTAGCTATAAATATGGCGCACGCGATACAAAGCAGATTCAACATATCTTCAAAATTAGTATGTGGTTTGTGGTGGTGGCATCTGTAGGTACCTATTTCATGTCGTTTGTTTTGGCAAGGCCAATCGTACAAGTTTTTGCATCGCACAATCAGTATGTATTTGATTTGGCAGTAAAAGGATTCAATCTATTTGCAATTTCGTTTTTGTTTACCGGTATCAATATTTTTGCTTCGGCGTTGTTTACTGCGTTTTCCAATGGCAAAGTTTCGGCAATGCTGTCTTTTCTGAGGACATTCTTCCTCTTGGTTATTGCATTGATTTTCTTGCCGAAGATGATTGGAGAAAATGGTATTTGGTATGCAGTTCCGCTTGCGGAAGGAATTGCTGTTGTATTCTCGATTTTCGCTGTTTGGAAGCATCGAAAGCAATACTGCCTTGTACGCAAGTAATAGGCCGGTAATTAGCTGTAGATACAAAGGATATAAATATATAGGAAGGCAGCAAGGCGTAGCGAGCCTCCGAGGAGAATATATAAAAGCCCCTGACTATTCGGTAAGACCGGACAGTCAGGGGCTTTTTGGTTATTGGCAAATATCGTGTAAAGGGAAGTGTGGGCAAAACTGCGGCCAAAAGCAAAAAAGAGTGTAGATTCGCAAGAATCTACACTCTTTATTTGGCGGAAAGATGGGGATTCGAACCCCAGAACGCTTTTGACACGTTACACGATTTCCAGTCGTGCGCCTTAGACCAGCTCAGCCATCTTTCCATATCCTGTTTTGTCTGGGTCATCGCCCTGACGCTTGATTATTATAACCCGAATACTGGGAAATGTCAAGCAAAAATGCCATATTTTTTCAAAAAAATCGAGAAAAAATTCGAGGTAATATTTTTTGACGTAGAAATGATAATTATGGCGGCATCCCTGCAAAAAGTTTTTATATCGGCAAAGGAAAAAGAGCCTTCTGTGCAAAAAAATCCCCCAGCAGAAGGATAGGCTCCATCTGTCGGGGGATAAGAAATACATGGGAAATCAGTAAACTTCAAAACCGCCCAGTTCATCGGTAGAGGTGCAGTGGGTTGCCAGTACCTTTTCACGCAGTGCAGCATACAGTTCTGCAATGGTAGCGCATACATAAGGGGAGATGAAGCAAACATCAAGCATAGCAGTAATAATGATAAGCCATTGTGCAAGAATAAAGGGAAGGAAACTAAACAAAATGCATAACACGGAAACTACGATAGAGGCCAGGAAATACCAGCCAAAGAAGGACCACTCCAAGATGAACAGACTCCATTTTTCGCCATCCATCATATCGCTGCTAATCTCCTGTGCACGTGTGCTGCTCAAATAAGGGTTCTCGGCCAACAGGTAGGGCACCATAGCGTATTCATAAGCTTTGATAATGCCGGGAACAATCAGCAGCAAAAAGTACAGAGCAATTTTTATCTGAGTTTTCAGAGAGGTCCAGACAACAGACCAGAAACCATCGGAGGTAAAGACGCTGAACAAAGAGCTTAGGGGCGGGTTGCCGACACGTGCCTCCATCAGGTAGCGCATTAAGCCGACCTGAAGGGGAATAGCTACCAGAATGGAGAAGAAAATGGACAGCAGAGAAATAAATGTCTGCAATCCATATGCATTCGGGGAAGTCGGGCTAATAAACAGCCTTAAAACCGTGGGAATCAGCAAAATGGCTGTGTAAACCAAAACCACTGTAAATGTGCCTTTATAGGTTCGGGACAGCACACGTTTGGCATTGTCTTTTAGAAGCTTTCGTGTCCACATAAATAAACACCTCACTATCAGTTTTGTTTTATGGAATGACACTATTATAACATATCCGACAAAAGAAAAATATAAAAAAATATGAAATTACATTTCCCGTTTCAGGGATAGAATATGCCGAATGGCAATATGAAATGCAGCTATAACAGTTAGCAGGATTTTTGCTGTTCACAGGCAAGCTGCTGCTTAATTGCTTTTTGCAAAACCTGAACTGCACGGTTCAACTCCCAGCCGGAAGCCTCCTGATACAGTTCGCTGTCGGGCAGAATGGGTAAAATCATGTCTGCGGTCAAATGGTCGTCGGGTGTAAGCGCAATATGCGGAATAGGAACATGATTATCTGCTAATACAAGTACGATAGCAAGCAGCTGATTATACCACTGCAAATTTGGCACAGAGGGCTTGCAAACACGGCAGGGCGCACAAGGCTGCAATCCAAAAACGTGTGTAGTGTATTTGGCGCCGGAACAATGGGAATCAATATCGTGAAACACTTTGCCAAAGGAACTGCAGCGTACAACACATATATCTTTGCCGTCTACGGCAATATGCGGCTGGGCATCCTGGTCCAAATAGCTGCCGGAAGGCGCACCTGCTAATTGCATCAAGGTGCAATTCTGGATTACAGTGCGCAGTGCCTGCTGTGTTTGATTGCTGACTTCCATTATAATAAAACCCCACTTTATGCTTCTTTTTTTAATAATAACACGAAGATTTTTTAGGAGCAACCAACTTTTGCATAAATCAAGCAAAATAAATGGCAAAAACAGGTAAAATGCGCAAAACACATGGTGGTTGCAGGAAAAAACAAGATACGGTATACTTAAACCAAATAAAATGTATAAAGTAGCTCTTATATGCAGCAAACTGTATATTAAGAGGGTGGAGGATTTGGAATGGAAGAAAAAAAGGTCCCCAATAGCTTTTATGCTCGATATGGAAAGCGTGCAATCGACATTGTACTTTCTTTAGCGGGCATTATTGTGTTGTCACCGCTTTATTTGGTGCTTGCGGCAGCCATTAAAATAGATTCTCCCGGCCCAATCTTTTTCAAACAAAAGCGAGTAGGCATTCATAAAACGCACTTCCAGATTTTGAAATTCCGCACGATGCGGATTGATACACCGCACGATGTTCCAACCCACTTGCTGCAAAATCCTGACCAATGGATTACCGGAATGGGCAAATTCCTGCGCAAAACAAGTCTGGATGAAATCCCGCAGATTTTCAATATCTTTGTAGGGCAGATGAGCATTATAGGCCCCCGCCCGGCATTGTGGAACCAGTACGATTTATTGAAAGAACGAGATAAGTACGGCGCAAACGATGTACGCCCTGGTCTGACTGGGTGGGCGCAAATCAATGGCCGAGATGAACTTGAAATTGACGTTAAGGCACGATATGATGGCGAATATGTGCAAAAACTGAGCTTTTTGTTTGACGCAAAGTGCTTTTTCGGCACTATTTTTTCCGTGCTGCGCAGTGATGGTGTTGTGGAAGGCGGCACAGGTCAAAAAGACAGCAGTAAAGGTACCCCAACTAAATAAACAACGGACACTCCGGCAAAAGGAAAAGAGCAGGCAATTGGTCGGTTCTGGACTTTTTTGCCGGGGTTGTGCTATAATACGTCTGTTATGGATCTTTTGAGTCATTACATAGATGTATTAAATATAGAAGTCGGCCGAAGACGGCTGCTGTTCTAAAGGGGATTTATCGTGAATAGATTGTCGAAACAGTCTTGCGGCTTATTGATGCGCAGGGCGTTGTTAGTTTTGCTGGATGCCGGTCTTGTGGCGTTCAGTTTTTATTTGGGCGTGCTGCTCCGTTTGGACGGCGAATCAGATTTGGTCAAAATACAGGCGGCTTTTCCTAACTTATACCGCAACTTGCCTTGGATGGTTACTATTTATGTAATCATGTTTATTGTAGGTGGCTTGTACACAATCCTTTGGAAGTATGCGGGTGTGCGTGACCTTTTTAGGCTGGGTGCGCTGGTTGGGCTGTCGTCCGTTTTGGTATTGCTGGGCAATGAAATGGTCCACAAAGTTTTGTACCGCTCCAGTATTGCAATTTCCACCCTGCTGATTATTATGCTGATAGGCGGCACACGCTTAGCTTGGCGTATGTTCCTGAATGTACCCAAAGAGCAAAATCGTAAGCCGAATACACCGCTTTTGATTGTAGGTGCAGGCAATGCCGGTGCATGGGCAATTACCCTTTGCAAAAGTAAATCTGCCTATGGCAACCCTGTAGCGGTTGTGGACGACGACCCGCAAAAGCGCAATGCTACCATTCAGGGTGTACCTGTACGAGGCACACTGGACGAAATCCCGGCTGTTTGCGAAGCATATGGCATTCGGGAAATTGTTGTTGCCATTACCAGCTTGCGTGGCAGCCGTTTGGCCCGTGTAATTGATTTGTGTAATTCGACAAACTGCAAGGTGAGTATGCTGAGTGACCCGTGTGCATTGCAGGACACTCCCGGCGGTGCAGATGCGGCATCGGTTGGCAATAATGGCTTCCGTGAGCTGAATACGGCAGACTTCTTATCCCGTAACGAAGTAAAGCTGGATACGGAAGGCATCAGCGCATATCTGAAAGATAAAATCGTTATGGTTACGGGCGGCGGCGGAAGTATTGGCAGTGAGATTTGCCGCCAGATTATGCGTTTTGAACCAAAGCAGCTGCTGATTTTTGATATTTACGAAAACTGTGCATACGAGCTGGAAATGGAGCTGAAACAACGCTACGGTCGGAATGCTCCTATTTGTACGTTGGTTGGCTCCATCCGTGACCGTGAGCGTCTGGACGAAGTATTTGACCAGTATCATCCTACGGTGGTGTTCCATGCGGCTGCTCACAAACACGTGCCTTTGATGGAAACCAGCCCTGCGGAAGCTGTTAAAAATAACGTAATCGGCACCAAGAACCTGCTGACCAGCGCAAGCATGCACGGTGTAGAGCGTTTGGTACAGCTTTCTACCGATAAGGCGGTTAACCCGTCCAGTGTTATGGGCTGCACAAAGCGTATCTGCGAGATGCTGATTCAGACTTTTGCGGAAAACACACAGATGCGTTGTGTAGCAGTTCGTTTTGGCAACGTGCTGGGCAGCCATGGCAGCGTAATTCCGCTGTTTGAAAGCCAAATTAAAAAAGGCGGCCCGGTTACGGTTACCGACCCGAATATCGAGCGTTACTTTATGACGATTCCGGAAGCTGCACAGCTGGTGCTGCAAGCCGGCGCGTTGGCACAAAGTGGCAGTATCTATGTTTTGGATATGGGCAAGCCGGTTCGCATTATGGATTTGGCACGCCAGTTGATTCGCTTCTATGGTTACGAGCCGGACGTGAATATGCCGATTCGTGTAGTAGGCTTGCGCCCCGGCGAAAAGCTGTACGAAGAACTGCTGATGGACGAAGAACAGGACAAGATGCGCCGCACAGAGCACAATAAGATCTTTGTGGCACCGCCGAAGAAGATTGACCTTGCATTGTTCTACCAGCAGTTAGGAGAATTGGCAGAGGCAGCGGCACAGCATCAGGATGTAGAAGTTGTGCGTAACCTGCAAAAGATTGTACCAAACTTCCGCCCGAACCGTGATATGCTGAAAAACAAGGAAACTGCGGGAAAATAAAGCCTTGCGAGAAACAGGCCTTATTGAATGTACTGTTGTTAAAGCCTTAAAGGGGGGGTGCTGTATGATAACATACCATGTTATGACAGGACAAGAAAAAGAAATCGTAGCCGATTGGAATTATACGGGCGATTACGAGATTTATAATATGCCCTCCTATAAGGAGCAACAGGAAAAAGGCGTTGCATTTGGAAACCCAGCTTGCGACAAGAATTTCTATGCTTACTACGACGAAGATACATTGATTGGTTTTACGAATATTTTGGAAGAACCAAAAGAGATTTTTATCGGGATAGGTGTAGCTCCCAATATTTGTGGATGTGGCTACGGACAGAAGATGCTTCGGATTGCACAGGAAATTGCAAAAACACTTTACCCCGGCAAACCTTTGTATTTGGAGGTTCGTGCATGGAATGAACGTGCGATTACCTGTTACAAAAAAGCGGGCTTTACAATAGACGGAGAAGCGTTTGAGCAGGAAACAATGTTGGGGACAGGACGTTTTTTGAGAATGGTTTACAAGCCATAAAATGTTCTGGGCCATTCGGCAAGCTTGTTACAAAAAGAGCTTGGCAGACTGCATTATAAGTAGAAAAAAGGAGTGTATCAATGTTGATACACTCCGTTTTTTTATTTTCTGAGTAATTCTTATCAGATGAAAGTATTGGTATTCTGATTTTAGCGTGACTGCAAAGTTATACCCGGCACAAGAAACCGCCGCCCATTACGATATTGTCCTGATAGAAAACAGCGCTTTGACCGGGGGCGGGAGCACGCACGGGGGAGTTAAACTCCAACACGCCGTTGCCGTCATAGTAAGCGGGGGCAGGGGTTGCAGCACTGCGGATTTTTATAGTGTAGTTGCCTGCGGGCAGAGGCCTGCCATCGGCAGAGGCCATATTGGTAACACCCATGCGGCTTTCCATTTCGTTGCCTGCATCTGCCAGCTGAATATCGCCGTTTTCGCAGATTTCCCGGATGAAAACCGGACGGCCCAAAGCGATACCCAGACCTTTACGCTGGCCGACGGTGTAGTGCAAAACACCCTTGTGCGGGCCAATCACAGTGCCTTCCGGGCTGATAAAGTTACCTTGCTTAGCGGTCATGCCACGATTTTGAATAAAAGCGGCATAATCGCCGTCCGGGATAAAGCAGATTTCCATGCTGTCAGGTGCGTCGGCGCAATCTAACTGCATATCACGAGCCATTTCTCGGATATCTTCCTTTTCAAACTCACCCAAAGGTAAAATTAAACGGGACAGTACAGACTGGTCTAAGCGATACAGCATATAGCTTTGGTCACGTGCGGTACTTACGGCTTTGAAAATGTGGTTGACTCCGTTTGAATCAGCTTCAACACGGGCATAATGTCCTGTAGCGATATACTGGAAGCCAAGTTTATCCGCAGCGGTAAGCAATGCTTTGAATTTTACATTTGGGTTGCACAGGATGCAAGGGTTCGGCGTTTCGCCGTTGCAGTAACTCTCGCAGAAGGGCTGCACCACATGGGTTTCAAAAAGGTCCTGTGCATCCAATACGATGCATTCGACACCTAACTGTTTTGCGGTTGCCTTTGCCATCTGGACAGCGCCGTCGTGTTCGGGTGAAAAGCGAATGACTGCGCCTGCAACAGCAAATCCTTGGTCCTGCAAAATACGAACGGTTACGCTGGAATCTACGCCGCCGCTCATACCAACAAGTACCTTATCCTGCGCTTCGTAAGTATCAAACCCGTTTCCGGGCAAAAATTCACCTGCCATAGTTGTACAACAAGGGTATACCTTGTTAGCCTCCTTTAATAATAATATAAAACAGAAAAGTTATGCCTGACGGCCGCCATGCTTTTTGCTTTGCTCCACTGCCATGCGGTCGCAGCGCTCGTTTTCAGGGTGGCCGGCATGGCCCTTCAGCCAGTGATAGTGAATCTGATGCTTTTCGGATTCAACCAGTGCAGCGGCCCATAGGTCTGCATTGAGGGCGGGGGATTTATCGGACTTTTTCCAGCCACGTGCACGCCAACCTTTAGCCCAGCCTTTTTCCAATGCGTTGATTACATACTGGCTATCGCTGTACAAATCAATTTCGCAAGGCTGATTTAATTGTTGTAAGCCTGCCAGAAAAGCAGTCAGTTCCATGCGGTTGTTAGTGGTTTCGTCCTCACCGCCCGAAAGCTCCTTTTCATAAACTTTATCGGCCGCACGAAAACGCAGGATTGCACCCCAGCCGCCGGGACCGGGATTTCCACTGCATGCGCCATCTGTATACAATTCTACTCGTTTCATGCCATTACTCCTGTGCATAATTAAGTGATACGCTTACATCTATTATACTTGAGAGTTTCCTTTGTGCCAAGAGTATAATTTTAATAGTAAAACCTATACTGAATTGACAAACAAAATGGGAAATACTATACTAAATACGTCAGTAAACGTATAGGGATGTGCGGTGGACGCACATTCGAGCTTTTTTTTGCCAGGTCGCGGTTGCATTGAACAAATGAACTGATCAGATCAAAGAGTTTTTCCCTGAAACTTAGGCGATGTAATGACATCGTAGTGAAAAATCTATACGCATTCGTTAGAAAAGCCAGCTTGCTTTTCTTTAACCGGAAATGACCCGCATAAAACCAGATGCCGGGTCTGTTTTTGGTATGTTTCCTTTGTAGGAGGTACTATGTCGAATATTGAAAACAAAACAAGTCCGAACAGCACCCAAGGTGCAGCTCCGCGTAAGCCCAGGCCCAGAAATCCGCAGGAAAATCGCAAGCCGCAGGGCACTGCAAAGCAGCAGGGTGCGGCACGCTCCGGCAGCCGTGGATACTTTAAGCGCCCTCGCAAAAATACTGCAGCTGCCGATAATGCGCCTCCCATCCACATTTACCCGCTGGGTGGTTTAGGCGAAGTTGGCAAAAACATGACGGTTTTTGAGTGCAACGGCGAAATGATTATCGTGGACTGCGGCTGCGTGTTCCCCGATAGTGAAATGTACGGTATCGACTTGGTTATTCCCGATTTTACCTTTGTAGAACAAAATATTGATAAAATCCGTGGCATCCTGATTACCCATGGCCACGAAGACCATATCGGCAGCCTGCCCTATTTGCTGCGCAAAGTAAAGCTGCCTGTGTATGCCACACGTTTGGCATGCGGTTTGATTCGCAACAAGCTGGAGGAGTTTGGCCTTTCGGGTGTATGCAAGCTTACTGAGATTACAGCAGGTCAGAAGTTTAAGGTGGGCGGCTTTAGCATTGAGCCTATCCATGTAAACCATTCGATTCCCGGCTCGGTAGCATTTGCAATTACCTGCGCAGCCGGAACTGTTATTTGCACCGGCGACTTTAAGGTGGACTATACTGCACTGTCCGGCAGTGTTACAGATTTGTCTACGTTTGCTTCCTATGGCGAAAAGGGCGTTTTGGCACTGCTGAGCGACTCTACCAACGCAGAGCGTCCCGGATTTACTGCGACCGAGCGTAAGGTTGTGGACAGCCTGCGGGATTTATTCCATCGTGCACGCAATAAGCGTATTATTATCGCAACTTTTGCGTCCAACCTGAACCGTGTACAGCAGATTATTGATTTGGCTGTGGAAGATGGCCGCAAGGTGGCTTTTTCCGGCCGAAGCATGGTTAAGAATACTGCTATGGCACAGGAATTGGGATATATGTCTATTCCGGAAGGTACTCTAATTGAGTTGGAGCAGCTGAACCAGTATGCGCCGGAGCAGACCGTTTTGATTACGACCGGCAGCCAGGGCGAGCCTTTGAGTGCATTGAGCCGCATGGCACAAAGCAGCCACCGCAACGTAAAGGTTGGCCCCGGAGATTTCATTATTATTTCGGCTAACCCTATTCCCGGTAACGAAAAGAGCGTTACGAAGATTGTAAACGGCTTACTGCTGCTGGGGGCAGAGGTTATATACGAAAGTATGTACGATGTACACGTTTCCGGACACGCTTGTCAGGAAGAACAAAAACTGCTGTTGACTTTGACGAAGCCGAAGTACTTCCTGCCTGTACACGGTGAATATAAGCAGCTGAAGCGCCATGCACTTACTGCTGCAAGCTTAGGCATTCCGGAAACCAACATTGTCATTGCAGAGAATGGTTCCCATGTAATTTTGTCTCAGACGGAGCTGCGTTTGGGCGACCCCGTTACGGCCGGCGCTGTTATGGTTGACGGTTTGGGCGTTGGTGACGTAGGCAACGTTGTTCTGCGTGACCGTAAGCATCTGTCGGAAGACGGCCTGGTTATCGTTGTAGCAACGGTGGACCGTTCCAATGGTGTTGTTGTTGCAGGACCTGACCTAGTCAGCCGTGGCTTCGTGTATGTGCGTGAAAACGAGCAGCTGATGGATGGAGCCAAGGAGGTTGTGGAAATGGCGTTCGACCGGGCATTGTCTGACCGTCGCTATGACTGGAACAATGTGAAAACGCAGGTGCGTGAGGCATTATCGGCATATATTTACCGCCGCACAAAGCGCAGCCCTATGATTTTGCCTATTTTGATGGAAATTTGATGCGAGCGTAAAATAAAAATCGGATAGCAGGAGGCCCCCATGAAACGCAAACCAATTCTTACGATGGAAGTGCTCATGGTGGGCCTTCTTGTTTTAGGTATTATCCTTACCATTTGGATTGCTGTATTGATGCCGTCGTGGTGGGCCGTTCTGCCCTTTTTGCTGTGGGCAGTGGCATTGGGCATTTGCTTATGGTTTGGGTACGCTTTACGGGAGGTGCTGGCACGTTGGCTGACAGGCTCGGTATTTGATACTTCCAAGGTAAAGTTCAGCTTGGAAAAAATGTCGGCTCCTACCATTTTGTTAAGCGGCAAAACGGTGCTGTGGTATAATACTGCTTTTCGGCAGGAGATGGACTGTGGTGAGGAGCGGCTGCTGTGTTCCACTACGAAATTGCTGCCGGGATTAAATCTGCGCGAGGCGGCTTTGCCGGATGGACAAGTGCTGCACTTAAGCGACAAAGTTTGGCACGCCTATGCTGCTGCGGTAACAGGTGGTGCCGAAACCATGAGCATTGTTTATTTTTCCGATGAAACTGTTTTGCGCAAAACGGCAAAAGAGCATCAGGCAAGCCGTCCGGGATGTATCGTGTTTGCAATTGACGGTTACAACGATGTGTTTGGCGATATGCTGGACAGCGAGCGTGCGGGCATTTTGGAGAGCCTGAACAAAGTGCTGGAAAATACAATTGGAGGAACAACAGGTTTTTTACGCAGATTTTCCAGCGGACGATATTTAGCGGTTGTGGAGGAGCGACACCTGCAAAAACTGGCAGAAGAACGCTATGTACTTTTGGACGAGGTGCGTGCCATTGCGCCGGAGCGAAATCTATCGCTTTCCGTTGGTGTAGGCCGTGGTGCTGCAACGTTACACGAAGCGCAGGAAATGGCTGAACAAGCATTGGATATGGCGCAGGGCCGTGGCGGTGACCAAGTAGCGGAAAAAACACCCGATGGATTTACGTTCTATGGAGGTATCGGGCATGGTGTGGAAAAGCGCAGCCGTGTAAAAAGCCGCTTAGTGGCACGTGCACTGGAGGACTTGATTAAACAAGCCGAAAGTGTTGTGATTATGGGCCACCGTATGACGGACTTGGATGCCATTGGTTCGGCAGAGGGCGTTTTGCGCATTTGTAAAATCTGTAAGGTGCCTGCAGTAATTGCTGTACGGCAAAAAGAAACATTGGCGGGGGCCTTAATTGATGCGTTTATTGCGTCCGGCTGCGAAGGCGATTTTTTAGAGCCGGAAGATGCCCTGCAATGGGTGAACAAAAAAACGCTGTGTATTGTGGTAGATACATACCTTACACATCTTGTGGAAAGCCCTGAAATCCTGAAGAAAGCGGGCAGTGTAGCGGTAATTGACCATCACAGAAAAAACGATAACTATATTAAGGATGCTGTATTGGTTTGCCACGAACCCTATGCAAGCAGTGCCAGCGAATTGGTAGCTGAACTGCTGGCCTACGTAGGTGAAAAAGAAGATAAACCTACAAAGCTGGAAGCAGAGGGCCTGTTGGCAGGCATTATGCTGGATACACATGATTTTAGTTTGCATACAGGTGTGCGCACATTTGAAGCGGCGGCAAGCCTGCGCCGTTATGGTGCGGAAACCGAGCGTGTACGTGCCCTATTTAATGTAAGCAAGGAAGAATATCTTGCAAAGTGTGAGCTGGTGGAAACAGCACAAATCTACAAAGGCTGTGCGATTGTTTTGCACAAGGCATTTGCGCCGCAAATACAGGTGGCTGTGCCACAGGCTGCAAACGATTTGCTGACCATTGAGGGTGTTACAGCAAGTTTTGTGGGTGTGGAGAAAAACGGCGGCGTTAATATTAGCGCCAGAAGTATGGGTCAAGTGAATGTGCAGGTTGTAATGGAAGCCTTGGGCGGTGGCGGACACCAAACTATGGCGGGTGCACAGCTGCAGGATATTACGCTGGAGCAAGCCGGGAACCGGATACGTGCCGCAATTGATTTGTATCGTGCGGCACAGTCACAAACACCAAAAAAACTGGCAGATACTTGTGTGTAATGCAATTTTAGGATATACTATATCTGCATAAAGAGTGCATAAAACTACGTTGGCTGTGCCAAGTAGAGAAGAGGGAGGACCCGAATATGAAGGTTATTTTGAAGCAGGACGTAAAGTCTATCGGCAAGAAGGACGAAATCCACGAAGTTTCTGACGGATACGCACGCAACTATCTGTTCCCCCGTGGACTGGCTGCGGAGGCAGACGCTACTGCAATGAATATCGCCCGCACGAAGGAAGCTGCTGCTGACTTCCACGAGGCAACAAATCTGGCTGCTGCAAAGGCACTGGCGGAAAAGGTACATGGTAAGGTTGTTAAGATGCAGGCTAAGGGCGGTGCGTCCGGCCGTATGTTTGGCAAAATTACCAGCAAGGAAGTTGCTGCCAGCCTGAGCCAGATGGTTGGTCAGACCATCGACAAAAAGAAGGTCGAGCTGTCCAGCAAGGACATCAAGGATGCAGGTGTGTACGAGGCAAAGGCACGCTTGTATGCCGGCGTTACCGCTGAATTTAAGGTTGAAGTGGAAATTGTTGGCTGATTAAATTTGTAAAGAACAATTCGTTACAGGCACTCCCCACGTGGGAGTGCTTTTGGGTGTAGGGAATGGATAAATATTCAAGCGAACTGAATCTGGAAAATATGGGTGTACAGCTGCCCTATAGTATGCAAGCCGAGCAAAGCGTACTGGGTGCGGTTTTATTGCGCGCGGAAACCTTGACCGACCTGATTGAGATTGTAAAGCCGGAAATGTTTTACTCTCGGCAGAACGGACAGATTTACAGCGAAATGATTCGCCTGTTTACTGCGGATAAAACCATTGACTTTGTTACGCTGCTGGACGCAGTTTCCTCAGATGGCGTGTTTGAAAGCACCGATGCTGCAAAGGTCTATTTGACAGGTCTGGCCGAAACGGTCCCCAGTGTATCGAATGTGTCGTCTTACGCACATATCGTACAGGAAAAATATCTGGTGCGCCAACTGATGAATGTGGCAAAGGATATTTTGGAGGACTCCAGTCAGGAAAACGATGCGGACCTGTTGCTGGAAAGTGCAGAGCAAAAAATCTACGAGATTCGCTCCGGACGTGACAGCTCGGCGCTGACACCGCTTTCGTCCAGCATGGTAGAAACGCTGGGCACGCTGCAAAAACTGGCCGGACCGGATGCAGATAAGTATAAGGGTATCCCTACGGGGTTCCGTTTGCTGGACTCGGTGCTGACAGGCATGGGCCGTGGCGACCTGATTATTTTGGCAGCACGTCCCGGTATGGGTAAAACCAGTTTTGCGCTGAACATTGCAACAAATGTTGCAGAGCAGCAAAAAATCCCGGTTGCCGTATTCAGTCTGGAAATGACAAAGGAGCAGCTGACGAACCGTATTTTGTCCGCAAAAGCCGGTATCGACAGTCATGCGTTCCGCACCGGTGCACTGACGCAGTCCGACTGGGAGGACCTTGCGATTGCGTCCGAGCGCTTGCACGATGCGCCTATTTTTATGGACGATACTTCCGGTTTGACAATTCCTGAAATGAAAGCGAAGATTCGCCGTGTCAATCAGGACCCGAGCCGCCCGAAAATCGGCTTGATTGTAATTGACTACTTGCAGCTGATGACAACCGGAAAGCGCACAGAAAACCGTGTGCAGGAAATCAGCGAAATTACACGTAGCCTAAAGGTAATGGCAAAGGAACTGGGTGTGCCGATTATTGCACTGTCACAGCTTTCCCGTGCAGTAGAAAAGCAGGGCGCTGGCTCGGCACACCGTCCGCAGCTGTCTGACCTGCGTGACTCCGGCTCTATCGAGCAGGACGCTGACTGCGTTTTGTTTTTGTACCGTGAGGCATACTATAATAGCCAGAAGGGCGAGGACGCTCCGCAGGCGGACTCTAACATTGCAGAGTGTATTGTAGCGAAAAACCGTCATGGTGAAACCAGCGCTGTACCGCTGGGCTGGGACGGCGCACATACTCGCTTTACCGACGTGGACTTCAATCATTGATGAATTTTATGGATACACAAGAAATTTGCGCAATGCAAGAAGTGAAAACTCGGATAGAAAAAAACGTACTTGCCTACTGCATAAAGGCAGGGCTTTTTGTGCGTGAAAAGGATACGAATGGCTCGCCACAGGGCAGTTATTTGGTAAGTGTTGCGGTTTCCGGCGGAGCAGACAGCATGGCGCTGCTGCACGTAATGCGTGCACTGGCCCCAAAACTGGGGATACAGGTTTCTGCGTGCCATGTGAATCACGGACTTCGAGGAGCTGCGGCAGACCGTGACGAAGCTTTTGTAAGACAGCAGTGCGAAAAACTGGAAGTCCCACTGACGGTATACAGTGCTGTGCAAGACGGGGTAGAGGTCCCTGCCAATGCCGGCGAGGAGTGGGCACGCACGCTGCGGTATCGTTATTTTGAGCAAGAGCTGCAGGCGGGTGCACAATGGATTGCAACCGCACATACGGGAAATGACCAAGCAGAAACACTTTTGTTCCGTTTGGCACGGGGGACCGGTGCACACGGTGCGGCTGGAATCCGTGCAGAGCGTGGCTGCTTTGTAAGGCCGATGCTGTGTCTGTCCAGGCAGGACACAGAAGATTATTGCGCTGCACAGGGGCAAGACTTTGTAACAGATGAAACAAATCTTTCTGCGGAGTATGCAAGAAATCGCATTCGGCAGGAAGTAGTGCCTGCTTTACAAGAGGTGAACTCTGCGGCGGTGCGGAATTTATGCGGATTCTGCGATAAAATGAGACGAATCGATGCCTACTTTTCAGCACAGGCGGAAAGCTTGCTGCAAAAAGCAGCTGACCATGCCGGTGGAACGCAGGCGGACGGTCCGTGGTCTGTGGAAGTTTTGCGCAGCGCCGATACCTTTATTTTAGAAACCGCTTTGCATCAGCTGATTACCCCCGTGCGTGATGCGGAAGAAAAGTATGTACGTTTGCTGCAAAACTGTGTTGAAAGTGGCGGCGCTGTCCAGCTGCGTGACCGGCTCCGCTTTGTGGTAAAGAAAAACATACTGGTCTGTGAGCACGAGGCAGACTCCCCAAAATTACAGGCGGATACACAGCAGTATCCGTTTGAAGCAGGAAAATACCTGTTTTACGGTGGCTTTCAGGTAGAGGTTATCCTGCTTTCCAGACAAGAACTGGAAAATATACAATGCGTTCACAAAAAAGACTTAAAAAACTTGGCAGACTATGCTAAAATACCTATGTTGGCAAGTTTGCGTACACGTAAATCTGGTGACCGTTTTCGACAAGCGGGTCGAGGCGGCAGCAAGAGTTTGAAAAAGTTGTATAATGAAGAAGGCTTATCCCCTGTGCAGCGGCAGCAAATGCCATTGGCCGCAAGCGAAAATCAGGTGATATGGCTTTGGAATCACGGCTTTGCCGAGGGGCTTGCTCCAGACGAACAAACCAAAAGATTTTTGCTTGTAAAGGAGCAATACCGAGAGGAAGGAATAAACAAATGAGTATGCACAATGATATCCAGAAGGTTTTGGTAACTGAGGACCAGCTGCGTGACCGTGTTAAAGAACTGGGCGCACAAATCAGCAAGGACTACGCAGGTAAGGACCTGCTGCTGGTTTCTATTTTGAAGGGTGCAGTTGTTTTTATGGCCGATTTGATGCGTGCCGTAGAAATTCCCTGCGAAATTGATTTTATGGTTGTATCCAGCTATGGCGGTGCCAATACTACTACTACCGGTCTGGTTAAGATTATCAAGGACCTGGACGCTGATTTGAGCGGCAAGGACGTTTTGATTGTTGAGGATATTCTTGATACAGGTGTTACTTTGTCCAAGCTGGTTCCCATGCTGAAGCTGCGTAACCCCAATAGTGTTAAGATTTGCACCGTTATGGATAAGCCCAGCCGCCGCAAGGCAGATATTCGGGCTGATTATACAGGTTTCCAAGTACCGGACGAGTTTGTTGTTGGTTACGGTTTGGATTATGATGAAAAATACCGCAACCTGCCTTACGTTGGCGTGCTGAAGCCGGAAGTATATTCCAAATAAACTAAGCAGGAGTAAGTATGTTGCAAAAAAAGAAACCACAATGGAATCCGCTGATTATTGTTGGTCTGCTTGTCGTAGTACTGATGGTGTGGACCTTCTTTACGGCTGCTCCGGCAACGGATTCTACAATGCGTTACTCTCAGGTGCGCAGCTATTTTGAAAATTTGCAGGTCACAGCATTTGACCTGAATCTGAACACAGGCGTTATTAAGATGAGCCTGAAAGAGGGTAAAATTCCTCTGCCGGAAGGCGATAAAGAGCCGGAAGGCCCTGCATTTGGCGGCTTGCTGTCTGGCAATGCCCCGGGAAAAGACAAGGAACTGCCGGGTGGTGCAAAGGTTGAAGTGACCTATAAGCTGCCCTATCAGGCATACTTTGTTCAGTTCCAGATGGAAGATTATATCGAGGCATACAACGAGGCTAATCCGGACCAGCCTATGGACGATAACATGATTCCGTATAAGGAATCTTTCCCTTGGGCTGATACTATGATGTATGTCCTTATGCTGGGCAGCATGGGTATGCTGGTGTTCTTTATGCTGCGTGGCGGTGCTGCCGGCGGCGGTGTAATGAACGTAGGCAAGGCAAAGGTAAAAGACAATGCGGAAACACAGGTCAAGGTTACTTTTGCAGACGTTGCCGGCGAAGATGAAGAAAAGGAAGAACTGCAGGAAGTTGTTGAGTTCCTGAAGAACCCCAACAAGTTTAATAACTTGGGCGCTCGTATTCCGCACGGTGTTTTGCTGGTAGGCCCTCCGGGTACTGGTAAAACCCTGCTGGCTCGTGCTTGCGCAGGCGAAGCAGGTGTTCCGTTCTACGCAATTTCCGGTTCCGATTTCGTCGAAATGTATGTTGGTGTGGGCGCTTCTCGTGTGCGTGACTTGTTCGACAAAGCGAAGAAGAATATGCCCTGCATCATCTTTATTGACGAAATCGACGCAGTCGGCCGTCAGCGTGGAGCTGGCTTAGGCGGCGGCCACGATGAACGTGAGCAGACCCTGAACCAGATGCTGGTTGAGATGGACGGTTTTGAGGCAAACGATGGTGTTATCGTAATTGCTGCAACCAACCGTGCTGATATTCTGGATAAGGCTTTGCTGCGTCCGGGTCGTTTCGACCGTCAGGTTTACGTTGGCTTGCCCGACGTTAAGGGCCGTGAGGAAATCCTGAAGGTGCATACCCGCAAGAAGCCGTTGGCTCCCGATGTTTCCTTGTCTGTTATTGCACGCCGTACCGCTGGTTTTGCAGGTGCCGATTTGGAGAACCTGGTCAACGAGGCAGCTTTGCTGGCTGCTCGCCGTGGCAAAAAGGCAATTACAATGGCTGAAATCGAGGAAGCTTCTATCAAGGTAGTTGCCGGCCCCGAAAAGAAGAGCCGTGTTGTTACCCCAGAGGAAAAGAAACTGACCGCTTATCACGAAGCAGGCCATGCAGTGGCTGGTTTCTACTGTGCACATCACCCCAAGGTACACGAAATTACGATTATCCCTCGTGGTCAGGCTGGTGGCTACACCATGTATCTGCCCGAAAAGGACCGCAGCTACGTTACAAAGGGCGAGATGTTCGAGGATATCGTTTCCAGCTTGGGCGGCCGTGTAGCAGAGCAGATTATTCTGGATGATATTTCTACCGGTGCTTCCAGCGACTTGCAGTCCGCAACGGGTACTGCACGTGATATGGTTACGCAGTACGGTTTCTCCGAGCGTTTGGGACCTGTTGTGTATGGCAACCGTGAAGAAGAAACCTTCCTGGGACGTGACTTTAGTCAGGGCAAGGGTTACAGTGAGACTACTGCTGCTGAAATTGATGCAGAAGTGCGTGACATTATTGACGAGGCATATGAGGAGTGCCGCCGTATCCTGACTGAGCACATTGACCAGCTGCATGCACTGGCACAGGCTTTGATGGAACGTGAGAAGCTGACCGAAAGTGAGTTCGATATGGTTATGGCTGGCAAGAAACTGCCTCCCATGGAAACAACCGATACTGAAACTACTGCGGAAAACAGCGTAGCAGAGCAGGAAACTGTTTCTGTTGAGGAAACTGCAGCAGAAGGTATCTCTGAAGAAAAGCCGGAAGAAATTGCAGACAGCTAAAATGCAGAGCAAACCGATGCAGACGGCGATTTGGAATAATTTTGGCATAGCGTAAGGAGTATGAACATGGAAGAAAGCTTTAACGTGGTGGCCAAAAGCCGTGTGAATTATTTTACGGCTAACAGCCCGGTACAGTTTGTGCGTGTAGAGCTTTTGCGGGGCGATGTAAGCGGCGAAAATGCTGTTTGCCTTAGCTTCAAAAATATCCGGGATGATGTTCTCACTGGGCTGAAGGTTTATTTTAAGTGTAAGGGCAGTGACGGTACAATCCTTGCGGAAGATGAGTTCAGCTATGAGGATTTGGATGTGCAGAATGGCGAATTGTTCGGTATGGACGATGCCGTTTTCATCACACCGGAAGCTGTCGGAAGTGTTGATGTTTCGTTAGTACGTGCTTGGTATGGTCGTAAGAGTGAAAATCTTGCAGAGTATCAGCGTGTACGCATCCCGGCACCGAAAAAGCTTCCTAAAGAAGTTGCGGAGCAACTGCAAGTACAAAGCGGACGGCAAGGTATGAAGTATATGCCGCAAGTGCTGGAAAACGGTTGGTATTGCGCTTGTGGTGCATTCCACCCCAAAGAAGAAAACACCGTGTATTGCAGTGAATGCGGCAGTGACCGGATTCTGCTGCAAAACGCAATTGCCAGCATTTTGCGCCCGCAAGAAGTTGCTTCGGCACCGAGTCAATCAGGCGAAGAACCAACGCAGGTAATGGCACAGCGTAAACAATCTCCGCAGCAAACCAGTGCAACGGCTACACGTGTGGTGGAGCAGACGCCCAAAAAGCCTTATGCCAACGGGCAGAATGCATATACAAAGCGCCATGAACCGGAACAAGAGCGATACGAAGACCCACGGGATCATATCGCAGAGTTGCTGATTCGTTGGGTTCCTGCGGGAACAGCGTTGCTTTGTGCAGCGATTGCAATGGGCGGCTTCGTATATTGTAAGTTGTTCCTGGGATAAAACTATAAGAAAAAGAGATGGCTTGAAAAAGTCATCTCTTTTTTTGTAAAGTAAAGTTAGGTAGGCACGAACTAAATGTTCGTAAAACATACTAAAATTGAGAAATTTATTGTTAGGAAATTGTGTATGTGTTATACTAAATCAAATATGGTGTGCTGGATGTAAGGGGGGACGCAATAAACAGCAATTTGTTGTTGTCGAAACGAAACAGATTTTTGAGATAAGTTACCACTAAATGAAATATTAGGAAATAGTAAATCGTATAAAATACAGACGATTAAGAAAGGAGGCCAAGGCATGGCTCCTATGATACAAACCAAGGGGTTACGCAAAGTATATCGTGTTGGTAACGAGCGTGTTGTAGCGCTGGACCATATCGACCTTACCATTGAAAAAGGCGAAGTTTGCTGTATTGTCGGTCAGTCCGGCAGCGGTAAATCTACACTGCTGAACCAATTGGCCGGTTTGGAAAAGCCTACGAAAGGCGAAGTAGTTATTGCAGGAGAAACAATATCCGCAATGACAGAAAGTCAGCTGGCCCGTTTCCGGCAGAATCATTTAGGGTTTATTTTCCAAAGCTATAACTTGCTGCCAAGCATGGATGCTGTGGAAAATGTGGCTTTGCCGCTTATGTTTAAGGGCGTTTCCAAAGAAAAACGAGAAAAAATTGCAAAAGCTGCGCTAAAGGCGATGGGCTTGCATGGACGTGAACATCATCGCCCAACGGAAATGTCTGGCGGCCAGCAGCAGCGTGTAGGTATTGCACGTGCGTTTGTTACGCACCCTAACGTAATTTTTGCGGATGAACCTACAGGAAATTTGGATACCGCAACAACCCGTCAGGTCTTGGAAAAGATGCTGGATTTAGCAGAAAAATACCAGATAACGTTTATTATGGTTACCCATGAACCCGAGCTTGCCGGTGTTGCAGACCGAATTATTACGCTGACAGACGGTAAAATCCAAAGTAATATCACACAAACGCCTGAACAGAAACAAGCAGTAAGAGCCGAGCTGTTCAGAGCTCCACATGATGATGAGGAAGGACAGGTACATACAAATGAAGCTTAAAAAACGTATCGCTCTTTTAGCGGCAACCCTTGCATTTGCAATGGTTGTTCCTCAGGTTGCCTTGGCTACAGATGGCACTACAGATCCGAATGCGGCAAGCAGCACTTCGACTGCTGCCAGCGAAACGCAAAGCCCGTCTCCATCTCCGTCCGCTACCCCGACACCTTCCCCGGAAGTATCAGATCAGGGTGAGTGGGATGGCACCTGGGGTACTTTGACCTCTTATTCTATCTCCAGCGGTACAAGTGGTACAGCACTGGATACTTCCAATTTGATATTGGAGTTTTACTTTAATCTGCCCGACAGCAATGCGCAGGCTGTGCCTAATCAAGATCTTGACAAGAATGGTCCTCTAGAAATCGAGTTAAAGAACAATGGCGCATTTAGTGCACAGGATTTGAAGGTGGAAACCGTAGGTAAGCATATCCTGCGTGTTAGCGGCTTGAAGTACACCAATTCTGGCAATACCCGTTTTGAGGCAACTGTCAAATATAAAGATGGCAGCATCAACATCGGCGAAAACATTCGTGAACTGAATATTAACACCGCAAGCAGCGAGGGCGAAGGCGCAAACGGTGAAGCAAATGCAACTGGTTTGATTATCAAGTCCAGCTCTATTGGCGCTGATGTTGTCAATGCAGGCGATGAATTTAAGCTGAACCTGACCGTTTATGCTACTGCTTCCGGCAGCAAGGAAGTTAACGATGTAGTTGTAAGCGTTACCACTGCAACCGGTGTTACCATTACCAGCGGCAGCAGCACACAGTATATTGGCACTATGAAGCCCGGTCAGACCAAGACGGTTTCTTTCCCCATGCGTGCATTGCCTGATTTTACAGAGGGCGTCAGCACAGTTTCCGTTGCTGTAACAGGCACAGGGGTTACAGGTACTCCTACAACTGTTTCTGTTCCTGTACGTCAGCCTGACCGTTTTGAAGTTACTCGTATTGAAACACCGGAAACCATGATGGTTGGTGAAGACGGCATGGCAAGCATTTACTTTGTAAATAAGGGCAAGACCGCTATCAACAACCTGACAGTTCAGTTTACGGGCAAAAATGTAAAGCAGGAAAATCAGACCCAGTATGTTGGCAACCTGGCAGCAGGTACTGAGGAAAGCGCAGATGTGGAGCTGTCTCCCGTGGCAGCGGGTGCAGTGGAAGGTACCTTTACCATGACTTACGAAGCTCCCTCCGGCGATTTGGTTACAATCACAAAGGATATTTCCACTGTTGCTGAAGAATATCAGGACCCGTTTGCCGGTATGGACCCCGATATGATGGATCCCAATATGCCTGCAGATGGTATGCCTGATGAAAATGGAGGCTTGGCACCTTGGCAGATTGCTCTGATTGTTGTGGTTGTAATTGCTGCAGCTGTGGCTGTAGTGATTGTGCTGCGTAAGCGTTCTGCAAAGAAGAAGGCAGAACAGGAGGAAAGCGATGAGGATTTCTGATCTGGTCAAGCTGTCTACAGATAATTTGCGCCGCCGCAAAGGTCGTACGGCCCTTACGGTTATCGGCGTTGTTGTAGGTACTTGTGCTATTGTGGTCATGATCAGTCTGGGCATCGCAATGAATAAGCAAACCGATGAAATGCTGCAAAGCTATGGCGATTTAACGCAGGTTCAAATCAATAACTACGGCAGTTCGCCGGATGTTCCTGCGTTGGACGAGGCGATGCTGAATCAAATTAAAGCAAACGAACACGTTTTAGCGGCTACCCCATACAGCCAGTCGTGGGATTTTTATGGAAAATGTGTAGCCGGCAAAAAGGAACGCTATGAAACAGATGCGTGGAATATGTATGGCGTGGACATGACTGCAATGGAGCCTATGGGCTTTACCTTAAAAAGCGGTACTTGGATTGATTCCGGCAATAGTTATGGCAAAAACAAGATTCCTGTTTTGGTAGGCGAAAACTTTGCTTATACATTTTGCGATACAAAACGCAAACCTGAAAATCCAAAGTATCGCCGCTATCCGGGGCAAACGGACGCTGCCGGCAATGAGCTGCCTGCGTTTGTAGACCCGGAAAAAGACAAGTTGAACCTTGTGTACTATGACTCTGAGGGCAAGGAAGCCGGCCGTTTTGAGCTGGTTGTTGTAGGTGTTTTGACAACAGACTACTCCAAGGGATATTTTACAGAGGGCGGCTTCGTCATGAGTTTGGAGAATTTGGAAAAAGTAAACGCTGCCTATCGTAAAGCAAACAAAATAACCTCAAGCGGCCCCAGTCAAAACGGATACCAAGAGGTATACGTTAAGGTAGATAGCTTGGAAAATGTGGAAGAGGTAGAAACCTTCCTGAAGGATTTGGGCTATCCCGACATTTACTCTATGCAGCAGCAGCGTGAGGAAATGCAGGCCAGCGTGGCAAAGAGCCAAATGATTTTAGGCGGATTAGCTGCGATTAGCTTGTTGGTTGCTGCGCTGAACATTATGAATACCATGACCATGGCAATTTATGAAAGAACACGTGAAATTGGTGTTATGAAGGTGCTTGGCTGTGAGCTTTGGCAAATTCATGCGATGTTCTTGATTGAAAGTGGATTTATTGGATTCATTGGTGGTTTGGTTGGTGTGGCTGTCAGCTTAGGTATTAGTTTCTTGCTAAACCATTTGACGATGATAATGGCTTTCTTTGGCCAAACGGTAGACATGAGCTGGCTGAACCAGCTTATGGGTACTTGGGTGGCCGGCGAAGGCGGCGAAATTTCGATTGTTCCCATGTGGTTGATTTTGGCAGCGCTGGCATTTGCAACGCTGGTTGGTCTGCTGTCGGGTATTGCGCCGGCGGGTCGTGCAGTAAAAATCAGTGCATTGGAAGCAATCCGACATGATTAAGAGAAAAAAGGATGCTTGAAACAAGCAAAACGGTTGTATAAGTTACATAGAACCGTTAAAGGTATGTTGATGTGGCGGTAACCCTTACGAGTGAAGAAATGGCTTCAGTCGTTGAACAATACAGCGACGAAATGTTGCGAGTGGCATTTCTGTATTTGGGGCAACGAGAACAAGCTGAAGATGCAGTGCAGGACTCGTTTATTAAGATTTACCGTGCGGCAGATAAAAGCCGTATTTGCAAAACATTTGTGATGCGTGTCCTTACAAACACCTGTAAGGACTATCGCAAAAGCGGATGGGCACGCAATGTAAATCTATTAGATGAACTGCCGGACAATGCTTTTCGCAGTGACACTTATGACGAAAGTGGCGCTTTGCGTAAGGCTGTACTCAGTATGCCCATAAAGTACCGTGAAGTTATACTTTTACGCTATTACGAGGATATGGCTGTAGGCGATATTGCTAAAGTTTTAGGGGTCCCACAACCTACTGTCAGTATTCGATTAAAACGTGCATGTACATATCTGGAAAAACAATTGAAGGGGGTGTCCTGTGAAGATTACTGAAGAATCCGTACACGCTGCACTGGATCCTATTGTATCCGATTTGAGCTTTTCGCAGTGGGAGCGACAGCGCATGGTGTACGTGGCGATGGCTTCTGAGCGTGAAAAACGCAGGAAACCAACCCTTTTACGCCGTATGTTAGCTACAGCAGTAGCGGCAGCAATTTGTTTGACCGCATCTATGGCAGTTTTAGCATCTCCGGCGCTTTCTGACAAATTAGGGATGGTAGGTCAAAAAACGAGAGATTTGCTTACTCCAACCAATGCCAGTTGCGAAAACAATGGTATTCGGTTAGAGGTACTTGCCTCTATGCACGACGAAGATACGGTAGTTAGCTATATTTCTCTGGAAGACACCACTGGTCAGCGTCGGCTGGACGACACAGTGACGTTGTGTGACCTGCGCATTGACGGCGAACCTACGGTTATTTCCGATTATCCGGTTGTACAGGAGGATGGCTCGGTTGTTGTTCGTGTACAGGGATTAAGAAACCCGTTACAAAGTGCAGGCGGCAAGGTTTCGCTGTCGATGAAAGCAATCCTTTCCGGTGGGGTAGAAAAAGATTATCAGGATACAGGCATTACTGTAGCAGATATTGTAGCCCGCAGCCCGAGCCCTGCCATGGTGGGGTCAGTTCAAATTAGTGACGCAGAATGTATAGTGCAAAGCGGTGCGCTGGATGAGCTGATGCGAAGCTATACGATGCAAGGCTTAAAGGCGGTTGCAGAATATGAAACGGATAAGATTCCGTTCCTGACATTTTTGAATGCCGGTATGGTGGATAACAATCTGCATATTTTGGTAAAGCAAAACCCGGAATACTGGTACAATAATTGCGATTTTGCGCTTTTTGATGCAGAGGGAAATCCGATTGCAGAAGATGTAGCAAAAGTATGTATTGGTAAGAAAACGTCTGGTGTAGTGCCTGACGGAAAGAGAATTGCCGAAAAGATGGAGTATATCCTCTCGCTGCCAAAGCAGCAAGCCTTGGAAGATTTGCATTTGTATTATTCGGTAGCAGAATATAAGCATTGCGCTACAGGTCAGTGGAATGTGACCTTTGATGTTCCGGAAGAAAAGCACCCGACGATTTGGGCTGCTTGCAATTTGGATATGAAGCCTTGGCGCATGAAGGCAATTACCGTTTCTCCGTTTGGTGTTGAAGCCTTGGGTACAGGTACCTTATTGGAATCCTCTACAATGCCTGATGTGGCGATTTACTTGCAAGATGGAACTGTGATTGATGGGTTTAGTTCCTGTATATCTACGGTGCAGACAAGCCCGAATGAGGAAGAAGACCAAATATCGGTTAAGTGCTATTTTGACGAGCCGCTGAATGCAGATGAAGTTGTAAAAGTTACTGTTTGTGGCGAAACTGTATGGCAAAGACGGTAAAATAAAAAAGGAGTTGCTCCAACTTGGAGCAACTCCTTTTTTGTATATGAGTGCAGTCGTGTTAGTCTAAGCCGGGAATTGTATCTAAAACAGAAATACCCATCTGCTCCAGTTCGGTTCGGACCTGCTTTTGCCGTGTGGCACGGCACATTTCTTTCGGCTGATGCGCATCACAGCCGATGATGGCATGAATGGGATATTGAGCGGCAATACGCCAGAAATCAGGCGTTGTATATCCGCACAGATTACTGCCTTTTTGGATGCCGTCAAGGCGGCGGGACTCGCCCAAAAGGTTATACTCTAACGGGATATTGTATTTTACGGCTGCTTTGCAAATTTGATGTAAAGCTTTTTCGGCTTTTTCACTTACTGCTGTGGCGGAACTCAAAAACAGGTCAGGGTGTGCCATGTAATCAAACAGGCCGCTTTCCATAGCCTTGATAGTATGCTCTACGTAGGCTTCAATCCAAGGCTCGGGGTCACCGCTGCCAAAATAGATACCGCTTTCCTCACTATTATAAAAATGGTTGCCGAAAATCAAATAATCCAGTTGGAACTCTTTTTTTACATCATGCAGCCAGTCCATGTAGTCAGGGGCATACTCGGCCTCCAGACCAAGATGAATCTTAATGTTGTTTGCATATCTCTTTTGCAAATCACGGACTGTTTCTACATATTCAGGCAGTTGTGCAGCTGTCATACGGCAGTAGCTCTCGTATTCGGGAAAAGGCCAAGGGGTGTGGTCAGAAAATCCCAAAATTTTGTATCCCTGCGAAATAGCAGTTTCTACGTAGGATTCTTCGCTGCCGGTAGCGTGCATACAGCGTGGTGTATGTGTATGATAATTTGCTAAAATGGACATAGGCGCCTCCCAATACAATAAATGAACCATGAGTTTTAGTATAACAGAAAAAATACACAATGAAAAGCTGGCCACGGCTTTTCAAAATGCAATGGGAGCGGTATACTGAATAGAAACACTATCTGTAGGAGGTGCCATTATGAACTGGAACGATACACTACGATATTTAGATACGCCCTTGCCGGAGGATATTGCACGGCTAAAGGCAGCAGGATATTATAACGAAGCCATCAGCCAAATTGATAGGCTGTTAAACGAGGACTGGACACAAACACAAAATGATGGCAATAGCCCCGATAAAGCCGAAAACTGCATAAATACAGCACCGGAAACTTTGCGGTACGCATTATTGGCGCAGCGTGAGATTATGAGCAGGATTCCGCAGGAGTATCCGTATACTGAGCAGCAGGCCTTGGCACATATGCAGGAAAAAATACGGGATGTTACGCTTAATGAGTTCCGGCAATTGGTCGCAGAAAACAAAATTGACTGGCGTTTTGTAAATGGCGAAAAGCATTTTGCAAAACGTTTTTGCGAAACGTTAATTTCTACTGACGATTCCTTTGCTTTGCGTGCAGGCGTTAAACCGGATTATGCCGCACGTGCTTGGCGTGGGCAGGAAGCAGCAATGATGCAGGAAAAGCAGACACTTTCGGCAAAAATTACGCTCAAATACAGTATGCGGGCTGCGGACGAAGCCTTTGAAAAGGCACTGGCACAGGCAAAAGCGGAAGGGCGCAAGGCTGTTCGGGTAAAAGCGTGGCTGCCTGTTCCTGCGGAGTGCCCCAGCCAGAGCGAGATTCAATGCGAGTCTTTTTGGAAAAAGCCTACTTTATTAAGCGCCTCCAATACGCCGCAGCGTACTGTTTACTGGGAAACCGAACTGGAAACAAACGAGCCGATTGAGGCAGTTTATTCCTATGTGCGTACGGCAAATTATGTAGACCCATTTTCGTGGGAAAATAGCGACAATGCGGCGGAATGCCCTTGGAATCCAAAGGACTGCCTGGGTGAGGAAACACCGCATATTCGCTTTACACCTGCTATGCGTCGTTTAACGGAGGCAGTTATTGCGGATGCGGAAACTGATGTGGAAAAGGCAAGCCGCATTTATGATTATGTTACGCTGAACGTGAAGTATCGCTTTATGCCCCAATACTTTATTTTGGATAACATTGCTGAAAATTGTGCTTACAGCCGTCGTGGTGACTGCGGTGTGCAAGCGCTAACCTTTATTACGATGTGCCGTATTGCAGGTGTTCCGGCCTTGTGGGAAAGTGGCCTTGCAGTATCCAAAACAGCAGGCAGCTGCCATGATTGGGCAATGTTCTGGCTGGAGGGCAAGGGCTGGCTGTATGCGGATTGCTCATATGGCGGCAGTGCTGCCCGCCGTGGTGAAGAAGCCCTGCGCAGACACTACTTTGGCAACTTGGATACAGGCCGTATGGCGGCAAATCATGCGTTCCAAAAGCCGCTTACACCGCCTAAGGAGTCTTGGCGTGCAGACCCGTATGATAACCAAACAGGTGAAATGGAACTGGAGGGCGTTGGATTGACTGGCAATGCCTACGATACAACGATTACAACGCTGCAATACGAATTGCAAGAATAAAGCACGAAGCAAAGAGAAAAAGGAGCATTATGGAAACCCCGTTTTTGATATTACTGGTTACAGCCAATGTGCTGTTGGTGATTGTTGTTTGCAAGCTGTTTTTTACAAAGCAGCAAGGTACAAAGTATTTACAGGATTGGCTGGATTCCAGACTGACTGCACAAACCGAGGCATTTGAAAAGCGTTTAGAGCTGCAGCAAAATGCAATCGACCGTAAGTTTGAAATGCAAGCTGCCGGGTTTGAGCGACGCTTGTCTATGCAGTCGGAAATGCTGGATAACAAGCTGAGCAGTATGCGTACAGAGCTGACCCAGACCAATTTACATACCATTAAAGCGCTGGGTACAAACTTGCAGCAATCGGTTGGCTACATGGGCAAGCAGATGAGCCAAAGCCAAGCAAATCAGCTGCAAATGTTGGAGCAACGCCTAAAAACAATGGAAAGCGGAAACGAACAAAAGCTAGATGCAATGCGCAATGCGCTGCACACTAATATGGAAGCAATCCGCACCGAAAACAATAAAAAACTGGACGAAATCCGCCATACAGTTGATGCACAGCTGCAAGATGCACTGCAAAAGCGCATGAACGAGAGTTTTGAAGCAGTTAGCAAGCAGCTGGAGCAGGTGTATAAGGGTCTGGGCGAAATGCAAAACCTTGCGGCAGATGTAGGCGGCTTAAAGCAGGTGCTGTCCGGCGTAAAAACAAGAGGCATTTTGGGCGAAATCCAGCTGGGCAGCATTCTGGAGGAAATTTTGGCACCGGAACAGTACGCAACCAACATTGCTACGGTACCCGGAAGCAGCCAGCGTGTAGAATATGCGGTAAAAATGCCCGGTCAGGATGGGGGAAATGTTTGGCTGCCGATTGACGCTAAATTCCCCGGTGATACCTATATGCATTTGCAGGATGCATACCAAAGCGGCGATATTGAAACAATTGAAGCGGCACGCCGTGCGCTGACTGCGGTTGTTTGCAGCGAAGCAAAGGATATCCGCACAAAATATGTTGCACCACCGGATACTACCAACTTTGGTATTATGTTCCTTCCGTTTGAGGGCCTCTATGCGGAGGTTGTAAATTTAGGTCTTGTGGAACGGCTCCAGCGGGACTATCAAATCAATATTGCAGGCCCCAGCACAATGGCTGCTTTGCTGAACAGCTTGCAGATGGGCTTTAGAACTTTGGCAATTCAGAAACGGTCCAATGAAGTTTGGCAGGTATTGGGCGCCGTGAAAACTGAGTTTGATAAGTTTAGCGATGGATTAAGCAAAATGCAGCAGCGCCTGCGTCAAACAGATGATGAGCTGGACAAGCTGATTGGTGTACGTACTCGTGCCATTAACCGGAAACTGCGTGACGTACAACAGCTGGAGTCTGGCGAATCAACGAAAATTTTAGAGCTGGATACAGCAGTGTGGGATGACCAAGGCGAATAAACTTTGACTGAATGGTGAAAGCCAACAGGATATAAAAACAAGATAAGGCAGGAGAAAAAAATGAGCGATTCATTTCAGAATTTAACAAAAGAATATGATGTTTGGTTTGACCAGAATCCCAATTTGTACGCTACAGAAGTGGAGGCCGTCAAACAATTTGTACCGGAAAACGTTTCTGCTATAGAAATCGGTGTGGGTACAGGTCGTTTTTCCGCTGCATTAGGCATTCCGGAAGGTGTAGAGCCTTGTGCAGAAATGGCTGAGGTTGCACAGCAACGTGGAATACAGGTATACGAAGGCTGCGCAGAAAAACTTCCGCTTAAAACAGGCGCTTATGATGTAGCGGTTATGGTTACAGTAGATTGCTTCCTTTCCGATATAAAAGCTGCTTTTTGCGAAATTGCCAGAGTGCTGAAGGAAAACGGAGCAGTGGTAGTTGCATTTTTGAATCGTGAAACAGAGTTAGGTCAAATGTACGAACAGATGAAGGCATCGAATCCGTTTTACAAAGATGCACACTTCCATTCGGCAGACGAAATAAAGAATTTTCTGCAAGAGGCTGGTTTTACAATCAGTGGAGAAGTCCAAACCGTTTTTTCGCTAGAAGATAAAAAGCAAGAGGTCAAAAAAGGCTCTGGCGAAGGCGTATTTACAGTTGTGAAAGCTACAAAGTAAAATAGAAAATTGGTAAGCTAATATACCGTTTTCATGTGAAAAACCCCGATAATCGTTTGATTATCGGGGCTTTTTCTATAGAAAATTCGGGGTACAGCGGTTGCATATAATGGGAAAACATTTGTCTGAGTTTGTGTGGGCTACCTAGTGTGCAAAAAAGACAGGGCGAATACATAAGTATAGAATAAGCTATGAATTAGGCGGATTAAATTTACGCAAGGTGTCGTATGACGATATTTGACAGAAAATACAGGCTGGGGTGATGCAAAATAGAAGTAACAGAAAAATGGCTTTGCATCAGTCAGGGTTACGTTTGATGATACAGGAGAAAATATTTATACAGGCTAAGGGGGATTTATCGTATGGGTTGGTGCTTTTCGTTTGGTTGGTTTGCTTTTGGGCTTGTGCTAGGTGCTACGATTGGCTTTTTTACAGCGGCACTCTTATCAGCTGCACACGAAAAAGGGGAATAATGAAAAGAGAATATGCTAATCTTAAAAAACGTATGCTTACCGGTTTTAGCCGCTTTAGTGCGAAATTGCCTAAGTACATTGGTCCTAGCTAAAGGGCGCCCGTTTAACAATAAGCAATGTGGTTCAATTCGGAAAACTTACGCATAAAATCGTTTGCTGAACCATTAAAAAAATCCGCCCCCGTTAAGGGGCGGATTCAATCTTGAGAACAAGTTCCTTTGCAAAAGCGGATTAGCCTGCCAGGTACTGGTCCATATAATCTAGGTAAAATGCCCAGTCCTCACTTTGAATATCATGCCAGCCGGAACGCTTGTGATAGCCCATATCTGCGCTCCAAACCGACTGACCTGCATGCGGCTGAGTTTCGCCTTCTGCAAGGCAATCCTCAGAAATGACTGCCTGACCATACAGTTCAAATGCAGGACGGCTGGCCAGCAGGCTGTTCCAAGCACCCTGCGGGTCGGCCCACAGGTCATCATTAGCGTTGGCAACATACACTTTTCTGGGGGCGATGCAGGCCAACAACAAGTGCTGGTCTACAGGAAGTGCATTGGCAGCGGCGCCGTACTCCTTATACTGGGTGCAGAACCAGTGCGGGAACATAGCGTTGATGGACTTCATCGTTTCGCCGTGGTTGCTGCGGGTTAGGGTAGCACCGGTGTTTCCGGAATCGTTAGAGATTACAAGAGCGATTCGCTCGTCGTTGGCACCTGCCCACACTGCGGCCTTGCCCAGACGGGAATGGCCAATATCCACGATACGGTTGGTGTCTACCTCAGGCTGCTGCACAAGGTAGTCTACTCCACGCATAATGCCAAATGCCCATGCGCCTACTGCCTTAAACTCAGGCTCGTCAAACAGAGAGATTACTCGGGTATTATAGGTATCAGCATTGTCCGGAGCAAAGTCATCGCAGAAGATGGTGGCGATGCCGTAGCCACGAGCAATAGCTTGCTCGATGTTCCAGCGCTCAGCTTTGATGCCACGTTCTTCCAAAAGGGTTTCGTCGTCTGCCTCAGTAGAATAGGAGGGCAGGATAGCCTCGTCCGCAAAGACGGTGTGATTGCCCTTAAAGTTCAGACCAAGTACAACCGGAACCGGCTTTTCACTTTGCGGCAGATACATCAGCAACAACGCATCGGAAGTACCCTTGTCGGTTGTGACACTGATTTTTACCTGACGGCGAATTGCAGCACCATTCAGAGCAGAACCTTCTTCCAGCACTTCAAAGGAAGTAGTAAAACCATCCTTGGGAAGGGTTCCGTAAACATTTTGCTCAAACAGATCCAGAATTTCCTGACGGCGGGCTGCAAAATCCTCGACAGTCTGTACGGGGGTGCCGTCTGCCATGGTCAGTACCTCAGGCAGAGTGGAATAGTCACGCTCGCCGCTGGTCACATAGTTTTTGGTAGACTCTGACAACTCTAACCGTAAATTGCTGGTGAAAGCAATCATGTTTTTCCAAGGGAGAAAACGATGTGCCCATAGGGCAAAGGCCAAAATGGCCACCAGTAAAATTACCACAAGCCCCAGTGGGATGTACCACCAGTGAAAGTGTTTCTTGTGTGCGGAGTTCATGTAAGTCACGTCCTTTTCAAAATTTATATGTATAGTATACTGTACTTTTTGTTCAGCTTCAATTCAGTTTGGCGTATACCGGAATAAATCAGCAATATGCACGATTTTATCATTCATTTTTTGAAACAGGAAAAACAGGATATTTTGTTTGGTAATGAATTGGAATAGGGCGAAATCTCATATATTACAGTACATATTTCTCAAAAAAGGAAATAAAGCTGCCTTTTTACGGGCAGCAGGCTGCGATTTAGCATTATGCTATGCGCTTTTGCTTGTGTGCTGTTCGGTATTTGGTCGGTGTTGCACCGTATGTTTCTTTGAATCGCTGGGTGAATTTACTTTGACTGGAATAGCTCAAAAGTGCGGAAATTTCAGCTACCGTTGAATTGGTGTTTAGCAGAAAATAAGCTGCCAGCTTTATTTTTTGGTGATGGAAATACTGTATTGCACCCATCTTTAGCTCTTTACGGAATAAATCAGAGATGTAATTGGGCGAAAGATGACAGACGCGGCTCAATTCGTCCAAGGTGAGTTTGGAGTACAAATGCACTAACATATAATCATAGCATTGCCGGACCGGTAAACTTAAGCATTTTGTATCGTGGTTATGAACGATTTGGCAAAATCCACGGAATACATCTTTATAGAAAAATTCAAGCTGGTCAACTTGGGAGATTTGCTCTATTTGCTGGATATAGCTGTCGCTTAGAGCCAGGGCAATGCCCTCCGGCACACCGCCGCTGATGGCACCTCGGGATGCTAAAGTAACTGCGACGATTCCCAAATATTGAAGCTGCTTTGTACTGTTTTTGGAAAGTGTCCCGACGTGAGGCTCAGTACGGCTGTCCAAATCGCTTTGCAGTAATTTGTTCAATAAATTTATATTTCCAAGCTGGATACAATCCATCACAGCTTGCTCACTTCGCTGACGGTCAAGGTAGGGGATGGGGGTACATTCCGCATTTGAAAGGTCATCTGCGATAATATTTTTGGCATTATCTACTACAGTATCAAACAATGGTTTTTGTGTTGGCTGCATGGTTTCCTCCCGTTTCAGGTGCATAGGCGCCGATTCAGTATTTTGGTATATGAATCAGTAAAATAGTATATACAGTATATGGCACCATTGATAAAATATCAATACGCAGTAAAGAAAAACTATCTATTTAATATAAAAATAGAAAAAACTGGTTCTAAAGCGATGCGGTTTGGCTAAGCGCATTGCAATATATAAGGAGGAAAATCATGAGTAAAAATGCAACAAAAACAAAAGGAATGGTAACTGGTATGGAAAAGGCCAGTTACGGTCTGTACTTCCTAGGTCAGAATATCTTTTTTATGCTGATCTTTATGTACATGAACACCTATTTTACCGATGTCGGTATTTCTGCACTTTCGGTAGCAGGAATTGCACTGGTGGTTAAAGTGTGGGACGCTGTAAACGACCCGATTTTTGGCGGCTTGATTGACCGTGTACATTTTAAGAAAGGTAAGTTCCTGCCGTGGCTGCGGATTTCCCTAGTTGGAATCCCTGTGGCAACCTGCCTTTTGTTTGCAATTCCGACAGAAGCTTCCGAAGCATTCAAGATTGTATGGGCTTGTGTAGCCTATATCCTGTGGGATACCGCATACACCATCTGTGATGTGCCTATTTTCGGCTTGGTCACTACCATAACATCCGTCCAGCAGGAGCGCACAACCCTGAATGCGATTGGCCGTGTTTGCGCCATGGTTGCTGCTATGATTATCATGGTAGTTATCCCCACGTTCCGCTCTATGCTGGGTGGTTGGACTGCTACCGTAATTATGCTGTCTGTAATTGGCGCTATTACGATGCTGCCCATTTGCCTGAGCGCAAAGGAAAGAGTTGCACCCTCTGCTGAGCAGGAAGAATCGGTTGGCCTTAAGGAAATGTTCCGATACATGAAAACCAATAAGTACCTGCTGATTTTCTATAGTGCAATGCTGGTTGTCGGCTCGCTGAACATTGCTTCCAATTTGGGTATGTATATCGCCAGATATTGCCTGGGCAATGAGGCAATTCAGGGTCTGCTCGCTATTATTGGTATCCTGCCCAGCATTCTTCTCGGTGTATTTATTCCGGTCTTTACAAAGAAGGTTGACAAATTTAAACTATACTACGGTGGCGTTGTTGCTACGATGCTTTTGACTATCTTGAAATTTATCGTTGGATACCACAACTTTGCAGGATTCCTGATTACAACTACTTTGGTTGCAATTCCCGTTGGCCTTACTACTACGCTGAACTTTATGTTTACTCCCGACTGTGCAGAATACGGCCGATACAAGAGTGGCATTGCAGCACCTGGCATCACGTTTGCAACCCAGACATTTTTTGTAAAGATGCAGTCTGCTTTGGTTGTTGCAATTGGTTCTGCAATGCTGGCAGCAATCGGCTTTGTGGAGGGCGAAGGCGCTGCACAGGCTGCCGGATTTGCTGACAAACTATGGATGATTTCCAATGTCCTGCCTATTGTTGGTATGACGATTGCTCTGATTATTCTGCGCCAGTACAAGCTGAATGACCACGACGTTGAACTGATGGCAAAGTGCAATTCCGGTGAGATTACCCGTGAAGAAGCTGATTCCAAGATGATCAACAAATACTGATGCATAAAAGGAGAAACTATGGAACGAGATCTAAAAACTTTGATTTCTAAAATGACACTGGAAGAAAAAGCCAGCCTTTGCTCCGGTGCAAGTTTTTGGTATACCAAGCCCGTCGAACGTCTGGGAATTCCCGCTGTTATGATGACAGATGGCCCTCACGGATTGCGTAAGCAAGTGGATGAATCTGACCATCTGGGGTTGAACGAAAGTGTAGTGGCAGTTTGCTTCCCGGCGGCCTGCGCAACAGCCTCCAGCTTTGATACAGAGCTGATGGCTAAACTCGGCGAAACGCTGGGCAACGAATGTCAGGCAGAAAACATCAGCATTTTGCTGGGACCGGCTGTTAATATCAAGCGCAGCCCTTTGTGCGGCAGAAACTTTGAGTATATGTCGGAAGACCCCTATTTGACAGGCAAGATGGCAGCTGCTTATATCCGTGGTGTCCAGAGCCAAAATGTTGGAACCAGCATCAAGCATTTTGCAGCAAATAATCAGGAGTTCAACCGAATGAGCTGTTCTTCTGAAGTATCTGAGCGTGCCCTTCGGGAGATTTATTTGCCCGGTTTTGAGGAAGCAGTTAAGGCATCGCAGCCTAAAACCATTATGTGCAGCTACAATAAGATTAACGGCACCTATGCTTCGGAAAACGAATGGCTGCTGAACAAGGTGCTTCGGGACGACTGGGGATTCAAAGGCTATGTAGTCACAGACTGGAGCGCTGTAGCTGACCGTGTTAAGGGAATCAAGGCCGGCCTCGATTTGGAAATGCCGTCTTCCAACGGTGTCAATGATGCCAAGATTGTAGCAGCGGTAAAGGACGGAACGCTTGACGAAAAAATCCTTGACCGTACGGTTGAGCGCTTGTTGACGGTGCTTTACAGTTATGTGGATAACCGCAACCCGGATGCTGTTTTTGACCGCAGCGCAGACCACGAAAAAGCAGTGGACATGGCAGCAGAATGTGCTGTTCTGCTGGAAAATAACGGCGTACTGCCTTTGAAAAAAGATGCGAAAGTGGCCTACATTGGAAGCTTTGCCGCAGTACCCAGATATCAGGGCGGTGGCTCCAGCCACATCAATCCCAGCAAGGTGACCTCCGCTTTGGAGACAGCACAGGCAAAGAATCGTGAGATTACGTATGTTCCTGCTTTCTCCACGGAGAAGGACGAGCTGCTTGAAAATGGGCTGGAAAATGCAATTGCTGCAGCAAAGAATGCTGAGGTTGCCGTGATTTTTGCCGGCCTCCCGGATTCCTTTGAGTCGGAAGGATATGACCGCAAACACATGAATCTCCCCAAGGTTCAGGACAAGCTGATTGAGGCGGTTGCTGCGGTACAGCCCAATACGATTGTAGTTCTGCACAACGGTTCGCCTGTGGAGTGCCCGTGGGCAGAGCGTGTGGCTGCAATCCTTGAGATGTACCTTGGCGGTCAGGGCGTGGGCGAAGCCTGCGACCGATTGCTGTGGGGCGAATGCAATCCCTGCGGTCGTCTGGCGGAGACGTTCCCCCTGCGGATACAGGACACGCCCAGTTATTTGAACTTCCCGGGCGATGGAAAAAAGGTCCACTACGCAGAAGGTGTCTATGTGGGCTATCGCTACTATGATTCGAGAGAGATGCCTGTTCGCTGGGCATTCGGTCATGGCTTAAGCTATACCAAATTTGAATACAGTAATCTTGTGCTGTCCGCTAATACGATGGACGATGCATCCAAGCTGACAATCAGCGTGGATGTAACCAATAGCGGCGCTGTTGCAGGCAAAGAGGTGGTCCAGCTGTATGTGCGTGACCTCAATGGAACAGAAGGACGTCCTTACAAAGAGCTGAAAGGCTTCCGAAAGGTTGCCCTAAAACCCGGTGAAACAAAAACGGTCTCTATGGAGATTACTGCACGTGACCTTAGCTACTGGGTAGAGGAACTGGGCGACTGGTATGCTCCTTCCGGAAACTATGCTGTTTTGGTTGGTCATGCCAGCGATGATATTCGCCTGACAGCAGAAGTACAGTTTACTACAACGAAGCTTTTGCCGCTGGTTGTATCCATGTCTACTACCTTTGGCGAACTGCTGAAGGACCCCAGAACGGCGCCCGTTATGCAGCAGATGATGGCAAAGATGGGACAGGGAGCTGTGGGAGCTATGATGGGCAGCGAAGACCCCTCTGCCCGTGCCATGGCCGAAGCGATGCTTGCAGGTCTGCCGCTGAAGGCTCTTGTATCTTTCGGCGCAGCAAACCCGGAACAGATTGAAGGCTTGATAAATACGTTGAATAGCGTGATTGCCTGATTCCAGTTAAGATATTGTTACCTATGTGATAATCGCCGCACTTTGGCGGTAACACAGTAGAAGCAGTAATAGAAAACGCCCCCAACAAGTCGGTTTGTCCGAACTGTTGGGGGCATTTTTTGTATGAAACTTAAAGAAACCTTTATAAAAACAGCGGCTTACAGAAAGCCAGCAAGCTGTGTTTCTGCCTTTAACAAAGAAAAATATCTGTTTGATAGATAGAAAACCCAAACGGACATTTTTACTTAACCCGATAGACCAAATCCACAATGCCGTTATAGCTTTTGTGGGAGATAAGGGTCAAATATTTAGGTATTTCGTTTGTTTGGAAAAGACGAATCCCATCGCCCAATAAGATGGGTAAGACGGAGATGGTAAGTTCATCCACAAGATTGGCTTTTAACGCTTGGTCAATGATGTCGGCGCCGCCACAGAGCCAAACATCCTTTCCGTCTTGCTGCTTCAGCTTGGTCAGCAACTCGGCCATAGCTGTATCAACAAAATGAATTTCATTCTGAGTTTCCAGTTTGCGGTGGGTAAGTACATAGGACTGCATCCCCTCATAGGGCCAGTTGCCCGGGGATAGCTCAGCTGCAATTTGATGGTAGGTATTATATCCCAAAACCACCGTGTCGATTGAGCTGCTAAATTCGGAATAACTTCCACAGTTTTCGGGCTCGCTTCCATCTCCGTTAAGCCAATCTACACCGCCGGATTTATCTGCAATATATCCATCTAAACTCATAGCGATATAAAGTACAATTTTCCTCATATAGATGCTCCAATCTGTTTGTTTGCGAATAATCATATCACATTTTTTGCTGTATTCCTAGAAGGGAAAACAATCTTTTTCTATCATGCACAAAAGCAAACACATGGAAGATTGCGAGAAAAGCAAGGTTGATTCAAAGCCAGGCTGATGATATGGCCATAGCTTTCTATATCCGGGATTTCTCTAAATTGCGGAGCGGCATTTTTGTATAACACTAACAAAAAAAACCACTGATTCAAAAATCAGTGGTTTTTGGTGCGAAGGAGGGGATTTGAACCCCCAAGGTTACCCACACGCACCTCAAACGTGCGCGTCTGCCGATTCCGCCACCTTCGCATATAAAAGCGGAAGCGCGACATAAGCCGCTTGAATATAATACCATGTCTGTGGCCGTAGGTCAAGCTTTTTTCATATCTTAACTGCCAGACACATAGATTTTTGTAAAGCGATTCTATGAGATTAGGAGGGAGAAGATGGAAAAAGTTGGAAGTATACGAAAAAATAAAAAGTTTTGGTTATGGGTAGCAGCCTTTGCTGTGGTAATAATGGCGGGGTGGCTTGTAGCAGAGGAAGAACCCTTTGGTTGCTGTAAGGCGGATATTAGTCAGGTCCCGGATGCAAAGTTTGCACAGGCTAATGCAGTTATGGCAAGCAAGGAAGGAGACACCGAGCAGAATAAAAAGATTGTGTGCCTGACTTTTGACGATGGGCCAAGTAAAAATACACCGGAGGTACTCTCGATACTGGATGAGGCAGCTGTGCCTGCAACCTTTTTTGTGATTGCAGCAGAAAATAACGAAAAGTATTTGCCCCTGATTGAGCAGGAGGTGCAAAAGGGGCACCAGATTGCTTTTCATTCGGCAACGCACGAGTACAAAAAAATCTATGCAAGTACAAAAGCTTTTTGGGAGGATATGGAGGTATTAAAACAAAAAATCAGCCCGTATGTAGACGTGGAATCCATCCACTACCTACGATTTCCGGGTGGGAGTACAAACACGGTCAGCCATAAATACGGCGGCTCGTCCATTATGAAAAATCTGAAAGAACAGGCGGAAAACAAAGGCTATCACTGGGTGGATTGGAATGTATGTGCGGGAGATGCAATAGGCGGACACCCCAGTGCAGAAAAAATTTTTAATGCGGTAAAAAAAGAGGCCGATGGCAAGGACGTATGTGTAGTGCTGATGCATGATACAGCTGTTACAAAGACCACCATAGAAGCACTTCCACGCATTATCGAATGGTTTAAGCAGCAGGGGTATCAGTTTTGTACAGTAGAACAGATGACAGCCCTTACCAACTAGTAGATGCCCCCTTTTCCGGAAGGGGGCTTTCTGCTGTAAAATAGCGCAGGAAAGGGGTGGGCTAGGATTGTAATATATTGTGTAAAATACTATAATAATACCAAGTCTAACTGTATGGGAGGTTACAACTATGGCCACATTTTCGTGCGCTTTGAAAAAACTGATTGAAGATGCAGACCTGCAAATCATGTATGCACCCCAAAATTTGGATGAAATCCAAGTAACCAGTGCGGAGGTTAACCGCCCGGGGTTGTTTTTGGCCGGCTATTACGATTACTTTGACCCAAATCGCCTGCAAACGGTTGGACTGGCAGAAATGAACTACCTGTCTCAGTTTTCGACTGTGCAGCGCAGAGAGGCACTGGAAAAGCTGTTTATGCAGCGTCCGCCAGCCGTAATTGTTTCTCGTTTCCGTGAGCTGGAGCCGTTCCCGGAGATGATGGACTTTGCAAAAATTTATGAGGTCGCTTTGCTGGGGGCGGATGAAGCAACAAGCACCCTGATGAGCAACCTAATCAGTATTTTGAACGTTGAACTGGCACCCCGTGTGACCCGTCACGGCGTTTTGGTGGAAGTATACGGCGAGGGCATTCTGATTTTGGGTGACAGCGGTATTGGCAAAAGCGAAACCGCAATTGAGCTGGTAAAACGTGGCCACCGCTTGGTAGCAGATGATGCCGTGGAGCTGCGCAAAATTTCCAGCCGAGGCATCGTGGGTACTGCACCTAATAATATCCGCCACTTTATCGAGGTGCGTGGCATCGGCATTATCAACGTAGCACGTGTGTATGGTGTTGGTGCTGTTAAAATGAGCCAAAACGTGGATTTGGTTGTAAAAATGGAAGAATGGGACCAGAACAAGAACTATCAGCGTACCGGGCTGGAAAGCGAGTATTATGATATTTTGGGCGTAAAGGTTCCGTCTACTACGATTCCGGTTATGCCCGGACGTAACTTGGCTGTTATTCTGGAAACAGCCGCTATCAATAACCGTCAAAAGCAGATGGGCTATAATTCGGCCCTTGAGCTGATGAAGCAGCTGGGACTGGACCAGGACCAGATGCATTAAGGAGGAAGCTTATGTCAAAGCAGTCGCAGCTGACCGCAGCACTGCAAATCAATCATGTGGAGTTTACTTGCGGCGAAGTATTGGCCGGTCACAGCACGTTCCGTATTGGCGGCCCGGCAGACTGGTTTGTACGCCCCGACAGTGTGGAAAAACTTTGCAATGCAGTAGATATCTGCAAGCAATATGAGGTGCCGTATTACTTTTTGGGCAACGGCAGCAACATTTTGTTTGGCGATGCCGGGTATCGTGGTGTGGTAATTGACCTGACCGCAATGCAGGATACCATCACGTGCGACGGCACACTGGTTTCGGTCACTGCCGGGTGCACTTTAAGTAAGCTCTGCTTGTTTGCACGGGACCATGCGCTTTCCGGGTTGGAGTTTGCATACGGCATTCCCGGAACAGTGGGAGGTGCGGTATATATGAATGCGGGTGCTTATGGCGGCGAAATTAAAGATGTTTTAGTGCAGGCAACTGTGCTGGAACAAGATGGAACGCTGCATACTGTCCCGGCGGAAGAACTGGAGCTGTCCTACCGCCACAGCAAGCTGGAAGAAACCGGTGCGTGTGTGGTTGCGGCACAGATTCGGCTGCATACCCGTGATAAAGCAGAAATTCAGGCTGACATGGATAAATGGCTGCAACAGCGCAGAGAAAAGCAGCCTTTGGATAAGCCCAGTGCCGGCAGCACCTTTAAGCGTCCGCAGGGCGCTTTTGCGGCAGCGCTGATTGACCAGTGCGGGCTGCGGGGCTTCCGTGTAGGCGGTGCCGCTATCAGCGAAAAACACTGCGGCTTTGCGGTTAACCTTGGGGGAGCAACCTGCGCAGACGTGGAAGAACTTTGTGATAAGGTAGCAGCAATTGTAAAGGAAAAAACCGGCTTTGTGCTGGAAAAAGAAGTTAGAGTTGTAAAGTAATAAGACGGGGAGACGTACACGATGGAACTGTTAATTGTCAGTGGCCTTTCCGGTGCGGGAAAATCGGTTTCCATGAACGCACTGGAAGACATTGGATATTTTTGTATTGATAATATACCTGCTGAGCTGTTGCCTCGCTTTATCGAGTTTTCGCAGGCGGGCGAAAGTATGCTTAAAAAGGTTGCGATTGCAGTAGATATTCGTGGTACTCGCTCGGAACAGGAAATTATAAATGCTCTGCAGCAGCTGGACGAGCTGCAGGTAAAGTATCGCATCCTGTTTTTGGAAGCGTCCGATGAGGTTTTGCAGCGCCGCTATAAGGAAACCCGTCGCCGTCATCCCATCAGCATTGCAACGGGTATGTCTACAGTAGAGGCAATCCAAAGAGAACGCCAGATTTTGAAGCCGCTGCAAGAACACGCCAACTTTTACATGGATACGTCGCTGTGCTCCACGGCACAAAACCGTGAGCGCATTGTAAATATGTTTATGCAGTCGGAAAGCGAAAACCCTGCCATGGTTTTAACCATTGTCAGCTTTGGCTTTAAGTATGGTTTGCCAAAAGATGCCGATATTGTATTTGATGTGCGCTGCCTGCCGAACCCTTACTATGTGCCGGAGCTGAAAAACAAGACTGGCAAGGACGCTGAGGTTGTAGACTATGTGATGCAGTTTGACACAGCAAAGGAGTTGCTGCGCCGCATTGAGTCCTTGTTGGAGTATGCGATTCCCTTATATGTAAAGGAAGGCAAAAGCCAGCTGACAATTGCAGTGGGCTGCACAGGCGGTAAGCACCGCAGCATAACTTTTGCACGTAAGGTTGCGGAGTTCTGCCAGAATAATGGCTACAACACAAACATTTATCACCGGGATGCAACCCGATAATACCCAGGAGAGGAGTAGACCCCCGCATGAGTTTTTCATCGGATGCAAAACGGGAGATAACGCAAAAAAAACTGGCAAAGCCCTGCTGCGCCCGTGCAGCTTGTTATGGCATGGCCTGCTTTGCAAAGTACTTTGATACACGGGGTATCGTTATCCAAACGGAAATGGAAAACGTTGCCGCCTATGCAAATAAAATGTTTCAGCGCTGCGGTATCCACGGCGAAACCGTGGAAAAAATTCGCCCCAGCGGGGTTTTGTACGAATTTGCCGTAAAAGACCCGGAACAGGTAGAGCGGATGCACAGCTTGTTCCAAACCACCGGCACTGAGGTAAACCTGCAAATAGACCCTAGTATCCTTTCGGGGCTGCACTGCGTTTCGGCGTTTGTTGCAGCTGCCTTTTTATGTGGCGGTACGGCTACCGACCCGCAAAAGGAGTATAGTTTGGAGTTTATCTCTAACCGTACAACGCTTGCAAAGGATTTTGAAGCGCTGCTGGCGGAGCACGAGTTTGCACCGCACCGCACACGCCGCAAGGGAATGAACCTTGTATACGTAAAAGCCAGCGACCATGTGGAGGATTTGCTGACCTTTATGGGGGCAAGCAACGCAAGTTTGCAGCTGATGAACGAAAAGGCACTGAAATCTGTGCGTAATCAGGTAAACCGGCGGAGCAACTGCGAAACAGCCAACATCGGCAAAACGGCAGCAGCTTACGGCAACGCCCTAAAGGCTATCCGCTATTTGGAGGCCGAGGGTGCGCTGGAATCTCTTTCGGAGCCTTTGCAGGAAGCTGCACGCAAACGTATGGAACATCCCGGTTTGACCCTTGCTGAGCTGGCAAAAACATTTACACCGGAGATTAGTAAATCGGGCTTATCGCACCGCATCAAAAAGCTGGAAACGATTGCCGCTGATTTACAGGAGAGAAAGGCGAAAGCAGCACAAGATGAGTGAGAATAACAAACGATTTGCCCACCTGCATCTACATACCGAGTACAGCTTGCTGGACGGTGCCTGCCGTATCGACAAGCTGATGGACCGTGTAAAAGCGTGCGGGCAGGATTCGGTTGCAATCACAGACCACGGCGTTATGTATGGCTGTGTGCAATTTTATAAAGCTGCCAAAAAAGCGGGTATCAAGCCCATTATCGGCTGTGAAGTGTATGTGGCAACCCGTACTCGATTTGATAAGGTAAGCCACATTGATGGAAGCAACCACTTGGTGCTGCTGTGCAAAAACGAGCAAGGCTACCGCAACCTGATTAAGATTGTTTCCAAGGCATTTACCGAGGGTTTTTACTCAAAGCCCCGTGTGGATAAGCAGCTTTTGGAGGAGCATCACGAGGGCTTGATTGCGCTTTCGGCTTGTTTGGCAGGTGAGGTGCCTCGTGCGCTGCTGGCAGGGGACTACGAGCGTGCAAAGCAAACGGCGCTTTGGTATCGGGATTTGTTTGGCGAAGGAAACTACTATCTGGAGCTGCAGGACCATGGCCTAGAGGAGGACGATACCGTTTTGCCGCAGCTGATTAAGCTGGCACGGGAAACCAATATCCCCATGGTGGCAACAAACGATGCCCACTATCTGACAAAAGACGATGCCAAGATGCAGAGCATTTTGCTGTGCATCCAAACAGGCAAAACCATAGCCGATGCAGACCGCATGGAGTTTCAGACGGATGAGTTTTACGTAAAAACCACCGATGAAATGTACGACCTGTTTTCTATGGTGCCGGAAGCCTGCGAAAATACTGCAAAAATTGCCGAAATGTGCAATTTTGATTTTGATTTCGGCCACACCAAACTGCCTTACTTTAAGGCACCGGACGGGCTGACCAACCAGCAGTACTTTGAAAAGCTGTGCTACGAGGGCTTGGAGCGCCGATACGGCAAGGATGTTCCGCAAGGGCACAAGGACCGTTTGGCATACGAGATTGATGTTATCAAAACCATGGGCTATACAACCTATTACCTGACGGTTTTTGACTATATCAACTTTGCAAAAAGTCAGGGTATCCCGGTAGGCCCGGGACGTGGCAGCGGCGCAGGCAGTATTGCGGCTTATTGCGTTGGCATTACGGATATTGACCCGATTCGCTATAACTTGATTTTTGAACGCTTCCTGAATCCGGAGCGTGTCAGCATGCCTGACTTTGACGTGGACTTTTGTTACGAGCGCCGGCAGGAAGTAATTGATTATGTAAACCGCAAGTATGGGTCGGACCATGTGGCACAGATTGTCACCTTTGGTACGATGGCAGCCCGCAATGCTATTCGTGATGTGGGCCGTGTTATGGGCTTGCCCTACCAAAGCGTAGATACTGTGGCAAAGCTTGTGCCCATGGAACTGAAAATGACGTTGAATCGTGCATTGGAAGTATCTACCGAGCTGAAAAAGCTTTACGATGCCGACCCGCAGGTGAAAGAACTGGTGGATACCGCTATCAAGGTAGAAGGTATGCCACGTCATGCTTCTACCCATGCGGCAGGTGTTGTTATTACACCTGAGCCGGCAGATGACTACGTGCCCCTTGCTACTAACGACGGCTTGCCTGTCACGCAGTTCAATATGACAGAAATTGAAGAACTGGGCCTGCTGAAAATGGACTTTTTGGGTTTGCGTACCCTTACGGTTATTCACGATGCGGAAATCGAAGTGCAGCACAGCAATCCGGATTTCTCCATTGCAACGCTGGATTACGACGATGCGCCCACTTATGCAATGCTGGGTCAGGGTGAAACCGAAGGCGTGTTCCAGCTGGAATCTACAGGTATGAAGCAGGTCCTTGTGGGCTTGCAGCCAAAGAATCTGGAAGATGTCATCGCTTTGATTTCCCTGTATCGCCCCGGCCCGATGGATTCGATTCCAACCTATTTGCGCAACCGCCACGAGCCGGACAAAATCCGATACAAGACCCCGCAGCTGGCTCACATTTTGGACGTTACAAACGGCTGTATTGTGTATCAGGAACAGGTTATGCAAATCTGCCGTGAGCTGGCGGGCTTCTCCTACGGACAGGCTGACAATGTGCGCCGTGCAATGAGCAAGAAAAAGCACGCTGTCATGGAGCAGGAACGTGCCCACTTTGTGTACGGCAATGATACACCGGGGCAGGAGTGCAAGGGCTGCGTAGCAAACGGTATCCCGGCGGAAGTTGCGAACGATATATACGATGATATGTCTAGTTTTGCATCGTATGCGTTTAATAAATCCCATGCGGCTTGTTATGCATACGTTGCTTACCAAACGGCCTATCTAAAGTGCCACTATCCGGTTGCGTTTATGGCCGCTTTGCTGACCAGCGTGCTGGATAATACGGATAAGGTGATTGAGTATTCCGGCGAGTGCTCTCGTTTGGGCATTACACTTTTGCCGCCGGACATCAACATCAGTAACGGTGGCTTTACCGCAGACGGCAAAAATATCCGTTTTGGCCTAAACGCTGTAAAAAATGTTGGCCGCCACCTGATTGCCCGTGTGGTCGAGGAGCGCAGGGACGAGCCTTTCCGTGACTTGTACGATTTCTGCAAACGTATGCGTGGCAATGAACTGAATCGCCGTGCTGTCGAAAACCTGATTCGTGCAGGTGCGTTTGACAGCATGGGCAGCAATCGCCGCAGTATGCTGGAGGCTGTAGAGGGCATTTTGAAGAGCGTGGAAAATGACGCTCGTAAAAATATCGAAGGCCAGCTGGATTTGTTCTCTGCGATGGGCGAGGAGGACGTGACCTCCCACTATGAAATGCCTTCGTTTGAGGAGTTTACGCCTATTGAAAAGCTTCAGATGGAAAAAGATGCTACAGGCCTGTACCTGTCCGGACACCCGCTGCACTCGTATCGTGAGCAGATTGCCCGCTTTGCGTCCCATACCATTAAAGACTTGGTAGGCGAAGATGCCAAAAACATGGACGAACAACGGGTAAAGCTGGTTTGTGCTGTGGTAAAAACCAAGTTTATGACTACAAAGTCCAACAGCATGATGGCATTTACCAATGTGGAAGACCTGACAGGCTCGATGGAAATCATTGTGTTTCCCAAGGTGTTGGACCAATACCGAGATGCACTGGCAGATAACAATGTTGTTGTATTGTCGGGACGTGTTTCGGTGCGAGAGGACGAACCTGCCAAACTGCTGGCAGACCAGATTGTGCCAATTAACGAGTACGACCCTGGTAAACCCGATGCAGGCAGACAAGACCCTGCAAAAAAGGCATCCAAGCGGTTGTACATTCGTGTTCCCACCCGCAATTGCCCGGAAACGGACAAGGTACTGAACCTGTTGGAAATTTTTGACGGGGATACGCCGGTAATCCTGTTTTTGGCGGATACCCGTACAAAGCTTGCGGTGCCTCGCAGACTGTGGGCAAACGACCACCCGCTTTTCCGGCAGGAGTTGGAGCGGATTTTGGGCGAGGGCAGCGTTGTAGAAAAGTAAACTTTGTATTCTTTGCAAAAGCGTATATAAAAGCGGTGCGGTTCCTTTAATAGGACCGCACCGCTTTTTCTTTTGACTATCCCAAAAGGATAGCCTGTTTACAAAGGCGATGCAGTGTATGGAGGGCAAATTGTGCAAGAACGTGTCCGAAGGGGGATGCACTCCTTTTTGCTGTTACTATTTTTAATTACTTTACATTCTGATGCAAACACAGCAGCGGTCTTTTCCAAATAACAAAAACTTGATTTTATATCGTACTTTTTGTGAAAAAAACGCAATGCGGAATCATTCTGAATAATGACGAAAAATGCGTGAAATGCCTAGTCTGGCGGGGTGCATTTCTTGAAAAAGAAATCCGAAAGGAGTACAATATAATAGCGTGTATATGTCCATGCGTCAGAATGCGCTATATTCATATACCGCACAGTACACAAATATTAAAAGAGGTGCGAAATATGATTTTGAGCATGACAGGTTTTGGTCGTGGCGAGCAGGTTTTGCATGGCCGTGACATTACCGTTGAAATCCGCAGTGTCAATTCTCGCTATTTCGAGTATTCGTCTCGTATTCCCCGCAGCTTTGCCTTTTTGGATGCACAGCTGAAAAAGCAGCTGGCAAGCCGCATCAGCCGTGGTAAGGTAGAGCTGAGCCTGACCGTACAGACCGTGGAAGCACAGGACAGCACCGTGCAGCTGAATCTGGAGCTGGCTCGCAGCTACCAGCAGGCACTGCGCCGTTTGTCTGACGAGCTTGGCGTGCGCGACGACGTGACCGCAGGCAGCCTTTCCCGTATGCCGGATGTGCTGACGGTTACCGCAGCACGTGCCGATGAGGAGGAACTGGCAGCTGACGTGGAGGCCGTTTGCCAGCAGGCTTTGGATTCCTTTATTGCGATGCGTGCCGTGGAAGGCGAAAAGATGAAGGCGGATATTCTAAACCGCCTGAACACCGTGGAAAACTGTGTTGCACAGATTGAAACCCTGAGCGAGGGCCGTGTACAGAATTACACCAACCGCCTGTACGAAAAACTGAAAGTTCTGCTGGAGGACCGTGATATTGATGACAGCCGTGTGCTGACAGAGGCTGCTATTTTTGCGGATAAGACAGCCATCGACGAGGAAACGGTCCGTTTGCGCAGCCACTTGGCACAGTATCGCCAGATTTTGTCCCTGGCGGAGCCTGTAGGCCGTAAGCTGGACTTTTTAACGCAGGAGTTGAACCGTGAAACCAATACCATTGGTTCCAAGTGTCAGGATATTGATATTACTCGTATTGTAGTGGACGTAAAGGCCGAAATCGAAAAGATTCGTGAGCAAATCCAGAATATTGAGTAAGTAGGAGATAGGCAATGAAACTGGTGAACATTGGGTTTGGCAACATGATTAGCCCAACACGCTTAATTGCAATTGTCAGCCCGGACTCTGCGCCGGTAAAGCGTATGGTGCGTGAGGCACGTGACCGTGGTGCGCTGATTGATGCTACCTATGGTCGCCGTGCCCGTGCCGTTTTGGTTATGGATTCAGACCATATGATTTTATCTGCTTTGCAGCCGGAAACAGTGGCAAACCGTGTAGCAGGCAGTGCAGAAGATGGTGCGGAAGCCCTTTTGGAGGAAGAAAACAATGCAGAATAAAAAATGTTTGTTTGTTGTATCCGGTCCCGCAGGTGTGGGCAAAGATACAGTTGTGGCTGCTATGCGGCAGGCTCACCCGGAAATTGAAAAGACTGTTTCCGCTACCACACGTAACCCTCGCCCGGGCGAGGTGGACGGTGTAAATTATCATTTTTGCACAGTGGAGCACTTCAAAAAACTGCTGGCTGAGGACGGCATTCTGGAATCTAATTTTTATTGCGGCAATTACTACGGCACGCTGCGCAGCGAGGTTGACGCTCGTTTAGCTGCGGGCAAAGAGGTTGTGCTGGTTATTGATGTAAACGGTGCAGCAAATGTAAAGCGCATTTACCCCGACGCAACCACTGTCTTTATTTGCCCGCCCAGCACCGAGGAGCTGGAGCGTCGCCTGCGTGGCCGTGGCACCGAAACAGAGGAAAGCCTGCACAACCGTTTGGAAACGGCACGCAAGGAGCTGGCCTTGGCTGAAACCTATGACGAACGGCTGACCAATGTGACTGTGGAACAGTGCGCAGAGGACTTGTATCAGTTGATTCGCAAGTAATGCACTACGGATGCCGAAAGGGGGAAGCGGCTTGCCAAAGACTGTTCAGGTAGCGGTCAGCAACACCGCCTACCATTTCGACAAATTATATACTTACCTTGTTATGCCTGAGCAGGAAAATCTTGTCCGTAACGGCAGTATGGTGCTTGTACCATTCGGGCAGGCATCCAAGGCACGTATGGGTGTGGTTTTGGGCTGCGACGAAGTACCGGTAAACGCAAAGCTAAAGGCTGTTTACGATGTGGCGCCGGATTCGGCTGCCCTTACGCCTGACTTGATGCGTTTGGTGCTGTTTTTGCGTGAGCGTACCTTTTGTACCTACTACGAGGCAGTAAAAGCTATTATCCCTTATGGTGCCCTTTATAAACCTGCACTGGCAGCGGATGGTATTACACCTGTTTTGCAAAAGCAGCTGACACGCCACACCGAAAATCAATACAGCGTGGCAGGGGAGCTGCCGCAAAAACCAAAGCCCACGGCAAAGCAGTTGGCGGCCGTTGCCTTATTAAACGGCGGCCCACGTCTTTTGAACGATTTGGAGCAAAAGGGCATTAGCCGTGCCGTGCTGGATAACCTTTGTGAAAAAGGGGTGCTCTGCTGCGAGAAGGTAAATAAAAGTATCGACCGGTATGCGAATATCCCATACACAGGCGTAAATATTCAGCTTACACAAGCACAGCAGCAGGCGTATGATGCACTTGCACCGCATTTGGAAGATAATGCGCCCCATGCTGCCTTGCTGTATGGCGTTACGGGCAGCGGCAAAACGCTGGTATTTGTAAAACTGATTGAGCAGTGCCTTGCACTGGGCCGCAAAGCACTGGTGCTTGTACCCGAAATCGGCCTGACGCCGCAAATGATTTACCGCTTAAAGGCGGCATTTGGCAGCCGTGTTGCGGTGCAGCACTCTGCGCTAAATCATACCGAGCGCTTTTTGCAGTGGCAAATGATTCAGGACGGCGGTGCCGACATTGTAGTTGGCACACGCAGCGCTGTATTTGCACCACTGAAAGATATAGGCCTGATTGTTGTAGACGAGGAGCAGGAGCATACCTACCGCAGCGAGTCAGCACCACGGTTTTCTGCACATGAAGTTGCACGGCAGCGTGCGGCAGAAAACGGCGCTTTACTGGTGCTTGCTTCTGCAACGCCCTCTACCGAGAGCTACTACGCTGCTGTAAAGGGCCGCTATCAACTGGTGAAACTGACCCAGCGCTATAGCGGCAACGCATTGCCCAGCGTAGACCTAGTGGATATGCGTGCCGAACTGGCGGCAGGCAATCCGGGTGACATCAGCCGTGCAATGGAAAGTGCCATTCGTGCCAATTTGGCTGTTGGCAAGCAAACCATCTTGCTGCTGAATCGCCGTGGGTACCAAACCGTTACTATGTGCGAGGACTGCGGCGAAGTGCTGAAGTGCGAAAAATGCAGCGTGCCTATGGTTTACCACAAAGCAAAAGGCGAGCTGCTGTGCCATTACTGCGGCAGCAGCATACACCCTGCACCACATAAGTGCCCGTCTTGCGGAGGGAAACTGATTTACACAGGCTTCGGTACGCAAAAAGCCGAGGAAGAACTTGCAAAGCTTTTTCCCAAAGCACGAATTTTGCGTATGGACCAGGACTCTACCTCCACAAAAGATGCGCACGAAAGGTTTTTGGCACAGTTTGGCCGACATGAATACGACATCATGCTGGGCACACAAATGGTGGCAAAGGGCCTCGATTTTGAGGACGTCACACTTGTGGGTGTTTTGGGTATCGATTCGCTGCTGTTTGCACAGGGGTTCCGTGCATACGAAAACGTGTTCAGTCTGGTAACACAGGTTGTAGGACGTGGCGGACGTGCCGAAAGTCCGGGTCATGCTATTATCCAAACAGTTGCCCCCGGTGACCCGGTGTTGAATCTGGCAGCCCAGCAGGACTATGAAGCTTTTTTTGAGCAGGAAATCATTTTTCGTAAACTTAGCTTATACCCGCCTTTTTGCAGCCTCTGCATGGTGGGTTTTACCGGCAAAAAGGAGAACGAGGTGGCATTTGCTGCCAGCCGTTTTGCCGTATTATTAGGGCAGTTTGCTGCTAAGCAGGAAAAGCTGCCTTTGCGTGTGCTGGGGCCAACCCCTTGCACCATTACAAAAATCAATGAGAAATACCGCTATAAGCTCACTGTAAAATGCCGTGGCGATAAGGCTTTCCGCACGTTGATGCGGCAGGTGCTTGCCGCCTACGAAAAGGAAAAGCTGCCGCAAAAGGCAAGCGTGATTTTGGATATGCATTCTGACGGTGATTTATAACACTAAACAATTTGGAGGATATAGAAATGGCATTGCGTAAAGTTGTAAAAGATGGCGACCCGATTTTGAACAAGGTTTGCCGCCCTGTTACCAAGTTCGATGACAAGCTGGCTCAGCTGCTGGACGATATGCGGGAAACCATGCTGGAGGCTGACGGCATTGGTCTGGCTGGCCCTCAGGTTGGTATGATGCGCCGCCTGTTTGTTGTGTGGGACACCACCGATTGCCCGGAGGAAATCCCGGAAGATTACGAGCTGAAGCTGATTGACTTTGTGAACCCCGAAATCATTGCAGTAAGCGAAGAAACCGAAACTTCTTACGAGGGCTGCCTGTCCTTCCCCGGCCATACCGGTGCAGTCGAGCGCCCTGTAGCAGTTAAAGTCCGTGCACAGGACCGCTTTGGCGAGTGGTTTGAGTTGGAAGCAGAAGGTCTGCTGGCTCGCTGCATTCAGCACGAAAACGACCATCTGGACGGCATTACAATCATGCAGACCAGCAAGTTCTTCTACGAAGATACTGAGGAAGGCCGTGCAGAAGCACAGAAAGGTAACTGATTTATGCGAATCCTTTTTATGGGAACGCCGGATATTTCGGCTGAGTGCCTGAAAGCGCTGTATGCTGCCGGGCACGACATTTGTGCGGTATATACCCGCCGGGATAAGCCGGTGGGCCGCAAGCAGATTTTGACTGCGCCGCCCGTGAAACAGGTGGCAATGGAGCACGGTACTCCTGTTTATCAGCCCCGCACGCTGCGTGACGGCGGTGAGGACGAAACAATCCGTAACCTGAACCCGGACATTATTGTGGTTGTGGCCTATGGCTGCATTTTACCTGCACAGATTTTGGCAATGCCTAAGTTTGGCTGCATTAACCTGCACGTATCCCTGCTGCCTAAGTATCGTGGCAGTGCACCGGTACAGTGGTCTGTTTTGAACGGTGATGCCGAAACAGGTGTTTCCATTATGCAGATGGACGAGGGTTTGGATACGGGCGATGTACTGATGTGCAAGCGTATTGCTATTGGTGCAGAGGAAACCAGCGAGGAACTGTTCGACCGTGTAACAGCAGTTGGCGCACAGGCTTTGTGCGAGATTTTGCCCCTTTTGGAGGCAGGTGCCATCACACCTGAAAAGCAGGACCACGAACACGCAATGCTGGCACCTATGCTGACAAAGGACATGGCAGAGTTCAACTTTACGCAGGACGCAGCCCACATTCACAACTGGGTACGTGGTATGTACTCTTGGCCGGTGGCATGGTTCTTCAAAGACGAAAAACGTATCAAGGTGCAGCAGTGCCGTGTGGCCGAAAACCCCACAAATGCAGCGCCCGGTACGATTTTAAGCACCCGCCCCTTGGTAGTTGCCTGTGGCAGCGGCGCTGTAGAACTGTGCCGTGTTGTGCCTGAAGGCTCTAAGCCCATGGACGGCAGTGCTTGGGCAGCGGGTCTGCGCTTGAAGGCGGGGGACAGCCTGTGACGGCCCGTTACTTGGTGGTTGAGGCACTGGTGCGTGTTGAGGAAGGCGGATACGGTAATCTGGTGCTGGACGGTATGCTGAAAAAGCATACGCTGTCCCCGGCAGACCGTGCTTTTGCCTCTGCAATTTTTTACTGCGTTTTGGAACACCGCAACACGCTGGACTATATCCTGAACCGCTTTTTGAAAAAGCCTGTTGCAAAGCTGGACGCACCCGTGCAGGCGATTCTGCGCAGCGGTTTGGCACAGCTCCGTTATTTAAGTACGCCGGCTTCCGCCGCTGTAAATGAAGCGGTAAAGCTGACCCGTGCCTTTGGTAAATCCAGCGCAGCAGGTATGGTCAATGCGGTGCTGCGCCGTGCCGGTGAGTACGATTTAGCACAGGCGAAATTCAAAAATAAGGAAGAACGCCTGACCGTTTTAGGGTCTGTAAGCCCTTCGGTTGCGCAGCACTTTTTGCGCTGGTATCCTAAGCAGGCCGAGCAGATTTTAACCAAGGTGCATACCGAGCAGGAAACGGCAATCCGTGTAAACACTTTGTGCATTACCCAGCAGGCACTGGCACAGCGCTTACTGGCAGAAGGCGTGCGAGCTGTACAAACCTGCGAGATACCAAACTGCTTACTGGTACAGTTTGCAGGCAGTCCCGCAGATGTGCCTTCGTTCCAGGAGGGGCTGTTTCATGTGCAGGGCCGTACCAGCCAGCTGGCAGCCCTTGCCTTGCAGGCACAGCCCGGCGACCGTATTGTGGATTTGTGCGCTGCACCGGGCGGCAAAAGCCTGACCATTGGCCAGCAAATGCAGGATAAGGGCAGCCTGACCAGCTGCGATGTATCGGAAAATCGTGTATCCTTACTGCAAAAAACACTGGAGCGGGGCGGTTTGCACTGTGCAAAAGCGCGCCAAAACGATGCTTCGGTATATTGTGCGGATTTTCAGGGTGCAGACCGTATTTTGGCGGATGTGCCGTGTTCCGGCCTTGGCATTTTGCAAAAGAAACCGGATATCCGCTACAAGGACGTTTCCGGCTTGAGTGAGTTGGTAGAATTACAGCAAAAAATTCTGGAACAGGCTGCTGCGTATTTACGAATCGGCGGACGTCTGGTATATTCTACCTGTACCCTTAATCCGGACGAAAACGAAAATCAGATTCAGGCATTTTTACAGCGCCACCCGGAATTTACGGTGTGTCAGGTGCCGTATCTGCCTAAAACCATGCCGTATGGGCCTTACGGGGCGGTTTCGCTGCCCAATAAGACCGATATGGACGGATTTTTTATTTGTGCAATGGAGAAACATTGATGGAAAAAAAGTGTCTGTCCTCTCTTACGCTGGAGCAGCTCGCTGCCGTTTTGAAGGAAATGGGTCAGCCGAGCTTCCGAGCAAAACAGATTTTTCATTGGATTCATCAAAAATTGGCAACGGACTTTGCCGCTATGACCGACCAGCCCAAAAAGCTGCTTGCGCAGCTGGAGGAAAACTGGTACATTGCAGCGCCCGTAATTGAGCGCCGCCAGCAGGCAAAGGACGGTACTGTAAAATATTTGCTGCGTATGGCAGACGGCAACTGCATTGAAACCGTTGTAATGCGCTATAATTATGGTAACACCGTTTGCGTTTCTACGCAGGTGGGCTGCCGTATGGGCTGCCGTTTTTGTGCATCTACGCAGGCGGGCCGTGTGCGAAATCTGGAAGCAGGTGAAATCGCAGCGGAAATTTATACCGCACAGCGTGATATTGGCGAGCGTATCTCCCATATTGTGCTGATGGGTATTGGTGAACCCTTGGATAACTACGAGAATGTGCTGGACTTTTTGCATATCATTTCTTCGCCTGACGGCGTAAATATCGGTATGCGGAATATCAGCCTTTCCACCTGCGGCCTTGTGCCGGGTATCGGCCGTTTGGCGCAGGAAAATTTGCAGCTTACTTTGTCGGTATCTCTGCATGCGCCGTTTAACGATATTCGCAGCGGTATGATGCCGGTAAATAATGCATACCCACTGGAAAAACTGATGCCGGCGGTGCGCTCCTATCAGGAAACTACCGGCCGCCGTGTTAGTTTTGAATATTCCATGGTGCGTGGTGTAAACGACAGCGACGCTTGTGCACGCAAGCTGGCGCAGCTGATTCGTGGCATGGGCGCACACGTAAATCTTATTCCAATCAATCCCGTAGACGGCAGCCCGTATTCTGCATCTGATGCGGAAAACGTGCGTCGTTTTCAGAAACTGCTTACAGATTTGGGCGTAAATGCCACGGTTCGCCGCCGCTTGGGCAGCGAAATCAGTGCGGCGTGCGGCCAGCTTCGCAGAGAAGAAATGCAGGAAAAGGAGAACAGCAAATGCGACTGATCGGAAGTACTGATGTGGGCTGCGTACGCAGCGAAAATCAGGATAACTACCGTGCAGGCTGTTTATCAGATGGAACTACGTGGGCACTTGTCTGTGACGGCATGGGCGGTGCCAACGGTGGAAAGTTAGCGTCCGGTTTGGCTTGCGATACGATAGAAGAATGGATGATGACGTGGGATGCCTCTTACGCAGGCGGTCCACGTGGCTTCATCATGTCTGCATTGGACCACGCAAACCAAGTCGTTCATGAACGCTCGCTGGAACAAGCACGTTACCAAGGCATGGGCACAACAGCTGTATTGGTTATGATGATAGGCAATACTGTGCATATTGCGCATGTGGGCGATTCACGCTGCTACCTGTATCGTGCAGGCGAGCTGATACAATTAACACAGGACCATTCCTACGTGCAAGAACTGGTCAATAAAGGTGCTATCACGCAGGAAGAAGCCAAAAATCACCCCCGAAAAAACGTGATAACACGTGCTTTGGGCGTGGAGAAAAGTTTGGAGCCGGAATATACCGCTGCGGAAATCCAGCCCGAAGAGATACTGCTTTTATGCTCAGACGGGTTAACCAATGCGGTTGCCAAGGAACGCATGGAGCGTATTTTGAAGGGTACTGCATTTTATGCGGCAGCGCAAACATTAGTAGATGCTGCAAATGCGTGCGGCGGCCCGGATAATATTACGGTTCTGCTGGCTACACCAGACATGGAGGAGCAAAATGGATAAACTGATTGGAACAAAACTGGACGGTATCTATGAGATTGACAGTCTGATTGGTACCGGCGGTATGGCCAATGTGTACAAGGGCAAGGACTTGCGTACAGGTAACGTAGTTGCTGTAAAGGTGCTGCGTGAGGAGTATATGGGCGACCCTGACCTTGTGCGTCGGTTCAAAAACGAATCTAAGGCGATTTCGCTTTTGGACCACCCCAACATTGTAAAGGTATATGATGTTTCGGTAACCGATAAGCTGCAGTATATCGTGATGGAATATGTGGACGGTATTACCCTGCGCCACTATTTGGACCAGCGTGGCGGCAAGCTGAATTGGCGTGAAACGGTACACTTTGTGGGCGAAATTTTGCAGGCATTACAGCACGCACATGAAAATGGTGTAGTACATCGTGACGTAAAACCGCAAAATATTATGCTGCTGCCCGATGGTGGGCTGCGCATGATGGACTTTGGTATTGCACGTATTTCCCGTGCCGAAAACCAGCTGCTGAGTGGTAAGGCAATGGGCAGTGTCCATTACATCAGCCCGGAGCAGGCAAAAGGTGATGTAACTGACGCAAAAAGCGATATCTACTCAGTAGGTATTATGATGTACGAGATGCTGAGCGGCAGGCTGCCTTTTACAAAGGGCAGTGTAGTGGAAGTTGCAATTAAGCAGATTTCCGACGCACCGCCTCCGCTGGCAGAGATTGTGCAGGATGTCCCGGAAGCACTGATTCAAATTACTGAGCGTGCGATGGCAAAAGACCCCGAACAGCGATATGACAGTGCAGCAGCAATGCTGGAGGACATCCGTAAATTTAAGGAAGACCCGGCAATTCGATTTGAGTACAAATATATGTCGGAGGTTCCTGTTGCAAATGTGATGGAAAAAGTTATGAAGCAGACAAAAAACGGAACAGAAACAACAAAAAAGAAAACAGTCACCGTTAAAAAGAAGAAAAGCAAGTTCCTGCCAATTTTGTTTGGCATTACGCTGGCTTTCTGCATTGGCTGTGCTATTATGTGCTTTACGATTTTGCGCAATGCAAGCAACTCCTTGTTCCAGCAGAACGAGGACGTGTTGTTGACCTCTTTTGTCGGCATGACGAAAGACGCTGCTGAGCAAGATCCGCTGGCGTCTAAGGTCAAGTTTGTATTTGAGGAAAATTACGATTCTGAGCACGAGGCCGGTGTGATTTACAAGCAGTCTCCCAGAGAGGGCCGTACCGTTAAGGCCGGTCAGGAAGTAAAGTTGTATGTATCTTTGGGCACCCGCTATGAGGAGATTCCGCAGCTGGCAAATATGGTGCGTGAGGATGCTGACGAAACCCTGCGAAATCTGGGCCTGTATGTAATGATGATTGATAAGGTCGACCCGAATGTGCCGGTTGGAACAGTTATCAGCACCGACCCCGCAGCAGGTACAAAGGTTGAGTCCGGCTCCACAGTTAAGGTTTATATCAGCCGTGAGCAGGTTGCAAATACTGCTGAGGTGCCTGAGCTGACCGGCCTGAGCTACGAGGATGCTGTGCGTTTGCTGGCCTCTCACAAGCTGAGCGTTGGTGTGCAGACCCATACTTGGTCTGATTTGCCCCCCAACACGATTTGCGGTCAGGGCTATGCCGCAGGCACTGAGGTTAAGATTAACAGCCGTATCCCGGTTTATATTTCGGACGGCCCCGAGCCTACGCCGGAACCCACCCCGGAACCCACAGCTACCCCGGAGCCTACCGCAAAGCCAGAGGATGACGATAAAAACGATGAAGAAACTGGCACATTGGAAGACGTAAAGGATGTTTTGGACCAGTTGATTCCCAAAAAATAAGACGGAATAGTTGCGTATGAAAGGTTATGTTGTAAAAGGCATTGGCGGTTTTTATTATGTAAATGTAGGCACAGAGGTGCTGGAGTGCAAGGCAAAGGGCATCTTCCGCAAGCGTCGTATTTCGCCGGTTGCGGGAGATAACGTAGAGCTGGAAACCGAAAACGGCGGTATTGTTATTGCAAAAATCGAGGAGCGCAAAAATGTATTTGTGCGTCCGCCGATTGCAAATCTGGACGTGCTGTTTTTGGTTGCCAGCACAACCCAACCGGTACCCAGCACGCTGGTGTTGGATAAGCTGAGTGCGATTGCCGTAGACAAAGGCGTTCAGCCGGTGATTATATGTACCAAGGGTGACTTGGCTGAAACAAAGTTTTTGGAGCAGGCATACGAAAAGTCGACCATCCCTTTTATTCGTGTTGACTACGAAACAGGGGAAGGTCTGGAGGAAATCAAAAGCTGGATTACCGGCCGTTTGTGTGCCTTTTGCGGCAACTCCGGCGTAGGCAAGTCTACGCTGCTGAATACGTTGCTGCCTGATTTGGGCCAGCAAACGGGCGAAATCAGCATGAAGCTGGGCCGCGGACGTCACACAACCCGTGAAGTGACCATCTTTGAAGCGTTCGGCGGTAAAATTGCCGATACACCGGGGTTTGCAAGCTTGGATACAGGCAAAGCCTGCTATATCCCCAAGGAGAATCTGGAGCTGGCATTTCCGGAGTTTCGTCCGTACTTGGGCCAGTGCCGTTTTACCGGTTGTGCACACCGCAACGAAAAAGGCTGTGCTGTGCTGGCTGCGCTGGAGCGTGGGGAGATTTCCCGCACACGTTACGATAGCTATGCCATGATGTACGACGAAGTAAAAGATATTAAGGATTGGCAGCGGCCAGATCGATTTTAAGTAAAAAGATACGGCAGCACAAAGGTGGCTGCCGTATTTTTGTAGGTGAAAACATGAATAGACATTGCATTATTGTTTCGGCAGGTCCGGTTGCAGCCGAGCAGACGATTCCGCAGGATTTTCAGGGCAGCTATGTAATTGCCTGTGACGCCGGCTGGCATAACTGCGAAAAGCTGGGCATTCAGCCTGACCTTGTTTTAGGGGATTTTGATTCTTCGGAACGGCCGAATATGGAAAACGTACTGGTTTTGCCCCGTGAAAAAGACGATACCGATACCCACTATGCGGCACGTATGGCGGTGGAAATGGGATGTACCCATATTTTGATGCTGGGTGCGCTGGGCGGCAAACGCATGGAGCATACGCTGGCTAACATCGGTACGGGCCTCTGGCTGGAAAAGCAGGGCATCTACGTAACAATGCTGGACGAACGCAGCCGGGTGACCTATGTTCTGCCGGGAGAAAAACGAGAATACCGCAATGGCGGCTATAAGTTCTTCTCTTTGTTTCCGTTGGAAGGCAAAACCGAAGGCATCTGTTTAGAGGGGGCGGCATACCCATTGCAGAATGCCTCCTTGGAGGTAAGCTATCCGCTTGGCGTAAGCAACGAGTGGAAAGCCGAGCAAGCAACCATCTCCATTCAAAAAGGAAGCCTGATTGTTATAGAAACTTACGCAGATTAGGAACATTTTGCCTGCAAAACCGATATAATGGGTTAATCAGCATTACAGAAAGGTCGGGTTGATATGCAGGTTATCGTTATTAAGAGTCCACGCCTGTTAAGCGGCATTTTACGTATGGTTTTTGGTGTAAAAAAAGCAGATTGATGAAAAAAGAGAGCTTCTACCGCAGGTAGAGGCTCTTTTTTTGCATAAGTACAAAAATCACGGAATACATTTTACCATGTTATGGGAAAGGGGCGTAAATATGGAATTGAAAGTGTTCCGCGATACGATTTCAGCGGCGGGGAGATCTTTTACGGTTAAATCGGAAATTCCCATTGAAACGGAAATCCTTATTTCGGACTATTTGCCGCAAGTGTTCAAAATTGTAAAGTGCATTACCAAAATGGTGGTGCTGCAAAAGAAATTGCAGCCCGGTAGGCTGTTACTGGAAGGATACCTGCGGTGCGTTGTCTATTACCAAGGAGAAGATTCCGGCGGATTGTGCCAGACAGAACAAAAAATTCCCTTTAGCAAAGCCTTGGAAATTCCGGCAGAGGAATACTCCGATTGGTCGGCAACAGTGGGCGGTGAGGTAGAATATTTGAACTGCCGTGCGGTACATCAGCGCAGGGTGGAAATCCGTGGTGCGTGGGAGCTTTCGGCTGCGGTGTTCACCCAGTACCGCAAAGAGGTTGTGTGTGCGGTTTCGGAGGCAGGCACAGCCCAAAAGCAAAGCCCTGTTAAGGGGATGCGCAACATCAGCAGCGTGGATAAGCTGATTACCGCAGAAAGCGATTTTTCCTTTGAGCTTGCTCCCGAGGCAGTGCTGGATATTTCCGGCTCGGTGCAAATCCGTGAGCAAAAGGTGATGCGTGGCAAATTTGTGGTCAAGGGCGAAATCATGGCACAGCTTGCCTACCGCACAAACGGTGATGACAAACTGCTTTCACAGCGGGTGATGATTCCCTTTGTACAAATTCTGGATATAGACGACCTGGCGGAAGACTGCCAGTGCTTCTGTGTTTTGGAGCCGGCGGGCTTTACCTTGCAGGCTGCGCCTGATTCCGGTGATAAACACCGCATTTCCGCATCGGCTATGCTGCATTTGCGTGCCTTCCGGGATTACTCTATCGACGTGGTCGAGGAGTGCTTCTCTACCCAGTATGAGCTGAATACAAGCACAGAGCCTATTACAACGGAGCTGTTGGAAACCACGCTGAACGAGCATCAAACCGTTACAGCACAGATTCCATTGCCGCAGCAGTCGGTTCAGATACTTTCCTGCTTTGCAGTTCCTGCCGCACCCGAAATTTTGGTGCGTGACGGACAATGCGGGCTGCGAATTCGTGCCCAGCTGAGTGTGCTGTACAAAAACGATTTGGATGAACTGGAAAGTCAGGACAGTGCAGCAGAAATTGTATTGCCGCTGGAGCACATCACCGATGCGGAATCTGTGCATCCGGAAATCTGGATTTCGGTAGACAGCATGAACTGCATTTTAAGCGCAGAACACGCAGAAGTTTCGGCATCCTTGCACGTCGAAGGCTTTTTACTGCGCTGCAATACGCAGCCTGTTTTGCTGGATGTGGAGCTGGGAGAGGAACTGGAGCCTGATGATTCGGAAATTGTGCTGCGTGCCTGTTACGTACAGGCCGGTGAGCAAGTGTTTGATGTGGCACGAAGGTTCCATGTATTGCCCACAAAAATTATGCAGGCAAATGGATTAACAGAGGAGTCGATTCCTACAGGGACGTGCTTGCTGATTCCCTGTACGGAATAAGAAGGAGGTTTCCCCAAATGGACGATAGGGTATATGGACAAATTGGAGCCCGTACCGGCGGTGATATTTATATTGGTGTAGTAGGCCCTGTGCGCAGTGGTAAAAGCAGCTTTATCAAGCGTTTTATGGAGCTGCTTGTTCTGCCTAATATTCAAGACCCTGCCATGCGTGCCCGTGCAAGAGATGAGCTGCCGCAGTCCGCTGCGGGGCGCACTATTATGACAACCGAGCCGAAGTTTGTGCCCGAAAAGGCAGTTTCGGTTACATTGGAGGGCGGCGCCGAGCTGCGCACACGGCTGATTGATTGTGTGGGCTATATGGTGGACGGAACCGTGGGCCACGAGGAAAACCAGAAGCCGCGTATGGTAAAAAGCCCCTGGTTTAATGAGGAGGTCCCCTTTGATTTAGCGGCAGAAACCGGCACCCATAAGGTGATTGCGGAGCATTCCACCATTGGTATTTTGGTTACAACGGATGGCAGTATCAGCAACATTCCCCATGCAAACTACGAAAATGCAGAGGAACGTATCGTTTCGGAGCTGGACCAACTGGAAAAACCGTATGTTATCCTGCTGAATACAACCCAGCCCGAAAGTGCCGAGGCCAAAGAGCTTGCTGCCCAGATGGAGCAAAAGTACGGCCATGCTGTCATTGCTGTAAATTGCATCGACCTTACCATGGAGCAGCTGGAGGAAATTTTGCAGCGTGTGCTGTACGAGTTCCCTGTAAAACAGTTGGATTTTGCCCTGCCACGCTGGATTCCTATGCTGGAAGCGGAGCACCCGCTGCAAAAGGCGATTTACAGCGCTGTGCTGCAATGGGTCAATAACGGCAACCGCATGAAGGACCTTGCCGAGCGGCAGCCGCCTGAGTGCGAGTACATCGAATCCTGCAAAGTGGAAAATATGGACTTGTCCGAAGGCGTTGTGCGGGTACGCATCACTTTGCACCCGCAGGTGTTCTATCAGGTGCTGTCCGAGCAAACCGGACTGGACGTAGTGGACGAAGCCGGCCTGATGCCGTGTGTAATCCAGTTGGTAAAGGCCAAAAAGGAATACGAAAAGGTACGCAATGCACTGGAGCAGGTGGAGGCTACCGGCTATGGTATTGTGATGCCTACCATTGATGAATTACAGCTGGAAGAACCCGAAATTATCCGTCAGGGCAATAAGTACGGTGTACGGCTGAAGGCGTGCGCACCCTCCATCCACCTGATGAAGGCAACAATTCATACCGAGGTGAACCCCATTGTAGGCAGCGAGCGGCAAAGCGAAGACCTGGTTAAGAGCCTTTTAGCGGACTTCAGCGAGGACCCGCTCAAGATTTGGGAGTCCAACATCTTTGGCAAGAGCCTGCACGAACTGGTAAACGAGGGATTGCAAAACAAGCTTTTGCATATGCCGCAGGACGCCCGTGGACGAATCCAAAGCACTTTGGAAAAGGTCATCAATGATGGCTGCTCCGGGTTAATCTGTATTATCTTTTGAAATAGGCGCCGCAGTAAAAGCCTTGCCGCAAAAGCATGGCATTTGCTGCGGCGCTTTTTATTTTGCTGCAAAGAAACTGTAAAGATAAAGGAGTGCGGTTGCGGTAGGTCGAAAAATGGGGTATGATTAAAGTACCAAGTGATACAATAAGGAGCTGCTTATGGAACACTTTGTTACTTTTACAGATGTGTGCAAGTATTACCAAACGGGTGAAGTGCGTATTGCGGCATCAGACCACATGAACTTTTATATTGATAAAGGGGAGTTTTGTGTTATTGTAGGCCCTTCCGGTTCGGGCAAAACAACGCTTTTGAATATGCTTGGCGGCATGGACCAGTGCGACGAAGGCGAAATTTACATGGACGGCAAACAAATCAGCAGCTATACTGCAAAACAGCTGACGGAGTACCGCCGTTATGACATTGGCTTTGTTTTTCAGTTTTACAACTTGGTACAAAACCTTACTGCACTGGAAAACGTGGAGCTTGCCAGTGAAATTTGCAAAAATCCGCTGGACGCAGCCGCAACTTTGGAGGGCGTCGGACTGGGCCAGCGCTTAAATAATTTTCCTGCACAACTGTCCGGCGGCGAGCAGCAGCGTGTGTCCATTGCACGTGCACTGGCAAAAAATCCAAAGCTGCTGCTGTGCGATGAGCCTACGGGCGCACTGGACTATCAAACGGGCAAGGCTGTGCTTGCTTTGTTGCAGGAAACCTGCCGTAAAACAGGCGAAACGGTTGTGGTTGTAACGCACAACTCTGCACTGACAGCAATGGCCGACCGTGTGATTCGTGTAAAAAGCGGAAAAATCCTTTCGAATGAAGTGAACCCGGAACCTGTGCCGGTGGAACAGATTGAGTGGTGAGTTTCTTGCCGAAAAATTCTTATCAAAAAAATATCATACGGGAAGTAAAAACAACCCGCAGTCGATTTTTTTCGATTTTTGGGATTGTGATGCTGGGCGTTACCATGCTTACAGGCTTAATGAGCGTTGCGCCGGATATGCAGGCGGCAGGCGACACCTATTTCAGGGAAAGCCGCCTGTGCGATTTACATATTATGTCCACACTGGGCCTGACAGAGGAAAACATTGCTGCGATTCGCCGGACAGAGGGTGTAGAGCAGGCAGAGGCAGCAAAGACGCTGGACTGCGAGGTAACCAATGCGGCAGGCGACACCTTAGTAATGCGTGCCCACAGTTTGCCGAAAGACGGCACAGCGGACGCAGAGGGGGCAATCAATCGCCTGACCGTAAAGGAGGGGCGCTTGCCCAGTGCACCGGGCGAGTGTGCTGTGCAGACCCTTGGCTTTTTGGACGGCTTACAGGTGGGAGATACCGTTACACTGGTAGAAGAACAAGACCTTATGGAGCAGTCCTATACCATTGTGGGCTTAGTGCAAAGCCCCATGAACTTTTCCATAGATAGCGGAACCAGTATGGCAGGGGACGGTGTACTGGATTTTATAGCCTATCTGCCCGACGATAGCTTTACGCAGGATTATTTTACGGTTTGTTACCTTACAGTAGAGGGTGCTGCACAGCAAAACATGTACAGCGATGCTTATGATGCTGTTGTAGAGCCGGTACAGGACCGTTTGGAGCAGTTGTCCTATGAGCAGGTGGAAATCCGCCGCAATCAGATTGTAACCGATGCCCAGACTGAACTGGACGATGCGAAGGCAGCCTATCTGGACCAAAAGGCGGAGGCAGAAGCACAGCTTGCCGAAGGGCAGAAAAAACTGGACGACGCACAAAAGGATTTGGATAAAGCCTATGCGGATTTGCAGTCCGGCGAAAAGCAGTATAAAGACGGCAAGGACGCTTTGGCACAGCAACGTAAAAATTTGCCCAGCTCGCTGCAATCAGGTGCAAATCAGATTTTAGTGAGCCATGACAGCGTACTGGCATTTGAAGAACAACTGGACGGGCTGCGTGTGTCTGTGTACCTGTTGGAAGTTGCCTATCCGATGCTGGACTATGCGCAGGCAGCACTTCAGCTTGCACAGGAGCAGCTGGAACAATTGCGAAATGACCCGGAAACAGACCCGGAGCTGCTGGCAAAGGCAGAGGATGCCTACCAAAAAGCACTGGAAAACCACAATAAGCTGAAAGGTCAGGTAGAACAGTATCAGGCACAGTTGACGCAGGTAAAACAACAGCTGTTTGCGCAGAGGCTGATTTCTTCCCCTGATATTTCCAATCAGGAACTGCTGAACCAAACCAGCAGCGCACTTCGTAAAATGAAAAAAGCACTGCTGGAAGGGCAGATGGCGATTTCGACAGCGTATGGCGCACTGGAACAAGCGGAGCAAATGCTGGAGGACAGCCGTGCAAAACTGGATGACGGCTGGGCACAGTACAACAGCGGTGTACAGGAGCTGGAAGAAGGCAAGGCAACCTTTGAAGCCGAAAAGGCAGATGCCTTAAAGCAGCTGGAAGACGCAGAGGATAAAATCAATCAGGCGCAGGCTGAGATTGATAATATCGCCGCCGGAGAGTGGTACGTGCTGAATCGGGACATGATTGTCTGCTACGCTACCTTTGAGCAGAACATTGACCGAATCGGTGCAATTGCAAGAGTGTTCCCGGTGTTCTTCTTCCTAGTAGCGGCGCTGGTTGCGCTGACAACCATGACCCGCATGGTAGAGGAAAACCGCCAGCAAATCGGTACCTTTAAGGCTTTGGGCTATTCCGAAGCAGCCATTACCCGTAAATATCTCATTTATGCGCTGGCAGCCAGCCTTTTGGGCGCAGTGTGCGGTATGCTGATTGGCTTTGCAGGCTTCCCAACCGTTATTTGGATTGCCTACTCCGTCATGTATCAAATTCCCACATTCCATGTGATTTACTATCCATGGCTGATTATGGTCAGCATTGTGGCAAGCGTTTCCGTAGTTTCGCTGGCAACGCTGAATGCCTGCCATGCGACCCTTTCGGAAAAACCGGCAACCTTAATGCTGGCAAAGGCGCCCCCGGCGGGCAAGCGCATTTTGCTGGAGCGCATTACACCCATCTGGAAGCGTATGTCCTTTTCCCATAAGGTTACAGCCCGCAATCTGATGCGCTATAAAAAGCGGTTTTTCATGACGGTTTTGGGTGTTGCAGGCTGTACGGCGCTGCTGCTGGTTGGTTTTGGCTTGCAGGATTCCATTATGGAGATTGTGGGCGTACAGTACAGCGAGCTGAACCACTACGATATGCAGGTATCGTTTAGCAACGAAAAGGCACTGACCGAGCCTCGTGGCTTACTGGAAGAACTGAAAGGTTCCGATAAGGTGGAATATCAGGGTATTTTCCATACAAAGAATGTGACCATATCCAACGAGGACGGCCTAGAAGGTGCAACAACCTTGACCGTATGCCAAGACGATACGGATTTGACACAGTACTTTACGCTGCAAACCCGTTTTGGCAAGCAGGCCATTGCATACGATGCAAACAGTGTTGTGCTAACCGAAAAATCGGCCGAAACTTTAGGTGCTGCCGTAGGCGATACTATATGGCTCTACACCGAAAGCGGCGAGCGTGTTTCGTTACAGCTTACCGGCATCAACGAAAACTACCTGTCCAGCCGATTGATTGTCAGCCCGCAGGTGTACGAGCAGGTAATGGGTACTGCCCCTGTTTGGAATACCATATTGGCGCAAACCAATTGCGGTGAGGATACGGCGGCAGCGGATAAGCTGGTTGCCTCGCTTTTAGGCGAAAACTACGTTACTTCGGTTTCTATGGTGGAGGATTTAACCGCAACCTTTACTAACGTAATCAGCTGTATCAATTATGTGGTGCTGCTGGTTATCTTCTGTGCGGCGGCATTGGCGGCGTTGGTTTTGTACAACTTAATCAATATCAATATTGCCGAGCGCAAAAAGGAGCTGGCTACCATTAAGGTGCTTGGCTTCTTTGAAGGGGAAGTAAACCGCTACATTTTCCGGGAAATTTATATTTTAAGTTTGATAGGTGCTTTGCTTGGTTTGCTTCTGGGCGCTCCATTGCATCAGTTTATTGTGCGTACAGTCGAAATTGACCAGATGATGTTTATCCGCAGTATTGCACCCAGCAGTTATGTAATGAGCGTAGTGCTGACGATGGTGTTTACCGCAGTGGTAAGTACGTTTATGCATCGGTTGGTCAACCATATCAGCATGGTAGAAAGCATGAAGGCACCCGAATAATCAAAAACAGGTGAAAGCAAGTTATGAAAGATGAACAAATAGATTTGTGCGGTCAGGTAGGCTGCACCCAAACGGCAGAATTTCCCCCACTGGAAAAGCAGGACGTTTTTCAGTTTGCCTGCCGGGGCTGCGGGGATTGCTGCCGTGGCAGAGAGGACATTGTACTTTCCGGCTATGATTTGTGGCGCATTTGCAATCGGCTGCGACTACCGCCTGCATTGGTGGTGCGCTCCTTTTGCCGCCACAGCATCGGTGCAAACAGCCAGATGCCGGTGGTTCGGCTCCAGCCACTCAAAAACGAAAAGAACAACTGTCCTTTCCTATATAAAAGCCGCTGTGCAATTCACGATGCAAAGCCGCTGGTATGTGCATTGTACCCGTTAGGGCAGCAAATTGATACGGACGAAACCATAAGCTATTTTATGCAGCCTACCGATTGCGGCGGGCAGGTGATTCGTGCAAAGGTTACGGATTATCTTGCCCTGTACAAAATCGAGCAGCGTGAGCCACTGGATATAGATTGGGCGCTGACTTGTATGGAGCTTGCCGAACGTGTGCAAGCCTTGGAACAAAAGGCGGACCCCATCCAGATAAAACTGCTGGGGCGCAAAATATATCGGGCACTATACTTGGATTACAACTGGGAACAGGATTTTGCACCTCAGTTTGCAGCCAACAAAAAAGCGCTCTTTGCGGTTTTGGCCGAGCTGGAAGGCAAATCGGTGTAAAGGAAAGAAAAGCGAGCAGTGCCTCAAGCCGTTTTCGTGGCGTGGCGCTGCTCGCTTTTTATTAGTCGATTTACTTTTCCCGAATCGAAATCCATTCGTCTTTTACTTCGCCCCAGCGAGTGGTGTATTTTGCCTGCTTTACATGGTGGAAGCCGCATTTTTCCTGTACCCGGCGGGAACGGTCGTTCTCGATAAAGTGGCAGCAGACAAGAAAGTCCAGATTTTCCTTTTCAAAAAGGTAATCGGCTGCCGCATTGACGGCTTCCGGCATCAGGCCCTGCCCCCAATAATCTTTGGACAAAACAAAGCCCAGCTCACGGCCGTGCTTGTCGGCGTATTCCGGCAAAAAAGATTCGTCGTATTTTTCTACACCTACCGAACCAATGACCTTGCCGTTATATACAATGGCAAACTGCGTTTTGCTCGCAATAAACATTTGTAAAATGGTACGGGATTCCTCTATATTTTTATGAGGCAGCCAGCCGGCCATCTGGCCTACGCCGTCTACACGGGCATATTCGTAAAAGTCTGCAAGGTCCTGCATTTGCCAAGGGCGCAGCGTCAGCCGCGGCGTGTGCAGTGTAACAGCGGAAACGTCAATGGGTGCATTCATACAAAAGCCCTCCTATTTTACTTATATTTTGGCAATTATAGCACAGCGATGCAGACGATTCAAACAAGAAAAACGCTTTTTATGGGCATTTCAACAGAGAAAACAGCGAAAAACAGGAAAATACTTGCATAACCACTTTCAGTATGCTATACTTCGTATAGTACGTTAATAACTTTATGGAAAGTGGGCCGCAAGGTCCGCTTTTCTTGTTTGTATGGGAGCGTTTTTATGGCGAAAACTTCTGGCGGCAACACCGCACAAAAAGTAGAAACCCTGGTTCGCCCTGTCGTAGAAGGCATGGGGCTCCAGCTGTGGGACGTGGTCTTTGAAAAGGAAGGCCCGGATTGGTTCCTGCGAGTGCTCATTGACAAAACCGATGGAACTTGCATGGATACGGATACCTGCGCAGCAGTATCCCATGCAATTGACCCGATTTTGGATGAGGAAGATCCAATCGATCAAAGCTATTATCTGGAGGTAGGCAGCCCCGGTGTTGGCCGTAAACTGACCCGCCCCGAGCACTACACCCAGCTGCTGGGCCAAAAGGTCAGCGCAAAGCTGATTCGCCCCGACGAGCAAGGCAACCGTGAATACACCGGTGTGCTGAAGTCTCGTGAGGGCGCAACCATTACTCTGGAAACCGAAAACGGTGAGGCAAGCTTTGCAGCAAATGCTGCAAGCAGCGTTCGTCTGTGCGACGACGAGGACCTGTTTTAATAAAGAGCTATAACAATTCGATGCGAATTATAGGAGGATATCAAAATGGCAAGCAATAACGAGTTTTTCGAAGCGCTGTCCATGCTTACACGTGAGCGTGGCATCACGCCCGATTACTTGCTGGAGAAAATCGAGGCAGCAATTGTAATTGCAGTTAAGAAGAACTACGAAGTCGAAGAAGAAAACGTCCGTGTGGAAATCGACCCCACTAAGGGCAAGTTTGCAGTATCTTTGCTGCGTGACATTGTTCTGGACGAAGAGCTGGAGAACGAGCACACCCAGATTTCTCAGAGTGACGCACAGCGCATCAACAAGACCTACCATGCAGGCCAGCGTTTGGTTACCCCGCTGAAGACCAAGGAATTTGGCCGTATCGCAGCACAGACCGCTAAGCACGTTATCCGTCAGGGTATCCGTGAGGCAGAGCGTAACCAGCAGCTGAACGAGATGCAGTCCAAGAGCCACGAAATCATTCTGGGCACTGTTACCCACGTTGATGAGGAAAAGGGCACTGTCAGCCTGAATCTGGGCAAGGGCGGCGACGCAATCCTGCCCCACAGCGAGCAGGTCCCCGGCGAGGTTTACACCGAAGGCCAGCAGCTGCAGGTTTATGTTGTGGACGTTGTTGCTACTGAGCGTGGCCCTCGTGTTATGATTAGCCGTACACACCCCGGTCTGGTAAAGCGCCTGTTCGAGATGGAAGTTCCCGAAATCTTCGACGGCACTGTTGAGGTTAAGGCAATCAGCCGCGAGGCTGGCGCCCGCACCAAGATGGCTGTTTGGTCCAACGATGAAAATGTCAACCCTGTTTCTGCCTGCATCGGCGCACACGGCGACCGTGTTGCTCACGTTGTTGAGAAGCTGGGCGGCGAAAAAATCGACATCATCAAGTGGAGCGAGGATGTTTCCGAGTTTATCGCAGCTTCCCTGAGCCCGGCTAAGGTTGTTAAGGTGGAGCTGCTGCCCGGTGAAACCCACAGCTGCAAGGTGACCGTGCCCGATAACCAGCTGAGCCTGGCAATCGGCAATAAGGGCCAGAATGCACGCCTGTGTGCACGCCTGACCGGCTACAACATTGATATCCGCCCGGAAAGCGGCTATTACGGCGAGGAAGACGAAACTGTTACCAACGACTGATTGTTAGAGAGGGGGACCCGAAACTATGCAGAAAAAGGTTCCGATGCGCCAGTGTGTGGGCTGCAACACCTCTAAGCCCAAAAAGGAATTGGTTCGTGTTGTAAAGGCTCCTACCGGTGAAATCAGCGTGGATTTGACGGGTAAAAAGCCCGGACGTGGTGCTTATATTTGCCCTGATCCCGCTTGCCTGACAAAGGCACAAAAGAAAAAAGCACTGGAGCGTGGCTTTGAGGTTGCGATTCCGCAGGAGGTTTATCAAAGCCTTGCACAGCAACTGGCCGACGCACAAAATGGGGAGGGTTAAGCAATGAAACATCAAAAAAAGGCTGCGCCCAACTACACCCCTGAAGAACTGCTGTTTCAGCTGCACGGCGCATTATCCATGTGCCGCAAGGCCGGCAAGCTGGTTATGGGTTATGACCCGGTTGTAGAGGCAGTTATGGCAGGAAAAACCGATTGCGTGTATTTGGCATCGGATATTAGCCCTAAAACAGCACAGCGTTTGCGCTATGCTGTGGAAGATATGGCGGAGGTTTTGCCCCTGCCGTTAACCCAGGATGACTTGGCAGATGTCACCCGTAAACGTGTTGCTGTATATGCCGTAATTGATACCAATTTGGCTCGCCTGTGCGAAACAAAGCGGAAGCAATGCGAACACCTCATTCAGAAGGAGGAAGCCAGCGAATGATTATCAAATACAAAGTAAGTGATTTTGCTAAGGACGTAAACCAGCCCGCTAAGCAGGTACTGGAAAGTCTGAATGAAATGGGCATTACCAATAAAAAGGTAAGTTCTAATTTGGAAGAACAGGAGCTGAATTTATTGTTGGAAAAAGTAAGCCGTGATAACGCAGAAAATAATTTGAACGCTTATCTGAACAGCGCAAATCCCGAGCCTGCAAAGGCACCTGCTAAAAAGCAGCATACTCAGAAAAAGCACGAGGAAAAGAAGGTTTCTTTGAGCGAGTTGGCAAAGGCCACCGGTGCAAAGGCTCCTGCTAAGACAACCAAGACCGTTGAGGTTAAGCGTGAAGAAAACCACGTTACCGTTGACACCCGTACTGTGGATTTGAACGTTGACCGTTTTGATGCTAAGTACGACGACTTGGCTTCTACCAAAAATACTGAGAACCGCCGTAAGCCCACTCCTCAGGGCAACAAGCAGAAGTTCTCTCAGCGTAACCAGCGCCAGCGCCAGCAGTTCCAGAAGGGCAAGCGTGAGTCTGAGTTCGAGCGTTTGCAGCGTATCCAGTTGGAAAAGGCTCGTAATGCTCAGCTGAAAATCACCATCCCTGACGAAATCACCGTTGGTGAGCTGGCTACCCGCCTGAAGCAGCAGGCCGGCAAGGTTATTGCTAAGTTTATGCAGATGGGCGAAATGCACACCATCAACGACGTTGTCGATTTTGACTCCGCAAGCTTGGTTGCCGAGGAGTTCCACGCAAAGGTCGAGCGTGAAAAGGTTGTTACCATTGAGGAACGCCTGTTTGAGCAGGAAGTGGATAACAGCGAAGACTTGGTCGAGCGTCCTCCCGTTGTTTGCGTTATGGGTCACGTTGACCACGGCAAGACCTCCATTCTGGACGCAATCCGTGCTACCAATGTTACCGCAGGCGAAGCTGGCGGTATTACGCAGGCAATCGGTGCATACCAGGTTTCCATCAACGGCTCTAAGATTACCTTCTTGGATACCCCGGGCCACGAGGCATTTACCTCTATGCGTGCACGTGGTGCTAACATGACCGACCTGGCTATTCTGGTTGTTGCTGCTGACGACGGCATCATGCCCCAGACCATCGAGTCCATCAGCCACGCAAAGGCAGCAGGCGTTAAGATTATCGTTGCAATTAACAAGATGGATAAGCCCACCGCAAACCCCGACCGTGTTATGGAAGGCTTGACTGCACACGGCATTATCCCCGAAGAGTGGGGCGGCGATGTTGCTTGCATCCCTGTTTCCGCACTGAAGGGCACCGGCATTCAGGACTTGCTGGAGCGTGTTGTTCTGGAAGCTGAGGTTATGGAGCTGCGTGCAAACCCCAACCGCCGTGGTAAGGGTTCTGTTGTTGAGGCTCGTCTGGACAAGGGCCAGGGCCCCGTTGCAACACTGCTGGTGCAGAACGGCACCCTGAACGTTGGCGACGTGCTGATTGCAGGTACCGCTGTTGGCCGTGTACGTACCATGCGTGACGACAAGGGCCGCAACCTGAAGACCGCAGGTCCTTCTACTCCTGTGGAAATCACCGGCCTGACCGAAGTGCCTGAAGCAGGCGACCAGTTTGAGGCTGTTGAGGACGAGCGTCTGGCTCGTGAGCTGGCAGAGCAGCGTGCAACCGCTGCTAAGGAGCGCCAGTTTGCAGCTTACACCAAGGTTACTTTGGACAACCTGTTTACCCAGATGGCTCAGAACGACATGAAGGAACTGACCATCATTGTTAAGGCAGACGTGCAGGGTTCTGCCGAGGCAGTTAAGCAGAGCCTTGAAAAGATTTCCAACGAGGAAGTCCGTGTCCGTGTAATTCACGCAGGTGTTGGCGCAATCAGCAAGTCTGACGTTGACTTGGCAGATGCATCTAACTCTATCATCATCGGCTTTAACGTTCGCCCCGATAACATTGCTAAGGAAGCAGCCGCTGCTACCCACGTGGAAATGCGTATGTACCGTGTTATCTACGATGCAATCAACGATGTTACCGACGCTATGAAGGGTATGCTGGCTCCCAAGTTCCGTGAGGTTCAGCTGGGCGAGCTGCAGGTCCGTCAGGTCTACAAGATCAGCAACGTTGGTACCGTTGCAGGCTGCCGTGTTACCGATGGTAAGATTACCCGTGACAGCAAGGTTCGTGTTGTTCGTGACGGTATCGTTTTGGCAGAAGATGAGATTGCAAGCTTGAAGCGCTTTAAGGACGACGCAAAGGAAGTTAGCGAAGGCTTTGAATGCGGTGTTACCTTGGCACGCTTCAACGACGTTAAGGAAGGCGACGTATATGAAGCCTTCAAGATGGAAGAATACCGCGAGTAAGGCAAACGCCTTACTTTGCGCAAGGGCGATAGGAGGACACTATGTCTGAAAAAAGCATGGGTCGTTTGGCACAGGATATGAAGCGTGAAATCATCGCAAGTATCAGCCGACTGAAGGACCCCCGCTTGGAAGGCGGCTTGCTGACTGTCACACGCTTGGATGTTACCCCTGACCTGGATGTGGCTAAAGTTCACATCAGTGTTATGGGCCGTCAGGATGGTACAAAAGTGGTTGTGGAAACCCTGAACCACTGTGCCGGTCGTGTCCGCACGGATATTAGCAAACATATGCATATCCGTAAGGCACCTCGCTTGATTTTTGTCGAGGATGAGAGTGCTGCTTATGCAGAACACATCAATCAGCTGTTAAAAGAGCTGAACAAGAATACTTCTGCAGAAAGCGATGCGGAGTAAGCCTGCCAAATAAGGAGGAAGTTATGACGGAATATCTGACCGTGGAGCAAATGTCGGACTGCCTTTTTTCGGCAGACAACATTTTGATCCTGTGTCATAAAAATCCGGATGGGGACACAGTAGGCAGCGGTGCGGCTCTTTGCCATGCATTGCGTGCGTTGGACAAAACAGCCGCCGTACTTTGTTCCGACCCCATCCCACCCTTGTTTTCCTATATGGAAATCCCTGTTTATGATGGCTCTTTTGAGCCGGAAACAGTGGTAGGGGTGGACGTAGCCAGCGTACAGCTGTTTGGTGCCAATAATGGCGTACCGGAACTGGCAAGCCATGTAAATTACTGCATTGACCATCACGCAGGAAATGGTGGTTATGCAGACTTTACCTTGCTGGATTCGACTGCCGCAGCAACAGCTGAACTAATGGTGGACGTAATTGCGCATATGGGTGCGGAGATTACGCCGCTGATTGCAGATTGCTTGTATACGGCACTTTCTACAGATACAGGCTGCTTCAAGTTCAACAATACGACAGCACGTACCCATATGGTTGCCGCCCGCCTGATGGAGGCGGGTGCCCGTATGGCAGACTTGAACAAGCTGCTGTTTGAAACCGTTGCAAAGGAACGCATTACTGCAGAGCGTATGGCGCTGGACCATTTGGAATACCACATGGATGGGCGCTGTGCTTTGATTTATCTTACCCGTGAGGAAATTGCGGAAAGTGGGGTAGACCCGGCTGATTTGGAAGACCTGACCAGCCTGCCCCTGAAAATTGCAGGTATCCACGTTGGCTTAACCTTGCGCCAAACGCCGACGGGCAGTTATCGCATCAGTATTCGTACATTGGGCGATGTGGACGCTTGTGCAATTGCACGCCGCTTGGGCGGCGGCGGGCATAGCCGTGCAGCAGGCTGTGAGCTGGAAGGCAATTTGGACAACACCAAAAACGCTATTCTGGCAGAAGTCGAGGCTGTGATTCGAGAGTCGCAGGAGGGCTGCTGATGCAGGGAATCCTAATTGTAGATAAGCCTACAGATTGGACGAGTTTTGACGTTATTGCAAAACTACGCGGCATTTTAGGAACACGCAAATTGGGCCATTCGGGTACTTTGGACCCGATGGCAACAGGCGTTTTGCCCGTATTTTGCGGTGGCGCAAGCAAAGCCGTGGATATGCAGGAAAACCACGACAAAACCTACCGTGCTACACTTCGTTTAGGCCAAACAACAGATACCGGTGATATTACCGGTACTGTGCTGGAAAGTGCTCCGGTTTCTGCAGGAGAAGCCGAACTTCTGGCAGTTTTGCCGCAATTTATCGGCCCGCAGCAGCAGGTGCCGCCCATGTACTCCGCGGTTAAAGTAAATGGGCAGCCTCTGTACAAAGCGGCGCGTAAAGGCATCGAAGTAGAGCGCAAACCCCGTCCGATTACCATCCATTCGATTACGTATGAGGGCAGCCCGGCAGAGCATGAGTACACACTTTGTGTATCTTGCTCCAAGGGCACCTATATCCGTGTGTTACTGGAAGATATTGCGAAAGCAATGGGCCAAAAGGGAACCATGAGTGCTTTGCGCCGGATACAAGCAGGAGTATATGGCGAAAAGGACGCACATTCTCTGGAGGAAATCCAGGCAGCGAAGGATAACGGCACGTTGGAAAGCTTGTTGCTTCCGGTGGAAAGCGTGTTTATGCATTTGCCGCCGCTAAGGGTAAATGCAAAAGTACGCAAACACTTGGAAAACGGCTGCCCTACAAGCCACTATCCCGCAAAGGATGACCGTTATCGTGTGTATGACGAAGAAGGAAGCTTTTTAGGGCTTGCAAAAGTAGAAAACAGCGTACTTTTGGTAGAAAAATTATTTTGCGAGCGCAGCGCAGGTTGATGCGATGCGCCCGTTTTCTGTAAAAAGAGAGAAGTTGTATGATGCAGATCTATTCACATATAGAAACCTTACCCCAGACCGAGAAAAAGGGCTGTGCGGTTGCAATGGGTTTTTTTGACGGCCTGCACATAGGTCATCAGGCGGTAATCGGTGCTGCCGTAAACTGGGCGAAAAAGAACAACGCGGACTCGGGTGTTTTTACCTTTCACTTACCTCGTGTCAATGGCTTAAAGGGCAGCCGTTTGCTGCCTACCGAGGAAAAACACGAGATTATTGAAAAAATGGGCGTCAACTACTATGTTGCACCTGATTTTGAAGAAGTAAAAGCATTAACACCGGAGGAGTTCTTTTCTGTTTTGGTGGACAAGCTGCATGTGCGTGCATTGTCCTGCGGCGAAAACTTTACCTTTGGTGCTAAGGCTGCCGGTAATGTGGAAATGTTAAAAGAACTCTGCCAAAAGCAAGGCGTCGAGCTGATTGTTGTTCCGCTGACGCAGTTTACTGAAAAAACGGTTTCTTCCACACGGATTCGCACCGCTTTAGCAGGGGGCGATTTGCCTGCGGTAAACGATATGTTGGGTCGTCCGTATGCAATTCAATTCCCGGTGCAGCATGGTGCGGGCTTGGGCAGAACCTTTGGCTGCCCCACAATCAATCAGGTTTTTCCGGAGGGCTATCAGCTGCCCAAAACCGGCATCTATATTACCAAGACGCTGGTAAACGGTAAGTGGTATCCTTCGGCAACCGGTTTGGGCAGCCGCCCAACAGTAAACAGTGATGAGAACAAAATCACTTGCGAAACCTTTATTCCGGATTTCGACGGGGACTTATATGGAACAAACCCACGGGTAGAGTTCCACGCTTATTTAGCGCCTTCTCGTCGATTTGAAAGTTTAGATGCATTAAAAGCGTGCATCGACGATGCAGCACAGCAGGCAAAAGCATATTTTTTACTAAATAAAGCTTGAACTCTGTGTATGCAGGTGTTATAATATTTTCTGTACCGTAGCCTGGCTTAGGGAGTATGCCCTGTAACAGGGATTAACCGTTTCCCTTGGCTGCGCTATAGGCAAATAAATGAAAAGAGGTTATTACTATGAACAAGCAGGAAGTTATGGCAAAAGTTGCTATGAACGAAAAGGATACCGGTTCTCCCGAAGTGCAGGTCGCTCTGCTGACCGCTCACATCAACGAGCTGAATATGCACCTGAAGGCTAACCCCAACGACAAGCACAGCTACCGTGGTCTGCTGAAGATGGTCGGCCGCCGTCGCAATCTGCTGGCATACTTGGAAAAGAAGGATGTCAACCGTTACCGTGCTCTGATCGCTACCCTGGGTCTGCGCAAGTAATATCGGTGGGGCAGGCGCCATTTGGCGTCTGCCCCATTGTTCTTTTTAAGATGTTGTTTTCGCCAAAAACATTGTCAAATTATAGTGCATGATGACGAAACGAAAAGCAACGGGATTTTTATAAAGCAAAACAAAGAGGTCGGCCGTGTGTTATAGCAGTAAATCGGGCATTTGAGCAGAATGGTTCGAGTGTTGGATTTATTGCTAAAGCCACGGGAGCGCCTCGGTTTTGATATAAAATATTTATAGGAGGCAAACAAAATGGCAATCGAATTTGGTTCTCGTAAAGAAACATTCGAAAACTACAAGGTTTATGAAACCATGTTAGCAGGCCGTCCTTTCTCTGTTGAGATGGGCAAGATGTGTGGTCTGTCTAACGCAAGCGCTATGATTTGCTACGGCGACACTCGTGTGCTGTGCAACGTTACTATGAGCGCAAAACCCCGTGAGGGCGTTGACTTTTTCCCTCTGAGCGTTGAGTATGAGGAAAAGCTGTACGCTGATGGACGTATTCCCGGCAGCTTTATGCGCCGTGAAGGCCGCCCCGGCGAGCGTGCTATCCTGACCAGCCGTGTTGTGGACCGTCCCATTCGTCCGCTGTTCCCCAAGGATATGCGTAACGATGTTTGTGTCACCATGACCGTTATGAGCTTGGACCGTGACTGCGTACCTGAAGTTGCCGGCATGATTGGTACTTCTCTGGTTCTGGCAGTTTCTGATATTCCCTGGGCAGGCCCCATTGGCGGCGTGCAGGTTGGCTTGGTTGACGGCGAGCTGGTCATCAACCCCACCTTTGAGCAGCGTCAGGTCAGCGATTTGGCACTGACTGTTGCAGCTACGCAGGAAAAGATCGTTATGATTGAAGCCGGCGCAAACGAAGTTGATGAAGACACGATGCTGAATGCTATCAAGCTGGCTCATGAGGAAATCAAGAAGATTATCACCTTCATCAACACCATCGTTGCAGAGCGTGGCAAGAAGAAGATTGAATTTGTTTCCATGGATCTGGACCACGACCTGTTTGATGCTGTTTGTGCAGCACATCTGGACGAGGTTAAGGCTGCTATGGATACCGATGACAAGAACGTGCGTGACGCAGCTCTGCTGCCCATCATGGACGCTATTGCAGAGGAGCACCCCGATTTGGACGCTGCAACTCTGGATACCATCAGCTACAAGATGCAGAAGCAGGTTGTACGTCGTTGGCTGCTGGACGAAGGCAAGCGTGTTGACGGTCGTGGCATCAACGAAATCCGTCCTCTGGCTGCTGAAGTCGGCCTGCTGCCTCGTGCACATGGTTCCGGTATGTTTACCCGTGGCCAGACTCAGGTGCTGACTGTTTGCACTTTGGGCGGTACCAAGGATAACCAGCTGATGGACGACCTGAACGATGAGCCCACCAAGCGCTACCTGCACCACTACAACTTCCCGCCGTACTCTGTCGGCGAAGCTCGTGCTCCCCGTAGCCCCGGCCGTCGTGAAATCGGCCATGGCGCATTGGCAGAGCGTGCACTGGTTCCTGTTCTGCCCGATTTGGCAGATTTCCCCTACACAATCCGCTGCGTGTCCGAGGTCCTGAGCTCCAATGGTTCTACCTCTCAGGCTTCTATCTGCGGTTCCACTCTGGCACTGATGGATGCTGGTGTGCCCATCAAGGCTCCTGTTGCCGGCATTTCCTGCGGCCTGATTACTGAAGGCGACCGCTGGATGACCATGCTGGACATTCAGGGCGTTGAGGACTTCCACGGCGATATGGACTTTAAGGTTGGCGGTACTCGCAAGGGTATTACTGCAATCCAGATGGACATCAAGATTGATGGTCTGACCTATGAGATTATCGCAGACGCATTCGAGAAGTGCCGCAAGGGCCGTCTGTATATTCTGGACGAAATCATCAAGCCTTGCATCGCTGAGCCTCGTCAGGAGCTGAGCCGCTGGGCACCCAAGATGTTCAGCATGACCATCCCCACCGATAAGATCAAGGACGTTATCGGCAAGGGCGGCAAGGTCATTCAGGATATTTGCGCTAACTGCAACTGTAAGATTGACGTGCAGGAAGATGGTCATGTCTTTGTTTCTGCAACCGATCAGGAAGATGCAAAGCGTGCAATCTTCACCATCAAGACTATCGTGGAAGATCCTGAGGTTGGTGCTCTGTACAAGGGCCGTGTTACCCGCCTGATGAACTTCGGTGCATTCGTTGAGATTGCTCCCGGTAAGGAAGGTCTGGTTCACATTTCTAAGCTGGACTCCAAGCGTGTTGAGCGTGTGGAAGATGTTGTTGCTGTTGGTGATGCAATTGTTGTTAAGGTTACCGATATTGACCAGCAGGGTCGTATCAACCTGAGCCGCAAGGATGCTATCGCTGAGCTGGAAGCTAAAAAGGCTGCACAGCAGGGCTGATTCTAAATAAGTAAAAGGTCGGTGTGTTCCGTTAAGGGATGCACCGACCTTTTTGTTTATCAAAATGAAAAGCAGGGGAGGGGAGAACAACCGGAAATAAATCTTTCTGCTACCTTGTGTGGCAGAAAGACACAGCTTAAATGAATCGAAGAGAAGTATTTGAAGTATTTTTATAAGGCTGCTTACAGAGTATTAGATATACCTAGATAGTGGGGATGCGTAGATTTTTCAGCTCGGTAAAATCTATAGGGATGATAGGTAATCTATGAAAGGTTGCTACTTGAAAATAAGGCAAACAAAAAAAGCAACATAAACTTCCCGGCCAAGAGAAATTTATGTTGCTTGCTGATTGCTGATGATTTATATGGTGATGATTTAAAGAATGGATGACTTAGCGATTAGTCGCTGATGTAGGGCATCAGAGCAACGTGACGAGCGCGCTTGATAGCGACGGTCAGTGCACGCTGATGGAAAGCGCAAGTGCCGGTAACACGGCGGGGAATAATCTTAGAGCGCTCAGAAACGTACTTACGCAGACGAGTAACATCCTTGTAATCGATAGTGTCAACCTTGTCGACACAGAAGCTGCAGACCTTCTTACGGCCACGACGCATGGGGCGTGCGGGACGGCTGCCTTCGGTTCTTTCAAAAGCCATTGCTTATTACCTCCTTGATAGAATGTACTGCATCAGAAGGGCAGATCGTCGTTGTCTTCAATGACAGCGAAATCATCATTGCTGCCAGCAGAGTAGCTGGGAGCTGCTTCCATGGCGTTAGCATGGGGAGCATTGTACCCGTTAGATGCAGGCGCGGCATAATTGTTATAGTTGTTATTGCCGCTATTCGTGGATTTGGGACCTGCGAAATTGATGTTGGTTGCAACGATTTCGATGGCTGTGCGATTGTTGCCGTTCTTGTCGGTGTAATTGCGGCTCTGCAGACGGCCATCAATGGCAATCAGGGAACCCTTCTGGAAGTACTTGCAGACGAAGTCTGCGCTGGCCTCCCAGCAAACTACATCGAAGAAATCGGCCTGCATCTGACCGTTTGCATCGCGGCGGCTGCGATCACAGGCGACGCGGAAACTGGCGACCTTACGGCCGGTCTGAGTCTGACGCAGGGTGGGGTCAGCAACGAGGCGACCCATAATAGCTACAACATTCAGCATATCTTCAGCCTCCTAAGCGTAAACTTAAGCCTCTTCCTTTGCAACGATCAAAGAACGCAGAACGCCATCGGTGATCTTGTACACACGATCCAGCTCAGCGGGGAACTCGGGAGCACTGGTGAAGTTGATCACAGTGTAGAAGCCCTCTTCCTCGTCGTTGATGGGGTAAGCCAAACGCTTTTTGCCCCACTCCTCAATGGAATCGATGGTACCGTTAGCCTCGATCAGAGCCTTGAACTTTGCGTTGACAGCGTTCATAGCCTCCTCGTCGACACAGCTGGTAATCAGCATGGTTTCGTACTTTGCCATTTTGTAGCACCTCCTTTTGGACTTTAGGGCCACCCAATCCGGATGGCCAAGGATTGTGATTGTACATCACAAACGCCCTTGCGGACGCTTAAACAGTATAACAGAAAAAAGCAGCGATGTCAACACGAAAATCGTGCCGAATCGCTGCTTTTTGTAATTTTTTTGTAGCTTACAGTGTCTTGCAGAACTCTTTCAGATAAGCACGGAAAGCCTCGCCGATTTCAGGATGCTTCAGAGCCATTTCCACCTGAGCCTCTACCACGCAGAGCTTGTTGCCCATGTCGTAGTGCTTGCCAACAAAGTCAACTGCTGTCATGCCGCCACGAGTACGAGCATACTCAGCCATAGCGTCAGTCAGCTGATACTCGCCGCCTGCGCCACGGGGCAGGGTAGACAGAATATCGTAAATCTCCTTAGTAAGCAGCACACGGCCCAAAATGGAGTAGTTGCTGAACTCCTGACCCTTCTTGGGCTTTTCAATCATGTCGTCAACAAAGAACAAGTTGTCATGCAGGGGGGTAGTCTTTAGGCTGCAATAGCGGGAAACATCCTCCCAAGGCACAGCGTTAACACCAACAACCGGACGGCCAAATTCCTCGTAAGCACGAATCAACTGGGCACAAACGGGGTCCTCGCCAATGATAACGTCGTCACCGTAAATAACCAGGAACGGGTCGTCGCCGGTAAATGCCTTTGCAGTGGCAACGGCATGGCCTAAGCCTAAGGTTTCCTTCTGGCGTACAAAGTAGATGTTAGCCAGATTAGCGATGCCCAAGCATTCCTCCAGCATTTTTTCTTTACCGGGATTGCGCAGCTTTTCTTCCAACTCAGGGCAACGGTCAAAATGGTCTTCAATCAAAGACTGGTTGCGACCCAAAACAATCAGGATATCGGTACAACCGGATTGAACAGCCTCCTCAACCAGATACTGAATAGCAGGCTTATCAACAATGGGCAACATACCTTTCGGCATGGCTTTGGTAGCGGGGAGAACACGTGTGCCTAAACCAGCGGCGGGAATAACAGCCTTTGTGATTTTCATAAAAGACACTCCTTATAGCATTTATACAGCTTTTTTATTAAACAAGCTGAGAATATACTGCTGCCAGATTGGGACCGGCAAATAACTGAACAATTACAAACATCAGGATAAACCAGAATGCGGCAAGACCAAACACAGCCGGCCAGCTTGTTCCGCCTTGTGCTCGCAATACATACTCACGTTTGGTATCATCGGGGTATTGGGCACGAATTTGCTGTATCTTAGAAATACAGGAATTTTTGTAAAAGTGGAATCCGTACAGACCACGAAGAATAACAAAGGCGAAATTCAGCACACCCGCAGCTGCGGAAAGGCGATATACAAAATCGGCGCTGATTCCCGTAGTGAAAGGGCTTTCGCTCAGGCAGAGAATATACAAAATAGATGGGATACTGGTAATCAGCTCCAGTAAGGTAAAGGTGATGGCAGGTTTCCATGCCTTACGATAGATAAAATAGAAAGGTCCAAACAGGGTTGCGCTAAAGCTGACCGCTGCACGGCGATGCAAAAGTTCCATCTGCTTAAATAACATTAAATAGATGTAGTGGGACTTGCCAAGAAATGCGCTCCAATCCGAAACGGGGATGCCCTCCACCGTACTGTTCGGGTCGATGGCAGGCGCATAGCCGTCTGTAGCTTGCGAGGAGCTCTCCGGCGGTGTGTAGGAGTTCCCGTACAGCTGGCTGTAGTCAAAATCCAGACGGTCCTTTGCAGGCTGGCCATTTTGGCTCGCTGCGTTTGGGGCAGGGTTTTCAGCAGCAGTGGGACGATTTTCTGCCGGTGCAGCTTCGGTGTGCAGCTGAGCAGGTTTCCACTCGAAACCTTCGGAGTGCTTATCCTCGTAAGCACAAGCACCACGCACTTCGTAGCAGCTGCGATGGTAGGGGGCGCCGCAAATCGGGCAGACAACAATGTCTGCATCTGCGGACAGGGGACGCTTACAAATCGGGCAGTTTTGACCCGTGAAATCGTACATAAATATCCTCCATAACTATACACGATATTTACATGAATATACAACATTGTACATCAATCCAAGGAAAAAAGCAATGTTCGCAGACCTTTTCTGCGATATATCTTTACTTTATCATATAAATTAGGTATACTAATTAAGTATCTGTGTATATACTATGTATTTTCGTAGCGAGAGGTTTCTATGATTACAGTAGATGAGTTGAAATTTAAACTGGGCGGCTTCCGTACTGCTGTAGCCGACCTGGAAGATGCTTTGGCAATTGAGCAGAGCAAAAAGCGTTTGCAGGAGCTGGAACACAAGATGTCCATGCCCGGCTTCTATGATGATATGGACGCCAGCAAAAAGGTTTTTGACGAAATGGGTGACTTGAAAAACAAGCTGACCCGTTTTGAGCGCCTGCGTGGAATGTATGATGATGCAGAAACAATGCTGCTGATGCTGGAGGAGGAGAACGACCCCTCTCTGGTACCGGAAGGCGAAGAGGCTGTAAATCATGTAGAAAAGGCAATTGACGAGTTGCAGTTGGTTACTATGCTGAATGGTGAGTACGACCACTGCAACGCAATTTTGACCTTCCATGCAGGTACCGGCGGAACAGAGGCACAGGACTGGGCCGAGATGCTGTTCCGTATGTACAACAAGTGGGCAGATGCACACGACATGACTACGGAAGTTATGGACTACCAAGATGGTGATGAAGCGGGCATGAAGAGTGCTTCTATTATGATTAAAGGTACCAATGCTTACGGCTTGCTGAAAAGCGAAAACGGTGTCCACCGTTTGGTCCGTGTCAGCCCGTTTGACTCTCAGGCACGCCGCCAGACAAGCTTTGCTTCTCTGGAAGTTATGCCGGAGCTGGACGATTCTATTCACGTGGATATTCGCCCCGATGACATTGAGATGCAGGTTTACCGTGCATCCGGTGCCGGCGGCCAGCACGTTAACAAAACTTCCAGTGCGGTTCGTTTGATTCACAAGCCCACCGGTGTTGTTGTTAACTGCCAGACGGAGCGTTCTCAGTTCCAGAACCGTGATTACGCTATGCGTATGCTGGAAGCAAAGCTGTACCAGATTGCCCGCCAGCAGCACATGGACAAAATCGACGATATTAAGGGCGTACAGAACGAGATTGCTTGGGGTCATCAGATTCGCAGCTATGTCTTTATGCCTTATACCATGGTAAAGGACCACCGCACCAACTTTGAAACCGGCAACGTGGACGCTGTTATGGACGGCGACTTGGACGGCTTCATTTTTGCATATTTAAAGGCAGCATCTCGTGGTGAGTTGACCGAAGAATAATCCCCCCGAAAAACGCAAAGCGCAGGAAGAAATTCCTGCGCTTTTTTGCATTATTTCTTAGGAAATTCTTACGAATTTATGATTATTCGATAAAAGCGCAAAAGTGCGTTGACAAAGGTTATAGCTGCCAATATACTTTTTATATCATCTAAGCAAGGTGTCTGGGCAAAGTGTTTGAAAAAACAAAATGCCGTAATGCAGCTATGCTGAGAAAGTATAAGGAGGAGAGAAAATGAAGAAAAAGCCGATTTTTTTACTTGCTGTTGCTGTAGTTATTGTTTTGTGTATCGCATTTTTCCATCCAATTGTGCGTTGGAATAATCATAAATTGCAGTCATCCATTACTTCTTTGGAAACCGGAACCGTGAACTGGAATGATGTTGTTCCTTTTACATGGGAAGCCGTTTATACCTTTGACCCTTATACGTCTGTGGCGGAAATTGAAAAGACAATTGGATTTAGCAGCCGCAGCATTCAGGAAACTGTAAGCGAGGGCATGGTTCAGCTGCTGTTTGTCAAGGATAAACATGTGGTAGCCAGCGTGTGTGGATATTCGAACCAGCTTGGGTATTCGGTTGACTTTGAAGGCAAGATTTCGTTTGGAGAAAACGCACGTTTTACCGTCACAAATGAAGGCGGCATTGTAGAATTGAAAAAACAGTAATTGCATAAACGATAAAAAAGCAGCATCGAGGTTGTGGCCTTGATGCTGCTTTTTATTAGTTTGGATAGGGTATAATTGTTGTTCTGATATTATAAATCGAACTTGTTACGGCTCCTGCGCTTTTATATGGCGAATGTCATCACCTAAAAAGACAAACTGCTCGCAGCTGCCTGCCAAACGGCTGGCGATTTTTTCGGTGTAGCGCTTTTCCAAAATCGTACCGTCCATGATATTACTGGTAAAAATGGTTGGGCGCCGTGCAGACATACGGGTGTTCAATAAGGTATAAAATGCGCTTATGGTATAAGCGGATAGCATCTCAGTGCCCAAATCGTCCAAAATCAAAAGGTCGGCTTCGCAGGCAGCTGCCATCAATGCGGACTCGTCGGCATTATTGCCGGAGGTAAAGTGCGCATTTTCCAACTGGGAGAAAAATTCCGGACTGCTCAGATAAATAACATCGTAGCCACGCTCCAATACACTGCCTGCAACTGCAAGTGCAGCGTGGGTTTTACCCAGCCCTGCATTGCCAATCAAAAGCAGGTTGATGCTGTCGTGGTCAAAAGTTGCGGCATACTCCTGCAAGTCTTCCAGCAATAGCTTCATGTGCTGACGAATGTTGCAGCCGGTCATGGGGTCTGGTTTGTTGGGATAATAGCGCAAATCCAGCGTATCAAATTTGCAAATAGAAAGGGAGGAGCTTGCCTCGATTTCCTCTCTGCGCAATTTACGCATTAGTTTATGTACACAGGCACAGGTTTTGCCCTCGGCAATGCCGGTATCACAGCAGATAGAACAGATGTACTTGGGCTCCATGCAATCAGGGCTGCGGCCGCTGTTGCGCAGCAGCAGGTTGCATTGCTCTTTGCAGATACGCAAGTGGTCCAGTGCCGGCTTGGTATCGCCGCCACGGGCACCCACCAGTGCGGCATGAATACCAGCCTGCCGAAATGCTTCTTCTGCCTGCGCTAAACCGGGCACAGCGGCCAAAACCATCTGCCGTGTATCCTCGGCTTTTACACGGGCTGTCTGGCGGCGAGTTTGCACAATGCGCATAGCAGCCTGATACAGTTCGTTGTGTGTTTGCATTCAGAATCAGTCCTTTCTCTTCAGGCGGCGGGGACGCTCCATAGCGTTTTTCAAAAAGTCGTTGCCGCTTGGCTGTGCACGGTCTACACGGATATTACGGCTAATGCTGTTATCGTTGCTGCCATAGCCACGTACTTCGTGTATGGTGCGCAAGCCCTTGCCGTTCCATTTGCGTAAAATGCCGTTGACATACCATACGTCGGAGTTTGCGCCGCCTTGCAGCACAGCTTCGCTGACCATGGTGTCGTCATATCCAAATTCTTCGTACCAGCGTGCGATGGCCTTTTTTTCGCCAAGGGTAAGTGCACTTGTTTCCATTTTAAGCAGTTGGCATACAAAAGCTTCCCGCTGGCGGCGCAAAGCCAGTTTTTGCAGGTGTCTGTCTGCGTCCTCGCCGGTAGCAACACCTTCGTTTTGCCAGCTTTTCAGCTCATGCGTTAAAGCGCCAATGGTGCGTTTTTCGTTTGCAGCCAAATAGGTTAAGCATAGCATGATAACTTCCGGGTCAAAGCCGTCCTGCAAATAAAGACGTACCAGCTTTTGCATTTCGGTGCGGCTCAGCGGGCGGCCAAAAGCATTTTGTGCACACTCCATCAGGTTTGCAATCATGGGGTCGGTTCGTGTTGCAGCAGCAATCTCTGACCAGGTAAGTGGGGCAGGGGTCGACTCGGTCACAATAGCGTCAGGTTTTACTTGTTCCAGTAAACCTGCACCGGCCCACCATAATAAGGCACTTTCGGCAGTACGGGTGCTGCGCAGTTTTAAATCTCTGGCAATTTGTTCGGGGTCAGTTACATTGGTTGCCAAAATGTAAAGCGCAACACGAATACTGATTTCATCAGCGCTGTCTAAACGGGAAAAAATTAAACGGGGAACTGCAATCGAGTCTCCGCTTTGAGCTTTCAGTTTGAAATCCATAAATGGTGGCCTTTCCGTAAAAATACATATCATTCTTTATTGTACTGTGCTGAGCAAAAAAACGCAAGAGCGACAGCACGCTCTAATCCAGAAAAGCTGCCCCAAATGATATGAAATACACAGGGGCGCAGACCCATTGCAGGGAACTGTACTGCAAATAGAGTGCTTCTCTTCATTATAATTGTAAACAGTTCCGGGGCTGCTTTTGCACCTGTTTTATTTTTTGAAAAAGACGGCTATTGAATACCCCCGGTGCAGCAGCATCGGGGGTACGTTTATTTTGCCGTATGCAGCAAGGTATCCAGCCAATCGGGCTGAGTATTGCCTAGCGGCAGTAGTTCACCGTTTCGGTATTCTGCAACCAGACGAAAACCGTTTTCATTATCAAAAAATTTCGCCTCATTGCAGTAAGGCAGAATCTTCGACACATCCTGAAAACGATGAGCAAACCGCATTTCCACCTTATGCGCAGGAATATCATGGCCACCCTTGCGCACACGGTTCTGAATGCGCTGGATACTTTCGGACAAAGTGTCCAGCCCAACATAATAAAGCCGCACATAATAGCCGGCCTCTTTTGCCCGTTGGGCAAGCTTGCGGGAATATCCGCCGGAGAGGGTAGTTTCCTGCGTGAAGCTGCTGCCGGCAGCAAGAGCATCTTCGAGTGTTTGCACAGCCAGTTTGCAACCCTCATATATGTTGCCGCCCAGCTCCGCCGAAAACTTGTCTGGGTCTACAACGATGCCCAAATCCGTGCGTTCAGATTTTAGGATTCCGGTCATACTGGATTTGCCGCAGCCGTTTACGCCGCCAATGATTGTATAAATCTGCATACGCACCTCCGTTTTGCAGCACGGCTTGTGCCGCCGGTACACGCTTAGCCGAACTTATGCTTCAGAGTCGAAATATCCTCAGGGTCAATCCACTCCTCAGAGTAGCCGCAAGAGCAGCACACATATCTGTGAACGAGTACAGCGGAAAAGTTGGTAAGCCCAACCTGAATGTTATTGCCTGACCCGTATGAACCGGCTTTTCCCGGCACCTTGAGGATGTCGGCTCCACCGCACTTTGGGCATTGATGCGTTGATTTCATAGGATACCTCCTTTATAAATGGTGTCTAATTCATGTTGTCGGTTATAGATAATGCCGATGGTGCTTTTATACAAAATGGGTGTGTTTAACTTTCCATTTGCGCAGGGCAATACCCATCCAGAAACCGTAAATACCAAAGGTGATAACAGTAAAAAACCACCACTTAATCCAGTTGCCGAACAGCTGCAGCGCAGTGCCGTCGAAACCCAAGCGCTGCCCGTTTACAACGGTGTGGCGAATCTCCCAGCCATAGACCATGCAGCAAGCCCAAGGGTAGCAGATGCCAAAGGTGCAGACAGTGATTAAAGTGCCCAGCAGCTTCCAGAAGATAAGCTCCAAAAGTCCGCCGTCAAAGTAAGAATCGTACATAGTTGCGTTCTCCTTTCCTGTGTTGGGGTATGCTTGCGTAGAAGCAGGATTATAAGGCGGGCTAGCCCCACCCGGTGGTACAAACAAAAGCCGTTATTATAGGGGAGTAAAATAAATTGGGGAATCTAATTTGATGCTTTTACTATATTTCATTTGTCCGTCTTTGTAAAGAATTCGTTTAGAATTTTCTTGCTTGGCATGGCGCTAAAGCAGAGGGAAACAGAAATTGCTATGGCGAAGATGGGCGAAAAGTCTCGGACCCTTTTCGAGGTAAATCTGCTGCCTTTCTAATATATCGCATCTTGCTTCTAATGATTTTTCTCCGAAAGCAAACGGTTCAAATTAGTAAAAAGGGATTCTGCAACCTTTTTATCTCTGGAACCAAACAAATAATACTGTCCAGAGGTTGTTTTGATTTTTAAGTAGGGCGAGACTGTCGGATCTGCGATAACCTTTAAATCTGCCATGCCGCTGCCGGCAAAGCTGCCCTTAAATAGATGCTGTCCACCCAAGCCGTTGGTCCGCCATAAATTTTCAGGTATCTGCTCCAGCAGTTCCAACTGCTCAATTTCCGAAATCGGAACCTCATACCGGGTGCTGCCGTTTTCGCAGTATACCGTATCTTCGGTGGCATTCAGCAGAATCTCGCTTTTATCCGCCAGCCCCAGAGAAAATGCCAGTGCCATGGCGCCCACCAGAACTGCCATTACAAAGCCGATAATCACCTTTCCACCGGTGGAGGCCAAATTGAAGGCACCGCCGGCACCGGTGCGAGCGTTGACTATTATATGACTGTCGTTTGGATTATAATAGAACTTACCTCCCAGCCAGTAATCGTCTTCGTCGGTATACCATTCTTTTCCACTTTCTGCGGTAAGCTTTTCCTGAATCTTACGGGTCTGCATTTCTATAGCCATAACAAACCCGCCAAAGCCTACGCCTGTAAGAATTACAAGGCTCATGCCTACCGGTACAGACAGCTCCACAGCCCAGAGTGCATAAGAAACAAATACCGCCGAGTATGCACTTGCCGACCAGATTCGGTTCCACATCCGGCAGCGCAGCTGGCTGAGCGATTTTGTCAGCTCCTGATTTCCGTCAACCGTATCGGATTTTCTGCGGTAGCAGAAGGCTCCGAAGCAATAACTTAGTGCCACGACTCCCACAGAAACAGCATGTGCCCAGCGCAGACGGGGCTGCAGAACCATAGGAATGATGCAGAGTACAGCGGCAAGTATATACCAGCAAGCCTTAGGTCTGGGATAGGTGATTATGGCAGATACATCTACACGAATCTGCTGCTTTTGCTGGGCTTGCCAGCCCCGCTCCTGCTTGAGGGCCTTCAGCTTTTTATTTGCCTGAACGAATACACCCATGGGCAGCACCACATCCAAAATCAGCATTGCAGGCCAGCCAATCAGGCTTACCGTCATATCTGGAATCAAGGCACCGATTATATTGGGAAATGCCAGAATGAAGCAAACTCGGTCCGTGTCCTTCCGGTATTGCCGCAGAATTCGCTGAACCTCGGGGTCCTCATGGGCTTCGTAGGGGAGAGTTGCTCCCAGTACGATATTCCTCCTGAATTTGACTTCGTCTTTTTGATAGAACCACACACACAGCAACACCACCCACAGGCTGCTCCAGTATAAAATGCCAAACATACTATCTTTCCTCCTTCAGACAAATCCGGCATATATCCAGAATTTCGTCATCCCCAAGGCCCTGCAGACGCAGTTCTGCCAGTACAAGCTGTAGTCTGCTGTGGACTTCTTCCATTGGGCGGTTGGTTCGATTTTTGGTGGCAATGATGGTACCACTTCTGCAATCCGTGTGTACATAGCCCTCGGATTTCAACAGTTGGCAGCCCTTACGGATTGCCATTGTATTTCTACCACATCCATTTGCATTATAACACAAAACGCTTGAAAATATCGAAAACACGTATATGCATGAACTGGAGAGCGGGTGCCGAACCAACCGTTAGCTGCTTGAGGAGCAGAGGCTCATATCAAAGACTTTTTTGATGCGATTGCAAGAGAAAATACACGTCTCTTTTCAAAGCGCTTATAAAGCAAAGCAGCTCAAGAGCAATTGCTCCTGAGCTGTTGAAAAATCCTATCAGAATACAGATAATCCTGCAACGCTTCTGATGGCTCCTTAGTATCTATTGTGTGGTCTCTTTCTCCTCACATTCTATTTTTGTTTCTTTGCCTGGCATATCTTTTATTTTGTAATTCCTGCCAGTTTGGCATTTACCATTTGACGCAGATCAGTTGGCGCTAATTCCATCAGCATACCCACACGGCCAGCGGATACCAAGATGGTTTCCCACTGTTCAGCGCTGGAGTCCAGCACAGTTGGAAACTGTTTTTTCATACCAATCGGAGAGCAGCCGCCGTGGATATATCCGGTTAAAGGCAAAAGCTCTACCTGCTTGAGCATTTCGATCCGCTTCACGCCGGCTGCTTTTGCGGCTTTTTTGAGATCCAGCTCCTCACTAGTGGGGATGCAGAACACAAAATGTCCTCCAGCTGTATCAGTTGTTACCAGTGTTTTGAAAATCATAGCAGGAGGAAGGCTAAGATAATCTGCTGCTTTCTGTCCATCCAACGGAAATTCTCTTAATTCGTAATGTATCTTTTGTCGATCCAGCATCCGCATGGCGTTTGTCTTTGCCTGTTTCATAGTATACCCTCCTGCGAGTTGCCCAGTGTTTTTTCCAAGTACGGGCGAGTAACAGACTGTTTGCTTTGCAGTAGCTGCTTCGGAGTGCCCTCAAAAATGATTTGACCGCCCTCCTCACCACCACCGGGGCCAACTTCTACAATATAATCCGCTGCTTTCAGCACTTCCAGATTATGCTCAATGAGGAAAATCGTATTTCCATCGGAAACCAGTCTGTCGAACAGGGCAATGATATTCTGAATATCCTGCAAATGTAAACCGTCGGTGGGCTCGTCCAGAACCAGAATCTGACCCTTTTTCCCCAGATAGGAGGCTAGTTTCATCCGCTGAAGCTCGCCGCCGGAGAGGGTAGATAGTGCTTGATTCAAGTGGAGGTAAAAGAGCCCCACATCAGCGAGAGGTCGCAGCTTTTCTTCAATTACCGTTCCCTCAAAGCGCTCCATGGCCTGCCGGATAGTAAGATCCATAACCTGAGCAATATTCAGCCCATCCAGCGTATAGTGCAGGGCTTTCTGGGAGTAGCGCAAACCGCCGCAGGCTTCGCACTCGGTTTCAATGGAATCCATGAAAGCCATTTCTGATACGATGACGCCCTTGCCCTGACAAACTGGGCAGGCACCGGCCCCGTTGAAGGAGAACAACCTTGCCGTTTGCCCGTGTTCCTTTGCAAACAGCTTGCGGATATCATCAGCTACACCCAGATAGGTTGCCGGGGTCGAGCGCAGGCTGCTGCCAATGCTCTTTTGGCTGATGAGGATAACATCCTCTTTGGATTGGTTCGCAAATGCCTGCATGAGAGAGCTTTTTCCGGAGCCTGCCACGCCTGCAATCACCGTCAAAAGTCCCTTAGGCAGCTTTACCGAAACATTTTTTAGGTTGTGTAAGTGCAGCTCACGCAGTTCAAACCATTCAGAAGGAGTCCGTACTTGGGGTTTCAGTCCGGTGTGCAGCCGCAGCAGCTTTCCTGTCTGGGTTTGACTTTCCAACAGCTCAGGGTAGCTGCCCTCAAACAGAATTTTACCGCCCTTGGTACCGGCGCCCGGCCCCATGTCAATGATATGATCTGCAATCTCCATCATTTCTTTATGATGTTCAACCATCAGGACGGTGTTCCCACGGTCTCGCAGCTCCACGATGGCCTTACTTAGCCTGTGAATGTCGTGGCTGTGGAGGCCCACGCTGGGCTCATCCAGAATGTAGAGCATATCTGAGAGGGAAGAATTGTTGTACTTTGCAATTTTGCACCGCTGTGCCTCACCACCGGACAAGGTTCCCATGGCTCGGTCCAGAGTAAGATAATCCAGACCAATATCAATGAGGGCCTGAATCCTGCTTTGCAGGGCTTCTTTTATATCCACGGCAATGGGATTATGGATTCCCTCCAGCCATGTGAGAATCTCCCCCAGCGGCAGTTTCACCACATCTGCAATGTTCTTTCCACCGATTTTGCAGGATAGAATCTTGGAATTCAATCTGGCTCCGTGGCACTCTGGGCACACCCCCTGAGTAACGATGGGCTCCAGCTTCTTCCAATGCACCTTGGCGTCGTCCCGTTTCAGCATCCGGTTCATCCGATACATGAGCCCTTCATACTTGCCGTTTTTGTAGTAGTCTGGAGGCGGATTTTTCAGGGTCATAGGCTCCTGATAGAGAAATAAGTGCAATTCTTCCGGGGTAAAGTCCCGGATTTTCTTATTGGGGTCATAGAGTCCGCAGGCTCCATAATAGAGCCAGCGCCATTGTCCCGGCTCATAAGCCACATAGTTGATGACACCGGGGTCATTCAGGCACTTATCAAAGTCTACCAGCTTGTGGACATCAATCTCCATGATTTCTCCTAGGCCGTCACAGCGGGGGCAGCGGCCTTGGGGATGATTGAAAGAAAAAGAATCGGAATAGCCCACAAAGGGCTCCCCCACACGGGAAAATAGCAGCCTCAGCAAAGAATAAGTGTCTGTATAGGTACCTACCGTGGAGCGCACTTGTCCCGATGGCTTTTTCTGGTCCACCACAATGGCCGGAGGCAGGCTCTCAATGCGGCCTACCTTAGGCCGCCCGTATTTGGGAAGATACCGCTGGGCGAAGCTTGGAAAGGTTTCGTTCAGCTCACGACGGGACTGTGCGGCAATGGTATCCAGCACCAGAGAGCTTTTGCCGGAGCCGGAAACGCCGGTGACCACGGTAATTTGATGTTTTGGAATGTCCACGGACACATTCTTCAAATTGTTCTGCGATGCGTCCAAGACACGAATCATTTCGTTCTGCATAAGCAACCTCTCCTGAATTTTAATCTTATGAACCCACGTTCAGGTCAAAAGAATGAGACAGCCTTCCACTTAACGAAGCAGCAGATCCAGACGGAAACAGCCGCTTTCCTGAAAGGGGTGTACGCTTTCATCATTTTGCGCTTACAGAGGCTGCATCATTTCAAAAATGATTCCGTCGGGGTCCCGGAAATAGAAAGCCTTACTGTTCCCAAAGCCGCTGGCGGTAAAATCAAAGCGCTGAGGAGCGGAGAGACAGTCCACCTGATTCTCCTGCAAACGCTGATACACAGCCTCCTTCGTTTTATTTTGTAAACTCTGCAAACTGGGCATTGACCAGAGTTTGCAGTACTTTAGGCTGTACTTCAACGAGATAACCCACTTTGCCACCAGAAACATAGATGGTTTCCCAATTCTGGGCGTCCTGCGCTACATAAATAGGCAGTTCGGTTCTCAGTCCAAAGGGAGAGCACCCTCCATGGGTATAGCCGGTCAATTCTTCAAAAATCTCTGGCTTTAACATCTGAAGATTTTTTACACCCACGATAGAAGCAGCTTTTTTCAAATCCATTCTTTTCTCTGCCGGAAGACAGAACACGTAGTATCCACCCTTGTGATCGGAAGTTACCAGAGTTTTGAATAATCTTTCCGGAGAATATCCAAAGTAGGCTGCTACATCCATAGCAGCCACAGGTCCATTCTCCGTAGGGTAAGAATAGAGCTTATAAGGGATACCTTCCCGCTCTAACAGTTCAATTGCACTGGTTGTATCGTTCATACTTTATTCCTCTTGTATTTGCAGGTCGTTCACACCGCATTTCTTTATATGGCAGCAAATGGCGGGACCATCTGATCCCACCATTCGCTGCTTATTTCTTATTTAGAGCTCAAACAAAGAACTTACTGATTAGAACGCAATGTCCTTGCCGTGATAGGCAGCAATGTAGAGTTTCTTCATCTGCTCAGAATCAATTTCTCTGGGGTTGGTGCTGGTACAGGGGTCTGCTACAGCAGTGACAGCCATATTATCGACTTTTGCCATGAAGGTGTCCTCGTCAATACCGAACTCCTTCAGGGAGCCGGCCATGCCCAGCTCGCTGCGCATATTCTTAATCTGATCAATCAGAGCAGTGACCAGCTCCTGCTGGGTGTTGCCGCTCAGGCCGATGCGCTGAGCAATCTCGGCGTAGCGGCTGCCAGCAACGGCATCCTTGCTGTTGAACAGCACGGTGTTGGGCAGATAAATGGCATTTGCCAGACCGTGAGGCACATCCAGGATCGCACCGGACTTGTGAGCCATGGAGTGAGCAATGCCCAGAATGGCGTTGGAGAAGGACATACCGGCCAGGTTCTGAGCCAGGTGCATCTGCTTGCGGCCTTCCATGTCACCGTTGTAGGACTTCACCAGGTTTTTGAAGATCATCTCGATGGAGCGCATGGCCAGTGCATCCGTGAAGGGATTGGCAGCAGTGGAAACATAAGCCTCCAGAGCATGGGTCAGGGCATCCATACCGGTGTTTGCCACCAGATTCTGAGGCATCTTTTCCACCAGAGTGGTATCCAGAATAGCTACGTCAGGGGTGATATTGTAGTCAGCGATAGGATACTTAATGCCAGTATCATTGTCCGTAATTACGGAGAAAGAAGTCACCTCGGTAGCGGTGCCACTGGTGGTGGAGATGGCAATGAACTTAGCCTTAGTGCGCAGCTCGGGCAGGTTGAAGGGCTTTGCGGCCTCCTCGAAGGTGAAATCGGGATGCTCATAGAAAATCCACATGGCCTTTGCAGCGTCGATGGGAGAACCGCCACCAATACCGATAATCAGGTCAGGCTGGAATTCATTCATCTGGCGTACGCCCTCTTGGACAGTTGCAACAGAAGGATCGTGCTCAACACCGGAGAAGGTGGTGGACTCGATACCAGCCTGCTTCAAATAATCCTGCATCTTGCCAATAACACCATCGGACTCCAGACGATGGGAACCGTAGACGATGAAGGCTTTTGTACCCTTAGCAGATGCAAGATACTCGATGGCGTTGTCACCAAAGTAGACATCTCTGGGAATAGTAAATCTCTGCATATTCGTAACTCCTTTTCACAATATATGTTGGTAGGGGATTTTCCCTCGCTTTCGAGGCATATATTAGCAGGAAAATTTTCCGTTGAAAAGAAGACACTTTTTGGTATCCTATGTACTAAAAGGTAAGAATTGGCAGCTTGCAAGGGTTTTCAGATAAATTTATTTTTCCGGATGACTCTGATAATAGAGCTGTACATAGTTTCTTTCCCATGGATTCATAGCGCTCATAATGGGAATCAGTTCTTTTCCGAGGTTTGTCAGCGGATATTCTATGTAATACCGGACAGTGGGCATCGGAATTTATTATACCGAATAATCTCGTGTGAATGAAGTGCTTTCCATTTTCCACGCAAAGCGTAAGTACATGGGCGAAGTCGAAGCGGGCGTGGATGCTGCACGGGCAGCCGTGGAGTTGAAATCCCGGCGGGAAGTGCTGAAGAACTTTATCGCAGAAACCCACAGGCGAATGGATAGCTCCCGCACCAGCGTTTCTGGCTTTGGGCGCAGCGCGGCAGCAAAGGCAACGGCTGCAGTGAAGAAGCGAAATGAGGAAAAGCAGGACGGTCTTTTGCAGACCTTGCATATTACTCCGCAGCCGATTACAATGGAATCCATACAAAGGGTACGAATAGTGACCTGCGACACCCTGAATAAGAATGCTTCCCACAGGTTAAAAACAGAGTGCAAGCAATTGTTGATGTTTGCACGTAAGCAACCCGAAAGCGTGGGAACCGGCCGCCTATATGATTTGAATATGAATCAGCTGACAGAACGCTTGACAGACGAAGTAACTGAAAACCGGATTCGCATGCCGGACAAACATAAGCTGCATGTTGCGTTGCATATCCATCCGGACTGTGCAATTTTGTCACATGGGGATTTGTTGACATTTACAAAAAGAAAAAATGCCCGGATGATTATTGCGCTAGGGCACGATGAGCATTGCTATGCTGCGGAAAAGATAGATAATTATGACGGTATAAGCGCTTTGTCTGTGGCAGTGGAGATAGCCCAATTGGTAAACGTGGTAACAAAAGGGGCATTAACAGCGGAACAATATCTCCAAAAAGTGATTGAAGAAATGCAAATAGGCGAAAAAAAGATGGAGCAATATGGGGTGAAATTCTATGAATGGTGAGTATTTGACGGAAGAAAAAATTTCTTATATGCAAAATATCTGAAGGAAAATCCTATCGATTCTAAATGGGATGAGGCTTGTGAAATGTTAGATGACCGTTATCCTGCTTTTAAGGGGGAGGATGACGTTCCTCTTTCGCAAGAACTGGCACGTGCGTATCAGCTTATTTTGAAAAAGATTAACCGCCTGCCAGAAGATGAATGAACACTGTTGCACTTACGCAAATAAAAACAAAGATGCCACTTTCAATCACAAAAAACGCTGTTTTGATACGCTTTTTACCATTATGATGATTCAAACAAATTCCAGACAAGGTAGAAAGGAAATTGCTATGGTGAAGATGAACGAAAAGTCGCGGACCTTTCTCAAGGTAAATCTGCCGGATTTGGATTTGTCTCAAATCGAGGATTACAGAGAGATTTTAGATTCTTGGTATGATTTGATTGATTATAAAGGTTTCGATGAGGAATATGCCTATAACGCTTTTGGAAAAGAAGCACAGGGAGTATATGATGATATCTATCTTTCTAATTCTACAAATGTATAGCTCCATAAAACATACATTACAAGGCCTACCGCCCACATGGGCGGCGGGCCTTTTTTATACCCATCTGCCCTGGCAAGGGCTGGTGTACATCGATGATGTGTGGCAGGACTATGATGGTCCGCATACACCCGGCGGAACCTATGGCGTGAGCCGTAACGGCCACCAGTACCCGCTGCTATCTGTAGCGGTGAAAAATGGCCTGTTCCATCCCAACTGCCGACACACCCTAACCACTTGGTTTGAGGGCATCAGCACTCGGCCGGAGCCAATGGATAAGGCACAGATTGAGCGTACCTCCAAGTTGGAAAAGCAGCAGCGTGCCATGGAGCGTAATGTGCGTGAACTGAAACGTCTGGCAACCGGATATTGCAGTCAGGTGCGCACTGCCCAGAAAAAGCTGAAAGCCTTTGTGGACAAAAACGGCGATGCTCTGCGCCGGGACTACTGGCGCGAGCGATACGATGGGGTAGAGATAAAAAAATGGCTTGTCTGCCGGGGATGCAGAGCAAGATGGGATCGCAAAAGGAAATCTTCCTCGATGCATTGGAACACTACCCGAAATGAGTGACCAGTCGGTCAAAAGTTTTTTTGAGCATGGTAGAAAAGGGGGCATATCGCATGTCCTGTGAGGAGGACTGCACGATTCTTTCGGACGGCACTGTTTGGCGAACAAAAGGTACTTCCAGCGAGGTGCATCCAGAATATCTTTGGAAAATCACTGCGCGGATCGTATTCCTACTATAATCACCCAGCGAATAAAACACATTACTCGCTTAGCGGTGAAGATGCTGGCTTTTTTATGGAATATGGGATACAATATTCTCAGGCCAGCGATGACAGATATGTTTATTTTATGGAACGAACCGAAGAGACATTAGAGGCGACTTATGCTGATGTGCTGGAGGATTTCAATACATTTCGAAAAGGACCTGTTATGGAATTGATGTGACAAAACCAGATCGATCCGGATGTAGATGCATACCATGAAGTTATGAAGCTTTTGGCTGAAAAATATTGTTTTTCTACGAAAGAAGTGAGAGGTTATGATTGACCCTAGCAGTCCTGGGTATGAAGAATATAGGAAAGAGGCCAAGGCATTGTTTGAGGAATATGAGAAAAAATGAAGGCATTTCGTAGTCCTCACGGATTCCGTGGCTTAGATGGAGATAATACTGCGGAGCTGGCCAGAGCAAAGAAATAGGAAGCTGAAAGATCTCCAGAAAAAGTCTGGCTTTATTTGAAAGGCTCACTGCCCACCCAGGCGGTGGGCCTTTTTCATACCCATTTTTACGAGCTTCGGCGTCTTCCGATGCGAATTCCTACCGGGGAAAGCCCGGTATACAAACCATTTCAGGAGGATTTATGAAGAACATCACCGAAATCTGCGTAGAGTTGGGCATCCAGATTCCCGCAGACAAGCAGGACGCCTTTGAAAAACCCATCTGGGCGATGCTGGACGTGGACGCACTGAGTGCATACCGTGAAGAATGCCAAAACAATGATGCTGCCATGTCAGGATTACAGTTTATGGAGAAGCTTCGTCGTCTCTGAAAAGAGAAGGAAGAACTTGAAAAGGAAAAACTATTCTTAAAAAACAGCAGTATTCTTTGTGAAGAAAATCGAGTAACAACATATCGGGTTGTTGAAAATATGAGCAGAAGTTCGGCCTCAGATAGCTGCTCTGACATATATAAATCAGCATCTGAAATTACATTATGTATGCAGGAGATGGAAGTCTGTCTAAAAAGGACATTCCCATAAGATTTTTTCAAACCTGTTGCAGCAGAATTTTCAGATAGACAAAACGAATCAAATTTGGTGTACAGATTTCAGACAGACGAAGAATGCAATCGGGCATAACCAATAATCCATCGGATGGTAAGGCGTATCCCTTTTCTCAGACATGGTTTGTGTTCTCCTTTCAGAATGGTGTCTTGCAATTTCATTCTACCAAGGATCTGCAAACCATGTCTATTTCTTTTTGCGCAACTTATTGTACCCTATCTGAAGATGAGGTTAGCTGGTATACAGCCGTTGCAGGAGGGAGGCGCCGCCAAAAGCCCCCAACTGTCCGGAAATTCCGAATGGTTGGGGGCTTTTGCTATTTGTATGGGGTTGTTTACGTGCGTTTATGACCTTTTTTCAGGCTCTTTTTGAGCTTTTAACAAAAGAAAAATGACGAATCCGCGCTGTAAAAGCGTCGTAAATGCGTCATTTCATGGAGCAAAGAACGGGTCTCGAACACGCCGTCTGCTACATGGAAAACAGCCGCTCATACCGAAGCCTTATAAAGGGTTAATTCTGTAAGATTGAAAAAGACGTGAACCACATCTCTTTTCAAGGAACATGTAAATCAAAGTAGTTCAAAAGCGGTACTTTTGAGCTATCGATTTTGAAAATTAAAAATCCTGTAAAACAGATAATTTGTAATTCAAACAGGCTATGTTTGTAGAACTAGTAAATGAGCTATGAATCCATCCCATGTGAATAACGAGCCTATTTTAACATCTTGGCATAAATTATCAAGGTGGAACCAATAAGCAATGATGTAGACCTCAGCTTTTTGAAAGTATTTTGATGATTCAATATCATGGTCTGTAAAGTTGTAATTTAAAAGGACCTCTCCGCAACTATATTGGAATTATCCGAATGAATCATTACCCGCTCCTATGCCCAATGAATCCATTTCAAAGATATACACAGTTTTCTAGAACTAATCTGTACAGAATTCGTTTACTTCAGAGCAGATATATCGTGCAGCATCTTAACATTGTATACATGATGAATATATGTATGCAGATGTTACATAATAGTTACTCTCGAATGGCTGATTTGTTTCTTTTATATGGGTGCTTAAAAATAAAAGCAATCCGCAAAATATGATTTTAGATCCTTATGAAAACTCTTAAAGCAGATAGAAATTATTATAGATTTTATGGTTAATAAACAACTAGTTTTAAAAATTTGATTTTTGTGGGAAAACATGAAGATGTAACCAGTAAATATCAGAAAAATATAAAATGTGAAACAATTATAACGAAAAAAGATAAAGAAAAGCAGTGAATAAATTCTTTATGTCAAGATCCTTATTTAAGGAATAATAGAGCAACCTTGCATTTTCATAAGTGAAAAAGTATACTACAAAAAGTGAAAAATTGGCGAAATATAGCGTTACTAGAGAAAAGATCGAAAAGTATTTAATTGACAAGTAGCACGAAAAAATAGAAAACTCTCTAGTGGATAACTGGGAGGTCCTTGTTGGTAAATGGGAGATCAATTTACAATATCATATAGGAACAAAAGCTTAGTAGGAAAAGAAAATAGTGAAATACAGAAGGTTTGTTATATAGAAAGACAATATAGTAGGACTTTATATAATGTAAGTAATTTGTGGATTATATTGTTTCGGATTTGATTTTTATCATGAAAAATAGTATGTGAGTGAATTTCTGCTTCTATGAAACCAATTTCGATTTTTAGAGAGTTAAACGCTGTAGTTTTGTGATTCGATAGCTTTATTATGAAACATAAACTATGAAAATATTACATTGGTCAGTTTAATTTTTCTGCTCACTGTGTAAGAAGAATAACTGAACAGAAAGTCAGATACGCGCGCCCACATGGATATACATTGTGGATTTATATGATGTGAAGTAACGAGGAAGTTTAATAAATTATTGCTTGGGAAAAGGAGCTAGAGCATGAAGAAAACGTATCACGATATTTTGCTGAGGTTAGTAAGGTCATGCAGTGTGGCATTGATGACTGGCTTGTTTGCGGCGAGCTGGTACATGTATTATGTAAAGAATATTGCCTTGCCGTATTATCAAAATGGAAATTACCTGATTGTTACGTTGTTCTTAATTTTGTTTATTGTGTTTGGTAAGGTCTATGATGCATTTGAAATTTCAAACAATCGTATTTCTGAAATGGCATACAGCCAATCCCTTGCAGTACTGGCATCTGATGGTGTGTTGTTTATTGTTATGTGGCTCTTAACAAGAGGATTTCCGAATGTTATCCCAATGATTCTTGTGTTTGTGGGTCAGTGTATCGCTGCGGTTATTTGGGCATATTTTGCAAATCATTGGTATTTTAGAACTTTTGATCCCAAAAAGACAGCAATCGTTTATGACAAGCGAATGGGGATGAAAAAATTAATTAATGAATATGGCCTTGATAAAAAATATAACGTGCAAAAGAAAATGCAGGTTGGAGAATGTTTGAAGCAATTGGATTGTCTGGAAGGCCTGGATACAGTTTTTATCAGCGGTGTACATAGTCATGAGCGAAATATTATTTTAAAATATTGCACGGCACATAATATAGAAGTACTGGTAATTCCGCGTGTAGGCGACGTGATTATGAGTAGTGCAAAAGCTATGCATATGTTCCATTTACCAATGCTTCGTGTGCAGCGTTACAATGCAAGCCCAGAATACTTGTTTTTGAAGCGACTGATGGACATCGTAATTTCGGCTATTGCGATTTTGGTGCTGAGCCCGATCATGTTGGTTGTTGCAATTGCAATTAAGCTCTATGATGGCGGTCCAGCAATTTATTCGCAGGTACGATTGACAAAAGACGCAAAGCCTTTCCACATTTATAAATTCAGGTCCATGCGAACCGATGCTGAAAAGGATGGCGTAGCACGCCTTTCCACAGGCGATAATGATGACCGTATTACCCCTATCGGCAAGTTTATTCGCAAGTGTAGACTGGATGAGCTTCCGCAGCTGTTTAATATTTTGGTTGGTGATATTTCTATAGTTGGCCCCCGTCCAGAGCGCCCGGAGATTGCTGCCCAGTATTGTGAGAAAATGCCAGAGTTTGCATTACGCCTGCAAGCTAAGGCGGGGCTGACTGGCTATGCACAGGTTTATGGTAAGTACAATACTACTCCTTATGACAAGCTTCAGATGGATTTGATGTATATTGCGCATCCAAGCATTGTAGAGGATTTGAAAATTATGCTGGCCACGGTAAAAATCCTTTTTATGACTGAGAGTACTGAAGGCGTGGAAGAGGGCCAGACAACGGCGGCGAAGTGAGAAGAAAATGAGTATAACTTGAACCTCTTGATTTTAGGCGGAAATACATGTGAAATTGCGCTTGCAAAACTGTTAGCAGAAAATCAGCACAATGGAAAAGTGTGATTGGCCGTTTCAATCGAAGTAGATGTGCTGCATTATATATACATTTTACGGATTGGCGGGCATTACAGATTTAGTTGTCGGCATAGTCGTATTTTGGGTGTGGAATGTTGATTGGTCAGGGCAATCCGGTTGTAGAAAAATATCATGTGGAGATGCTTATAGTTGAGGCAATATATGAAATTATATTTGAGAGTTTTGAACCTCGTGCAGTGGCCAGAAAATTTATAGCACGGCAACGGATAAATAAAATGGGTAAATAGGAGAGAAACAACGATGAAACGTGTTATTACATATGGAACATTTGATCTTTTGCATTATGGACATATCAATCTTTTACGCAGAGCAAAAGCGTTAGGAGATTATTTGGTTGTCGTCTTATCCACAGATGAATTCAACTGGAATGAAAAACAGAAAAAGTGTTATTTTTCATATGAAAAGCGCAAGGCGCTGCTGGAGGCAATTCGTTATGTTGATCTGGTGATTCCTGAAGAAAATTGGGAGCAAAAGCGCAGCGATATTCACGAGTATCATATTGATACATTTGTTATGGGTGACGATTGGAAAGGCAAATTTGATTATTTGAAGGAAGAGGGCTGCGAAGTTGTTTATTTGCCTAGAACACCCGAAATCAGCACAACGCAGATCAAAAAGGATTTAAATAACAAATAACGCAAGAATTGTGAAATATGAATACATTGTGGAGAATCGCTTATGTACTGAAGTGCTGCGGATTTTTTTTGGGGGGACGGCTGTTGAAAATAATCTATCAGCAGTTGTATAGAAACGCAATCTCAGCTGAAGCAAACATCAATAAAACTACAGTATTCATGCACCACGGAATGGGGTGTACTGTCCACTTTAATGCCAAAATCGGAGTAAATTGCAGAATATTTCAGAATGTTACAATTGGAGCCAAGTGGACTAACCAGAATCGTGATATACAAGTTCCCGTTATAGCGGATAATGTGTTGATTGTTGCAGGAGCAGTTATCTTAGGAAATGTAAAAATAGGACAAGGAAGTATTATTGGAGATAACGCAGTTGTAACCAAAGATGTTCCTCCTTATTGTATATCCACAGGAATTCCTACAAAATATAGAGTAATAAAAAAGGATTGAAAACATGAAACAGCGGTTGGTATATGTGTTGAAACACAATATATTTATTCAAAAAGTATATAAAATCTGCATGAGTGCTTTTTTCAAAATCTTGGGTTTATTTGTACCGCTGGAACCAAATATAGTTCTGTTTGTTTCATTTATGGGAAGCAAGTTCAACGATAGTCCCAAGGCCATTTATGATTATATGCAGGACCACCCTAAATTCCAAAAGTATCATTGTGTATGGGCGTTTGAGAATCCTGAAAAATTTCCTGAACTGAATACGGTAAAAATTGATACGCCGCAATATTTTCTGACTGCTTTGAAGGCCAAATATTGGGTGACTAATACAAACATCGAGCGTGGCTTGACATTCAAAAAGAAAAAGCAAGTTTATTTAAATACTTGGCATGGTATCGCACTAAAAAAAATTGGAAATGATTGCCCGGGACGCAACGACTACAATTTTAAAACCTTAAACTATTTGTGTGTTTCAGGCAAATACGATGAACAAGTTTTTAAATCGGCATTTAATGCTAACGAAAGCAGTTACCTGCGCTGTGGTATGCCGCGCAATGATCAGTTGTGGGAGGCCACTAAAGAAGACCGTGAGCAGTATCGAAAAAAACTGAATATTCCTGATGATAGAAAGGTGATTCTTTATGCGCCGACATGGCGTGAGAGCACCGATGGAGGAAAATCATACGCAATCAAGCCGCCAATCAATTTTACTCAGTGGAAAGAAAAACTGTCGGATGAGTATGTGCTGCTTTTCCGTGCGCATCATATCACCACTAAGGTACTGGATGTACAGTTTGATGATTTTATCCGTGATGCGTCAGATTATCCTGATGTCAATGAGCTGATGATTGCATCTGATTTGTTGATCACGGACTATTCTGCAATAGCATTTGACTATTCGATTTTGTGCAAGCCGATTTTTTGCTTTGCATATGATTATGAAACTTATTTGACGGATCGAGGAACTTATTTCGATATCGATGATAAATACCCTAATAGATCTTGCCGTGATGAAAATGAACTGATTGAGCGAATTAGTCAACTGGATTATAAAGAGGAATGTGAAAATACAAGAAGGTTTCGTGATCAATTCGTGCAATATCATGATGATGCAACGGCAGAGGCCGTGAAGAAGTTGTTTGAGTAAACAGAGGAGAAGTATAGATGCGCGTATGTGTGCTTTCGGGCAGCAGCTTTGAACAAAATTATTCCTCATATCATTTGATGCGGGACTTGCTGCAGAAGTTGCTAGATGATGGGCATGAAGTAGGACTGATTCAGAAATGCTTTTCAAAGAATGGTTGTCTGCCATTAGAACTTGAGGGGAAGACAGGATTGACAGTCAAAGATATTCCTGTTAAACAGGCAGAAAAGAATAATTTGATCAAAAGAATGCTGGCGGATATAAGATATTATATCAAAACGGCAAAAGCAATCAGAGCATATAAACATTACGATGTGTTTTTTTTGCAGTCTAATAATATACCGTGGTTGCCAATTGGTATCATAAAGTTGATGACTCGTAAGCCGGTGGTGTATAATGTGCAGGATATCTTTCCGCAGAATGCAATCTACTCGGGCATTTTGAATGGAAAATCAAGCATCAGCAAAGTTCTGCTGATGCTACAGAAATGGTCACTAAGACACAGTACCTATGTGATTACAATTTCTGAAGATATGAAAGAAACTCTGGTTTCCGCGGGTGCAGATGCTGAATGTGTTTACGTTGCATATAACTGGAAAAATGATGTGAATGACGCGAACGTGAAAATTAAAAGGGAAGAGGATGGTAAATTCCGCGTTGTTTATGCTGGAAATATCGGACGAATGCAGAATGTAGAAGTTATTATTCGTACTGCGGCAGAATTGAAGGATCATCCGAATATTCAGTTTGAGATTTATGGTAATGGTGCATTAAAAGAAAAATGTATTGAGCTGGCAAACGAACTGAAAACAAACAATGTGCACTTTTTGCAGCCGGTGCCAGCAAATCAGGCATATTCCCTATATGAACAGGCTGATCTGAATATTATTCCGCTTGCTAAGAACATTGTTAAAACCGCGTTGCCAAGCAAAACTGCAGTGTGTCTGGAGTGTGGAAAGCCAGTTGTTTTTGCTATAGGAGAGACTTCCCGCTTTAGTCAAGAGGCGAAAGCCGCTCAGGGCGTTATGGTCACAGAGAGCGACGATGAAAGAAAATTGGCTGAGACTATAATTAGTTTGTATGAATCTGGAGCTAAAAGGTTGGAAGCTGATTTTCTAAACAGACAATTCAGTAAGGATAATATAGATAAGTATGAGGACGTTTTACGTCGTGCTTGCAGTCAGTAATAGTTCCGAATATATTGGGGAGTAGATACAATGGAAATCATTCTTTTGTCGCCGTTACCGCCGCCGTTTGGAGGTATTGCAACGTGGACTAAATCTTTTATCGAGTACAGTAAAAATCATCATCATGATGTGAGCGTTGTGAATACGGCTCTAATTGGTTCCAGAGGGAAAAAAGAAAACACGAGAATGAGTTTGATCGATGAACTTAAACGTGCTGGACATATCTTGACAAGAACTGTGCGGATGGTCAAAAAGAAGAACGCCGACATTGTATATATTACCTCATCCTGTTCAAAAAATGGACTGATTAGAGATGCAATTAGCATTTTTCTTGTTCGGAAAAGAAAAATAGTGTTTCACTGCCATTGCGATGTGCCGTATCAGATTAAAAATAACCCGCGTTCCGTGAGACTGCTGCGGTACATTTTAAAGAAATCAGCTGCGGTTCTGGTGTTGAACAAAGCATCGGAACAGTATATGGAGCAACTCGGAAGCAACCATGTATTTATTGTCCCTAATTTTATTCAGGATGAATTTGTATCTGAAAAATTTACCGTTTCCAACAAAATCGATACAATGACATTTGTAGGACATGTAAGGAAACAAAAAGGAGTAGTTGAAATCCTGGAGGCTGCAAAGACGCTTCCTAATATTACATTTAAATTGGTTGGAACAATAACAGATGAAGTTAGAGGGTTAGATATACCGGAAAATGTAAAGATGTTAGGAGAAAAATCGGCACAAGATGTGCGTGAAATTTTGTCGAAGTCAGATGTGTTTCTTTTCCCATCTTATACAGAGGGGTTCTCGATTGCTCTGTTGGAGGCGATGGCTTGCGGTTTGCCCGTAATAGCATCCGATGTTGGTGCGAATAGGGATATGCTTGAAGGTCAAGGCGGCATTATTGTGAGGGTAAAAAATAGTGAAGCAATCATACATGCTATAAAAGAAATCTGTGAACCACAGACACGAAAAAAAATGTCTGATTGGAATTTACAGAAGGTGCGAAGTAATTATACAAGAGAAAAAGTTCTTGGACTGATTTTTGATATATTAGAAGGGGTAGCAAAGTGAAAATAGCTGCTATAATTTTAGCGGGAAACCGGGTTGTAATACAAAGCATGAAACCAGTTAATTGTTGAGCCCTTGCTGAAATCGTCATTTGCAAAATGCGGTAAACAGGTTTCAATTGGTACTCGCGCTAGAATTACAGGAAATGGATAGCCGAACATCATAGAATCTTTGATCATGTGATATTCGGGTTAGTGGTTATGGTAATCACCGGAAATCATCGCATCGATCTTTTGGATTAATATATAAGATGTAAAAGATACGATAAATTGCCAGTGGACAATCAGGATGTCGTTTTTAAAGATGATAATTGGATTGAAGCAAATGCAATTGTTCTGAAAGGCGTGACCATTGGCAGAGGCGTAATAGTTGCAGCCGGTGCAGTGGTTGCGAAGAATGTTCCCAATATGAGCATCGTTGGTGATGTACTGGCGAAGGTTATAGGTTTTCGTAAAATAGCTGCTAAAAAGATTTTCAGAATAAGAGGAAAAATTGTTATGGATGCAATGCTTATAAGTAAAATGAAATATCCACAAGGAGATGCGGGTGCTATTCGACATGAAACACTGGCAAAAATGTTGAAAAAAATCGGATATCAAGTCATGGTTGTAGGGCTGGGAAAAAGCACTTCTTTGAAAATTGTGGGAGATCAAATTCCATATATTTCGTTTCGTTATGGAGACTCTGACTTTCCGAGTAAAGTCAAAAGTCACTTGTTATATCAGCATAACCTGAAAAAGTTACTGAAAGAATACCAGCCTAGGCTTATTTTGGTGGATGATCTGGGACCGACTTCTACAATCTGGCTCAAAAGGTATTGCCAAAAGAAATCGATACAGCTGATCCATGACAGCGTTGAATGGTATTCGAGGGAGCAGTTTGCGCATGGAAAATTATCTGTTGCATATATCAAAAAGGATGTTTTGAATCGCTATGTATTAAACAGAAACTTTAAGATTATTGCAATCAGTGAATATCTGAAAAAATATTTTGAAAGTAAGAATATTGAATGTTGCCGCATCCCCATTGTTATCTCAGAACATGATTTATGTGCAGAAAAAACGATACAAGATGATAAAATAGTCTTTTCGTATGCAGGACAGCCTGGAAAGAAAGATTATCTTCACGTTATGATTGGAGCATTTGCACGGCTGCCCGAACATTTGAAGAAGAAAGCAGAATTTCGGATTTTGGGCTGTACTTCGGTACAGGCAGTCGAATCGGGAATCTCAAAGGAAGAGATAGAGCGATTAGGAGATTTGTTGTCTTTTTATGGCCGAGTACCACATGAGGCCGTTTTGGAAAATCTAAAATCTACAGATTTTACGATTTTAATGCGTTCGGAGACGCAGCGTTACGCAAAAGCCGGGTTTCCAACAAAATTTGTGGAAAGTCTATCGCGTTCTACCCCAGTCATCTGTAATATAACTTCAGATCTTGGCTATTATCTTCGTGATGGCGAAAATGGATATGTTGTTGATGAGTGTAGTTCAGAAGCGTTGGAAAAGGTTTTGGAAAAGGCAATTGCTGTTTCATCTGAAAACAGAAAAGCCATGCAGAAGGCAGCCTTAGACACGGCTTCTGAATGCTTTTTGATGGATTCGTACATTGAAATCCTAAAAAATCTTATCGGTAAATAGTAAAAGTATGAAGCGGTAATGCATAAAGGAGTGAAAAAATGAGGATTGTTCAGATCGGAGGAACTTTGGTTGGGGCACAGAAAGAGATAGAACTGTCCATCCATAATTATCTGAAGGGTATCAAGCAAGAATCAATAATCCTTTATGCAATTGGGGACGAGTATGATGATTCCAATGTGATTCGGTATGAGACAAAACTGGAAAGTTATGTACGTCGATTTTTGTGGAAATATTACGGCCATAATGATATCTGTGCATGGATACAAACAAAAAGAGTTATCCGTCTGCTTAAAATATACCAGCCTGATATAGTTCATCTTCACGTTATCCATCATGGGTATGTGTGCTTTCCGATGTTGATGAAATATCTGATTAGGAATAAGATCAAAGTCGTTTTTACAATGCATGATATGTGGTCATTAACGGGAGGTTGTTACCATTACATGAGTATGGGGTGCAATCAGTATCTGGCAGGATGTGAAAAATGCCCCAGCGAAGCAAAGGATTTTGATTCAAAACGAGCGGATACAGCAAGCCTGTTGCGGCAGAAGAGAAGCCTGTTTTCACAGTGTGAGGATATCGTTTTTGTGGGGGTTTCCCATTGGGTAGAGGAACAGGCACGAAAGGTATTTCCGGCAGAGACAAAGATTACGTCTATTTATAATGCTGTTAGCCCTATGGATGAGGCTGAGTTTAAGGCGGCTGCGGAAAATCCGCTAATTCAGGAAGTTCAAAGAATGAAAGCGGGCCGTACTGCCTTAATCGGAGTAGCCGGTAGTTGGACTGATAAAAAGGGAATCTATGAGTTCTTTGAGCTAGCAAGGATTTTAGGCGAACAGTATTGGATCGTATTAGTTGGAAATGCGAGTGAAAAAGTCAGACAGGAGGCTCCAGCTAATATAACTTTTCTGGGTTATGTGTCGAATCGAGCAGTTTTGTGGAATTTATATCAGATATGTGATCTTCATGTGAGTATGTCTCTAGAAGAAACATTCGGAATGACCTTTATTGAAGCAGCAATCAATGGACTGATGAGCGCAGGCTTTGCATCTACAGCGATACCAGAAATTCTTCTGAAGGTGAATGGTTTAATCGTAGAAGGTCACTCGGTTTTTGCGATGGCTCAAAAAATTCTCTCACAAAAAGAAAAAGGATATAAGCTCCCCCAAAAAACCATTGCGGATGTTTGTACACAGTTTTCAGAAAATACAATGGCACTTACCTATTATAATATTTATAATGAACTGATCTAGGGCAAACACAAAAAGTGATTTGAGGATTGAAGAATGGCGATATTATGGTTGAAGATATCAATGTTAGCGTTGACGATGCATACGATGATAAGTCCGTGGGAAAGCAAAATAGTTATTATTGCGGGTTATGCGATGATTCTAGGAACATGGCTGTATGCTGTGGCAGGTACGAATTTTCGGAAAGTCAATGCTAAAGTGTTATTGGTAATGTGGATTTGTTTTTACTCAATTATTTGCATGATAATTGGAAATCCCAAAACACCCAGTGCATTGTTTCAGAGTATAATAGCAATTTCATGTTTTTTGTTGTGCTTTTTAAGAAGAGCGGAAGAATATCGTTCAAAAGATTTAAAGTTTATTTTTGATTGCAATTTAGTACATGCAATAACTTTTGCGGTTTATACGTATGTGCCTTTTTCATTTCGCTATACGACGGTTAATGAATATGGGTACCGTGCATTTACTATGAATATGGGAAATTCAAATGCAACATCAATTTCGGTGATGTTTGTGATGATATTGCTGTTAATAGAGGTGTATGTCACGCAATCAAAGACAAGAAAATGGACTAATATTTTGTGTACTCTTTTGCTTACGAGAACACTGTTGTTATTAGGGTCAAGAAACAGCATAGTCTGTGTGGCTTTGTTTATGCTTCTAGCTTTTTTATACAGACATGGTAAAAAATTTGGTATGCTATGCTTTTGGGGAGCTGTTTCATTTTCGACCTTGAGTATTGTGGTGCATTTGGTTCTATCACAAATGGGAGAAATCTTAGTTTTTGGAAAGTCTTTGGCTACAGGAAGAGGGGTAATGTTCGAGGAAATATTAAATAATATACAAAATAATCCATTGCAGTTTATATTGGGAAGACCGGATTTATACGGATTCGGAAATTATCATAATGGACCCTTGAGCATCTTCTGTAGTATAGGGATTGTTGGAACTGTGTTCTATTATGCAGTTTGGAAACAGGGAATGAAACAGATTTGCAAGAAAAGTGAAAACAATACTTTATCGGCACTTGCTTATTTTGCGATACTTTCTTTTATTGTTAACTCAGGCTCTGAAGCTGCTGCACTTATGGGAGGAGTGCCATTTTCGGTCGAAATCATGGTTTTGTTATGTATCGGTAAGGGCGTTTTAAAAAAAGAGACTACTCCAGATACGAAGTAAAGGAGAAAATATGAAAATTACCTTTTTTTCGTGCTATTTGACGCATCATCAAACACCGCTATGTGATGAGCTGTATCGCCTGACAAAGGGAAATTTCACTTTTGTATCCACAGCGCCTATTGTAAAAGAGCGGCTTAATATGGGATATGAGGATTTGGATCAAAAATATAGTTATGTTCTTCGTGAATATGAGAGTGATAGCGCTAAAGGTGAAGCACTTCGGATAGCATTAGATAGCGATATTATGATTTTTGGGGCGGCACCCGAGAAATATTTGAAGGCGCGTTTGAAACAGAGAAAATTAACATTCGTTTACAGTGAACGTCTTTATAAAAATAAGATCGAATGGTATCAGTATCCACGGGTTTTTATGTCGGCTTTGCGACATCATGGTGTGTATCAGAGGTATCGCCCGTACATGCTTTGCGCCAGTGCTTATACAGCTGGCGATTGTGGAAAATTCGGGAATTATATCAACAGAACTTACAAATGGGGGTATTTTCCAGAAGTTAAAAATCAGGACATTAGTTTGCTTATAAAGAAAAAACAGCAAAATGATGTACCTCATATTTTGTGGGCAGGACGTATTATTGACTGGAAACATCCGGAGGCGGCGATTCATCTGGCAGCTGAACTCAAAAAAAACGGATACAAATTTAAGCTCAGTATGATAGGAAATGGTGCAATGCAGCCTGATATTCAGCAGATGCTTCAAAAGCAGGGACTAGACGATTGCATGGCCATGTTGGGAGCAATGCCGCCGGATCAGGTTCGTGATAACATGGAACAGGCGGATATTTTTATTGCCACCAGTGACTTTTACGAGGGCTGGGGCGCAGTATTAAACGAGGCTATGAACAGTGGGTGCGCCCTGGTTGTCAGTCATGCTATGGGATCAGCAGGATTCTTGATTCAAAATGGAGAGAACGGCATGATATATCAGAATCAGGAACAATCAGAGCTGAATGAGTGCGTGGAAAAATTGTTGGATGATTCGGAGTTGCGTGAACGATTTGGACGCAATGCATACGAAACATTGACCGAGGTATGGAATGCCCCCAATGCAGCGAAACGGCTGTTGGAACTGGCGAAATATCTTAATACGAATGAAAAAGGTTCTCCGTTTGAGAGCGGCCCCTGTAGCATTGCTACAAGAATATATAATAGCAATTCATGGAGTTTGCTCAAGTGAAATATAATCGGAAGAATAAAGCACGACCATTATAATAGGGGAATTTGATGAAAACTAGATATATTTATTTTAGAATCATAAAAAAATTGCTCGGAAAAAGCAAAGTGAAGCATACTGTGTTTGGACATGAGATTCAGGATATTGAGAATGGCGGAAATACGATACGCAAACTGCTCGAACAGGATGCACCATGCATGATTGCCAGAATAGGATCTACGGAAATGCAATCTATAAATGCAGTTTACACCAATGATACTGGATTGAGAAAAGATGTGCCGCAGGTTTATTTAGATGGAATATATACGTATTCTGGCTTTTTTCCTAAAAATGAAAAAGCATTGCGTGAGTTGGTTTCATGTTATGAAGAAGCAGCAAAGCATTTGGATTGTGCAGCAGTATTGCAGAATCGAGACGAGGATTTCTTTTATAAAACGTTTGCTCCGCATAACATTACATATGTTGATCTTTGTGCATTAGAGCCGTATTATTCAGAAAATCCGTGGAGTGTAGCATTAAAAAAGAAAAAAGTTTTGGTAATCAGTCCTTTTGAAGATACAATTCGTCAGCAATTTAATAAGAGAGAGCATCTTTTTGAAAATCCGGATATACTTCCTCCGTTTGAATTAGTCACAATCAAGGCTGTTCAAAGCCTGGGAAATAATACCGGTGGTTTTGCAAGCTGGTTTGAAGCACTGGAATCCATGAAAAATCAGATGGAACAAATAGATTTTGATATTGCTTTAATAGGCTGTGGAGCATATTCATTTCCCTTAGCAGCATATGCCAAAACGTTGGGAAAAAAGTCTGTAGTAGTAGGTGGAGCACTTCAGTTGATTTTTGGCATTAAGGGAAGACGATGGGATGATTCGGTTGTGATTAATAAGCTTTGTAATGAATACTGGACCAGACCTGGAGAGACAGAATGTCCTAAGGGAGCAGAAAATGTAGAATCAGGTTGCTATTGGTAAAAAAGTTGTCTAAAGAAAGGAAGCAGATAAATGGCAGAGAATGTTTCAAGAACTGGTAAAAGTGCGAAAAATCTGATGGTGGGAATTTTCGGACATGTCTTTACGCTGCTACTTAGTTTTATTGTAAGAACGGTTTTTATCAAGTGCTTATCGACAGAGTATTTGGGCATTAATGGATTGTTTGCAAATATCTTAACAGTACTCTCCTTTGCAGAATTGGGTATTGGAGATGCTCTAGTGTTTGCAATGTATAAGCCGGCGAAGGAAAACAATTATAAAAAACTGGAGCAACTTCTGTGCTTTTACCGCAGCGCATATCGCTGGATTGCAGTAGTAGTTGGTGTAATTGGTTTCACACTGTCATTCTTCATTGATTTCCTTGTGGCGGAAAAACCATCGATCCCTGAGAATTTTCAAGTTATTTTTTGGCTTTTCTTGCTGAATAATGTATGCTCATATCTTCTGGTATACAAACAATCTGTGTTGACAGTAGCACAAAACAATTACATAATTTCACTTATCAGAATGAGTGTCAAGACCCTGGAAATCCTGATGCAGGCAGCAATTCTGATTTTTACAGGGAATTATTATCTTTATCTAATTGTACAGATAATTGGTTCTGTGGGTTCAAATTTGGCTATTTCTGTTTATGTGAACAAACATTACGAGTGGACCAGAAAAAAACCGCAAGAAAAGTTAGATGCGACAGAGAAAAAAGAAATCTTCAAAGATATTAAAGCGTTGTCTATATCAAAAATTGCTAGTGTAGTTAGCAACGGATCAGATAACCTAATTATTGCCAAGTTCATTGGTCTGTCCTCGGTTGGAATCGTTTCAAACTATACTATGATTATCAATTCCGTATACAGCTTTCTTTGGTCTGCTGTTTCAGGGCTCTCTGGTAGTTTTGGAAATCTGAACGTTGATGCTACAATTGATAAAAAAAGAAGAGTTTTTAATGAATTGTATTTGTTGACGCATTGGATTTATACTTTTGTCAGTGTGTGTATTATGGTTTTGGCTACACCGTTTATTCATGTTTGGATTGGAGCAGGATTTTCAACGAGTCAGGCGGTTGTAGTTGCATTGGTGTTAATTTCTTATATCGGAGGAATCAATTATCCAATTTTTACTTTTCGAACGACAAGCGGTTACTTCGATGAAGCTAAAAATGCATATGTGATGTTTGGAGTAGTCAATGTAATTCTTTCTCTGATTCTTGCGCAGAACTGGGGACTTTTTGGCGTTTACATTGCAACATCTATATCTAGACTTTGCACCAGTGAGATTAGAGAGGGTTATGTAGTCTATAAAAAAGTGCTGGCGCTGCCATTTTACAAATATCTGATTCGCTATCTGGTTACAATGAGTATCTTTTTTGCAGATTACGGCATTACCTATTGGTTAGTGAATTTGGTATCATGCAAGGGAATTATTGGATTTGCTTTGAAAGCAATTGTTTGTGCGGTGGTATCAAATGCAGTGTTGCTTATGTGCTATTTCCATACTCAAGCGTTAAAAGATGTAATGAAACGGGTGAAATTTCTCGTGAAAAAATCTTGAGCAATTCACTCTAGTCTTGTATGAAATGATTTGCACATCAAAGGAGAACATATGAAGATACTGGTTATATCATCTGGATATCCATCTGAAAATCGCTCGCAATATTGTGTCTTTATTAAACAACAGTTGGATGCGCTGAGAAAATTAGGAGATCAAATTGATGTCATGGTACCAGACGATGGACAAACTGAATATGAAATTCGCTTTCAGGAGGATGCTGTTGAAAATCGATATGTTTTAACGAAAGAGCATCATCCTTCCATGGCTAAATTTAAAAATGCTGGTATTCAATACGGAAAAGCGATTGAAAAATTTATGTTGAATAAACAATATGATTTAATTGCGGTTCATATAACCGGGGATGTGTATCTAGCTGCAGCTGTGTATGCTGGGCAGAGTTTGAACATTCCAGTGGTACAGCATTATCATGGACTAAATGTCTGGTTAAACTATAAAGAGAATCACCCTTTGATTGCACTATATAACGCACATCGCAGAGCAGGTTTGTTGAAAAAGTGCAGTGCTATTATTGGTGTTAGTAATAAGGTTTCTGATATCGTGCGACAAAGGATTCATACAGTACCAGTCTATACCCTTTATAATGGAGTAAATATTGATTTGTTTTATCCTCAGAAAGACGAGGGGCACAAAGAAAAACGAATCATTTCGGTGGGTAATTTAATTCCAATCAAGGGAATGAATTATCTGATATCTGCTTTTGCAAAAGTTAAAGAGATAGTACCTTTAGTGACGCTGGAAATCGTCGGAGAGGGCGAATTGCGTGAGAAACTGGAAAATCAAGTTGAGGAATTAGGTGTTGGTCAGAGTGTAATCTTCAGTGGAAGACAACCATATGATGAGGTTGCCAGACGTATGCGCCAAAGTGATTTGTTTGTGTTGGACTCGTTCTATGAGGCAATTGGCTGCGTGTATTTAGAAGCTATGGCCTGCGAGTTACCTACGATTGGCGTCAAAGGAATGGGAATTGACGAAATTATTGTGCATGGTGAAAATGGTTTACTGGCCGAACCCAAGGACATTAATGATCTAGCAGACCAAATGCTGTCGGTGCTGAAAGATTCAGAGTATGCAAGAAAACTGGGGTCACACGGAAGAAAAACAGTAGAGAAAATCACTTGGGAAAATAGTGCAGTGCTCTTAGAGAAGATATATCAAAAGTGTTTGCAAAAAGGTGAGAGTAAATGAGATGGCTGAAATCATAACAAATAAGATTTGATGAGAAATAATTAGTAGTACTTGAGAAAAAGTATAGCTAGAAATAATACAATATCTTGATATGATGAAAGCATATGTAACCATAGTAACTATTGTAAGTATAGGGAGCTGTCTGATAATTGGGAAGATACTTGCATGTTGTCAGGCTAAAATATTTAAATGGTTAAAAACGCTTAGATATGTAAGTTTTAGTAGTTAGTTAAGTTTTTAAAATATAAAGGAGTAATAATAATGTCAGCATTTTCTGGAGCAACTTTAATGATTACAGGCGGTACCGGTTCTTTTGGTAATACGGTGCTAAAGCATTTTCTTACTACGGATATTGGTGAGATTCGTATTTTCTCCCGCGATGAGAAAAAGCAGGACGATATGCGCCATGAGCTGCAGGCGCGTTTTCCTGAATATGCAAACAAGGTGAAGTTTTACATTGGCGATGTACGCAATGCACAGTCCATTGCAGATGCAATGCCCGGTGTTGACTATATCTTCCACGCAGCGGCTTTAAAGCAGGTTCCGTCCTGCGAGTTTTTCCCGATGGAAGCTGTCCGTACGAACGTTATCGGTACAGATAATATGTTGCATGCTGCGATTGCAAACAAGGTCAAGCGTGTAGTTTGCCTGTCTACCGATAAGGCTGCATATCCTATCAATGCAATGGGTATTTCCAAGGCAATGATGGAGCATGTTATTTATGCAAATGCCCGTGTTGCAGCTGAGCGTGGCGATACGGTTATCAGCTGCACCCGTTACGGCAATGTTATGTGCAGCCGTGGCTCGGTGATTCCTTTGTTTATTGACCAAATTCGTGCAGGTAAGCCGATTACCATTACGGACCCGGAAATGACACGTTTCCTGATGAACCTGGATGAGGCTGTGGATTTGGTTAAGTTTGCATTTGAGCATGCAAACCCGGGCGATTTGTTTATCCAAAAGGCAGATGCTTCTACCATTGGTGATTTGGCAAAGGCTGTGCAGCAGCTGTTTGGCGATACCGGCACCAATATCATCGGTACCCGCCACGGCGAAAAGCTGTACGAAACCCTGATGACCCGTGAAGAACGCCTGCGCAGCGAGGATATGGGCGGATATTACCGTGTTGTAGCGGACAGCCGTGACCTGAACTATGACAAATTTGTTGTAAATGGCAAAGTACATACCCAGTCGGATGAAAGCTATACCAGCCACAACACCCAGCGCTTGGACGTAGAAGGCACCGTTAAAAAGATTCTGACTACGGATTATGTACAGGAAATGCTGAAAATGGCAGAGCAGGAAAAGTAATAGCTGCCTTGTGCAAATGCCAGATGACCGTATGGCCAGAACCACGGGCGCTGTCAATGGGTTGTACAACGGAGAAAGGAATACAAATTACATGAAGATTCTGGTAACAGGTGCAAAAGGCTTTGTAGGCCGCAATCTGGTAGAAAATCTAAAAAATATCGCAGACGGAAAAAACAAAATCCGCCCTGCTTTGCAGATTGAAGACATCTTTGAATATGATATAAACCGCACCCCGGAAGAACTGGAAACATATTGCAGTCAGGCAGATTTTGTCTTTAATCTGGCAGGTGTGAATCGGCCCAAAGACCGGACAGAGTTTATGCAGGGAAACTTCGGCTTTGCCTCCACATTGCTGGATACATTAAAAAAGTACAAGAACACCTGCCCTGTAATGCTGGCATCTTCGATTCAGGCAACGCTGATTGGCCGTTATGGACAATCCGATTATGGCAAATCCAAATTGGCAGGAGAGGAGCTGTTTTTTGATTACAGCAAGCAAACTGGTGCGCCCGTGCTGGTTTACCGTTTTCCCAATTTGTTTGGCAAATGGTGCCGCCCCAATTATAACAGCGCCGTTGCTACTTTTTGCAATAATACGGCAAATGATTTGCCGATTCAGGTAAATGACCGCAGCACCGAACTGGAGTTGCTGTACATTGACGATGTAGTGGACGAAATGCTGGACGCATTAGAGGGTAAGCCGCATCGGTGCGAATTTAACGGCCTGGAAACTGTTTTTACAGCAAACGGTCGTTATTGTGCAGCACCTGTAACCCATAAGGCAACCTTGGGCGAAATTGTAGATTTGTTGGAAAGCTTTAAGGCACAGCCCCACACCCTGCAAATGCCCGAAATTCCGGCAAACTCTTTTGCCCAAAAGCTGTATTCCACCTATTTATCTTATTTGCCGAAGGAAAAGACCATTTTTCCGTTAAAGATGAATATGGATGAGCGCGGTAGCTTTACCGAATTGCTGAAAACAGCCAATTGCGGCCAGTTCTCGGTAAATATTTCTAAACCAGGTATTACAAAAGGCCAGCACTGGCACAACACCAAGTGGGAGTTTTTTATTGTAGTGTCCGGTCATGGCCTAATTCAGGAGCGCAAAATCGGCACGGATGAAGTGCTGGAGTTTGAGGTTTCCGGCAATAAAATCGAGGCAATCCATATGCTGCCCGGCTATACACACAACATCATCAACCTTTCCGCAACAGAAAATTTGGTAACAGTGATGTGGGCAAATGAGCCATTTGACCCAAATCATCCGGATACTTTCTTTGAGAAGGTCAAATCATAATGCGGCTTGTGATTTTTGGTGCAGGCGGATATGGACAAACGGTTGCGGATATAGCGTGTCAGTCCAGCAGATATACCGAAATCTGTTTTTTGGATGACAACAGAACTGGACCGGATATTTTGGGTAAATGTGCGGAATTTACCCGATTTGCAGACGAAAAAACCGAGATGTACCCGGCCTTTGGCAATAATGTAAGCCGGATACAATGGCTGGATCGGCTGATGCAGGCAGGTGTTTTAGTGCCAACTTTGGTACATGCATCGGCCTATGTAAGCCCAAAGGCGCATATTGCAGCCGGAGCAATCGTTTTTCCAAAAGCAGTGGTAAATACCAATTGTCAGGTCGAGCGAGGCTGTATTGTAAATTGCGGCGCCATTGTGGACCATGGATGTGTTTTGGAGCAAGGCGTACACATTTGTTTAGGCGCAATTGTAAAGGCAGAAAACCGTATTCCGACCTGTACAAAAGTTGAGGCTGGAAAAGTTATTCAAAATCGTACATATCCCGTGTAAGGAGTTGTAAATGATGAAAAAGGTTTCGTTTAAAAATGATGGTCGCTTAAAGCTGCTGATTGTGGTAGGTACTCGACCGGAGATTATCCGTTTGGCTGCGGTGATTACCAAATGCCGCAAGTATTTTGATACGATTTTGGCACACACCGGCCAAAACTACGACTACAACCTGAATGGTGTATTCTTTAAGGATTTGGAACTGGCAGACCCGGAAGTGTATTTGGACGCTGTGGGTGATACGCTGGGCCAGACGATGGGCAATATCATTGCAAAAAGCTATGACCTGATGGCTGAAATCAAGCCGGATGCGGTTTTGGTTTTAGGTGATACCAACAGCTGTCTGTCGGTTATTGGTGCTAAGCGCCTACATATTCCTATCTTCCATATGGAAGCCGGCAACCGCTGCAAGGACGAATGTTTGCCCGAAGAAACCAACCGCCGCATTGTGGATATTATCAGCGACGTGAACATGGCATACTCGGAGCATGCACGCCGTTATTTGGCAGATTGCGGCCTGCCCAAGGAGCGCACCTATGTAACAGGTTCGCCCATGGCTGAGGTTTTGCACAGTAATCTGGCTAAAATTGAGGCAAGCGATATTCACCAGCGTCTGGGTCTGGAAAAAGGCAAGTATATTCTGCTGTCGGCACACCGCGAAGAAAATATCGACACAGAGAGAAACTTTAATTCACTGTTTACTGCAATCAATAAGCTGGCAGAGCTGTACGATATGCCTATTTTGTACTCCTGCCATCCCCGCAGCCGCAAGCGGTTGGAAGCAAGCGGTTTCCAGCTGGATAAGCGCGTGATTCAGCACGAGCCTTTGGGCTTCCACGATTATAACTGCCTGCAGATGAACGCTTTCTGCGTTGTGTCTGACTCCGGTACCCTGCCCGAGGAATCCAGCTTCTTTACCAGTGTGGGGCATCCGTTCCCGGCAGTTTGTATCCGTACCTCTACTGAGCGTCCGGAATCGCTGGATAAGGCTGGCTTTGTATTGGCAGGCATTGATGGCAACAGCTTGATTCAGGCGGTTGCTACTGCTGTGGAAATGAACAAGGAAGGCGACTATGGTATTCCTGTGCCTAACTACGTGGATGAAAATATTTCTACAAAGGTGGTCAAGCTGATTCAGAGCTATACGGGTGTTGTAAATAAGATGGTTTGGCGCAAGTATTAAGAGAAAGCCCGCAGGGGATATGGTTCAGCGTATATTTTGGTGTAACGCAATAGGCCAAGGACAACAGATGGCGCATAGTGCGCTGAACAATGCGTTGGTACAGGTGCAGCGCTACCCCCCTTGTAAAGATAAAAAAATGCAGACTTTTGCAGATTTAGCAAAAATACTGGAACAGAACATTGCGCAAACAGCAAGCCGCAAAAAGCAGCGCGTTATTGCAGATGCAAATAAACTGTGATACTATACAAAAGTGCAAATTTACGCAAAAAATAGGCGTAACTGCTAAAAAAACGAAGTGTATATTATGCACTTGGCATACAGTATAGTTTAATTGGTTTGTACAATATTGGTTTGGTGAAATTGAATAAAAAGGAAGGAAGCATGCAAATGAACGAGATGGAAAATCAACAATACGAGCAGGAGATAGACCTTTTAGAACTGTTTCGTGCGTTGATAGAAAACTGGAAGCTGATTGTAGTTACAATTGTGATTGCGGCACTGCTTGGATTTGGGGTAACAAAGTTTTTGATGGTTCCGCAGTACGAGGCTTCGGTTAACATGATTGTAAATGCCAAGCAGGAGTCCAATGGCAGTTTAACAAATGATAACATTGTATCTGCTAAAAATTTGGTGGATACCTATGCGATTATTTTAAAAAGCAATATTGTGCTGGACCGTGTAATCAATGAATTACATATGGATATTAGCTATGAGGCACTGAGCCAGCGCATTCAGGTTTCGTCGGTAAACAACACACCGATTATGCGTGTGTCGGTGCGTGATGCCGACCCGCAGCTGGCTGAAAAAATTATCCAGCGCATTTCGCAAATAGCACCCAGTGTTATTGTAGATGCAGTGGAGGCAGGCTCCTGCAAAACGGTAAGCAAAGTTTCTGCAAATCTGAACCCGGTATCACCCAATACAATGCGCAATATTGCACTGGCAGGTATCTTAGGCGCAATTTTTTCCATGGGCTTTGTAGTGGTACGCTCATTGTTCCAAAATTACATTAAAGATGATGCAGATATTCAAAAATATCTGCAGCTGCCGGTGCTGGGCGTCATTCCGGAGATTGAGGAGTCTAATGGTATGAAGTCAAGAGGGGAACAAGGGGAAAATTCGAGGGAATC
>JAHHRL010000018.1 GCA_020025825.1 Faecalibacterium sp. | reverse complement strand
TAGGCATAGCCCTGCCGCCAGTATGCTTTGTTGAAAATCCATCCTATTTCGTATACCTCATCTTCCAGTTCATTAAAAAGTATGTATCCAATCACTTTGCCTGTTTCCTTATGAATTGCTGCAACCGCACCGTTTCTTCCCATACAAAACTCTTTCATGAACTTTTCTGTTTTTTCTAAAGTATACGCCGGCTCACAATGCTCCATCGTTTCTTCATCACCGAATATCTCATAAAGATCTTGGGCATCACCCTGCAAAAAATTCCGTATAATCAACCGTTTTGTTTCCAGTTCCATAATAATATTTCTCCATTCTTCTATGGTTAAATTTATTTTGATTATCTTAACACTTTATCTTTTCCGTAATTATACCATAACCTGCTGAATTTGCTAACCATTTTTTGAGCCATGTGATTTCCTGTTGCGAAATGGTTTTCGGGTTCTCTCATGGAAACCTTTTCACAGCAAAAGGCAGAGTTTCTACCTTTCCCCCACTGTTGAACAAGACGAAAAAATCAGGGGCAACCCCGAAGGATCACCCCTGACAGATCGTTATGCACAAATCACCTTGGCATCACCAGATGAAGGCGTTTTCGTATTTTCTGAATTACTTCCTTACCTGGCGTATGCGAAAAGGCTGTGCCCTTTTTTCTTTTCAGAACTATAAAAATCCTCTTGCATTTTTTTCCAAAAGTGGCATAATAACTATTTGATTGGATTTGCTTATTTAATAAAAGACGGAGAGTATATCATGACACAGAGTTCTCGCATTAACATGACGGAGGGTCCATTCTTCCGGAAAATTATTCTTTTTGCTATTCCGTTAGCAGCTGCCAGCGTATTGCAGCTGCTGTTTAACGCTGCGGACGTTGTTGTAGTTGGTCAGTATGCCGGTAGTTATGCACTTGCAGCTGTTAGCTCCACCGGCAGCCTTGTTAACTTGCTGGTTAATATTTTTATCGGTCTTTCGGTAGGTTGTAACGTTGTTGCAGCACGTTTCTTTGGTGCAAAAGATAATACGGGTGTATCGCATACTGTTCACACATCCATGTTTATCAGTATGGCAGGCGGTGTGCTGATGACTGTAGTCGGCTTTTTTGCGGCTCGTCCCTTATTGCAGCTGATGTCCTCCCCTGCTGAAGTTATTGACCTTGCAACCCTTTACCTGAAAATTTACTTTTTGGGTATGCCTGTTATGATGGTTTACAACTTTGGCGCTGCACTGCTGCGCAGTGTTGGCGATACCAAGCGTCCTTTAATTTGCCTTGCTATTTCCGGCGTTGTAAACGTTGTATTGAACTTAGTATTTGTTATCGTGTTTAATATGAGCGTTGCAGGCGTTGCTTTAGCAACCGTTATCAGTCAGGCACTGTCTGCTGTTATGGTTGTTCTCATTTTGATTCACGAAGAGGGCCCCCTGCATCTGGAGCTGAAGCAAATTCGTTTGTATCCTGCCGTTTTCCGTCAGGTTCTTGCTGTTGGCTTGCCTGCTGGTTTGCAGGGTATGGTTTTCAGCATTTCCAACGTTGTTATCCAGTCTGCTATTAACAGCTTTGGCGCTGTTGTTGTTGCAGGTAACGGTGCTGCCGGTAATATCGAGAGCTTTATCTACATGGCTATGAATGCTTGCTATCAGGCTTGCATCACCTTTACCAGCCAGAATATCGGTGCACGTCGCTTCAATAATGTTAACCGCATTTTGGGCAACTGCTTGGGTCTGGTTATTCTGATTGGCACAGGTATGGGCTTTATCGCTGTTGGCTTTGGTCCCCAGCTGTTAGGTTTTTATTCCCCTGATCCTGCTGTTATTGCAGCTGGTATGGCACGTCTTGCCATCGTAGGCACCCTGTACGCATTCTGCGGCTGTATGGATGTTATGGTTGGCTCTCTGCGTGGCATGGGCTCCTCTGTAACGCCTATGATTGTTAGCTTGCTGGGCAGCTGTGTGCTGCGTCTGGTATACGTTGCTACCATCTTCCGTGCTTCTCCCACTCCTGAAACCCTGTACTACTGCTATCCCATCACTTGGGCTATCACTTTCTTGGCTCATTTGGTTTGCTTCTTGGTCGTTCGCCGTAACGTAGAAAAGAAAACGGAAGCTTTACTATAAAGAATAAAAGCCGGAGAATTTTTTCTCCGGCTTTCATTATGCTTTTTATTATTCGCCTACGTATACAAATCGGGGGCCGCTATAGTTTGGCTTTTCTACGTGTTCAAACCACATCGAAACCGGGCGTACCCATATACCACGCTCGCCATACAATGCCTGATAAATTACCATTTGTTCACGTGTTTCACTATGCTGTCCCACACTTAAAACTTGATACTCTCCACCCTTAAAATGCTTATATTTTCCGGGTAATGGAGGCAATCGACGACCTAGCAGGTATCTGTCATGCTTACCATACATCATCTTTCGGGCCTGAATTTCGAATCCGCTTGCCTGCATATTATTCAGGCTAAATTCATTTTTAGGGCTGACTGTGCACCCCATTCCAATAATGTCAGGTCTGCGCCACTGGAAAAACAGTTCCACCAAGCGCTGCTGCAACCGGTTGCCTCGCCATAACGGGTCAACCACTACAGTATCTGCATTGGCCCAATGCGCAATTTCCTGCTGCGGCACATGAAACGAGTAAGCATAGTTAGACGGGGCCTCGCCATCATACCGCACGATGCCCAAGGCGATTGGCGTTTGCTCCACCCACACACCAATAACAAGATTGTTTATAATATTATTTCTCAGTTCATCTTTTTCATTAGGGATAAACTGTTCCGGGTCAGCCATCAGTGTATGTATACGATTTTGCATTGTATAAAGCACATCCAGTTCATCTAGTGTTGCCTTGCGCACCGACGCTTTTACCTCAACTGGCTGCCCATCTCTTTTTGTCAAAATCCAATCCATAAATGTCTCTCTTTTCTACATATTTTGCTATTTTATTCTGTAGATAGCATATCAAAAAAAAACAAATCATGCTATACTATATTTAGTTCTCTATTCCATATTCGGGAGGATATAAAGTGAAAAACAACACAATCGAACCGGCTTGCCGTTTAGGCGGTGCCGTAATCAGCGACCGCATCGTTTCCAATCTTTTGGACGAATTGCGCAATGGAACGCTGGCTACTTGTGCACGTTTACCTGCGGAAGTTGAACTTGCTGAAACCATGGGAGTCAGCCGCACTGTTATTCGTGATGCATTAAGCGAGCTAGAGCGTGAAGGTTACATTGAGCGTGTCCGTGGTATTGGTACCGTAGTAAACCGTAACGTTTTGCGTCTGCAAAGTCGCTTGGACCAAAAGCTTGAATATTATCCTCTCATTCGAAGTTTTGGCAGCTTCCCACATGCTGATAGCTTTCAGATTTCCATGGTAGAAGCTGACCGTGCGATGGCAGAAAGTCTGGAAATTTCAATTGGTGCACCGCTTATTTGTATTAAAAAGCGTGTACTGGCTGACACAAAGCCTGTTATTTACTCTATCAACTATTTGCCAAAATCTTTGTTTGGCAATCGTGATTACCGACATATTGACCTTACACCTTCTGTTTTTGAAGTGCTTGAAAAAGAATGTGGTCAGCAGCCTGCAAGTAATGTAGCTCACATTCGTGCCAGTTGCGGTGATGACTCTATTCGCACAGCGATGCGACTTTCTGACGATGAAGCGATGCTTCTTTTGGACGAAGTTTGCTACAATCGCCTGTGCCGTCCTATCATGCGTTCCTTTAGTTATTACACTAACTTTTTTGATTTTTCTATTCTACGCAAGATGCTGTAACAATTGGGAGGTATAAAGTTTATGCGTCATCTTATTGACCCCTTGGACCTGAGCAAAGCAGAAGCGCAGTCTTTGTTGGAGCTGGCAATGCGCATCCGTCAGGACCCTGCTGCTTATCAGGAAGTTGCCACTCACAAAAAGCTGGCAACACTTTTCTATGAGCCCAGCACACGCACCCGCCTTTCTTTTGAGGCTGCTATGCTGAACTTGGGCGGCCACGTTTTAGGTTTCCCCAGCGATATCGTTTCCAGCGCTACAAAGGGCGAAAGCGTTGCCGACACCATTCGCATTATTTCTTGCTATGCAGACATTGCTGCTATGCGTCACCCCAAGGAGGGCGCTCCCCTGCGTGCCAGCCGTTATTCCCGTATTCCTGTCATTAACGCAGGCGATGGCGGCCATCAGCACCCCACCCAGACCCTGACCGACCTGTTGACCATTTTAACTCGCAAGGGCCGTCTGGAAAACCTGACCATTGGTTTGTGCGGCGACCTGAAGTTTGGCCGTACCGTACACTCTTTGATTAAGACGATGGCTCGCTACGAAGGCGTGCGCTTTGTACTGATTAGCCCGGAAGAACTGCGTGTTCCGGATTATATCATCAAAGATGTTTTGCAGGCAAACAATATTTCTTACACCGAAACCCATAGTCTGGAAGACGCTATGCCTGAACTGGATATTTTGTACATGACCCGTGTGCAGAAAGAGCGTTTCTTCAACGAGGAGGACTATGTCCGCCTGAAGAACAGCTACATTTTGACCCGTGAAAAGATGGGTTTGGCAAAACCTGATATGGCTGTTTTGCATCCGTTGCCCCGTGTAAACGAAATTGCTTTGGACGTTGACGACGACCCTCGTGCCGCTTACTTTGAGCAGGCACAAAATGGCGTCTATGTACGTATGGCTTTGATTATGATGCTGCTGGGTCTGACTGACCCCAAGACCGGTAAGGAGGTAAGCCTGTGCTGAACATTGATGAAATCCAAAATGGTATTGTAATTGACCACATTAAGGCTGGTACTGCAATTGGTTTGATGGAACTTTTGGGCATTACCGAAAAGCGTAATGCAACTGTTGCCTTAATCCAAAATGTTCGTAGTCAGAAGAACCCTGCTGGTAAAAAAGACATTATTAAGGTAGAGGGCGATTACAGCTGGCTGAATCTGGAAGTTATGGCTTATGTCGACCCGGACATTACCTTGACTGTGATTGAAAACGGTAAGGTAATCCGCAAGGAGCATCCGCAGCGCCCCAAACGTCTGGTAAATATTGTAAAGTGCAACAATCCTCGCTGCATCTCCACCATTGAAGAAGCTTGTGATCAGATTTTTGAGCTGAGCAATAACGGTAAGTATCGCTGCATCTACTGCGAGCAGGAGCTGCAGGTAAAACCTGAATAATAAAATCCCCGCACAGTTTTTCTGTGCGGGGATTTTATTTTAAAACGCCTGCTGGTGTATTTGCTGCATAGCAGATTTTTCCAACCGACTTACTTGTGCTTGACTAATGCCAACCTCATTGGCAACTTCGGTTTGCGTCTTACCACTTAGATAGCGCAGTTCTATAATTCGCTTTGCTCTGGGTGAAAGCTGCATCACAGCTTCTCGAAACAGCATGGAGTCAATCCAGTTTTCCTCGCCATCGTTATCACCCACTTGGTCCATTACATACAACGCATCTCCCCCCTCTCCATATGTTGGTTCGTATAAGCTAATTGGATCTACGGTTGACTCCAATGCCAACGCTACCGTTTGCCACGGTACGTCCAATGCTTTGCTAATTTCTTGCGTAGAAGGCTCACGCCCCAATTCTTTTTCCAATTGTTCCTTTGTCTGCATAGCACGGCATGCCACATCTCTCATGGAGCGGCTCACCCGAATTGTGTTATTATCCCGCAAAAACCTGCGGATTTCACCGATAATCATGGGTACTCCATACGTGGAAAACCGCACGTTCATAGATGGGTCAAAGTTATCAATTGCTTTTATGAGCCCTATACAACCTACTTGAAATAAATCATCTACACTTTCGCCTCTGTCAGAAAAGCGCTGCACAACACTAAGGACTAATCTTAAATTTCCCTCTACCATTTGCTTGCGAGCGTTGGCATCACCCTTACGCACAGCCTGCAAAAGCCTGCGCTTTTCCGCCTCTGATAAAACAGGAAGTTTTGACGTATCTACGCCGCAGATTTCAACTTTGTTATACATTTTCACACTCCAGACATTGTACTTTATCCGAAGTATGACCCACCTGCACCGTATCTTATGCAAATAATTTACTGGGAAATGTCCCCTTTTTTATAATTCTGTTTCCAACTGTTTGCGCAGCAAAAGAATAATGCGCTTTTCCAAACGGGAAATATAGCTTTGCGATATGCCAATTTGGTCGGCGACTTCCTTTTGGGTACGCTCTACCCCATCTTTTAAGCCATATCGCATCTCCATAATTTGCTGTTCTCTTGGGTTCAGATGCGAAATAGCCTTTCGTAATGCCTGATGCTCGGCATCTTGTTCCAGTTGCTGACCAACAGAATCTGGTTCACTCCCCAAAATATCTGAAAGCAGCAACTCATTTCCATCATTATCCACGTTCAGCGGTTCATCAATACTTGCGTCTTGTCTGCGGTTTGATGCCTTGCGCAAATACATTAGAATTTCGTTTTCTATGCAACGACTGGCATACGTTGCCAATTTAATGTTTTTTTCCGGGGAAAAAGTATTTACCGCTTTGATTAGGCCAATGGTTCCAATCGAAACAATATCATCCATTGCAACACCACTGGACTCGAACTTTTTTGCAATGTATACCACCAAACGCAGATTATGTACCACCAGGCGGTTTCTTGCATTTTCGTTGCCATCCAGCAATTGCTGGCAGGCTTCTTGCTCCTGTACTGCTGTCAATGGCGGCGGAAGTGTCTGTGTACCCGAAATATAGTTGATTTCTCTACCGTAAAACAGCATTCTCAAAAAATGTGAAAACCGATTCAGCCTACAAAACAGTTTCATGTAATACCTCCGCATTATTCTTATGAGCTGGTGTTTTCTTTTGCATTTGTCTTCCTAATTCTGCACCAAATAGGGCCTCACACCGTTTATCCGCCGGCGTTTGCATTGTAAAAGCCGCAATTACACTTTGCTGCACATTTCCGGCTTTTATCTCTACCGGAATCGCCGGCAGCATTACACGTCCGCCAATTGTATCACAAGCAATCACTCGAAACTTATATTTCATTTCCGTCGGAACCTGTGATTGAAACATTTGCTCCAATCCACCAGCCAGTGCAGGCGGAAGTCGTTTTTGTACAACGGGATAGTATACTAAAACCACATCTTTGCCTGATAAGGGGTCCACTACCGTAAGACCTGTATCGCAATAGCCCGAAACTTGTATCTGCCAATCGGCTCCAACCAGCCGCAACTCCGTAAACGATTGCAGTGTACCCAGTTGCATCCGCACCAAACACAAAACAACGTATATTCCCAGCGATGAGCCTAACAAAAGGAATGGCGAAATCTGAAAATAGTACGATAAATTGTTTGTTTCCAACCAACTTGCCCCATGTGCACAAGCGGCTGATACACCCCCCGCCAACAACAAATTCATCAGGGTGTACCATATGGCTTGCCGAAAAAATACTCTCCAATCTTTCCATGGAAAAGCAGTCTTTATAATCATTGCTGCTGTAAACACTTGATAAATCAACTGTGCCCAAAACGGAATCGGAGGTGCAAGCAGAAGCAGGCTTGTACCGGCCGCAACCGCACCGGCTAGCACAAGGCGCCATAGCTTACATGGCTGACTGCATACAACTGCGCAAGCTCCCAGCAACACAATTGCAATCAATCCATTTGTCAACAGCAAAACGTCTAAGTATATTACGGTTCGCAATTGTGTCGCCTCCCTTTTCTATCATATGCAGTTTGTCCAGTAAAATATGTCAAAAAAAGCCCCTGACTGCAAAATTGCAGTCAGGGGCTTTTCCATTATTTACTTAAACTCTACTACAGTCACGCCGCTTTCACCCTCACCATATTGGCCGAGGCGGAACGACTTTACCTGACGGTGTCCACGCAAATATTTGTGAATAGCTGTACGCAATGCGCCTGTGCCATTGCCATGAATCAGATATACCATTGTTTGACCATTCATAATCGCTTGGTCAATAAACATATCTACCTCATGCAGTGCCTCATCCACTGTGAGGCCCAGCAAATTCAGTTCCATCTTTGCATTACGCTTTACACGCTCCACCCGTCCGCCATTGTTACGGCTGTCGCCGGTATTGCGAGAATACCGCTTTTGTGCCTTTGTCATAGGCTTTGCGGCTGTCTTATCCAGTTTTTCAGGCTGCTTCAGGCCCTTTAGCGGCACCTTTGTTTTCAGGATACCGGCACGGACCAAAACATCACCGTTTTTATCCGGCAGCGCCAACACGACAGCAAGCTGGTCCATATCTGCGATACAAACTTCCTGACCGATACGGACCTCTTTCAGCGGCACAAACACAGCAGTTTGCTTTGCCTTAGGCTGCGCACCAACCAGCAGTTTTTCCGTTTCCTTCTTTGCGATTTCTCGTGCACGGATTGCACGCTGCTGTGCCGACAGCTTTTCGTCCTTTTGCAGCTGGCGCAGTTCATCCGTCAAATCGTAAGCCTGACGCTCCACATTTTGTACCAGATTACGTGCTTTTTCTCGTGCAGCTTCCAGTTCCATTTCGCCCTGATGAATCAGCGCATCACGCTTTTTCTCTGCACTTTCCAACTGGTGAGCTGCTTCATATTTAAGGGATTCAATTTCAGCTTGACTTTCTTTCAGCTGCATTTTCAAGTCATCCAACTGCCCTAAAACAGCATCCAGACGCTTATCGTCAGTGGACATATGCCTGCGTGCCAGCTCGATAACGCCACTGGGGATGCCAAGCTTCTCACTAATCAAAAATGCATTTGATTTACCGGGTACACCAACACTCAGCTTGTAAGTGGGACGCAGTGTTTCCACGTTAAACTCGCAGCTTGCGTTCACAACACCGGGCGTTTCCAGTGCAAATACTTTCAGCTCTGCATAGTGGGTAGTTGCCAGAACAAGCGCACCGCTTCGGCGCAGGTTTTCGATAATAGCAATAGCAAGTGCAGCACCTTCAACGGGGTCTGTGCCTGCACCCAATTCGTCCAGCAGAACCAATGTGCCGTGGCCTGCCAAGCGGAGAATATCCGCAACCTTTGTCATGTGTCCGGAGAATGTGGAAAGGCTCTGCTCAATGCTTTGCTCATCGCCAATATCCACCAAGAAATCCCGGAACACGCACACCTGACTGCTTTCCGCAGCAGGAATCAGAAAACCGCACTGTGCCATAGCACATAGCAAACCTGCTGTTTTCATGCTGACGGTTTTACCGCCAGTGTTGGGGCCTGTAACAATCAGGGTGTCATATTCTTCACCCAAGGCAATATCAACAGGAATACACTTTTCGCGGTCAATCAGCGGGTGGCGTGCACGCTCTAAATGAAAGCTGCATTTGCCGGAAACCTGCGGCATAAAGGCACGATGCTCCAGTGCCAGCTTTGCCTTAGCAAGCAGCACATCAATTTGCAGCATTGCCGCATAGCTGTACTTAAACTGGGGCTCAATTTGTGCTACCTGGCCGGACAGCGCTACAAGGATACGCTCGATTTCCTGTGCTTCCTGTGCACGATACTGCAAAATGCGGGCATTTGCCTCTACAACAGCCTGCGGCTCTACGAACACAGTAGCACCTGTAGAAGACACATCGTGAATAACACCGTGCACCTCGCTGCGGTACTCGCTTTTTACCGGAACAACAAAACGTCCGTTTCGCATAGAAACAACGGTTTCCTGCAAATATTTTGCAGAAGTTGTGTTTCGGATAAACGTTTCCAACTTATCACGGATGCTGTTTTCGGTACGGCGGATTTCCTTACGGATATCCATCAGTGTTTTACTTGCGGTGTCCGCCATTTGGTCCGGTGCTAAAATCGAATCCGAGATTTGCTTTTCCAGACCGGGCTGCGGACTCAATGCGTAAAACAAATCGTCGGTAGGCAGCATTTCGTGGTCGCTGATATGATACCAGCTGGACAGGTTTTGGAAATTGCGCAGTGCTCCTGCAACCTCTAACAGTTCGCCCATCGAAAGCACACCGCCTTTTACTGCACGTGCTGCAATGCCGTCAACCCCCTCTACACCGCCAAAACGAGGTGAGCCGTGCTGAATCAGCAAGGAATTGATGGTATTGGTCATTTGCAAGGCATAACGCACTTCATCTACATCTTCTTGCGGAACTAAGCTGCGCATCATGGTTGCGGCCTCACGGCAAACGCAATATTCCGCAGCTTTATCGATAATTTTATCCAGTTCCAATGTTTTCAAACAAGAACTTTGCATAATAACGATTCCTTTATTCTAAAACGGATTTCAAAAATGAATAGCTTTTAGGAACACTTTCAAGGTGAGTTAGCATATAGCGCTCCGCAGCTGCATACAACTGCCTTCCACTTTGTTCAGCAATGCGGAAAGCAAAAATCTTTTTATCGTTCGCAAGGCATATATGCCGCATGGCATATAATGCTCCCGGGTCCAAGTTCGGCTTTTTTCCTTCTTTTGCTGCGCAGTCTTTGCACAGCAGTTTACCGTCTATCGGGTCCAAAAAGAAGTCTGTTCCCTCATACAAGCCGCAGCCTTTACACATCAAAAGCTGCGGTAAATAGCCGCACTCGCTGCATACACGCAGTTCGTATACGGCTTTGATTTGTCGTAAAGGTGCATTTTCCTTTTGCGCCAGATAAAGGCTGTTTAACAGCAGCCGCAAAACGGTTTCGGCTTCTCCCTGCGATGGCGTAAGCATCATTGCAATTTCGCTCATATACATTGCAAGGCTCATGGCTTCGACGGAATGGGACAGGCCATGAAAAACCGTTTTACTTTGTGCCTCGTTCACCGTATACATATTTTTGCCGGGAAACAGCGTAAACTCGGAGTAGCAAAAAAGCCCACAGGAGCTGAAAAGTTTACTTTTCAGCCGTAGGCTTCCTTTTGCCATAGCAGAAATTACTCCCTGCCCAGGTGTCAGTATTGTTAATATGCGATCCGATTCCTTATATTTTATTTCCCGCAGTACAAGACCGGGGGTAACAATTGGATCCATCTCACTGCCCTTTCAGCTTAGCCTTTTTTCTTTTCTTGCTTAAAGCCGAAGCTATTTAATAGGAATTCGTTGTCTCTCCAATCTGCCTTAACCTTAACCCAGCATTGCAGATTTACACGGCAGCCCAAGAACTCCTCACAGTCAAGGCGAGCTGCGCTGGCAATTTTCTTCAGCATTGCGCCGCCCTTACCAATCACCATGCCCTTATGGCTTTCACGCTCACAATAGATATTCACATCAATATCAATTAAGTCCTGACCGGGGCGCTCCTTAAAGCGCTCTACAACGATTGCCAAACCATGCGGAATTTCATCACGCATATACAGCAGAGCTTTCTCACGAATCATTTCGGCAACCAGCTCTTTTTCCGGCATATCAGTGTAAGAGTCCTCATCAAAGTAATGGGGGCCTTCCTGTGCATAAGCACCCAAAACTTCAAACAGCTTCTCGCAATCACGCTTTTCACGCACACTGATTGCATAAACAGCCTTAAACTTGCCCAAAGCCTCCAGCTCCTGACGGCGTGCCTCCAGGTCTTCCGGCTGCTTTACCAAGTCCAGCTTATTGATAACAGCAATTGCCGGGCCATGGATTGCCTCAATCAGCTGCTGTTCCGCCTCGTTCAATGCGCCGTACGGCTCAAACAGCATCATGGTAACATCTACGTCCGAAACCGTATCGGTAGAGGTTTTATCCATACGCTTACCCAGCTTTGTACGGGCACGATGTACACCAGGGGTATCCATCAAGACATACTGAATCGGTCCTTTTGTAATAACGCCGGTAATGCGTGTACGAGTCGTTTGCGGCTTAGAGGTCACAATCGCCACTTTTTCGCCGACTAACAAGTTTGTCAGACTGGACTTGCCCACATTGGGGCGGCCAACTACTGCAACAAACACAGACGAAGTATCATATACGTTTTGATTTTTCTTTTCCAAAATATACCTCTGCTTTTTATTCTTCTTCTGCTACATAGCTAACGGTGCGTGGCAGGCCCAGCTGTGTCAGCACAGCTTCTTCCTTTTCACGCATACGAACTGCTTCAATGCCGCCGTTTTCATGGTCATAACCCAGCAGGTGAAGCATGGAATGTACCGTCAGGAAAGCAACTTCACGCTGCAGCGGATGGCCATACAGCTCGGCCTGCTCCATTGCACGCTCCATGCTGATAACAATATCACCCAGCATTTTGCAGCCATTGTTTTCATTGATATCGTAAACACCATCCTGCCCTAAAGGAAAGCTCAGTACGTCGGTAGGCATCGGCTTTGCACGATACTCATTGTTCAGTTCTGCAATCTTGGCGTTATCTACAAAGGTCACGCTGATTTCAGCCGAACCATCAAACTTTTCATACTCCAAGACCGCATTGCAGGCACGGCGAATCAAGATTCGCAAGCCTGCAGGTACTTTTACGGCTTTCTGATCGTTTGTGATCATTACTTTGTTGGACATTTTCCTTACCTCGTTTTCTGTTCCAAGCGGCATGTATCTGCTCGCTCATAGGCTTTTACAATTTCCTGTACCAATCGATGGCGCACAACGTCTTTTTCCGAAAAATGGATTTGTGCAATTCTTTCTACATCACGCAAGACCTCAAGTGCGTCAACCAAACCGCTGCGTACTTTATCCGGCAAGTCGATTTGGGTTATATCGCCTGTCACCACCACGTGCGACCCATTGCCCATACGTGTCAAAAACATCTTCATCTGCTCTGGGGTTGTATTTTGCGCTTCGTCCAAAATGATAAAAGAATCATCTAACGTGCGCCCACGCATATATGCCAACGGCGCTACCTCAATCACCTGCTTTTCCAATAGACGCTCAAACGTCTCCGCTCCCAGCATATCAAAAAGTCCATCGTACAGCGGGCGTAGATACGGGTCTACCTTTTGCTGTAAGTCGCCGGGTAAAAAGCCAAGCTTTTCGCCGGCTTCCACGGCAGGGCGTGTGAGGATAATACGGGAAACATCTTTGCTTTTGAATGCCTTTACGGCCATTGCCACTGCCAAATAGGTTTTACCTGTGCCTGCAGGGCCTACACCAAAAGTAATGGTGTTTTTGCGAATCGCCTGCAAGTACTCCTTTTGGCCCAATGTTTTGGGGCGAATCGGGCGTCCCTTTGCTGTTACAGCAACAAAGTCTTCCGTCAGCTCACGTACACGCTTTTCTGCGCCCTCACGAGCAAGGCTGATACAATACGCCACGGTTTGTTCTTCCAGTGGAGTATGATTTTCCAGCAAGAGGATCATTCCATCGACCGCACGGACTGCACACGCTACATTTTCTTCCTCGCCGGAAAGCTTTATCACGGTGCCTCGGCATACGGCAGTAACCTGGAACTCATTTTCCAGCAAACGGATATTTTTATCCCCGTTGCCAAACACTGCAGCTGCAATTTCCAAACTATTTAATTCAATTTGCCGCTCTGCCATAATTATCCTCCATTTATCGGTATATTTTATTATATCACAAATTTTCCCAAAAGAAACTGTATATTTTCAACAAAATCTTTCCGTTGACATCGTTAACTATTTCACGCCAATATCCGCTTCCACTTTTGCTTTATAGCTATAGTGTAAGTTTTCACCATCCAGCGAAAAAGATTCTTGTTCTTCCGTTATTTTTGCACCTTTCCACTCCTGCTCCAACTGTTCAAGGCATCTCTTTTTCGCCTTTGCTTTTGCCAATGTTTCGGTATATGTGCCCTCTATTTTTCTCATTTTTAACACATTTTCTTCTGTCCAAAGCCCCGGCAATGGCAAACCCATACAGGTTAACGGATAATGCCTTATTGCAATTTTACCAGACGCTGTTTCTTTTTGTTGATATATCACACTTTTCCCAACTTGCAGCGTCCGATAGGTCTTTAGGATTCCGCAGGGTTGCTCCTCCTCATAGTGCAATGATTGTTCACACTCTGTTTGCCATACAAAGCTTGCCATTACACGTCCCGCTGTCTGTCCAAGCACAGGTTCCTCCTTGCGGTCTACACGGTTTGCCGCTATCAATACATCTCCCGGCAGTACTTCATCGCCCACATTTACCATGGGCGTGCCCGCTTCTGTTTCGATTGCCACAATTGTTCCTGCCGTTTTTGCCAAAATATCTTCTCCGCTTGTTGTTTTAATATCCGGTATTGGGGCAGCAGGTGCAGTTTCCACTAACAGGCGCCCCTTTTCAAAATTCAAGCTAGCCCAGCCGAAGCCAATTTGCTCTTTTACCAATGCAGTTTCTCCTTGCAGCAGCAGTTCCTCAGAGGACCTTACACCCGGATATATTCCGACTTGCCGCAGTACAGCTTCTGCCTGCTTTGTTTGGATACCGTTCATATCCATAAACCGAATATGCCAAATGCTGCCTTGACTAAACGCAATACAGGCCCCAAAAAACACAATCCCAAGCCAAATGCCGATTCTTCCAAGGCCGTTTTTTATACGAAAATACAGCCCCTGTTTTTTTAGCAAGCGGCATTTTCCTCCATTGCTTTTTGCAAGCCTGGCAACCGTTAAATATTCCGCAGCCCTACAGTCCAGCTTTACTTCCTTTGTTTCTCGGTATAGCTTTCTGGGTGTGATACCTGCCTTTAGCAGTGCATCCAAAAAATCCGCTATTTCCACATTTTTTATGCTGCATTGCACCCAAGCCCATCTTATCATGTACCTAATCCCCTACGATATAGTGAAATACGAAAAAGATACTTGCAAAAACCGTCCGTGCAGCAAAATACGGCCCTTTTCCATTGCTGCAACAGTTAGTTCATCGCCTGTTACTGTCAAATATCCACGACTCGTTTCTACGCACAGCTTATCCTTTTCCAGTAAAACCACCTTTTTGAAGTTTTCCAGCTCCATTGCATTTCCACTCCAGTACAGCGCCTCTTTGCGGTAAAAGCAAAATGGCAGCTGTGATAGCCGCAATTTCTGCTTTTGTCCACGTTTCTTTCTTGTTTTAGGCACGGTCTTGCCCCCTTTTATCTTTTTACGAAAGGCATAACTGCGCTTCTTTCTTATATATATTTCTCAGGAGGTGCACGTTATGATTTCTCGCCGCAATATCCATCCTTTAATTATCACCATCTTTTTTGCGTTTGTTTCTTTTTTTGCATTAGCGCAACCGGAACTATCCCGTAAGGCTATTCAACAATCCGTTACGCTTTGTCTGGACCAGCTGCTCGTTGCATTATTTCCTTTTTTGGTATTATCCAACTTACTTTTTGTGTGTAACACGCATCAATATTTAGGTCGTTTATTTTCGCTGCCCGCTAAATGGGCCGGGGTATCAAAATCCTGTGCCGGCAGCGCTGTTTTAATGGGTTTTGTAGGCGGTTTTGCCCCCGCTGCTGTTACCATCGGAAATCTATATAAAACCAAATTCCTTACCGCACAGGAATGCAGCGCACTGCTGTCACTATGCCTTTGCACGGGGCCTTCCTTTACTGTTTTAACCATTGGCACTTTTTGGGGCAACCTCCAAATTGGCTGGATTCTTTTTCTGGCTCAGCTGATTGCCTGTATTCTTTGCAGTATAGTTCAGCGGTTCTTTTTTCCCATTGCCAAATCTGCCTCTGCCGAGCCTCTTGCCGAATCAGAACCCGCAAAAGTGACTTCCTTTTCCGCCGCATTAGAAAATGCCACCCTCGCCTACTTAAAACTTTGTGGCTGCATCATCTTCTTCGGCTTTCTTTCCGCAGGGCTGGCTGCGTATTTGCCGTCACCCTTCGATACACTTTCCCTGCTTTTTATGGAGGTTAGCACCGGTTGCTTACACGCCTCCCACATTGCACCGTATGGCTTATATATTTCTGCTTGTATTATCAGTACCTTAGGTGTTTCTGCACTCATTCAGATTCGTGCTTTACTGCCAAAAGAAATCTCCCTAAAGCCTTACTTCCTTTTGCGGCCTTTGCATATGGGTATTTCTGTTATGCTGGTTAAGGTATTTACCCTCTATTTGCCGGAAACTCCCACATACAACAGTCTGGCACCGACCATTTTACTGCGAGAGCGAACCTCCTTTTTACCTGCGCTGTTTCTGTTCATCATACTTTGCCGCTTAGCTGCCCTGCTGTCCACTTTAAGCAATTGGAAAAGCAAACATTCTGTGCTATAATAGGTACAGTTTTGGAAAAGGAGCATTTTATGGCGCTATTTGGAAAAAAGATTGGCAAACCTGGCACAACCATTGCGCCAGCTTGTGAGTACTGTGTGTATGGGCAGCGTGCCGCAGACCCACGCATGATTCTGTGTGAAAAAAACGGTGTGGTTGCACCTACCTATCATTGCCGCAGGTATCAATATGACCCCTTAGCTCGCATTCCCAAGCGGCAGCCAAAACTTCCGGGCTTTACCGCAGAGGATTTCTCGCTGGATTAAGGGCAGCATTTTGTTATTGACAAACAGCAACACAGACGGTATAATTACTATTGCTGTCTGGTATGCTACTGTGGCTCAGCTGGTAGAGCAGCTCACTCGTAATGAGCAGGTCGTCCGTTCGAATCGGATCAGTAGCTCCAAAAACCGCCGTGGATTTCCACGGCGGTTTTTCTATTGTAGCTGCATTTTAATATAAAAAAGAGGCGCAGAACGCATTCTGTGCCTCTTTTTATTTATATTCTCAACATTGTTCTGCCCGAAATGCAAAATCCAAGCTTCGCAAATCTTGTGTGCTGCTTGGTTTCTCTTTCGTTTACGGCATTTCCACCTTTGGGCGGAAGAACAGTCCCCGCACCATGCTGGAAAGGATAATCCACTCACGTTTCCATTTGTGGTCCTTTGCCTTTACCAGCACACGGCAAAAATTAAGTCCACACTTAGCAATATAGTAGCAAATACCCTTCAGCCCCTCTTGCCGATACAAATACGCCTCGTTGCGGAATGCATAACGATAGCGCTGGATACGCTCTGGAACATCAGTTGCAATGCTGCTGCCATTATTCTCTTTCATTGCGTGCACAACCTGACTTTGGCCCACCAAGAAAGACGGCATCTGATTTCGGACGGTAATTCGTCTTGTATATTCAATGTCGTCTCCCCAAATAAAAAACTCTTTAATCGGGAGACCGACTTTTTTAATGGTTTGCGCTGGGAACAGCAAGGAAACAAAGGTAGCTTGCTCTACCTGTATCAAACTATGCTTTAGCAGGTGCAGATTTTCGTAGTAGCTTTTCTTTATCTTTTGCCGATTCATTTTGCACTCTTTGCCGTCAGTCCACAGCACTGCGCTGGACAAAAAGCCGTACTGTTCCGGACCGCCCAGCAAAGAATCCGCCTGCATCAATTCTTCCAGAGCTTGCGCACACGGCATACAATCGTCGTCCATAATCCACACGTAATCGTAGCCATTTTGTACCGCCCAGCGCATTCCATAATGAAATCCGCCAGCTCCGCCAATATTAGCACCCGTATTTACGTAATGCAAAAAGGGCTTTTCCTGCAAATACTGCTGTACCCATGCTTGTGTATTGTCAGTAGATGCGTTATCTACGATTAAAACATCGCAGCGCTCTGTTTGGGTTTCAAGCGCCTGCAATGTACTTTTTAACATTTCCAATCGGTTATAAGTAACCACCACCGCAATTACTTGATGCATGCGCTCACTCCCCCTTATACAGGAACTTTCTCTTGAGAAAATTTGTTCCCTTTTTAATCCAGTGCTGCTTTTCCATATTTATCACAGCACATTCCTGATACGAAATATGATTGGTAATCAGCCAAACATCTAAAAGCCGCTCGGAAACAAAGCCAAATACACGGCTATCATTCTGCGAATACTGAGAAATATCCAAAGTTTGCTCCAGCTGAAACAATACATCGAAAAGCCAAGTGCAATATCCGTCCAAAATATCTTTACGCATAATGAACATATTAAAGCGATGCCCTGCTGTACTTTTCATAACCTGTTCCCATGCGGGCAAATACTGAGGATACTTTTCTTTTAAGATTGCATAGGTTTGGTCTAAATCCTCTTTATGGTGGGCATGGATATACTGGTTGTAGGTACTCTCGATAAAATAATCACGCTTTTTCGGCAAAATCACATCGGTATGCTGCAAAATTTCTTTTGCTTGTTCTTCCGTCAAGATGCCTTCCCATTTATCGGACGAGCGCTTTCCTCTCAAATGACGGCGATAATGTACAAGGCCGATATAATCTGCCTGCAAGTTTTTCCAAGCCCAGTATAAGCAGGTCAGCTCGCAGTAATTCGGATTTTTAGCACTGATATTTTCTCCAGTATTATCTCCCTGATATTCTTCCAGCAGCTGAGGGTGATTTTCTCGGCCGGCATGCACAGGCAAGTACATAGAATCCTGTGGCATTTGATACGCCTTATGCGTTGCCACCACTACTTTTATCTGCATACTTTTCCTCACTTTACTTGTTTAGCACTTCGCTGTTCAGCCATCCGCCAAACGCCGTCTTAAACAAGATTTTAATATCCAGCCAATAACTCCAGTTTTGAATATACCAAATATCGTATTCAACACGTGCTTCGATACTGGTATCTCCACGTAATCCATTGATTTGCGCCCAGCCTGTCATACCGGGGCGCACCTGCTGACGTACCAGATAAAGCGGAACATCTTCCTTAAACTGACTAACGTAATGCGGGACCTCCGGGCGAGGACCCACCAAACTCATATCGCCTTTTACCACATTAAACAATTGCGGCAATTCGTCGATACTGCACTTACGAATAAAGCTGCCAAAGCGTGTTTTGCGGGGATCGACATTTTTAGACCAGCCGGTATTTTCCGTGCTGTTCACACGCATACTGCGAAACTTCAGCATCTTAAAAGGCTTTTTGTTCAGGCCGATTCGATCTTGGCAGAACAAAATCGGGCCGGGGCTGCTCAGCTTTACACCAATTGCGGTAATCAGCATAATGGGGCTGGTAAGTACAATCAGTATCAGTGCGCCGAAAAGGTCTGTTGCACGCTTTGCGATTGCTCCAACGGGGCTGTCCAAAGGTGTTGCACGCATATCAATCAAGCGGCTTCTGCCTATGCTATGCACCGCAATTCGGTTGGGGAAATAATCATTAAAAATAGGAATCAAGCTCAGCCGAACGCCCTCTTTATCTGCGCAGGCAATAATCTTAGAGATTCGGCCAATTCCTTCCGGGTCCAGTGCAACAATAAGTTCGTCTACTGTATGGTCTTCCAAAATTTCTTCCAGTTGCTCATAGTTGCCTAAATATTCGCCTAGTGCTGCATTTTCGGTTTCACTTACATAGCCATCTATCGCTACTGCCGCTTGCGGATTTGCTTGTATATCCTGAAAATACTGCGATGCCAAATGCCCACTGCCAATCAGAATAACGTGTTTTTGGTTATAGCCAAGCTTACGGAAGTTCCACAAAATGCAGCGAACCACCATTCGCTTCAGGATAACTGTTGCACTGGAAATAACCCAGTATAAAAACAGCACGCCACGGGAAAAATCGTTTACTCTGGTCAGATAGAAAAAGCCCATCAGCACAACGATTGCGTATCCGTTGATTCTTAAAATGGCAAAAATTTCTCGGCTTTTCTCCTTAAATCGGTACGAGCCGTACATCTTGCACGCATAATATACACCAATCAATACAACGCTAAAGCTCGCAACCAGATAAACATATTCCTTGGCCCAAAGCTCGATACTGACATGACCTTGGAACGTTACAAAGCGCAAAAACAAGGCAATGTAATATGATGCAAATACAAGTACGCCATCAGAAATCATATTCAATATATTGATAATTCGTTGATTTCTCTTACCCACTTGCTTACCCTCTCTACTTTCAAATTGCTATACAAATGCATTTCATTGTATAACATTGCACCCCTTATGTCAATTTTCGCCTACTTTTTGCGAAAATGGAAAAGCTTAATCACTGTGTCAAGGACCAAAAAAATGCATATTGGCGTTACAAATACATAGAAAAGCTCACTTGTCGAAAAGCCAATCATATTCCATACATTTTTTTCGTTTAACACAATTTCCGAAAAAGAAACCTGAATTGCCGGCACTACACCTGTATCGATGCGCACTTGCTTTGTGCCCACCGGATAATGAAACTCGTAAAAGCCATCTCGCCTTTGCGCATACTGCATATGTTTTACGCCAAATGCACCGTTGGCACGCCGATTGTAAAAGGACACGAATTCGCCCGGATTTTGTGAAAACTCGCATCGTATTTTGATGCTGCGTACATTTCCAGTATAAATCAACTGAGCATCATCCGTTTGGTTTATCACCGTGTGGTCATCTATTTGTTCCAAACCTACCTGTTCAAAATCGCTTACTGTTAAAGTCATTTCTTTATAGTAGCCTGTTTGATATGCAGCAAAATTCACGATACCACACAACACATTCAGCAGCAGTGCCATTGCACATGCAATCAAATAAAACTGCCGTAAAACTTTTTGGGGATTATCCTGCCAAAACTGAATAAATGCCGTTATTTTTCTTCGCATACTGTCACCGCCTGCATTGGGATAGCTTCATCCGTTATTTTATATAAGCCGCCCTTTTCAATGCCGCCAGAAAAGAGGTGCCCGTACGAATTTTTGAATTCCTTATCTGCATCTATTACATAAATATAATCAAAATAGGATTGCATTGCCGCTGTAAACTTTTCAGGTGATGCTACTAAGTAATACTGCCTATCGCTGCTGTAATCAATACCCTCACGGAAATTGATGGAGAAGTCAATTCCTGTACCCTTTGTATCAATACCCGCCAAATTCGGCAGCAGCAAATAGCGATACTTAATATAGGTTTCGCCATCCTGGTCCTTGTACACTAGGTAGATACGGTCATCTTCCTTGAGAACATCCTTTACAGGTTCCAGTTTTTTCTCTGCGTATTCCAAGCCAATACGTGCATTCTGCGGGCCGTCAATTACGGTGTACTCCAGACCCATTCTGCCAATACTTATTACCGTAGCCACCAGTACAACCGAGAGCAGAACCTGTTTTGCCAGCAATGCCATTTTATCGCTCATCATAAACAGCATAAATGCTACAAACATCCAGCCAAAATAGTAACTTACCATATAGCGTGGATATTCTACCATACCGTCATTGTAAAACTGCATCTGATAGGCGATGACAAGGTTATATACAAAACAACCTGCCGTCAAACCCAAACTTACAAACAGCGCGCTAAGCCGATATTCCTTTTTTGTCCGGCAGGCCGCAAACAGCCCCAACACCAATAAAATGATAATCAAATATTTATCCGCGCCAAAAATGGTTTCATGGTTATTCTTAAAGTACCACTCCATTTCCTCCAGAATTGCGTTATAGCGCTCTGTACGCAATTGCGGGATTATCAAAGACCAAATAGTTGGTTTTTGATTTTGCTCCTGCGGAGATGCTTCGACCTTTTCTTTTGCTTCTACTTTTGCAGCTTCCGCATTGGGGCCTATTTCCATAGGTTTTGCGGTGTCTTCAAACGAAAATGCCGGTTCTTGCAAAGGCATTTCGTAATAATCCAAATGCCAATACCATGCACCATAGGCCAGCAAAGGCAGCAACAAGGAAAGTAATACACTAACGCAAATCTTTTTGAAAGAATGTCTTGCCTGTGCTCGTGTAAACAACTCAAAGCAGGCAATAACGCAAACTGCCAACAGTACAAAAAAGATACCATTCTTTTTTATGCTAATCAGATATACCAACGGCAATATGTGCCAAAATGCATTTTGATTTGCAAGATACAGTGCAATTGCCGCTGTAAAAACAACTGCCAGATTGAAGTCTACCATGCTGGTGCCATACGCATACGACAATCCTTGATAATCGGCGGTGGGCATATGATAGCAAGCCATAAAGGGCGACAGGAAAAACACAAAGTAACTGGATACAGCCACAATATGATTTTTACTTTTATCGTATATAACCCATGCAATCATGCTGAATGCAGCAACATACAGCAAAGCATAAGACAGCAGCAAAATGTGCTCAGCAAAACCCTGTGTAAAAAAGCTGAAAAAATAGTTCAGAATTGCATTGCCCGCCGGATAGTTGCGGTCGTTTGTGCAGGGATTCAGTCCAATAGAGTATAGCCTGTCAAACAGTTTCACGCTTTTGGCGGAAGGCCCCCAGATATTCAGCTCATCCCAGTAGTACAGGCCGGGTTTCTGCATTGTAAAAATTACAGCAAACAGCACACTGGTAGCCACGTTTAATTTTGCGTATACGTCAAAGTGCTGCTTAAATGCCGCAGCTGCATTTGTCCAGCCACGCTTAAACAGATAAAGTAAAACTATGCCGGTAAGTACCATATACAGCGCAAATGCTGCCGGTTTAAGCATATCAACCAGCGCCGCTACCTGCAAAACATTCACTGATACCATCAACAGAATGAAATAGGAAACCGCCATGCTCTTTTTTATCTTTTCCGATAAAGGCACGCTTACTAGCATAAGTATAAAAACCGGTATTAAAGCAATCATAGTTTCTCCAGTGGGCAAAACGCCTCACATTTTTCTAAACGAATTTTATATCGATAACCTGCTCGAAAATGAAGCTTATATTTTATAAGATATAATATAGAATAAAAAGCCTGTCAAGTTTTGCGATTTCGATTTCTTCCGCTTTTAGCTATATTGCACATTGTTGTTTATGATGATTTACCCATTCTCAGCCACATAATATTTCTTTTTCCCATTTTCCACAAAGATAGTTACAAAGAATTTACATTTTCCACATTTTTCGATGCAACTCTATAGGCAAAAAACACATATTTTGCGCTTTTCCTCATTTGCATTTTGTGATTTTCCAAAAAATAAAAGTGTGTCTTTTTTCAGAATGATTGACGAATCCCTCTCTACAGACTATCATTGGGTTGTATGTAGATTCATGCTCCGGCTAGGAGGTTTATATGGGCGGATTTTTTGCTGTTGCTTCTCAAGAAGATTGCGTCATGGACTTATTCTTTGGCACTGACTACCACTCCCATTTGGGCACCAAACGTGGTGGCATGGCCGTATATGGCGAGACTGGTTTCAGCCGCGCTATCCACAACATTCAAAACTCCCCTTTCCGCACGAAATTCGAGCGGGATGTAGAGGAACTGCACGGTAATTTAGGTATTGGCTGTATCTCTGACTTTGAGCCGCAGCCGCTGCTTGTAAACTCACATCTGGGTAGTTATGCACTTACCACCGTTGGCCGCATTACCAATGCTGATGCACTGGTAAAGGAATGCTTCCAAAATGGTCACACCCATTTTTTGGAAATGAGTGGCAACCGTATCAACCCTACTGAAATTGTTTCCGCACTGATTGACCAAAAATCCGACTTTGTCGAAGGATTGCAGTATGCGCAGGAAATGATTCAGGGCTCTATGTCCATTTTGCTGCTGACGCAGGAGGGCATTTACGCTGCACGTGACCGCATGGGACGCACCCCGATTATTATCGGCAAAAAGGAAGGTGCACACTGCATCTCTTTTGAAAGTTTCGCTTTCTTGAATTTAGGTTACGAGCAATGCAAAGAGCTTGGTCCCGCAGAAATCGTTTATGTCACCCCCGATTCCTACGAAACTAAGAGTGCACCACGCAAGGAAATGAAAATCTGTACTTTCCTGTGGTCTTACTATGGTTATCCCACCTCTACTTACGAAGGCGTAAACGTTGAGCAGATGCGCTATAACTGCGGTCGTCTGCTGGCAAAGCGCGATAATGTTGATGTTGACAGCGTCGCCGGTGTTCCGGATTCCGGTATCCCGCACGCAATCGGTTATTCTAACGCTGCAAACATTCCCTTTACACGTCCTTTCATTAAGTATACTCCTACTTGGCCGCGTTCCTTTATGCCTGCCAGCCAGGATCAGCGTAATATGATTGCACGTATGAAGCTGATTCCGGTTTCTCAGCTGATTGAGAACAAACGGCTTGTGCTGATTGACGACTCTATTGTGCGTGGCACACAGTTGCGTGAAACCGCAGACTTCCTGTACCAAAGCAATGCTAAGGAAGTCCATGTTCGCCCCGCTTGCCCGCCCATTATGTTCAGCTGTAAATATCTGAACTTCTCTCGCTCTACTTCTCCGCTGGATTTGATTTCCCGCCGGGTTATTTTGGAGCGAGAAGGCAAAGATCCCTCTGCTGAGTTGCTGAATGATTACGCAAATCCGGACAGCAAGAATTACGATGCTATGCTGGAAGGTATTCGCAGCCAGTTGGGCTTTACCTCCCTGCGCTACCATCGTTTGGACGACTTGATTGATTCCGTTGGCATCGAGCCCTGCAAGCTTTGCACCTATTGCTGGAACGGCAAAGAGTAATCCACAAAAAAGTATCAATAAAAAGGTCCGTCGAAAACTATTTCGACGGACCTTTTTCTGTTACAAAACACGCATTGCACCTGCTTTTCGCACCTGCATAATGACACAGCAGCCGGAAGCGAATACTCGCTCCATTTGCCGTATGTACTCTGGCAGCATATCTTTCGGAACAAACGCTTGAATAGTCCCTGCAAAACCGCTGCCTTGCAGCCGACAAGCACCTTTTCCACGGAGGATACTCTGTGCTACAGCCAACGCAATCGGAATGGCCTGCTCCCTTATATCACAAAAAGCATTTTGGTTATACTGTGCAGCGGAATGGCCGCTTTCTGAAATGCACCGCAAGAATCCTTTTGCATCGCCCTGGGATAAATACCGATAGGCTTGTTTTGCACGGTCGCACTCTTTGTAAAAATGAAGTGCTCGCAATACAGCACGGTCCCCGCAAGCCTTGCGCACTTGCGAAAAGTGCTTCCACAAATTTTGCTCTGTGGTCTGGCGCAGATTGTCACAGCCAAAAAAACGTGCGACCGATTCCATCTCCTCACGCACGGCTGCAAACTCTTTGGTAAGCTCGCTGTGGCTTCCACGTGTGTCTGTAACACACAGGGCAAACTCTTGTGCAAGCGGAACTTTCTCTACCTTACAAATATGCGGTGTTTCCGGTTGTTTCAAGTCCACACAAAGCATCCCGCCGACTGCACAAGCCAGTGGGTCAAGCAAGCCGCTTGGCTTACCAAAGTATGTATTTTCCGCATACTGGCTTGCCCGTGCAATGTCCAACGGCGAAAAGCGCATACCGTTATATAAATCATTTAGTATCGTACCAATCATGGTTTCAAACGCAGCCGAGCTGGAAAGCCCCGACCCACGCAGCACCTCACTGGTAGTATAAGCGTCAAACCCGCCTATGGTTCCGTTACGCTTTTGCAGTGCGTTGCCAATTCCACGAATCAAACTGGCTGAATGTGTGCTTTCCCCCGCTTGCGGCGATGCAATTTGTAAATCAACCACATCCAGCTTATCAAAGCCATAGGATTTTACACGCACAAGGGAATTGGTACGTGCCGCCACAACCGCAATAATATCACGATTGACCGCCGCTGCTAACCCAACACCATTTTGATGATCTGTATGATTGCCGCAAAGCTCTGTACGCCCCGGTACTGAGTACAGACGCACATCTTCCGCCGGGCCAAAGTATCGGCCAAATTGGAGCACTGCACTATAATATCGCTCCCGCTGCATTTCCAGCAAATCCGCCCCGTACAGGTCAAGCAATATCCGGTCCAGATCTCCCTGCCGAATTTTGGTTAAGATTTCAGTGATGGAAGCCATAGGTACCTCCTCTTCTGCTTATGCAGAGCCACAAAAATATATAGTTCGACAGAATATATAATGTCATAATAATATAGTATTTTTAATACAAATGCAATGTTTTTTATTTTTATATGTACTTTTGTTGAATTTACTGATATACTTAAAATAACCTTATTGGGGAGGATTGTTTTATTATGTCAGAAGTATATAAGCAGGCGTTTAAACAAAACTATACAGATAACGTGGAATTATCCATTTTTAATTGCGGTGTCGAAAAATGCATCTCTGCCCATACTTGGGGCCCCGGTATTCGTGACCATTATTTAATTCACCTTGTTCTTTCCGGCAAGGGTACTTTTAAGGTAAACGGCGAACAATGGAACTTACAGGCAGGTGACCTTTTTTTAATCAAGCCCAGCCAGTTAATTGTTTATGCTGCTGATGCGGATGATCCGTGGGAATACTGCTGGGTTGGTTTTAACGGTGCTTGCGCCAACAAACTTACCACGCAGTTGCCTTTTACAGATTTAGCACCTATCCACCATGCTAAAAACGGAGCAGCTCTAAAGGAAGCCATCCTGAACATTTACAATGCCCGTGGCTTAGAGCCTCAGGACGAAGCAGCCATGGTTGGTTATCTGTACCTGTTTATTGCGGAACTGATGAAGGAAACCCGTGACAGTGAGCCGCACGCTACCAGCTCGGCCAGCCAGTATGTATTAAATGCAATCAAATATATTCAGTTCCACTATTCGCACGATATTTCCATCAACGACGTTGCAAAGAGCGTTGGTGTGTCTCGCAGCCACTTGTACCGTGTGTTTATGAGCAACATTGGCAAAAGCCCCATTGACTATTTGACAGAGTACCGCATCAACGAAGCATGTAATCTGCTTCGCAACTCAACTTTGTCTATTGCCGAAGTCGCTGTTTCTGTCGGCTTCTTCGACCAATTCTATTTTTCCCGTGTATTCAAAAAAGCAGTTGGTATGCCTCCCAGTAAGTATGTGGCAACTTTTGCGCAGTCGAATGCGGAAAAGGAAGCATTGCAGGTTTCTGAAGGAGAGCAGTAATGAAGCGCCTGTTCAAACGTTTTGTAGGGTCCCTGTTTTTGTTACTGTTAGCACTCTTCATTTTTCAGCGATGGATTTTGTCTGGCAGAAAGCCTGTAAAAGCAGATTTTCTTTATACACAGCCCACTGTTTTTGCTATGGATTATCAATCTACCGCTGATGCCTTGGCTTCTCGTGGAATGGAAACCAGCGTTGCTGTAACTGACAACTGGGAAGCAGACGCCAAACGTGCACTGGTCAATGGTGCCGACTTGCTGGTTTTAGGCATTGATACCCCACCTCAGGATAATAGCCTGTTGGAACAGGCAAAAACATCCGATTCTTCGCTGTTTTTTGTAGGTGCTTATCCGGGTGATGCGTATTTATCCCAATATGACAAAGCATATTATGTAGGCTCACGTTCTTCCTTTGCGGGTGAACTGGCCGGCCGGCAAATGGCAGATGCGTTTTCTTCCGGTGTTATCCCGGATGCGAACCAAAACCTTTTGTTGGACTACTTAGTTGCCTCGGACGAGTGTGATTTACCATTGTTTCAGCAATCGCTGATTGAGTGCGAGCACTATGGTATTTATCTGCAAAATTGCTTGTCGCAAATTGATGCGGATTCTTCCGATCCACTTACTGAATCGGCCGCTCCCAACTGGTCGGAGTGCGCCGTCCAGCCAGAAGTGATGCTGTGCAGTTCTTTTTCCAGTCTGCAATCCGCAATAGAGTGGGCCGACGAAAAGGGCTGGCAGGATATTACTTATGTCAGCTTTGTAAATAGCATGGAACAAGCTGCACAAGCGCAACAGCTTGGCTGCCATATCACTGTTTATTACGATGCCGAATCTATCAGCAGTACCGTTTCTTCGCTGATTATTCACTTAGTACATCAGGAGTCCATTACCGAAGGGCTGTTTTTTGCGCCTGATGAGTATGGAGCCATTTGGATTCCATACCAACTTTTAGGTAGTGCCGCTGCTCAGCCTAACGCAACCAGCAATACTGCCACTCAACAAGACACTGCAGATACCAACGCTGCCTAGTATAGGAGAATCTATGTCCGTTAAAAAGAATGACATCGTCCCATTAACAATCCAGAGCCTTTCCAACGACGGAAATGGTGTAGGACGGTATGAAAATCAAGCCATTTTTGTTCCCGCAACGGTTCCGGGCGATCAAATTCAGGCCCGCATTGTAAAAGACTGCAAAAGCTATGCATTCGGCATTGTCGAAAGCATCGAGCAGCCTGCTGCCGACCGTATCGAAAGCGACTGTGCGGTCGCATCCCCTTGCGGCGGGTGTTGTTTCCGGCACTTAACATACGAGGCAGAACTTTCTGCAAAGAAAGGCTTCGTTATGGATGCTTTTGCACGCTTAGGCGGGTTGGATTTGCCAACTTCTGATACCCTGCCTTCTCCTGCGGTGGACCGTTACCGCAATAAGGCCCAGTTCCCTGTTGGCAAAGACAAAAACGGAAAGTGCTGTACCGGTTTTTACGCAAACCGTACCCACCGTATTGTTTCCTGCGATGATTGCAAACTACAGCCGGAAATCTTCAACCAGATTGCTGCTTATCTTTGCGGTGCATTCGATAAATATGGCATTGCGCCTTATGATGAAATTAGTAGAAAAGGCCTTATCCGCCATATCTTTTTGCGTCAGGGTGCACATAGCGGCCAGATTTTACTGTGCCTCGTAGCTTCCAGCAAAAAAGTTCCGGCTATGCAGCCCCTTATCGACGAGTTGCTGCAACACTTCCCTGCCATTAAAACCATTGTGTGGAACATCAACAGCAAAAACACGAATGTTATCCTTGGTCAGGAAAACAAGGTTTTGTATGGTCCCGGCTATATTGAAGATACCCTGTGTGACGTTCCCATTCAGTTGGGTCCTATGTCTTTTTATCAGGTAAATACTCCTGCCGCTGAACTGCTGTACAAGACCGCCGCAGATTTAGCGCAGCTTCGCCCCAGCGACCGTGTTTTGGACCTGTACTGTGGCATGGGCACAATTGGTTTATCCATGGTTCACCAGTGCAATGAGCTGATTGGTGTGGAAATTGTACCCGAGGCTATTTCTGCCGCCAAGGAAAATGCCGCACGCATGGGCACTGATGTAGCAGCACGCTGCCGTTTTCTGTGCGCTGACGCCGGTCAGGCTGCACAACAGCTTATGACTGAAGGCTTACAGCCTGATGTCGTTCTCCTAGACCCGCCACGCAAGGGCTGCGACCAGAAAACTTTAGATGCTGTTTGCGAAATGGCTCCCCGCTCTATCGTTATGATTAGCTGCAACCCTGCTACCGCTGCACGAGATACAAAGTATCTCGCCGAGCATGGCTATGTTCCAGGACAGGTCCATCCGGTAGACTTATTCCCACGCACAAAGCACGTAGAGACGGTTGTCTTGCTTTCCAAGGGAGAGATCGACTCCAAAAAGGTTAAAGTCGAGATATCTACGGAAGATATGGACCTGTCTGATTTTCAGAAGAATGCCACCTATCCTCAGATCAAGGAGTATGTTCTGAACAAGACTGGCCTGAAGGTATCTTCCCTGTATATCTCTCAGATCAAGCGTAAGTGTGGTCTGGAAGTCGGTCAAAGCTACAACAAACCTAAGTCCGAAGACGCAAAGCAGCCCCAGTGCCCGCCTGAAAAGGAAAAGGCGATCACCGAGGCACTGAAGCATTTTCAGATGATTTAATTTGAAAAGAGCAAACATCTCTTACCGTGGAATATAACGAAGGCACTTCGAAATAATTTATATTGGAAACAAAAAGCGGACGATTGCGCATAGCGCAGTCGTCCGCTTTGTTGTGCTAATTGACTTTTCTAATGCTTAATTCATAGGCCTCCGAGAGTTCATTAAAATACATCTGATAGACGGGAATCTTCAGAGCACACGCAATTTGCTTCAACATCATTAAATTATCTTTTGAGCATTTCATGCCTGCATAGATGGCATGAGGTTTAGCTTTGATGTATGGCCCATCAGGTGCGAGTGCCCCCGTGGTACAACGGAATTCCTTCTCATAGGCCCATGAAGAATGCTTTATGTTACAGAGAAGTGACGAGATATAAACTATGGACAAATCACCAATCAGAATTTTTTCCTGCCCAATAGCGATTGCCTGTAAATTTCTGACTCGAGCATTTGTGCTTGACGCAGCATCAAACTTGTAATATCAAGTCGTTGCTCTGTGTACTGAACTGGGAATGTACATGAGGACAGTGCAAGATTATCTTTATCATTCATGTCATATGAAACGCAAAAGCCTGCATGATTATTGGCGTAATGGGCCCACATTGGCATGGATTGCACACCGTTAGCTGTTAGGGATGTTGCACGAATGAAAGCGGTAAAATCGTCAATAAGTCTGCCGCCGTGAGGTTTTAGTCGTTGAAATTTTTTAGTGGTTCTGGATCATAATAAAAGGCTTTGGAATCAAACGGATCATTAAATGACTGAATATCCGATAAATACAGCTGCTGTTTCTTCAGGGTTTCCAGCTTAGTCTCATTCAGCCTTTCATCTTCTGTAAAAGAATAGTATTTATACAGCATATCGGGAACATACAGTCTATTTACTTGATAAAGGTCCTTAAATACTATATCCTTTGCGATTCCTTGTTGCTGTTCAAGTATGTAAAGATACTTAAAATAGTCAACTGGATTTTCTTTCCGCCATTTTTCTACATTAAAGTTCTTTTCATCGACCGGCTGACCCGATAGAGGATATTGTAAATCTTCAAGTTTCATCTTCCTACCTGCTTTTACAAAAACCAAAGAGAAATCTATTCATCCCGCATACTTTCGATACAGTTCTGGCATATTCCAGTCTCATTGCTTGCCATAAGTCCACCACAGCGGCTACAAAATTCCAGCTCCACATCTTTGAAATCTGCTTCACAAGCAAAGCAATGAAAAGTGTTTTTCTCTGCATTAAAGGACAGCTGTTGTTCCCCACATTCGGGGCATTCATAAACGGGGAACTCGCCGCCTTCTTTCCCGCATCGGTAAGCGCTGATTCCCAACTCATTTTCAACATACGCCTCAGCATTGC
>JAHHRL010000017.1 GCA_020025825.1 Faecalibacterium sp. | reverse complement strand
TCGACCTCTAGCGTGACAGGCTAGCGTTCTAACCAACTGAACTACCGGGCCATCTCGCTCCAACTTTGGTTATTATATCGGATCTTGCGTTATTTGTCAACGCTTTTTCAAAAAAAGTTGAATCTTTTTAAGTGGTCTCCAAAGTTAGCGTTCCGGGCTGCTTTTTTATTCTTATTCGGAAGCTGCGCTTTTTTCGGCAGCAACATCCTCATCCAGATATTCCCACTGAACCGTATATTCTTTTCCCATAGCACGACCGATGTTGTTTACGTAATCCTCAAGCAAGGTTTTTGCCCGCTGCTGTGCCTCGTTCAAAAGAGCATGGTCGCTTTGTACCTTTTGCCGCAGCTTTTGCTGGGCTTCATCAATGGCTTTAACCGTATCGGCACTGTTGATGTTAGCCGACTTGTGGTCAATAATATAGGAATCTCTGTTGATGGAATCCTGGTCTGGTTCGCAGGTAAGTACCTTGGCGGGCGGCAGGGTAATGGTCACCTTGTCCCCGTCCTGTTTCATAACCACACGAGAAGCGTCAATACCCAGTTTGACCGTACCGCTGTATTCAATCCAAAAGTGTTTGTCCTTTTTCCAAAGCCAAAAGCCTGCGGCGTCCTCCTGAGTGAACTTGGCTACATTGTGATAGTAACACTCCATCACTGCAAGCTCACAAATCATCCGCATCTGGGATTGCTCAAGACCAATGTTCGCTGGTTTTGCGGATACACCGCACCCGACAAGGCTCAAAAGCATCAGAACGGCCAGCAAAATTGCAATTAGTTTTTTCATGGTCCGTCCTCCTTATTCCACAATCAGGGTATAGCCCTCACCGCACTGCTCCACAAAGGGCTTGGTCCAGGCGGTAATGATGTTTACTGCATTTTGTTTCGCCAAACTCAAGATTTGTTCTTGGTCTTTGCTTTCACGGTCCATATCTTCCTGACAGGCTTTGCTTGCCTCGGGGGTGGAAATTGTGGCGTCTTTATCCTTTACATTGTCAATAAACTCCATCGACTCATAAACAGGCTTTGCTTCAATAATGTAAGCGTCCGGTACCTTGACCCGAATGATTTTGTTTGCATTGTCCTGCTCAATCTCGATTTTTTCAAAGTCGATGCCCGCATAGATGCGTCCTTCGTAAGAAACATACCGGTCGATTTTTTCCGGATTGTCCTTGTTATAAACCTCAGCTACACCATTATATACTGCGGTAAAGGTAGATAGCTCGTTTACCTGAATCACTTGCCGAAGGGTTGCAGCAAGTTCTACCTGTACCTCACGCTGTTTTGCGGCCTGTCGGTTTTGCCAGTACAGCCAGCCTCCGACTGCTACAGCTGCAAGCAGGAGCACGCTTACTATTCGCACTCTAAAATGGGATTCTCGCACATACTGCACCTGTTTTGCCATCTTCCTCACTCCTTTTTATAGTTTTTTCAATAGTAACATCTTCAGCCCTTTCTTACAAGAAAAAAGCCGGATAAAGAAAAACCGCCCAAGCCGAACAGATTGGGCGGTTTTGTGGTAGTTAAGTTCTTTTTTGCAGAGGGGGTTGCTTTGTACGCATTCTCCGACAAAAAAGAGAAAAGCCCTGAAAACGGAAGTTTTCAAGGCTTTTCGTGGAGCTGCTATCCAGATTTGAACTGGAGACCTCATCCTTACCAAGGATGCGCTCTACCAACTGAGCTATAGCAGCAGATGGCGACCCGGAACAGGCTCGAACTGTCGACCTCTAGCGTGACAGGCTAGCGTTCTAACCAACTGAACTACCGGGCCATCTGTGCGGCATTTGTCGCAACGATAGATATTATACTCGTTTTGACACTTCTTGTCAATGGATTTTCCAGAAAAATAATTAAAATTTTTTAATGTAAAATATTGTCGTAACAACGATGCTATTTTGCCTAGCTATCAAAAAAATGAAAAAATATAAAAAAACTTTCAGAATTCTCTTGACTTTTTGCTTTATTTCGGGTAATCTAACTAAGCACGATGCGTGCAGATACATAGGGGCATAGCTCAGCTGGTAGAGCAGCGGTCTCCAAAACCGCGTGCCGAGGGTTCGAAACCTTCTGCCCCTGCCAAGTAAAAACCACCTGTTGATGTTGATTACAACATAGCAGGTGGTTTTCTTTTTGCGAAAATGCAGGCAATGCAAAATCTGCAAGTGTAAGGAATGCTCAACGCCCAGTGGCTTGTAATGAGGCTGCTGGGCGTTGAGTGCTATATTTTAAGCTGCTTTTTAGTTGTCTATCCTACAGGTTTGAGATATTATAAAAGCAACAGGACATCGACGGGCTGCTTTTGCGAACAAAAAGATAGAAACGAGTCTAACTTAAAATAGTTTTTGTAGATAACGAGAAAAGCAGGTATAGGAATGACTTGCGTTGTAAACTAATAGTATATTTCTGCGGAAGATATACAAGGTTAGCTTGCTGAATGAGTTGAATTGGGAAGTTCCGTTTGAATCCTAATAAGTTTGGAGAAGATGGTGCATAGTTTGTAATCGAGAAAGGAGCGCAGTTATGTACAAAGCGGTTATCAGTTTTATGTGTGCTTTTATGTTGATGAGTTTAACAGCTTGCGGCATAAAAAATGAGCCTGACACAGCAAATAGGGAAAGTCCCTTGCCGGAAAGTAATTCTGCTGTACAGCCGGAAGCCCCCTCTGCCAGCCAGCCTACAATTGATGTAGAAGAAACCGAAAAAGAAACAAGCATTACGCTATCCAAAAAATTCTTAGATGCTGTTTGGGGGCATGAGGAGTCCTTTGATGTGGAAGACTACGCAAAAGAGCTGGAAGAGCGTGAGATGGTTGATAAAGCCTATGTAAACGCAGACGGCTCAGTAACCTTTACCATCAGCACGGAAAAACACCGGCAACTGATGGCGCGCCTGCGAAAGGAATTGCTGGATACAGAAAATGGGATGCTGGAATGCGTAGAGCGCATCGAAGCAAATGAAGACTGCACAAAAGTATCTTTGTATGTAGACAGAGAAAAATATGATGATGGATTTAATGGACCGGTTGCGCTTTTGCAAAAACAAATTGAATCCGTGATTTATCAGGCTTTTAACGGCACACTGGAAGCACCTGTGGTGCTGGAAGTGCTGAATGCCGAAACAAACGAAGTGATTAAAACGATGGATGCTTGGCCGTTAGGCGATGATTGGCAACCCTGATACGCAAAGGAAAAGGAAAAATTATGCGGTACAAAAATATCCACGAAGCTATATTTCGGGAGCGTCCCAATCGTTTTATTGCCCATGTGGAGCAAGACGGCAAAATGGTGGTAGCTCATGTTAAAAACACCGGCCGTTGTGCGGAGCTTCTGGTTCCCGGCTGTAAAGTATGGCTGGAATACAGCGAGAATACGGCACGTAAAACACCATGCGATTTGGTAGCGGTGGAAAAACAGACCCCTCGTGGGCCGCTATGTATCAATATGGACTCGGCTGCACCGAATGCAGTAGCGGGGGAATGGCTGGCTGCGGGCGGCCTTGGTAAATTGGACAAGCTGCGTGCAGAATATAAGTTGGGGGATTCTCGCTTTGATTTTTATGCAGAACAAGAGGGACGCCCAATGCTGGTAGAAGTGAAAGGCTGTACCTTGGAAGAAAACGGCCTTGCACGCTTTCCCGATGCGCCGACATTGCGTGGAGTAAAGCATGTACGTGAATTGACCGCCTTTGCGAAGCAGGGGTGGCGCTGCTGTGTGCTGCTGGTTGTGCAAATGAAAGGGATTCACACCTTTCGGCCCAACTGGGATACCCACCCGGAGTTTGGGCTGGCACTGCAACAGGCTGCGGCTGCGGGGGTGGAGGTTCGTGCAATGGATTGCATTGTTACCCCTGACAGTTTAAAGATAGATGCACCGGTTTTGGTGGATTTAACTGCGCCGTAGAGAATAAAGCGATTTCGAAGCAGAAAAATGAAGGGCGGTTCAAAAAAGGGAGCGTATCATTGCGGGGTGCGCCATAAGGAAGTATTTCCAAAAAGATTTTAGGAGTTTGCTCCTAATGATGGCACCGTTTTTACTCCTTCTGAAGTAAAAACGGTATGCTCGCTAAGATAACACAGGAATAAATTATTGATTCCTTTTTTCCCATGATATTATTTTGAATAGACACTATTCGAACTTCATAGGTGGCAGACGGAGTATTCAGAGGTAATAACTATGAAGGTACATATTATAGGCTGCAGTGGCTCCGGAAAAACTTACTTGGCAAAATTGCTTTCCTCAAAGTATAATATCCCTCATTTTGATTTAGATGATATTCAATGGGATCAAAATGCAGAGGGATACGGCATAAAAATGCCAGTGGAGAAAAGAAACATACTATTGCAACAGATATTATTAAAACAAGATTGGATTATTGAAGGAGTCTATTATGAATGGGTGCAGCAATGTTTTCAGGATGCTGATATTATCTACGTTTTGGATATGCCAAGGTATCTGTATAAAAGTAGAATACTGAAAAGGTCCATCAAAAGATTGCTTGGACTTGAAAAAGGGAAAAAAGAAACATTAAACTCCATATATCATCTCTTAAAGTGGACGGATACTTTTCAGAAGGATAACCTAAAAGAAATAAAACGGATTTTGGAAAAATGCAAAACTAAAGTCGTATGGATTACATCAAAGAAGGAGCTATCTAAGCTTATTAACGAATAAGACTCTGTTTTCAGGAAAATATTGCAATAAAAATGAGTGTATGAAAAGTTCATACACTCATTTTTTTAACTTCCTTATCTAGTGTCTGTATTTGACACGTTCCCTTTTTGTTTGGAATGGGCTGGTTATTGATTGTCGTTGTCTGCGTCCATGTATACACGGCTTGCAGTCATTGCAAAACGCAGGCCCTGAGCACGAACAGCATCCAAAATGTCCAGATTTAACTGATTTTGGATGTTCAGGAACTCGTTTAAGTCCTTGCGCAGCACATAAGCGTTTACCAGAATGCTTATGCCGGACTCGCTAAAGCCGGTTAAACGCACAATTACAGAAGATGGGTCGATAGCGGGGTTGTTCTTGAGCAGGTTTGTCAAATGCGCCATTAAAGCTTCCAGATTATCACGGGGAGAATCAAAGGTTAGATTTAGCGTAAAGCGGAAAAGGCGCATATTACGAGCGGTACTGTTATTGATGGTGGTACTTGTAACAGAGGAGTTGGGCAGGACATACAAGGTGTTGTCCATTGCACGAATTTTGGTACTGCGGAAAGTTAAATCCTCAACAGCGCCATCCACACCGTTTACGGTAATCCAGTCGCCGATGGAAAAGGGACGCTCCAACAGAATCATTAAGCCGCTGAACAAGTTGCTGGCAGAATCCTGCGCTGCAAGCGAAACGGTTAAACCTAAAAGACCGAAACCGGTAATCAAACCGGTAACCGAATAGTGCAAAACATCCAGCACGCCCACTGCGACAAAAGCAACAACCAAAACACGGTATCCTTTTTTCAAAATGCTGGATAAAGTGGCACTTGCTTTCAAATCCAGATGAGAAGATATATTGTTTAATGCAAAATCACACAAAGCAGTGGCACGCCAGAAGCCCCAGCCGCAGCACAGTAAAACAGAAATACGAATAGACGAGCTGGAAATTGAAATCAGGAAGGCTTGCAGCTTACCAAGCGGCAGCATAGGCAATGCAGTGCAAAGGCCAAGCAGCCAAATTAAAACAGGAAACGGTTTGGAAAAGCCATCAAATAGAATGTGCAGTGCACGCAGATGAGGGCCATCAGTTAATTTGCATAGACGAGGAATTAGCCAGCTTTTACAAAAACGGCTTGCGGCCCAAAAAAGAAAAGCTGTAAGTGCGGCGATAAGGATGGCGAATGTTTTTTCGCCGAGAAACTCTTTGATACCGAACGTCATGATTACCTCCAAGTTTTCAAAATTCGACAAAAATATTTTATCATAATTCGGGAAATGAGAAAAGATACAAAAAAGGAGAAAATCGCTTGCACTTTAGTAAACACTTGCATATAATAAAGGCGGAAAGTTTGTTTCAGGGCGGGGTGAGAGTCCCCACTGGCGGTATAGCCCGCGACCACCAATAGGTGCTGATCCGGTGTAACTCCGGAGCCAACGGTATAGTCCGGATGGAAGAAACGACAGGCTTAATGCGCAGCATGCGCTATCTTTCGTCGTATCATGCCCTGGTTTACAGTTTTGTAAGCTAGGGCATTTTTTATTTTACTTGCAACGGCTTTCCAATCTAATTTTTGATTGGGGTAAAATCCCCGGGAGGTAACGTTATGCAAGAAGCAACAAACACAATCAGAGTCAATCGACGCTCAGGGACCAATGTACGCAATTTGGCTATGTCCGGCATGCTTTCGGCTGTGGCATTTGTCCTGATGTTTATGGATTTCCCGATTCCCGCGCTGATTCCGCCTTTTGTTAAGATGGATGTTTCCGATTTGCCTGCGCTGCTGGGTGCATTTGCGCTGGGCCCTGTGTACGGCATTGTTATCACATTTTTGAAAAACGTGCTGCACATTATTATTGCCGGTACAAGCACTGCCTGTGCAGGCGAGCTGAGCAACTTTTTAATCGGTGCAGTATTTACCTATGTGGCAGGCTGGCTGTATCACCGTAAAAAGAGCCGCAAGGGTGCAATTATCGGTGCGCTGGTAGGTGCAATTGCAATGGCAGTGCTCAGCGTGCCAATCAACTACTACATCAGCTACCCGGCCTATATCAAGTTCTATGGTCTGCCTTTGGAGGGCATCATGGAAATGTATCAGGTGGTTTGGAATCTGTGGCAGAGTGTTTTCCACGTTGAGCTGCCCGCACTGACCGGCCTGACCCAGTGCCTGATTATCTTTAATGCACCGTTTACACTGCTCAAGGGTTTGCTTGACGTAGCGCTTTGCTTTATGGTTTACAAGCCGCTTTCTCCCATTTTGCATGGCAAACGCTAATTAAAAAGATTTCAACAATATCTCTACAACAGGTGGAAACAAGGCCGCAGGCCTTGCTTTCACCTGTTTTTTTGTGTTGCGTAAACAGTGACCACGGTACAGATGGATAGCAAGCGTCCAACCGAGCGACTGGAACGATACTATTTTTGCAGGAGCCTTTTGAGCTTGTTTGTTTCGGGCTGGTGCTTGTTTCTATGTATATTTTTTACTATAATAAAAAATATTGATTATCATGGGTTGGTATACGCAATTGCGCTGACAAAAGCCAAAAGAAGAGGGAGTTAAGCTGTGGAACAAGAGCTGCTGCGACTGGAGGGCCAGGTTGAAAGTCTGATTTTTGAAAATCAGGATACAGGATATACCGTGTTTGAACTTTCCGGTGGTGGAGAGCTGTTTGTGGTGTGCGGTACGGTGGGCGAAGTGCATATTGGCGAAACGGTTGTATGCCATGGCACTTTTGAAACACACCCGAATTACGGCCGCCAGTTCCATGCGCAAACCTGTGAGGCAGATATGCCGCAGGATGAGCAGGCGATGTTCTCGTTTTTGTCCAGCGGGTCGCTGCCTTATATTGGCATAGCAACTGCTAAAAAAATTATGGAAAAGTTCGGCGGTGCGGCGCTGGATATTATCGCCAACGACCCGGAGCAGCTGATGATAATAAAAGGCATCACTGCTGAAAAAGCGCACCGCATCAGCAGCGAATTCCGCCGTATGTTCGGCGTGCGGGAGATTATTGCGTGGCTTGGGCAGTATGATATTTCGGCACCACGTGCAGTGGAAGTGTACAAGGCTATGGGCCCCAGCGCACTGGATGCGATTCGTGCAAACCCGTACTTGCTTTGCGGAGAGCCGCTGCATATTACATTTCGCCATGCGGATAAAATTGCCTCTGAGATGGAAATGGCGGCAGACAGCAAGCTGCGCTTGGGCGCTGCTATCTTATATACACTGCGCCATAATGCCAATAACGGGCATACCTGCGTTCCCCGTGCAAGCCTGATTAAAACGGCGGCTGCTTTTATCGGTCAGCCGGAAAGCGAAATCGCAATAGTGCTGGATGAAAACATCGGCAAAGGCGAAGTAAGTCAGCAGGTGTTTGATGATACGGAATTTTTGTTTTTGCCGGATTTACTATCGGCAGAACAGGATATTGCCAGCAGACTGGCAGAGCTGGCACGCCGCCCGAAACAGTCGGTACGTGGCTTTGAGCGAAATTTGAAGTTCTTGGAGCTGTCGCAGGGGTTTGCTTATGCACCGCTGCAACGGCAGGCAATCGAAATGGCAATGCAGGAGAGCTGTCTGGTGCTTACCGGCGGCCCCGGTACAGGTAAAAGTACAACGGTAAATGCCATTATCGGAATGCTGGAAAACGAGGCAAGACGTGTTGCGCTGTGCGCCCCAACAGGCAGAGCAGCCAAGCGGCTGAGTGAACTGACAGGCAGAAAAGCAAGTACAATTCATCGCTTGCTGGAAGTGGATTACTCCGGCGGAACGGTGCAGTTTATTCATAACGAAAAAAATCTGCTGCGCTGTGATGTGCTCATTTTGGACGAGATGAGTATGGTGGATGTAAAGCTGTTCCAAAGCTTGCTGGCTGCACTGCGGTCCTCCTGCCGTATTATCCTGGTAGGTGATGCCGACCAGCTGCCCAGTGTGGGGCCGGGTAATATATTGGGCGAAGTAATTCGCTCCGGCGTGGTACCAACCATACGTCTGGACAGAATCTTCCGTCAGGCGGCCAGCAGCTTGATTGTGGAAAATGCACATCGTATTGTAGAGGGCGAGCAGCTAAAGAAAAGCAGCAAAACAGACGATTACTTTTTTATGGAAGCAAGCGGTGAATATTGCCAGCAGTTGGTGTGCGACTTGGTAACGACCCGCCTGCCGAAAAGCTATGGCTTTGACCCGATTCGGGATATTCAGGTGCTTTGCCCTACAAAGCTGGGGTTAAGCGGTACACAGGCTTTGAATGTGCGCTTGCAGGAGCTGCTGAACCCGCCTATGCGTGGCAAACCACAGCTGGAGGCGGGCAGCTGGACTTTCCGCCCGGGTGATAAGGTGATGCAGGTGCGCAATAACTATGATATTGTGTGGCAGCGTGACGGCGGAGAACAAGGCGTCGGTGCATACAATGGAGATATTGGCATTGTAGAGTCCGTCAATCCACGTGACCGCTCGATGGTTGTACTAATGGACGACCGGAGGATGGTTTACACTGCGGATAATTTGCGTGAGCTGGAAATTGCCTATGCAGTTACCATACACAAAAGCCAAGGCTCGGAGTTTCCGGCAATTATCATTCCGGTGGCGGAAGTTCCGGCACGTTTGTGCTACCGCAATTTGATTTATACAGGGGTCACTCGTGCACGCAAACTGTGCGTTGTAGCAGGGCAGCGTACCACGATGGAGCGCATGGTTGCGAATGTACGGCAGAATTTGCGCTATAGCGGATTGGCACAGCTTTTGCAGCAGGACCAGGCCCATGCAATAGCTATGCGTGAGCTGCATGGAAAGGGCACACGGTGAAGCAAACAAAAATAAATAAAGAGAATGCGGCATTTCTCTTGCATGCAACGGTAGAGTGTGTGTATCCTCGGCGATGCCCTTTTTGCAATGATGTGATTGGCTTTACAGATAAATGCAAAGGGTGTGAATCCGTTTGCGCTGAGCTGGAGCTAAAGCATAAGCGGCTTGCCAGACAGACACACTATTTCGGAAATTTAGAGGGAGCTGCGGCAGTATACCATTACGAGGGCTGTGTGCGAGAATCCATTTTGAATATGAAATACGAGGGACGCCGCTGGTATGCAAATGAATTAGGAAATATCATGGTAAAAGCGTTGTTCGGGTGTACCTTTTTCCGAAAATATGGTATAATTTTACCCGAACGCAATAATGCAGCTGCACTGGAGTGGGACGTGATTGTCCCTGTGCCGGAGTCCAGTAAAAAGCGAGGCTACAACGTACCGGATTTACTTGCAAAACCAATTGTGCAGGCAACAGGGCTGCCGATTCAGGAAACGGCCTTGCAAAGAATACGCTTTACAAAATCACAGGCGGGGCTTGCATTGGCTGACCGCTTGGAGAATGTAGCAGGTGCGTTTGCCCCCACTGTGCAGTGTGATGTGGAAGGGAAACGTGTGCTTTTGGTGGACGATGTCATTACAACGGGAGCGACTGCGGCCGCTTGCACAAATGCATTGCTGGAGGCAGGTGCACAAAGTGTCTATGCAGTAGCATTGGCATCCAGCCAGTGGCAGGAAGAACTGGAATATATGGATTGATTGGTAGCTTATGCTGCTTTTAAGGTGGAAAGGATAAATATTATGGCTCAGTATGACATTGGTATTGACTTGGGAACAACTACGGTTATTATTGCACAAACCGGCAAGGGCATTGTGTTAAACCAGCCCAGCGTCGTAGCGTGCGATACCCGCCACGGCCGCAAAGGGGTTTTGGCGGTAGGCGACGAGGCACTGGCGATGGTGGGCCGTACCCCCAATTATATTTCGGCGGTGTTCCCTTTGAAGGACGGCGTGATCAGCGACCACACCTTAACACGTGAGATGATTTGCCGCTTTGTAAACAAAGTGTACGATTCCCGCTTAGTAAAGCCTCGTGTTGCAGTATGTGTCCCGGCGGCTATTACCGGCATCGAAAGCGATGCAGTTGTTGAGGCAGTTATTGCAGCCGGCGCACGTCAGGTTTTCCTGATTGATGAACCGATTGCGGCGGCACTGGGCAGCGAGCTGGATGTTTGCAAGCCTGACGGACAAATGATTATCGACATTGGCGGCGGCACAACTGATATTGCTGTACTGAGCCTGGGCGGCAAAGTTGTTTCCACCAGTGTAAAAGTTGCGGGTAATACCTATGATGATGCAATCATCAAATACCTGCGTACAAACTTTAATGTGGCAGTAGGCCAGCGCACAGTTGAATTGCTGAAGCGCAGCGTTGCATGCTGCCCGCAGCGCCCGGACTATCAGGAAACGTTTGAGCTGAAAGGCCGCAGCCTGATTACCGGCCTGCCCCAGCGCATGACGGTGAAAACCGAGGACTTCTACGAGCCGGTTATGATGCTGACAGAGCAAATTGGTATTGCGGCGCATCAGGTGCTGGAAAAGACCCCGCCGGAACTGGCCGGCGATATTTATCGCAACGGCGTTATGCTGACAGGCGGCGGCGCACAGCTGCATGGCTTGCCGGAATATTTGACCGAAAAGCTGAAGGTTAAGGTGCAGGTTGCACCGGACCCGGTCAACTGTGTGGCTTTGGGTACTGCAAAGTGTCTGGATATGGGCGGCGAATTGGAAACTGGCTTTAAGGATGCAACCCCTCGTTTGGGGCATCGACGCTAAATCCGTGTAAAGTAACGATTTTTCCATAGTAATTTTTAGTCGAAATATTGATTGAAAAATAACAATGTTTTCGGTATAATACGTGGTAAGCGTTTTTAACGAACGGAGGAAAAGAGAATGGATCTGGGTTTTGACGTTGTTGTCATGGTAACCGGTATCGTCTTAGTGTTCGGCATTTTGGTGCTGCTAATGGCGATTATCACCGTCGAGGGTATGATCTTCGACAAGATTGGCAAGAGCAAGAAAAAGGCTGCTGCTCCGGCAAAGGCTGCCGCTCCTGCGGTAAAAGCTGCCAGCGAAATGCCCGCTCCTGAAGTAGAAGCTGGCATCTCGTCCGAAATTGTAGCGGTTATTGCCGCAGCAATTGCAGCGATGACTGGCGGTAAGTACACCCTGCGTGCTGTGCGTCGGGCTTCCAATAATTGGGGCCGTGCTGGCGTAGACGACGTTACATCGCCGTTTTAATGGGAGGTACAGAGAATGAGTCAGTTTATTGAAACACTAACAGGTATTTTTGCCAACTCCGGCTTCGCACAGTTTGGCCAAGAGGGCGGTCTGCTGTATCTGGCAATGATTATTGTGGGCTGCTTTTTGCTGTATTTGGCAATCGTTAAACAGTACGAACCCTTGATTTTGCTGCCTATGGCATTTGGCATGATTCTGGCAAACCTGCCCGGCAGCGGTATCATTCATATGGAATACTTTGTTGCTGATGGATTGGCACATCCCATGTGGACTGAGATACTAAACAACGGCGGCTTAGCGGATATGTTGTACATGGGCGTTAAGCTTGGTATTTATCCGCCGCTGATTTTCTTGGGTATTGGTACAATGACCGACTTCGGCCCGCTGATTTCCAACCCCAAGAGCCTGCTGCTGGGTGCAGCTGCTCAGTTTGGTATTTTTGGTACTTACATGGGCGCACGTTTGCTGACTGCAAGCGGCCTTGTAGATTTTACACAGGCACAGAGCGCTGCTATCTCTATCATCGGCGGTGCAGACGGCCCTACAGCAATCTTTGTTACCTCCGTGCTGGCACCTGAGCTGCTAGGCAGTATTGCAGTTGCGGCATATAGCTACATGGCGCTGGTTCCGGTTATTCAGCCGCCCATTATGCGTGCGCTGACAACCTCTAAAGAGCGTAAGATTGTTATGAAACAGCTGCGTACCGTCAGCAAGACGGAACGTATCGTGTTCCCCATCATGTGCACGATTGTGGTTTCTCTGATTATTCCGGACTCTGCAGTTCTGGTTGGTATGCTGATGCTGGGTAACCTGATGAAGGAATGCGGTGTTGTGGACCGTATCCAGAAGACTGCCGGCAACGAGCTGATGAATATCATCACGATTTTCTTGGCATTGTCTGTTGGCTGCACCACCAGTGCAGACTCCTTCCTGAACTTCCGTACCTTGTTCATCATTGTTCTGGGTCTGATTGCATTTAGCTTTGGTACCGCAGCTGGCGTGCTGTTTGGTAAGCTGATGTGCTGGATTACCAAGGGTCAGGTGAACCCGCTGATTGGTGCAGCAGGTGTTTCCGCTGTTCCTATGGCTGCACGTGTTGCCCAAAAGGAGGGCCAGCGTGAGGACCCGGCTAACTTCCTGCTGATGCACGCAATGGGCCCCAACGTGGCCGGTGTTATCGGTTCTGCAGTTGCTGCTGGTATTCTGATAAATATCTTTGGCTAATGTGTTTCATCAAAGCCGTCCGCTTTTCAGCGGGCGGCTTTTTTATGTGTTTGCTGCTGTTTGCAGGTAAAAGACAGCGAAGTTTCAACCTGAAAGAAAAAGTGGGCGGTCGCTATTTTGCGACAAGCAGGCTGCGGGGGAGCCGATAACTGTAAAAGTGTAAAATCACTGTGTCAGATGTTAGCTGCTTCTAGAACTCTGGCGCTGCGTGTGATATACTATATAATGCGAATTTATGTATAAGGAAAGGTGCATCTTGCATGTCCACTGAATATACTACAGAGTTCCTGAAGCTGCGGGACTTATATATTGAAAAGCAGTTTGGCAGATTAAACCCGATGCAGCGAGATGCGGTTTTTACAGTAGACGGACCGCTGCTGATTTTGGCAGGCGCAGGCAGTGGAAAAACCACAGTGCTTGTAAATCGTATTGCAAACCTGATTCGGTTTGGCAAAGCACATGGCAGCAAAAATTTACCTCGTGAGGTAACAGCGGAGGACGTGGAAGCACTGAAAACCGCTATTATGACCAATACACAGGTGCCTGCCCGTATGGTGCCTTTGCTGCGTGAAGATGCTGTGCGCAGCTGGAACGTGATGGCTATTACCTTTACCAATAAAGCTGCTGGCGAGCTGAAAGCACGTTTGCAGTCCATGCTGGGTGAGGAGGAAGGGCAGGAGGTTTTTGCGTCTACCTTCCACTCGGCCTGTGTGCGTATTTTGCGCCGCTATGCAGAGGAAATCGGCTATCCCAAGGCATTTACCATTTACGATACCGATGACACGCAGCGTGTGATGAAGCAGGTTTACAAAGAGCTGGAAATTGATGATAAGTTTTTGCCTGTAAAAGCAGCGCTGAATCATATTAGCCGGTTAAAGGACCAACTGGTAACGCCGCAGGAAGCCTTACAGGGAAAAAGCGACAGTAAGGCGAGTTTGGTGGCACGTGTATATGCTGCATACCAAAAACGCCTGAAAAGTGCAGGCGCATTCGATTTTGATGATTTGATTTTCCAGACGGTTGCTCTGTTGCAGAACAATCAGGAGGTAAGGGAGTATTACCAGTCTAAGTACCGCTATTTGCTGGTGGACGAGTATCAGGATACCAGCGTGGCGCAGTTCCAGTTGGTGCGTTTGCTTACCGGCCCGGCACGCAATGTGTGCGTTGTGGGAGACGATGACCAGAGCATTTATAAGTTCCGTGGTGCAACCATTGAGAATATCTTGAATTTTGAGCGGATGTTCCCCGGTGCAAAAACCATTCGTCTGGAACAAAACTACCGTTCGACCTCGAATATTTTGAATGCAGCCAACTGTGTGATTGCCCATAACGAAAACCGAAAGGGCAAAACGCTGTGGACCGATAATGGCGATGGCGAAAAAGTGCATCACTATCAGGCGGAAAACGAATCCGATGAGGCTAAACATATTACAGATGTGATTGCGGAACACGTGCGTGCAGGCGGAAGTCTGTCAGACCATGCAGTGCTGTACCGCATGAATGCCCAGTCGGCCCCCATCGAAAACTATTTTACCCGTGCGGGCATTCCCCATAAAATTGTGGGCGGCCAGCGCTTTAACGACCGTAAGGAAGTTAAGGATATTCATTCGTATTTTTCCATTGTAGCAAACCGAAACGATGATGTGCGCTTGCGCCGTATCATCAACGAGCCGGCACGTAAAATCGGTGCAACCACACTGGATAACATGGCACGTATTGCAGCGGAGCAGGGGGTACCCATGCTGGATATTTGTGCCCATGCTGCCGAATATGCGGATTTGCGCCGCGCATCTACTGCACTGGTAAGTTTTTACGCAATTTATGATAAGCTGGTGGAAACAGCAGAGACCTGCCCGTTAGATGTGTTTGCCAATACTGTTATTGAAGCTACCGGCTATAAAAAAATGCTGGAAAGCCAAGGCGAGGAAGGCGCAGACCGTTTAGCCAACTTGGGCCAGCTGGTGAGCAATGTACGCACCTATATGGACCAGCACGGCGAAGAAGCTTCTCTGGCGGGTTATTTGGAAGAAATTGCCCTAATCAGTGATATTGATGGCTACAACGAAGATGCAGACCAAGTTGTGCTGATGACGATTCACTCTGCAAAGGGCTTGGAGTTCCCGTATGTGTTCCTTTGCGGTATGGAGGAAGGCGTGTTCCCCGGTGAAATGAGTAAGTATTCACCGGACGATATGGAGGAAGAACGCCGTTTGGCATACGTAGGCATTACCCGTGCGAAAAAAGAGCTGTATATGTCCTCATCTTCCAGCCGTATGCTGTTTGGTCAAACACGCCGCAATGACCCCAGCCGATTTCTCTCGGAGATTGACGAGGAGTATATCGACAGGGAAGAAAGTCCAAACTTGATGCGCAGCACAGCACGTGGTTGGGGCGATAGCTATAGGGACACCGTACCCGGCGGTGCGTCCGGATATTCAGGAGCTTCTGGCTGGGGCCGCAGCGGCAGCTATGGCGGTAATTACAGCAGACGCAGCGATTACCTGAATCAGGAGTATAATGCGGGCGAGCGCAGCCAAAGCCGGTTTGGCTCCGGATATGGCAGCAGTACAAGCGGAACAACCAGCCGCAGCACAGGCTATGGCAGCAGCTATAGCCGCTCGGCAAATCAAACAGCGTCTAAGCCGATTTCCTTTGGTCAGCAGGCAGCGGCGGTACGTGCAGGTAAAAGCACAGCAGCCAATGCAAGCTATGCACCGGGCGATGTGGTAGAGCATCGTGTGTTTGGCAGGGGCGTGGTACAGCGTGTTACCCCCATGGCAGGTGACCAGATTGTAGAAATCCGCTTTGAAAAGGTTGGTTTGAAAAAGACGATGGCCAATTATGCACCGCTGAAAAAAGTGGAAGAAGAAACCTGAAAAAAATCAAGCTTGTAAATCGTATTGATAGACAGTAGCAGAAAAGGATTAGAATTATGAAAGTTACGTTGATTGCACATACGCCCGAACCGGAAAAAGTTGTTGCAGCAGCTGCAAAGCTGTGCTACTCTGATGCGCATATTGATGAGCTGCTGGACGGACTGACCGAGGAAAAAACAACGAAGTTTTTGAATATGCTTACGGACTTGGGCCACGCAAGCCCCATTGAGCACGCAAGCTTTACTTTTGGCATCGAGGGTGTAAGCCGTACGCTGCTGGCACAGATTACACGCCACCGCATTGCATCTTTCAGCGTACAGAGCCAGCGCTATGTGCGCTTGGATGATTTCCGCTATGTAATGCCCCCGGAGATTGAGGCTATCCCTGAGGCAAAGCAGGCTTTTATTGACAGCATGAATGAAGATGCACGCCGTTATCTGGATTTGGCAAAAAAGCTGGAGGACGGCCATACTGCTGAGTACATGGCACAGGGCATGAGCGAAAAGGCTGCACGCTCTAAGGCAAGCAAGCAGGCAAACGAGGATGCACGTTTTGTGCTGCCCAATGCCTGCGAAACAAAGATGGTTGTTACCATGAACGCACGCAGCCTGAACAACTTTTTCTCTCTGCGCTGCTGCAATCGTGCACAGTGGGAGATTCGTGAACTGGCAAAAGAGATGTGGAAGCTGGTATATCCGGTTGCTCCTACGCTGTTCCGCAATGCGGGCCCCGGCTGCCTGCGTGGCGCCTGCCCGGAGGGCCGTATGTGCTGTGGCAAGGCGGAGGAAGTTCGTGCAGAGTTTGCAGCCCTGCGTGGTGAATAAGCGAGGGATTTCATGGAACGAAAAAAGGGTAAACTTTTTGCAATAGAGGGCTTAGACGGAAGCGGAAAAGGCACACAGGCAAAAGCGCTGTTTGCTGCTTTGCAGGCACAAGGGCTGCCGGTTCGTGAAATTACTTTTCCCAATTATGAAAGTGACTCCTCGGCATTGGTCAAAATGTACTTGGCCGGGCAGTTCGGGGATAAACCCGGCGATGTAAATGCATACGCTGCATCCAGCTTTTTTGCGGTTGACCGCTACGCCGGATACAAGTCCGACTGGGGCAGATTTTATGAGGAGGGCGGTATCTTGATTGCAGACCGCTATACGACCTCAAATGCAATTCATCAGTGCTCAAAGCTTCCGCCGGAAGAATGGGATACCTTTGTACAGTGGCTGTTTGACTACGAATTTTCCCTGTTAGGTATGCCGAAGCCGGACGCTGTTATTTATCTGGCTGTGGACCCTGCAATCAGCCAAAAGCTGATGACAGGCCGCTACAAAGGCGACGAGAGCAAAAAGGATATCCATGAAAAAGATTTGACTTATCTGGATGCCAGCCGACGTGCAGCTGAGTATTGCGCACAAAAGCTGGGGTGGAATACCATTGCGTGCGCAAAGGATGGAGCAATGCGTTCGATTGAGGATATTCATGCCGAAGTGCTGGAGATTGTCCGGCAGGAATTGGAGGCAAAATGATTCGTTTAATGCAGGCGGGAGACCTCCCGTTGATGAAAGAGCTTTGGTTGGAGGCTTTTGGCGGAACACCGGAAGAAGCCGAAAGTGCTATTATGCGTTTTGCCGGCGAAACACATGCATGGGTAGATGAACAGGATGGACAGGTTGCAGCCATGGCGTTAACACCGCCGGTACAAATCGGCCGCCATAAGGGTGTGTATCTGTGTGGCTTGGCTACCGCTAAAGCGTGGCAGGGGCGTGGGCTGGCAACCGAGCTGATGCAGCATATTGCGGATTTGCTGGTACAGGTTGGCGTGGAATTTATTGCGCTGATTCCCGAAACGGAGCAACTGTTTGATTTTTACAAGGCAAGAGGGTATCAGCCTGCATTCCCACGCAGAAAACTGGAATATCCCCTGAAGCGAAACCTGTGGAGCCAAGCAGAGTTTGATACCGTTCCGGTACGAGCTATCGGCGAGATGCGTGTAAAGTTTTGCCCCAATATTGTGCAGCTGTCGCCTGAAGCAATGACAGACACGATGACAAACCTGTATGCCCGTGGAATTACCGTAGTTTCTAACGAAAACGGCTATGGTATGTACTTCCGTCAGGATAGTAATTTGCGCTTTGTGGAGTTGATGGCATACAACGATAAAGCGGCAAAGTGCATTTTGGAAGCTGCCCGTGAGCGGGAAGTGATTGCTGAGCAGGCTACCTTTACTGTTCCGGACGCAAGCACCTTGTTTTTGGGCGAAGGTACCCGCTATATGCATGGTATGATTCGCTTTTTGGCACAGCCCTTTGAAGTAGAAGACAGCTACTTAGGTCTTGCATTGGATGTATAAAGAACGTAGGAGGAGATGCTATGGCAAAGCATGACAAAACAAAGAAAAGCCCGGTAACCAAGATTTTGGCGATTGTGTTGCTGCTGCTTTTGGTGGCAGCTGCTTTTGTGGGCTTTTCTGTAAAGAAAGATATTGATGGTGGAAAAAAGACCGGCGAAACCGTAACATTGGAAGTGGCGCAGGGCAGCGGCACCATTAAAATTGCAAATCAGTTAAAAGAAAACGGCCTGATTCGCTACCCGCACATTTTCCGCTGGTATGTGGGAAATCAAAACAAGGCGGGCAACCTGCAATACGGCACATTTGAAATTGAGGTTGGTGCCTCGTACAGCGAAATTATTGATGTGCTGAGTAAAACTGTGGCTGCAAGCAGTGTGCGCCTGACCTTCCCCGAAGGCAGTACGGCACAGAATATTGCGGCTAAAATGGAAGAAGCCGGCCTTTGCACTGCACAGGAGTTTTTGGATGCAGCTTGCAATGAGGATTTCAGCCAGTTTAAGTTCTGGCAGTATGTGCCCACAAACGAGCAGGCTCCTGACCGCTTCCTGAAGTGTGAGGGCTATCTGTTCCCGGACACCTACGACTTTTTGGAAAAGGATACCGTGTACAACTATGTTGCTACCTTCTATGCACAATTCGATAAGATGATTACCGATGAAATGTATGCAGAGATGGAAGAAAAGGGCATGACCCTGAACGAAGTGATTACTCTGGCCTCTTTTGTACAGGAGGAAGCCGGCAACGAAAATGATGCAAAGGTTGCTGCGGTATTTTATAACCGCCTGCAGCCGGGTGCACTGGTTTCTCGCTTAGAGAGTAATGCCTCCAGCTATATCCAGAATGATGCGGATAATAACTACCTGTGGAACTGGGTGCGCCACTATTACGGCGAAAAGTGGGAGGACATTCCGGCCAATATCCGTAAAGCATACGACACCTATGCTGTGGCAGGTTTGACACCGGGTGCAATTTCCAACCCCGGTATGGATGCCATCAAAGCTGCACTGAATCCGGACCCGGAGTATGTGGCAGACAAGTATTATTTCTTTGTTACGGATAATGCGGGCACCTATTATTACGGTCATACCGCAGCAGAACATTCCGCGAACTGCAACAAGGCCTGGGCTGTAAATAAGCAGCAGACAGCAGGCAAATAATAGAGGAGACCAATCAATTATGTATCAAGTACCCGAACTGCTTAGTCCTGCAGGCGATTTGGAGCGCCTGCGTTATGCCGTGTGCTACGGCGCTGATGCCGTTTACTGCGGCATGCCGGAGTTTGGTATGCGCTCGGCCCCGGCTAACTTTACTATTGAACAACTGGCAGAGGGCGTTATTTTTGCACACGCTCGCGGCCGCAAAGTATACCTGACCCTGAATACCCTGCCCACCAACGATGACCTGGATAAAATGCCGGAATCCATTCGACAGGCAGCAGCCGCAGGTGTGGATGCGTTTATCGTGGCAGACCTAGGCGTTTTAGCTCTGTGCAAAAAGCTTGCACCCGACGTGGAGGTTCATCTTTCCACACAGGTAGGCATTACCAACTATGGTGCAGCACGTGCTGCATACGAGATGGGTGCAAAGCGTGTTGTGCTTGCCCGCGAAATGTCCCTGACTGAGATTGCCACCATTCGTGATAAGACTCCTCCGGAGCTGGAAATTGAGGCATTTGTGCATGGCGCAATGTGCGTCAGCTTTTCCGGACGCTGCCTGTTGTCTACCTATATGACAGGCCGTGACTCGAATCGTGGTCAGTGTGCACAGCCCTGCCGCTGGAAATACCATCTGGTAGAGGAAAACCGCCCCAATCAGGCTTTTGAAATCGGTGAAACCGATGAGGGCAGCTACATTTTGAATGCAGATGATATGTGCACTGCTCCCTTTGTGGATTTGATTTGCAAAGCCGGTGTTGACAGCCTGAAGATTGAGGGCCGTGCAAAAACCTTCTATTATGTTGCCAGTGTTACAGCTGCTTACCGCAAAGCGCTGGATACCTTCCTGGCAGACCCAACTAATGACGACTTCCAGCTGCCTGTCAGTGTTTACGAGGAACTGAACCGTACCAGCCACCGCCATTACTCTCCCGGTTTCTATCTGGGTAAGGATAAAGCATTGCAGCATACCGATAGCAATATTGGATATATCCGTGAGTGGGACTTTATGGGTACCGTGGATAAGTGGGAAAACGGCGTTGCTTATTGCCAGCAGCGTGGTAAGTGGAGCCTTGGCGACACCATCGAGGCTTTGCTGCCCGATGGTACACAGGTGCCTTTGAAGCCTGAGTGGATTAAAAACGAGCAAGGCGAAAATATTACCAGTACGCCGAATGCAATGCAGCACTATACGATTCCCAGCGAAATCGAGCTGCCCCCCATGAGCCTATTGCGCAAAAAGAATCCCAACGTATAAGAACGTAAAAAAGGCACACCGTGCAATGCACGGTGTGCCTTTTTTCAGCAAAAATCAGTGTGCAAAAATATGTTGACAAGGATAGTTGTCAATGTTATACTGATGATGACAATAATAGTTGTCAATATGAACGGAAAACTTGTCAATGGGAGGGGCTGCGAAATGCCGCTGAACAATCGATTAAAAGAGCACCGGGCACGTTTGGGCGTCAACCAGCAGCAAATGGGGCAGCTGGCGGGAGTATCCCGACAGACCATCAGCCAGATAGAGCGGGGCGACTATTCCCCCTCGGTGACGCTGGCTTTGAAGCTGGCGAAAATCTGCGGGGTTACCGTGGAGGAGATTTTTACCTACGAGGAGGATGCAGAATGAACGAGAAACAGAAAGAAATCCATAAGCAGAACAAAAAAGCACTTCCCCGATTTGTGGCAGTGCTGGTGTTGTGCATGCTGGTAGGCGGCGTGGTTGGCTTTGTTTCCGCTGTAGCAAGTGCTTCTGCCTGGAGTGAGTCCCTGCCGGCGGTGGCTCAGAACCTGATGAATCAGATGGTGCCGTTTGGCATTCCTGTGTTTGGCTTGCTTTTGCTAGTGCCGGGCGGTATTTTGCTGTACCGGGCAAAGCGCATGTATGCCGGCTGGGATGGGGAAGAAGAAGCGGCAGCGGATCGTATCGAGTATCTGCTCAGTTGGTCGGTGTCTTTAGTGGGATTGCTGCAGCCGATTTCCTTTTTCTTTTTCAGCGCTGCTATGGGTGCAGCCTATACGATGAACTATAACGTAGGCCTGCTGCTTAGTGTGACCGTGGAACTGCTCGTGGAGACTGGACTGGTCTTTTGGCTTCAGAAAGTTGCAGTGGAGTTGATTCGTATCATGAATCCGGAAAAACAAGGCAGTGTCTATGAACTGGATTTTCAGAAAAAATGGGTCAACAGCTGCGACGAAAACGAAATGCGTAAAATCGGTATGGCCGCCTATCAGTCCTTTCGAGCAACCAATATTGTATGCATGGCTTTGTGGTTGCTGCTGACGATATTGCAGGGAACGTTCCATACCGGAATCCTGCCGGTGGCTGTGGTAATCCTGATTTGGCTTGTGAACATGGGCAGCTATTTTCTTGCCTGCATCCGACAGGAGAAACGTGCCCGATAAAGAAAGAGGCCTGTTATGAATACAAATGCCTATATTGGCGTTATGCTTGTGATAATCCTGATCTTGATGCGGGAAAAACAGAATAAAGAATGTGTTGCAGCGGTGCGGCTGCGCAACAAGAAAGTAGAAGGTGACAAAATGGAAGCAATGGCAAAACAGTTTGTTGGCAAGACTTGCCTTATAACGATTTTTGGCGGCAGCACCGTGAAAGGTGTTCTGCGTGAGGTACGGGAGCACGCATTGCTGCTGGATAAAAAGGGTAAGACGCAGATTGTCAATCTGGAATTTGTAACCTGCATTGAGGAAATCCCCCAGAAAAACAAGGACTGAAGATTTCCACAAAAATAGCAAAATCGGTGGAGAGTGCGAAAGAGCGTTGCTTTTTAGCTTTCTAGCGTAAAATCCGCAGGGAATCCGAGGCGTACGTGTTAAGTGTACAATCGAAGCCCACGACGACTTCGGTAAAAAATACGGCAAACCAAAAAGCCAGGAACAAGGTCTGTGTACCTTGCTCCTGGCTTTTTTGGTTAAGGATTCCAAAAGGCTTGCAACTGGGCCTCCAGCGCAGGCACATTGTAGAGATACTGTAGATGCCCCCAGTGCGGCGGCATGAGGCGCCGGTATTCCTCCTGCGTAAAGCGGTCGTCAATAAGCAGCACCACACCCTTGTCCTGCGGGGTACGGATTACTCGCCCGGCGGCTTGCAGAACTTTGTTCATACCGGGGTAACGGTAGGCATAGTCGAAACCGCAGCCTCCGTTTTCGGGGATGTCGTAGTATTGGCGCAGGATTTCCTGCCGTGGATTTACCTGCGGCAAGCCTACACCTACTACGGCACAGCCAATCAGACGGTCTCCGGTTAAGTCGATGCCCTCGCTGAACACACCGCCCATAACACAAAAGCCTAACAGGGTACTTGTATTTTCAGCATCAAAACGCTGGAGAAAAGCCGTACGAGCTGTTTCATCAAGACCGCTTTCCTGCACTAGTACAGAAATATGAGGGAAATGCTGAACGAATACTTCCTGTACTTGCTTCAGATATGAGTAGCTGGGAAAAAAGGCAAGATAGTTGCCCTTACGGGATTGCACCATGGTAGCCAGAGCCTGTGCAATAGGCAGCAGGCTGGTCTGACGGTCACGATAACGGGTAGAGATGTTTCCGAGGCAGTACAGTCCCAAGTGATTGGTGGGAAAGGGACTTTGCAAGGCAACCGCAGAAGCATCGCCGCAGCCTAAAACATTTTTATAGTAGGTGGGCGGCGTAATAGTAGCACTGAATAATACGGCGGAGCGCCCCTGCTGTAAGCTTTTGCGCACAAAATCCGAAGGGTCTAAGCAAAGCAGTTCGATTTGCAGTTCACTGCCATGGGCACTAAGCTGTGTTACATAGTGGCTGTCATATTGTTCCGCCACTCGTAAAAAGCTGCGCAGGGAAAAGTAAAGCTGCAAAATGGTTTCGTGCGCAGGGCCGTCACGGTGGTCCTCCAGCCAGCTTTGTGCGGGTGCCAGTACACGGTGTAACGGTGTGTACAACTTACCCGGCAAAGACTGATAATAGCGTGTGCCGTCTTTTTCAAAGAGAGGGCTTTCGCCCTGAAATAAATCGTCAGAATGGGAGAGAGAGGATTCTGCTGTATCAGAATCCTCGTCGGCAAAACTTTGCTGTGTAAACAGGCTGGTTTGTGTACCTGTATCATCGGAAGGCACCGCTTCGTCACACAGCGCTTTTCGATAGGCAAGTAAAGCGTCGTTGGCCTGACTTAAAGCTGTTTTGAGGCGGCTTTTGCCTTTTCCCAGTGCACGGCGTGCGTCCAACAGCTGACTTTTAGAAAAGCTTGCAGAGTGCATGGCACGTGCACGGTCAGGCAGGTTATGCGCTTCGTCAATCAGAAAAAGCCAGTCCCCCTTACTGTCAAAGAAACGCTGCAAATGCACAACAGGGTCAAATAGATAGTTGTAATCGCCAATCACAACGTCGCACCATTCCGAAAGGGACAGCCCAAGCTCAAAGGGACAAACTTTATGTTTTTCCGCTATAGCGGCTAAGGCTTGCTGGGACAAAATCATATCTTGTGCCAAAGCGTCCTGCATGGCCGGCAGAACACGGTCAAAATAACCGTTGGCATAGGGGCAGCGCTCCGGCAGGCATTCGGGACGGCCCTCGTCATTTAGGCAAAGGCAAACCTTATCTTTCGCAGTTAGCGTAATACCACGCAGTACCAGTGTGGGGCAGTGCTGCCGTAAATGAAAAAGTGCTTCTTCTACAGCGGTACGTGCGGTAGTACGTGCAGTCAGATAAAAAATTTTTTCGCCGCTGCCTTCCCCCATGCTTTTTAAGGCTGGGAAAAGCGTGCTCATGGTTTTACCAATGCCGGTAGGTGCTTGGCAAAGCAAACGGCTGTTTTCTGCTTTGCAGGTTTGGTATACAGCACCGGACAACGCACGCTGCCCTTTACGCCACTGGGTAAAGGGAAAAGAAAGCTGGGAAAGGCTGGTGGTGCGCATTTCCTCGTGCGTTAATTTTTTCTTTGCCCAAGGCACGTACTGCAGCAACAGGCCATGATAAAAAGTTTGCAGCTCGGCAAGAGAAAATGTCTTGCTGAAATGAAAGGTGCGGTCTTCATCCACTTGGTAATAGGTAAGCCGCACACCCAACTGTGTCAGCTGATTTTGCTGCCCGTAAATGGCTGCATACACCATACCTTGTGCCCAGTGGCATGGGTTTTGCTCCCCGGTGATGGCCTCGCAAGGAATGGTTGTTGTTTTGATTTCATCGATGATGACCAGACCGTTTTCATCCGTATAGATACCGTCAGCCCGGCCTTCAATCAGGTAAGAGATGCCTTCAACAGTGGGAGTATCCCGCAGGGAAACTTCGGCTGCATAACCGTCACCGGCAGCTTTTTGCAGCCTGCGGTGAATCCGTGCACCTTCCAGCGCACGGTCAAAGCCAACAAAGCGGCTGTCGATATTGCCGGTTTGCAGCAAAAATTCTACCAGCTGCCTTACCGAAAGCCGAAGTTCTGCCATGGGGGTCTCCTTTCTACGTTACGTCGTTTATTTTGTATCCAAGCCCAAAAGGTGGGCACATCGTGCAGCCTGCGCATCCACAGCAGCAAAATCTACAGCAGGTGCATAGCAGGCTTCCAGCGAATCATGACAGCTGCGGGCCTGTGCCATTAGCTCAATAGCCTGCTCCAAAAAACTGTCGGCTGTTTTTTGATTAAAGCGCATCCGATTATGCGAAAGCCGCAGATGTACAGTATCCATAAATCGGCTGCAATGAATATTTTTTTGCCCCGGAAAACGGCAGGTGTGCCATGGGTTGCTGGTTAAAAATGCAATGCCCAGTCCGGGTAAAATCAAATGGTCGATTTTATCATCGGGATGCAGTGCGCAGCGGCAGGTGATTACAAAGCAGCCTCGTGCCAATGCTTCCGCACGCAGCAGCTCCATGGCAAGCCGTGAGGCCGCACCATAGGTATCCTGAAATACATAAATCTGGTTGGCCAGTGCGGGAATCGTGTCCCGATAAAAAAGCATACCCTCCGGGGTGATACCGCTCAGCAGGCGAATTTGCTCACGCCCGGTGGTTTTGCCCCTGGGTAAAACCCGGTCGGCAAGCCCGGAAACATAACGGCGTATCTTGTTGAAGTCGGTTGCACAGGCAGCTGTACGGCGATTATCAAATAACAGGTTGCTGGCAGAAGCCACATACCGTGCGGCACGATGCTTTATCCCCACACCTTGTGCAATCAGGTCTTCAATCATTTTTTGCTGCGGGTGTAGTTTAGACGAATCCAGTGAGTCGTATAAACAAATAACAGTTTCGGCAGCACCGGGGGCGTTTGGCTCGACTGTGTGTGGTGCGGTAGCGTCTAAAACAGCGGCACCTTGGTCGCAAAAAATAACACCGTCTAAGCTGTGTGGGTCACTGCAGCAATGGATATACTGGATAGGCTCCTGCGCCTGCTTGGCAAGGCGGCGCATTAAAGTGGATTTGCCGCAGCCGGGGCCGCCCTTTAGTAAGTATAGGTGGTGACCCTCCTGCGGACCCAACTGAGAAAAGTACCCGTGGAATCCGGCAGCAGTGGTGGCACCTAAAAAGAAGTCAACATGTGAATCTCTGTTTTCCATGCAAAAACACCTCGCTTTTGGCTATCCTATGCAAAAAGCGGGGCGTATGATACGATTTTAACTTAAATTCCCAGTTCCGCAATCTTTTCACGCAAGGCAACAAAGTCAGAGAAGGCATCGGCCTTGGCAGCTGGGTTGCGAAGCAAAGCAGCAGGGTGCCAGGTTGCCATAAATAAAGTGCCGTTTTTATCAATAAACTGTCCGTGTTCTTTCGTAACGGAAAAGTCTTCCCGAATCAAAGCCTGCGCAGCAACACGACCCAGGCACACTACAATTTTGGGGCGCAGCAGGCGGAACTGCTCCCGCAGCCACGGCATACAAGCCTGACGCTCCTCAGGCAGCGGGTCACGATTTTGGGGAGGACGGCACTTAACGATGTTGCCAATATAGCAGTTGGTGTTTCTGTCCAAATCAATGGCAAACAAATACTTATCTAACAGGTGTCCGCTGCGCCCGACAAAGGGCTGACCCTGCTCGTCCTCCTGTTGGCCGGGTCCTTCCCCCACAAATAAAACCTTTGCTTGGGCGGAGCCCTGTCCAAATACAACATTTGTGCGTGTCTGGCAAAGGCCGCATCGCCGGCATTGGCTGCACTCTTTTTCTAAAGTGATTAAATCCATGGGGAAACCTCCTTTTTGTTAAGAGTATTGTACCACGGTCAGCAATATCTGTCAGCAAAACCACAAAACTTTGCAAAACAGGCGAAAAGCACAATTTTCGCATTGCTTTTTTGACTATTCGTGATAAACTTAAACTAAGTGACTATAAGTGCAACAGGCGAAAATCCCGCTGTTGCATCAATGAATTTTGGAGGTAATCGAAATGGCTGATATGTTTGCGCCGATGATTGAAAAGCTGAAGGCTAACCCCCGTACGGTTGTTTTTACCGAGGGCGAGGACGTACGTATTCTGGAGGCTGCTGCAAAGCTGCTGGAGGAGAAAATCCTGAACGTTGTTATGGTTGGCAACACTGCTGCTGTTGAGGCTGCTGCTAAGGCTGGCGGATTTGACATTTCCGCTGCTCAGATTGTTGACCCGGATACTTACCCTGAGTTTGACGCTATGGTTGCAGCTATGGTTGAACTGCGTAAGGGCAAGATGACTGCTGAAGAGTGCGCAGCTCTGCTGAAGAAGTCCAACTACTTTGGCACCATGCTGGTTAAGATGGGCAAGGCTGACTGCCTGCTGGGCGGCGCTACCTACTCTACCGCAGATACCGTTCGTCCTGCATTGCAGCTGATTAAGACCCGTAAGGGCGCACACCTGGTCAGCTCCTGCTTTATCCTGGACCGTGACTTTGGCCCCGAAGAACTGCGCCGCATTGCTATGGGCGACTGCGCAATCAACATTGATTACCCCGATACTCTGGACAAGGCTACCGGCGAGGTTGTCCTGCCCGGTTCTACCAAGCTGGCAGAAGTTGCAGTGGAAACCGCTAAGACCGCAGCTTTGTTCGACATCGACCCCAAGGTTGCAGTGCTGAGCTTCTCCACCAAGGGCTCCGGCAAGGGCGCAACCGTTGGCCTGAGCCACGACGCTGTTATCAAGGCACAGGAGCTGGCTCCCGAAATGGCTATCGACGGCGAATTCCAGTTCGATGCTGCTGTTTCTCCCGAAGTTGCTGCTGTTAAGTGCAAGGACAGCAAGGTTGCTGGCCATGCTAACACCTTCATCTTCCCCTGCATCGAAGCAGGCAACATCGGCTACAAGATTGCACAGCGTTTGGGCGGCTATGCTGCTTACGGCCCCATTCTGCAGGGCTTGAACGCTCCCATCAATGACTTGTCTCGTGGTTGCAACGCTGACGAAGTTTACAAGATGGCAATTATCACTGCTTGCCAGCAGTAATTAAAACAATAAAAGCTCGGCGCTTATATGGCGCCGAGCTTTTTTGTTATAGAAAGGCGTGCAGTAAATAGGCAGGCACAGCTAAATAAAAGCCGTTGCCGACAGTATACCGGCAACGGCAAAAGCATTACAGATTTTCAGGAGTAACCAAAACACCGGGGTTCATGATGTTATTGGGGTCGTAAGCTTTCTTCATAATCTTCATCAGCTCGTAAGAAGTACCGTGCTCCTTGGGTGCCATCTGGACACGACGCTTGCCCATGCCATGGTGGTGTACGCAACCACCGGTCTCATACTTCAGCACTTCTTCGCAGATAGCGTGTACAACCTCGGTATGGATGCGGTCAGCATCTTCGGGGTTAGGCATCTTGATGCTGTATACGAAGTAAATGTTGGTGCCGTTGATGTAGCTGTGAGATACGTGGCCGCCCAACATAACCAGATGCTCGCACTTCTTGGGAACATTAGCCAAGACATCATCGTAGATTTTCACGATATCGGTCCAGCTGGCGGAAATCTCAGTGGTGGAGTACATCGTCTGTGTTTCACGGAATTTCTCATAACGACGGTCACCGTCATAGACGTTGCACAGGTCGTTGCGGTGAAGCATCCAGTGTTTTACAGCTTCGGTACCAATGTAGTTGCCGCCGTGTGCCAGTGCAATTTCGTTGATTGCCTCACCGGTTGCCTTAACAATGCCTGCAGGACCTTCGCATACAAAGAACATGAATGCTTCGTCATCCTGCATTTTTACGCTGCCAAAGTTGTAGTCCATATCAGTCTTGTCGTACAGACGTACAACGGAGGGCTTGTATCCGGCCGTGATGATAGCACGCAGAGCCTTAAAGCCCTCATGCATATTCTTCATCTTGTAACCGCCGTACCATCTGTCTTCGGGATGATACGGGAACAATTTCATGGTGACTTCTGTGATAAAGCCCATACCGCCTTCAGAACCCATTAAGACGTGGCGCAGGTCGGGACCGGAGGAACGGCGAGGTACGTTACGAATGCGGAAGATGTGGCCATTAGGCAGGACGCCTTCCATGCCGCAAATCAAGTCTTCGATACCGCCATAGTAAGTTGAGAACTGGCCGATACTGCGTGTTGCAACCAGACCGCCGATGTCTGCCAAAGGCAGGGACTGAGGTGCATGACCTGTGGTATAACCCTTACTGTTAACGGTTTCTTCGATATACTTAAGCGGGGTGCCGCACAGAGCAGTAACCATCATGTTATCCTCATCAATTTTAAGGATACCATTCATCAAAGAACCATCGAGGAAAATGGTGGTGTCATTGACCGTTTCCAGCAAAGCTTCGCCGCCGGAAGCGCCGGTACGGGGGATAACACTGATGCGCTGCTCGTTGCAGTAGCTGAGCACCTTGGAAACCTCATCAACATTTTTAACATTAACAACGCACAGGGCGGGCGGGGTAGCATAAATACCAAATGCTTTACCGTATCCTCGGTTCAAAGCGTCGGCGTCTTTCAGCACTTCAGGATCAGTAATGACGCAGTCTTTACCAACGATTTTCTCAAATTCGGCAATGGCGGTTTCTTTGCTGACTTTCATTATAGTTTCCTCCTAAAATATTTTCTTATACCAAGGGCATACACAAACCGTTGCCCTTGGTTATTTTTAATTGTGTTTCATGTAAGGCGATTGAGCCATATCGGGTCGCTTACAGCCCAACGGAACAGGGCTGATATAGTGCAAATACCCCTTTTGCAGTGGTAAATTCGAGGTGTTTAGTTTTACAAGGTGCCCCATACCATTTGGGAGAAACAGCTGTTCTTTTGTCAGCGGAGCGTCCAGCGAGGCTTTCAAAAAACTTGAAATAGCAATGCTGTGGGAAACGACTGCAATGTGTTGCAGCTGGTGTGTTGCAGCATCCTCTATAATGGAATGCATTGCAGCAGACATACGTGCTGCAACTTCTGCAAAACTTTCTCCGTCGGGCATCCGAAAGGCGTCGCCCAGCTGGTCTTTTTGCTGGTAGTAGGGCTCCTGATGTACTTCCTGTGCTAAGCGCCCGTCATACTCGCCGAAAACCATTTCCTTCAAATCAGGAATAATGGTGGGAGTTTGGGACGGGTAAGCAATAGCAGCTGTCATTTGGCAGCGTAAAAGCGGACTGCAATATACTTTATCTACCGGGTCATACGGAAATTCCTTGCAAAGATTTGCTAAATCCCGGACGCCATACACTGAAAGCGGCGGGTCAATTTCGCTGCAAAAAATACCTTTGTGGTTATATTCGGTCCAACCGTGCCGAATAAAGCAGATCGTCAGTTCGTTCATTTCTTTGCCTCAGCAGCCTTTTTTTCCTGTGCTTTACGGCCGAACTCAGGCAGGAACAATGTGAGCACGCCAAACAGCAGCGGAGACAGGCAGCAGATAGCCATGCCATTGTACAGACCCATAGTTTCGCCTAATTGGCCTGCCAGCCAGCCACCCAAGGCACCGCCGACACCTACCATGGTCAAAATGCAGCTTGTTCCCAGAGAAACAGTACGAGGCTGAATATTGGGAATCTTGTACAGGGTGGTCAGTGCAATAGGCACGAAGGCGTATGCACCAAAGCCTGCGGCAAAGGATGCCAGACACAGCAACATGACATTGTCGGTTTTCAGCATTGCAAAGTAGCAAATGGGCAGGATAAAGCCCCAAGGCCAAATCATCAGCTTATCGTAGCCAATCCAGTTGGTAAGCGCAGGAGTAACCAGGGAGGCAAGTGCAGAGGCGATGGGCAGCAAACCAAGAATCAGACCGGCTTGGTCCAGAGTAAGGTGCAGTGTTTCGGTTGCGTAGGTGGGCCAGAAAGTATAGGTAGCAATCCAAACTAAGCTTGTGCCGGGCCATGCAAAAGCCAGCAACCAAACTTCCTTCAGCTTGAGGGCTTCCTTCAGGGGCTGCAGGAAAGGAGCATCGCTCTTTTGGAATTCGGCACCGGGCTTTTCTCTGTAAACAAACAGCCAGATAGCTGCAATAACGATAGCAACAGCGCCCATTACAATCATAAGGTTGCGCCAGCCGCTCAGGATAACTAACAGATAACCAACTGCTGCGGTACCCATAGCCTGTCCAACGGGGCCGATAAAGTTTTCAATGCCGTTCACCTGTGTCATTTTTTCCTTGGGAATCCAGTTGATTTTGATTAGAATCAGCGGAGAAAGCAGACCGGCAGAAACACCGGATACTAATGCACGACCGATAAAAAGCGTGGTCAAATTAGTAGCCATGCCCTGCATAATCAGAGAAACACCGGTAATGGCATACAAGGTACCTAAAACGTACTTGGGATTGATTTTTGCAACCAACAAAGCAATCGGAATGGTTACAAAGGCTTTTGTAATCCAAGCAACAGCGCTTAGCTGGCCAGCAGCTTCAATACCAAAATTCAGTTCTTCACGCATGCTGGGCAGCATCATTCCAAGTGCAAAATTTGCCAGATTGACTAAAAATACAGCGGCCCAAGCGACAATGACCATAGTCCATGCTCTACCGGGAATTTTATTATTTGTTGTCTCAGACATAGTGAACCTCCTCAAAGATTTTTATCTTGATTCTATAGTACGTAATCTAACCAGTGGCTGGCACGGTCAACTGCTTTCAGCCAAACACGGTAGTTATCCTGATATTTTTGCTGCTGCTCATTGGTGGTAAAGACACTGTGACGCTGTACCATAGCACGAACTTCCTCTTTTGTGAGCCAGCCACGGTAAATAGCTGCCATTTGTGCTGCACCCAATGCAGTAGCCTCGATGGATTCGGGACGAACGACATCCATATTTAACAAGTTGGCCATGTTTTGTGCTACGATGTCGCTGCGGGAAACGCCGCCGGAAATCATAACTTCCTTCAAGTCAAGGACAAATTGTTTTTGCAAAGCTTCAAAAGCACCGCAAACTGCAAAAGCAACCGATTCGATTGTTGCACGGATAAAGTGTTCCCGACGAGAAGAGCCGGAAATACCAATGTAGCAGCCACGGGCGGTGGGGTCGATATAAGGAGAAATCAAACCGGTCAAAGCGGGTACAAAGTAGACGCCGTCGGTATCTTCTACGCTGGAAGCCAGTGCATCGATTTGCTTAATATCATCAAACAGCTGCAGTTTGTCTTTCGCCCACTCCAAAACAGCGCCGGTGGTGGGGCAAAGTGCCTCTACCATGTAGTCGGTAGTGTCACCGATTTTCCATGCAACACGAGGAACAGGGCCTGCGTGTCCGTTTTCGCCACGGTCGGGGTAGGTTGTGCCGATATTTACGGTCAGGAAGCTGCCTGTACCGTTGGTGCATTTTCCTGTATTGATTTCGTGGCAGCCTTGTGCAAACAGCGCAGACTGCTGGTCGGCAATAACACCTGTAATGGGAATTTGGGTGCCAAAGAATTCAGCGTCTGTTACACCGTAATCGTCTGCACAAGCTTTTGGCTCTGCAAAAATATCAGTGGGCAGGCCGGCAAAATTATGCAGCAGGTTCATATCCCATTGCTGAGTGCTTTCGTCCATTGCACCTAAAGTGCTGGCATTAGAAAGGTCGGTGGCAAATACCTTGCCCTTTGTAAATTTCCATACGAGCCATGTTTCGATGGTGCCGAAAAGAAGTTTGCCTGCATCTAACTTTTCCTTAATATCAGGATGATTCTTTAGATACAAAGGAATCGAAATGCAAATGCTGGAAACTCGCAGCTCGTTGATGTAATAGGGGCAAATCCGGCGGAAATCCGGATCTTCACGAACAACCGGAACCAGGTCACGTGCACGGGTATCTTGCCATACGACAGCGTTATCCACCGGCTCGCCGGTTTCTTTATCCCAGAAAACCCAGGTAACACGCTGTGTGGTAATACCAATGCAGTCCACTTGCTCGGGTTTTACATTCGCTACAGCAATTGCGTTGCGACCACAAATAACAGACTTTTCAAAAATTTCAGAAGCACTTTCTTCTACAACGCCGCCCTTTTTATAGAGCACGTTCATTTTTTCGTAGTGCTGTGCAACAATATCAAATTTGGAGTTGAATAGAATTGCACGTACACCGGTTGTACCTTCGTCAATAACTAAAACAAATTTTTCCATGATAACCTCCCGTTATAACCTAAAGTTTTAGATTAACGTCTGGTTTCTAAAAATAATGTGGGACATATTGCGGATAAATGAGTAGCTTGGATGGTGTTGTGTATATATAAGTGATTGGTGAAGCTACGCTTTATGTATACTTTTCTATACATAAAGCGTAAATAAAATTCTTTTCCACTAAAACTTTACTCATATAACTTTGTAAAGCTATAGCAGAAAAGATTTTGCGTTTTACCGGTTGGTTGTACTGCAAACCTAAGTACAGCGAAAACACGGCAAAACTTGGCATTGAACATTGTCTAAATTTTTCGAATTTCTGATGCGGAAACAAAATCTTAGGTTGTGCAGCACCTCTGAAACGTTTGTTTTTTGCACCTCCTATATAAATTTTCAGGTGATGTACATTGCATACGGACCATAATTGCATATGGTGATGTGACGAGTACTGCAAATTGGCAGCTTGTAGGATACGTCCAGTAAAACCTGTTATGCTGTACGAAAGATTTCTCCGTCTTGTTAGCATCAATATAACCACTTTGTTTCAACAATTCAATAACTTTTATAGCAATTTGTATGTATGGACAAAAATACTTAAGGAAATTGGAAGTTTCAAATAACAGTAAATTTTTAACGAATTATCGTTTCCTTTTGGATATTTTTGGAAGAATCAATATTTTGGCCGAGCAAAATCGGAATGAATCCTCGTTTTTATTGCTAAAAAGCAAATTTAAGTATGATTTTTAGTACATAATGTGGGATTTACTGCAATATGATGAGTTTCTATTGTTCTGCACAATAAAAAGCATTATCCTAAAAGCGAAATCTCAAAAAGATTTTGTGCGATAAAACGTATAAGGAGGTAATCTACTTGAGAATATTAGTTTGTTTTCGCACAGGACGTGAGCTGAACGGTGTCACGGAAGAAGAGTGGAAACGTATTGCGCAAGGAACAATGAATCTTGCATATCTGCAAAAGGTTCTAAATCCATCGGACGAAGCTGCATTAGAGCAAGCACTGATTTTGAAAGATGGATACCAGACTGATGGTGTAAATACAGAAGTGGACGGCCTCTATTTAGGCGATGATGATATTGATGTGATAGCCAAAAACCTTTTTGCAGTGGGCTTGCATCAAATCTATCACATTACCGTACAACCTGAGATTTCGGCAGAAAATATAGCTAAGGGAATTGCAAAATTTTCAGAAATGTATGGCCCATATGATTGGATTCTTATGGGGTGCTCGGAGTATCCGTTTGATACGGGCCTTACGCCGGTTTTCCTGTCGGAAGAGCTGACCTGGCCGTTAATTGCGCACGTGCGGCAGGCAAAGGTACAAGAGCAGGTGTTGTGGCTGGAGTACGAAGATGAAGTATGTTTGTATACTGCAAATCGTTCGGACCACGTAATTTTAGCAATGGATAATGCGGTGCATCCCTATTTGAGGATTGCAACCTTACGGGAAAAGCTCGCCGTAAAAAATAAAAAAATGGTGGAATTGGTTGCAGATGATTTTATCGCAGATGAAACAGACCAAAGTTTTGCACCGACAAATATGTGGCGTGTGGATAATACAAAAAACTGCAGCCTTTTAACCGGAACAGAAGAAGAATCCGCAAAGTGGATTTTAGATAAGCTGTTACAGGTGCAGGGAGTCTAATGGTATGAAGTCAAGAGGGGAACAAGGGGAAAATTCGAGGGAATCA
>JAHHRL010000016.1 GCA_020025825.1 Faecalibacterium sp. | reverse complement strand
ATATGCTGGGTGTTTGGGATATGCTGGACCGTTTGGACGGCAAAAACTGATTGAAACAGCTTTTGTTTTGAATATTTTAACGATGAATTACTGGAGGTAATTTCTCATGATGAATCTGCCCTTGAATGTTGATTTTTCCGGCAAGGTTGTTGTTATCACCGGTGCCGGCGGTCTGATCTGCGGCGCTATGGCTCGTGCTTTTGCACAGTCCGGTGCTAAGGTTGCTGCTCTGGACCTGAACGAAGAAGCAGTTAAGAAGCTGGCTGATGAGCTGAAGGCTGAGGGCTACATCTGCGAAGGCTACAAGGCTAACGTTCTGGACGCTGACGCTCTGAAGGCTGTTCACGATCAGGTCGTTGCTGATTTGGGCACCTGCGACATTCTGGTCAACGGCGCTGGCGGCAACAACCCCCGTGCTACCACCGACAACGAGTACCAGCACGAAGCATGGGACGGCTGCAAGACCTTCTTTGACCTGGAGCAGAGCGGCGTTGACTTCCTGTTCAAGCTGAACTTCCAGGGCACCCTGCTGCCCACTCAGGCTTTCGCAATCGACATGGTCGAAAAGAAGTCTGGCTGCATCCTAAACATCTCCTCCATGAACGCATACATTCCTCTGACCAAGATTCCCGCATACTCCGGCGCAAAGGCAGCTATTTCCAACTTCACTCAGTGGCTGGCTACCCACTTTGCTGGCACCGGCATCCGCTGCAACGCTATTGCTCCGGGCTTCCTGGTTTCTGCTCAGAACAAGGCTCTGCTGTTCAACGAGGACGGCACCCCCACCGCACGTTCTGCAAAGATCCTGAACGGTACCCCCACCCATCGTTTTGTTGACGCTGACGAGCTGCTGGGCGCTACCCTGTTCCTGTGCGACGACAAGGCTGCTTCCGCTATCACTGGCGTTATCCTGCCTGTCGACGCTGGCTTCTCTGCATACTCCGGTGTCTAATTTCTAAAAATATTTCTGCACTGTTTTAGCCCTGCGGCTTAAAACATTTTGTATTCGAGCGATATATTTCTTTGAAAAGTCCCAGTTTTGTTTAGTGAAACGAAACTGGGACTTTTTACATAAACCGGCAATGCTTTTATATAACACGTTTTATAGCCTTCTGCATTGACTTCACTATGCAAGATGCTATACTGAAATTACGGGTTTCCATACATAAAAACACCTTAGAATACTTGCTGTATCCAGCACTTTAGCAGGAGAAAATTATGGAACATTATAATCCTTTATTAAATCCGGAAGCTGACCAAAAGTTTATTACCGTTGGCGAAATTATGCTGCGGCTTACCCCGCCCAACTACGAAAAAATTCGTATGACCTCACGCTTTGATGCAAGCTACGGCGGCAGCGAAGCTAACATTGCGCTGGCGCTGGCAAATCTGGGCGTAGACAGCACCTTTTTCAGCGTAGTGCCTAACAACAGCCTTGGTAAAAGTGCTGTGCGTATGCTGCGCTCCAACGACGTGCACTGCACCCCTATGATTCTTTCCACGCCGGAAGAAACCCCCACTCACCGCTTAGGCACCTACTATCTGGAAACCGGCTACGGCATTCGTGCCTCCAAAGTTATTTATGACCGTAAACACAGTGCCATTGCTGAGTACGATTTTTCCCATGTGGATTTGGAACAGTTGCTGGACGGTTTCGATTGGCTGCATTTAAGCGGCATCACCCCTGCACTGGGCCCCAATTGCAGCAAGCTTGTACTGGACCTGCTGAAAACCGCCAAAAGCAAGGGCCTGACCGTCAGCTTTGACGGCAACTTCCGCAGCACCCTGTGGAGCTGGGAAGAAGCACGTGACTTCTGCACCCAGTGCCTGCCGTATGTAGACGTGCTGCTGGGGATTGAGCCTTATCACCTGTGGCGTGACGAATCCGACCACACAAAGGGCGACTGGAAAGACGGCATTCCCCTGCAGCCCAGCTACGAGCAGCAGGACGAAATCTTCCAGCGTTTTGTAAACCGCTACCCCAATTTACAGTGCATCGCACGGCACGTCCGCTATGCACACAGCGGCAGCGAAAACAGCCTGAAAGCTTTTATGTGGTATGACGGCCACACCTTTGAAAGCAAGCTGTTCACCTTTAATATTCTGGACCGTGTAGGCGGCGGCGATGCTTTTGCAAGCGGCTTGATTTATGCTATGATTCACGGCTATAAGCCCATGGATATGGTTAACTTTGCCGTGGCAAGCAGTGTGCTGAAGCATACGATTCACGGCGATGCCAACATCACCGATGACGCACACAGCATTCTGGACCTGATGAATCAGAGCTTTGACATCAAGCGTTGATTTTTCTAAACGGAACAAGCAGCTGCCTTGTAAGCTGCTGCAACATAAAAAAAGAAGCCCTGCGGATGCAGGGCTTCTTTTTTTATCTATCACTTTTTATTCAGCTCGGAAATAATTCCTACGCCAATAATGCTGACCGCAAGTACAATGCCAATTCCTTCATCAAAAAAGGCAACCCATGTTCCCACGGCTGCGCTTAATAAACCATAACAAATTGCCTTAGTCATAACTGTTATCCTTCTTTCTGTCCCTTGTTTTCTGCTTTGTGGTTACTTTTCTTGTTCACAGCGGTCCAGCATCTGCTCCAAATCGCCTTGCTTCAGCTCGCACAGGCGGTGCACATCTGCACGAATATCATCCTGCATTCCTTTTTCCAGCCAGCCGAGCACCAACCCAAAGCACACGCATTTTACATATTCGATAATAATTCTGCGGTCCGTCGGGTCGATATTTCGCCCTTGCAGCACCTCGTCAATGTACGTGGTAACTACGTGCTCGCACACACGCCACTGGTATTGCTCATACATATCTCGATTTGTAGACCGATAAATATGCAGCACCGCTTTACGATTTTGCAGCGCAAAGCTGATAATTGCTTCCAGACAATGCTCCAACGAATTGATGCGTGGATTTTCCGCAATAATGCGGTCCGCATCTTCTTTAATCATGGTTTCAACCAACTGTGGAATATCCTGAAAGTGATAATAAAAGGTATTGCGATTTACGCCACAGTCGTCCACAATATCCCGCACGGTAATTTGTTTGAGCGGTTTTTCGTTCAGCAGTTTCACAAATGAGTTGCGAATCGCCTTTTTCGTAAAATCAGCCACAGTTCAAACTCCTTATCCTTTTCTTTAGCCAATGGACGTCTCTTTGTACGGTTGGTTTTGCATCTGTGCAGAAACACTTTTCGTTAGTGTATCATTTTGCGAAAAGAATTTCAATTTACGCAGATGCATAACCCTACCATACGGCACACTCTTATCTGCACAGGCAAAACATGAAAACTCCAAAAGATGCATACAGTGGTATCGCACCGGTTCTTTGGTGCATGCATCCAGTTATATACACCCACACACCACCACTGCTCAACTATAAGGGGGCTTTATGAAAAAAATTCCGATACCACTTTTCCTTTTGGGGATTACTTGTGCGCTGCTTACAGGCTGCAGTCTGCCGTTTTTTCCGCACGCAGCCGGTTGGGCAGAAAAAGACGGCAAAACCTACTACTACTTAAAAAACGGTTCACACGCCACCGGCTGGCAAACCATTGATGACCAGCGCTACTGTTTTGGGCCGGACGGCGCGCTGCTTACCGGCTGGCAAACTATCGAGTATCAGCGCTACTGTTTTCGGGAAGACGGAACGCCTATAACCGGGTGGGTCCCTTGTGAGGAGGGGCGCCGCTACTTTGACGAAAATGGTGCTATGCTTGTAGGCGAGCACAAAATCGGCAGCGAAACACATCATTTTACGCCCGACGGCATTGAGGTTTATCTGGTAAATCCATGGAACAAAATGCCTGCGGATTATTCGGTAGACTTAACCACCCTCAACAGCGGCCACCAAATCGCAACCATTTGTTACGATGACCTAAAGGAGATGTTTGCCGACTGCAAGGCCGCCGGTGCCCACCCTGCGATATGTTCTTCTTATCGCTCCCCTAAAAAGCAGGAAACGCTATTTCGGCGAAAGATGGAACAATACCTGCGCCAAGGGCACTCCGAAGAAGAAGCCGCCGTTTTAGCCGGCAATGTTGTTGCCGCCCCGGGTACCAGCGAGCACCAGCTTGGGCTTGCGCTGGACATTGTAGACCAGCAAAACTGGAATCTGGACGAAAGCCAAGAGCAAACCCCCACCCAACGCTGGCTTATGGAAAACAGCTGGAAGTATGGTTTCATCCTGCGTTACCCCAGCGATAAAAGCCAAATTACAGGTATTATCTACGAGCCGTGGCATTACCGCTACGTAGGGCGGCAAATAGCGGCCGAGATGCACGAACTGGGCTTTTGTCTGGAAGAATACCTTGGCGCAACGACGCCGCAAAATTAGGCTGCCATTGCGTGTATCCTTTCCCACAAGCAAAAAAGAGCAAAAGCTGTACGCTTTTGCTCTTTTTGTTTTTATTTCAAGCGTACATCCGCATCACCGGAGAAATACACCGCCAATGCGTTTGGACCTAAGTAGGAGCCCGTAACCGGCTCATGGTCAACAATCATAATTTCCTTGGGAGCATGCTTTTCTCGCAGCAGGCTGGCCAAGTATTCCGCTTCCTCACGGCAGTTTGCGTGGGAAATACCAACGATTTGCTTACCGGCTTCCACTACCAGCTCATCATACTTTTGCGCAATGCGGGCAATTACTGCCTTACGGCCACGCACCTTTTCAAAGGAGACAATCTTGCCGTTTTCGTTGCCCTTCAGCAGGGGCTTAACGTGCAGCAAGGTGCCCATTACTGCCGCCGCATTGGACAAACGGCCGCCCTTGCGCAGGTGCATCAAATCGTCTACTGTAAACAGCTGATACATATGCATACGCTCGGCTGTCAGCTTTTCTACAATCTCAGCCGGCTCCATGCCCTGCTCCATGTAGCGGTGTGCACGCAGCACCAGTAAGCCCTCGCCCAGCGATGCGCCCATGCTGTCCACCATATAGATTTTACGCTCGGGGTACGTTTCCTCCAGCTGCTCCTTTGCAATGCGGGCGGAGCTGAAAGAGCCGCTGATCCCGGCAGACATACCAATGAACAGGATATCCTTGCCTTCCTTCAGGGCAGGCTCCATATAGTCCACATACTTCTGCGGATTTACCTGCGAAGTAGTAACGGTCATGCCGTCTTTCATTGCCGTATAATATGCTGCACTGTCAAATGCTTCGGTATCCAAACACTCGTGTGACTCACCGTTTGCCGTATAAGACAGCGGAATTACACCAATGCCGTATTTTTTTGCCAACAGCGTAGGCAGGTTGGCCGATGTATCTGTAAAAATTGCAAAACTCATAGTACCCTCCGCAAATTGCTTTACCTTTGTTTGCAGCCCAAACAGGTACAAAGCGCCAATGCGCTGTTCCTCTCAAGCGACCGAAAGCTTCTGTTTTCACATCGCTTACCTGTTTGTTTTCATACTCTGCTACTAATAATACCACACTTTTTTGTGTTAAGCACCTTTTGTACTGCGTTTCACACCAAAAATTTATTTTTCTTGCAAAACGTTCTATTTTGCAGTTTTTGCAGGCTTTGATTTGATGCACTTTTTACACGAAAAGCCTCCGCATATCACCGTAAACACCCCTGTCCCACGGTTTGCGGAGGCTTTTGCCCTACTTTATACTTTTTATACCCTTATTCCACAAGCACTGCAGGCTCCTCAGCCTCAAGTATTGTAGCTTCCTCAATTACTGCAAGGTTTTCGTCCTCGTCATGCTGCTTCCAAGGGCCGACATTGTAAAACCAAACGGACAGCACCATCGAAACGGTCCAGCCAATGGGCCATGCCATCCAGATACCTGCTGTACCGAACGGTACCGAAAGTACCTTTGCCAGGACAACACGCAGAATCAAATCGGTAAAGGTTGCAATCATAAACTTGTTCATCATTTCGGCTCCACGCAGGATACCATCGGCAACCAGCTTGAGCGAGATAACGAAGTAGAACGGAGACAACATACGCAGGAACTGCACGCCGGTTTCCATTGCCTTGCCGCCGGGCTGCTCCAAGAACAGGTACACCAGATACTTGCCGCCGAAGAAGTACAGCAGCACAATCGGCACACTCAGCATCCACACAATTTTCATGCCTGCCTTAAAACCGGCTCGGACACGGGACATCTTCATTGCGCCCACATTTTGTGCCGTATAGTTGGAGATACCGTTGCCCAGTGTGGTAAAGGAGGTAATTACCAGGTTATTCATCTTTACCGATGCAGAGTAGCCTGCCATGACACTGGAGCCAAATGTATTGATAACACCCTGAATTACGATATTGCCCACCGAGATAAAGCTCTGCTGCAAAATGCTGGGAATTGCCACAATGGAAATCTTTTTCAGCAGCTGCCAAGAGAACAATGCCGGTTTTTCCTCTGTTTCAATTTTTGCCAGTCGGTTAAACACCACCAGCACAGCCAGCACACAGCTGACACCCTGGCACAGGAAGGTTGCCCATGCGACACCTGCAACGCCCATGTGCAGTGCGGTAACAAAGAAGATATCCACTGCAATATTGGTTACAGACGAGATTGCCAAGAAGATAAACGGCGTTTTGGAGTCACCCATTGCCGAGAAGATACCCGTTGCTACATTGTAGTAGAACACAAACGGCAAGCCCCAAACATAAATATCCAGATACAGCTTAGAGTCCGCCATAACATTTTCCGGTGTATGAATCAGCTGCAGCAAATCTGTGCAGAACAGTGTGCCAATCGTCATCAGGAACGCACACACCACACCACTTGCAATCAGTGTTGTGTACACTGCGGTTTTAATATCACGGTAACGCTTTGCACCAAACAGCTGCGATACTGTAACCGAGCAGCCGATATTACAGCCAAAAGCAAACGCAATAAAAATCAGCGTGATTTCGTAGCTGTTGCCTACTGCTGCCAAAGCGTCCTCGCTGATAAACTTACCGGCTACAAAGCTATCGGCCAGATTATACAGCTGCTGGAAGATAATACTGCCAAACAGCGGCAGACAAAACCGCCATAGGACAGTTTCCGGTTTTCCAAGCGTCAAATCTTTGTTCATACGATTCTCCCCCTCTACCTTGCGCCTATCTATTTACCAACCTGTCTGGCGCAGTACAAATTGGTATGTAACATTATTGGTTGACACAGACCTTAAGGAATATTATACTTTTTTTGGCAATATGTAAAATGTATGTTTGATATTTCTAACATATCAATTTTGTATGGCGAGGTGTGTGCCGTGAATATAAGCTATGATTACTACCGAATTTTCTACTATGTAGCCAAATATAAGAGCTTTACCCAAGCTGCTGCTGTGCTTTTGAACAACCAGCCCAATATTACACGCAGCATTAAAAATTTGGAATCTGAGCTGGGCTGCACCCTTTTTATACGCTCGAATCGAGGGGTAACCCTTACCCCTGAGGGACAAAAGCTATATACACACATCGCCCTAGCCTTCGAACACATCGAGCGTGCGGAGCGTGAGCTTTCCTCCGACCGCTTTTTGCAGGGCGGCATGGTTTCCATTGGCGCAAGCGAGGTTTCGCTGCGGTGCGTTTTGCTGCCTGTATTAAAGCGGTTTCGCCAAATCTATCCCGATGTACGGATTCGGGTCAGCAATCACTCTACCCCACAGGCCGTAGCAGCATTAAAGGATGGTCTTGTGGATTTTGCGGTTGTGACAACCCCTGTAGAGCTGCCCCACTTTATTAAAAAAACAACCCTCAAAACCATTCAGGAAGTTGCCGTTTGCGGCTCAAGCTACGCATCTTTAGCACAAAAGCGATTATCTATGGCGGAGCTTGCCCAGTATCCCTTTATTTGTCTTGGCAAGCAAACAAAAACCTACGAGTTTTATACCCGTTGGTTTTCTCGCAATGGGCTTGTGCTGACTCCGGACATTGAGGCTGCCACCGCAGACCAAATCCTGCCGCTGGTAAAAACCGATTTGGGAATTGGTTTTGTTCCGGAAGATTTTTTGCAGGGCGAATCCGAAGCTACCGGCCTTTACCGCTTAACGCTGACGAAAAAAATCCCCCTGCGGGAAATCTGCCTGATTTCCCGCACAGACACCCCACTGAGCATCGCTGCAAAAGAGCTGGAAGACATGATTTTGAATCATCAGTCCTCCTAACAGGTGCTGTTTTTAAAATCCGGCTGTACACAACAAGTATTTCAAAAGCACCGCATATACAGGCTTATAAAAACGCTTCGCACGATCTAATCGGTTTGCGAAGCGTTTTTTGTTACTCTATTTTCATCATACGGTAGCCAACACCTACGTGTGTTTGGATATACTGGGGCGTATTTTCGCCTTTTTCCAGCTTTTTGCGCAGGGTTGCCATAAATACACGCAAGGAAGCAACGTCATTTTCCCAGCTGCTGCCCCATACACTTTGCGTAATAAAGCGGTGCGTCAGCACCTTGCCAATATTTTGGGCAAGCAAACACAGGAGCTTATACTCGATGGGTGTCAGGTGCACTTCTTCTGTGCCCAGATATACACAGCCGGACGCATAATCAATTTTAAGCTCGCCGTTCACAAATACAGACTCGTGACTGGTATGCCCCTGCATAAGGGCAATACGGCGCTGTGTAACACGCAGCCGTGCCAGCAGTTCGTCTACCGAGAAAGGCTTTGTCAGGTAATCGTCCGCACCTGCATCCAGTGCATCGATTTTATCAGTGTCTTCGCTTCGTGCACTTATCACAATAATCGGCACATCCGACCAGCTGCGCACACGCTGAATTACTTCCATGCCGTCTATATCCGGCAGGCCCAAATCCAGCAAAATCACGTCCGGGTGGCAAGTTGCCATCTCCATAATTGCACTGCCGCCGGTTGCCGCTGTAATGTACTGGTACCCGTGTGTGCTCAGTGTAGTTGTAATCAAGTTACAAACACGAGTATCATCCTCTACTACCAAAACCTGTATTTTATTCATGAATCGTAACCTCCTCCAAAGGAAGTGTAAACCGGAAAATCGTACCGCTGGGCTGGTTATCCTCTACCTGTATTGTACCGCCGTGTGCCTCCACAATGGCTTTGCACAAAAACAGCCCCAAACCTAAGCTGCGTCGATTATCCGCAATTTTGCTGGTTCCGCAATAAAACTTATCAAAAATCCTTGCCTTATCTTCGTCCGAAATACCGCCGCCTGTATCCACAATACAAATCTCCGCCATTGTACCTTTTCGATGTGTACTAAGGGTGATAGGTGTCCCTTTAGGGGTGTATTTAATGGCATTATCCACGATATTTACAACCACCTGTACAATCAATTTTGCGTCCACGCATACAAGCAGCAATTCCTTGCTGTTTTCCAGACGGATGGGGTGGTCGGCGGCTTTGGGTTTTATATGGTGCACGGCTTCTTCCATAATGTCATCCAGCAGCTCGGCTGTCGTGCGCAGTATCATGCGATTTTCCTCGATGCGGGTGGCGTACAGCAAATTTTCCACCAGATTGGTCAGCCACATAGAATCATCATAAATATCTGCATAAATTCGCTGCTTGGTTGCATCATCAAAGCTCTGGCCGTTGCTTATCAAGTTACTTACGTTACCCGAAATAGTAGTCAGCGGGGTGCGCAAATCATGGGAGATGCTTCTCAGCAGGTTTGCACGCAGCTGTTCGCTTTCCGCCAAAAGGGCCGCCGCCGCACGCTCACGGGCATTCTTTTCATTTGCCAATGCAAGCGCAAATTCGCCTAGCATAGAGAGTAAAATCTCACGTTCGTAGGCATCCAAACCGGTATGCTCCGCCTCGATGCCTACCACGCCGTAAACACGGTCGCTTACACGCACTGCAAAATAAAGATAGTGCGCATCGGAGAGCGTATCCGTTGTTGCGCCGGCTGCATGGTTGTTTTTCAGCACCCACTGCACGGTTTTCATCTCCTCCTCCACATGGTACACCTGTGGAGGCGCAGATTTGGATTGGAACAAATACGGCTCTGACAAGGGACCGTCTACATTTTCAAACACAACAATATTGCGTCCTACCAGTTTAACTATCTGCTGGGCTGCGGCTTGTATAATTTGTGTTTTGCTGTCTGCTTTCGTCAGCAGCTGGTCCATATCAAACAAAATTTTGGTTCGGTACGCAACCTTTGCAACCTGCCCTGCTTGCTTTTTATAGCGGCTTGCAAAGGTGCCTGTAATATATGCTGTTAAAAACATCATCACAAAGGTAACCGGATAGCCACTTTCATTCGCCAGCAAAGAAAACCGTGGTGTTGTAAACAGAAAATTGAAAACAAACACACTTGCCGCCGAGGCTATCAGGCTATAAATCTGGTGCGAGGTAACAATGGCAATCAACTGTACCCCCAAAATATATACCATGATGATATTTGCCGCTGTAAAGTTCAAGCGGTCAAACAGCAGGCTTAATAGAGTGGCTCCCAGAAAAATCCGCAGGCTTTTCAGAGTATCTGCCCCGACTTGCGTTTTTTCTCGCTTCGTCCACTTACGGCGAAACGTAGTAAGTTCCGCATCACCGTCCGGAATAATATGGATATTTACCTCCGGCGCATAGGAAACCAGCCGCTGGGTCAGGCTTGGCTTTCCGAAAAAATGCTGGTGGGACATTTCGCTGCGCCCCAGCACAATTTTTGTAACGCCCGAAACATGGGAAAACTCCGCAATTTGATAGGATACATCTTCCCCATATACAACTTCAATTTCTGCGCCCAGTTGTTCTGCCAAGCGGAAATTTTCCCGCAGGCGGCGCTTATTTTCTACGGATTCCTCTGCAAAATCCGGTGTTTCTACAAACAGCGCCGTAAACTGGCTGTTAAACGCACGTGCCATACGTGCTGCTGTCCGTATGATTTTTGCATTTGACGGCGCCGACGACAGGCACGCCAAAATATGTTCATCCGTGTGGAACGCACTATCCTGCCGCTGCCGATTGGAAAGCAGTTTTACTCTATCCGCACAGCGGCGAAGTGCAATCTCCCGCAGGGCCGTAAGCTGCTCGACGGTACTTGGTGCGGTTTTTCCCCCGCATTCCTGCAAACGCTCCAATAGCTCTTGCGGTTCAATATCAATCAGTTCCACTTGGTCTGCCCGGTCGAACATATCGTCCGGAATCCGCTCCCATGTGGTAATCCCTGTAATCGCAGCAACGGTATCATGCAGGCTTTCAATGTTGCTCACATTGACGGTTGTATATACGTCAATCCCTGCCTGCAGCAGTTCGTCAATATCCTGATACCTTTTTCGATGGCGGCTGTTTTTCGGGTTGGTGTGCGCCATTTCATCTACCAGCACCAGCTCCGGCTTACGGGCTAAGGCAGCATCCAAGTCAAACTCCCGCTGCCCGGCAAATAAAAAGGGAGGCAACTGCTCCATATCCTTTAGCAAATCCATTGTTTGTGCCGCAGTATGGGGTGCAATATAGCCAACCAAAACCCGAACACCCTTTGCCTGTGCGTTTTGCGCAGCCTCCAGCATTGCCTGTGTTTTTCCGCTGCTTTCCGCATAGCTGAAAAACAGTTTTAGCTGGCCCTTTTGTTTCCGGCTCATTGTTTTGCCACCTCTCATTCCACGCCTTTCATAATAGCACGGAATCCTGCCGCAATCCAGCTATCTAACGGCTTTTCGGCTTCCGATTGGATTTCTTATCCAAATACAAAAGTGCCGCATCTCATAAAAGAAATACGGCACTTACCATAACAGCTTACGGCATGTTTTCGGTTTGATTTTTCGGCTGATTAAGCGCTTCCAAACAGCTGACGGCATATTTCACAAAGCCATCTGCATCAAAGGCTTTATTCTCAATGGCTTTTTGTATGATGATTCCGTCCGAAGCCAACAAAATCAACCATGTAAGGAACTCCGCCGGGAGGTTGGTGCGCTGTGCGATTTTTTCACTAATCAAAGTGTAAAACGCATTATATCGCTCGGCCAGCTTTTGTTTCAATTCTTCATCGCCTAACTGTGCCTCGCCGAATAAACGCAGACGAAAGGCCGCACTGGCGACGTTGCGCTCTATAACATATTTCACAAGGCGCTGCAGCGAGGTATCCTTTTGGTCGTCCTCTGTCCAGTTGAGGAAGTCCTCCCACTGCCTGTGCAAATACTGGTCTGTCAGGTCACAGAAAAGCTCACCCTTGGATTTGTAGTAATAGTAGAGTGTCCCTTTGGAAATTTCGGCCTTGGCCGCAACCTGCGCAAGCGAAATATCCTGGAAGCTCTTACTTTCCAAAAGTTGTTCCGTTACTTGCAAAATTCTGCTTTTAATATTTTCGTTTTTTGGTGCAGCCATTGCCTACACCTCCTTTTTGGGTATTGTAGCACTTCGTTATTCAGTTGTCTATCTGCATAATCAATATTAAACAAAATATAATTATTTTATGTATATTGACAACACATTGCGGCGGCTGTATAATGCGGTTAAAGCCGAGTCGGTCGATCGACCGATACAAAATAACCGCAGGAACGCAATTCTCTTTCATATTTAGAAGGGAGCCTTTCTCTTATGAACCTAACAAAAACGAACAAAAAGTTAAAGGAATCGTACGGAGGAAAGGTCACTGCCTCTCTGGAAAACAATTGCATCGTTATGCGTGGACATCTGGAAAAATGGAGTGACGTTGTAAGCGCCTGTTCCATCGCTGCTACCAAGTACAGCACCATCCATGTTGTAAACGACATTGTATGTGATGAAGCAAAAGACCAGCCTATGCGGATGCCGGAAATCCACGACAACAGTCTGGACGGACAAAAGGTTGATGTTTTGGTGATTGGCGGCGGCATTTCCGGTGCGTCTATCGCCCGTGAATTGTCCAAGTGGAAGCTGAATATCCTACTGGTGGAAAAAGAATCCGACCTTGCACTGCAAGCTTCGGGCCGCAACGACGGCGAGGTACACCCCGGTATTGACCTTTCCCGTGGGTCCCTGAAGCACCATTATGTGCGCAAGGGCAATGCCATGTACGAGCAGGTCTGCAAGGAATTAGACGTGCCTTTCAAGCGTGTTGGGCAGTATGTTCCCTTTGACCAAGCATGGCTCAAGCCTTTTATTTGGTTTTACTGCCAATGGCGGAAACACCACGACGGCATCAGTGACACCGTAATGGTTTCCGGCGAGGAACTGAAAAAGCAGGAGCCTTATCTGGGCGATAATTTCCGCTATGCAATCTACAACCCCTCCTCGGGTTGTGTATGCCCTTACGGCATTACCATCGCCTATGCTGAAAACGCTGTGGCAAACGGCGCCAAGGTCAGCCTGAATACCGCTGTTACCGGCATGGAGGTTCAGGACGGAAAAATCATCAGTGTCAGCACAAACCGCGGCACAGTTCACCCTAAAATTGTAATCAATGCCGCCGGTGTTTTTAGCGAAGAAGTTGCCCGCATGGCAAACGACAGATTCTTCTCGATTCATCCACGCCGTGGCACCAACTCCATTTTGGATAAAAAGGCCGGTGTTTATCTGCGGTCGATTACCTCTGTAACGGAGTTTAATACACACAAAACCCACTCGAAGGGCGGCGGTATTTTACATACTGTGCACGACAACCTGCTGCTTGGCCCGGACGCTGTGGAAACCTACGAAAAGGAAAACACCGAAACCCACAAGGAAAGCATTGCCGCTGTATTCAAAAAACAGAAAAAGGCTGTGCCTTCCGTAAACGAAAAAGATATTATTACCTACTTTACCGGTGTACGCTCCCCCACATTTGAGGAGGACTTTATCATTGAAAAAGGCCGCAGCACCAAAAACATCATCCACTGTGCGGGCATTCAGTCCCCCGGCCTGACCACTGCTCCGGCAGTCGCTCTGGATATTGAAAAGATGGCAGTTGAGGAGCTTTCCAAGGTACAAAAGGTAGAAAAAAACGAAAACTTCTCCCCCATTCGCAAGGGAATCCCCGTACTGCGTGAGATGAGCGACGAGGACCGCAACAAACTGATTCAGGAAAATCCTGACTACGGTGTAATTGTTTGCCGCTGCGAGGAAATCAGCCGTGGTGAGATTTTGGATGCACTGAAATCCCCCATTTGCGTGCCTACGGTTGATGGCATTAAAAAACGTGTACGTCCCGGCATGGGACGCTGCCAGGGCGGCTTTTGCGCGCCGCTGGTTACCAAGATTATTGCCGAGTACATGGGTGAGGAACTCAGCGATGTAAAGAAATGCGCCGACACCTCTGTTATCACTTACGGCAAGACCAAATAAGGAGGACAAAATGGAAAAATATGATGTTCTCGTAATTGGCGGCGGCCCTGCTGGTTTAGCCGCTGCAATCGCCGCCGACAAAAACGGTGCAAATGTACTTTTGGTCGAGCGCGAGGAGCGGCTGGGCGGTATTTTAAAGCAATGCATTCACGATGGTTTCGGTTTGGTGCGCTTTCAGGAAAAGCTGGCCGGCCCGGAATATGCCGAGCGCTTTATTGATGTGTTTAACCAACGGAATATGCGGGCGCTGACCCTTACCTTCGTAACCCGTATCCGCAAGGAAAACGGCAGTTTTTTTGTTACACTGGTAAACACCACCGGCGTAACAACCGTAGAAACCCACACCATCATTTTGGCTACCGGCTGTCGTGAACGTACCGCCAAGCAGGTTATGATTCACGGCACACGGCCTTCCGGTGTGTTTACCGCAGGCACTGCACAGCACTTTACCAACCTGCTGGGGCAGCTGCCCACCAAAAAGTGTGTAATTCTGGGCAGCGGCGACATTGGTTTGATTATGGCCCGCCGCCTGACCCTTGAGGGTGCCGAGGTACTGGGTGTTTACGAAGCAAAACCCACGCCTTCCGGCCTGACCCGTAACATTCATCAGTGCTTGCACGACTACAACATTCCGCTGCATCTGTCTACCACGGTTACCCGTGTGTTTGGTCAGGACAGACTGACTGCGGTTGAAATCTCTAAAGTAGACGACCACATGGTGCCTATCCCCGGCACAGAAGAAATTGTGGAATGCGATGCTTTGATTCTTTCCGTCGGCTTAATCCCGGAAAACGAGCTTGCCGAAACACTTGATGTCAAACTGGACCCACGCACAAAAGGCCCTGCTGTCGATGCACAGCTTATGACCAGCGTAGACGGTGTATTCTCTTGCGGTAATGCACTGCACGTAAACGACCTTGTGGACTATGTTTCGGAAAGCGGCGAAATTGCCGGTGCCAATGCGGCTGCCTTTGCTGCACAGCAAAAGCAGGAGCTCCCCATTGCGGTTTCCAACGCTTTGTTGTACGCAGTGCCGCAAAAGCTGAATTTGAACGCCGATAACTCCAAAACAGTTGTGTATTTCCGCAGCAGGGACGTGCTGGACAACTGCACTTTCCTGATTAAAAAAGACGGCGAAACCGTATTCAGCAAACGATACCCCTTTTTACGTCCGCCCGAAATGGAACGCCTGCTGATTGATTTTGATTCGTTCCACCTGAGCGCCCAAAGCAAGCTGGAATTTGAAATCGAGGTGATGAACAAGTGAAAGAGCTGGTTTGCATCGTATGCCCCCGTGGCTGCCATATGACCATTGACACCAGCGGCGAAACACCTGTTGTGTCCGGCAACTCCTGTAAGCGAGGCGAAGCGTTTGCTCTGTCTGAGTTAACTGATCCCAAACGCACCATTTGCACTACGGTAAAAACAGCTTTTCCGCAGGTACCGGTACTGCCGGTTCGGGTTTCGGCAGATATCCCCAAAGATAAAATTTTTGACGTTATGCGGGAAATCAATAAGGTAACCGTTACCGAAAAAATCGGGCGGTCCGATATTGTATTAGAAAACGTCTTAGGACTTGGTGTAAATGTAATTGCAACAAGCAGCATACTGCAAAATATATAAACAGGAGGATCACACAAATGGGAACCCCACTCGTCATGACTTTTGATGTGGGAACGCAAAGTGCCCGATGCATTTTGGTGCGCCCAGACGGAAAGTTTGAGGACGTTTGCAAGGTAAAATACGAAGAACCGTACTTTTCCCGCCAGCCCGGCTGGGCTGAGCAAACCCCAAACTTTTACTACGACCAGCTGTGCAAAGCCGGCCGCATCATCTGCGAACGTAACGCAGACAAACTGGCAGACGTTATTGCGGTTACGTCTACCGTTATCCGCAGCACGGTTATGTGCTTGGACAAGGACAATCAACCGCTGCGTGACATTATTGTTTGGTTGGATAAGCGCAAGGCGCACTTTGATGACCCTATCCCTACCCACAAGCAACTGATGCTGAAGGCTGTAGGCATGGAGGATGCCATCAAAATTTTGTACACCTCTGCCGCCTGCAACTGGATTAAGCAAAACGAAAAAGAGGTATGGGCCAACACCGCCAAGTATGTTTTGCTGCCCACCTATCTAAACTACAAAATGACCGGCGTTTTGAAGGACAGCCAAGCAAACATGATTGGCCATATCCCCTTTGACTACAAGAACCGCCGCTGGTCCGGCAAAAACGATATGATTCGTGCCGTGTTGGACATACCTGTTGAAAAGCTGTGCGATTTGGTTCCGTCCGGTACGGTAATCGGCCATACTACCGAGCAATTTGCCAAGGATGCCGGTGTACCCGCCGGGCTGCCCCTGATTGCTACCGGCTCTGACAAGGGCTGCGAAACCCTGGGCCTTTCGGTCATCCACCAAAATCAGGCCGCTATGTCGCTGGGCACCACCGTTACGGTGCAGCTGTCCCTGAAGAAGTATGTTGAGCCGCAGCCCTTTATTCCGGCTTATCCGGCTGTTTTGAATGATATGTACAACCCGGAAATGGAAATTTTCCGTGGTATGTGGCTGGTATCCTGGTTTATTAAGGAGTTTGGCTACGAGGATGTTCTGGAAGCCAAAAAGCTGGGCATTTCCCCCGAAGAATTACTGAACGACCGCATTGCAGACCTGCCCCCCTGCTGTGATGGTTTGATGCTGCAGCCCTATTGGACGCCCGGTGTTATCAACCCCAACTCCCGTGGCGCCATTATTGGCTTTAGCGACCACCACACACGCTACCATATGTATCGTGCTATTTTGGAGGGTCTGGGCTTTGAAATGCTGAAATCCCTTACCATCATGCAGCGCCGTGCCGGTGTGAATGTAGAGGAAGTATTCTTGGGCGGCGGCGGCTCTCAGAGTGATGTTTTCTGCCAGATTTTGGCGGATATTCTGGGTATTCCCACAAAGCGCATTCAAACGCATGAGGCCAGCTCCATTGGTTCGTCCATGGTTGCTTTTGTGGCACAGCACGTGTTTACGGATTACGAGGACGCCAGCAAACATATGGTACACGAAACCTCTGTGTTCCAGCCGAACCCCGAAACACACCAGATTTACATGGACTACTACAACAGTGCTTACAGCCGTATTTATAGTCAGCTGGAACCTCTGTATCGCAAAATTATTAAAATTGTAAATCGCAAGTATCGTCAAGGAGCAACGAAACATGAGCACCAAACCGTATAAAGGTTTTGAGCCAAACTGGCTCCGCACCCCTGCGCCTGAGGGAAGTTACCGCTCCATCTTTCGCTGGGGTGACCCCAACTTTTTCAAATACCCGAAGGAGTCCCTTTATAATCTGATGAAGGAAACCTTCAAAATGACCGACGAGGACTTCAAGCAGTACACGGACGACATTGGCTTTGACCAAGTAGACCTGTCGGCCTATCCTTCTCGTATTGACCCCAAGCACGTTGCAGCTTTAAGGGAAATTGTGGGCGCTGAGTTTGTTACCACAGCGGATTACCCACGCTTAGATGTTGCCTATGGCTCTACCGCTTATGATATTTTACGGCTGCGCCATAAGGTCATCGAGAATATCCCCGATGTGGTGGTTTATCCCGATACCACCGAGCAGGTAGAAAAAATCGTTGCCTATGCAGTGGCAAACAAAATCCCGCTGTACGTATACGGCGGCGGTTCCTCGGTTACCCGTGGTATGGAGGCTGTAAAAGGCGGCATCACTTTGGATATGCGCAAGCGTTTTAACAAGGTGATTAGCTTTAACGAAATCGACCAGACTATCACTGTACAGGCCGGTATGTCCGGGCCGGATTTGGAAAAAACCTTGCAGGACGCCCCCAAGCTGTTTGGCGCAAAGCGCCAGTACACCTGCGGCCACTTCCCCCAATCCTTTGAGTACAGCTCCGTTGGCGGCTGGACCGTTACCCGTGGTGCCGGACAAAACAGCACCTATTACGGCACCATTGCGGACATTGTACTTTCCCAGCGGTACGCAACGCCCATTGGCACCATCCAGACCCCGCACTACCCACGTGAGGCTACCGGCCCGAATCTAAACCAGATTATGATGGGCTCCGAGGGCACCTTTGGCGTACTGACAGAGGTAACCCTGCGTGTATTCCGCTGGATGCCGGAAAACCGCAAGCGTTTTTCCTATATGTTCAAAAACTGGGAAATTGCGATGGAAGCCGCACGAGAAATGATGCAAAGCGAGGGTGGCAACGCATCGGTATTCCGCCTTTCTGACCCGGAAGAAACCCACTTAATGCTGAAGCTGTATAACGTGGATGACACCCCGTTAGAGCCTTTGCTGGGTAAACTGGGCTTCAAAGACATGGAACGGTGTATGTTCTTAGGCTTCACAGATGGTGAAAAGGGCTTTTCCAAAAATGCTGCCAAAAACATTCATCGCATTGCCCGCCGCTACGGTGCAATGCCCATGACCGGCTTTGTAACCAAGAGCTGGGAAAAAGGCCGCTTTAACGACCCCTATCTGCGGGACTCCATGATGGACTTCGGTGTTGTGACGGACACCTTGGAATGCGCAGTTACATGGTCGAACATGGCACAGGTACACCGTGATGTGCGTGCCGTTTGCCATGCACTGCCCAACACGGTGGTTACCACCCATATGTCTCATTGCTATCCGCAGGGTGCTAACCTGTACTTTATCTTTATCACCAAGATGAAGGACGAAAAAGCCTTTAAGGCTTACCACACCACTATTTTGGACGCTATCCAAAAATCCGGTGCTGCTATCTCCCATCACCATGGCATTGGCAAGATGTTTGCACCATGGCTGGAAAGCTACATCGGCGAAACGGAGTATGGTGTCTTCCGTGTTTTGAAAGACTACTTCGACCCGGACTACCTAATGAATCCGGGCGGAACAATTGGTCTGGACCTGCCCGAAGATGAGAAAAAGCACCTGAATACCAGAGAAGCTTACCGCTGATAAATTTGCGAAGTCTCCTTTTCCCTTTATCAAGTTAAGTCCTTGCCGTTTGGCGGCAGGGCCATAAAACAAAACGAGCGATGCCAAACCGCTAATGGTCTGGCATCGCTCATTTTTTGTAAAAAGCACCTTCTGCAATCGCAGGGGCTTTTTTATTTTAGATTTCGTACCACTTGATTTCGTTTGCATCCAAGTGCAGGTCAAAGTGGTTGCCGTCGGTAGTATAGACGGTGGTATCCTGCGGCTCGTAGGTGTTGTTTACAACGCAGTACTTGCCGTTTGCAACGTAAGCGTGCACTTCCACGTTGAAGTTAGAGGAGAACCAAGTGTGCAGGTCCTGCTCGCCATGAGCACTCCACAGCATTGCACGATACAGCATACGGCTGTTCTCGAAGCTGTAAGGCACACCGCTGATATACACAGAACGGCCCTTGCCATACTCATGCACAGCCATCTGCACTTCCTTGTCCTTCTGGACCAGGATATCAGTACCCTCAAATGCGTAGATGTTCTTTTTGCCTTCGCCAAAGTCAACAGGCTTAGTGGTATCAGCCAAGATAAAGTGGCCGGGCTTTTCCTCCCAGTTGTACTTATCGTAGTTCAGGGTAAAGCCGGTTTCTTCCTCGACGCCCAGCACGCTTGCCAGCTGCAGGAAACGGCCCTGATACTGGTGGCCGGAAGGCTCACCTACGCCGATAAAGCCGCCGCCGTTGTAGACAAACTCCTTAATAGCAGAGCTGATGGCTGCGTCCTCCCAGTAGATGCCGCCGGTGTGTGCGGTATCTGCATCACCTACGTTAATCAGCACGTCGATATCCTTCAGGATAGAGGGGTCAGCCTTAATGTCGTCGAAGCTGATAAACTTTACGTCAAACGGTGCGCCGGACAGCATCTCAATCACGCCTGCATAGCTGTAGTTCTGCTTCTGGTACAAAGCATGGTGTACCATGTGGCAGCCCCATGCACGCATCTTGCCCCAGCAGTTCAGCACGGCAACCTTCTTTACGCAGTAAGGCGTGGTGCCCTTGATGTTGGTATACAGCTCACGGAACTCGTCGCAGACAGACTGGACGTAGTCGATGAACTCCGGGAACTCCAGAGCCAGCTTCAGGTATCCGCCGTAGCCGATACGGTCGACAGGCTTACGCAGGATTGCACGGCGTGCGGTAACCCAGTTTACCTTAGCTTCCTGCACGGGGTCGCCGCCCTCGTGGAAAGTATCGGGGAAGAAGTAAGGCAGGAAGCGGCCCTCGGTGTACTTAACACCGTCGATGTCGCTAATCAGGCGCAGGGTAGAACCATTGCCAACGCTGCCAACAACTGCGTCCAGACCGATGGACTTGAACTCCTCCATGAAGGGCTCGGTGCCAATCCAGTGGTCGCCCAAGAACATCATAGCTTCGCAGCCGCACTCGTGGGTAATATCGACCATTTCCTTAGCAAGTTTTGCAACCTCACGGCGCTGGAATGCCTGGAAGTCCTTAAACTCCTTGCTGGGCACACGGTACTGGTTGTTGTAGTAGCCCTGGTCGATGATGAACTCGGGGCGGAACTTGTAGCCAACTTCCTTCTCGAACTGGTCCAGAATATAGGGGCTGACAGATGCGGAGTATCCGTACCAGTCAACGTACTTTTCACGCTTCAGCTCGTCGAACACCAGTGTAAACTGGTGGAAGAAGGTGGTATAGCGGATAACATTTACATAGGGGTGCTCTGCGATGAACTTACGCAGGCGCTCCATAGTGTACTTACGGGTTTTGGGCTGGCGCACGTCAAAGGTAATCTGGTGCTCAAAGTCCTTCCAGTCATTGATGGTTGCGTTGTACATGTGTACGGGGTCCCAAATCAGGTAAGCCAAAAAGCTGACTGTGTACTCGTGGAAAGGCACAGCCTGCACGGTAACAGCACCATCGGCATAGCTCCACTTATCGCAGGGAACCGGCTCGCCGGTAGTACGGTCCATAACTTCCCACCAACGAGTAATATCGTCACGGGTGTTGACCTCCATCAGCTCAGGGCTGATGCCCTTCAGCAGAGGAATGGTAACGGTATCGCCATTTGCGGTGTAAAAACCGGTCATGATGTAGCACTGCTGCACTTCGTCCGGGTTTGCCTTTGCCCAAGCATTATCTTTACGGGTGGTGTAATAGGTTGCATACACCTTGGCATCTGCATCACGCAGCTCCTGCGGGAAGTCTGTGCCGTCGCAGTCACGCAGAGCATCTGCGCCCCAGCGCTTCATAATTTCCAGTGTTTGCGGTACAACGTCCACATCGGTAGGAATGGTAACGCGACCCTGACGCTTCATATCACTCATATATACTCTCCTTTTATGTCCCAATCAATCTGCATAGGGCTTATTGTACAGCCACAGGGTTACCAATACCAGTGCAACGCCCAGCAGCTCGATGCCAAGACCCTTTAACTGGCCGGTCATGCTCCACCCCTGATACAAAAGCACCAGACCAACCACAAACGATACCAGCATTAAAATCGTGCGCAATGATTTATGTTCTTTCCAAAAGTTTTTCATGGTTTATCTCCTTTAGCCCTTCAGGCCGCCAACCGTCATACCTTCGGTCAACTGCTTTTGCACACACATATACAGGATAATGGTGGGCAGCATAACGATAACCAGACCTGCATACATACGGCCGAAATCCGTTTGCGACTGTGCAGACTGCATCAGGTTCAGCAGGCCAACCGGCAATGTTTTGGAGCCGCCCGCCGAGCTCATCAAGGTCATGGAAATAATGTACTCGTTCCAGAAAGAAAGGAAATTGAACAAAATAATGGTGATGATAGAGGGCTTTGCCATGGGGAAGATGATACGAACCATAGCGGTAAAGTAACCTGCACCATCAATGTAAGCAGCCTCCTCGTAATCGTGAGGCAGAGATGCAAAGTAACCGGACAAAATGTAAACGGTAAAGGGCAGCGCAGTTGCTGCGTAAACCAGTGCCAGAATAAACAGGTTATTGAGCAGGAAGGGGCTGCCAAATGTCTTTTTCAGCCACACATCGCCGTCCTTCAGCATCAGGAAGATTGGCACGACGATGTAGTTTACGTTGATAAACAAGCCTGCCATAAAAGCAGTCTGCAGGAAATTGCGGCCCTTAAACTTAAAGCGGGAAATTGCGTATGCACAGGGCAGCGCAAAAACCAGCAGCATAATCAGTGCCATGGTGGTAACCAAAACGGAGTTTACCATGTAGCTGCCCATATCGGCAGCATTCCAAGCGTTTACAAAGTTTTCCCAGTGCAGGCCGTTGGGCAGCTGCCAAGGATTGCCGTAAAACTGGGCATTTTCCTTTAAGGATGCCAAGAAAGCCCAGCCCACAGGAACGATTACCGTAATAGCCAGGGTAACCAGTGCAACATAGATGAAAGCCTTATACAGGACGTCCCCATAGGAGCCCTTTTTCATTTTTTTACCTTCCATTGTATTACACCTCCTGAACGTCACGCTTTGTGACCAAGTTTACCAAGCCTGCCAGCGCAAAGGAGAAAATAAACATTACAACGCCGGCAGCCATGCTGTAGCCGTACAGACCTGCATCCTTTTGGTTATACATAAAGCTCAGGCCAACGTCAGCCATACCGGGTGCAATCATGGCTTTTACAAACAGGAATGCCATATTGATGGTAGAAATGATAAAGAAAGTCAGCGTAGTGCGAATATTGGTCCAAATCAACGGAATGGTAATCTGGAAGAACTGGGTCAAGCGGCCTGCGCCGTCCAAACTTGCGCTCTCATACAAACTTTCGGAAACCGCAGACATCGAAGCCATGTACATAACCATGTAATATCCGATGGCCTGCCAAACCATGGCGATAATGATACTTACAATAACCATGGGCTGGTCTTTCCACAGGATTTCGACGGTTTTACCACTCAGGAAAGAAGCGATGCTGTTCAGCATACCGGTGCTGTCCGGCTTGTAAATTGCAGAGAAGATACCTGCAATAACAACAATGGACAGAATATTCGGGATGTAGAACACAATGCGGAAGAAATTTTGGCCACGGATTTTTTCACGGGTCAAAATACCTGCAAATACCAGTGCAAACGCAAAGGTAATGATTGTAACGGTAACAATCAGCAGCACTGTATTCTGCATAGCTGTAATAAACTTTACATCCCCAAACAGCGTCACGAAGTTACTCATACCCACAAAGGTTTCTGTGGGAGAGTATGCTCCTCGCTCGAACAGAGACATACGAAAAACGTTCAGAGTGGGCAGAATCATGAACACTAGGAACAGGATTGTTGCCGGTGCTAAGCAGAACAGCAGGAATCCGATTCTTCTTTTGTCAGATTTCAATGAGAGCAACCCCTTTCTATTACTTTACCACCATTTTGACATTGATTTATTTCGTCAATAAGGGCGGCGATGTGCAGAATGAACCGCCCACCGCCGCCCGTTACTTTATTAAACTTTCAAGCGCCGAATTACAGCAGATTTTCACGCATCTTATCGCTGGCTGCCTTGATGTCTGCAACCCACTGGTCACGAGTCAGGTTCTTGGAAACCAGAGCGTTGATGGGCTCCAGGAAGACCTCGCTGACAGTGCCCAAGCCTGCAGTAGACTTGTAGGGAGCAAAGTTGCCCATAGCTGCCTTTGCGCCATTGTCGTAGATAGCGTAGAACTCCTTGCTGTACTCGTCCTCAACCAGCTCGGAAATGCCCAGAACAGGCTGAATTGCGCCAGCCTTAGCAAAGATTGCGCAAGCTGCATCGCTGTACAGGAACGCAACAAACTGCTTTGCAGCATCCACGTTTGCAGCATCCTTGGGAATCCAGGTCTGCTCAAACCAAGTGTAGCTGTAGGGAGCTTCGCCAGCCTTAACGGTGGGCAGAGCAGTCATGCCCCACTTGAAGCCCTCAGCACGGGGGCTGTCCTTCATTTCGCCTGCAATCCAGGTGCCGTTAGGCATAAAGATTGCCTGATTATCCAGAACCATCTGCTGGTTCATCTTAAAGTCCTGATTGTTTGCCTGAGAAGGAGTCTTGGGGTTGGTGTAGCTTGCCAGCTTGTCGATAATCTCGAAGCACAGCTTAGCCTCATCGGTGTCCCAGATGCCTTCTTCGTAGTGGGTAGCCTTGTCAAAGAACTCGGGGCCGCCGACGGTGTACATCAAAGCGTACAGGAAGGTATCAAAGTAGCCAGCAGTGGGGTAAGTAAACAGGTAGATGCCCTCTGCCTGTGCCTGCTCGCCCAGTTCCCACATTTCGTCCCAAGTAGTGGGCAGCTTCCAGCCCTTTTCTTCCAGCAGGCCTGCGTTGTAGAACAAACCGCAGGGGCCGTAGAACATAGGTGCCAGATAGGTCTTGCCGTCGCCGTAAGGATTGGTGATGGAGTTATCGGTAAAGCCGCCGGCAATCTTTTTGCCAACAGTTTCTTCCTCACCGGGGATGGTCATGCTCAGCACGTCGGTAATGTCAGCAATCAGCTTGTCCTTAACAAACTGCTCGGTCAGGCCGGCAGGACGGCCAACGGACAGGCAGACAACGTCGGGGTAATCGCCGCCCTGCATGCTGGCGCCGATAACGTCCTCCAGGTTCTTCTCCAGGGTCAGCTTGCTGACAGCGATACCGGTCTGTTCGGTAAATGCCTCACAGATTTCGTCCCACATAGCGGGGTTCTTTTCAACGTATGCGCTGGACAGAGCAGCAACGGAAATTCCATCCTTTGCCTCAGCACCGGAAGCAGACTGAGAATCCGCACCACAAGCGGTCAGGCCCAGAGCAGCTGCGCTGATACCAGCAGCCATCAGGAAAGAACGACGAGAAATCTTCTTCATAATGAATCTCCTTCTACAAAATTTTAATATTTTTCCTGCGTCATGCTTACATCATGACACAACATTTTACTATCTATGATAATAGAAGCATCTGCACGCAAGAACAAGGGGCTTCTTGTTCTATTTTTTAGTTTTATTGCTCTGCTTTGATAAAATTGCAGTAAAACCAGTAAAATGCTGTCGAAGCCCTTAGATTTTATCCAAAAATTGCATTTTATTTCTTTTCCGCTCTTTATGTCGTTTACAATAAACTAATCCGCTGGATTTTGACATGCATTTCCTATGCAGAACTACTATAAGCTTTGTGTGTTGTTTCTTTCGACTTTTTTCAGTTTTTTATGTGGCACCGCAGTTGTGTTGCTTGGTTTTATATATATTTGCTCCATATTTTATTTTTTTTGCTATTTTAGTTGCGTATCTACTAAAAATCCGTTATAACTACTTTGTTATTATTTATAAAAGGAGGTTTCTTGTGAGCAGCGAACGTTTTGATATCAGCTTTTCCCCAGCCCCACGGGAGGCCGTCCGCCTTTTGTATATCAGTAAAAGTCGATTTGGCGGTGATTGGCACTCCACTTTACATACACACGCCTGTTCCGAGCTTTTTTACTGTCTTTCCGGTTCCGGCCAATTTAATATCGAAGGGCACCTTTACCCAGTTTCCCCCGATGATATGGTCATTGTAAACCCTCAAGTGGAGCACACCGAAACCAGCCTGAACTCTAATCCCTTGGAGTACATTGTATTGGGTGTAGAGGGCATCGAGTTTTTATTCGGCAATAACAACACCCCCTATACGGTAATGAACTGCCAAGTTGACCGGGAGCGCATCCGCTTTTTATTGCAGATGCTCCTGCGTGAAATTGATTTGGACGCCGACGGGTGTGAAACCGTTTGCACCGATTTGCTGGACACCTTATTGATTTGGCTTGTCCGCACAACGCACTTCCAACTGCGTGCCTGCGATAACTCCAAGGCACGAACCAAGGAATGTGTAACGATTAAACGGTACTTGGATGAAAACTTCCGGGAGAACACCTCTCTGGACGAACTTGCCGCCTTAGTACACATTAACAAATACTACTTGGCGCACACCTTCCAACGAGAGTACGGTATTTCCCCCATCACCTATTTAATGCAGCGGCGCATTGCGGAAAGCAAATATTTATTGAGCAACACCGACCACAGCTTATCTCAAATCGCCTCGATGCTGGGTTTTTCCTCGCTAAGTTACTTTTCCCAGTGTTTCCATAAGGCCGAGCAGATGAGCCCAACCACATATCGTAAGCAGACCCGAAATGGGCACAGTACCCCTGTACCTTAAAACGCTCTGCCCTATCATATTTATTACAGCATGGCCTGTTGCGGCCAGATAAGGAAGGAATTTTATGAAACCCATCACTGAAGAAATCTTGCGGGAAGTTTCTCAGGCTTTCCAGTTTGCAGGCCCTGTTTCTCATCCTGTCCGTTATGGTTCCGGTCACATCAACGATACTTTTTCCGTTTTTACGGACGATGGCACGCGCCGTTACATTGTGCAGCGTATCAACACCGATATTTTTGAAAATCCGCAGCAGCTAATGGAAAACATCTGCGGCGTTACCGATTACCTGCGTGAGCATATTATTGCTAACGGCGGCGACCCCGAACGTGAAACCCTGAACACCATCCGTGCTGTTGATGGAAAGCCCTTGTACATCGACAGCGATGGCGAGGCTTGGCGTGTATTCACCTTTGTCACTGACACCATCTGCCTGGAAAAAGTGGAAAGTGAAAAGGATTTTTACACCGTAGCAGAAACCTTTGGTAACTTCATGAATCAGCTGTCCGACTTCCCGGCAGCCTCTCTGCACGAAACAATCGCACGTTTCCACGACACCCCCAACCGCTATGCCAACTTTGAAAAAGCATTGGCGGAAGACGTAATGGGCCGTGCAAAGGACATTGCAGACGAAATTGAATTTATCCACGCACACGAGGCAGACTGCCATCATCTGGTTGACTTACTGGCAGAAGGCAAGTTACCCCTGCGAGTTACTCACAATGATACCAAAATCAACAATGTTCTGCTGGACGCAGCCTCCGGCAAGGGTATTTGTGTAATTGACTTGGACACCATCATGCCCGGTCTGTCCGCTTATGACTTCGGTGACTCCATCCGCTCCGGCGCAAACGATTGTGCAGAGGACGAGCCCGACCAGAGCAAGGTACATTTCAGCATGCATCTGTATGAGGTGTTTACCAAGGGTTACTTGGCAGCCGCCGGTGCAGTTATGCCCGAGCTGGAAAAGAAGTGCCTGCCTTGGGGCGCCAAGCTGATGACGCTGGAATGCGGCATTCGCTTCCTGACGGACTATCTGGAAGGCGACCACTACTTCCACACCCAGCGTGACGGTCAGAATCTGGACCGTGCACGTACCCAGTTTACGCTTGTAAAAGACATGGAAGCTCACTGGGCTGAAATGGAAGAAATCGTAAATCGCTACGCATAACAAGTAATTTTTTGAAAAGGCCGTACCGGCAAACTCGTAAGAGATTGCCGATACGGCCTTTTATTTTTCAACAAATTTATCAGCTGTTTTTTGCACTATTTCACCAAAGAGTGTCTTTTGTACAGCTACAGATTTGCTCTATTTTGGCAATTCAGTACAGTAATGCACAAAAAGGATAGTTTAATACACTAAAATTTTTTGAAACTTATTGTTGACTTTTTTTGCATTGTCTAGTAAGATAGTGCGTATTAAATTGGTGAGCGATAATTTTATCGCATAGTTTCTTATTTTCTTCTTGGAATGCACTGTGCGCCCACCGTGTACAACTGCGCCATCTTGTAAAATTGAAGCCAAACCACGCAGGCGTCCGTTGTTTCCCATGCAATGGTTCGTTTTACAAAAAAAGAGGGAGTGATTTTCAATGGGTAAATACGTGGCTAAACGTACACTGCTGGCGCTTTTTACAGTGTTAATTATTAGTGCCATCACATTTTTTACCATGCACGCAATCCCCGGCGACCCCTTTTCCTCGGAAAAAGAGATTCCTGCCGATGTCCGTGCAGAAATGGAGGCACGTTTTAACTTGGATAAGCCCTTGGGTGTCCAATATGTGCTGTACATAAAAGGCATCCTGTTGGAAAACGAATGGGGCATCTCCATGAAAGACGGCCGTGACATTTGGACTACAATTACCAGCCGTTTAGGCGTGAGTGCAAAACTTGGTTTATCTGCCGCAGCGGTTTCCATTGTTTTTGGCTTGGCGCTGGGTTGTATTGCCGCACTAAACCGCAACAAGCTTCCCGACCGACTGATCGTTTTCTTTGTAACGCTGTTTAATGCACTGCCCAGCTTCGTATTTGGTACGTTGCTTTTGTTAGTATTTTGCTTGTGGTTAAAAGTGATTCCCGTTTGGGACCCGCACCACCCCAATTACATTTTACCCATTATCGCCTTGGCAGCTTCGCCGATGGCACAAATTACCCGCCTGACCAAAACCAGTATGCTGGACGCTTTTTCACAGGATTATATCCGTACCGCACAGGCAAAGGGCGTCAAACAGTTTTTTGTGGTTTTCAAACACGCTTTACGCAATGCACTGATTCCCGTTATTACTTATGTTGGTCCCATGATTGCTTACATTTTGACCGGCTCCATGGTTGTTGAAAGTATTTTTACCATTGGCGGCCTGGGCAGCCAGTTTGTTGCCGCAATTACCAACCGTGACTACACCCTGATTATGGGCACCACGATTTTTCTGGCAATTTTGATGGTTGTTGCAAACCTGATTACCGACATCGTTTATACCCTGGTCGACCCACGAATTCATCTGGAGTAAGGAAGGAGAACACATTATGGAACGAGATGCAAAAGGCATGCCCCAAAGAGGGTTGTTCTCCGCTCAAGTGGATTTATCAAAATTCTCTTTTGAGGATTTTAGCCCCGCTTCTGCAGAAGAAAAAAAGCAGCAAGAGGTTTTGGGCGAAAGCTCCACCTTTTTGAAAGACGGTATGCGCCGCCTGATGAAGAACCCGCTGGCTGTGGCTTCGATGATTACACTGATTGCCATTGTTTTAATTATTTTGATTGCCCCCATGCTTATCCCGTACGATTACTCAGAAATCATCAAGGTCGGCGGCAAGCGTGACAAGGGAATGTCCAACCTAGCACCGATGGCTTACTCGCAGGCGGAAACCGCTTACATGGAAAAAACCGGCGAAAAGCTTTTCCCCCATATTATGGGCACCGATAAACTGGGCCGTGACTACTTTGTGCGTGTTTTATACGGCACACGTGTTTCGCTGGCTGTTGGCTGCGTTGCTGCTATCATGGTTTTGATTATCGGCTGTATTTACGGTTCCATCGCCGGTTATTTCGGCGGCATAGTAGACCTGGTAATGATGCGCATTGTCGATGTGATTTACTCCCTGCCGGATATGCTGATTATTATTCTGCTTAGTGTGGTGCTAAAGCAAAGCCTGAATTTGGACGGCACACCGTTAGCCGCACTTGGCCCCAACATGGTATCCATGTTTATTGTGTTTGCGCTGTTGTACTGGGTTGGCATGGCCCGCTTGGTTCGTGGCCAGATTTTAACCGTAAAACAAAACGAATACGTACTGGCTGCACAGTGCATCGGCACTAAGCCCGGACGCATTTTACGCAAGCATATTCTACCGAACTGCTTATCCGTTATTATTATTTCCACGGCTTTGCAGGTTCCTTCCGCTATTTTTACCGAAAGCTACCTAAGCTTTTTGGGCATGGGCGTTTCGGCTCCGATGCCTTCCCTTGGCAGCTTAGCCAACGCTGCACGTGAAGGCCTCTCCAGCTATCCGCACCTATTTATTTTCCCGGCTATCGTCATTTGCTTAATCGTTTTGTCCTTTAACCTGCTGGGTGACGGCCTGCGTGATGCATTTGACCCCAAACTGCAACGCTGATTAAGGAGGAGGTTACGCATTATGAGCGAAGTACAACACATGTTGAGTGTGCAGGATTTGCACACCACCTTCTCCACCGATAAAGGCGGCGAGGTACACGCCGTAAACGGCATTTCCTTTAACTTGGACGAAGGTAAAATTCTTGGCATCGTTGGTGAGTCCGGCTCCGGAAAATCGGTTACTGCTTATTCGATTATGCAGATTTTGGCCGATAACGGCAGCATCTCCAGCGGCAAGGTTTTATACCGTGGCGAGGACATTACCCAATGGGATGAAAAACAAATGTCCAACTTCCGCGGTAAAAAGTGTTCTATCATTTTCCAAGACCCGATGACCAGCCTGAACCCTGTTTTTACAGTAGGCAATCAGCTGATGGAAGGCATTATGCTGCACACGGGCCGCAACAAAAAGGAGGCACGGGAACGTGCCATCGAGATGCTGACACTGGTAGGCATCCCGGAACCCACCAAACGTATTAACCAATATCCCTTTGAACTGAGCGGCGGTATGCGTCAGCGTGTTATGATTGCGATGGCTCTGGCCTGCGAACCGGATATTCTGATTGCAGACGAACCGACCACCGCACTGGACGTAACCATTCAGGCGCAGATTTTGGAACTGATGCAGGACCTGCAAAAAAAGCTGGGCATGGCAATTATTATAGTTACCCACGATTTAGGCGTTATTGCCAGCATGTGCGACGAAATTATCGTTATGTACGGCGGCCGTGTTTGTGAGCGTGGCACCGCAGATGCCATCTTCTATCATCCGGCACACGAGTACACCAAAGGCTTGCTGCGCAGTATCCCCACTGTAGAAAAAATGGGCGAACGATTGGTTCCCATTGGCGGTACACCGATTAACCTGCTGAACCTGCCGCAAGGCTGTGCGTTCTGCCCACGCTGCGATAAAGCTATGAAGATATGCCTGACGCAGCAGCCGGACGAAATTTGGGTTGGCGAAGACCATTTGGCTTCCTGCTGGATGAACATTGCCAAAATGAAGCAAGAGGAGGCGCAGAAAAATGGCTGAAAATGAAAAACATCTGCTTGAGGTCTCCCACCTGAAACAGTATTTCCCTATCCGCACAGGAATGGGTAAAACTACACCGCTAAAGGCTGTAGACGATATTTCTTTTGCAATTAAACCCGGTGAAACGCTGGGCCTTGTTGGTGAATCCGGCTGTGGCAAAACTACCGTTGGCCGCACCCTGCTGCAACTATACAAGCCCACCGCCGGGCGTATCGTATTTGATGGAAACGTCCTGTTTGATTCCGGCGAAGTATATGACGAAAACGATGAGCCGGTACTGGACAGCAGAGGTAACCCCACCATTGACCGCAGCCGTGTGGTCCATGCAGACATGATGCCGTTCCGCAAACAGATGCAGATGGTATTTCAGGACCCGTACTCCAGCCTGAACCCCCGCATGACCGTTGAGGAAATTATTGCAGAGCCTTTGGACGTACACAAGCTGTGCCATAACAGCAAGGAACGTCACGAGCGTGTGCTGGAGCTGATGGAACTGGTCGGTTTGAACGCCGAGCACGCAAGCCGCTACCCGCACGAGTTTTCCGGCGGTCAACGGCAGCGTATCGGTATTGCCCGTGCACTGGCGGTAAACCCCAAGTTTATTGTGTGCGACGAGCCGGTTTCCGCTTTGGACGTATCCATTCAGGCACAGGTTATCAATATGTTCGAAGACCTGCAAAAAAAGCTGGGCGTAGCATATTTGTTTATTGCCCACGACCTGCTGGTTGTGCACCATATTTCTGACCGTATTGGTGTTATGTATTTGGGCCGTATGATGGAGCTGGCAGATGCCGATGAGCTGAACGCCAATCCTATTCATCCCTATACCGAAAGTCTGCTGAGTGCTGTGCCTATCCCGGACCCGGAAACTGCACGTCACTCCAAGCGTATTGTTTTGGAGGGCGATGTTCCCAGTCCGCTGCGGATGCCTACCGGTTGCCCGTTCCGTACACGCTGCCGTTACGCTACCGAGCGCTGCTCTATTGCACACCCACCGCTGACCGACCGTGGCGATGGTCATTATGTGGCTTGCTGGAACAAGTAAGCCTCATTTTAAGTAAAAATGTCCTTGTATCAAGTACAAGTTATGCCGATTTGAATGCAGTCTTTTCCTTTTCTCGGCAAAGATTTGTACTTCTACGAGTCTATTTCTCCTGCTATTCACTAAAATGGTTGCAAAATCGTAACATTTTTAATTCATGCTTGTAAAGCACTGAAGAAAAGCATATAATAGCCACAATAAATCCGTCCACTGTTAGCGGACAGTATTTACATCATTATATTGAGAGGGGAAAAATTATTATGAAGCTGATTTCTCGTCGTTCCTTTTTACAGGGCACTGGTCTTGTTGCCGCAGCTGCTGCTTTAACCGCTTGCGGTGGCAAAGGCAATGGCAATGGTAACACTACTTCTGGTTCCGCCAGTACCGGTGACTACGGCACCATTCTGGCCGAGTTTGACAAAGCTGCCGAAGCGCTTGGCGACTGGCAGAACAAGTTTGATCCTCTCATCGATCAAATTCGTACCGAATCCGATTTTGACAAGCGTGAAGCTTTGATGCACGAAGCAGAAGATATTTTGATGGATACCTGGGCTTTGATGCCGCTTTACTTCTACAAGGATAAATACCTGCAGAAGGAATATGTGTCCAACCTGTACAACAACGTGTTCGGCATGAAGCGTTTCTACGGTATGAAGAATGCAAACAACAACAACGCAAGCCTGAACCTGAATCTGGGACCTGAGCCCGATTACGTTGACCCTGCGTTGACCACCTCTCTGGATGCCGGCTGCCTAGCATGCAATCTGTTCCTTGGCCTGATGACTTACGACGGCGCCGCAAAGATTGTTCCCGGCTGTGCAGCATCCTACACTGTTTCTGAGGACGGCATGGTATACACCTTTACCCTGCGTGACGGTTTGAAGTGGTCCGACGGCGAAAAACTGGACGCTAACGACTTCTTATACTCTTGGAACCGTGTTGTCAAGCCGGAAACTGCTTCCGACTACAGCTACATGTTTGACATTATCGCAAAAAATGATGACGGCACCCTGAAGGTTGAGGCTTCCGCCGACGGCAAGCAGTTTACGGTACATCTGCTTGCACCCTGCCCCTACTTCTTGGATTTGTGTGCATTCCCCACCTTCTACCCGGTTCCGCAAAAGCACGTGGAGGCTGCAAGCCCGGACGGCACTAAGCCCAGTGCATGGACACTGGAGGCAGGCTTTGTTACCAATGGCGCTTACACCATGACCCAGTGGAAACACGGCGAGAGCATGGTTCTCGAGGCCAACCCCAACTTTGCACTGGCATCCGAAGTTTCTATGCCGAAGCTGTACTTTATGCTTAGCGAGGATACTTCCGCTATTTACACCGCCTTTACCAGCGGAGATTTGGACTTTGTCTACGGCCACATTCCTGCCGACGAAATGGAAAAGCTGAAGCAGGGTAAGGAACTGCACCTTGACCCGTACTTGGGCACCTACTACATTTCCAACAACGTCAACAGCGAAGTGATGAATGCCGGCCGTACTGCCCAGCAGGCTTGCGCACTGCGTAAGGCACTGTGCCTGGCAATCGACCGTGATTACATTGTGGAAACCATTACGCAGGCCGGTGAAGTTCCTGCAAACTGCTTTGTTGTTGACGTTGCAGCTGACGGCCACGGCGGTATGTTCCGTGAAAACGACGATGCTTACACCTATCCGGTTCCCGATGCACTGGGTTACTTTGACCCCGCTGCTGACAACACCGAGGAAATCACCAACCTGCTGGGTGCTGCCGGTCTGGTTGTTGGCGATGACGGTATGCTGAGCTCTGAAACTCCGCTGTCCTTTGAGTATCTGACCAACCCCGGCCCGCACGTTACCATTGCAGAGTCCATTCAGTCTGACTTTGCTGCGCTGGGCATTGATATGAGCATTGACACGCAGGAATGGAAGGTCTTTTTGGACACCCGTAAGATGGGCGGATACGATATTGCCCGTAACGGTTGGGTTATGGACTTTAACGACCCCATCAACCAGCTGGAAATGTGGACCACCAAATCCGGCAACAACGATGCACAATTTGGCAGGTAACCGCCTTATCGGTAAACCTTCCCTTACAAAAAGGACCGCCGTATATACGGCGGTCCTTTTTAGTTTGCTGTATTGCAGCGTAATTATTCGATTATACTGTGCTCTACTACAAAATCCGCAGCACGGGCAGCGCAAATACCACGGAAAATCGTACGGCGGTTCACTTCTTCCTCGTACTGCTCCGGGGTACAGCCCATCTTTTTTGCGTTCTTTGCAATTTCTTCGTCCACCTGCTCCTCGGTAGGCTCCAAGCCCTCCAAACGAGCAATTTTCAATAATATAATATGGACCCGCACCTGTTCCTCTGCGGCAGCACGCAGCTGCGCAATTAGGTCATCCATTTTTTGCCCTGTTTCAGCCAGATACCCCTGCACTGTTTTGTGGGTCATTGCCAACTGCTGCTGGAGCTGCTGCATTTGGTTTTGGAACACGTCCTCGGTCAATGCGTGCGGCAATGCACCCTTACTATTGATACCAAGCTGACGGACAATTTCCGTCTTTGCCCGATTCATGGCATTTTTGCGGCGCATTTCTTCCAGCTGCTGACGCACCTGCACACGGTATTGTGCAAGTGTTTCCACTCCACCAGCCATCTTTGCAAAAGCATCGTCCAACGGTGGCACCTGCCTTGCGTATGCCTGCACCAAATGTGCCTTAAACACCGCCGGCTGGCCTGCCAGCTCGGCTGCGCCATAGTTTTCCGGAAAGGTTACATGAATCTCAAAATCTTCGCCTGCGCTGTGGCCTTCGATACCTTCCTCAAAGCCGGGAATCATGCGGCCGGCACCCAAGTCGATTGGCTGATTATCCGCTTTACCGCCCGCAAAAGGTTTTCCACACAAAAAGCCTTCGTAGTTGATAACTGCGGTCATTCCCTTTTGCACCGGTCCGGTAAATTCCACCTTTTTAGCCATTGCTGCACAGCGGCGCTGCATAAAATGCTCTACGTCCTGTTCGCTGACCGGATTTGGCATACACTTGGCCGTAAAGCCTGTATACTGGCCCACTGCAAGGTCCGGCTCATTTACCAATGTTGCCGTTGCTGCAAAGCCCTTCTCCGTAGAAGCATACAGCAGCTCATAATTGGCATCGGTAATGGGGCACAGCCCTAACTCCGCAATGGCAGCATCCAACAAATCCGGCACATATTGCGCCATGCAATCGTTGATTGCCTCGTACCAAAATACGCTTTCTCCTTTTGCCGCCTCAATCGCTTTGCGGTCAGCTGCACCCTTCTCATAGCCTTCAATCTGGATTTGGCTGCGGCTGCGCAAATATGCTGCCTGTACAGCATCTTCCAGCTCCTGTGCATCTGCCGTAAATGTAAAGCGATATACGTCTTTTTCGGGTATCTCAACACTCGTTTGCTTCATGTTGTATGTGCCGCTCCTCTCTATTCCGCATTGCGTTGCAAACTATTGCAGGTAACCTGCATTTTTCTACATTATATCATAAAAATTGCGTTATTCTGGCATAGGTATCCAAAAAGCAGCTTCGCTTTTTTAACGAAATCACAATCCTTTTCTATATCAATTGACGCAGCTAAATTCCCTCGATACAATAGAAGTAATATTATGTCTAAAGGAGAGGCATCATGTTGTTGGAACGCATTAACGAAACCCTGCTCCCCGTTGTGATTGCTTTAGCTGAAACTATGGGTATCCTAATTATCGCTTATAGTTTGCTGCGCTGCTTTTTTGCTTATGTGCTGCGTGTCCTGCACAAAAGCAATCAGCCGTTAAAGGAAAACCTTGCCGAAGGGCTTGCTACTGCACTGGGGTTTATGATGGGTGCGGAAATTTTGAAAACCATCATCATTCCGGATATTCACGAGCTTCTGATATTAGGCTTAATTATTCTGCTGCGCCTGATTCTCAGCTTGCTGATTCATTTTGAATTGAGCCAAGAGGAAAAGCGCCGTCCAAGTCATAAAGACTCTCAGTCTGACGTTTAAGCGTTTCCCTTATTCCACGGATTGCGGGGGTCCGGGTCGGTAGGGTCCCAACCACGTGTTTTTTCGTCTGTTACATCAACCGGTGTAAAGCTGGGCTTACCCAAGGGGCCGGGATTTTCTGCATCATCATACAGGACAACCGGTGTGCCCAGCGGGCAATTATCATAAATCCACTTTACGTCTGCCACCTGTAAGCGGATACACCCCATCGAAGCCGGTGTACCGAGCTTGTTAAATTCTTCGTACTCCAAGTCAGCAGGGTCCTGGCTCAAATACGGTACCGAATGGAACAAAATGTGCTCAACAATACGTACTGCATACTGACCATACACATCGCCGAACAAATAGCGCCAGCGATACTGCTCGATGGTACGGTACTCGCCCAGCGGTGTATCTTCACCGGTAGAGCAAATCATAGGCTTAAAGGGCACTAAGTAGTTGCCGTCTGCATCTTTGCTGTAAACCGTTACGCAATCCGCTGCACGGTTGATTGCAATTAAGTAGTCATAGCCCTCGATACCTTTTGTGTTCCAGGTTACGTTAATATTTTTCATGGGGTCCTCCGGCTGCTCTGCCGACGAGCTGGGCAGTTCGGTGGTTTGGCTGCTTGTCAATGAAGGTTCGCTTTCTCCGGATGCAGATTCTGCCGCATTCGGGGTTTCCTCGGGCAATTGGCTTTCGGCGTTGCTCTGCACATTACCGGACGCTGCTGCCGGCTTCTCTGCATCAAAGAATTTGGGTACGAACCACAGCCATCCTAAGGCCACAAAAATTGCCAGAATTGCAATGACAATCCCCAAACGGCGCTTTGCTCGTGCACGTTTTTGTTTGCGTTTTGCGCTGGGGCTTAAACGGCGATGTATATTATTATCAGTTCTATTTTCATCCATTATATGTTGTTACCTTTCTACTCTTTGGTGATGCTGCACCGTGTAAAATCCGCTTGAATATTATATCAGATACATCTCCTTTTTGCTACTTTCTCCCGTATTTTATATTGCGTCATAGTTATTTTTCCTCTAATGCTGTAGTTTTCTTTTGGTTTTCCCATTATCAGGTTTCCCCATACCAGAATAAACCTGTATTACGCAATCCCGTTAAAGCAGGGCGCAGACCATTGCCATTTGCCCGACAAAATCTTGTTGCACGCAGTTGCCTAATCCTATTAAAAAGGCCCAAATGGAAACTTGCCTTTCCAAATGGGCCTTTTATTTTTAATAGACGTACTGAATACAAACAGCTCCGCTGCGGTAACAACCCCTGCAACAACACCGATTAGCACCGGCCCCGGATAAGCGATACCTGCGGTATACCATGCTAAGGTTGCAGCAAACACAAGCGCTGCACTAAGGCTAATACAAAAATTGCTGCTCAACTTTTTCATCGTGCTATGTCCTTTCTGTACGTTCTTTTTGCGTTAATTATACTAGCTTTTATTAAAGCAGACAACAGCGGCGTCCTTTTATACCTATACAACGCACTGCTCCGATGGTATATCATACTGCGTAGAAAATGCCCCCACTATTTTTTAGGGCTTATTTTCTATTACACTTTTCTGTTCACCGCTAAATAAACTATTTAACTTTTACTATTTTATTAGACAATTTCTCAGTATAGTGGTATGATAGACTAAAGTTTTATGTGGCATTTCTTTTGCCGTAACGCAATTGTATGTTACATCACTGTACATAGGAGGATTCACAATGAATAAGATTACTACTCAGTATGTCACCGAGTGCGGCGCCTGCTTTGAGCAATACGTCATTTCTGACCCTGTTGCAAAAACCGAGCTGACAATCACCCCCGAGCGTGGCGGTATGATTACTGGTTTTACCTTGGACGGCGAAGATTTTGTGTGGCGTCGCTACCCCAATTTTGGTCAGTGCAATCGCCCTCGTTTTGGCATTCCTGTGCTTTTCCCCAGCTGCGGCAATCCTGATAATGGTGTCCACAATTTTGATGGTGTGAACTACCCCATGGAAATTCACGGTTTTGCTGCCCTGTGCAATTGGGAAGTGGAAAGCGTTGGTCCCGATGGCGTTACTTTAATTTTGGAGTCCAGCCCTCTGACCAAGTTCCTGTACCCGTTTGATTTTACTGTTCTGCTGACTTATAACTTGGAAGGCAACAAGGCTACTATTGAGCTGACCGTTATCAATGAGGACGAAAAACCCATGCCTTTTAGCTTTGGCTATCATCCTTATTTCAATGCTTCCAACTTGGACAATGTATCCTTTGACATTCACTGTGATACTTATGCACCTGACTTCAAGGCAGAACAAAGCAAGGCGCCCGAAAAGATTACGCTGACCCGCATTCCCGGTGCCGACAGTTCCTTGCAGGCACTGAAGGGTGTTACCTTCCCCATGGTTATGACTGACAGCGGTAACGGCCATAAGATTACTGTTGATGCTGATGCTACCTTTACAAATGGTGTTTTGTGGCAGCAGGATGCAGAGTCTTTTGTTTGCATGGAGCCCTGGAACGGCTGGCCCAACAGTGTCAACGAAGAGGGCAAGCATGAAATTCTGGAGCCGGGCGAAGCAATGTCTAGCTCTTGGAGCATCACAATCGAAAAAGTCTAATTTCTATCCTTATTACATAAATATAAAAAAGCCCGACACTTACCGTCGGGCTTTTCTTTATTCTATATTCGTTATCATCCGTTATCTTTTTGTTTCCCGCCAGCAGCGAACTTTCCAAAACTTTCCTCTGCTTTTTCTTGTCTGGCGGTATTTGCATCTTAAATAGATATAAAAAAAGACGATCGCTTTTGCAATCGTCCTTTGTGGCGCCTTTTGCCTGACTCGAACAGGCGACCCTCTGATTAACAGTCAGATGCTC
>JAHHRL010000015.1 GCA_020025825.1 Faecalibacterium sp. | reverse complement strand
ACTCGCTACCTCCACCTTGGCAAGGTGGCGCTCTACCAGATGAGCTACGGCCGCACACTCCTGAGATTTGTCTCTGTATTTTAATGTCGTTTGGTGGTCGTTTCGTTTTGCTTTCGACCGGCGACATGGATTATTATACTCACACTGGATATGTTTGTCAACACTTTTTTGAAAAAACTTTCAAAAAAATGCATTTTATTTTCACAGCTGCTCCTAATAAACGATAATTCGTACATTTGCGTTGCTTTTCTAAATAACTTTTTTAGATATATCCCTCACTGCCTTATAAATAATCGTCTCTCTATCAGGCTGGAAGTATAAAATACTTTTTTGATTTTTCATGTTTGCTTCCCTCTTTATAATCTATATAGATACAAAAAAACGGGAAAACGCCCTAATAATAGGATGTCTCCCCGTTTTTAACTATATTACAACTTTATTACAGTGTAACTTTGTGGTAAATCTTCTTGCCCTTCTTGATGACAATGCCAGCCTGCAGCTGTTCTGCGGTAAATGCAGCAGTTGCATCTGCAACCTTTTCGCCATCGACCAAAACACCGCCCTGCTGAACCAGACGACGTGCTTCGCCATTGGATGCTGCCAAGCCTGCCTTGACCATCAGGGTCAAAATGCCGATTTTACCGTCCTGCAAGTCATCCATGCTCAACTGGGTTGCAGGCATATTCTCAGTATCAACTTCGCCGCTGAACAAAGCACGAGCAGTTGCCTGTGCCTTCTCAGCTTCTTCCTTGCCGTGTACCAGCTCGGTCAGCTCGTAAGCCAGAATTTCCTTAGCCTTATTCAGCTGTTCACCCTTCCAGGTGTCCATCTCATCAATCTGCTCCAAAGGCAGGAAGGTCAGCATACGGATGCACTTCAGCACATCTGCATCGCCCACGTTGCGCCAGTACTGGTAGAATTCAAAGGGAGAAGTCTTATTGGGGTCCAGCCAGACTGCGCCAGCCTGTGTCTTGCCCATCTTCTTGCCTTCGCTGTTCAGCAGCAGAGTAATGGTCATAGCGTGTGCATCCTTGCCCAGCTTACGGCGAATCAACTCGGTGCCACCCAGCATATTAGACCACTGGTCGTCGCCGCCGAACTGCATATTGCAGCCGTAGTGCTGGAACAAGTAGTAGAAGTCGTAGCTCTGCATAATCATGTAGTTGAATTCCAGGAAGGACAGACCCTTTTCCATACGCTGCTTGTAGCACTCAGCAGTCAGCATACGATTTACAGAGAAGTGTGCGCCAACCTCACGCAGAACGTCGATGTAGTTCAGGTTCATCAGCCAGTCAGCGTTATTGACCATCAGTGCCTTGCCCTCACCAAAGTCGATGAAGCGGCTCATCTGCTTGCGGAAGCAATCGCAGTTATGCTGGATGGTTTCCGGGGTCATAACCTGACGCATATCAGTACGGCCGGAGGGGTCACCAACCATGCCGGTACCGCCGCCAATCAGAGCGATGGGCTTGTTGCCAGCCATCTGCAAGCGCTTCATCAGGCACAAAGCCATAAAGTGGCCTACGTGCAGGCTGTCAGCCGTAGGGTCAAAGCCAATGTAAAACGTAGCTTTGCCGTTGTTAATCATCTCTTTGATTTCTTCTTCGTTGGTAACCTGAGCAATCAAGCCACGAGCTACCAGTTCGTCGTACAGGGTCATTTCTTTCTACCTCCTAAAATGTTTGCAAGGGGCAAAAGAAAACGCCCCCTGCCAATAAAATGGCAGAGGGCGGAAAAATCGCGGTACCACCTCTGTTTACTGCACTCTCACAAATGCAGCCTCACGAGTGCAAATCATACACTCTGCGTTTGTAACGCTCGCACGCGGCGCAGCCTACTGCTTTCGGTTCAGCTTTGCAGCTCAGGGATGTATTCCGCCTGAGGGTGACACAGCTTCTTTCACCAGCCGAAGCCTCTCTGCGTGCCGCTTTATCAGGGTACTTGTTCCCATCAATGCTTTTCATAGCCGTAATTATACGGTATCACAATTTATTTGTCAAGCCAAAATAGAAGTTTACAAATTTACAGCATGGTCCAGCATTTCTTTTGCATTTGCCAAGCTTACATCTGTAATATGGTCGCCGGAAATCAGCTGTGCAATGGTACGAATTCTGCCTTCCTCATCCAGCGGGAAGATTTTTGTAAAGGTACGCTCGCCTTCCACTTCTTTCCGAATAAGCAGCTGATTATTTGCCATCGCCGCAATTTGTGCCGTATGCGTCACGCACAAAATCTGATGATTCTTTGCACTGCGGCGCAGCGTTTCACCAATTCGGCCTGCTGCCATGCCAGACACGCCTGTATCGATTTCGTCATAAATTACGGTAGGAATCTGGTCACGGTCTGCCATAGTGCTCTTAATTGCCAGCATAATACGGCTCAACTCACCGCCGGAAGCAATTTTAGCCAAAGGCTTCGGGCTTTCGCCTTGGTTTGTCGTAATGTAAAACTCCAAGGTATCTTGACCACGGCTTGCTAAAGGTCCTTTGCTATGCTGCAACGACAGGCTCACGCCGGACATATTCAAAAATTCCAGTGCCGACTGAATCTTTTTATTCAAGGATTCAAACGCCTGCAATCTGGTTTGGGTCAGGCAATCAGCTTTTTCACGAGCGATTTTGTATAAGCGACGCTTTTCCTGCTCTAGTTCATCCCTGCACTTATCCGCCATTTGAATGGTTGCCAGCTCTTTTTGGGCTGCTTCCCCAAACGCAATTACGTCCGCAACCGTTTCTCCGTACTTCTGCTTCAAGCGGTAAATCAAATCCAGGCGCTCCTCAATTTCATTGAGGGCATTTTCATCAGAATCGTAGTCTTCTACACGGCTTGCCATATCCGCAGCAAGTTCCTGCAGGTTATAATACCACTCTGTTAAGTGCTCTGCATCATTCGCCAAAGACGGGTCCAGCGCCGCAGCCGATTGCAGCGCATTGCTGGCGTCGGCTAAATAATCCACAGCTCCTGAGCCGTCATCTCCGCCTGAAAGGCATCCATACACACACAAAATATTCTTTCGGATATTTTCCACGTTAGCAAGCACCTGACGACGAGTTTGCAGACTTTCTTCTTCATCAGGGTTCAGCTCTGCCGCTTCGATTTCATCCACTTGATATTGCAGCAGCTCCATTCTGCGCTGCTTTTCTGTATCGTCCATGATGAGTGCATCCAGCTTACGCTTCACACCGACCAATTGATGATACACTGCGTAGTAGTCCTGATACTCCTTTGCATTTTGCGCATAGGAATCCAACAATTGCAAATGCGTTGCAGGGTTTGTTAAACCTACCGAATCATGCTGTCCATGGATATTTACAAGCCCGGCACACAAATCACGCATAATTGCAGCGGTTGCCGGCATACCGTTGATTTTACAAACGCTCTTACCCGAAAGATGTATCTCACGAACCAAAAGCAGGTCGCTCTCTCTAGCATAGCCGGCCTGCTCCAAGCGGTCCATCGCAGAAGACGGAATTCCCTCAAACGCAGCACGAATTACGGCTTTATCTGCACCTGTACGAATCAAATCTTTTGAAGTTCGATTGCCCAAAATTGCATTGATGGAATCAATCAAAATAGATTTGCCCGCACCGGTTTCACCAGTCAACACGTTCAGCCCGTTATCAAAATGAACTTCAGCCTTTTCGATGACGGCTACATTTTCAATTTGAAGACTTGTTAACATGGTATCCCCCTCATCACAAATGATGAACTACATAACGAGCCAATTCCGCAGAAATGGTACGTGCGTCACGCTCTGTTTTTGTGAGAATAAAAAAGGTATCATCGCCTGAAAGTGTGCCTACAACGTTGTTCCAACTTAGGGAATCAAACAACCCACACGCAGCGTTAGCCATACCTGTGTAACATTTTACAAGCACAATATGGCCTGCGTAGTCTACTTTCAAAGCGGATTCCTTAAAAATAGTTTCGAAGCGTTCCATCGTGCGGCCATCCGGCTCTGCCTTGGGATTATTATAGCTAACCGTATAACGGTAATTACCGTCCGGGCTGGAAATCTTCATCAAATTCAGCTCACGAATATCACGAGAAATCGTCGCCTGTGTTACGTCAAAGCCTTCCTCACGCAGATGCTCGATGAGTTCTTCCTGACGGTTGATTGATTTTTGTTCTATTAACTGCAAGATTGCTTGATGTCGCTGCTGCTTGCCTTTTTTCTCCTGCTGCATTACAAACCTCCTTTGCTCAATTACGATTTCTTAGCTTTTTATCAATAGCCTGGAACTGATCCGCATTACTAAAGCTGATCAGTTCAATATGTTTATCCGAAAGGGTCACATCAACTTTAGCGCCAACATCTAAAGTAAAGCTTGTACGTCCATCACAGGTCACCAGCACTTCTTCCGGGTAACTGCAGTCCAGCATAACCTGTAAGTGTCTGTCTGCCGAAAATACCATAGCCGAAGTTTGCAGGCTGTGCGGACAAATAGGGGTTAGAACCAAAGCACGCAGCCTTGCGTCCAAAATAGGCCCGCCTGCCGACATAGAATAAGCAGTCGACCCGGTAGGGGTTGCAATAATAACGCCATCTCCCCTATAGTTCTGCACGGGAATATCATCGCAGCAAATGGCTACATCAATCGCATGCTGTACACGCCCATTGCGGATGATTACGTCATTCAGCGCAAAATACTCCAAAGTTTTTCCTTTGTCAGACACAGAAATTTGCAGCAGCGCACGAGCATCCAGCTGATACTCACCACGTACTACACGTGCCAGTGCTTCTTCCATTTGGTCCGGTTCACACGTTGCAAGAAAGCCACAGCGCCCAACGTTAATACCCAATATGGGTTTATTGTACGGCAGCGACACCATCGCAGAGTGCAAAATAGAGCCATCCCCACCAACAGTAATGATAGCATCCACTTTTTCGCAGCATTCCGATACCTCTGCATATATAACGTCCTTGCAATTGGTTTGCTCTTTACAGCTTAAATCCATATATACCATGCAGCCGTGCCGCAAAAGGATTTCAGCCGCTTGTACTGCAACCTGCATTGTGTGGGGACGCTGTGCATTTGGGACAACGTATGCTTTCATGTGAAAAACCCCTATCTTTTACTTATCCAAAGTTTGGTGCGAAGCCTCTACCACCGCAAAAACAGCTTCCTCAGGCAGAGCCTGCGGCTCGGTGGATTTTTCCACATACATCAAATATTCGATATTGCCTTCCGGGCCCTTTACCGGGCTGAAGTCAATGCCTTTTACAGTAAAGCCGTTGGACACTGCAAATGTCATTGCATTGAAAATAACCTCACGGTGTGTTTCCGGTTCACGCACAACACCATGCTTGCCTACTTTTTCCTTGCCGGCTTCAAACTGAGGTTTTACAAGGCAAACGCCTGTTGCATTTTCCGTAGTAATACGCTGTGCAACCGGGAATATATGCCTCAGCGAAATAAACGATACATCGACGCTAAAGAACTCAATCGTATCACCCAGCATCTCCTGTGTAACATTGCGAATGTTGGTACGCTCCATATTCACAACACGTTCGTCTGTACGCAGGCTCCATGCAAGCTGTCCATAGCCTACATCTACAGCGTAAACTTTTTTTGCGCCGTTCTGGAGCATACAATCGGTAAATCCACCTGTAGACGCACCAATGTCCATACACACTTTTTCACTCGGCGTAACAGGGAAGGACTTCATTGCCTTTTCCAGCTTTAAGCCGCCACGGCTTACATAGCCAATATCCTTGCCACGCACTTCCACCTTAGCTTCCGGATTGATTTTTTCGCCGGCTTTGTCCACTTTTTGTTCATCGACAAAAACCACACCAGCCATAATCAATGCTTTTGCACGCTCACGGCTCTGCACAAGGCCATTATCCACTAAGTATTGGTCCAAACGAATTTTCACGAGAAATTCTCCTTTACATTGGCTGCCAAACTTTCAGCATCCAACTTCATAATCTTTTTCAGCTGCGGCACAGTAGCGTGTGTCAGCTTACTGGTATCTACTGCGCAGTGCAAATACTTACCGTTCCATGCATTAGCCTGCAGCTCTCTTGCAAAGTGTTCACCAATTCCGCCAACCGGAACGCACTCTTCCGCAAACAAAATATTCTGATATTCAGCCAGCTTTGTAACGATTCCATCCGGAAGCGGCCAAATGCGCAGCATTTTATAGCAATCACAAGCAATTCCCTGCTCATTCAGCTGCTTGCATGCCTGCAACGCATCCTCAGTTTCGCTGCCATAGCTGACAAGCGCAATCTTTGCATTTTCCGCCTTATAAATGCAATCATACTGGTTACCGGTACAAGACAATTCTTTTAGCACAGCCGATTCTGCGCCTCGAGGATACCGCACCGCACGTGGACCGGTGCGCTGCAAAAGGCACAGCTCCATACAGAAAGTAAGCTCTGCATAGTTTGCGGGTGACCAAGTCTCTACACCAATCTGACTTAAAAATGCCGGATCGTAAATGCCCTGATGGGTTTCGCCGTCGCCGGGGACAAGGCCTGCACGGTCTATAGCCAGCAAGACATTTTCCTTTAAAAGCTTCACATCGTGAATAATTTGATCATAGCTGCGCTGTAAAAAAGTAGAGTAAAGTGCAACAACCGGCAGCATTCCCTGACTTGCCAGGCCAGCCGCAAACGTAACCGCATGCTGCTCTGCCATACCTACATCAAAAAAGCGATCCGGATATTCACGGTAAAAATACTGTAATCCCGTACCATATTTCATTGCTGCTGTAATGGCACAAATACGTTCATCTTTCTTTGCCAATTCACAAAGATGCTTGCCAAAGGCTGTAGAGAAAGACTCAGCCGGTGCTGCATCCGGGTCCATGCCATCTGGGATAAACGATGATACACCGTGGAATTCGCCGGGGTTTTTCTCAGCAGGCTGATAACCCTTGCCCTTTGTTGTCACTACATGAATAAACAAAGGCGCCGTTTGATGCTGCAGATGTTCAAACAATTCGGCCAGCTCTTTTACATTATGTCCATCTACCGGTCCGATATATTGGAACCCCATTTCCTCAAACATAGTAGAATGATAAATCAATCTACGCAGCCATTGCTTCATTGTTTGCAAAAGCTCACGCAGCGGGGGCCCGACAAAAGGAATTGCGTCCAAAAAAGACTGTACGTTCTCTTTTACCCGGAAATAGGTTGGGTCTGTACGCAGCTGTGTTAAATAACGAGCCATTGCGCCAACATTTTTAGAAATGGACATCTTATTATCATTTAAGATAACAACCAGATTATCCAAAGTTTCGATATTATTTAAGCCTTCGTAGACCATGCCGCCTGTAAAAGCACCATCGCCAATAATAGCAACCGCCTTCCCCTGCTCGTGCTTAAGTTTTTTTGCTTGCGCCATACCTATTGCCAGGGAAATCGAGGTGTTTCCATGTCCTGCGATAAAAGCATCGTGTTCGCTCTCGTTAGGGTTCGGGAAGCCAGAGAGGCCATCCAACTGACGCAGTTTGGAAAAGCGGTCTTTTCTGCCGGTAAGCAGTTTATGTGTATAGCACTGGTGGCCTACATCGAAAACCAGCTTATCCTGTGGAGTTGTCAGTACACGATGCAATGCAACCGTAAGCTCGATTGCACCCAAATTAGAAGATAAATGCCCGCCCGTTTGTGAAACGCTCTCTAGTAAAAAGCCTCGGATTTCCTCACAAAGTGGTACAAGCTGTTCTTCGTCTAACTTTTTTAGGTCGGAAGGATCATGAATTTGATCTAAAAGCGGTGTCTTCATATTTTTCTCCTATTCTCTTATACAGACATAGGCATCAAAAAGCCGACCAAAAAGCCAACGATTGCACCGCTGATTACTTCAATCGGTGTATGACCCACCATTTCTTTTAACTGCTTGTCACCTAAAAAAGGCAGTTTCTGAGCCCCCTGATCCAGCCATTCGCTAATCATGTGGTTCAAAACTTTTGCCTGCTCACCAGTTTGCCAGCGAACGCCCATTGCATCGTGCATTGTAATAATTGCTACAACTGCGGCAATGGCAAACATTGTGGAGTCAATTCCCTCCACACGGGCAGTGGCTGCTACCATAGAGCAAACAGTTGCACTATGCGCACTGGGCCAGCCGCCATCGCCCCACATACGGGAAATGTCAACTTTGCGGTACAGTAAACAGTTGATGACTGTTTTTAACACCTGCGCAAAGAACCACGAAAACAATGCTGTTACCAGGATGAAATTCCAGCTTAGCAGTTTATTTAGAAAATCCATAATGCTCTACATTCCTTCCCGTGAATTGTATCAGTTTTTTCGATTCAGCAATTGCTGTGCCAGCATTACCAAGAAAGCTGCGGACTCACCGAACTGCCGCTCCATCCGCTTGCAGTTTTCTTCATTAATTTGCTGTGCAAGCTTCATAGCTCCGTCTGTTCCGTACAATGTAGCAAAGGTTACTTTGCCATTTTCAGCATCACTGCCAACGGGTTTGCCCAGTGCTTCGCTGGTAGCCGTAACGTCCAAAACGTCATCTACAATTTGGAACACCAATCCCAAATCAAAGGCATACTGCTTCAAAATGTTACACTGTTCCTGTTTGCACTGTGCAGCCGCTGCACCCATCTGCACAGCGGCATTGATTAACGCACCCGTCTTGTAGTGATGAATCTCATCCAAGATTTCACGGGTGGGTGACTTTTCTTCCCAAGCAATATCCAGCTCCTGACCCAAAATCATGCCACGGCTTCCACTGCCTTCTGCAAGCGCCTTAGCCGCATTTACACGAATTTGGGGTGCAGCATCTGCGCCCAGAATTGTTTCAAATGCTTCGGTAAGCAAAACGTCGCCTGCCAAAGTCGCTGTACTCTCGCCAAAAGCTTTATGGCAAGAGGGACGGCCACGGCGATAGTCGTCATCATCCATACACGGCAAATCGTCGTGAATCAGTGAATAGCAGTGCAGCATTTCCACCGCTGCAGCAAATTCTTCTGCTGCGGACATATCGCCGCCCAACATATCACATACGGCTAAAACCAAAATGGCACGGATACGCTTACCGCCGCTCAGCAAACTGTATCTTGCTGCACGGCACACCTCAGACTGTTCAGGCAAATAGCAGTCAGCGGCACGTGCCAGTCCTTTTTCGGCACAGGCCAGGTAGTTTTCATACTGTGCTTTGTATGCATCTAATGTCATGATATTTCCTCCTGTTCCTTACTGCCTTGCAGCCGTGCATCTACTTCCTCAATTTGCAGCTGCGCCTTTTCCAGTACACCGTTGCAGTAGGCTACAAGCTCCGCAGCCTCGGCGTATAGTTTCAGCGAATCATTCAGCGGCGTACTCTCATCGCCGATTTTATCAAGAATTACCTCTAACCGAGCAATTCCGTCCTCAAAGTTTTTTGGTTGCTTCATGCTTTTTGTTCCTCCGTGTCTTCTACTAAACAGCGAAGTATCTTACTTGTGCCAACCACACGGATACGCTCCCCCGCCCCGACTTGCTCTGTTTTTACGCAAGTACCTTTTGTATTTTGCACCAAGGCATAACCACGTGCCAAAACACGATACGGGCTAAGTGACTCCGTTAACGCTGCACTGTGCTTTAGCTGAACTTGCTTACGTTGCAGCGCCTGCGCCGCACTCCTGCGCAGCTGCTCTGCCAAAGATGTTAAGCGTTCCTGTTTGCAGGAAATCGCACCCTCGCAAGGGTTTTCTGCTACCTGCATGGCTAAATCTGCAAACTTATTATAGCACATTGCCACACGAGTTTGCATATTTTCCTGCATATTTTTCTCAATGATGCATAATTTCTGCCGAACCTCCATCTGGTCCGGCACAGCCACCTCTGCTGCGGCAGAAGGTGTTGGCGCACGCAAATCCGCTACATAATCCAAAATTGTGGTGTCTATCTCGTGCCCAATTGCGCTAATCAGCGGCTTCGGGCAGCGAAACGCAGCACGGGCAATGCACTCCGCATTAAACACCCACAGGTCCTCTTTGCTGCCGCCGCCACGTGCAACAATAATCACATCCACATTTGCTTTTTTGCCCAGATAATCAATGCCTGCCGCAACCTGCTCCGCAGCCTCAAATCCCTGTACCGAAACCGGGTAAAGCAAAACCTTTACCAAAGGCCATCTGCGAGACAGCACGTTGCGGATATCTTGGAGTGCTGCGCCTGTTTTGCTGGTAACCAGACCAATGCAATCAGGCCGTGACGGAATCGGCTGTTTCCGTTCTTGTGCAAACAAGCCTTCTGCATACAGCTTTTGCTTTAGTTGCTCCAAAGCAATTTGTGCACTGCCAATTCCATCCGGAAACATATCCGTAACATAAACCTGAAATGCACCGTCTCTTTCATACAGTGTAACCCGACACCGTACGATTACGTGCATTCCCTCTTCCGGACGAAAGGCCAGACGCCGTGCATCCTGACGGAACATAACCGCTTTAACAGTAGCTTGTCCATCACGCAGGGAAAAATAGCAATGACCACTCCGTGCATTTTGTACAAAGTTTGCCACTTCTCCGCACAGTGCCAAATCAAACAACGTGTCATCCGCATCCAGCAAGGTTTTTACATACCGATTCAACGCTGTTACCGTAAACACGTCCGCCATAAATTCAGCCCTCTCTTGATGCTAAAATTGCAACGCCAATTGCATTATCACTGGAATACTTGCCGGGCACAAAATAAGTTCCGGGCAAGCGCTGCTGCACATAGTCTCGGATAATTTCGCTGCTCATAACACCACCTGCACATACCACAGGTAAGTCGGGATACATTTTTTTTGCGGCTTTTGTCATGCGTACAACCGTTTCGCCCACACAGCACAAGCAATACTTGCATACGTATTCCTTGCTTTTACCTTGTGCCAGCAAAGCATTGCACTGATTTTCCAAGCCAGACAAACTACAGCTAAGCTCCCGCACGGTACATTTACCTTTAATAGGTTCTTCGCACAATGCTGCCAAGCGGGAAACTTCTACACCCGCCGGGAACGGAAATCCCAGCTTCACGCCCAAGCGGTCAACGGCTTGACCCGCATACAGGTCTGAGCTTGTACCCAACAGTCTAATATCACGCACAGCATCGCAGAGCAGCAAATCTGTTGTGCCGCCGGAAATATGAAACAGCAGTACTTTTTGGTTTAGCAAATCCATGCCGCCGGCAGCAAATAATGCTGCTGCTGCGTGACCCTGCTGATGTGTTGTTTTAATTAGGGGAATCCCCTTTGTTTGCGCAATTGCGGTAGCCGCACTCAGCCCTGCCAAAAAGCATGGCATATAGCTGCCCTCTTCCGGGCGAGGCTTTGCCGAAACACCAACGGCCGAAATCTTGGTCAAATCACATTCCTTGCCAAGCTCCTCCAACAGGTGCGGCAATGCCTCCGTATGGTGAAAAAGCGCATCGCTCTGTCGTAAACCGAGCTGGCCTTCCTTCACCGGCAAAAACCGTTTTTTATCGCAAACAACCTCCCCGACGTCGTTGTAGACAGCCAGGGAGGTTGCATAATTACTGGTATCAATTCCAAGTGTAAACATTGTTTATTCCTGCGTCTCTTTATCTTCATCATCGGTCAGATGCAGGTCTCTTGCAACACTGCCCATCAAACCATTGACAAACTGATAGTCATCGTCGCCGCCATACTTTTTAGCCAGTTCGACTGCTTCGTTAATTACAACGCTGGGCATCTTGTCCTTGCTGAACACCAACTCTGCCACGCCTAAACGCAGCACAGCCAATGTAACACGAGGCAGACGATTCATCGTCCAGCCACGCAAACGCTCTGCAATTAAATCATCAACCTCTGCAGAGTGGTTGTAATACAAATTCAGCAGCTGCTCACCAAAAACATCCACCACATTTTCTTCGGTTTCACGGTTAGTCTCCAGCACTTCTGCCAGAGAGATATCTCCAAAAGTAGCAGAAAAAGCTGCCAGAAATGCATTTTCACGGGCTTCACGACGACGCAATACGTTTTCCATAAAATTCCTCTCACATAAACGGCTCTACCGACCGGCTTTTTAACAATTACTCTTCAGTTTCTTCCACGCCAACACCGGAAACAATAATGTTTACCTGGCTGACGGTGACACCTGTCATATTCTGAATTGCATTTTTAACATTTTCCTGTACCTTTGCTGCAACCGCAGGCACCTTGCAGCCGAATGCAACTACCACGTACATGGTCAGACTAACTGTGCCGTCCTTCATTTCAACCTCGACCGGCTGCTGAATGCTGACACGCTCCAAGATATTGCGCACCGGCTTGTAGCCACCACAGGCAATCTCCTTGACACCGTCGATTTCCATAGCTGCACACTTTGCAATTTTAGCAATTGCTTCCGTGGAAATATGCAGGCTGTTTCCTACTAAAACTGCGTTCTTTCCATCCATATCTGTACCTCCTAAAACCGATATATCTCGGCAGGTTTTCATATACGTTTGATTTATCAACAGGCGCTTCTTCACCGTATGATAGTAATATTATACCATCGTTTTTGCTTTTATACAACACTTTACTTTACTTCAACCAGCGTAATATCCTGTGCCTGCAAGTCGCTGCATTTAGAAAGAATGATATCCCGAACCTGTGCTACCTGATTTGCGCTAAGGCCGGAGCCGGATACCGTCATAACGGTTACGTCGGCTTTTCCGTCATTCAAAAAGCACAGGCAATCCGCAAATCCCTTTGCCTTAATCAGAGTTTCCAGCTGATTTTCCAAGGTAACCACATTCAGGTGGTCTGTCATCTTTTTCAAGATTTCAGCTTTTTCATTCTCAGACAAGGAGGACTTTTTCAGGCTCTTTTCCAAATCGTCCAAAACGCCGTCACGTGTTTTGGTACGGGTAAGGCGGGCATTCTCGAAAAATTCGCTTCCGCTGTCTTTGGATACGCTGACCAACTGTGCCTCGCCGTAATTCTTATCTGCCGCATCTAATGCTTCCTGCTCCGTTACCAATCCATCGGATACAGGCTGTACCTCCTCTTTCTGCACATCTGCGGCGCTTGCGTCTACGGCCGTTTTCTCCCCTGTAGGGCTTGCTTGGGCCGCTGCCGCAACCATATCCTCAACAGATTCCTTTTTTTGCCCAATTGGCGAAGCGTACTGCCAATTTAAGTAAATGGCAACGCCCAATGCCGCAACCAAAGCCAGTGCCGTAGCACGTTGTGTCAATTTGTTATCTGCTCTCATCTTCTAGGTCCCCCTGTCAATTCATTTTTGTCACACTGATTCTTCCTGTTGAAAGCCCCAGTAGTGAAGATAAGATTTCGTGGATTTGCGCTACGACCTGTACATTGTCACCACCCTCGCATAAAACGGCAACACCGCCAATCTGCGGTGTCTGAATCGTTTCGGTCAACGCACCTCCCTCATCCAAAAGGATATGTTTTTGCTCTGTTCCACCCATGCTGTCACGCACATCAACTGCGTAGACGTTCATCTGGGTGGATTCCAATGTAACCATTACTCGTGTTTGGCCTGCTCCGGACACACAGCTTAACAGCTCGGTTAAGCGCTGCTCTAACGATTGTTCGTACAAATAGATATCCTCTGTTGTAGGTTCCTGATTTTTTGGGTTTTCTGCTTTGCTTTTATCCCCGCTGCTTAAAAGCAAATAGCAGCCAAGTAAAAGCAATATCGGGATTAAAAAGCGTTTTCGGTCTCCCTCACCTATCCATTTCGTAAACGCCTGTTTCCACTGCTTTATATCATCCATATGCTTCACCTGTCTGCCAAAGAATTTCTTTTGCAGAAAAAGCTGATAAAATTTCATTTGCGCCCTCAACTTTTTCGCCTGTCAATACAATGCGGCGTATCGAAATATCGCCTTGCAGGGTCGTTTCCAGCTCGACCTGTGCCTGCGCCGGTATATTATTTTGTGCCAAGACCTCCTCACAGGATTTTTCCAGATTGGTCTTTACCTGTTCCATCAGTAAATCCGTATAGCTGTAGGTTTGTGGTGCATCTGCGGTTTGCGGCACAATCGGTGTGGCTGCATCAAAGGAAATCTGCCCAAGGCAGTGCAGTACTGTTGCAATCATGTAAAGACCTGTAATTCCCCGCATAATCTTTTTACTTCCGCCGGGTGCAAAAAACTCCTGTATAATCCCAGCCGAAACGCACGTAAGGCAATAGGCCCGTACCAGAAACTGAAAAGACTGGGTCACGCACCACCACCTCCTAAAACCAACATCATAAGGATTCCCACTGCCAGCATCCCGAAGTAAAGTGCGAGCACGGCGGCTAACACATAAGCACCGGATGCCATTCCGTTTAGCATATCCGAGCAGCGTGGCAAGCCCAGCAAAGACGCTGCTAATGCCGCCAGTGTAAAAATGCACCAGCACAGCATCGTCTGGATATATAACGGCAAACACTCCGCACCCACAATTGCCAGTGCAGAAAAAGCCAGCCCGCCTTGCAGCATTTTCACGCTTGCCATAATGCCGCCTGCGGCCGAGGTAATCGCCTGCCCCACAATGGGGATGCTACTAAATAATATGCTCTTGCCTGCTTGCATAGCAGCATTATCTGTAACGCCAGTAAAAACACGTTGTATTCCCATAAGCGCTGCAAAAATGCCGCCAATCCAACGAATGACACGGCTTAGAATTTTACCTATCCTAACGGAAAAACTTTCCGCCATATGATTTTCACTAAAGATGCCGGCAACGGTGATTGCTAAAAACAATCGTGTCGCCGGTAAAATCATGCTTTGTAATATGCCCGCAACTAAGCCGATGGCTGACAAAAAGAAGCCATTGCAAACAGCCGCTGCTCCTACTTGTCCTGAAGCAATCATGGATGCCGCAAAAACAGGCGTAAACCCATAGAGAAAATCCTTCCATAAGGTACTTTTTTCTGTAATCGCCTGCGAAATCTGTACCAAACTGGTTTCCGTCAATAAAAAGCAACCGCAAGCAAAAACCCACTCCAGTAAAGTATCCCACCTGCTGTCGCCAACAAGAAATTTGAATGCAGCTGCACACAGCAGCAAACCAAACATCCGTTTAGCAAGCTCAAAAATTTCTCGTTCGTGGGCAAACAGATTATCGGAAATCATTTTCCATAATGTTTTCAACGGGTGTTGTAAAAACGATTCCAGCGTTATGGGCGATGCTTCCAAATAGTCTTTCGCCTCACTGGGGACTTCCATTGCGTAGGTAGTCTGCACATTTGCACTTTCTACCCAAACAAGTGCTGCACAAAATATCGGTAAAACTACACGAATCAACCGGTTAAGTATTGTATTTCTTTCCATATCATACTAATCATTGGCTCTACAGCGATTAGAACCAAAACTCTTCCTGCAAAATCCAAACACCCCGCAGCAGCCGAAAGCCCTGCGTCTTTGCAAAAATCTCGTGCCAAATCCGTAATCAGCAAAATTCCCACTGCCCTATATACGCAGGAAATAAAGTCGATGCCAGCGTAATTTTGCAATGAGCCAAACCACTGAAAAATCGCAAGTGACGAACCGTCCGTAAACAACAGCACTAAAACGAACATACTGCAGGAGGCCGCAATCAGCGGTGCCCATGCAGGCAGCCAGCTTTTTAGTGTTGTATACAAAACAGCAATCAAAAAAACAGCCGTGCAAAGCTTCCATGCAGTTATCACAAATCAAACAGTCCTTGTATCGTAATAAATAGAGTACTGATTTCCTTAACCAGGATTGTAAGTACTACAATCAAGCCCGCAAGCGTTGTCATCATTGCCTGGTCCTCTCTTCCTGAGCGAATCAAAAGCTGATTTAACACGGCCACAATAATTCCAATTGCTGCAATTTTGAAAACCATCTCAATTCCCATAGGAACGCCTTTACCTCCTGTTACACATTACAAAAGAGCCAATGCGGCCATTGCTCCCACACAAAACCCGATTTTAGGGCAGATTGCAGCTGCCGCACGTTCTTTTTCTCGAATTTGTTCTGCACACCCTTGAAAATATTCGATATCATGCCGAAGTTGTTCACATTGCCCTTGCACACCTTTATGTCCTAAATCCGAAAAGCAGTGCACAAACCGTCTTGCTTCTTCCTTGGAAAAGTATCCCGGCGGAGAAAGACACTGCAGCTGTACACATGCCTTGACCGGCAAAAAGGCATACTGATTATTGTTTTGCAAAACATGCAGAATATCAGATACAGGCAATGCCCGATACTGTATCTCATCTAAGATTTGCCATAGCATTTGAACGGTCTCCTCCAGTGCCAAACGGTGGCTGCGCCATCGGCGAACCATCTCATTCCCGCACCACAAGCCGGAAACCACAATCAAAAAACCGCCTATTATATGCGTGCTTACCAATACTGTTTCACCTCCCGAACAGCCCCGGGCGATGCTCTGCCCATTAGGATACAGGCATACCGTAATATTTTGTGCGCTAGCAGGTATTGAACTTGCTGCTTTTGCTCCAGCTCCAAAAGCGTGGATGCGTGCATGGTAATAATCAGGTTCACCCCTGTATGTGCGCCCATTTCTAAAAGCTGTGTTTCCTGCATTGATACTAATTCGTCCACCAGCAGTACACGTGGCCCTAATGTACGAAGTGCCATTTCTATTGCTGTAATCTTGTTCAGTCCCTGAATGCAGTCACAGCCCGTTTGTCCATACATCCCATAGGGGAAAATCTCGCCACGTTCATCAATTACCGTGCACAGCTCCTTATTTTGTGAAAAATAGGTCACGATATTGCGCAGGGTTGTAGTTTTGCCGCTGCCCGGCTCGCCTCCTATCAACAATGTAGAAAACGGTGACGCCACTATGTTCTGCAACACTGGCTCCAAGCTTCCTGCTTGAAAGCGTGCAATACGCAGGTTTAGTGAGGTAACCTTTTGCAGCACTACATTTCCTGTTTGGTCTTGCACATACTTGCCGCCGATACCTACACGATGTCCGCCCGGCAGCAGAACATACCCTTGTGCGATTTCGGTTTCATGTGCATAGAGCGAACCACCGCACAAAACAAATAGGATTTCTTCTATTTGGCTTTGGGTGAGTATCAGGTTTTCGACTGTAACGGTTGGAGAACCGTTTACCACCAAAACGATAGGTCCACCGCTGCGCAAACGAATTTCATGCACATAAGCAGCTGTTTGGGATGGAATTTTTAACAAAGGAGGCCGCAGCCAAAGGGGCAGCGACGCTACAACTTGATGATATGCTTCCATTTTTAGCACCTCTTTGCTTTATTGTATGACCCCCTACCCAGCCTATAGAACAAAAGAAAGGCAGCCTTCTTTACCAGAAGACTGCCTTTTTGTTTCGATATTTGTTTTTATTTGAGCATATCCAAAAATTCTTGCTCGGTTAAAACAGGGATTCCCAAAGTTTGCGCCTTTGTTAACTTAGAGCCGGCTGCTGCGCCTGCCACCAAGTAGCTCGTCTTTTTAGAAACGGAACCGCTCGCCTTGCCGCCGTTTTTAACAATCAGTGCTTCCGCCTCATTGCGGGAAAGTGTTTCCAGCGTACCTGTTACTACCAAAGTTTTGCCTAACAGAATATCGGTTTTCTTTTCGCCGTGCCATTCCATATTAACACCGGCCTGCTTCAAACGGGAAAGTAAATCACTTGTTCCCTCTTTTTCAAAGAAAGAAACAACGCTTTGCGCCATGGTATCCCCAAAGCCATCAATTTGACAAATCTGTTCTGCCGTTGCGTTGCACAGCGCATCCATCGTACCAAAGTGTTCTGCCAAAAGCGCTGCGGCTTTATCTCCGATATTTCGGATACCTAAACCGAAAATCAGTTTGTCCAGGTTATTATCCTTGCTCTTTTGGATTGCATTTAGCAGGTTGTCGGCGCTCTTTTCCTTAAACTTATCCAGTTTCAGCAGCTGTTCTTTCTCCAAGGAATACAAATCTGCAACTGTGTGCACCAAGCTTTTATCCGTCAGCTGTGTACAAACAGCTGTTCCCAATCCATCAATATCCATAGCATCACGAGATGCAAAGTGAATCAAATTGCGCAAGGCCTGTGCCGGACATTCCGGGTTGATACACCGCAAAGCTGCTTCATCTGCCAAGTGCACAACAGGCTCACCACAGCTAGGACAAACAGCAGGCAGCACGTACGGCTCTGCCCCCTCTTTTCGTGCGGACACACCAATCACTTCCGGAATAATATCGCCGGCTTTTCGGACCTGAATACAGTCGCCAATGTGTAAGTCGAACTGACGGATAAAATCCTCGTTATGCAAAGTAGCACGAGAAACTGTTGTACCTGCCAAAAATACTGGATTAAAAACAGCAGTAGGTGTCAACACACCGGTACGGCCAACTGCAACTTCCACATCCAGCAATTCTGTTTCTTTCACTTCGGGAGGATACTTAAAAGCGACGGCCCAACGTGGGAATTTGTTGGTAGAGCCCATTTGTTCACGTTGAGTGAAGTCATTTACCTTTACAACAGCGCCATCCATATCAAAGGACAAATCCTGTCTGTGGTTTCCAATGTCCTTGATTTCTGCCAGTACATCTTCAATACTAGTAAACACGCTGTACCGTGGAGAAACCGGGATACCTAATTGTTTCAGATAGTCCAAGCTCTCCTTATGAGAATGCAGTTCCTTGCCACGAATTTGCTGGATATTGAATACAAAGATAGCCAGCCCACGGCTGCCGGTAATGGCTGCATCTTTCTGGCGCAGGCTTCCTGCAGCAGCATTTCGAGGGTTCTTAAACGGCTGTACACCGTCCAGTTCCTGCTGTTCACGCAATCTGTTAAAGGTATCATGGGGCATATAAATTTCGCCACGCACCTCTAAAAACTCAGGTGCATTTTCCAGCTTCTTGGGGATAGATTGAACTGCCATTACATTGGCTGTTACATCTTCGCCTACCACACCGTCGCCACGGGTAGAGGCACGTACCAGTGTGCCGTTTTCATATTCCAAGCTGCAAGACAGACCATCTATTTTGATTTCGACAACATACTCTGGTTCTACACCTGTTTCCCGAACACGGCGGTCGAAATCCCGAATTTCTTCCTCAGAAAAAGCATCCAGCAAGCTCTCCATTTTTACGGCGTGCGTGACTTTTGCAAACCGGCTGGATGCCGCACCTCCTACATGCTGCGTGGGTGATGCGCTGTCTACCAACTCCGGAAACTGTGCTTCAATCTCTTTTAGCTCTCGATTGAGCATATCGTACTCGTAGTCTTCCATTTCCGGAGCATCCTGCTCATAATACAGGCGGCTGTTATATTCCAAAATCTTGCGCAATTCCTGCGCACGGGAACGTGCAGTTTGTAAATCCATTTTTATAGCCTCATTTCTAAAACTTACCTAATGTATTATACCCCACTATCCATATATAAAAAAGAAGAAACACGTTTTTTGTTATAGTGATTCAGCACTTTCGTGTTTTTACATAGATTTTGCTTCCGGTGCTTTGCAAACTATTAAAAAATGCGACAGCTCATGGCTGCCGCATTTTTATAGATTATTTCCGGTTTGCATTTTCTTTTACTAATTCACGCCTTTTGCTTACCAAAATGGGACCGGCGCACAAAGCCATGCACTTAACACAATCAGCAAAATTGCTGCCAGAAATACCAAAATCAGCTTTTTATCAGGACCTTTTGTGTTGCGCATCTTACTTTTCGTACTCCTTTGTTAAGCAGTATAAAAACTCTGCCGCTCCACCTTCGCAAGCTTCCAGACGTGTAACTAAATCTGCTGCCAGCTTTACCCGAACAGGCGCACTCGGTACAGCTACTGCGTGTCCTGTCATTTGCAGTAATGCTTGGTCGCTATAATTTCCGCCAATGGAATAGATATACTGCTGCGGGATTTCACAAATTTGTGCCAGTTCGCGCACTGCATTTCCTTTTGAAACATTCGCCGCTAAAAGATGGCAGCAATCATCTGATGCACGTACCAGTGCTATCTTGTCGCCATGTTTATGCCGTTCTGCATACTGTTCGAGTCGGTCCATCTGATCCGTTTTCCCTGTAAAGATAACACGCACCCAAGGAGCTTGTACGTCCTCTGCCTGAGCCAGCAAATAACCTGAACGCTCCTGCTGCATATAGGTGTGCGTATACTGGTTTGCTTGCACAACGCACAATGTTCCGTCCTGACGCTGAACAATTGCACCAACCTGCGGGAACGCAACCAATACCGCCTCCAGCATCTCACGTGCTTGCTCTGTATGTAACATACGCTGTGCCACATACTCGTTACGATTCACATCGTATATTACCGCACCGCCACAGCAAATAACAGGGTCGGTAACAGGGATATTTTTTAACATCGCAGCAACATATGCAGGTGTCCGGTTAGATGCCACGGTAAAATGGCCGCCACGCTCGCAATACAACTGAACAACCTCTTTGTTTGCTTTAGCAAGGTTTCCTTTTGTATCCAGCATAGCACCTTCCAGGCTGGACACAACCATCACTTCTTCCAGGGAACGCATAGCTATTACCTCCCGTGCAGTGTTTTCAGGAAATGCGTAAAATACTCCGGCAAATCAGAGTCAAATTCCATGTATTCGCCCGTAGCCGGGTGAATAAAGCCTAATGTTTTTGCATGGAGGCACTGTCCATGCAAACTGGTAATACAGCGATGCGGCCCGTACACAGCATCTCCTGCCACCGGATGGCCAATGGATGCCATATGCACACGAATCTGGTGGGTTCTTCCCGTTTTTAACTGGCAGGCAATGTGCGTAAAGCCATCATATCTGCCCAGAACTTTATATGATGTATACGCATACTTCGTCCCCGGGGTGTCCATCGGATAAATAGACATCTTTTTGCGGTCTGCTTTGGACCGCCCAATCGGAGCTTCTACAAAGCCTTCGTCTTGCGCAAAGCCGCCATACACCACAGAATTGTACACACGGCGAATGCTATGCACTGCCATCTGCTGAGACAAGCCAATATGCGTTGCGTCATCTTTCGCAACTACCAACAGTCCGCTTGTATCCTTATCAATTCGGTGTACAATACCGGGGCGGATTTCGCCGCCAATGCCAGACAACGACCCTTTACAATGGTATAGCAGCGCATTTACCAAGGTTCCGTCCGGGTTACCCGGTGCCGGATGTACTACCATTCCCTTAGGTTTATTTACCACCAGCAGATGCTCGTCTTCGTATACCACATCAAGCGGGATATTCTGTGCAACCGTTTCAACCGGCCTTGCATCAGGAATTTGCACCTCGATAACGTCGCCAGCTTTTACCTTTAGGCTTTTTGCAACAAACTTACCGTTGCAAAGTACCATGCATTGGTCCATCAGGTTCTGCAAGGCACTGCGGGAAAGCCCCGTATCCTCATTTGCCAAAAAGCGGTCAATGCGTGTGCCCTCTGTTTCTTTTTCTACGATAAATTCCAGAATTTCCATGGTTTACTCGGTGTCCTTCCCGGTCTTTTTACCGTGCTCTGTATCATGCAAAAGCACGTCTAAAATGAGCAGCGCAGCACCCACACAGACACAAATATCCGCAAAATTGAAAACAGCAAAGTTCATAAACAGCAAATTGATGTAGTCTACAACGCAGCCGTTCAACACACGGTCAATGAGGTTACCAATGCCGCCGCTTAAAATCAGCAGCAACGAAGCTTGCAGCAGCATATGGTTTCGGCAGCGTGCAAACAAATAATATGCTACAACCAGCAACGTAATACTGGTTGCAACAATTAAAAGGCCCTGTTTTCCGCTCAGCATACTAAATGCCATTCCATCATTCAGATAGAAGCGCAGCTCTACTACGTGCGGAATAAGAGGCATTGCGTGTACCGGTGCCAGAGATGCTACAGCCCATGCTTTAATCCATTGGTCCACGCCAATCAAAACACCTAAAATTGCCAGATTTGCTATAATATATGCCATTTTGTATCCTCTCTGGGTTGGAATAAAACGGGCGGCGCCCCCGAAAAAACGGATGCGTCGCCCGACTTACACGATTAAATATTCACGTCTGCTGCACAACGTGCACACAACGTGGGGTGGCTTGCATCGCTGCCGATGTTTCCAGAATACTTCCAGCAACGCTCGCACTTTTCGCCCTGAGCACGATATGCCTCGATACCCAAGCCTTCAATGCCAGAAGCGATACCGCCTTCGCCTTCAATCAGTTCTGCACGGGAGACAATCATCAGGTCTGCCAACTCGTCCATAGGAATCTCGTTCAGCAGGGCATAGTTGCTGCCGGTGCAGTACAACTTGATACCTGCCTCCAGAGAAGAACCGATAACCTTATCAGCACGGTTCTGCTCCAGAACCTTCTTGACCTCATCACGGATTGCCATAATCTGTGCCCACTTTGCCTCGAATGCTTCGTCAGCAGTATAAGCGCCTGCCTTGGGCATATCCTCAAAGACAACGTACTTGTTCATGCCTTCCATCTTGGGCATGTAGTCCCAGATTTCCTGACTGGTGAAGCACAGGATGGGAGCAATAATCTTATCCAGAGCAACCAGAATCTTGTACATAGCAGTCTGTGCAGCCTTACGGCCCACGCCACTGGTGCAGTACAAACGATCCTTGATAACGTCCAGATAGAAGTTAGACATATCAACAACACAGAAGTTGTGTACATCATGGTACACCTTGCTGAAGTTATAGCTGTCGTAGCCTTCGGTAGCGTCACGCATCAAATCGTCCATAGCTGCCAGAGCCCAACGGTCGATTTCAAACAGCTGATCGTCCGGCACCATATCGGTATTGGGGTCGAAGCCATCCAGGTTACCCAGAATGAAACGTGCAGTATTACGAATCTTACGGTATGCCTCGCTCAACTGCTTAAAGATGTTCTTGCCTGCACGAACGTCAACAGTATAGTCAGAGCTTGCAACCCACAGACGGATAATGTCTGCGCCGTAGTCCTTGATGATTTCCTTAGGCTCCACGCCGTTGCCTGCACTCTTGTGCATCTGCTTGCCCTGTTCGTCAACAACCCAGCCGTGGCTCAAAACATTCTTGTAAGGAGCTACGCCACGTGTTGCAACGCTGGTCAGCAAGCTGGACTGGAACCAACCACGGAACTGGTCAGCACCTTCCATATACAGGTCAGCAGGCCAGGACAGCTCAGGGCGTTCTTCCAGAACTGCCACATGGGTAGAACCGGAGTCGAACCAAACGTCCATGATGTCGGTATCCTTCTCCCAATCGGAAGCGCCGCACTCGCAAACCTCGCCGGCCGGGATAATATCCTTAGCATCGTACTTGTACCATGCATCAGAGCCTTCTTTACGGAACAAATCGCTTACAGCTGCGATAGTTGCATCCGTAATATGGTACTTGCCGCACTTCTTGCAGTAGAATGCAGGAATCGGCACGCCCCAAGTACGCTGACGGCTAATGCACCAGTCGTTACGGTCACGAACCATGCCATGCATACGGTCGTGGCCCCACTCAGGCATCCAGTTAACAGTATCAATTGCCTTGTAAATATCCTCACGGAAGGCAGCCACAGAGCAGAACCACTGCTCGGTTGCACGGAAGATGATAGGCTTGTGGCAACGCCAGCAGTGCGGGTAGCTATGGACAATGTGCTGAACACCCATCACAGCGCCGGACTCCTGCAAGTCAGCCAGAATGGTCTTGTTTGCAGCCCATACCTTCTGACCTGCATACTTACCTGCCAACTCGGTCAGGTAACCGCCGTCATCAACGGGAACAGTAATGTTGACCTGCGGGTACTTCTTACTTACGTTAAAGTCATCAACACCGTGGCCGCCTGCAGTATGAACACAGCCAGAACCACTTTCCAGAGTGACGTGGTCACCCAGAATTACGTAGCCCTGCTTAGGCAGGTATACGTGCTGGTAACGCATCAGCTCAAACTCGCAGCCGGAAACAGGCTCGCCAACAATCTCGTAATTTTCTACATGGCAAGCGTTCATTACGCTTTCGACCAAATCGGTAGCCATGATGTGGTACTTACCATCAATCTTAACAAAAGAGTAGTTGAACTCACCATTCAAGCAGATGGCCTCGTTAGCGGGCAAGGTCCAAGTGGTGGTGGTCCAAATTACAAAGTAAGTATCCTCCATCGGGATGCCGTGCTTTGCCAGAACACCATTGGGGTCCTCAGAAACAGCAAAGCGGACAAAGATGGAATCACATTCATCATCACCGTATTCAATCTCAGCTTCAGCCAGAGCGGTGCGGCACTCGGGGCACCAGTAAACGGGCTTCATGCCCTTGTAAATGTAGCCCTTGGAAGCCATCTTGCCGAAAATCTCGACCTGACGTGCTTCAAACTCAGGCTTCAGAGTCAAGTAAGGATTAGCGAAGTCACCGATGATGCCCAAGCGCTGGAACTGCTCGCCCATAATGTCGATATGCTCCGTAGCAAACTCATGGCAGATGCGGCGCAGCTCCAACTTGGAGATGTCCTTTTTCTTATCGCCAACAGAAGCCAGTGCCTTCAGTTCGATGGGCAGGCCATGGGTATCATAGCCGGGCACAAACGGAGTCTGGTAGCCGTCCATGCTCTTATAGCGGATAATGATATCCTTGATAATCTTATTCAGTGCAGTACCCATGTGAATGTTGCCGTTTGCGTACGGAGGGCCGTCGTGCAAAACAAACTTGGGTTTGCCTTCGTTGTGCTTCATCAGGTTGTTGTACAGATCGTTGTCCTTCCAATCCTGCAACATAACAGGCTCTTTTTTCGGCAGGCCTGCACGCATCTCAAATGCGGTTCTGGGCAGGTGGATCGTCTGATCGTATTTGGATGGGTTCTTTGCCAATGGTTCCACTCTCCTCTATTTTGTTCCCGAAAGCGCTTGCGCACCAGGATTTTTTAACTAAGGGTTGCTAAATATCAATCGCTAAATGTAATTCCACGGAAGGTCTCGCTTTTATCCGACATGGACGCCGCAATCTCTGCCGTCAACTCTTCTTCATCTTTTTGCCAAAAGTCATCTTTTTGCGCAGGGACCTCTGCTTCTGCATCAATATCAGCAGTGCTGATGTTTTCTTCCGAAACTTCAGTTTCCTCAGGAATCGGCTCAACGGCTTCTTCCTGAACCTCAACTTCTTCAGGTTCCATTTCCTCACCGGGCAAGGTGCTCAGCAGCTCGATGTGGGTCTTGTAAAGGCCCAGCACATTTGCCTTAAACTGCGCTACCTCAGCTTTTATGCGCTCCAGTTCCAGCTCCTGCTCCTTGATTTTCTCCGCTCCTGCACGAAGAATATCCTCCGAGCGAATACGAGCTTCTCTTTCCAGTACATCGCCCTTCTGGCGTGCTTCTTTAATAACGTTTTCGCCCATGCGCTGCGCATTTAACAGGGCAGACTTCAATGCGTTTTCATCACTGCGGTAGCCTTCCAATTTTTGGGCAAGCTCCAGCAGCTTATCTTTTAGTTCCTCGTTGTCTTTCGACATTTCGGAAATACGCTGTTCGTCTGCGGTGAGTTGCTCTGCAACACGATCCAAAAACTCGTCAACCTGTTCCACATTGTATCCACGCAAGCCTTTACCAAAGATTGCGCTTTGTACCTCTTGTGCAGTAACCATTTGGATTCCTCCGCTCATTCTATAATCTGTTTGTTAAAACTGGAAAAACGAAATGATATCTCTGTCCTTTTTACTTTTGCCCGGTAAATCTGTCAGTTGATACCGTCCCTTGCCTCGCACTGTAAAGATATCCCCGACATAAACCGCAGCATGCGTACTGGATGCTGGTACATGGTTGATTTCCACTCTGCCGGCCGCAATGAAATCCGCCGCCTGCCCCCTGCTGCACCGCAGCATTGCTGCCAGCACTGCATCTAAACGAAGAGATGATACTGTGGCCGTGCGAATTTCTCGCTCTGCTTTTTGAAACTGGGGAACTTCGTCAACAATGGTACACTGCACCGTGATATTGCCTACCCGTGTTAATTCAGCCTCTATCAAGTGTGCAGCTGTTTCCAAAGCAAAAACGTAGGCTATCCCCTTTTGATCCGGCGGCAGCACAATATCTCCCAGAGATTCCCGCTTAAGCGAGAGACCCATTAAGCTGCCAAGATAATCTTTATGCAGCGGTGGGATTGCCCCGGACACCAATTTACATTCCAGCCGAACACAGACCAACGGACATACCAGATACACATCTTCCGGCTCGATACAAAGGATTTTACGCTCCGCATCCTGCCAGCCACCATCAAAGTGCCAGCAATCGCACTTAGCACGATTCATTGCCGCACGTACTAAGTCCTGCTCACGATCACTGAGAAAATCAGAATACCTTGCCACTCCACGGGTTTGTGCAATCCGTGCTAAATCCTCTGCATGACGAGATAATGTCCGCTCCGCATCATTTTGCGGCGGTAAAAAGCCGCGTTTCTGCAAATCAACCGAAGAAGGCACCGTTGCTCTCCAGTTCGTCCAGCAGATCCCCCATAATGTCAACATTGTAGGGGGTAATGATAAAGGTGCTGTTTGCCACACGCTTAATCTGGCCGTTATTTGCATAGGCAACACCGGACAGGAAGTCGACCAAACGGCGAGAAACTTCCTTATTTGTAGACTCCAGATTCAGCACAACAGTATGCTTGCTGTTCAGATGGTCTGCAACTGTGCTGGCATCTTCAAATCGCTCTGGCTTAACCAAAACGACCTTCAGCTGTGTTGTAGCGTTAATATTAACGACTTTGTTTCTCTTGTTGGTTGCAGCAGCTTCACGTGCGCTATGATCTTCGTAGGAATCATCCAAACGCAAGGAAGGATTGCTGTTTACCATTTCAGAAGCATCATCAATGTAATCGTAATCATCATCCTCATCCGGAGAGAAAATATTTTTTAACGTATCCATGAATGCCATCTTACCAAACTCCTTTACTCTGTATGTTCACTATGCGAAAACATGCAGTATATATCCATACATTTTATTATTATCGTTTTTTTTTACACAGATGTCAATAAAAGAGCTTACAAAAGTTTTCCATCGTATAATTCTTGGCCCGCAATGATTACCTCGTCGTACAGACGAACCTCGCTTTCTTTACCCAAAGCTCCATCTATCGGTACCAGAATATAAGTTCCGGTACTATCACGATACAGCTCCTTAATTCGGCGAAAACGTGCTAAATTTCCGTATTTTACATATACGCCGGGAACATAATTTTCGCCTGTTGTTTCCGCTGTTTGCTGCTCAGAATCTGCTGCGTTAGGTTTCTCACGTACATAACGTACCGCATCCGCATTCACACGCAAACCTGTGTAGGTAGCAAAATCAATTCTTGCCGTTTCTTTGCCAAGCTTCAATACATCCGCATTTACATAGTCACATTGAAGAACAAATTTCGCAATGCCGTTTTCTGCATCTTTTTCCACACTAACGACGCTTGCTGTAAGCGGCTGTTCCATTTTTCCGGGAAAACTAATACGCACCGTTTTTTGGTTTTCAAAGCGCTCACTGTTTTCTATGGTAGTTACACCGCAAAACTGCCATGTATAACCCGAAACAATTTTGCCCACTAAGCCATCCATGTTTTTCGTTACGCCATCCTGCATAGCGTTTTTCAAAGCTTGCGGCGGCATAGCCACAAGCTCTGCTCGGTCAACATTTAGCAGCTGCGTGTTTTCTGCGCTTACAAAATACCCCATTGCCGGAGCTTTAATCGAATTCAATCCTGACAGTTGCTTATTGATTTGCTCCTGTTCCTGTTTCAGCTCATCAATCAGCGGATTAAAGTTATTGATTTCCCCTGTTGTGATTTGCAGTTTATTTTGGGCTAACAGATAATCCTTTTGCAGACTGGGGATTGTGTTCCACTTGCTTTTATCCATGGAATCCAACAGGTTATAGATAGCCGTACTGCGTTGTGCCATAAGCACATCAATTTTAGTGGAAGATGTATTCTGTGATTTCTCCAGCAAATCAATCTGCCCACCAATTTCTGAAAGGCGCACACTTGCTTTTGCCTGCTCGCTGCTGGTGTATACCTCAGCAAGACTTGTTCCGTTAGAAACTCGCTCGCCGTCACGCACCAAGTATCCTAACATACCTTCGCCCTGTACGGGGGTTTCCTGATACAGCACAACGCCTTCTGCTTCCATACTATCCGTCATTTGGTATTGAATTACCGTTTCGTATTCGTATGTTACCTTAGTTGCGCTGTAAATTTGAGCTGCCACATACAACGCCGGTATACAGAACAGCGCCGGTATGATAACGGCCCAAGACCTTTTCTTTTTTTTCATGTTACGCCTCATACCTTATTTCTGTGTAGAACTTTGCTCCAAAAACTGTTTTGCTTTTGCAAGTGCTACTTCCTTTACATCCGGTGCACTTGCATCCAGCCAACAAATATTATCCATTCGGCGAAACCACGTCAGCTGTCGTTTTGCGTAGTTGCGTGATGCCTGTTTTAGCTTATCCACACACTGCGAAAGCTCAGCAGTGTGCTCAAAATAAGGAAAAAGCTCCTTATATCCAATTGCTTGCGCTGCTGTGCGGTAGCTTTCCCGGTTTTGGTAAACCATTTTTGCTTCTTCCAGCAAGCCCTGCTCCATCATCAAATCCACTCTCTGGTCGATTCGCTGGTAAAGCTGTGCCCGCTCCGGAAAATCCAAGCCAAACACAAGTGCACGATAAGGCGGTTGCTCCGGCAAGGAATGCGCACGCTGCTCCGACAGCGTTTGCCCGGTAGCCTCATAATGCTCCAATGCCCTTAAAACTCGAACCGTATTATTGGGGTGCGTTGCATGTGCTGCATCCGGGTCCACTTGCTCTAGCCGCAGGTACATTGCTTCTGCACCGTATTGTTCCAGCTCCTCAGTCAGCTTTTGTCTGATTTCCGGATTTGCTTTATCGGGTGCAAAGTGCACACCTTTTAGGAAGCTTTCCAGATATAATCCTGTTCCGCCAACCAGCAAAGGGGTCTTCCCCCTCCGGGCGATTTCTGCGGCCTTTTCATTTGCCAAATCTACAAAATCTGCTACGCTGAACACTTGTTCCGGTGTGCGAATATCAAGGCAATGGTGCGGAACACCGCACATTTCCTCCTTAGTCACCTTTGCAGTACCCACGTCCAGCCCTTTATAAATCTGCATGGAGTCGGTGCTGATAATTTCGCAGCCTAACTGCTTGGCCAAAAAAACACCTAAGCTGGTTTTTCCGCTTGCTGTTGGGCCGGCCACAGCCAAAACAGCCGGTTTACACAAGTCTGCCAAACTGCTTTTCCAACTCCTTCTTTGTCAGTTTTAATACGCAAGGGCGCCCATGCGGGCAGAACGGCGGAACCTTGCCGGACATGATTTCTTCTGCCAAACGAAGCAGCTCCTCCGGGTGGGTTCTGTCGCCTGCCTTAATGGCAGCACGACAAGCAATCGAATGCAGAACCCACTCCGTCTTTTCTCCAAGGGCATCTTTGCTTCCCTTAGCAAGCCTGTCAGCAAGTTCTACCAAAAGGTTTTCCACATCGTCAGGTTCCACATCACAAGGCACCTCACGTACAACTACGGTGTTGCCCCCGAAATCATCAATATCCAAACCAGCTGCAAAAAGCATTTCCTTTTGCTCCAGCACAGCTTGCTTTTCCGGTGCGGTTAAATTGACTGCAACGGGAGAAAGCAGCAACTGCCCTGCAACATTGCCATAGTCCTTTACCAATTGTTCGTACAAAATACGCTCATGGGCGGCGTGCTTATCAATGAGGCAAATCTCCTGATTGCGCTCTGTAATGATATAGGTATGGAACACTTCGCCCACGTAACGCAAGGGTTCGATTTCAGGCTCTTGCAAAAACGTCAGCTGTTTGTTCTGGACAGGCTGCTCATCCTGCAAGGGCTCTGCTGTCATCTGCTCATCAGGCATTGCCATGTCTGTATCTGCGGGCGCAGGAACTGTGTCTGCAAAATCTGAAACAACTTTTGCTTGCTCAGTAGTTTTCTGCGTTGCATTTTCCTGTGGCGCCGATGCTGTCCAGTCCGCCATATCTGCCGCAGCGGGAATAGGCTCCTCCGGCATAATATCCAAATAGCGGCTGTCCTCGACCGGCGCCCGGAAAACCGGACTGCTTACCTGAATCGCAGCAGTTGCCGCCTTGCGCTCCAGCGAAGGAGCAATGGGTATTTCGGCGCTTGGCAGAATGTCTTTTTCCGCCGAGTTGCCCACATTTGCCGTCGTATACAGCGGTTTTGCGGTTTTCGCATCTGCAACGCAGTTTTGCTTTACAGTGGTAATAGCGTTATTAAGGACTTCCGTTTTTGCCGCAGATTCGTCTTTTTCGCTATTTTCAGTTTTCTTTTCCTGCACGAGGAATCTAAATTGTTGTTCTCCTGCGCCTGTTTGCGTAACAGCAGTCTTCACAGCATGGTATACCGCTTCAAACACATCGTTCTCTCTCGAGAAACGGACCTCTGTCTTTGCCGGGTGAACATTTACATCAATCAAATCCGGCGGCATTTCCAGCATAAGCACACCGCCGGGAAACTTGCCCTGCATGGTTGTGCCCTTAAAAGCGCCTTCCAGTGCTGCCATCATCGTACGATTTTTTACATAGCGACCGTTGATGAAAAAGACCTGCATACCACGGCTTGCACGGCAGCTTCGTGGAGGCGTAATCAAACCACTTACACGATACTGCGCCATCGTGGAATCCACGTCCAGCAGGTCCCGTGCAAATTCTTTGCCAAGCACTGTATACACAGCACTTCGCAGTTTGCCGTCACCCGGTGTCACGTACTGCACTTTGCCCTCACGCACAAACTTGAAGCGAATCTCCGGATGGCTCAATGCCGCATGGTTTACCACATCTGCAACAAACGTACCCTCGCTGGCGTCCTTTTTTAAGAACTTCATGCGAGCCGGTGTATTGAAGAAAAGGTCTTTTACACGAATGGTTGTTCCAACACCTCGTGCGCCGGGCTGCACGCCAAGTTCTTCCCCGCCTTCGATACGGTACGAGCATGCAAACTCATCCAACTCGGTTTTGGTTAAAACTTCTACACGGGCCACACTGGCGATAGAGGCCAAAGCCTCTCCACGGAAGCCCAGTGTATGTATGCTGTACAGGTCGGCTTCCTTTTCGATTTTACTGGTTGCATGACGAATAAAGGCCTTACTGATATACTCGGCTTCAATACCGCTTCCATCATCACTGACCTCAATAAAACGTACACCACCAGATTCAATGGTTACCGTAATCTGCCTTGCACCCGCATCAATCGCATTTTCGACCAGCTCTTTTACAACGGATGCCGGGCGCTCGACTACTTCACCTGCGGCAATCAACTCTGCCGTATGTTTATCTAGTACGTGAATTACTGCCACAGCGTATCCTCCTTACCTACTTAGCCCGATATTGAGCCTTTCAGGGTTTTCTTTAACTCATACAAAAAGTTCAGTGCTTCAATGGGAGTAAGCGTATCCACATTGGTCTGTTCCAGCTTTTCAACCAGCTCTGTTGGCAATGCAGGAGATGTATACTCTTCCAGTGCATCAAAGTCCAGCTGCTCTACTTGCTTACGGTTGGGCGCATTTGCTTCCAGTACTTTCAACACCTGCCTTGCACGGCGTGTAACCGAGTTAGGTAAACCAGCCAGCTTTGCAACCTCAATACCATAACTATCGTCCGCCGGGCCGGGCACAATCTTACGCAGGAAGGTAACGTCTTCCCCACGTTTTTTTACGGCGATATTATAGTTCCGTACACCGTCAATGGCCTGCTCCAAGTCTGTCAGCTCGTGATAATGGGTAGCAAATAATGTTTTACAGCCCATACCCTGCGACTTATCCGCAATATGCTCCACTACAGCACGTGCAATGCTCATGCCATCAAATGTAGAGGTTCCTCGGCCGATTTCGTCCAGCACAACGAGGCTTTTTGCTGTTGCGTTTTTCAAAATCTCTGCAACCTCTGTCATTTCCACCATAAAGGTAGACTGGCCTGCCGCCAAATCGTCCGATGCGCCTACACGCGTAAAGATAGAATCTACAATACCCACATGGCATTCACGTGCAGGAACAAATGAGCCGATTTGAGCCATCAAAGCAATCAATGCATTTTGGCGCATATATGTAGATTTACCTGCCATATTCGGGCCTGTAATAATCAGGCAGCGGTTTTTATCGCAGTCAAGCAGTGTATCGTTTGGAACAAACAAGCTGCCTTTTAATACCTGCTCTACAACCGGATGTCTGCCGTCTACAATCTTCAGCTCATCAGAGTCGTCTACAAGCGGGCGGCAATAGTTATTATCTACTGCCACCTGTGCCAGCGCCGCAGCCACATCCAACTGTGCCACTGCGGAAGCCGTATCCTGAATACGCACAAGCTGTGACGAAAGCATTTCCAAAAGCTCGTTAAACAGCTGATGTTCCAGCACAATCAGACGTTCGTGCGCACCAAGGATTTTGCTTTCCAGTTCTTTCAGTTCCTGCGTAATATAGCGTTCGCCGTTTGCCAGTGTCTGCTTACGCACATAAGAATCCGGCACTTGCTCCTTATAGGCATTACTTACCTCGATGTAGTAGCCAAACACATGGTTAAAACCGACTTTCAGCTTAGGAATACCGGTTTCTTCCCGCATACGGGTTTCCATTTCGGCAAGAATCCCCTTGCTGTCGTCACGCAGGGCACGCAATTCATCCAGCTCCGCATTATAACCGGTTTTAATCACGCCGCCGTCCTTTAATGTGGACGGTGCGTCCGGCTGAATGCTGGCATAAATGCGCTCCCGAATATCATCCAACACATCAATTTTCTCTGCCAGATTAGTAAGCTCCGGGCAATTGGTTTCCAGTGCCAGTTCCTTCAAGCGCGGCAAATGGTCGCAGGTTTGCGCCAAGGCAAACACTTCTTTTGGTGTAGCCGAGCCGTAAACAGTGCGGGTCATCAGACGCTCAATATCAAAAACATAACGAAGCTCGTCCATCAGCTCGCTGCGAATCACGTTTTCCTGATAGAGGCTTTCCACCATGTTCAGGCGTGCGTTGATTTGTGCACTGGATACTAACGGCTGTTCCACACGGCTGCGCAGCAAGCGCTTACCCATTGCTGTTTGTGTCTTATCCAGCACCCACAACAGCGTTCCACGCTTTTCTCTGCCACGCATGGTTTCTGTTAGTTCCAAATTGGCACGTGTTACAGCTGAAAGCTGCATAAACTGCGCTTCGCTGTAATTTTCCACACTGCGCAGGCGCTCCACACCCTTAATCTGGGTAGCGTGCAGATATTGCAGCAATGCACCAAACGCATATCGAACCAAGCCTTTGGGGTCGATGTCAATGCGAGTGTTCCAGTCACGCCCGAACTGCTTTTCCAATGTGCTTTGCACCAACCCCGGCGCAAAGCAATCATCTTCCATCAGCTCCACCGAGCACTGCATATGCTGCTTTACATAAGCGGTAATTTCCCGCACGTCCAGTACATTGCTGTTCATCAGCAGCTCACTGGGGTGGAATCGACAAAGCTCCGCTATAATAGCATTGGTGATTTTTTCGCCGGAAAGCTCAGTGGCATAGGATGCGCCGGTAGAGATATCGGCAAAGCAAATGCCAGCCTTTTTGCCTTTTAGATACACGCTGCAAATATAATTATTTTTATCATCTTGCAGCATACTGCTTTCGATGACTGTACCCGGTGTTACCACACGGATAACGTCACGCTTAACCAGTCCCTTTGCTGTTGCCGGGTCCTCTACCTGCTCGCAGATAGCAACCTTATAGCCTTTTGCAATCAAACGGGCCATATAGCTTTCGTAACTATGGAACGGTACACCGCACATGGGCGCACGTTCCTCCTGGCCACACTGACGCCCGGTCAGGGTCAAATCAAGCTCACGTGATGCGGTAATTGCATCATCAAAAAACATTTCATAAAAGTCACCCAATCTGTAAAACAGAATTGCGTCCTGATGTTGTTTTTTGATTTCAAAATACTGCTGCATCATGGGGGAAAATTCCGCCACGTGTATCACCTATCCTGTTCTTTTGGAGTAAATTCTTCTAATTTAGTGGCAGCCGCCGCAAGAAGCGCAGCTACCAGTGCACTCAGCAGAGGGTTCTTCCACGGTCATGGGGTCGCCGCCGTTCATAGCAGTGTTGATGATTGCGTCGATATAGTTAATCATCAGCTCGCAGCCCTGCTTTGCCTCGTTATAAGCAACCATCTTTTCGTGGTTCATAACCTTAGCGTACAGGGTGTTAATCTTCTCGTTCAGCTCAGAAATACGAGCATCGTCACGGTCAGACTTGCCGATTTCGTTGTTCAGGTCCATACGAGCCAGATTGAACTCGCCAATCATGCCCTGCAGTTCTTCATCATTATCCGTTGCACGACGTGCAGCATCCAAAGCCAGATAACGCTCGTCGGTTTTCAGTGCCTGTGCTGCACGCTTAAACATTTCAATACAATCCATTTTTATATCTCCTTTTATTTTGTGCTTTCTTTATGATAGAAAGGCATTATGCGTCCAGTTCACCCAACAGCACAGTTGCACGTGCACCTGTCAGCTTTACCATTGCATAATTACCAATCAAACAATCTTCTGCCGCAAACTCAACGGTCAAGTTATTATCCAATCGACCAGACAAGGTGCCCTCGGTACGGCCGTATCCTTCAACCAATACACGAACGGTCTGACCAATCTGCTTTTTCACCAAATCCATAGCGATTGCATCCTGCGTATCCAGCAAACGCTGCATACGGTCAGTTTTTTCCTTGCGAGGGGTGGGGTCCTCCATCAAAGCGGCCTTTGTGCCGGTACGCTTAGAGTAAATAAAGGTAAACAGCTGCATATAGCCGACCTTTTTCACCAGCTCCAGCGTACCCTGAAAATCCTCCTCGGTTTCGCCGGGAAAGCCAACAATAATATCGCTGGAGAACGTGATTCCCGGGATACGCTTACGTGCATATTCCACCAAATCCAGATATTTCTCTACTGTGTAGCGGCGGTTCATTTCGGTCAAAATGCGGTTGGAACCACACTGCACCGGCAAATGCAAATGCTTGCAAAGATGCGGCTGTGCAGCAATCGTATCAATCAGCTTGTAGCTTGCATCCTTCGGGTGGCTGGTCATAAAGCGAATCTGATAATCGCCGGGAACCGCACACAGCAGATTCAGCAAGTCAGCAAAGTCGATTTCCTCGTCCAGACCCTTGCCATAGCTGTTCACGTTTTGGCCCAGCAGCGTAATCTCCTTATAGCCGGCTTCTACCAACTGCTTAAACTCCGCCAGAATGTCCTCCGGGCGACGGCTTTTTTCACGGCCACGCACATAAGGTACAATACAATATGTGCAGAAGTTGTCGCAGCCATACATAATGGGCAGCCAAGCACGGAAATCGCTTTCACGGCGAACAGGCATCTGTTCCACGATAACCGGCCGCTGTGCAGGCTCCATCAAAATACGCTTTTTCTGATTCAGCTTTTGTGTCAGCAAAGCAGGCAGTGTATCAATTCCGTCTACGCCGAACACCAAGTCAACATAGGGGTAGCTCTTGCGGATTTTATCCACCACATGCTGCTGGTTTGCCATGCAGCCACACAGACCGATAATCAGGCTGGGCTTCTTTTCCTTAATTGCTTTTAACGCACCTACGTTACCAAAAACACGCTGCTCGGCGTGTTCACGCACAGCACATGTGTTAAACAAAATCAAATCGGCATCATCAGGCTTATCACATAAGCCGAAACCAATGTCCATCAGCACGCCTTTAATGCGCTCGCCATCCGACACATTCTGCTGACAGCCGTAACTATGTACGTAAGCCAGCGGCGGGGTCGGATACACCGTCGCAATCAAATCGGCTGCGGACTGGTCATGTGTAAAATTCAAAAATTCCAAAAGCAGCTCCTTACTGTTGCGCTTTATATTGTGTTAAATAGGCGCAACTATAACAATACATTGTAAATTATACACTATTCTCATTGTGATAACAAGAGAGTGCTACAGCTTTTCTATGCGGGACAGGCAGGTTTATGGAACACATATTTTTCAAGCAGTCCTCACCAAACCCCTGTTTACAAAAAAAGAGCAGGCCTCCGGAAAAGAAGCCTGCTCTTTTATTGATTTAATGCAAATACAAATTACGGATTTTTCACTTCGATATTTTTCATAAAGACACGGTGGAAAACCTCAGCAACTAACCAGCCAAACATAACGCCCAAAATGGTATCCCAAATACGAAGCAGAATTGCACCGTGCAAGCCATAAATGCTTACGGCAATCATCAATGCACCAAAGCAGTTTGATGCAGTTTTATAGCGGTAGTCCGTGCATAAGCCCAAGCACAAACCACCCATGGGACCCATAATTCCGTGCAAACTTTCCGGCATAATATTGTACACTACAAAGAATATTGCAGAGCCCATCAGCACACCGACGATACGATGGATAAAGCGGGTCTTGACGTTTTCGGTATACGGATAGCTGGACAGCATTGATGCGCAGGCAAAGCCCATCCACATAAAGCGCTCAACCTTGAGCCAGCTGCCCAATGTTAAGATGCAGCTAACACCAATTGCCATACGCAGCTGCCACAGGTATACGATATTGGACAAGTCGAACTTTTTGACAACGTGATGGAAGCGGACACCCTTATGCATATGACGATGCTTAAAGAACAAAATCGTTGCACAGATAATGTAGCCTACTACCGTAACCATTGCACGGTTAACCAGCTGCTGACCGCTTACCGGGTTACCCGACAGATACACATACGCAAAGCTGTACAAACCGCCATTACCCAACTCAGGACGCTGGCAGGTCATATATAAAATTGCAAAAAATGCAGCAAAGTGGATAAACAGCATTGCAATAGGCGGTACCATGGTAACTGCACACGGTGCCAACAGCAAAATCAGAAACGAAGCTGCCAAAGTAATCAGTGAGTCGCCAATGCAATACTCAAAGTTAACAAAGCGAATTCCCAGCATAATGCAGAACAATGCAACTGCCATGGGCGTACTTTCCGGTCCGAAAATGCTGGAAAGTGAACCGATAAACAAAATCGAGAACAGCACGGTCAAAACCGAGCGCATCACCATTGCGGTGCGGTAAAAGTTTTTTTCTTTTTTTGTTTCGCTGGCACGCATTTTAGCCTTTAATATAGATGCATCCAGCTGCAAAGCATCATAAAACTGCATTATAAATCAGCAGCCTCCTTCTTTTCTTCAAAATGGGTAATGATTTTATCCGTAAGCGTTAATAGTTCTTCAAATTCAGGCCCGGTATCCCGCCACAAATCGTAAAACGGCTGCAAAAGGCTTTCATAGCCTTTTTTCAATTCCTCAAAGCCTGTTTCTGTTAGAAAAACCTTATAGCTCCGTTCATCGTAGGGTTGTCTTTCCTTTATAATACAATCTTTTTCATACAAGCTTTTCAGGCAGCGGCTTACTGCCTCTTTTTTCATGCCGCTGCACTGACTCAGTATAAAAGGTGTATTTTTGTCCGGATTCAAATACAGCCACGCCAACAACTCACACTCACTTGCTGTAAGTGTATGCTGTTTAACCGGGAACAGCATACGTGATAATTTTTGCATTTGCTGCTGATACTGAACCATTTTTATCCAATCTATATCCAACATTTCACCACCGTGCAAAAAAGTTAACGTTGTTAATTATATGTGCGAAGCAGCCATTTGTCAAGTGTAAAAAAGGCACTTTACAACATCGAAAAGTAAAATAATTACCCCCTTTTGTCAGGCGGCACAGCACCGTCAAACAAAAGGAGGCAACCCTTTATCAAACAATCATTAACTTTATTTACATTGCAGATTTGTTACGACACTTTTCACAGGTTCCGAAAACGACCAAAGAATAATCCACAACCGAATCATTACCGTCTTTTACGATTTTCAGGATAGCTGCATCGTCCAGAGAAATATCCTCTACGCAGCCGCACTCTGTACAATACAGATGACTATGCTGACGCAGCGTGTGGTCAAAACGATCTGCTTTGCCGGGAACTGAAACACGACGAATCATACCGGCATCAGCAAGCACGTTTAGGTTGCGGTATACCGTACCCAAGCTAAGGCCCGGAATTTCTTTTTCGGCAACTTCGTAAATTTCTTCCGCTGTAGGATGATCACACAACGCATTTACTTTTTTTAGAATCAACTCTCGCTGTCTCGAATAACGCATTCACACCCCTCCTTCTAGCGCATAATAGTAATAAAAGTAACTATTCCTAATTACAATATAGCGAAACAAGCTCTCTTTGTCAACAGCTTATAGCGACGGTTCACTTATTCTTCACACGTTCCCAATATGCACGTGCAGCCTGCTCGTTTTTGTTTTCGCCATAATGATAATACTGTGTCCCCACCAACACATCAGGCAAATACTGTTGTTCCACCCAATGATTGGGATAGCTATGCGGATATTTATAATGCTGACCCTTTATCAGGGCATCTTCCCCGTCGAAGTGTTTATTTTGCAGTTGACGTGGAATCGGTCCTGTTCGGCCGGCTCTCACATCTGCCAAAGCAGCATCAATAGCCGCCTCACCGCCATTGGATTTGGGGCTGGTTGCCACCAAAATCACTGCGTCCGCCAGCGGAATCCGTGCCTCCGGCAATCCCAGCATATTTGCCGCATCAACCGCCGCTTTTACGATTGGAATAATCTGCGGATACGCCAAGCCAACATCCTCACAAGCACAAACCATTAACCTCCTGCATGCGGACACTAAATCCCCCGCTTCCAGCAAGCGTGCCAGATAATGCAGTGCAGCATCCGGGTCGCTGCCACGCATAGATTTTTGGTAAGCAGACAAAATATCGTAATGGTCGTCACCATCTCTATCGTATCGCATTGCCGTGCGGCGTGTTACCTGCTGAATCATATCCAGCGTGATTTTCTTTTCACCATCCGCAACTTCTGCCGCTGTCACCGCAAATTCCAAACCGCCCAGCGCCTTACGCATATCGCCGCCTGCGCTTTGCGCCAAGTATTCCAATGCATCCTGTTCAATCTGAATGGGCTGGCCTTCTTCGTTTTCTATCTTTTTTATAGCGTTCTGCAAGCCCTGCACGACATCTTGGGTTTGCAAGCTCTTAAACTCGAATACCGTACAGCGTGAAATTAACGCATTATAAATGTAAAAGTAAGGATTCTCTGTGGTAGAAGCAATCAGTGTAACACTGCCATCCTCAATACATTCAAGCAAGCTCTGCTGCTGCTTTTTATTCAGATACTGAATTTCGTCCAGATAAAGTAAAATTCCATTTGAGCCGGACCATGTTCCAATATCGCTTAACACTGCTTTAATATCACTAGTGCCACAGGAAGTTCCGTTAAGTTTATGTAAGGTCATTCCACTGCGCTCGGCAATAATACGTGCCACTGTAGTTTTTCCAACACCTGACGGACCGTAAAAAATCATATTGGGGACTGTGCCGCTGTCTATCGTTTTACGAAACACCTTTCCCGGTGCCAGCAAATGCTGCTGCCCGCAAACGTCAGATAAGCTTTGCGGACGCAATCGTGCCGCTAAGGGTTCTTTCATTCTATTTGCCCCCTCCCATTTTTATACCGTATTATTATAATACCTTTTTAATGCACGCACAAGGTAAAACCTCCATTGTACTTTTCTTGAATATTTGCTATAATGAGAAAAATTCTCACTATTGCGGAGGCGCCCTATGGCAAAGCAGACAACCCGTACTTCTCCCGTAAAGAAAAAGCTGGCACTAGAGGTAATCGAACGCTTAAAGGCAGCTTATCCTGAAGCTGCCTGCACGCTGGATTATTCCCAAGCATGGCAGCTTTTAGTTAGTGTGCGCCTTGCTGCACAATGCACCGACGCCCGTGTAAATATCGTTGTGGAAGAGTTATTTTCCAAGTATCCCAGTGTTGCCGCTTTGGCAGCTGCACAGCCCGAAGAAATCGAAGCCATTGTAAAGCCTTGTGGCTTAGGACATTCTAAAGCCAAGGATATTTCTGCCTGTATGCGTATTTTGAACGACCAATACGGTGGGAATGTGCCCGACACCTTTGATGAGCTTTTAGCACTGCCGGGTGTAGGCCGTAAAAGTGCAAACCTTATCATGGGCGATGTTTTCGGCAAACCGGCTATCGTAACAGACACGCATTGCATCCGCTTGTGTAATCTAATCGGTCTTGTAGACAACATTAAAGAGCCTGCCAAAGTAGAGGCAGCGCTTTGGAAAATCATTCCGCCAGAGGAAGGCAGCGACCTTTGCCACCGTTTTGTTCTGCATGGTCGTGCCGTTTGTGTTGCACGCCGCCCTGACTGTGCTAACTGCTGCCTTGCAGATATTTGCAAAACAGGCAAAAAGCAAATCTGAGCGACATTACCGCTTTATTCCGCACCGTTTGGAGCATATGATATACTTTTCTGCCTTTTATGCAATTTGAGATGCCTGGAATATTTTCTCCGTAACAGCTTTTGCTGTCATTTTTATGGTACAGCGTACTTGAGATAGCCCTGTACCATCTTCGTTGCTTTTTCCTTATATAATCCCCATTGCAGCAGAACCGCCACACTTCCATCATAAAATTGATTTTTTTCAAAAAATCAGTATAATATACTCAAATCCAGACGATTACGGAGGTACCTATCGTGATTTTTTATTTATTAGTAGGTTGTTTAGCCGGTTATATTGCCGGCCGTTTAATGGATAGCCGCGGCAATATCTTTGTCTATATGCTTCTGGGCATTTTAGGCAGCTTTGTGGGCAATATCTTGTTCCGTTTTATTGGTTTTGTTTCGGTAAATTTCCTAGGTCACTTATTTACTTCTGTTGTTGGCGCCTGTGTTTGCATCTGGCTTGCCCGCAAAGTACGTTGACAAATTCTTGACATTTCATTTTACACACTTATAATAGGTATGGACATAAAAAACAGGGGCGCCGAAAGGCTGAGATCTGCTTGCAGAGTACCCTTTAACCTGATCCGGGTAATGCCGGCGTAGGAAGTTTGCTTATTTTTTGTACTGAACAAACTACCTTTGCGCCTGTATGTTTATCATGCAGGCGTTTCTTGTTTTTATGTCATAAAACAAGAAACGATGTTTTTATGAAAACCCGTTATTCCAAAACCCGTGTCCTGGTCGAGGGCGCACTGATGATTGCTCTTTCTACTATTTTGAGCAACATTTCCCTTTTCAACTTGCCCCATGGCGGCAGTATCACCCTCGTCAGTATGTTCCCTATCATTTTAATGAGCTTCCGCAACGGTCCTCGCTGGGGTTTGCTGGCAGCCTTTGTGCACAGCCTTTTGCAGTTGATGACTGGTCTGGACAATCTGGCTTACTGCCAGACGCTCACCGCCCAAATCGGCTGTGTTTTGTTTGACTACATTCTGGCTTTTACCGCACTGGGTCTGGCAAGTACGCTGGCTCGTCCGTTCAAGTCCTCTATTGCCAAGATTGGTATGGGTACCTTGGGTGCCTGCCTGCTGCGTTTCCTGTGCAGCTTTATTTCCGGTTATGTTGTTTGGAAAGACTACGACTATGCCTTCTCCTGGTTAAACAACTTCAGCTGGGCTGCTTGGGCTACCCAGAATCTGGGCGAAAACGCTTTGTGCTGGTTCTACAGCTTAGTGTACAACGCAAGCTATATGCTGCCTGAAGCAATCATCACGGTTGTTGCAGCACTGCTGATGTATCGTGCTGTTCCTCAGCTGTTCAACACTGAAAAGTAAAAATCACAATTGCGCACCCTTTTCATTGCTGTATGGAGGGTGCGTTATTTTTTGTTCTGTTCGTCATTTTTTTAACATTTACACAAAAAAAACCTTGATTTTAGTTAAAAAGTGAAAAGGAACGCCAATTGATTTTCCGCTTTTTGTGATATATAATAAAACTAATGTGACCAAAACAAAAAAGGAGAGTTGCAAACATGTTTAAAATCGTGGAAAAAACTGCACTGAACCCCACGGTGTCTAAGATGGTTATCGATGCTCCATTGATTGCCAAAAAAGCACAGCCGGGTCAGTTTATCATCGTTCGTCCTTTTGAGGACAGCGAGCGTATCCCCTTAACTGTTGCCGGCTATGACCGTGAGGCCGGTACCGTCACCATCATTTATCAGATCGTTGGCGGCACCACGATGGAGCTGGACCGTTTGAAGGCAGGCGAATATGTACATGACTTTGTTGGTCCTCTGGGCCGTGCTACCGAAACCGACGGTCTGAAAAAGGTTTGCATCGTTGGTGGCGGCGTTGGTTGCGCAATTGCTCTGCCTGTTGCTAAAAAGCTGCACGAGCAGGGTTGTGTTGTCCACAGTGTTATCGGCTTCCGCAACAAGGACCTGCTGATTCTGGAAGACGAGTTTAAGGGTTGCAGCGATGAACTGCGTGTTATGACCGATGATGGCAGTTACGGCACCAAGGGTGTTGTTACCGCTGCTTTGGAGGATTTGGTCAACGCAGGCAATCAGTATGATCTGGTTATCACGATTGGACCGCTGATCATGATGAAGTTTGTTGTTAAGACTTGCCAGAAGTACGGCTTGAAGAGCATTGTTTCCATGAACCCCATCATGATTGATGGTACCGGTATGTGCGGCGGCTGCCGTTTGACCGTTGGCGGTGAAACCAAGTTTGCTTGCGTTGACGGCCCCGATTTTGATGGCGATTTGGTTGATTTTGACGAAGCTATGAAGCGTGGCGGTATGTACCGTGAGTTTGAGGCACATGCTCGTGATAAAAATTGCAACTTGCTAAAGAAAGAGGTACAGTAAAATGGCATTTAATATGGATCCGAAAAAATGCCCCATGCCCAGCCAGGACCCCAACGTCCGCAACAAGAACTTTAAGGAAGTTGCTTTGGGCTACACTGCCTACATGGCAAACACTGAGGCAAAACGCTGCATCAACTGCAAAAATAAGCCTTGTGTTACCGGCTGCCCTGTCGGCATCAACATCCCCGGCTTCATCGCTAAGGTAGCTGAGGGCGACTTTGAGGGCGCTTATCAGGTAATTTCTCAGGATTCGGCACTGCCTGCTGTTTGCGGCCGTGTTTGCCCGCAGGAAAGCCAGTGCGAGGGCAAGTGCACACGTGGCATCAAGAACGAGTCCGTTGCTATCGGACGTCTGGAGCGCTTTGTTGCTGACTGGCATCGTGAGCACAATAACACCGCACCTGTTATCCCCGCTCCTAATGGCCATAAGGTTGCTATCATCGGCGCAGGCCCTGCTGGTTTGACCGCTGCCGGTGACTTGGCAAAGATGGGCTACAAGGTTACCGTTTACGAAGCACTGCACGTTGCAGGCGGCGTTTTGATGTATGGTATTCCTGAATTCCGTCTGCCCAAGGCTATTGTGCAGAACGAAATCGACGGCCTGAAGGCTTTGGGTGTTGATTTTGAGTGCAACATGGTTATCGGTAAAGTTCTGACCATCGACGAATTGATGGGTCAGTATGGTTACGAGGCTGTTTTCGTAGGCTCCGGTGCAGGTCTGCCCCGCTTTATGAACATCCCCGGCGAGAGCTTTAACGGTGTTTACTCTGCAAATGAGTTCCTGACTCGCTCTAACCTGATGAAGGCTTATCAGGAAGGCAGCAAGACTCCTATCGCTGTTGGCAAGCGTGTTGCCGTTGTTGGCGGCGGTAACGTCGCTATGGACGCAGCTCGTTGTGCACAGCGCCTGGGTGCAGAAAAGGTATATGTTGTTTACCGCCGTGGCATGGCTGAACTGCCTGCTCGTCATGAAGAAGTTGAGCACGCTGAGGAAGAGGGCATTATTTTCAAGACCCTGTGCAACCCCACCGAAATTCTTGGCGACGAGAATGGTTGGGTCAAGGGTATGCGCTGCGTTGAAATGGAACTGGGTGAGCCCGATGACTCCGGCCGCCGCCGTCCCATCGTAAAGGAAGGCAGCGATTTCACTCTGGACGTGGAAACCGTTATCATGTCTTTGGGCACCAGCCCCAACCCGTTGATTCGCTCCACTACTCCCGGTTTGGAAACCAACCGCCATGGTTGCATCGTAACCAGCGGCGAAGATGGTTTGACCAGCCGTGAAGGTGTGTACGCAGGCGGTGACGCTGTTACCGGTGCTGCAACCGTCATTCTGGCTATGGGCGCAGGTAAAGCTGCTGCAAAGGCAATCGACGAGTACATCCGCAACAAATAATAACATATTCAAAAAGGGCACAGCCAAATGGCTGCACCCCATAAGAAAGTTTTTAAGAAGAACAGCAGGTGTCGGTATATTCCGACACCTGCTGCTTATTT
>JAHHRL010000014.1 GCA_020025825.1 Faecalibacterium sp. | reverse complement strand
CGACTGTATCACTACAGTCGGATTTTTTAGATGCATTCCGTATTCGGCTTACCCTTGGTTCATTTCGTGTCCCTATGAGAGTTCGCCTTTCGGCGAGGGGTCTTTTTTTTGTTTGCAAATATATCCCTCGCAATCGTTGGATAACCACTTTTACAAACGCCGCTTGTTGCACATTTTTGCTTTTCTGCATAGTATGACGATAAATATCTTCACTTGCTCTGTAAAGTAAGGCACAGCAATAGGAGGCTACCTGCATGATTCACAAACCACCCCTAAAACGGAATCTGAAACCTATCTTTTCTTTTGTGCTGACTGGCATCGTCTGTGGTTTTCTTTGCTTTGCGTATACTGCCACTCCCGCTTATGCCAGCGCCACGCAAACCGAAACTCCCGACACATCGCCGCTTCCCACGGAGTTACCCACCGCCGCACCGATTTCACCAAGCCCCACAGCTGAACCCATTCAGACACCTGCTGCGTCTGCTGTGCCTACAACTGCCCCCACTGCACCACAACCCACAGACACGGTTATATCTCCCACAGTTTCCCCTTGCCCAACTCCCGAAGCATTCCCCATGCCGACCGAAACTGCAACACTTATATCCGACACACCCACGGAGGAACCCACTTCCCCTACAGCTGCACCTCCACCTCTACAGCCGACACCAACCGTTCCAGCTCAGAAGCCACACATTTATCCGGCTGCCGAACCGGACACGCCCTTTCTCGTGGTTCAAAAAACATTTGTGGATATTGAGCCTGACCAAATCCCAAATGCATTTTCTATCACTCTTGCTGCCAAAGACGGTACAAGCCATACACTGCAGCCTGATAACGCCCTGTCCAAAAGCCCACTTTGTTGGCAGTGGACCATTTATGGCGCTGCATCCCAATATAATGTATCCGAATCCTACGACGAACCCGACCTTTACAGCATAGATTCCAGCGGAACCGGTGACATTTCCATAACTTCTGCAAATTTGCAGCCAAAAGAGTTATCCTCTGTCGTTTCATGCAACACACCGTTACGGATTCAAGACGGTAAATTTTTGGCTGCTTGCCCTGCTGGTGCATCAGACGGAATCGTTCTTACCGAAAAGCCCCTTTCCCTATCGCAGCAGTTGGCTATAACCGCCTACCTGGCAAATCACGCACCATTCTCTGAAAACTTTAAGTTTTACAGTATCCCACCGCAAGCTGGCCAGAACGGTGGTTTCTCCATTGCAGGCAATGCAATGGAATATAACAGTGAAACACATGAAATCACACTGGATAGCTCCGGCAGCTGGTCCAGCACTTTATACGCAGAATTTGACACAAGCTGCCCACCTGCACCCGAAATCAATATTGTAAGCACTCGCCCCAAATGGAGAACAGACCTTCTCATTTCTCAAACGATATCGGGCAACATGAGCGACCCTAACAAGATATTCTACTACGAAGCAAAAATTCGCAGACGCAATGATTCTGCATGGGTTCAGCTGCCTGATACAACAACAAACGACTACTCTATTCGCAACAATGTAATCAATTTTCAATTAACACATGGCGAGTCCGTTCGGATTTTCTATGTGCCAAGCGAAGCCACCCTGTATGTACGGCAGCTAAACACGGGCCAGTACTCTGTTACTGCCGAAAATCGCAGCGGTACTACCTATAAACCGCAAAGCTCTGGCTGGTTTGTTATTCCCATTGAGTCATTCCCCCATATCACATTCAACAACTGCAAGGAGGCTGTACCTGATACCGGAATTTTATTAGACACAGCCCCTTATCTATTGATACTTTTTCTTATAATGATAGGCAGTTCCGCATGGTTTTTACACAAGTACCATGATTTCAGTCATAACGAATAGGGGGTGAAGTATGCCTATATTCCATCAAAACCATGCACAGACTGCCGATGTAAAAGCCTGCGCATCTGAAAAAGCGGAATGCTATATGTCGTGTAATTTTCATCAGGTACAGCTTACTTCTTGGCTGGAAAAAGTAAAATTCAAAAAACGCCTCTTTGGAGGGGTAGACGAAAAAGATGTATGGGAAAAAATTGAGGAACTGAACACGCTATATGAAGCTGCGCTCAAAGCCGAACAAATCCGATACAGCATGTTACTGCAAACTGCCTGCCAAGCAGACTCGTTTCCTTCAGCAAGCTTAGACAAGGAGGCTGTTCATGCACAAAAGTGAGCCAAACCATACAGCTGCTATCATTCAAAAAAGACAATCTGCACTTCGGCTGCGTTCCGATTACCAAAATCTATTCGTACGCATTGTTCTGCTAACCGTATCTGCATGGTTTTTCTTTACGCATCTGTTTTTGCTCATGCAGATGGACGGCAACGCCATGTTTCCCGCCCTTAAAGATGGTGACTTGCTTTTTGCTTTTCGTTTGCAGCAGCATTATGCAAAGGGAGATGTACTTATCTACACTGTAGATGGCAAAACCTATGTTGGCCGCCTTGCTGCCTGCGAAACCGACGCTGTTATATTGGACAGCAGCGGTACACTTCTTGTAAACGGTACGCCGCAAAAGGGCGATATTCTGTACCCTACCTATGCAAAAGAGAACTTAACATATCCCCATAGGGTCCCGGCGCATCACTTCTTTTTACTTGGCGATTACCGCACACACGCAAACGACAGCCGTGATTTTGGCTCTATCCCAAAAGAGAATATAAAAGGAAAAGTAATTACTATTCTTCGACGCAGAGGTTTATAGCGGATGTATAAACCGTTGCACATTTTTGTGTATGCGGAAAACTTCTATTACTAAGGAGGCAACCCTATGAACAAGTTTTTGTCTGTGCTGTTCTCGTTAGCGCTGATTTTTGGTATTAGCTCAGCCGCTTACGCTGACAGCAGCGCCTGGCACGACTCACAAACTGTAACTATCACAAAGAATTACCAAACAACTAACGACAACACTACCAGCCCGGCGGAAACCTTTTCCTTTACTATCGAAAAGCAAAGTGTTACCGATGCCGCCGAGGGCGTAACCGTCGATAATATGCCTGTGCCCACCATCGGTACCATCGACTACACCAGTGGCGAGGCTGGGTCGGCTAATGCTAAAAAGCAAGTTAGCCTTACATTGCCCACTTACCCAAGCGTAGGTATTTATACCTATCTTATCCACGAAGTTACGGGCAGCTCTGCCGGCGTTTCTTACCATAATTCTCCTATTTTGCTGCGTATCACCGTAGTACAAGAGTCAACCGGCCTTGTGCGTATTGCGGCCGTGCACACCGAGGGCTACGGCGGGAAAAAGTCCGACACCTTCCCCAATGTATACTCCGCCGGGGAATTGTCGATTTTCAAAACGGTTACCGGCAATTTGGGTGACCAGACCAAGGATTTTGAAGTGACTGTTACCTTCCATGCACCAGAAGGTAAAACCGTAAACGAAGCCATTACCTATACGGAAGGTACTGTACCCGGTACAATTCTGCCCGGCTGGTCCGGTACGAAAAGTGTTGTAATCCACTTAAAGCACGATGAATTCGTTACCTTCAAAAACATTCCGTACGGTGTAACCTATCGTGTTGCCGAAGCAGACTACACCTCTGAAGGATACGATACTGCCCAGTATAATTTTAGCAATCCAAGCAAAATTATCGACTCCGCATATGACAGCGTATTCATTACCAATAACAAGGATACCAACGTAGATACCGGCATCCATCTGGATAGCATTCCCTACTTGATAATTCTTGTACTGATTGTCGGTGCTGCAGCCCTCTATTGCAAGCACAAGCATTATACCAACAACGATTAAGGCTGCCTCGGCATAGGCATACTATAAAAGCTGCCCCGACCGGCAGGTCTCTCCTCTGGTCGGGGCAGCTATTTTGTAAGGAGTGAGCTGCGTGAAGCCTCTGCGTATTGTTTTCAGGGCAGCAAATGCTTTTGTCAATTTTTTAGTTGTGTTCGCCTTGCTTCTTGCAGGTGCATATTCCTGCTTTGCGCTTTGGGATAACAGCCGTATATACTCTGCTGCCAAAAATGTACAAGCCGATATGCTCAAGTTAAAGCCGGATACCTCTGCAACAAATCCATCCGCAGACTTTTCGCAATTATTGCAGATTAACCCTGATATATGTGCATGGATTTCTATGGACGGTACAAAAATTCAGTATCCTGTAGTGCAGGGCGAAACAAATCTGAGCTACATCAATCAGGATATTTACGGAGATTTCGCTTTGGCAGGCAGCATCTATCTGGATGCTCGCAACAGTGCAAACTTCACAGACACTTATTCCCTTTTATACGGGCACCACATGGATGGAAACCGTATGTTTGGCGACTTGGACCTTTATAAAGATGCTGCTTTTTTTGAAAAGAATCACACCGGAGCTCTCATCCTGCCCCAACAAACCTATACGTTGGAAATCCTCTCCTGCTTGTTGGTAAATGCATCTGATGAAATGATATTTCTGCCTACATACTGGCAGCCTGAAAACCAAAACAAGCTATTTGCTTACATTGCAAAGCACGCACTGCATATTCACCCCGATTTACTGGATTCCCTTATGCATACGACCGCCCCAGTGCACCTGCTTGCCTTATCTACCTGTTCTACCGAATTTACCGACGCAAGAACTATCGTTATCGCCATTATGTATCCATCCAATCCAGCATAGTTAGGAGGCTTCTTGCATGAAACATTGTTTACAGCCTATAAAAGCAGCACTTCTCATTTTTCTGCTTTGCGTATCGCTTATGGCACCTTTGGCGCATGCGGCAGATACCATCAGCGTAAAAATCCCTTTTGTTATAAAATTAAGCGGCGATATTCCCAGCGAAAACGAAAATTACACCATTATACTGCAAGCACAGGCAGACACAATACCCATGCCGACAGGAAGCATCGGCAATACCTATTCTGCAACGGTATCCGGTGCCGGGGATTTTCACTTTCCCGCAATTCTCTACCCACGGGTCGGCATCTATTCCTATCAGGTCCGGCAAAAAAACAGCAGCAATCCATTTTGCACATATGACGCTGCCGTTTACAATGTAACTGTTTTTGTAACCAATCGAGAGGATTCTCATGGGCTGGAGTCTACTGTAGTTGTATCCCGTTCCGATACACCGCAGGAAAAGTGTACCCTTACATTTGAAAATGTGTATCGCAATCCTGCCCCGCCCATCAATATTGCTGTCATCAAAAAATGGGTTGATAACGGTACCAACCGACCTGCCTCTGTAATGGTACAGCTCTTACAGGACGGCGCCGTTTACGATTCTGTTGTTCTTTCTGCCGGCAATAACTGGCGTCACTCTTGGACAGGCCTTTCCGGCAAGCACCAATGGAATATCGTTGAGCCTAATGTACCTGCCCACTATACTGCCTCGTATCAGTTAGAAAATGGTGTATACACCATCACCAATACTGCTGCCTTGATTCAAACCGGGCAATTACACTGGCCTATTTGGGTATTAAGCAGTCTTGGTGTTTTGCTGGTTCTTCTGGGGCTTATTCTATACATCAAGCGGAAGCACGAAGATGCGTAAGCAACAAGGCGTCGTACTGATTCTGCTGGGATTTTTTCTGATTGGCTGTGCCTTATTTCTCAGGAAATACAACTTGCAGGAAGACACCGAAGCCAAGCAGTCCTCGGCAGAACTTCTAAAGCAGGTACAATCTGTAATCTCTTTGCAGCCCGACCTGCCCCCGCAAGGTTCCTCATCTGCTCCACCGCTCACTGTTGCAGCAATAAATGGGTACGAATATATCGGGTACCTTTCCATCCCTGACATTGATGTGGTACTCCCTGTTATGTCCGACTGGGACTATCGACGGCTAAAGCTGGCACCTTGCCGCCAATTTGGCTCTGCAGAAACTGCTAACCTTGTAATAGCCGCACACAACTACAAATCCCATTTTGGATATTTATTTCGGTTAAATGTGGGCGCTCCTATCCAGTTTACAAATGTACAGGGGACAACCTATCACTACACTGTCGCTGCCGTAAAAACACTTTCCCCGCAGGAAGTTGATGCCGTACAAAACAGCGGTTATCCACTGGTGCTTTATACTTGCACGCCGCATGGTGCAACCCGTGTAGTTGTTTTTTGCCGGTAATCTACCATCAAAAAACAAAGGCGGAACTTCTAAAAGTTCCGCCTTTGTTTTGTTCAAAGCTAAAAACGATTTTCGTATTACTTGTGCTTTCGGAAGCCGGCCTGCTCCAAAAAGGCATCTGCTTTTTCGGTTTCGGGCGGCGTAATCAGGCTGACAACCACATAAACCACTAAGGAAAGCGTCACACCTAAAATTACCTGCTGTGCCGACTGCGGCTTCCAGAACGAAGGCAGTGGAAGGCCAAACCCTATTGCCAGATTATACGCGCAATACACAAAACCGGTTACAATAGATGCCAGTGCACCGCGGCTGTTGCCTCTACGCCAGAAAAAGCCCAGCACCAAGGGCACAAACACACCTGTTGTAATAATATCCGATGCCATCCAGGAAATTTGCAAAATGGAACGCACGCCCAACGCAATCACTAAAGCAACTGCGGTAACCCCAAGCGTTGTCATGCGGGAACGTGCCAGCTGTTTATCTTCATCCGGCTCGTGGGGCAGTAAGTCCAGCACCAAAGTCATAGATGCTGTATTTATCAGGGAATCCATCGTAGACATAATAGCCGCTGAAATACCGATAAATACAACTGCACCCAAAAATGGCGACATATAATCCATTACCAGTGCAATTACCACACCGCCCTCCGGCAGCTTAGGATAAAGGGCAATACCTGCCATACCGGTTAACACTACAATCAAATACAACGGGATATAAGCAAAAAAGCTCATAATGGTCATCTTGCGGGCATCACTGTCCGAGCGTGCTGCCGAAATGCGCTGCCACACATTTGCCTGAATCATCCATGCACAGCCAAAAGTAATTACATACATACTGTACTTCGGCGCACCGGCCCACATACTCAGATAGTCCGGCTTACCTGCTGCCTGCGCAGCCGCACGGATACCCTCCAAACCACCTGCATTACTAAAGCCAACTCCAAATACCACCAATGCGGATAACAGCAGCAACACAAACTGGATAATATCCGTAAGCACAACACCACGGAATCCGCCAAACATAGAGTAGACCAATACAATACCTGTTCCTGCCAGAACCGCAATCTCGTACGGAAGCCCTAAGTAAGAGCCAAAAAAGTCGCCTACACCTACCATTTGAGCTGCAGCGTTAAACACCATAAAAATTAAAACCAGCAGGGACAAAAAGCGCGCTACCGTTTTGGAATAGCGTGCCTCCATCATGCGGCCCTGTGTGAGGTAGCCAACACGGCGGATACCTGCTGCACAAAGCATCATTAAAAATGTCGACAGCAAAACAGGTACACCGTAATACCAAAAGGCACCCAATCCATCTGTGTACGCTAAGTCTGCTGTAGAAATAGCCGAGCCTGCACCCCACCATGATGCGATAAAGGTAATCGAAAGCGCCCAAAACGGCAGCGAACGTCCGGCAAAAAAATAATCCAGAACCGTATGATTCTTTTTTTCTTTTGTAACCGCCCATAGCAGCAACGCAAAATATAACAGTAATCCAATCAGCGAAAATATTTTTAGCGAAGTCATAGTAACCCTTTCTGTATCATATCAAAACAGCCTATATAATCAAACGGCTATTTTATTCCAGCATTCTGTTTTTCACTGTTTGACAGCTTTTACAGCACACTTTTATAAAACAGTACATTGTATTATAGCACACTTTCTTTTTGAATACGACAATTTCATATAAAATTGATATGATATATTTTTGCTTTTTCTCTTCCTGCAAAAAAGCCGCACCCAGCGGCTTTGCAACAGTTTTTAGGCTGTACGCAGAGCCACGGGGTGCGGTTTATGAAACGGTTTTACTTATTGTGTTTACGATACTTTTTATAGGTGATTGTGCTAAAAGCACCTGCTGCCAACACCACAACTGTCAGCCAAACCATCATGTGGCTGTTATCGCCAGTATGAGGGGCACCGGCCGATGCAGACGGTGTTTGCGGATTACTGGGTGTAGTATTGTTTCCATTCGGAACCTGGGGAGCCGGAGGTTGCGTTGTATCCGGGCTGGGTTTCACGTCCGGGCTGGGTGCAATCGGCTCATCCTTTGTCCAAGTTGCCTGCACCGTTACATTTCCAGCAGGCATTCTAAAGGTAATTTCGCTGCTCTTGGCATCATCCAATATGAGCTTACCCTCAGTTACCGTCCAGCCATTAAACTGGTAGCCTTTCCGTTCACCTGCACGGATTGTGACCGTATCTTCTACTGTATACGTGCCGGAACCGGTTTGCTTTGCATGGCTGTCTGCAACCTTTACCGTGTATGGGATAGCCGTCCAATTTGCTTCAATCACAACATCTTCGGCAGGCATGGTAAAGTGTACAGTCGGCTGCTTTGCATCGTCCAAAACAACATTGCCTTCGGTTACAGTCCAGCCGTCAAATCGGTAGCCTGCACGGTCACCGGCATTTAGAGTTACGGTATCCATGGGGTGGTAATCCCCTGCACCGCTTGCCTGTGTGCCATTTACGGTCACGGCATAGGTCGGCACCTGCTCGTCAGAAGCATTCTTTTCCTGCAAGAACGTAACCTTAGCCAGCTGCACATCTGTATTCAGCACGTCTTTTTCTTCACCACTGCGCAGCTTATACTGTACACCCTTGTACTCAGGGAATACAACCTTTACGTAATTTGTACCCTGCGGCAAGCCGTATGCATCAAATGTAACACGTGCATAGCCAGGGTGTGCGTCCACGTAATTTTCAACAGTCTTAGTCTTTTCAAACAAGGCCCAGTTTTTGGCATCTGCAGAGGTGTAAATCTTAAAATTGAGGTCTGCACTGTTCTTCAGATGGCCACGAATACTAGTGCCATCATACCAGCCTTCGGGATTCTTAGTATTGCCGTCAGACAAAGTCTGGTAGTAGGTAGTCAAGTGCACATCTTTAGCCTGTGCAATGCGGTAAATCAGAGCCTGTTCGCCGGCTGCATTTTCGCTTACAGCAACACGGTCGGTTTCCACACGTGGTTGACCGCCATAGAAGAAGTTATCCTTATCCTGCCAAACCGGTGTATCGGGTTTGTCGGAATGATGAATTTCCTGCAGGCCTTCACTTGCAAAAACAGGTGCGGTCATGTACGGGTCATCCACAAATCCGCTATGAATATTTACCAAATCGTCAAAACGGGCAATGGGCTGGTCTTTCTGCTGATACACACGAACCCAGTCAATCAGGAAATCACTGTCCTGTTTTGTTTCCTGACGTGTGTAATCAACCTCCTTTACCCAACCGCCGCCAACTTGTGTTTCCAGAATCACAAACATGGGGCGGGTGTGCATACCATCACGGTCCAGTTTACCCCAGGTTGTGCTGTGCACCTTGTTGCCGTCGATAAAGAATGTGATGCAATCCGGGTCCCATTCCACTTCAAACACATGGAAGTCCTGACACCATGCCTCATAGTTATGGGTTGGGATACCGTGGGACTTTTTGTTTTTGCCCAAAATACCAAAGTGGTTGGTCGTATAAGCATTCCAGGATTCCTGACCTAAGTATTCCAGAATGTCAATTTCATCGTGACCGGTTTCATCCTGGCAAAGCATCCAAATAGCGGGCCAGATACCCTGTGAATCGTTCGGTTTTGCACGAACTGCTACACGGCCAAACTGGAAAGAGAACTTATTTTTAGACTCAACACGACCGGAAGACCAAGTAACACGCTCGTCAAGTTTCTGCTGTTGGTACTGGTCCCAGCCTACTGCCTTAATCAGTTCTTCGGTAGTGCCATAATTTTTGCTGTTCAAAGCCAGACAGCCGTCCTTTACACTGACTGCATGCTTATTATAGATTGCGCCGTAGTTTGACATACCGTCAATAATCTGCCACTTATTTGTATCCAGCGTATTGCCGTCAAACTCATCGCTCCATACCAAAGTATCGTACTTAGATTTCGGTGCAACATACTCCGGCTTAGACTCATCAAAGCTGCTGCCGGTAGCCCAGATTTCAATTTCCGAATACTTTGCAGGCTGATTATCTGCCTTATTGACAGTAAAACGCACGCACTTGCCAAACTTGCCTCTGTCTAAATCAATAGACACCATATCGGCACCTTGTGTCCAGTTTTTCTTGCTCCAAACAACCTCACCTACGTTGGCAGGATTGCTCGACACAGATACCTGTACCGATTCATACAAGCCTTCTTCCAGTTTGAAGTTAATCTTTTTAATGTTGTACTTGTTTTTATACTCGAACTGGAGCCAGCGGTTGCCCAGACTGTTATGCACAGCATAGTTCGTGTCCGTCTTGCCATCAGTAATGGCCTCAATGTTGGTAGGGGTCAGTCCCCATACATAAGGCAGCTTATTCAGCGCAATGTTCTGCATTGCACTTTCCGGCGGAGGTGTAGGTATCTCAGACTTAGGAACCGATGCAATAACCTCAATTTCGTTGAACAAAACGCCATTGCTCATACCTTCCCAACCGCCAAACGGGACATTGCGGATATACTGGCCACGCTGCCATACACGGATATACTGTGCCTTTACAGGTACATCCAATGTAATAACCTGAGGTTGTCCTTTTGTACTGTCGGTTTCTTCTATATCTTCGCCGGCAGCACCGCCAAAAATAATAACCGAATCCTTAAAATCAGCATTGTCAGACAGTTCTACCTTTACATTTTTGAATATAGAAAGTGCATCTGCATACGTATTACGGTAAATTTGAACCTTTTTGACCTCTCTCATCTGGCCAAGGTCGTACTGCAAATAAACATCTTTCCAATTGTCCCAGCCCTTATTCGGCTGTTTTTCATCTTCTTCGCCAGCCACAATTTTGGTGTTGCCATTACTGCCGTCATTTGCATCGGAATTGCCAATCTCGCCATCCGTTGCATAAGTAGCGTTTTCAATCAGGATACCGGAAGCTGTGGAATCTCCACCACCGCTAACTGTAGTATCGCTATTTGTAGTAGGCTGCTTACCAAGCAATACGTTAGCGTCAACCATCTCTTGGTCGTTTTTATCACCACCATCAGGTTTGGTATCCGGCTTAGGCGAAAGCTCTGGTTCAGGATTCAAATCAGGGCTGACCTCTGGCTTAGCCTTAGCCTCTGCATACACCTCGATTTCGTTAAAGCGGGCAGAATTGCTCATCCCGTTCCAAGTATCGGGTGTATTGGTAACATAGTGTCCACGCTGGTAAACACGGATATAGCGTGCACTGATAGGTGTATCAGAAGTAATAGACTGTACCTCGCCCTTTGCACCTAGGGTAAGGCATTCTGCAGTTGCCGCATCCACATCCTGCTCAGTTCTTGCTTCGTTGGTTTCACGCACGTCCTGCGTGTTAAATAGAACAGTAGGCTTCGTAAAGTTTTCGTCATTAGACAGCTCTACTTTTACATTTTTAAATGTAGAAACTGCACCCGGATACGTGTTACGGTAGATATCTACCTGTTGCACCATTCGTTCTTCCCCGAAATCATACTGTAAGTACACGTCCTGCCAAGTATCCCAGCCATTATTCAACTGGGAATCGTCTTCTGTGCCAGCTACAATCATTGTATTGTTGCTGTCCTGTTCAGCGTTTGCTCTACTGCCATCAGTAGCGGCGTTTGGATTGGTAATTTTCACATTGGAGGTAGGTACCTTGCCCGCCAGAATATTTTCCGGATCTGCTTTTGCCTGTGCATATACTAGGCCGGGGTGTACCATCCCAACCAGCAATGCAGAGGCAAGCAACGTGGACAAGCATTTGTGCGCGAAGCTTTTTTGCATGGTAATCTTCCTTTCAAAATCTATTTTTGCGTTTTTCGCATAAAACAATTTACCTTTTGCGCCTATTTCTTTTTACAAAGCTCTCGACCCTTAGTACTTACACTAAAATGCATTAAATAATTTTTGCTTCTCCTTTTCTGAGCAAATTGCTTTATTATTATAGCAGAGGAATTATCTAAATAAGGATACACAAAAACGACTATTATGGTCATTTTTTCAACCTATTAGCTATAAAATTTACCCATTGTTTTATTTTTTTATTATATAGAACAATAGTACATATCCAGATTACCGTTATTGGCACAATGTGTATGAGTTATGACTAAAGCAAGTGCGCCCTCTCTGCAGCAGCTACTTTTATCAGCAGCTTCCTTGTTCCATCAGCCATCTAAATACTAAAGTAATCTTAAACCAAGTACCTTATACAGCACAAACGTTCTTGCGCTTGAAAACGCTTTTCCTATCGTATTCTCCTATCTCTCGCATCTGCTCAACTCATAACTTTTTAATGCCAGCCTCGCTCAACACAAAAAAGAGCTCTCTGTCTAAATAGACAGAGAGCTCTTTGCATTTTTATAGTAGATTCCTATCCTATGTTCCAAAATTCCTTGTTTGGTTTATAGAAGTTACCACTTACTTATTAATGGGCTTAGAATCCCACTTAGTAACGATCATGTGGATAACGTAGGGAATCATGATAACCGGGATAGTCAGGTAGCCCAGCATGCCGTAGCCCTTGTTGACCAGAGGCAGCAGACCGAACTGTGCAACACCAAATGCAACCAGGGTGCATACCAAGGTAGCAATAATGGTCAGCTTAGTGGGCTTGCCGTTTGCTGCAGCAACAGCTTCGGGCTTCTCGAACTGGTTGGTAATACGAGCAACCATGCCAGCAATCATGTTAACAGCAGTAGAAACTGCACCCAAGATAATCAGAATAGAAATGATGGGAGTCAGGAACTTACCGCCGACACCACCCATGACCAGACGCAGAGTGGGAACGCTCTCCTGAGCAATATCGGGATCCATAGCAACAGCCAGCAGACCCAGAGTGGACAGCATAACCATAATGGTGTTAACGCCAAAGCCCAGCAGCATGCTCTTGTCAGCGTCTTTTTCGTCCTTGAAAGGAGCTGCGTGCTGCATCAGCAAGCCGATAGATGCCAACTGGAATGTGCCGTACAGGAAGCAACGCCACATTGCCGGACCAACAGGTGCCGGGTTAGCAGCCATAGCGCTGATAGTAGCAGTGATATCGCCCCAACGTGCAATGATGTTAGGAACATACACAACCAACAAGCCAGCAACAATCAGAACAGACAGAGTAGAAGCTGCCTTACGGACCAAATCAGTACCGTAAATGGTAATAATAAAGATGAATGCGCCGATAATCAGAGTACATACCAAGTAAGGGATGCCAAGCATCTTCTGCATGGTAGAACCGCCCGTAGCAAATGCAACAGAAGGAGCAACGCACAGCAAAACAATGTACAGAATCTCATACAGGAAAGAGAACACCGAGCCTGCCTTGCCAAAAATGCTGTAGAAACTGTGATTAAAGCTGCGGTAATCGTACACATTGTGCTTCTTTGCATAACGCAGTGCGTATGTCTGGTAGAAAGCACCAATGGCCTGAGCAATAATAGGTGTCAGCAGAGTCCAGATACCAAATCGAATAAAGTAGGAGTACAACTGTGCACCAGAAGCAAATCCGCCACCGAACTGTGTAGTAAACCACACAAAAGCAACGCCCAACACAACGGGCATTTTATTTTTGTCGATCATAATACATTATTCCTTCATTTAAAGTAGTAGTGATTATAGCCCCTCTCCAAGGGCTCGCCGCAAAGCACCACAAACAAGTGTATTGCAATCTTATCTGGTAATACTTTTCAGCTAATGAACAATTCTTCCTCTTTTTTGATGTACTTTATACTTTTGCCAACAAAAATTTTGGACATTAGGAATTATAGGATTTCTAGCAAAATTACTTCTTTTCGTCGCCCCATACGTACAGAGCGCCGCTCTCACGCATCTTTGCGATCTGCTCGTCGGTGTAGCCCAGCTCGTGCATAATGTCGCAGCCGTTCTCACCAATCATGGGTCCACGTACGTAGTCAGGGGTGCCCATCTCACGGAAACGTACCGGAGGACGTACCAGAGTACGCTCGTTGCCGTTATCGTACTTCATGGTGTAGAAGCAGTCGTTAGCCCAAGCCTGCTTATCCACCAAGATTTCTTCCCAAGACTGTGCCTTTGCAAACGGCAGGTCAGCCTTTGTCAGGCGCTCAATCCAGAAATCAGCATCTTCCTGTACCATACGATTGCAAATCATATCGTGCAGCTCGGTGCCCAGGCCATTTGCCTGCAGGTTCTGGATGGGGTAATAACGCTCGTTATCGATCATGTCAGTCATGCCCAACACGTCCATAAACTTGTTGTAGTAAACGTTATAGTTGGGGAAGCACATCTGAATGTAGCGGCCTTCCTTGGTCTTGAATGCTGCATTGCAGGGGTTATCTGCTTCACGAATGTTGATGGGGTACTTGCGGCCAACATCAGTGTACTGAGCAGCCTGAACCATCATGCCCATGTTAAACACAGCAGTTTCAAACAGGCTGGTCTCAACCTTTTCGCCTTCGCCGGTAACCTTTGCATGGTACAAAGCAGCCAAAATACCAGCTGCCAAGTTCATGCCGACGTTATGGTCGCCAACACCGGGAGCAACGTTCATGGGGCGAGAATCTGCCTGACGCAGGGTTTCCAGGTAGCCGCCACGTGCAAAGAATGCAGTAAAGTCAAAGCCGGGCAGGTCCTTATCGGGGCCCAACTCGCCGTAACCGGTGCACAGTGCGTAAACCAGCTTGGGGAAACGAGTCTTCAGGCTCTCGTAATCCAGGCCTGCACGAGCCAAAGCCTGCACACGCCAGTTAGTAATCAGAACATCAGCGGTCTCCAGCAGCTTAAAGAAAGCTTCCTTACCTTCAGGGGTCTTCAGGTTCAGGGAGATGCAGCGCTTGTTAGCGTTCTCCAGCTCCCAAGTAGTATTTTCATACATATCCAGAGGACGGCCTTCGGAAGGTGCGGTATAACGCAGGGGATCGCCCTGTGCTGCTTCAATCTTAATTACGTCAGCACCCAAGTCAGCCATAAAACGGCCTGCGGTTGCAGCTGCAATAAAGTTTGCCAGCTCAACTACACGCACACCACTCAACAGTTTCTTTTCACTCATGACAAGGAACCTCCTTCATTCTCATGATTTCTTCTATCTATTGTTGGACTTTTATTCGCCCAATGCGTCCAAAATTGCCGGAATAACCTTGTACAAATCGCCTACGATACCGTAATCAGCTACCTCAAAAATGGGAGCATTCTCATTCTTGTTGATTGCGATAATGTAGTCAGAGTTCTGCATACCAGCCACGTGCTGAATTGCACCGGAAATGCCGCATGCAAAGTACAGGCGAGGCTTAACGGTTGTACCAGTCTGGCCAATCTGATAAGCGTGGTCAATCCAACCAGCGTCGACAGCTGCACGAGATGCTGCAACGGTACCGCCCAAACGGTCTGCCAGCTTCTTCAGCAAGTCAAAGCCCTCTGCATTGCCCAAGCCCAAGCCACCGGCAACAATCACGTCAGCGTCGGTCAGGCTAACCTGCTCGGTTGCATTCTTTACGATTTCCAGAACCTTCTGGCGGATATCGCCTTCAGCAAAGGAAGGAGTCAAACGGACAACTTCACCCTTACGGCTGTCATCACGCTCTGCCTTGGTCATAACACCGGGGCGCACGGTAGACATCTGAGGTCTGTGGTTGGGGCACACGATGGTAGCCATCAAGTTGCCGCCAAATGCGGGACGAGTCTGCATAATGCCCTTGTTTTCGGGGTTGATTTCCAGACGAGTGCAGTCTGCGGTCAGACCGGTGTTGCACTGTACTGCCAGGCAGGGACCCAAGTCACGGCCGATATGGGTAGCACCCAACAGAACGATTTCGGGCTTATACTGGGTGATAGCTTCCATAATCACCTTGCTGTAACCATCAGTGGTGTAGTTAGCCAGCTCAGGAGCGTCAGCCAGATATACCTTTTCAGCACCGTAAGCAATCAGCTCATCGGTCAGGTTTTCTACATTGTGACCGCACAGAACAGCGCACAGCTCGCAGCCAATCTCAGCAGCCAGCTTCTTGCCTTCGCCCAGCAGCTCGGTAACAACGCCCATCAGCTTGCCTTCACGCTGCTCAGCAAATACCCAAACACCATGATACTGGTGAACGTCTACTGCGCCCTTCTTTTCTTCCTCTACCTTTTCGATTGCCTTAAACGGGCACTTCTCAACACATACGCCACAACCGGTGCAAGCACTACCGATAACAGCTACTTTATTCTCTAAAGTGATTGCTGAAAACGGGCAGTTCTTAACGCAAATAGAGCAGCCTTTGCATTTATCTTTAATTACCTTGATTGCCATTTCCGTTTCATCCTTTCCGCATTACAGCGCATGTTTCTCTTCTAGTTTAGCAACAAGAGATGCAGCCATCTCGCTAACGCTGCCGGTCAACATCTCGCCCTTACCCTTCTGAGGAGGAGTAAAGCTGCGGAAAACCTGAGTCGGGCTAGCACGCAGGCCACAATCTGCCGGTTCAAGCTCTACATCCTTTTCGTTCCAAATTGTGATGTCCTTCTTATAAGCATCCACAATGCCGCTTACCGTCATATAACGAGGAGTGTTCAGCTCCTTAACGCAGGTAAGCACGCAGGGAGTTGCGCACTCGATTACTTCGTAGCCATCTTCCATCTGGCGCTCAACCACAATGGAGTGCTCACGAATCTCACGCACAGCCTGTACGTAAGTTACAACAGGCAGGCCCAAACGCTGAGCAACCTGCGGGCCAACCTGTGCGGTATCACCATCGATTGCCTGACGGCCAGCAAAGATGATATCGTAGTCAGCTACCTTAGCAATACCAGCTGCGATAGTTGTAGAAGTTGCGCAGGTATCTGCACCACCGAACACACGGCTGGACAGCAAGTATGCATCATCCGCACCCATTGCCATGCACTCACGCAGCATTTCGCATGCCTGCGGAGGTCCCATGGAAATAACGCTGACCTTAGTGTCAGGGTTCTTATCCTTAATCTGCAGAGCAGCTTCCAGCGCATTTGCATCGTCCGGATTCAGGATAGAGGGCACGCCATCACGAATCAAAGTACCTTTTACAGGGTCGATCTTAACCTCATTTGTATCAGGCACCTGTTTTGCACAAACCAAAATTTTCATTATCTTGTTCCCCTTTCCGGATTATTTCAACAGCTGGCCTGCAATGACCATCTGCTGTACCTGGCTACTACCTTCGTAGATGGTAAATACACGACAGTCGCGGTACATACGCTCTACCTTGTAGTCCTTGATAAATCCGTAACCACCATGAATCTGTACTGCCTTAGCAGCAATTTCATTACAAGTTTCTGCACAGAAATACTTAGCCATAGAAGCTGCCTTGGTAGCATCCTGATGCGTATCAATCAAATATGCAGCCTTGTATGCCAGCAGGCGAGCTGCTTCCAGCTTGGTTGCCATTTCAGCCAGCATAAAGCTGATGCCCTGGTTCTTGCAGATGGGCTTACCAAACTGCTTACGCTCCTTAGCGTACTTGATGGACTCTTCCAAGCAAGCCTGAGCAACGCCCAAAGACTGACCTGCAACGCCCAAACGGCCGACGTCCAAAGTCTGCATTGCGTTAACAAAGCCCTTGCCTTCTTCACCCAGCAAGTTCTCCTTGGGGATGATAACATCTTCCAGAACGATATCGCCTGTGGGGCAGCCGATAACACCCATCTTGTGTTCGGGCTTACCAACAGACACACCGGGAGTCTTCATATCAACGATGAACGCAGAAATACCACGGGTACCCTTGCTCATATCGGTCTTTGCGTAAACAACTGCATAGTCCGCAACAGGAGCCTCAGTAATGAAGCACTTACGGCCATTCAGCACATAGTGGTCGCCTTCCAGCACAGCAGTAGTAGTCATACCGCCTGCGTCGGAACCTGCACCGGGCTCAGTCAGAGCAAAGCAAATCTTCTTTTTGCCCTGAATAATCTCAGGCAGATACTTCTTCTTCTGCTCCTCGGTACCGGACAGCAGCAGCGGGCCACCGCCCAAGCTGTTGGGTGTCAATGCCCAAATGCAAGATACGGGGCTTACACGTGCAAACTCTTCAGCCATAACCAAATAGCTGCGAACGTCAGCACCCATGCCGCCGTACTCACGAGGGACCTTTACACCAAAGAATCCACAAGCTGCCATCTTGTCCAGAATTTCCTGCGGATACTCGATTTCGCCCTGATCAACAGCGTCCAGAATTTCGCTGGTCAGCTCGGTTTCCGCAAATTTGCGCACGAGCTTGCGCAGCATTTCGTGTTGTTCATTTAAAAACATATTTTTTATCCTCCTTGGATTCAAATAGCCGGTCATCTTCCGTTTTTCTGCTGTATTACCAGTCTTTGAGCTGCCGCTTTCAAAGCGTGTCGGTCAACTTTACCGCTGCCTGTTAGCGGGAACTCATCCATGAATACAACTTCCTGTGGCACTTTATAATCAGCAAGCCGCTCTCCGGCGTACTGACGCACAACTTCTGGTGATAACTTTGCTTCAGGTTTACAGTGGATGCACGCAACTACTTGTTCCTGCATCACCTCTACCGGAAGTCCTATAACATGAACTTCCTGTACTTCATCTAATGTTGCAATACATTGCTCAACTTCCGCAGGGGAAATATTTTCTCCGCCACGGATAATAATCTCTTTGATGCGGTCTGTAATGAACAGATATCCATCTTCATCAAGGTATCCCATATCACCGGTTCTCAGCCAGCCATCCTCAGTAATGGTTTGTGCTGTAACCTCCGGCAGTTTGTAATACCCTTTCATTATGTTGTATCCCCGCGCCCGGATTTCTCCGCTGCGTCTTGGCTCTGTAATCGGGATATTCTTCTGATTATCCCATATACACAGCTCTACATTAGGGATTGCTCTTCCTACCGAACCAGCCTTGTGAGAAATATCATCTTCCCATTGTGCCATTGCGATACAAGGCGAAGATTCTGTCTGCCCATATGCCGGCTGCAGCTTATCGATGTCTAATTTTTCACAAATAAAGTGATAATCAGCCGCCGACACCGCAGAACCAGCGATAATTCCGCTTTTCAGGCTAGAGAGGTCGTGATTTTCAAAGTCTTTATTATGCAACAATGCCAAGAACATTGATGGCACACCGCTTAAAACGGTGCAACGATATTTTTCAATAGTGCGAAGTACCTCATGGCTGCTATAATATTTGACTAGCTGCAGCGCAGCTCCGCAATGCATTGCCGCCAAAACCGATGCGGTAATTCCAAAGCAATGGAACATGGGAACACATACACATAATTTGTCTTGTTCCGTCCAATGCATTGCACTGCTGTGCGCTAAAGCATTATTTATCAAATTGACGTGCGTCAGCATAACGCCTTTGGCCCGGGCCGTTGTGCCCGACGTAAACATGATACAAGCCACATCTTGCGGTGTAACCAGTGCACGTGCTTTTTGCAAAAGTGCTTGGTCTTCGTCGCTCAACTTGAGCACATCTTCATTTTGCAGCCAAGGACTTTGCTGCGGTACTTCCATTTCGATGATTTCTCGTAACTTTGGCAGTTTAGAATAATCTAAATGGTCTACAACCGCAGCGTAGTCCCTCTTTTTGCAACGAATTCCTCGGCAAAGAATTTCAACATCCGCATAGGCTAAAACATCTTGTAGCTCAGCCTGTTGGTAGCAGATATTGAGCAGTACCGGTATTGCTCCGATTTTTTCTAACGCAAAAAAGTGAACCAGCCAGCTCAGGCTGTTTACGCCCCATATGCCAACGTGGCTTCCTTTTTTGATGCCACGGTGCAAAAACCATACTGCGAGGTAATCAGATATTTCATCCATCTGACGCCATGTGTACCCTGCTGTTTCATAAGTGGCGGCAGGCCGCTCCGGTGTCAAATTTCCTCGCCAAGTCAGGCAATCGCCAATCGTCTGATTAAGCATGCATGACACTCCTTATTTTGCTGGCAGCCAAGCCGTCAACTTACTTCATCTACCCTATCAGGAAAGCATTTCCTTAAAGGTAAGCAGTGCTGTCTTTGCCTGCTCGTAGTTATTCATCTGACGGTCAACTTCAATCAGCAACTGAGGAATTCCAGCAGCTTCACATGCATGCTTAATCGGCACGTAGTCAAACTCTTCCGGGTCGCAGAACTTGGTCAGGACAACCAAAACGCCGTCTGCCTTCTGTTCCTTAGCCATCTGCACAATCAGGTCTGCACGGGTCTTATCTGCATCATACAGAACGCTGCAGTTACCCATAGCGCAGAACTTGCGGCACAAAGCATCCAGAGCGGTGTCTGCCTGCGGAATGTCGGTACGATACTGGCGGCTTTCTGCAGCCACATCGTCTGCTACAACCTGCATGTTGTTCTCGTCCAAAATTGCCAACAGGCTGGGGCTGTCTGCCAAAATACCGCTGGTCACGATGCGAATCTTCTTACCGGTTGCAGCCGGCTCAGCTTCCAAAGCAGCAATCAGCTGTTCTACCAGCTCGCTGTGCTCTTCCTTGCGCATAAAGGTTGCGCTCTTAAAGATGTCGCTGCGCTGTTCAGCAGTAATTTCAGGGTGATCAGCCAGCAGCTTGCTGACCTTGCGCATCAAAGCATTGTGGTGATTGTACACCTCATTGCTCTTTGCCAGCTCAGCATCATCAAAATGCAGACCAGTTGCCTTTTCCAAATCAGCAATTACACGGTTGTAGCCAGCCTTAACAAACTGGAAACCGACCTCATTGTTACGGTTCTGCGGGTAAGTCATGGGGATAAAGGGAATGCCGGGCACTGCATATTTCCAGTTCTGGCCCAGGCACTTCAAAGAGTCACACAAGCTGGGAATTACCAGTGCGGAAATGCCATTGTAAGTACCACGCATGCCCAGCTCCAAGACGGACTGCATAATGGAGCAGATAAATGCGGGGAAATACTGCTTAGACTCCTTCAGCTCGGTATCTGCGCCCCAAACGCCCATGGGTACAGCACCCATAGAGTGGATAATTTCCTCAGGGGTGTAAACAGGCACGCAACCTACCACTTTAAGTCCTGCATCAGTGTATTTCTTCAACTGTGCAGCGGGATTGGTAGCAACTTTATGAAAAGCTTCCAAAAGTTCTGTTTTATTGGCCATGATTAGTTACCTCCCTTTTGAGCATCCATTGTTTCCATCAGGCCATCCAAGCGGGTGTTGTACTGTGCCTCGGAGAAGTTACGCGGGTCAGCCTGGTCACCGTCGAAGGAAACTACAGGAATATTGCACTTCTCGCCGATTTGCTTGCTCATCTCGTACATAAAGCCGCTCCACAGCTTGCAGCTGCGGTTTGTATGTACCAGCAGGCCTTCTGCATTGGTTCTCTTAGCGATATCCACACGATTGTCACGTGCCTTTTCCAGGTTAACAGCGTTAGGCACAGAGCAGTAGCAGCGGATCATGCCTTCGAAGTCGTCGTACAGCAAGCCAAATGCGTCAGCATAAATGGTTGCGACCATGTTCATGCCACGGTCACGCAGACCTCTGGAGGTAACTCTCAGGTGAGGCCAGCAAGCGATACCCTCGAACATAATGCGGTACTTTTGCTCACCACGGTAAGTAGAGGTACCATCCTTAACTGCCTGCTTGTATTCCTTCAGCAGGGTTTCAAAAGCTTCAGCTGCTTCCACAGTACCACGTGCACAAACAGCAACAGCCATGTGGTTCAGCAGGTCAAAGCCGTTCAGCGGAGAGGGGTCGTACTTGGTGTACGAAGTAGCCTCCAGCCATGCACGGCTGGTACGGTTAGAAATTGCGCACACTTCCTTGAAGCGCTCCTCGTCCCACTTCTTGCCGGTAATTTCCTCCAGCTGCTTGATTGCAGCACGGAACTGACCGGAAACGTAGTCGATCTGCTCCTGAGAAACTTCGTAATCAGGGTTAAAGGGAATATCAATCAAAATCATAGGAATGTTCAATTCCTTTGCGATATTCTCGTACCACTTGATCATGCAGTTGCAAATGTTGTTGCAGCACAGCACAAAGTCAGGCTGAGGCATATTCTGTTCAGGAATTTCCTTGTCCTTCATGTAAGCGAGGCTGATACGTGCGTATGCACAAATATCGTTAGAATAGCCCTCCATCTCACTCTCGGAGCACATTCTCTCGCCACCGCCACGTGCAGCAATTGCAGCAGCCTGGTTTTCCGGGTAGCAAACCTTTACGCCGAGGGTCTGGAAAATTTCCTGTGGGAAGTTACTTGCACACCAGCCAATCTTTTCGCCACGTGCTTTTGCCTCCGCTACCTCCTTGTAATGGCGTGCTACAATCTGATTCAGTTTGTAAGCAGCTGAATTGGGGTCCGGTGCGGGCCGTGTTTTCTTTACTTCTTCCGCCATGGTTTTTTCCTCCTTGTTTTCCTATTGATTAACAGAGCGATCAACTCTGTTCCTTCACCTTTTCATATGCAGCACGTGCTGCTCCTAATGCACCCATCAACTGCGCATCAGGCGAATATAAGATTTCGGTGCCCAGCTCTCGTGCCATTGCTTCACGCACGCCTCCATTTTGAGCTACGCCACCGCTCATACACACTTTTTCTTTTACGCCAACACGTTTCGCCAAAGCGGCTACACGTCCAGCCACAGACTGACAAATTCCTGCCACCAGATCCGGCAAATTTGCACCTGCCGAAAGCTGGCTGATAACTTCGCTTTCTGCAAAAACCGTGCAGGTGTTAGAAATCGAAACCGGATTTTGTGCCAGTGCAGCTTGCTTTTCCAGTTCGCTGATGTCCAACTGCAAAATAGTAGCCATGACATCTAGGAAGCGGCCCGTTCCTGCTGCACATTTGTCATTCATTACAAAGTTCATCATGCGGCCGTTATCATTTAAGGCAATTGCCTTTGCGTCTTGGCCGCCGATATCAATAATAGTACGTACCTCAGGAAAAACCATATGTACGCCCTTTGCATGGCAACTCAGCTCGCTGACCTGGCTGTCCGCTTTTTCAAAGCGGCTGCGGCCGTATCCGGTTGCTGTTGTATGCGAAATATCTTCAAAATGCAGCCCAGCTTGAGAAAGCGCTTGTTCCAGTGCACGGTGGGGGCCGTCCGTTCCGGTTCCCGCTATAACAATGGATTGTGCTACACGCTCAACGCCATCTTTCAAAATCACGCACTTTGAAGTAGTAGATCCTATATCAATGCCTAAAGTATACATATCTGCCACCTTCTTACAATTATCATTTTACACAATTTAATATGCGTTTGTGAATTGTTATTCTTGCACTTTTTCTTTAATTCTTGTAAACTTGTAAACTTGTATACAAGTTTACATCAATATAAAACCCTTTGCCCTTCTTAGCCTTTAATCAACCTTGAAAACACAAAGGATTCTAACAATTGTCTTGCAGTATAGCCGCAAATGTCCTATTATGTTATTTTTATAACAACTATAGGTATTATAGCACCGACTTATTCGACACACAAGTGCCATTATTGACAAAAAAACAACATATATTTTGTTAATAATTAAACATTATTCTGCTTTCGTATTAAAATAGTCCGGGTGCACTTGCCGCATCAAATCTCCGTTGCTCACCAGCATCTCAAAATGCTCTTTTATTCTGCGCAAAGCAGGCTGCAAATGCCCTGTTTCAATCGCCTGTGCAATTTCCTTATTTTGATTTATGACATCTTGTTCGATATTTTGATACGCAACATCAACATTGGTCCATTGAGCAAGATGCACACGAATCTCGTACAAAAGGTTCAATGTATGGATTGGAAAGCACTCTTTAATAATTCTCAAATGAAACTCTGCATTTTGTGTTTTGAAATCACTGATTGCTGTACCACTGCCATCTGCTAGGTCAGCTTCCATATCGGAAATTATTTTTTTCAAATCCGAACACAGCGTTTGTACATCTCTATGATTCTGCAAGATGTCATAGACTGCATCTCGTTCCACAACATAACGAATCATTGCTGCACTGCGAATATATTCCTGATCCAGTTTTTTTACAAAGGTTCCCCTCTGGGGATATACTTCAATTAAATTTGTTTGCTGCAGCCGCACAAAGGCCGAACGCAAAACCGATCGAGATACACCATATTCCGCACTCATCGAGTTTTCGCTTATTTTCATTCCGGGCTCCAGCTCTACTGTGACGATGCGGCGGCACAAGTCATTGTATACATCAATCGTTGACATGGGAGCCTGTATATCTTTCAAAAAATACATATTGAATACCTTTCTATTAAAGATAGTCGCTTAAAGCAGCAATCTTTACTATTCTTTTTATATTATACTCCAAATTATACAAAAAGCACTATATATTTCCATATGCAATTGTGTCTTTTCACATTGTCGTCATACGTTGTCCTTATACGGTCATTGCAATTGCCATATTTTTAACATTCTATCGAAACATTTACCTTATTATATGCCTCTCCTGTTTTATTTATGGGCAGCATAAACAATTTTATTTTCTCTTAAAAACTTTTAACAGGTATCTTTCGGCTGTTATTTTGAATAAAAAAAGTGGTGCAGCAAAATTTACTGCACCACTTTTACTCTTCACATTACGGCTTTGCATAGGCTTCCCACATTATGTTTTCGGGCTAGTATGCAGCATCACCATATAGCTTCTGCTCTGGTTTTACGCTTGTCACAAACATCCAACAAAGCGGGAATCGGATAAACAGTATAAAAAGCAACAGCGGCAGATGTAAGCCAAAAACGCTTTGGTATATACAGCCGACCGGATGATTCCTTTCTGCATACGACTTTCTTCTGATTGCTTACAATTCTTGATTTTCTTTTTGTTGTTCTTGTGTGTATTCTCTGGGAGATATTCCATACTCTCCCTTAAATGCCTTGTAAAAGCCCGCATAATCACCAAACCCACAAGCCATATATACATCATTTGGTTTTTCTCCTGCAGAAAGGCGCTGCCGGGCAATCATCAAACGCTTTTTTCGAATATAGCGACATACACTGGTGCCTACCACTCGTTGAAATTCATGACTCAGATGGTATTTGCTTACATAAAGCTGCTCAGCCAATTGTTCCAGCGAAAGTGCTTCGCTATAGTGTTGATTGATATACGAAATAGCCTGCATTACAGGTTTACTTGTCCTGACCGTATCTTCCAAATATTCATTTTCTTGTGAAGCCAGCCGATTGATTGTAACCAACAGCTGTGTAAGCAAATTCATCTGAAGCAAATCCGAGCCGTAACTTTTAATCTGCGTTTCCTGATATAGAGACTCCATTAAGTATCTAATCAGATGCTGACTATCTAAATCCAACCGAAACTGATTGCTGTATCCGGGGTCCGTTGGGTCCAAGCATCGGCTCAAATCTGTTTGCAGCGTAGATAATTGCTGCACCATCTTGGAATCCACCCATAAGACATATCTTTCGTAGGTATCCATTTCCGGCTTGATATGTACCTGATGTAATTCCATCGGACTAATCAGCAATAAATCTCCCGGCATAACACGATAAAGTTTGCTTTCTATTGTGTAGGTAACACACCCTGAAACTAAAAAATAAATTTCGTAAAAATCGTGGTGATGCAGCTCTACATTTTTTAAGTACCTGTCTCTTTTATATTGCAGCTCGTATGCCGTTGCTTTCATTTGTTGGCGAGGATCAAAATTTTGGGGTTGCAAAACCATCATGCATACCTCCTTTTTTTCAGGATACCCCACCTTTACCATCTCTGTCAATTATTTCATCAGCAATATATACAATGTTTTTTCGCAATTCAAGCTCTTTTAGTTAAATACTTTGAATATATACTAGAGGCAATAGTAAGTTTGTACGCTAAGCACTCGTTTATATGGAGGACAAATACTATGGAACAACTAAATTATGCAAGGTTGCAGGACATTGGTTATACCGGCTACCTACTGAAAAGCGCCCCTGAAAAAGTAATGCAGTTCGGCGAGGGAAACTTTCTGCGAGCTTTTGTCGATTACTGGTTCGATATGTCCAATGAATTGACCAATTGGAACGGTAAATGTGTTATTGTAACGCCTATCCAGAGTTCTTCTCCGGTATGCCGCTGCTTAAATGAGCAAGACGGTCTGTACACTTTGTATCTTCGTGGCAATGAAAATGGCAAAAAAGTAGACCGCAAACGTGTTATTTCTTCTGTTTCACGCTGTCTGGATCCGTATGATGCTGAGGGCTTTCAGGCAATGATGGACTTTGCTGTTTCTGACGATTTGGAATTTGTGGTATCAAACACGACCGAGGCTGGTATTGTATATGACCCCGCCTGCCGTTTAGAGGATCGCCCCTGTTCCTCCTTTCCCGGCAAACTAACTCAAGTGTTGTATACACGCTATAAAGCTGGTAAAGGCGGCCTCGTAATACTTCCTTGTGAGCTAATTGACAACAACGGACGAGAACTGCAAAAGTGCATCAACCTATATGTTGACCAATGGAACTTGGAAGACGATTTCCGCACCTATGTAAACGATAAATGCACTTTCTGTTCCACATTAGTAGACCGCATTGTACCGGGCCGCATTCGTGATGCATCTGAGTTAGAACGTTTGGAACAAGAAAGCAACTATCACGATGCTGTGCTGGACGTAGGTGAAGTATTCGGCGTATGGAATATTGAAGGTCCCGCCTGGTTGGAAAACAAACTGCCCTTTAAGGCTGCCGGTTTGAACTGCCCTGTAGTTCCCGATGTAACTCCTTACAAAAAGCGTAAGGTCCGCATTCTAAACGGTGCTCATACCGGATTTGTACTGGGTGCTTATCTTGGCGGCTACGATATTGTGCGTGACTGTATGGCTGACAATACCATCCGTGGCTACATGAACAAGATGCTGTACGATGAGGTTATCCCCACCCTGCCCTTAGACCGCAGCGACTTAGAAAACTTTGCCAGTGCCGTACAAGACCGCTTCAACAACCCCTTTGTTAACCATGAGTTGATGAGCATTTCCCTAAACTCCACCTCGAAGTGGAAGGCACGTAATATGCCCAGTTTTCTGGAGTATTATGCATTAAAGGGTCAGCTCCCCACTTGCCTAACCATGAGCTTTGCAGCATATATTGCATTTTTCTCCAACGATATTCAGGAGCTGAACGAAAAGGGTCTGGTTTGCCGCCGTTCTAAGGGCAACACCTATCTTTGCTCCGACGACCGTTGGGTTCTGGAGTTCTATTATGACCATCGCAACAACTCTGTGGAAGAATTGGTGCACGCTGTTATGACCAACCAAAAAATGTGGGGGCGTGATTTAACTCAGATTCCCGGTTTTGAGGCAGCTACTGTCGCAAACCTAAAAAAGATTCGTACCGAGGGCGCCATCGCAGCCTATGAGTCCTGCTTATAAAAGGGAGATACCTATGTCTGATTTTGTCAAGATACACCCACAGGATAATGTAGCTGTGGCCTTGCATGAAATTCCCGCAGGAACTGTTTTTGCGGATATTACTGCAAAGGAAACAATCCCCCAAGGGCATAAAATGGCTTTATCACCCTTGATGGAATCTGCCAATGTGATTAAATATGGTTTTCCTATTGGCCACGCCACTACCACTATTCAGCCGGGTGACTGGGTGCACACCCATAACATGACAACCAATCTTTCTGATACTATCCAGTACTCCTATCAACCGCAGATTTTCCCCATCGCTTCTGTTCCTGCACAAACTTTTCAGGGGTATCGCCGCAAGGACGGCAAAGCAGGCATCCGAAATGAAATTTGGATTTTACCTACCGTTGGCTGTGTCAATGACGTAGCAAAGGCTCTGGTTCAGCAAAATCAGGATTTGGTTTCCGGCTCGATTGATGGCCTGTATGCTTTCCCGCATCCTTTTGGCTGCTCCCAAACAGGCGCAGACCATGCTCAAACACGTAAACTGCTGGCTGCGCTGGCTCGCCACCCGAATGCAGGCGCTGTACTTGTGTTAGGGCTTGGGTGCGAAAATCTTACACACGAACAATTTGCAGCCGAACTAGGTGACTTTGACCCTGAGCGCATCCGCTTTTTAACCTGCCAACAGGTTGCGGATGAATTCGCCGAGGGACGCAGCTTACTGCAGCAGTGTGCGGCTTTTGCCGGTCAGTTCCACCGGGAGCCAATCCCTGTTTCCGAGCTGGTTGTCGGCATGAAATGCGGTGGTTCAGACGGTCTTTCCGGCATTACCGCCAATCCGGTTGTGGGGCGTTTTTCTGATATGCTCGTTGCACAAGGCGGCTCTACTGTGCTGACAGAGGTGCCCGAAATGTTTGGTGCAGAAGGATTTTTGCTGAATCGCTGCATAAACAAACCTGTTTTTGACAAAGCCGTCAATATGATTAACGGGTTCAAGAACTACTTTATCCGGCATAACGAAGTCGTGTATGACAATCCCAGTCCCGGCAACAAGCAGGGCGGCATTACCACATTGGAAGACAAATCCTGTGGATGTGTACAGAAAGGCGGCAGCGCCCCTATTGTAGACGTAATCGATTATGGCGAATCGGTAACCGCTAAGGGCTTAAACCTGCTTTACGGCCCGGGAAATGACTTGGTATCTTCCACTGCACTAACTGCCGCAGGTGCACATCTTATTTTGTTTACTACTGGGCGTGGCACGCCTTTTGGTGCTCCTGCCCCCACTATGAAAATTGCTACCAACACGCCCTTAGCAGAAAAGAAATCCGGCTGGATTGACTTTAATGCCGGTGTTGCAGCGGACGGCTCCCGTACCTTAGATGCATGTGCACATGATTTGATGGAACAAGTAATTGCAATCAGTTCTGGCAAACAAACAAAAAACGAAGAAAAAGGATTCCGTGAAATATCCATTTTCAAGGATGGTATTGTACTGTGACACTTTACGCACACAGAAAAAATGCCAATTATTGACTACCATTGTCATATCAACCCCATGGAAACCTATGAGGATTGCCGCTATAACAATACCCTCCACTATTTCCATTTTGACAGATACTGAAAATAACAGTAACCGCCATTGATTCATTTTGCCAATATGCATAATTTCGTATATTCGCATCTACAGGCCAAAATCTTTCAAGTATCGTTTTGCGGCTGTCCTTAAGGGCAGCCGTTTTTTGTTATACAGCCTCCAGTTTCATCACTTTTCTATATTCCCAACGTAACCTGTTAATTTTGCTGCTTCCAATCTCACACCGATGAAATTTCCGCCACCCACATTCCCTTGTTGCTTTTGTACTGCCGCACACAATGCGCCTTTATCCATGATAGAAATCCTTATATCAAAATGCAAACAAGCAAAAAGAACATATTCTTGCTTGTTTTATTGCAGTATAATAGAATTGTATATATTTCTTATCTTTAAGTATCATGCATTGTATTCGGAGGTATTCTATATGACGAATCCATCTGTTTATAAAAAATGTCTACTGGTTTTCCTTGCTATCCTTATTGCAGTATCTGCATTTCCTTTAATTGTTATATACCAAACACCAGAAGGATGCATTCCCAGAGAATGGGTTTTGAACTTTCGGCAAATTATGTTTGCAATATGTGGCGTGTGTCTTTTTATTGGATTAATTATTTTAACCTGCGTCCCTTGGAAAATAATACATTTCACATGGATGCGTGCACTGCTTAAAATTCTGGTATGGGGGTTAGCAATTCCTATTTTTTATACATTATTTTTCATTTTTGTTTTTTCTTTTCCTTGGGATGTGGAATTGAAAGACTACGGAGATACGCTTCTTGTAGAACATAACGTCTGGTTAGACTCCAGTACATACTCCATTTACAAAAAGGAAGGCATTTTTTATATGCGTTGGGAGTGCTGGGCAGGCAAAGCTCCCCCTTCTTTTGAAGTCCAATCTAACTCTCAAAACACACCTGCTGTACCCACCCCTCAGCCCACACCTGATAGCCAACCTGAAGACCAGTTTGAAAACGAAGAATTTGCGTTAATCTTCACTGGTGAACACGCTGTTTACCAAAATCTCCCCGAATCGCTAAAAGGTTCTTCTGACGTTACATCCAGCTATCCAAAAGAATCCTACACCTCAAAAGGTGACCCCGAATTGATTGTATCTGAGGACGAATCAAGCATCACCTACATTCGGTACGACCGGTTCTCCGACAATCAAAAGTGCTTATTATATGTACTTTATCGCAGCGAAAAAAACTCAGATGGCTCCTACGGCTTTTTGAACACAAATATTCTGGATATGTACGCTTATTCCATTGACGACGGAAGAGTGGTGGCATCGGGGCGAACCGCTTGGAGTGATATTGGCACCCAAGAATATCAGGACATTACCGGTTAGCTTACCTTTTAATAAATATTATTTTTTCTCCAACCGTAACGAACAGCAACCAGACGCAGAACTAAAAATCAAAAATGCACCGGCAGTGTGTATCCCATTACAGCCGTACCATCTGGCAGAAAGCTATTTTAGCTTTCTGCCTTTCTTTTACCCTATATACAAAAAAGCCACCCACTTCCATTTAGAAGCAGATGGCTAATAAGAACCTGTATCTTGCTGCGGCCAGCGCCACAATATGCACTTTTGAAATTGACAAATAAGTTATACCGTTTTAATGCTGCGCCAGCGGCCTTTTTTCCATCGAATGACAAAAATTATTGCTCGCAGATTTTCGTCCAGCATAAAAGCAAGCCAAACACCTACAAGTCCCAGTCCGCAATGGATGCCCAGCAGATAAGCAACGCCAACACCTATAATCCACTGGCTGCAAATGCCAATCGTTACAGGGAATGCCACATCGCCCACAGCTTGCAGATTACGCACCAGCACAATGTTAAAGCAGCGCCCCAGTTCCAGAAGAACATCTACCCAAAGCACCTGCTGGCCCAAAGCAATTACCTGCGGGTCGCTGCTGAACAGCCCAAAAAGCGGCTTTGCAAAAACAGCCAGCAACACTGCCAAAACCATGGATATTGGCGTAAAGATTTTTAACACCCGCCAGTTTTGGCGGTCTGCTTGGTCAAAATCCCGTGCGCCGATACAATAGCCAATCACAATCGCAGCTGCTTGGCTTACCGCATTGATTAGCATATAGCAAACTTGTGCGAACATTACCGTATACATACGGGTTGTTACCGCATAGGTGCCCATCATATTTACAAAAATCAAACTGATAGACTGCGAGAGATTATAGGACAGGCCCTCACCGCCAGAGGGCAGTCCAATACGCAAAAATCTGCACAATACATCTTTGGGAAAAGGCGTAAGATGCTTACGGCTAATGCACGCACCCGGAATTGTGCGGAAAAAGGCCAGTATCATCAAAATCATGCCTGCCGTACGGCAGATACTGGTCGAAACTGCGGCGCCTGCTGCACCAAGTTGAGGAAATGGTCCGATACCATAGATAAACACCGCATTGCCCACAATATTGATTAGATTGATTAGGCCGGTGCTGCACATAATAACCAGCATTTTGGCATGTGCACGCAAAAATGCACTAAAGGTAAGCATCATCGCCTGACAAGGCAAGCTCAAAGCCGTAATGATGAGGTAGCTTTTTGCTTCGGCACGTGCTTCGACAGGAACCTTCATTATCTCGAACAACGCATCGGCACCAATTAGCAGCACTGTAGTAAGTACAATGCTAATAACAAGGTTCAGCCCCACTGCCAACGTGTAGATTTGCTCTACTTTTTTTGTTTCCTGCGCACCCAGATATTGACTTAACATAATGGTAGCCGCAAGACAAATAACGCTAAAGCTTAAAATAAGCGTGGTCATAATCTGGTTGGCATTACCCACAGCTGCAACCGCAGTATCGTTATACTGGCTAAGCATAATCTGGTCGATATTGCCCACCAGCATTTGCAGCAGCAATTCGATAAAAACAGGCCACGTCATCTGAAACAGTGAGAATTGCCGACCTGCTACAGTGATACGATGATTCAAAGCAAGCGCTCCTTTTTTCAATATACTTTTGTAAAAACCCTCAAAAATTATAGCACAATTTGTGGGCAATACAACGGATAAACTGGATTTTTTCTGTCAGAAAATTACATATTTTTCTCTGCTTTATGTAATAGCTGAATTCACTGCAAAAAGCGCCTGTGCCATAGTTTCCATCAGCTATGACGCAGACGCTTTTCTTATATTATAGGATGCACCTCTTTTGAATCTCTTTACTGTATACACCATTTTATCTGCAAACCCAAAGATTCTTAATTTGATGCTGGATTTGCTCATAGTCCCATAGTGTTTCTGAGCGAGCTTTGCTATTAGGGTCATTTACTCTTATTTTTCCGTCCACATATTCTACAAGCACGATAAAATGTCCTGTAGTTGTAAAATCTCCGGGGCCCATAACGCAAATAATCGGATTTCCTACTTCCAGATTTCGGATAATGCGCTGCTTGTCCAACGGAATTTCTATCACGTCCAGTCCCAGCTTTTTACCTCCCTCCGAGATAAGAGTCCAGGAGCTGCCGCTGCCCGGCACGTCGTATCCATTTTCTTCACTGAACTGTGCCACATAGCGAGGTGTATACGTTGTATCCTCTAAAAGGAACATACTTACCATAGAAAGGCAGGTAGGCCCGCACCCGGAAAGCCCCATTATGTTACCGGCATATTCTGTATAGCCCCATCGTTCGTCCCATTGAAACAGCAGCGGTACTGAATCAGAATCCCCATATTGGCTTAAGTCGATCTCCGGTCTTTCATCTTTTTTCAACGGATAATTCAGTACAAAATCCTCCATTTCTGGATTTTTCTGTGCACATTCCAGCAAATCTTCCGGCCACTGGTCCAGTTCCAAACCATTTTTTTCAGCAAATGCCTCCAGTCTGCCATCAAAACAATCCGTATTATAGCTTTGTCCAGTCATTTCTGCTATTGAATGTGCCTCCGCAGAAACCTTTAACAGACTTCTGATTGGCAGTGAAACTGCACCGATAAAGCCAATGCATATTATCGCTAGCACGATTTCAAATCTCCCGATTCTCCGACGAGAGCGCCTCCTTTTCCTACGTACTTTTCTCTTTTGTGACATATACTTACTCCTTTGTCTTGCTAAATGACATACACTGCTGCATAGCCCATACAAAAAAGGCTCTGTTCCGATATACTTATCATATCGAAACAGAGCCTTTTCTATATGCAATTTTTCTTGCTGATTTCTGACAAGAATCTCATCAAAATCATATATTTTTCTTACGATTCAGTGGCAGGGTTACCGTAAACAGAATACTTTCCTGCTCACTTTCTGCCGTGATATTTCCTCCATGCAACTGTACAATTTCTTGTGCAATGGCAAGTCCCAAACCGGCACCGCCGGTAGCTGCGGAGCGGGACGAATCCATTCGGAAAAACTGTTCAAAAATATGTTCCAGCTTTTCCGGTGCAATCGCTGCACCGTGATTGTGCACACGAATGATTGCCGTATCATTTTGCGACTCCATGGAAAGATGTATTTCGGATTTTCTGTAGCTGTAATTAACTGCATTTTTCAGCAGGTTATCAAACACACGTTCCAGTTTATCCCTGTCGCATAAGATTTTTACGTTTGGTGCAAGCGTACTGGTCAAAGTCAGCTCTTTCTCTTGTAACAGCGGCTGAAATTCAAAAGCAATCTGTTCCAGCATTCTTGTTAAATCTGTGGGCTCCGGTACCAGTGTCATTGTAGTCAGGCTAAAACGAGTAATGTCAAAAAACTCGTTGATTAACTCCTCCAGCCGAAGCGCTTTATCCAATGCAATCCCTACATATTTTGCACGGGTTTCCGGCGAAATCTGCGGCTCATCTCTCAACAGGCTCAAATATCCTATCACGCTGGTAAGTGGCGTTTTCAGGTCATGCGCCAGATAAACAATCATGTCGTCTTTCCGCTTTTTTTCTTCTTTTACCAGCTGTTCCGACCGCAAAGCCTGTACACGGAATAATTCCAGCTGGTCTTGCACTGTATGCAACTCCTCCGGCAACTCCACTGGAGTTTGTTTATCTGCTATCAGCTGTGCCGAAGCATCAATTACATCTTCCAGATAGCGCAGTGGAGTTTCCATCGCTTTATGGGTAATCCATAAAATTCCTACGATATACGGCAGGCTTGCAAAAAAAGAAAGATAACTGCGTACCAGCTGGACAAAATTATAAATCGGCCACCACCGATACAGATAAAAGCCATAATATACATTATGATAGAGTGTGTATACAATTGGAATACACAACAGATACACCAGTGTAAAGATAGCCAGCGAAAGTATATATCGAACTAAAATACGGCTGGACAGCTGATTCTTCCGCTGCCTTTTTTCACGTTCATTCAATGGTGTAGCCCACCCCCCAAACAGTTTTGACAAATCGTGGATTGCGTGGTGGTTCATGCATTTTTTCTCTCAGGCGTGCGATATGGGCCATTACTGTATTATTGCTGTCCAAATACTTTTCGTTCCAAACCGCCTCAAACAGTTCTTCTGATGATACCACACAGCCCTGATGGCTGCACAGATACCAGAGGATTGAAAATTCCTTTGGTGTTAATAGCAGTTCCCGCCCGTGCAAGGTACAGTGATGGTTTGTTTTATTGATGTACAATCCCCGAATATCAATTTCTTCTTCCGGCACAGCCTGAACCTGATTATACCTATGGCTGCGCCGCAGCTGTGCTTTGACACGGGCAATCAGTTCCAGCGGATTGAACGGCTTTGTGATATAGTCGTCCGCCCCCAGCGTCAGCCCTGTTATTTTATCCATGTCTTCCACTTTAGCAGTTAACATAATAATAGGATAATAGTGCTCCTGCCGGATTTTTTGGCAAAGAGTAAACCCGTCCAAATCAGGCAGCATCACATCTAAAAGAGCCAAATCTATCTGCTGTGTCTGTGCACATTGCAATGCACTGGTACCGTCATAAAATTTGAAAACCTGATACCCCTCATTTTTCAGGTAGACTTCAACAAGGTCTGCAATTTCCTTTTCATCATCGACAACTAGCACCTTTTCTTCCACTAAATCGCCCCTTTTCCCTCTTTCCTTTATTATATCAGGCTCATTAAATATGTGCTACTATGCCGGTGCTGTTTAATTCTTACGTTTTCCTGATATTTTAAGTTTCTGATACATAAGGCACCCATGCAGCAAGCCGATAAAATTGCTTTCGATTCAAGCACACACCCGCAAAATGAATACGCATTGCTTAATCCCTCCTATCATATAGTTTTCATTGCCTGAAGTCCCTGCGTTTCATGATGCTTCATTTTGCAGGGCATACTTTGGAGCTGTAAATGCATAACTAAACAAAAATACCGAAGGCAGCTTTTACGGCTGTCTTCGGTATTTTTCTTTTCCTACAGCACCTAACCCTAAAGTTTTCGGTGCCTTCGGATACACCCTCTATTTTGATTTTTCTTGCAGTAAAACAGCTTTTCTGTGTTCTTTTGGAACAAAAATTACTGCCGCCAATACTCTTGCTGATACACGGTTTCATCATTACTGTACAAATCTGCCAAAGGCAGCTCTGCGTCGCTGTGATAGACCGTTTTCTCCTCACAAAATACTACGTCTGTTCCCTGCTCTACAGCTGCCTGCAGGATGGGCAGTACCGGCTGATTTGCAGTGTAAGCGCCATAAATCTGTAGTGCAATTTCCGCACATCCATGTTGGCTGGAATATCCGGTCAAGCTGCTTAGCGCCGCCTTGCATTTTCCGTCGGTTTCATCAATGTACGGGGTTCGTACCTCTCCGTTTGCCCATGCATAATAATGCAAAACATCCAGCTCCTGCATGGGGTGGCTCCGCATAGTAACCAGATTAACCCCGTTGGGGTGGGGCATCCGTGCCGCAATACGCCACTGGTCACCAGACCAGTCGAAAATGTTGATGGACAGTGGGGTTTCTACGTCGCCCAAATGACGTGAAAAGCCGTCATAGCTGGCAACAACGCCGTGTGTAAAGCCCGCATCCATCAGCACCTGTGCCACATAGTCTACTGTAAAAGCATTTTCCAGCCAGAAGAAGTCTACAAACTCCGTAATTTCTTTTTCTTTTGCATACTGCAAATAGTCATCTGATACATGCAAACGCACACGATTTTCGCCCAGCAGTTCAAGAGAAATCTGCGCAGGGTCCTGCACATATTGCAGCGTATTTTGCACAAAAGCATCTGCGTCTGCATTGCTATACGGGTCAAAGTCTTCCGCCTCTGTATCGCTGATGCAGGAAAACAGGCCTCGATACTGTTCATAAATCGGAGCAAAGTACAAGTAGCGGCTCTGGTATTGCTCCAGCAACGCAAATGCTGCATACAGTGACGGTTCCACGGTCACAATCTGGTTGGGATTCCGGTTTAGATACCAGAGATTGTGCTGTTCCGGGAATTCCTTTGTACTGCTAAAAAGCTGGTAAGCCTCTCCGCAGGCCTTTGTATACAACTTTGCGAGCTTTTTCTGCTCTATGGCAGGATTGTTTCCCTCTCTGCCCAGCTCATATTGAAGCATCAATTCCAAACTGCTATTGTTTTCTGCGCTTAGCTCCGGCTCAATCGTCGTCCAGCCGCCGGGGTTCGCAAAGACACCGGCCACTGCACGGCTGATAAGGGCAGCTGCCAGTACAACCAGCAAGACTGCACAAATAATTCGGAGGTATAAATGCTTTTCTGACAGTTCCACCCGCTCTACCGAGGGGAGATTGGGTGCAGCAGCCCCTTTTCTTACATTCTTCATACGCAAATCACAGAACCGCCATAATTAACAGCAGGCAGAAGATGCCAACGATTGCGCCTACTGTGCAAAGGCCAATCGTTGCGCCCTTCTTACACTTTTTGTAGTTTCGGATATAGTTGTGCTTTTTGAACAGGTATGCCGCAATAAAGCCGGGAATCACTAACAAGAAAGACAGAATTGTGTACCATGCGCTGCCGGTATCGTGGAGCGGTGCGCTCAGAATCTCCTCATCTGCATAGTTTTCTTCCTGCTCCGGGGTTGTCTCCGAGGTCTGCTCACCCGGCTTGCGGATTTCGACACTCTTCAGCGGAACATCCTTTTCACGCAGGGTCTTATATTCTTCCAGTTCCTTCTTGTTGCCGTACACAAAATGGTTGTGTCCAATATCGACCAGCTCGGGTTCGTCCGTGCTGTAGTCGTGCATAGACGGATTATAGCGGTACAGCACTTTGTTCTTTTCCAGCTGCGGGTCTGGGATAGGAATTGCAGAAATCAAAGAGCGAGTGTACGGATGCAGCGGGAAGTTGAACAGCTCCTCTGCATCTGCAATCTCCACGATACGGCCCTTGTAAATAACGCCGATACGGTCCGAAATGAACCGCACGATGGACAAGTCGTGGGCAATAAACAGGTACGTGGTACCACGCTCACGCTGGAACTTTTTCAGAAGGTTCAGCACCTGTGCACGAATGGACACGTCCAATGCCGAAATCGGTTCGTCTGCAACTACCAGCTCCGGGTCCATGACCATGGCACGTGCCAGACCGATACGCTGGCGCTGGCCGCCTGAGAACTCATGGGGGTAACGGGTCAGGTGCTCGGGCAGCAGGCCAACCTCCTGAATGATGTTCTCCACTTTCTGCACACGGTCAGCTTCGTCCTTGTACAGATGGAAGTTGCGCAGGCCCTCAGATACAATGTAATCAACGGTAGCACGCTCGTTCTGAGAAGCTGCCGGGTCTTGGAAAACCATCTGAATATTACGGACAACCTCACGGTCCAGCGAATCCGGAATTTTGCCGGAAATACGCACGCCCTTGTAGTCAATCTCTCCGGCTGCACAGGGATTTACACGAATTACGGCACGGCCAATGGTGGTCTTGCCAGAACCGGATTCACCTACCAGAGAGAAAGTTTCACCTTTAAAAATATCGAAAGAAACATCTTTTACTACATGAACAGTCTTATCACCGTTCTGAAAATCGATATTCACATTTTTGAGGGACAGCAGAACTTCCTTACCGTTTTCGTCCAGCGGGCCATGCTCAGGAAAATGCATGACCCGTGTTTCTTTTTCCTTGTCGTTTGCAGGATTCAAATTCATAACAGCTACCTCTCTTATACGCGGAATGCCTGGACCATCTTTTCATGCAGATTCTGGATGGCCTCGGGCTTTTCCACTTTGGGTGCTCTGGGGTCCAAGAGCCAGGTCTTTGCATAGTGTGTGTCGGTAATGCGGAACATCGGCGGAGCCTTCAAGGTGTCGATCTTCATGCAGTAGTGGTTTCTGGGCGCAAACGGGTCGCCCGTAATCTTGTTGTACAAAGACGGCGGAGTACCGGCGATAGAGAACAACTCTGTATTACGCTGTGCCAGCTGGGGCAGCGAGGACAGCAGCGCCCAAGTATACGGATGACGAGGATCGTAGAAGATTTCTTCGACCGTGCCAATCTCCACAATCTGACCGGCATACAAAACCGCCACACGGTCTGCAATGCTGGCCACAACACCCAAGTCATGGGTAATAAAGATGATGGTGTAGTGGAATTCCTTCTGCAAATCCTTAATCAGTTTCAAAATCTGTGCCTGAATGGTAACATCCAAAGCGGTAGTCGGCTCATCGCAGACCAGAATCTTAGGCTGGCAGGACAGTGCAATTGCAATAACAATACGCTGGCGCATACCGCCGGAATACTGGAACGGGTAGTCATCATAGCGCTCCTCTGCGTGAGGAATACCAACCTTTTTCATCATGACGATGGCACGGGCACGAGCCTCTGCCTCCGAGCAATGCTGATGCTTCATGATGATAGAGGAAATCTGCTTACCGATGGTGATAATGGGGTTCAGGCTGGTCATGGGGTCTTGGAACACGGTAGCAATACGGTTGCCGCGTACCTGGCACCAGTCCTTGGAGTACTTCAGCTTTGCCAAATCGATAACCGCCTGACCATGCAGCTTTCCATCTTTTTCTTCCTGATAGCACACACGGAATGCAACCTGGTCAAAAACTTGGTTGCGCTGTTCTTCGTTGCTCAGGTCCACGCCCATAGCCATAGCCTTATCCAGCGCCTTCAAAAGCTTTTGGATTGCCTTGCCACGCTTAATCGTGCTGAAACGGCCAACCGATAGGTAGATTTCCTTTGCAATCAGCTGATTGCGCTCATGTACTTCCTGAGAAATCTCATGCGAGCAGGCCTCCTGATACTTTGCCTTCAGGTCAGCCATTTCCTTATTATAATGGGAAAGGTAGGCACTATCCTGTTTCGCTGCATGGGCATGCTCTTTGATGTGTGCTTTCTTTTGTGCCTCAAGCTGTTCCAGCTCTTTGTCCAACTGCTCCAGCTGCCGTTTTGCCTGCGTATAGGCTTCTTTTTCTTTTCCGGCGTCCAGCGTCTGGCGGCGGTTGAACACCTCCGTACGCTTGGCAGTCAGTGCTGCAAACTTTTCATCGTACTCAGCCTGTTCTTCCTCAGTCAGATTCTCACGAGCCTTACGCTCAGTCTGCAAATCCAACATTTGGCGGCACAGGTCTGCACCGGGTTCCTTCTTAGCGCTGCGGTCCAGCTTCTTGGTAATTTTTTCTACCACAGACTGTTCCCGCTTGCCATAAGGCACCCACGTATCCGACAATTCCGGGTCGTTAAAGATGATTGTGCCGTTTTCGATGGAACCGTTATCATCCAGCATTCCGGAGAATGTCTTGGTAAACACCGACTTACCGGCAGCAGATTCACCTACAATGGCGATGGACTCGTTTTCATAAATATCCAAGGAAATACCGCGAATTGCGGTCAGTGTCCTTCCGCGAACATGGAACTTCACATCCAGGTCCTTGATGGACAGCAGTACTTTTTTATCTTCCATATCGCAGCTCCTTACATATGCGTTCTGGGATCGGAGGCATCGCCCAGGTTCTGACCGACCACGTACAAAATAACCGTAATCAGCGATGCCAGAATAACAGGACTCCAGAATTCAAAGCCCCAGCCCGGCGTAACCATGGCGCTTTCTGCCGCAAAAATCAGTTTGCCCAAAGACATTTCAGACAGGCCCATGCCCAAGTAGGACAGGAACACCTCATAAGAAATGTAGGAGGGAATCTCGGTTGCTGCCAGCGTCACGATAACAGAAGTCATAAACGGCAGAATATTGCGCATAGCGATGCGGATGGTTGAAGTACCCAGGCACCGGGATGCCAAATTGTATTCACGGTCACGAATAATAACAACCTGCGTACGGATAAAGTAGGCAATGCCCAGCCAGCCGGTTACTGTCAAAGCAAAGACCATGGACCAGAAGCTGGCGGTAAAAATCATGACCAAAACGGAAATCAGCAGGACATACGGGATATTGCCCAAAATGTTGTACACGCTAATCATAACGGCGTCAACTTTTTTGGAGAAGCCCCACAGGGCACCCACAACTACACCAATCGTAAGGTTGATTGCAGCGCAGATAAATGCCAGAGACAGCGAGATTGATGCGCCATGCCAGATTGCATCAAACGTAGACTGGCCCGCATCACCGGTACCCAGAATCGAATGCATATTCAAGCCATATTTTTCAATTGCAGCAGCCGGGCTCAGATGCTTAGACGAAGAATCCATCAGGTTTGCAAAGCGGTCATACCCAGAGAACATCGGATAAATGTAAGCAAATACAATCACCAATGCCAGAATTGCAATGATAATGACATTGATTTTCTTCTTAAAGAACACACGGAACACCGAATGCCAGTAAGAGTAACGAGGTGCCGTGATTTTTTCAGAAGACAGACTGTTGTTATCAATTGGGGCAAACAGTTCTTCCTCGCTGAAACCAAGGTCGTCGATTTTTTCTAATGTTTCATTCATGTTGTTTACCTCGCTTTCTCAACGAAGGAGATTCGGGGATCGGCCATAGACATCAGCAGGTCGCCGAGAATAATGGACACCACTGACAGCAGTGCATAGAACAGCGTCAGACCCACGATTACGTTGTTATCGTACATATTGATTGCCGTAGTCAGCAGGTTGCCGGCACCGGGAACCACGTAGACACGCTCGGTGATGATAGCGCCGACCAATGCAGACAAAATCGTAGCCGGCAGGCCCTGCACAATGGGAATCGCTGCATTCTTAAAGATGTGCTTGCGGAAAATCTCTCGTTCAGACAGGCCGCTGGCACGTGCAAAGCGAACATAGTCCGAATTCATCTGGTCAATCATGTAACGGCGCATCCATTTCATCAGGTTGCCAATAGCCGGCAAAGCCAACGAAATGATGGGCAGCAAGTACATCAACCAAGTGCCGTGTTCAACATCAAAGGTTGTGGGCAGGCCGGCCATACCGCCGATTGCCTTTACCATAAAGATATAAGCCAAAGACGGAACCGCCAAACTGAACACAATATATGCTGTACCGATGTGGTCCACGACCTTATCCTTCCGGCGTGCCATTGCAATACCTGCCGGAATGCCAACTAGATACGCCAAAACACTGGACAGGAAGCCCAAGACAAAGGAGAAGCCCACCTTGGACATCGTGTTCTTCACGGTATTTACCTGCGTATAGTCGTCCGTAAAGCATTTAATGTTGATGGCGCTGTTTTCACGGGAACCCGGGATATAGGTTGCTGTGTGCAGGTCATCCGCGCTGACTTCCTCAATGCCTGTGGGGAAAGTAACAGGAGACATCACATAGGAACCCTGCGACTGGGTCATGGTATCAAATACATCCACACCCTGATTAACCGTATAAGAAGTACCCAGATGAACTGTCAGCAGATTCTGGTGGATATACGGGAATTTATCATTAAAATAAAGCAGATATTTATGCTGTGTACCATTGCCTATAATGGCAGGAGAAAACTTTTCCCCGCCGTAAACCGGGTCGTGCAGCGTAAAGGTCAAGCCACGCTTGCCTATGTCCTCCTCAACCGAATGGATATTGTCCACTTGGAAAACACCTGTAAAATAGTGCAGCACACGGGAAAGCAGAGACTTATCCTTATGTGCAAACAGCTGCTGCGTACCGCCGGAGGCTACCTTGCGGCCGCCCTGCAAAACTGCATCCATACGCTCTACTGTATAGCCTTTGGATTCATAGTACTCTGTAAACTGCTTTACGTACGGTGCGACATTTTTCGAGTCAGCCTTTGCAGTACGGCCAAGCTTCGAAGCTGCTTCCTGGGTCTTCTGGTCAATCTCACCGTTTTTTGCAAGCTCATTCAGATAATCTGCATAGGACACATAATCCAGATAGCCGAATTCTTCCCATTTACGATACTTATACACTTCACGAGCATTATTGGTTTGCTTACTGAACACCGGGTCCTTCGCAAAAACAAGGGTTCGGTCCAGCAGAGAAAAGATCATCAGCATTACGATGACCGTTGCTGCCATGGCCGATAATAAACCGGTCAGAAGCCTTTTTAACATATATTTCTTCATAAAAGATCCCAGCTCTTTTCTTATTACAAATACAAGCAATGGGAGGAAAATTTTTATTTTTCCTCCCATTGCTGCATTTTAGATCATGTAAAGCGAATGATATGGTTTAAAATTAGTACATACCCAGGAACATGGTCAAGGAGCCAGAGTAGTTATCCTGCACAGCGTCCAGGTAGGTCTGAGGATCGCCGTAGTCCGGGCCCCAGCCAGCCACGTTGTAGATAGAGTAGTTAGCCTGCTCACCGCTTTCGATGAAGTAGCCAGCATCCTCCAAATCCTTCGAGTCTGCGCACTCTACAATATCAATTACTACATTGCCCTGCAGAGAAGCCTCGATGGACTGCTTCAGAACATTTGCACGGTTTGCATCAGACTCAGATGCCATAAACACGGGCAGATCCAAGTGTACGGGATTCTCAGGGGAAATCTCCAGGCCGTTCTGCTTGACTTCCTCGATAGCCTTGTTCAACTCCTCCATAGCATTTTCGGGGTTGTACCAGCCAACGAAGCCATCACTGGTCATGTTCTCTGCATCCCAAACCTTAATCTTCACACCGTCAGCGTCCAGCTGATCCTGCACGATCTGACCGTAGTAGGTTTCAGCGGGGTAGGTCTTTTCAGTACCGTTGATAGAAACGGTAGCTTCCTCAGGCAGAGTAACGAAGTTGCCGGGAGTGAAGCTGTTACGAATGCTGGTCATCTTCAGGTCTTCACCTACCAGCTGAGCATTGTAAGAACCTGCATCCAGGCCCATAGCCAGTGCCATACGGAAGTGGGGGTTGAACATTGCGATGTCAGCAGCCAGTTTCTGCTCATCGGTCATTGCGGAAGCAACCTTGGTAGAGTCGTTTACGTTTGCGTAAGCCTTACGGTTCACGTTCATGTACATCATGTAGGTAGCAGCTTCTGTATCAGAAACGGTTACATACTCGTCAAACAGACCGTCCTTCTTGCAAGCCTCGGTTGCTGCAGCTTTCAGGCCGGTACCGTCGATAACGTTTGCCTTAACATCAGAGTATGCCTTGGTGGGATCCTTATCATCGTTGAACTTCCAAACAACCTTCTTCAGACGAATGTTATCCTTGTTCCAGTAAGAAGGGTTTGCCTCAAACACGATGGTGTTCTCAGCGGTTGCATTGGTCACCAGATACGGACCACAGTAAGCGATGTCGTTGGAGGTGTTGCCGTAGGTGTAGTTGCCACTGTCAACTGCTGCCTGGAAAGCATCCAGACCGAAGTCACCGCCCTTGGACTTGAAGTACTCACGGTTGATGGGTGCGAACACGCCGTAACCCAGCATGGTCATGAAGTAGCTGGTCGGCTTTTCCAAAGTGTAAACAACGGTGTAGTCATCAGCAGCCTTAACGCCAACCTGAGTAAAGTCGGTAACGTCGCCGGCCAGGTACTCGTGTGCGTTAACAAGCACGCCGTCAACCAGATACTCCAAACCGCCGTGGCTATCCATCATGTGCTGCATGCCGGAAACGAAGTCGTCAGCCTTTACTTCGCCGAGCTCACGGCCCTGAGCGTCAACCCACTTCACACCCTTGCGCAGGTGGAAGGTGTAGGTCAGGCCGTCATCAGAAACTTCCCAGCTTTCAGCCAAAGCAGGCTTCAGCTCATTCTCCATGTCGTACTCGACCAGACCGTCATAGGTGTTGACGATTGCACTCATATCAGTCCGGAAAGGAGTTCTGGTAGCATCCCAAGTCTTCGGCTCGGTATAATAAGCTTTTGCGTAGGTATCCTTCAGCGTGTAGCCGTTTTTCTGCAGGTACTCAGCAGCCTTAGCTTCGTAAGTGCCGGTGCCCTTCAGCTTGTTCCACATCTTCTTCAGTTCGTCCTGATGCTCAGCCTTGATCATCTCAGTAGTAACAATCAAGTTGTGCACACGCTCTTGGTCGGTGCCCCAGTATACGGTGGGACCAGTGCGCTTTGCCACACGACCCATAGTGTAGTTGCCGCCACGGGTAGACTGCGGAACCAGGGTTGCGCTTTCCAGCATTTTAGCCTCGGCAAGTGCCATCTTTGCAAAGCGCTCAGACTGGGTGCCTGCTTCCTTAGCCTCGTCCAGCATAGCCTTAAACTCGCCCAGCTGTGCGTCATAAACAAAAGCAGATTCTGCATCGTAATCCATATCTGCGGGGACCGGAGCAACCATTCCCTCTGCGGTGCTACCGGATGTCTGCGCAGTACCGGCAGTGCTGCTGGTGGGTGCCTTTGCACCACAGCCTGCCAACGTTGCTGTAGCCATCGCTGCTGCCAGAATCAGCGAAAGCGATTTCGTAACATGCTTTTCCATGTTAACCTTCCTCCCGTACATCATATAAAACGTAACTATCTTCCCAGAGCGGCCGCTCTCCCCAACGTCAAACAATGAATATTCATTCATCACGAAGTTGTTGCACATACAATATCACTTCAAGAAAACAAATGCAAGTCAAATTTTTATTTTTTCATATTTTCGTTATTCTGCACCTTTTTTGTCCTCTTTTTGGCATATTACTGTCCTATTTACTCTCGTTATCGCAAAATCTGTACTTCACCTGCGTACATATCGTTAAAAGCAGCCCCTTTGTCCATTTTTTAGCAAATGTATATTTATTATGTATATATTCATTTTTACATACGAGAAATTTTCATGTATGCGCATTCCATTATTGGCAGTAATTTCTATTATGTCCTCGGTTGACACACAGTTGACTTCCCTTGCTGGACTATTTTCATGTGTTTCTATGCATTCGGGATAGCGGTATTCTTTTTATAAAAAGCTGCAACGACTTTTCTATAAAGCCCTTGTTTTTTCCGCCTTTTCAGGCAGCTACAGCCTTTTCACCTTTCTCCACAACTTTTGCCCGATTTTCTTTTTTGCGCCGCCTATTTCACCTGTATATAAAAAGCCCGCCACTTCCTGTCCTTACCTGATAAACATAATTTAGCGTATTTCCGGTTTTCGCACGCTTATTTATTTATGCACTTTTGTTTCTCTATTACTTTCATTACTTAATGCATATATACCTTACTCACATCTAAATTCAGTTTGAGAGTTCTGTGCAATAACATCATAATTTCGTTGTATTTCCAGTGTTTTTTCATTTTAGTGTACACGCTTTGCTTATTCCTCTTATTCATTATAAAACGGATAATTCATGTTGTATTTCATTTTCTTCTGTGCTATGATAACGTTACATTTGGGGAGGTATATACTATCATGAAAGAAAAAATCAGTTTTAAAGAGTTTATAACACTGGCTGTTGGTATGCTGTTTGTTGCCATCGCCGTATATTACATTATGATGCCTAGTGGATTGGTCGTAGGCACCACATCCGGTCTAGTTCTGGTTCTATCCAATTTTATTCCAATAAGCATTTCCACCTTGACGCTTCTCATGAACACTTTTCTTCTAATCCTCGGCTTTGTTTTTATAGGTAAGGATTTTGGCGGCAAAACCGTTATCACATCCCTGCTTATGCCCCTTTATCTGCGCATCTTCGAAATCGTGACCCCTGACGTCCCGGAACTAACCGACGACTTACTTGTCAATGCTCTTTGTTTTGTTCTGGTACTTAGCATCGAGCAGACCATGTTGTTCAACATCAATGCATCCTCTGGCGGGTTGGATATCGTCGCTAAACTGATGAACAAATATCTGCATACCGATTTGGGCGAAAGCCTTGCGATTTCCGGTTTTATAGTTGCATCCACTTCTATTCTGGTTTACGACAAGGACGTTCTCGTAGTTAGTTTGCTGGGCACCTATCTGGGTGGCATTGTTCTGGACCACTTTATCGACGGCACCCATATCCGTAAAAAGATTTCTATTATTTCTCCCCGCTACTCTGAAATCCAAGACTATGTGGTCAAAAAGCTGAATCGTGGCGTCACCTTATATCAGGCACGCGGCGGTTGGGACAACAGCGAACGCATCACATTGGTTACTATTCTGCAAAAGAATGAATACGCACAGCTGCTTGCTTATGTAAACGAACTGGACCCCAACGCCTTTGTAACCGTTGCCACCGTTGGTGAGGTTATCGGCCAGTGGAATCCTCATGTTCGCAATCTTTCTTAAATAGGATACAAACAATAAAAAGCACCCTGAAACCAGTTTTTGCAAACCAGTTTCAGAGTGCTTTTTTTGATTGCGTATCTATCTTTGTGCTTTGAACAAATCCACCTGCAACACTGAAAACAATACTGTTGGTCGCTGTGCTCCACCGTTGTAATATTACTGTACAAAATGGAAACCCGTTGTAACAAAGGAGACCAAAGCCGCAATTACAAAAAAGGTTACACCGATGAAATTCTGTATATAAAAAGATATTCAACGTCAAAAAGCATGTATAATAGACGGCTTGTAAACGACCTTTCGGACAGCTTTGCAACCAACCGATAACAACCGCATTAAGCAGCTTTTAATTACAGCCCCAAGGCCTTTTTGTTTACGCAGTTATAAGGAACTTCTCCGTTGCACACGTTAATAGCGGTTTTTAAGCATTTAACACGCAGCTCTATTGCCGCCTCGATGGAGAAATAAGCGCAGTGAGATGTGATTGTAGCATTGTCCTCCTTGAGGATCGGGTCATCCGCAGGAATCGGCTCTTTCTCCCAGGTATCCAAACCGACCGCACCGATTTTGCCGGATTTCAGCCCCTTTTTCACGCTGTCCAAATCAATGATAGCACCACGGGCAGTGTTAACCAAAATTACGTCATCCTTCATTTTGGCGATAGCTTCCTCATTGATCAGATGATAGGTTTCATCAGTTAAAATCAGATAAACACCGATAATATCAGACACCGCATACAATTCATCTTTGGTTTCAACACGCTGTACGCCCATTTCCTCAAAAACACTTGCAGGAACATATGGGTCATATGCTACAAATTTCACTCCAAAGCCAGACATCTGCTTGCAAACAGTTCGTCCGATACTGCCAAAGCCCAAAAAGCCCATAGTCAGTGTAGACATACGGTGGTGTGCTCTGCCGCACAGCATAGAACGATCTTTCCAGCCGCCGTTACGGATTGTACGGTCATATTGGCAGATGTTGCGCAAAGCACACAGAATCAAAGTGACAGAGTGCAGTGCGACCTCTTCAATACAGTAATCCGGAATGTTGCACACCATAATACCACGCTTATTGGCAGCTTCCATATCAATGTTATCATAGCCGATAGAAGTAACAATAATTGCCTTTACAGAATCTGCCAGAGAATTGACAGCCTCCTCACGCAGCGGGAAGA
>JAHHRL010000013.1 GCA_020025825.1 Faecalibacterium sp. | reverse complement strand
ACCAATGACACGGGGATTTTCAGTCCCCTGCTCTACCAACTGAGCTACAGAGGCAGGCCCAACGACAATTATTATACCACAGAAAATGGATTTGTAAAGCAAAAAATACAAATTTTTTGAAATAAATTTGTGATTTCCGCTGTATCGTGCTTTTTTGTGTCTGTTTTGAGGGGGATAGTATAAATAATCTGCTTTGCGTACATACTACTAACACAAAGGAGGGTTGATTGAAATGGAAAATACCGGTGTAGTTTGTGATGTTACAAAGTGCGTGCACAATAAGGGCTGCGCAAAGTGTGATTTGCCTCAGATTAAGGTGACGGAAAACACGGCTTCTAACGATAAGAACGTGGAAACGCCTCACTTCTGCCAGAATTATCAGTGCAAAGAGTGCAGATAAGGTGACATCGCACAGCGGCATGGCAATAGCTATGCCGCTTTTTTGTTTGCAGGATATAATAAAGGGGGCTTATTGCAGCAACTGGTTATAAATGTTGGAATTGCAAATGGGGGTATGGTATACTCTAATACATAGATGTCGAAAAGATAACCGAAAGTGGCTTTTATAACATGAGGAGGATACCATGTTTGATGTAAACAAAGTTACACAGGAAACCATTCGTTGGATTCAAGATTGGTTTGCGGCCAACGGCCCGGACTGCAATGCGGTAATTGGCATTTCCGGAGGAAAAGACTCAACAGTTGTTGCAGGATTGTGTGCAGAGGCACTGGGCAAAGACCGTGTTATTGGTGTGTTAATGCCAAATGGTGTCCAGCCTGATATTGATGACGCAAAAGCTGTTGTAGATTTTTTGCAGATTAAGCATTATGTATTTAATATTCACGATGCGTATCAGGCGATGATGCAGCAAATGGAGGTTTGCGGTGTGCAGGCAAGCAAGCAAACGGTAATTAACTTGCCGCCACGTTTGCGCATGGCAACGCTCTACGCAGTGTCACAGTCCATGAATGGTCGTGTAGCAAATACCTGTAACTTATCTGAGGATTGGGTTGGATATTCCACACGTTATGGTGATGCAGCGGGCGATTTTAGCCCGTTAGGTGGGCTGACTGTGCAGGAAGTCAGAGCGGTAGGAAAGCACCTGGGACTACCCATTACATTGGTGGAAAAGACACCTTCTGACGGTTTGAGCGGTATGTCGGATGAGGATAAGTTAGGCTTTACTTATGCAGCGCTGGACCGTTATATCCGTGAGGGTGTTTGCGAGGATGAAACGATAAAAGCACGTATTGACCGTTTGCATGAAGGAAACCTCTTCAAACTGAAGCCAATTCCAGCATATTTCCCTGCAAAAGAGCTGCTATAAAAAATATGAAGCCTTGCCTTACAAAGAGGCAAGGCTCTTTTTGAAAGAAAATACTTGACAAAGTCAAACAAAACATATATACTTGACCAAGTCAAGCAACGGAGGTGATTGAATGTTACTGGATTCATTTGCATTTTGTGTATCTGTTTTAAGAAAAAAGTTTGCAGCGTTTTGTACCCAGCGTCTTTCGGAAATGGATGTTACGTATGGCCAGCTTTACATCATATTGTTTTTAGGCAAAAGAGAAAGCTGCTCGCCGAAAGATATTGCCGCAGCATTAAAGCTTGATGCAGGGCACCTAAACCGAACGCTTACAAAAATGGTGCAGGAAGGCTTGGTAGTGCAGCAAAAAAGTGCTGTGGACAAGCGTGCCCATGTAATTCAGCTTACCGATAAGGGACGGCAGGTGTTTGAAAAAAGCCGTAATCTATTTCAAGAATGGGACGAAACAGCACTGGAGGTTCTGACGGAGAGTGAAAAGAAAACTTTGATGCAGCTTATCCGTAAAGTGGCGTTTCATAAAAATGAAGATGTAATCAACAACAATATGTAAGGAGACTGTACTATGAATAAGATGAATGATTTTATGCGCATTTTAACCGGCAAGTTCAATAATGCGGAACAATTTGCTGAGATGAAGGAAAAAGATTCCAGATTTCCGTATGCAGAGCATATCAATACGATTTGCAACGACAAAATAGTAAACTTGCCACAGGATTTTCAGGGCATTTTCATGATTGAGGAGAGCTATTACACCACAAATGGTAATACGAATGCAATGCCGCATTTGTTCTTGTTTACAGAAGAGGAAACCGGCATCAAGCTGACTTCGTGTGATATGCCGGAAGGATATGATAAAAACACCTTTACCTACGAAAAGGTTGCTAATATTGATTTTAATGCCTTGAAAATGTCTGAAAAGTTTGTTCCTGCACTTTATACAGAAAAAGACGGTGTATGGGAAGGCGGCAGCGTAAGCATGTTTAATCCGGTGCTGAAGTTTACTCTGTTTGAGCGTTTTTCAGAAGAATGCTTGGAAGTGACCGAAACCATGGAGGTAAACGGTAAAAAAACATTTGGATATGATGTGCCGTTGCTGTATAAACGAGCATAAAAAAATAATTTGCAAATATCCATTGACAAAGCGCCAGATACTGCTATAATAAGTCATGTCGCTGCTGATGTGGCGTAAATAGCATAAGCGGATATGGCGGAATTGGCAGACGCGTTAGATTCAGGTTCTAATGACCGCGAGGTTGTGGAGGTTCAAGTCCTCTTATCCGCACCAAAAAGAGACGATCTTTGGATCGTCTCTTTTTTATGTATAGCGGCGTTGCGAACGTTTTAGAAATTGTTCGTAATGCCGCTTTTGCGTTTTTACAATCTGACCCGTCAGGGGACAGCTATACTATTTTGCCGGACGGAGGATGCGCTCAACATCCCTCCGAGAAAGATGGCGAAAAACGCAGTTGAAAACAAAAGACAACTATGCTATTCTGTAACAAGAAGGTTAGTTAAAGCTAATCTCTGGATTTCCTTGACTGCACAAAAACAGAAGGTGAGAATTGATTGATATTTATCGTGAAAACAATTTGCCTTTGCCTGGTTTTCTGGGGCCTCTGTTATCTTGGAACCGGCACAGACGAGAAAAACCTGAAGGGTTTATCAGCTTATCCAGATGCAATTCAACGCAAGGTGAAGAATGACTCAGTTCTAGGTCCTCAAGTCAAAAGCATGTCTCCCGTGGCGAGTTTTCTTTCGAATTTGCTGCTTTATACGGTTCTTCTGCTGCTCATCTGCTTCTTTGAGCGAGAAGAGGGTTTCTTTCCAAACTTTTGGAAGGTGCTGGTCATGGGTGAGAGTCTAAACCTGTTTGATTTCTTTGTGATTGACTTGCTATGGTGGCGGCACACAAAGCGTGTTCGTTTTACCGGCACAGAAAATCAGCCGGAGTTGTACCGTGATCCTAAAAATCACCTGATTTCCTTTGTGAAAGGAATTGTGATATTTTTTATGGCAGCTGTCATAGCAGGTCTAATTCTATGTTATTTTTAATGCAAGGCTTATTTTGTGAAGAATGATTTTTCATTCCGGCTTTTGAATAATTGCAATGCCCCTTCTTAATTCCAATCGGATATATAGGCTTTGAGCAAAACTTCAAAAGTGTTCCTGTTTGTCAAAAAAGAGACAATCTTCGGATTGTCTCTTTTTTTATGTGTAGTGAGAGTTTCACAGGCTGTTTCGTCAGGGGACGGTCATACTAGTTTGCTGGACGATGGCTGCACCCGATATGCCCTGCCGATACATACAAAATATGTCCGTATTACCACCACAGAAAATAGCTGGAAAATTGTAACGAGTACACCATACACGGCAAGCTCTGTGGCAGTACAATATCGCATGATTTGCTTGCTTAGCAACATAGCAATAACAACAGCACCTAATTCTATGATGCCGGAACCAAAGCCGATTTTCACCGGATTGATGATTCCTTTGGTTAATACAAAGTCCCTTCTGCGGAGTACGTGTGTGAAGTTGTGGCTTTTGAGCAGCTCTGCGATGTGAAAAAGAACATTCCTAATTTGATTATAACAGAATTACTTGATTAAACGATTTCTCTGCATTTGCTGAATTCATACTCGCGTCATTCACTCATAAATAAAGAAAACGGCATGACCTGGCGGTCATGCCGTTTTTTGCGATAAATAGCTGCTTAGTACTGCCAGCCCTTACTTTACCAAAATTCTTATTAAACCCCTGCTTTAGGGTGCTTTTCGTAAAAGGCCTTTCGTGCAGCAAAATAGCACTGAGGGCATTTGCTTACGTATTGCACATCGTTTTGCATATCGATAGCGACCTGAGCGCCCTCAAAAACGAACTCACCATTTACCATGCGAGCATTGCAAGTTGCTTTACGTCCGCAGGTGCAAATGGTTTTCATTTCCTCAATGGTATGGGCGAGCTCTAACAAACGGGTGGAGCCGGGAAATCCCTTTAGCGAGAAATCCGACCGCAAGCCATAGCAAATTACAGGTACATTTAACTCAACTGTAACCATGAACAACTGTTCGGCTTGCTCGGTTGTAAAAAACTGGCTTTCGTCGCACAAGACACAAGCCAAGCGGCCGTTTTGTGCTAAATCAGAGCGCACGGCTTCCAGAATGTTCATGTCCTGCGGAACCACCAAATCAACCGGACGTGTAACACCTAAGCGGCTGACAAGCTTTTCGCCGCCTTTGGTGTCAACCTGCGGCTTTAGAATCAGGACACGCATGCCTTGTTCTTCATAATTGTGTGCGACCTGCATCAGTGCGGTACTTTTACCGCTGTTCATAGCGCCGTAGCGGAAATATAGTTTCGCCATGGGATACTCCTTATTCAGCGGTCTTCGTTACGCAAGCGGTAACCAAGGCTCATCAAGCTGTCACCAAGGTGGACATTTTCTACTACAACATGAGGATAATCTACCGACATATCATAGTGGCTGAAGTTCCAGAAGCCTTCGATGCCTAATCCTACCAGAGTTTCGGTCAGCTGCTGTGCACTTTCACGGGGGACACACAGCACAGCAACACGTGGCTTGTGTTCTTTGCAAAAATCAACAAGCGTATCAATGTTCAAAATCTTGATGTCAGTATCGCCGATGCAGGTACCCACTTCGCTGGGGTTTGCATCAAAAACAGCAGTCAGTCTGTAACCGTTGGTATCACGGGAGATAAAGCGGCTGACAGCCTTGCCCAAACGACCGGCGCCAATCTGGATAGCCGGAATCAAGTCACCATCGCCAAACAGTAAAGATTCTAACATTGCCAATAAGGTATCAACACTATAACCAATGCCCTGACGGCCGTTTACATCACCGAAACAGTTAAAATCCTGGCGCACCTGAGATGCGGTAGTACCCAAGTGTGCAGCCAATTCACGAGAGGAAATACTGGTAACACCGCTGGCGCGCAGGTTCTTCAGATAACGATAATATTTAGGCAGCCGCTTGATGACCGGAAGGGATACTCTTGCTCCGTTATTCATAAGACAGACCTCCATATATACATATTATAAACTACCTATTTTAGTATATACGTTTCGGACTTCTTGTCAAATAAAAAACTGCACGAATGGCAGAAAATTTTGATACAAATTGCACGAAGTAATTGTGCGTTTTTTACAAAAAAAGCCCTTGCGCAATGGATAAAAGGCCAATAGCCGGAAATAATAAAATAAGCGGATACAATACATCGTTTTTACCGCAGACAGGGGGACATTTATGGAAGAAAATCAGAAGGTGGAAGAAAGCCGTTTAGAAAAAGAAGTGATTGAGGACTTGGGCAGTTTGCTGCATACAAAAGGTCCGCATTCCATTTACTGCCTTACAGTAGTAGGTCAGATTGAAGGTCATGTAGCAGCACCGCAAGGCCAGAAAACTACAAAATATGAGCATGTGATTCCGCAAATTATTTCAGTGCAGGAAGACCCTGAAATCGAAGGCCTTTTAGTTGTGCTGAATACAGTTGGTGGTGATGTGGAAGCCGGTCTTGCCATTGCAGAGTTGATTGCCGGAGTTACAAAGCCCACAGCGACCCTTGTGCTGGGGGGCGGGCATTCGATTGGCATTCCGCTGGCGGTTTCAGCACAGCGCAGTTTTATCGTGCCTACGGCTACGATGACGGTGCATCCGGTACGTCACGCGGGGGTTGTATTGGGCGTGCCCCAAACGATGCGCTGCTTTGAGCAAATGCAGGACCGCATTACCGGCTTTATCACATCCCATTCGGGGATTTCACGACGCAGATTTACCCAGTTGTTACTCCATACAGGGGAGCTGGTAATGGATGTTGGCACAATGCTTGATGGCCCTCGTGCAGTGGAAGAAGGCTTGATTGATGAGCTGGGCGGAATTTCCAGCGCATTAAATTGGCTGTACGATGCGATAGACGAGCAAGAGAAAAATGAAACCAAAGGCCGCAAAAAGTGAGATGTGATTCGTGTAATCAAAAGGGGCGTATCGGATTCCGATACGCCCCTTTTATATACGCTTTGTACCGCACAATATTGTGAAAGGAAAATTAGGGATTCTTTAGCGCAAGAGATTTTTGTGTGAAGGAACTTCTCCTTTCGACCATTGCTTTATAGGATTTACTGTAACCTATTAAGTAGAATCTGCAAATAAAACCCCGTAAAACTTTTGGTACGGTAAGTCATATACACTTTTTGTTTGTCGTTGACCACTTTTGCGGATGGTTAAGAAGCTCGCTGCAGTTGGTATAGGTTCGTAAAAAACGAACTGTTTCATTTGCCTATTTAGGCTTACTATGGTACAATAATTTAGTTACGATAGGGGAGTGTCCCCTTTTGAAAATATATGGCAGAACGAGGGAAAGTTTCTGCCAGCTTGGTGTGTGAGGAGCAGTGGTATGGCAGAAAAAAAGCGTACTACCGCCCGTAAAACCAGTTCGGGCAAAACAGGCGGTACACAATCAACAAGGTCTAAAAGTAAGCGCAGCAGCACAAAGCGTCGGAGCAAAAAACAAAAGCAAGAAGATTTAATGCAAAGTTTGGCGCTGTTTGGTATTGGTGTGCTTTTAATCATTATGGTGTTTATGCCGGGGCAGTCATTGTGGCTGATTCTGCGCACATTCTTGTTCGGTGTATTTGGCGCAGGAATGTATCTGCTTGGCGCCGTAATTGTGTACTTGGCAGTGCGTTTGGCACAGGGTAAGCCGCTTTTGCGAGATATTGTAAAAGCTGTGTTTGGCATGATTATGCTATCCGGTACTATTGCGGTGTTTTCCCGGATAGATACGCAGGAACTGACAACGGTTGCGCAGGTAGTACAGGCATATTATAAAAACGGCCATAGCCACATTTTCGGGTGCGGTGTAGCGGGCTTGCCGGTAGGCTGGGTCCTATTGTACTTATGTGGCCGGCCGGCGGCAAATGTGATTATGATTGTGCTGGCAGTGTGTGCCGTCATGGTCATTTTTGGTATTTCCCCGGCGGAGGTTTGGTCTACGGTTTCGTATTACGGCAGTATGCTGATTGATGGCCCCAAAACTGCAATCGAAGAAACAGGTGAGGGGTATCGCCGCCGCAGAGATGAACGGCTGGAAAAACAGCAGGCACGCCAGATGGAACTGGAAGATTATGCAGACGAGGAAGACGAACCCGAAGAAAAAACGGGTGTGTTTGCAGCAATCGGCGGCTTTTTTGCAGACCTGTTTGCAGGTAAAGACGACGAAGAAGAACAAGAGCAGGATGACGAGCAGGAACAACCGCAGGACGATGCGGCTTTCCATGCACGTGCTGCATCCAATAAGCGTACCGTAATGGAAACTGCTTTGCAGAATACAGGGGAGTTTTCGGCTGAGCCGGTATCGGGCTGGGACACAGATGACGCTGACCCGGAGCCGTCGGCTGACCCGGATGAAATGGTGGTAATCGGCCCCGGCGGTACATTTGGAATGCACCCCTGGGAGGAAACCTTTGCGGAACCTAAACAGGAACAGCCGCCTAAAAAACCTGCAGAGCCGGATTTTATTCTGCCGGATATGACGCAGTATATGGCTGTGGAATCACCGGATACACAATCGGAGGGGTATACAGCGGTGCTGCCGCAAACACCCGATGGCCCCGGCCCTGCACGCATTGCACCGGAGCCGCTGGATACAAGCAATGACAGCGACTGGGTATCCATTACGGCACAGCCGCCGGTACAGCAGGCAGGCGCTATAGAAAATCTGGCGGCTGCCGCAATGGCAAAACCCGCTGTTGCGGAGCAAGCCGCCGCAGCGGCGCCAAAAGTGGAGCAGCCAAAGCCGGTTGCGTACCGCTACCCGCCGTTAGATTTGTTTGAAAAGCAAAAAGAGGAATCGGCCGATGCACGGGCAGAATTGAAGGCAAATGCAGAAAAGCTGGTTTCCACTCTGGACAGCTTCGGCGTAAAAACCAGAATCTTGGATATTTCCCGTGGACCGTCTGTTACTCGGTATGAGCTGCAGCCGCAGGCAGGTGTTAAAATCAGCCGCATTACCAGTTTGGCAGATGATATTGCCCTGAACCTTGCGGTAGCAGATGTCCGCATAGAAGCTCCCATTCCCGGTAAGCCTGCCGTTGGTATCGAAGTACCTAACCGCAAGAGCACCAGCGTGGCAATCCGCAGCATTTTCGAAAGCTCCAACTACTCCCGTATGGCTTCGCCTTTGACCATTGCACTGGGCAAGGATATTGCCGGTGTGGCGCAGGTAGCCGATTTGTGTAAGATGCCGCACTTGCTGATTGCGGGTAGTACGGGCAGTGGTAAATCGGTTTGTGTAAACAGCATTATTATCAGCTTTATTTATCGCTCCAGTCCGGAGGATTTGAAGCTGATTCTGATTGACCCGAAAGTAGTTGAACTGGCAGAGTATAACGGTATCCCGCATTTGCTGATGCCTGTTGTTACCGAGCCCCGCAAGGCAGCAGGTGCGCTGTGCAGTGCAGTTGGTGAGATGGAGCGGCGCTATCATCTGTTTGCGGAAAATAATGTACGTGACATTAAAACCTTTAATAAGCTGGCTGCGGAAAATCCTGCGTTGGAAAAGCTGCCGTACATTGCCATTGTGATTGACGAGCTGGCAGACTTGATGATGGTTGCCGGTAAGGAAGTTGAAGATTATATCTGCCGTATTGCGCAGAAAGCACGTGCGGCAGGTATGCACCTGATTGTTGCAACCCAGCGCCCCAGCGTAGATGTTATTACCGGATTGATTAAAGCAAATATTCCCAGCCGTATTGCGTTTGCAGTTTCCAGTCAGGTGGACAGCCGTACCATTTTGGATGGCGCCGGCGCCGAAAAGCTGCTGGGCATGGGTGATATGCTGTTCTTGCCGGTAGGTGCACCGAAGCCGATTCGTGTACAGGGCACATACGTAACCGATGAAGAAATCAGCCGCACGCTGAACTTTATAAAGGCAGAGCACGGTGCAGAATACGATGAATCCATGATTGCTGCAATGGAAAAAGCAGCGCAGGACAATGGCAAGGGCGGTGGAGATACCTCCGCCGGTGCAGATGATACCGACCCGATGTTCCGCCAGTGCGTAGAGTGCGTGCTGGATGCGGGTCAGGCATCTACCAGTTTATTGCAGCGGCGCTGCAAGCTGGGGTATGCACGTGCTGCCCGTATCATGGACGAGATGGAAGAAAAGGGAGTAATCGGCCCATACGAGGGTGCAAAGCCTCGTGCGGTGCTGATTAGCCGCCAGCAATGGATGGAAATGAGCCTGAATCAAAAGGAACCTGTTCCCGATGAGATTTGATAACAGACTGAGAGAGTTTATATGAGCGAAGAAACAATGAAGTTGTATACCGAGTTTTTGCCGGTAAATCGTGAGGATATGGAGGCCCGAGGTTGGGACCAACTGGATTTTGTGGTAGTAGGCGGTGATGCTTACGTGGACCACCCCAGTTTTGGCACTGCCATTATCAGCCGCCTGCTGGAGGCCGATGGCTACAAAGTGGGTGTGCTGGCACAGCCCCGATATGATAATTGCGAGGATTTCAAACGCTTTGGCAAGCCCAAGTATGGCTTTATGATTGGCGGCGGCAACGTAGACAGTATGGTCAGCCACTACTCTGTAGCAAAAAAACGCCGTGCCATTGACGAGTATTCTCCCGGCGGTGTAGCAGGTGCACGCCCGGACCGAAGCGCTATCGTGTACACCAAATTAGCAAAAGAGGCTTACCCTGATGTGCCTGTTGTGTTGGGCGGCTTAGAGGCTTCTCTGCGCCGTTTTGCACATTACGATTACTGGGACGATACCGTTCTGCCCAGTATTGTAGAAAGCAGCGGGGCAGACCTTGTTTCCTTTGGCATGGGTGAACACCAGACCCATCAGATTGCTGCACGTTTGGCCGCAGGCGAGTCGATTGAAACGATTACCGATGTACCGGGCACTTGCTTTTTGACAACCTTTGATAAACTGCCGGAACGCTATGTGGAGTGTGCAGGTTTCCATAAAGTCAGCACCGATAAAGTTGCTTACGCAAAGGCATGCCGCATCCAGATGGATAATCAGGATGTGGTAAGCGGCCTGCCGATTGTGCAAAAGCAGAGTGAGCTGTACTTGGTACAGAATATCCCTGCCAAGCCCTTGACGCGTCCTGAACTGGACAAGGTGCACGCACTGCCCTTTACCCGTCACTTCCACCCTATGTATATTCCCATGGGCGGTGTACCTGCTATTGAAGAAGTGCAGTTTTCTATTATTCAGAACCGTGGCTGCTATGGTGGCTGTAATTTCTGCGCTATTACAATGCATCAGGGCCGTCGTGTTACCTCTCGCAGTGCAGACAGTATTGTGGAAGAGGCACGCCGTATGACGATGGAGCCTGAATTTAAGGGCTATATCCATGACGTGGGCGGCCCCACAGCAAACTTCCGTTTTCCTTCCTGCGCACAGCAAATGAAGGAAGGTATGTGTACGGGCGGCAAGCATTGTTTGGCACCACGCCCCTGCAAAAACCTGATTATTGACCATAGCGATTACTTAAAGATTTTGCGCCGACTGCGTGAGCTGCCGGGTGTGAAAAAGGTATTTATTCGCAGCGGTATCCGCTTCGACTATCTGATTGCTGACAAGGACGAAACCTTCTTTAAGGAGTTGGTGGAGCATCACGTATCCGGTCAGTTAAAAGTTGCCCCCGAACACTGTGCACCCAACACGCTGGCTTATATGGGTAAACCGCCGATTGAGGTGTTCAATAAGTTTAAGGACCGTTTCTACGCACTGAGCAAGAAGGCTGGCAAGAAGCAGTATCTGGTGCCTTACCTCATGTCCAGCCATCCCGGCAGCACCTTAAAGGACGCTGTTTATCTGGCAGAATACCTGTACAAGAATAATATGCGCCCCGAACAGGTGCAGGATTTTTACCCCACACCCGGCACGGTCAGCACGTGTATGTATTACACAGGCTTGGACCCCTATACCTTGAAGCCTGTTTTTGTAGAGAAAACGCCTGAGGGTAAAGCATTGCAGCGTGCATTGCTGCAATATTACGAGCCCCGCAATGCGTCTAAGGTAATACAAGCACTGAAGATGACCCATCGGGAAGATTTGATTCCCATGCTGGTTCCTTCAGAGGCAAGACGTTCCTTGCAGCGCCAGAAGCGCAAGGTGGAAAGCCCAGAGATTACCATTCATCCGGATGGACGTTATACCGTTGCGCCTCGCAGTAAGCCTGCAAGCAAAAAGGCGGCACAAAACGACCGCTTTGCCCCTCGTGGAAATGGTAAAAAGCCCGGCAAAAACAATCTGAAGAAAAAGAGATAATTTTGATTCATGGCAAATTATAAAAAGAAACATAAGCGAAAAAAGCGAAAAAACAAGATTCCCAATAAGATATGGGAACTGTGGCTAACTTTTGCGGCTCTGGCAGCGTGCTTTGTTGTAAGTACCTTTGGCGGCCAGTGGATTATCCCAACATGGGATGAACTGTACAAGTGGGCAGGGATTGCAGGAAGCCAGCCGCCTGTGGTTGCCCCGGCGGAAGGCGAAACACGAGTACACTTTATTGATGTAGGGCAGGGCGATTCGGTTCTGCTGGAACAAAATGGACACTTTGCCCTGATTGACGCCGGCACAAATGCGTGCGAAACAGAGCTGCTTCAGTATCTGAAGTCGGTGGGTGCCCATCGTTTGGATTTGGTGGTTATGACGCACCCGCACAGCGACCACATTGGTTCGATGGATGCGGTTATGGAAAATATCGACGTTGAGCAGCTGTGGATTCCGGATTTTTCCAAGTCAAAAGAGCCAACCAACCGAACCTACCAACGGATTATGGATGCGGCAGATTCCATGGGTACATGGGTTTCGGCCCCTGAAATGGGCGAAACATTGCAGCTGGGCACAGGTTTGATTACGCTGGTAAGTGACGGCGTTGCACGGGATGCCTTGCCGTCGGATGCCGGCTCCGGCTATAACGACTTATCTCTGTGCGTACGCTTTGATGCGGGGTCATTTTCCTTTCTGGACACAGGTGATGGTGAGAAGGCCGCAGAGAAAAAGTTGCTGGCGGACGGCCAGCCGCTGCGGGCTACGGTATTCAAGGCGGGACACCATGGCTCCTATACCTCTAATTCAAAAGAGCTTATGATGGCAGTTCGACCGGAAATTGTGGTAATCAGCTGTGGGCTGGGCAACGAGTATGGTCACCCTCATAAAGAAGCTATGGAGAGCTTTGAAGCGTGTGGTGCAGATATTTACCGAACGGATATGCAGGGCACCGTTGTAGTGGCTGCAAGTGAGTCCGGCGAGGTTACAGTGTACACAAATAAATAATAAAGCACCCCCGATACGGTAGATACCATGTCGGGGGTGCCTCTTTATCTAAGCGCTAAAATAAGGGGTAAAAATGGAGCTTGGATGGGATTGCCATAATACGTGCCTATGAGGACAAATGTGCAGTTATAGGGCGGTGAAAAACAAAAAAAGAAGCGGCTTCAGAATTTTTCTGAAGTCGCTTCTTTTTATTTTACGGATTACAGCGAAGCAGAATAGATACTGCGCCAGCTGGATTAGCGCTGCAAGCTCTGAACAGTGCCGTGTGCGCTGTCAACAGCAATCAGCTGACCGTCCTTGATGTTTTCGGTAGCGGAAATAGCGCCAACGATAACGGGCTTGTCCAGAGTCAGGCCAACAATAGCAGCATGGCTGTTTCGGCCGCCTTCAACGGTAACAATGCCAGCAGCCTCACGCAGCCAAGGCATCATCTCGTTAGTGGTGCCGGGCACAACCAGCATGCAGCCGGGAGTGAACTTAGCACGGATTTCGTCGATGTTATGGCAGACGCAAGCACGGCCACGAGCAACACGCTGGTTGCCAACACCGTTACCCATGCACAGGCACTCGCCCATCATGTGCACCTTAATCATGTTAGTGGTGCCGGAAATGCCAACGGGAACACCTGCGGTAACAACAGCAACGTCGCCGCTCTGCAGGAAGCCGTACTTCTCAGCGGTAGCAGTGGACATTTCAATCAGCTCGTCGGTAGAGCGAGCCTCCTCCATGCGCAGGGGAGTGATGCCCCAAGACAGGCTCAACTGACGCTGAACCTGGTCGTCCATAACGCAAGCAATGATAGGCGGCTGAGGACGGTACTTGCTCAGCAGGCGAGCAGTGGTGCCGCTCTCGGTAACGGTAACAATAGCGTTAGCATTGATGTCCATTGCGGTGGTGCAAGCTGCATGAGCAGTAGCGTCGCTGATGGACAGCTTCATGCCGGACTGTGCAGAGCAAGTCAGGTTAGCGCTGTTGTGGTCTGCCTCGGTACGCATTGCAATAGCGGACATGGTACGAACAGCCTCAACAGGGTACTTGCCGGCAGCGGTTTCGCCGCTCAGCATAATAGCAGAGGTGCCGTCATAGATAGCGTTTGCAACGTCGGTGATTTCTGCACGGGTGGGACGGGGGTTCTCCATCATGCTGTCCAGCATCTGGGTAGCGGTGATAACCGGCTTGCCAAATGCAAAAGAACGCTGGATGATGTTCTTCTGGATGCTGGGAATCTCGGTAAAGTCAATCTCAACGCCCAAGTCGCCACGAGCAACCATGACTGCGTCAGCAGCAGCCAAAATAGCGTCGATGTTGTCAACGCCTTCCTGGTTCTCAATCTTTGCAACAATGCGGATGTGAGAGTTGTGCTCGTTCAGCAGCTGGCGGATATCGTAGATGTCCTGTGCAGTACGGACGAAGCTGGCTGCGATAAAGTCGTAGCCATTTTCGATGCCGAACAGGATGTCTTCCTTGTCACGCTGGCTCATGTAAGGCATGGACAGGTGAACACCGGGGACGTTAACGCCCTTCTTGTTCTTGATTTTGCCGCCGTTTACTACGGTACAAACAATATCGGTAGCGGTGACTTCCTGAATCTTCAACTGAATCAGGCCGTCGTCCAGCATGATGGTGCCGCCTGCGGAAACGTCATTGGGCAAATCGGTGTAGGTGATGGAGCAGATTTCCTTGGTGCCTTCCACTTCACGGGTGGTCAGGGTAAAGGTCTGGCCGGCTTCCAGCATTTCAACGCCGTTCTTAAAGTCCTTCAAACGGATTTCGGGGCCCTTGGTGTCCAGCAGGGCAGCAACGGGCAGGTTCAATTCTTCACGCAGGCTGCGCAGCAGCTTCAAACGGCCCATGTGTTCTTCGTGAGAACCGTGAGAGAAGTTGAAACGAGCTACGTTCATACCGGATAACATCATTTGGCGCAGGACGCCTTCCTTATCGGTAGAGGGACCCAGAGTGCAGATGATTTTTGTTTTTCTTGTTGCGTGCATACAAATACTCTCCTTGTCTTGTTAACTTTTCGAAAAAATTGAAATATATGGAAAAGGCTTGTTGTCATTTTGACGAAAAGCCAAATTGCTACACATACATTATAGCCAAAACTTTTCATAACTTCAATAGAAAACGCCTATCGTTTATTTTTTAACGTGTAAAAAGGTGTATAGCATTCGCTCCGAAAATATAGTAAAATAAAAATAGGCGGTAAAAATCCGCAAAAATACACTATTTTATACTAAGGAGTGAACGATATGGCGAAACGAGTGTTTCTAATCGTATTAGATAGTTTTGGCATTGGTGCCGCACCGGATGCAGCTGCATTTGGTGACGAAGGAACAAATACGCTGGGTGCAATTGCCGCACACAAGAATTTTGATACCCCGAATATGGCAAAATTGGGCCTGATGAATATTGATGGCGTAACCGCAGGTGCCCCTGTTGCAGAGCCTTGCGGCGCATATGCACGCCTGCAGGAGCAAAGTCAGGGCAAGGATACCACGATTGGTCACTGGGAGGTTGCCGGTGTTGTAAGTAACCACCCGCTGCCGACCTTCCCGGAAGGCTTCCCTCCCGAACTGATTGAAAAGTATGAGAAGGCTACCGGCCATAAGGTCCTGTGCAATAAGCCTTATTCCGGCACACAGGTGCTGAAGGACTACGGCGAGCAGGCCCTGCGTGAAAATGCATTGATTGTATATACCAGTGCAGACAGCGTATTTCAGGTTGCTGCCCACGAGGATATGGTCCCCGTGGCAAAGCTGTACGAGTATTGCGACATCGCACGTGAAATGCTGCAAGGTCCGTGGGGCGTTGGCCGTGTTATCGCACGTCCGTTCCTGGGCAGCTGCGCAGATGATTTCTACCGCACCACCAATCGCCACGACATTAGCCTGCCGCCTCCCAGAGCAACGATGCTGGACCTGTTAAAGGCTGCTGGCCGTGACGTAATTGCTGTTGGTAAGATTTTTGATATTTTTGACGGTAAGGGTGTTACTGAAAAGATTAAGACTACCGGTAATACCAACGGCATTGCGTTTACTAAGGCATTGCAGACCCGTGATTTTGAGGGCTTGGCATTTGTGAATCTGGTTGACTTTGATATGCTGTACGGTCACCGCCGTGACGTAGCAGGATACGCTGCTGCGGCAACGGAGTTTGATGCATTTTTGGGTGAGTTTTTGCCCGGTATGCGTGAGGATGATGTCCTGATGATTACAGCAGACCATGGCTGTGACCCGTCCTTTACCAAAACTACCGACCACACCAGAGAGTGCGTGCCGCTGCTGGTTTACGGACCTAAGCTCAAGCAGGGCGTAAATTTGGGCACACAGGTTTGCTTTGGTACAATTGCAAAAACCATTTGCGATTATCTGGGTGTACAGGCTGATTCGCTGGATGGCAAGAGCCTGCTGCAGGAGATTGAAAAGTGAAGCAGCATATTTTGACGGTGCTTTCTGTACTGTTAGTATTGCTAAGCCTTTATTATGTAGCAGCCAGCAACCTGAATTTAGGCAGCATTCTAGTGTGGCTGATTACAGGTATATGTATTTTGTATACCGTATTTTGGCGCAAAGTCGATGCTGCACTTGCAAAGACCCTGTGGGGGCATATCCTGCTGGGTTTTTTGCTGCTGATTTGCGTGGTGGTGTGCGTTACCCTTGCAGTGATTGTATCCCGTCAGGTGGATAATACCGCAACTGGGGAGGAAAACACATTGGTTGTTTTAGGTTGTGCAGTACACGGCGAGAAGCCATCGCTGGTATTGGAATACCGTTTGCGTGCCGCATTGGAGTTTTACGAAAAGAACCCCATGGTTACCATTGTAGTATGCGGCGGCAAAGGCCATGACGAAAAGATTTCCGAAGCACTGGCAATGCAGCGCTGGCTGGTACAACATGGTGTGCCGGAAAATCAGATTATCATGGAAGATAAAAGCACGTCTACAGAGGAAAACTTCCGCTTTGCAGCAAAACTTTTGCAGCAGAATGGCATAGACCCTGCTGCCCCCGTTGCCTATGTGACAAATGGCTTCCATTGCTACCGTGCGGGAAAATACGCAGAAAGAGAAGGCTTTGTACAATCACACGCAATGCCCGCAGGGCTGCCCGTGATGCAGATGCCGGCCTGCTATTTGCGTGAAATTTGTGCGGTACTGTTCTATTGGGTATTTCGTATGCCGGCAGCAGCGTAACAAGGCTGCGTCATAAAACCTGAATAAAAGTGACAATGCTTTAAGTGAATGCCAGATAAGGAAAACAATTTAGGAAAAACGGAGTGTATCGAAATTCGATACACTCCGTTTTTTTGTGATATAGTTTGCCCGATAAATTAGAATTTATCTAACAGGTGTCGTCCCGTTAAGATATATACGAAATAAACTGCTCCGGGGTTAGTTCATACAAAACTGCAGATTGCAGCTGGCCCAATTGATCCGTCCACGAATCCCATTCAATGCATGTTTTCTGAAAACCAAGCTGCTCGTAAACATGCTGAGCTCTGGTGTTTTTAAGATTTGGATCAAGTTTGATTTTAGAAACACCATACTTAGAAAAAAGTTCTTGAATAAAAAGGCTCAAAATCAACTTTCCCAATCCATGGTTTTGCTTGTCTGCATTACAAATCTTAATTCCAATATCCGCTGTGCTTTTATCTTCGGAGATGTGATAATCCATTTCTCCAATGGGTTTGTTATCATATAGAATTATACATACGCTCCGCATGTCATCCATCTTATAAATATCTGCAACAATTTTTTCTGCACTGATACCAAGACCATACGGAAAGCCGGCATGTGCCATAACCTTACCATCATTCCACCAAGTGCAAAGTTGAGGTGCATCTAATGGAGTGGCATTTCGAATTTGAATATTTTTATACTGAATGTTCATTATAGATCCTTTTGTATTTATATACCTCATTTTATCTTAGTGAGTTCTATAGTATCGCAGTCAATGAGTTTCATTGAAACTATCTGCACAGTAGCCCTTCTATGAGCTAAAGAACTCGATTGGTTATAATACAAGATACAGGAAAAATAGAAAACAAGATTGTTTCTGTGCGCCATTTTACGCGTATACTCTTTGCAATGTTACCCCAAATGGTGAAATCGTTAGACAGCAACTCCTGAAGCTTTTTAGGAATACGTCCTTATAGAGCGACCCCAATGCACGCCGCTTTTATTTTATACTTCGGGGGTCTGGGTATCAGAATCAAAGATGCCGCCGGTTAGGCCGTCCATAGTCAACATGCTTTGCAGGGCAGCAATATCACCGGAAATATCCAGCGCATCGCTTTGGAACAGCTTATCCAACTGTCCCTCAAAAGCAGTAACCAACATATCCATAGCATTTTCAATGCTGGCTTTGGTCTCAGTTACATTTTGACCTTGTAAGCCTTGCGAGTCCAGCGTTGCATAAGTACTTAACAGCTTTAAGGCAGTGGGCAGGTAGTAATCCATAAACTTGCTTAAATGAGGCTTTTTCTCAGGGTCCTTTTCAGCAAGGGCAAAAATGCGCCGAGAAATATCCTCCAGCTTGTCGATTTTTTCGCTCATTTCCTCACCGGGAATATCATCATTCAGCTTTCGCAGCTGGTGCAAAATTTCTTCGTAATGATTTTGCGGTTCAGCAACGTCCGTTTCTGCTTTTTTCTTGCGGGGCTTTTTGGGAGCTGGCTGCGGAGCCTTACCACGAATAACTAAGGTGCTCGTACGCATATCAATGTAGGCGGTAGGACCAAATAAACCATGAGATACAGCAGATTTCAAAATGTCGATGGTTTTCTTTTTGTCATAGCCGCTGGCGGCACTTAACTCCTTAATAGAAATATTGTCCACATCGCCTGCAATCGTTTTCATTAAATTTTCCCGGCGCATCATTCGCTTCATGCGGGTGCCGAAAAAAGTAAGTAAGCCGCCGCCAAACAGGGGAGGCAGTGCGGGCAGTAGGCTGTATTCTACTGTAAAGGCATCAAAGAAGCCGTGCATTAAAGAAAAAATGCATTGGTGTAAGCCGGGAACAGCGAATACGGCAGTAACCGCACCTAGAATAATAAGCAGGTTGGAAACTAGTTTAGCGTTTTTCAGGTTTTGGGATTCTTGTGCAGAAGTGCGTGCATTTTCGGCATCATTATCGTTTTCCTCAAACATCGTACCCTGTGTAGGGGTGTACCGTGCCGGGTTGCTGCCGGCGTAAGGCGACTGCCAGCCGTTGGAATCCAAGCGCTGTTTATCTCTTTGTATTTTTAATTTTACAATGGTAAAGAAGATGGCAACAGGCCATAAGCCAATGAGTACAAGAAAGGCAATAAGGCCCCAGCTGATGCCGTTATTATCATTGTTGCGATTGTTGTTATTGTTATTATACATTTTATAGTATGCCATGAACCCCTTCTCCTTACCCTGTACTGAACCTGAAAAAATATAAGCAAAATGCCATGTTCTTACTATAGCAGAACATGGCATTTTTGTTAAGACTAGATTTATTATTTCATCAATTCGCAAACGGCCTGAGCGTATGCAGCGGGGTCATCTACAGGCAGGCCTTCAATCAGCTGAGCCTGTGCATACAGAATGGTGCTGTACTGCTGAATCTTTTCGGTGTCACCGGCAGCCTGTGCAGCCTGCATAACAGCAAAAACGGGGTGCTGTGCGTTCAGCTCCAGAACCTTGTCGCTGGTTACGCCTTCTCCGCCGGGCTGTGTGCGCAGCACCTTTTCCATCTCGATGGACAGAGGACCGTCGGAAGACAGGCAAACCGGGTGGCCCTTCAAACGGGTGGAAATCTTAACGGCCTTTACCTTACCGTTCAGTGCAGCCTGCATTGCATCAAACAAGTCCTTGTTTGATGCGGTAGCTTCCTCGGCGGCCTTCTTTTCGTCTTCGCTTTCCAGCCCCAAGTCGCCGCTGTTGACATTCTTAAATTCAACGGTGCGTTCCTTGTCCTCAGCGTCCTTTGCGGTAGCGGAGTGCAGAATCTGCAAGCAGAATTCATCAACGTCCTCGGTGCACAGCAGGACATCGTAGCCCTTGTCCAGTACCAGCTCGGTAGAAGGCAGCTTTGCCAGACGCTCGGAGCTGTCACCGGCTGCAAAGTAGATGAACTTCTGCTCAACAGGCATTGCCTCGGTATACTCGTCCAAGGTAACCATCTTCTGCTCCTTTGCAGAGTAGAACAACAGTAAATCCTTCAGCAGGGCGCTGTGCATACCGTAGTCTGCATAGCAGCCAAACTTGATTTGGCGGCCGAAGTTCTTCCAGAATGCTTCATACTTTTCACGGTCGTTCAACTGCATAGAGCGCAGCTCGTTCTTGATTTTCTTTTCCAGTGCGTTGCGAATCAGCTTCAACTGGTTGTCCTGCTGCAGCATCTCACGGCTGATGTTCAGGCTCAAATCCTGACTATCGACAATACCCTTGATAAAGCTGAAGTGGTCAGGCAGCAGGTCTGCGCACTTTTCCATAATCAATACGCCGGAAGCGTACAGGGCCAAACCCTTTTCAAAGTCCTTGCTGTAATAATCGTAAGCAGGACGGTCGGGGACAAACAGCAGTGCGTTATAGTTTGCAGTACCCTCAGTGCGGGAAACAATAACACGTGCAGGGTCGGTAAAGTCGTGGAACTTGGTCTTGTAGAAGTCGTTGTACTCCTCAGCGGAAACCTCGCTCTTCTGCTTTTTCCAAATAGGAACCATGCTGTTAAGGGTTTCCAGCTCGGTGTAGGTTTCGTATTCGGGGGTGTAATCGTCGCCGGCGTCTTCGGGCTTGTCCTTCATGCGGCTCTTTTCACGGTACATGGTGATGGGGTAGCGTACATAGTCGCTGTACTTTTTAACAAGAGAAACCAACTCGTACTCGCTGGCGAAGTTATCGTAGTTTTCGTCCTCGGTGTTATCCTTAATGTGCAGGATAATATCGGTGCCGACGGTATCCTTTTCGGCAGGCTCAATTTGGTAGCCCTGAACACCGGTGCTTTCCCACTTCCAAGCTTCGTCGCTGCCATATGCACGGGTAATAACGGTAACACGGTCTGCAACCATAAAGCTTGCATAGAAGCCAACACCGAACTGACCGATAATATCAATATCGTCGTCCTTGTTTTCCTTCTTAAAGTCCAAGCTGCCGGAGTGTGCAATCGTGCCCAGGTTCTTTTCCAGCTCTTCCTTGGTCATGCCGATACCGTTATCAGAAACGGTCAGCAGGCGGTTTTCCTTATCAAGAGAAAGGTGAATCGCAAAATCTTCTTTGTTCATACCAACGTTGCTGTCGGTCAAGCTGCGGAAGTACAGCTTATCAATAGCGTCAGAGGCGTTGCTAATCAGCTCACGCAGAAAGATTTCCTTGTTTGTATAGATGGAGTGAATCATCATGTCCATCAGCTTTTTACTTTCGGCCTTAAACTGTTTCATAGCCATGAGAATATTACCTCGATTCTTTTATTGGCAGAGTGGCAAAACACTGCTAAATTCAATTTGGCACTCTTACTGTTCGAGTGCTAATATACCGCTTTTTGCATACAAATGCAAGCCCCATACGAGCGGTTTCATAAAAAGTTAAGAATCCGGCAATATACCGGATATGGTGGAAAGAAAAAAGAAAACATGATATAATGTCGGTACTTATTTTACTGTAGGGAGGGACAATGCATTGTTTTTTGGTTTTACATTTATGATGATACCTGTTCTTATACTGATAATTTGGATTTTTATCATATTTGCGTTTATTCATATCGTAAAGCAGAGAAGATACAATAAAAATCAGCCACAGCTTGCAGTGATGGCAACTGTAGTAACAAAGCGTGTAAATGCCGGTTATAATAGCGATATGCCCCGCAGCAGATACTTTGCGACCTTTCAGGTAGAAAGCGGAGACCGCATGGAATTTATCGTTCCGGCACAGGAATATGGGATGCTGGCAGAGGGAGATTACGGGAAGCTGCGCTTTCAGGGAAATCAATATTTAAGTTTTGAACGTGCATAAAGGAGCGTGTAACAATGGGCGTATATGGTGAAAAGGCGGTTGCCTATTTCAAAAAAGGATACAATTGCAGCCAGAGTGTTGTAGCAGCATTTGCAGAGGAGCTTGGCATTACGGAATCATTGGCACTGCGTATGTCCTGCGGTTTCGGTGCCGGCATTGGCCGCTTGCGTGAAGTGTGCGGTGCTTTTTGCGGCGCTGCACAGGTAATCAGCTTGTATTATGCAAATCCGGAAGACCCCAACGATAAATCTCGTATTTATGGCATGATACAGGAACTGGCCCCCAAGTTTAAGGAGCAAACCGGCGGCAATAGCTTAATTTGTAAGGAGCTGCTGGGGCTGGTAAAGCCAGAGGGTGTGCCGCAGGCTGAACCCCGCACAGAGGCATACTACAAAAAGCGTCCTTGCGTGCAGCTGGTAGAAGTGGCTGCGGATATGGTTGCAGAATATATTGCGGGCCATCCTAAAGACGCACAGTAACAAGATGATATAAAACAAAGCACCACATGACAGAAGAAGCGCTGTCGTGCGGTGCTTTGTTATTATATAGTGATAACAGAAAAGAGCCCCTGCCGCAGATATTGATGCGGCAGGGGCTCTTTTACAAAGATAGGGCAGTGGGCCTAGCCCTATTAGACTAAATTATTATTTTGCCAGCTTCTTGAACTCGTCAGCAACAAACTGAACCTTGGGTCCGATAACAACCTGCACAGAGGTCTTGCCCGGACGGATAACACCAGCAGCGCCGGAAGACTTGATCTTCTTTTCGTCAACCAGCAGGCGATCCTTAACTTCCAGACGCAGGCGAGTGATGCAGTTGTCGATGGAAACCAAGTTGTCCTTGCCGCCAACGCCTTCCAGAATGATTTCAGCCATAGCGGTGTAGTCATCGTTAGCCAGGTCAATCTTCAGCTCAGCTTCTTCGTCATCCTCACGGCCGGGAGTCTTCAGGTTCCACTTAACAATAGCAAAGCGGAATACCAGGTAGAAGACGATGAATGCTGCGATGCCCAAAGGCAGGATCAGCCAGGTCTTAGCAGCTGCAGGCAGAGATGCGGAGAAGATCAGGTCGGTCAGGCCAGCGGAGAAGCAGAAGCCTGCGCGGAAGCCCAGAGCGACAGTAACAGCAGCAAAGATGCCATACAGAGCAGAGTAAACAACGTACAGGGGGAATGCCAGGAACATGAATGCGAACTCGAACGGCTCGGTAACGCCGCACAGCAGTGCACAGATAGCTGCGGAGCCAACGATGCCCATAGCAATCTTCTGCTTGCCGGGCTTAGCAGTGCGAATCATAGCGCAAGCAGCACCCAGAATACCGAACATCATGCAGGGGAAGAAACCAGCCATGTAAGAGCCAACGGACCAGTTGATGACGGTGCCGTTTGCCATAACGTCGCCCTCAACCAGAGCGCCCCAGTATGCAGTCAAGTCGCCCATGCCGATGGTGTCAAACCAGAACACGTTGTTCAAAGCGTGATGCAGGCCGGTGGGGATCAGCAAACGGTTCAGGAATGCGTACAGACCAACACCGATGACGCCCATGCCCTTGATGCCGTTGCCGATAGCAACCAGAACACCGAAGACGATAGGCCATACGAACAGCAGAACGACAGAAACCAGAATGGAAACAATACCGGTTACGATAGCGACAGAGCGCTTGCCGGAGAAGAATGCCAGCACGTCAGGCAGCTTGGTATTCTTAAACTTGTTGTAGCAAACAGCGCCGATAATGCCGCACAGAATGCCGATGAAGGGGTTAGCAATTTTGCCGAATGCAACCTCATTGGTGGGGTTAGCAATCATGCCGGGAGCAACCTGGCTAACTACGCCAACGCTCAGCAGGTTGGTGATCATCAGCCAGCTAACCAGACCGGACAGACCGGCGGTGCCGTCGTTGTCGTCAGCCAAGCCAACAGCAACGCCGATTGCAAACAGCAGTGCCATGTTGTCAATCAAAGCACCGCCTGCTTTAATCAGGAAGAAACCCAGAACATACATAAAACCTTCGGTGGGCTTGTTGGGAACACCCATAACCGCAGGTGCAAGTGCATAGCCCAAACCCATCAGGATACCACAAATGGGCAGGCAAGCTACGGGCAGCATTAAAGCTTTACCCAGCTTCTGCAGATGTTTCATCATAAGAATGATCCTCCTTAATTCTCTCTTTGCCTTTATTATAGACCGTCGGCCCACAACGGTCAGATGGCCACCAGTATGGTGTAAAGCTTACAGGTTTGCAGCAACAAATGCCTGCAAATCAGCTGCAGCCTTTTCTTCGTCAGCACCCTCACAAGCAATGGTCATTTCCATGCCCTGCTTAGCAGCCAGACGCATAATACCCATGATGCGCTTAGCGTCTACGGTAGTGCCGTTGACGGTCAGCTTTACATCGCAAGCGCAAGCAGCAGCAGCCTTAGCCAGCAAGCCGGCGGGACGTGCGTGCAAGCCCATGGGGTCCTGAATAGTGTAAGTGAACTGTTGCATAGTTAAGATTCCTCACTTTCGCAGATTTTCTTTCGCAGCTCCAGCACACGGCCGGGAGATACGGAAAGTTCGTCATAGCCCATACGGATAAATTCTTCCGTAAGGGAAAGGTCGGCGCCAAGTTCGCCGCAAATGCCGCACCAGATACCGGCGGCGTGTGCGTTTTTGGCAACCATTGCCATCAATGCTAAAACAGCAGGGTGATGTGCGTCGTAAAAATCATCCAGCTTAGCATTCTGGCGGTCAATAGCCAGTGTGTACTGGGTCAGGTCGTTGGTGCCAACACTAAAGAAGTCCACTTCCTTTGCCAGAACATCGCTGATAACTGCAGCAGCAGGTGTTTCCACCATGATGCCCAGTTCCACCTCGCCGATAGCGATGCCTTCGGCGGTAAGTTCACTGCGGATTTGTGCGCAGAACTCTTTGATTTTGCGTACTTCCCATACAGATGTAATCATGGGGAACATGACGCTGACGGGACCAAAAGCACTTGCACGGTAGATTGCACGCATCTGGGGGCGGAAGATGTCCTCCCTTGTCAGACAAATGCGGATACCACGATAGCCCAGTGCGGGGTTTTCTTCTTTTTCCAAACCAAAGTAGTCAACCTGCTTGTCGGCACCAATATCCAAAGTACGGATAACAACACGGCGGCCGTCCATAGTTTCTACTACAGATTTATACGCAGCAAACAGTTCCTCTTCAGTGGGGAAGGTTTCACGGCCCAAGTACAAAAATTCGCTGCGCATCAGGCCGATGCCCTCAGCATCGCCGCTCATAGCAATTTTTGCATCTTCCGGGTTGCCGATATTGGCGTAAACATTTACTTTACGGTCGGCCTTGGTGATGCTCTCCTTACCACGGAACTGCTCCAGAGCCTGACGATATGCGCTGGCAGATTTTTGTTTTGCCAGCATATTGGTCATGGTTTCCGAATCGGGGTCGATATAATAGTGTCCCTCAAAGCCGTCTACAATCATCATCTTGCCGTCAATGGAATCGTCCAGAGTAATCTGGGTTTGTACCAGAGAGGGAATGTTCATAATACGGGCCAAGATGGCGGTATGGCTGTTGGAAGAACCCTGACGAGTGACAAATGCCAGGATTTTATCCTTAGGCAACTGAACCGTTTCGCTGGGAGTCAGGTCGTCTGCTACTAAGATACCGGGCTCTTGCATGGAAAAACCGGTTTTTCCGCCACACAAAATTGTAACAACACGCTGAGAAGCATCTTTGATGTCCACGCTGCGTGCCTTCATATATTCGTCATCCATAGCGGCAAATGCTGCGCTAAAGGAGTCGCCGCTTTCCTGTGCAGCCTGTGCAGCACTGGCGCCGGCACGAATCATATCCGCAACGCTGTCCAAAAAGTCAAGGTCGGACAGCATCATTTGTTGTACTTCCATGATTTGGGCTTGTTCGTCACCCAATTCCTGACGTGTTTTTTCTGCCAAAGCACCCAGCTGATCACAAGCTGTTTGACAAGCCTGATCGAACTTCTGCTGTTCCACTGCGGGATCACCGCAAGAGGCGGGCAGCTGGTTGGATTCTTTGTGATAAACGTATGCCGGCCCAATGGCTACGCCGGAATAGGCGGGACGCCCGGTACCCTGTTTCATAGTGATAGTCCTTTCTAAATGGAGATGGATGCGTTATTTTTTCAAACCGATAACTTTGTCGCCGGGATTTACAGCCTGACCGACATAAGTATTGAATGTAGTGTAGTCGCTGCTGTTGCAGATAACAACAGGAGTAATGGTATCAAAGCCCTTTGCTGCGATTGCCTCACGGTCGAACTCAATCAGCAAATCGCCTTTTTTCACCTTGTCGCCGTTCTTAACCTTAACGGAGAAATGCTCGCCCTTCAGGCTAACAGTTTCCAGACCAACGTGAATCAGAATTTCGGCGCCAAAATCAGCAACCAGGCTGACAGCGTGGCCGGTATCAAAAGCCAAATCCACAGTGCAGTCACAAGGAGCGAAAACCTGATTGCCGGTGGGGCGGATTGCAATACCCTTGCCCATGATTTCCTCACCGAAAGTGGGGTCGCTAACTTCCTGAATTGCAACAGCCTCACCTGCAACAGGTGCGCCGATTTCCAGTTCAGGCTTACCAAACATCTTGCCAAAAATACCCATAGTCATACCTACTTTCTTTTGTGTACCTTATTTTGAATGGATTACACGGCGAATATGTATCGCCAGATAAGCGGTTTCTTCATCAGAAATGGAGTGGCCGCACAGTTTTTCTAGTTGTCGAATGATGGTTTGTGCAATCTCGTAGGATAGTGTGCAATTCTGCTGAACCATCTGGATGAATGTCTTGTCAGGAACCGGAACATCCATATCGGCGAAACAGCGCTGCATTAAAAATTTAAGCAGCACAACCAGCTCGTCGTAATAGGGGTCATCCGGTTGGAGATGCAGTTTAGGATGTTTGCTGAGTAAATCCAAGATGTCGTGCAGGGTCTGCGTGCTGCGCAAGGTATCTTGCAAACAGCCGTCCCACTCTGCGTTGACAAGGTGCAAAGCAATGCTTGCAGCTTCGTCCTCAGGGAGGGCAACACCCAGTTCGTCCCGAATCAACGCAAGCGCATGGCGCCCGATGGCGTATTCCTGCGGGTAAAAAATACGAACTTCGTGCTCTAAAACATTGTGAAAACTAATGCCCTGCTGCTGACGCTGAATCGCAAAGCAAACATGGTCAGTCAGCGTGAGGTATACACTTTCTTGCAAGCGTACGTTCAAAACCTCGCTGGCATAATCAATAATTTGTGTGCATAACTGCAAATATTCCGGCGGAAGATTGCGAACCAGAGCCTTAAAGCGGTCAACCTCCTGCGGGTCTTCCAGATGAAAAACCTTTTCCACAAGTTCTTGTCGAATGGGCGTCCCCGGCTTACATTGAAAGCCCAGACCACGTCCCATCATGATAAGCTCGTGCCCGGCATCATCCAAGCAGCTTACAATATTATTATTGATCGTTTTAGCAACCAGCATGTGGCATCCTCCCGGAAACAAAAAAACCAGACCTCACGAAAAGACAACCGTATACACGGGTATCCTTTCGCAAAATCTGGTTTTGCCTGCCGCACAGTAACAATCCAATCTTTTGTCGTGATAAGCATACCGTCCGTGGTACAAATTGTCAATTGATTTTGGCTATAATAGATACTTTTTGGCGCTTCGTTTAATAAAATGTGCAATTTTTGTGCGAAATGATAAGAACACAAGGATACAAAATCTATAACATAGAAGCATCCTGAAATCGAGGAAAACTGTGCCTTTTGTATGGCTTAAATTATAACATACAAATGACATTTGTGCAATCTGCCTTTCGGGTGCGAAAAAGCTTGTCAATCTGTTTACGATGTGATACCATATTATCGTTATAAATTAAATCGAAAACGCAAAGACGGAGAAAGTAAGCATCGCAGGCTTGGCAAAGAGAAGGAACTCACCGGCTGAAAGGTTCCTTGATGGCAGCTGTGCCGAAGTTCGCTCCTGAGCGGTCTGTGCCAACGGCAAGTGCCTAGTAGTGCAGGACGGGCAGCGCCGTTAAAGGCTGTAAGTGTTACCTATTATGGTATAGGTAAAAGTCGGGTGGTACCGCGGAGTAAAGTTTTTCAAGGCTTCGTCCCTTTTTGTAGGGACGGAGCCTTTTTTCTTTTCTGCGCGATTTAGAAAGGAGCAATACAAATGCAAAAAATCATCGACCAACTGGCTGTTCAGGTTCAGGCCGATCTGGAAAAGGTCAATAATAAGGAAACGCTAAGCGCTTTCTGGCAGGAATATCTGAGCAAGAACGGCAAGGTGCCTTCTTTAATGAAGCAGATGCGCAATGTAGCCCCGGAGGAGCGTCCTGCGGCAGGTAAAATTGTAAATACCTTTAAGGCACAGGTTCAGGCACAGTATGACGCAGCGGCCCTGCGTATTGAGTCTGAGGCAATGGCTGCACGCAACGCAGCAGAGGCTGTAGACATTACGCTGCCTGCAAAGACCCGCAGCGTGGGTGCTTTGCACCCCATTACGCTGGTCAAAAACCAGATTATCGATGTTTTTGCCGGTATGGGCTTTGAAGTGTATGATTCTCCGGAAATCGAAGATGACGACCATAACTTTACCCGTTTGAACGTGCCCAAGGATCACCCTGCACGTGATATGCAGGATACCTTCTATCTGAGCGACGAGCTGTTGCTGCGTACCCAGACCTCCGGCGGCCAGATTCGCTTTATGGACGAGAAGCCCCTGCCGCTGAAGGTGCTGATTCCCGGCCGTGTATTCCGCTCTGACTCTGACGCAACCCACAGCCCCATGTTCCATCAGATGGAAGGCTTGGTTGTAGATAAAAACATTACCCTGTGTGACCTGCAGGGTATGCTGGACGAGCTGGTTCGCAACCTGTTTGGACCGGAAGTGCGCACCCGTCTGCGCCCCTCGTTCTTCCCGTTTACCGAGCCCAGTGTTGAGGTTGACGTTAGCTGCTTTGAGTGCGGCGGCAAGGGCTGCAGCCTGTGCAAGGGCACCGGTTGGATTGAAGTTTTGGGCGGCGGCGTTGTAAACCGCAAGGTGCTGCAAAATTGTAATGTGGACCCGGACGAATACTCCGGCATCGCTTTTGGTATCGGCATTGAGCGTATCGCTATGCTGAAGTACGGTATCAACAATATGGGCCTGCTGTTCGAAAACGACCTGCGGTTCCTCAAGCAGTTCCAGGAATAAGGGAGGATTACGAACATGAAAGTACCATTCAGTTGGCTGAAAGAATACGTTGATATTGATATTACCGCACAGGAGCTGGAGGAGCGCTTGTTCTCCTGCGGCTTTGAGGTGGAAGAGCTAATCCACATGGCAGACGGTATGGATAAAGTTGTAGTTGGTGTAGTTACCGAGGCTGTCCCGCAGGAAGGCACTCATCTGCACATCTGCAAGGTGGATTGCGGCGAGTACGGCCACGATATCCAGATTTCTACCGGCGCTTCAAACGTGTATGTAGGTATGCATACCCCGGCTGCTTTGGACGGCTCTACGCTGCCCGGCGGCATCAAGATTAAGGGCCGCAAGCTGCAGGGCGTTATGTCTAACGGTATGCTGTGCTCCGGCACCGAGCTGGGCTTAAATGACGATTTGTATCCCGGCAGCGAGGTAAACGGTCTGCTGGATTTGCCCAAGGATACCATCCCCGGCACACCTGTTCAGGATGTAGTTGGCTTGAATGACTACATTTTTGATATTTCTATTACTGCAAACCGTCCCGACTGCCAGTCCATTCTGGGTATGGCACGTGAAGTAGCTGCATTGCTGAATAAGCCCCTGAAGATGCCTGCTATTGACTACACTTGCACCGCAGAGCCGGATGATTCCATCTCTGTTTGTGTGGAGGCACAGGACTTGTGCCCCCGTTATCTGGCACACTTTGTACGCAATATCCGCATTGGCGAGTCTCCCCGCTGGATGAAGCGCCATCTGGCTTTGATGGGCCTGCGCAGCATCAACAACGTGGTGGATATTACCAACCATACCCTGATGGAAATCGGCCAGCCTATGCACGCATTTGACCTGAACCATGTGGAAGGCCGCAGCATTTGCGTGCGCCGTGCAAAACCCGGCGAAACCATCGTTACACTGGACGAAAAAGAGTTTAAGCTGAACGAAAACAATCTGGTGATTTGTGATGCCAAGAAGCCGGTTGCACTGGCAGGTATCATGGGCGGCTTGAACAGTGGTATTCAGGACGATACGACTGAGTTGCTGTTTGAGTGCGCAACCTTTGCACGTGACAGCGTCCGTAAGACCGGCCGTGCATTGGGCCAGAGCAGTGATTCTTCTTCTCGCTACGAAAAGGGCGTGGACCAGTACAGCACCGAGCTGGGCTTAAAGCGTGCGCTGCACCTGATTCAGGAGTTGAATTGCGGCGATATTACTACCACCTGCTTCGATTGCTCTGACGGTTCTTCCAAGGAGCGTAAGGTGATTACTGCAACGCCTGCACGCATCAACGCAGTGCTGGGTATCGAAGTGCCCGAACAGGCTATGAAAGACATTCTGGCTCGTTTGGACTTTGAGGTTGTGGATAATAACGGCACTTGGTCTGTCAGCGTGCCTCGCTACCGTGATGACGTGGAGGACTTCCCCGATTTGGCAGAGGAAGTGATTCGTGAGTATGGTTATGAGCACATTGTGCCTACCTTCCTGAAGGGCGCATCTGTTACCAATGGCGGCTTGAACACCGAGCAGAAGCAGCAGATGAGTGTGAAGCGTCTGCTGGCAGGTCAGGGCTTCTACGAAGCATCCACCATGGCATTCTACTCTGTAGCAGATTTGGATAAGATGCACGTGCCGGCAGATGCACCCGAGCGTCAGGCCATTCGCATCCTGAACCCCATCAGCGAGCATCTGTCTATCATGCGTACCATGATGGCACCTTCCATGCTGAATATCATCGTGGAAAACCTGAAGAAGGGCAATGCCGCAGGCCGTCTGTTTGAGCTTTCTAAGATTTATATTCCGCACAGCCTGCCGTTAACACAGCAGCCTGACGAGCACATGACCCTGTGCTTGGGCGCATACGGCCCGGAGGAAGATTTCTTTACCATGAAGGGCGCAATGGAAGCGCTGGCAGCAGGTTTCCGCCTGAAGTTTACCTACGAGCGTGACCAGGTTTGCTATTTGCACCCGGGCATGACCGCAGCAATCTTGTGCAATGGCAAAAAGATTGGTGTGTTTGGCAAACTGGCAAACGAAATCAATGCTGAGTTGGAGATTGCTAAGGACCAGAAGTCTAACCAGAACATCTATCTGGCTGAACTGGATTACGAGGCACTGTCCGGCTTCTTCAACAAGGATTATCACTGCACACCCATCAGTGCATTTGCACCGGTTAAGCGTGACCTTGCATTGGTTTGTGATGAAGCTGTAAGCTGCGGCGAAATCGAGCAGGCTATTTGCAAGGCAAGTGCGCTTGTAAAGGAAGTTAAGCTGTTTGACATTTACCGTGGCGCAAACTTGGGCGAGGGCAAAAAGAGCATGGCGTTTGCTCTGACTTTGGCAGATGCATCCAAGGAACTGGATGCAGAGCAGGTAGAGCGTGCAATGACTAAGATTTTGAAGGATTTGAAGTTCAAGCTGAATATTGAACTGCGCTAATTTAGCTGCATATGATAAAGCGGTGACCGGAATACTTTCGGCCACCGCTTTTTTATAGAATTAGACAGTTGACTTCCGATTTCAAAAAAATTTTTCAATAACTTGAAGATAATCGGAAGGGTGTATCGTTTTAGTTTACAGAAGGACACCGAAAGGAGGGAAGCGACAGCGTGACAAACGCACAATTTGCCAAAATCGTAGATCAATATCAGCGGCTTGTATACACTGTCTGCTTCCAACTGGTACGAGATCATCAATTGGCAGAAGATCTTACACAGGAAACCTTTCTGGCGGCCTTTACGCATATGGATTCCTGCCCGCCGGAAAAGTACAAGCCGTGGCTGACCCGTATTGCAACAAATAAAGCAACCGACCATTTGCGCAGCGCATGGAACCGCCATGTGGATACCCCCGGGGAGGATGAAATGCCTGAAGTTCCTGTTGTTGGTTCGGCGGCGCCGCCGGGACCGGAAGAACTGATAGAAACCGAAGGCGAGGTTGCTGCTATTCGAGAAATGGTAGACAAGCTAAAGGAACCGTATTTACTGGTTTCGCAAATGTACTTTTTACAGGGCTGTACAGTGGAGGAAATATCCACCTCTCTGCACAGACCAAGAAAAACAGTGCATACCCAATTGATGCGAGCAAGGAAGTTGCTGCAACAAAAAATTAAGGAAAGGAGCACGGAATCATGAAAGAATTATTCTCTCCGGACGGTCATCTGACAGACAAAGCACTGATGGGGCTTGTGGATGGCAGTTTGGATGAACTTTCCCGTTTGGAAGTAGGCGAGCACCTTAGCTTTTGTGATGCGTGTCTGGACAGATACACTGCCTTGCTGACAGGGGACGTGCTGGAAGAGCCGGAAACCGACCAGACTTTACCTGTTATGCGCAAGGTGTATAAGCGGCAGGCAGATGCTGCTGCCCGGCGGTATGCAACCGCAGCGGCAGCTGTTGTTATTGGCAGCGTGCTGTGGTATACAGGTATCTTCAACACGGTAGGTAAGCTCCTTGTCCAAAGCCCGGAGGTGCTTTTAGGCGCAGACAGCTATCAGGCACAGCACAGCGAAGTGTACGTACCGGAGCCTGTAGAAGAGCGCAACAGCCTGAGCGATAGAATCAGCAAGGCAATTGATGATTGGTCTGTGCGGGTACAGCACACAGCAGCTCCGATATTTCAGGTGCCGACCCCAAAAATGAAAGATACATCTCAAATGAATAATCAAGTATTGGAGGAACCATCCGTATGAAACGAAGTGGACTTTTAACATTTTTCTTTTCTTTTATTCCCGGCGCAGGGCAAATGTATCAGGGCTATATGAAACGAGGCCTGTCCATTATTCTGCTTTTTATTCTGCCTATTATAGTAGGTACGGCCTTTATGCCGGTGCTTAATGCATTGGCTGCGGTAGTGTATATGTATAGCTTTTTTGATTCGTGGAATTTGAAATCCATGATTCTTGATGGCACAAATCCCGAAGATGATTATTTAGTGCATTTGAATTTGGCAGAGGAGGACTTCAGAAAGCTGCTTTCCACTAAAAACCATTTGATTGGCTGGGGCTTTATCATTCTGGGCAGCTGCGGCATGTATAAGTCCTTTGTGGAACCGATGCTGTATGGGTTGATTGCTATGATGGGGGACAGCCCGCTGCGCAATACACTGAGCCGATTGATTTATTCTATCCCCAGTTTGGTAGTTGGTGTGGTGTTTGTGATGGTTGGCCTGTGGCTGATTGGCGGCAGCAAAAAAAATGATGACTTTGAAGCCTATAAGGGAGACACCGATGATGAAACAAAATAATAACCAACCGCAGCCGGTTCAGGTACAAGCGCAGTGTCATCAGACAGATAGCTCCCCTGTACAAAAAATGCCCATGCAAGCCAAAACACAAAAAGCCTACTATGCAGGCCGAATTACCATTGGTATTGCACTTATTATAATAGGTGTGGTGATTACCGCAGACTTGCTTATGCCCCGTATGGACCTAATCAAGCTGGCTAAAGTAGCACCGCTGATACTGGTAGTGTTCGGGCTGGAGATTCTGATAACCGCTATGCGGCATAAAGATGGGCCGGTAAAGGTTGGCTTTGGTATGGTTGTTCTGTGCCTGTTCTTGGTTGGAGGCTCTATTGGTTTTGCTTTGCTCGGGGAAGTTTTGGACAATGTGAACCCCCAAGTGCTGGCACAAGTTAAGGCACAATCCAAGGAAAAAGAGCAAGCTGTATATGCACAAATCGACCCTACATCGGTGCGTGATTTTGAAATTTTTGCAAATGCAAACTACGCACTGGCTGATACTACAGAGTGGTATGCATCGATGAAATTGACAGATGCGTTTGAAAACAAAGAACAGTTCAGTGCCGCAGCAGCAGAAATTTTACACCTGCTTGCACAGCAAGACGTGACAACAGCTAACATCTACGCAGAAAGCAAAAAGGAAAGCTATATCCTTTCTGTAGAGGGTGTTTATGCTATGGCAGAGGTAACCGGCCCACAGCTGGAAAAGCTGGTGCAGCACTCCATTCGTATTATGGATGAAAATATGAGCTACAAGCAGGTGTCGGAAGAAAAATATACAGAGATGAAACAGGCAGGGATGCTTGTGGATGCCGAAGCGTTAAAAACTGCCTATGAAAAAGGGGAAGATGCCGGCTATCAGAAGGCACTTGAGGAAATTGCCAATGATACGGCAGCAGAGTAATCTTTTATAAGTTGGATAGATAAAAAGCCCGTAAAACTTGTAGGATGCAAGTTTTACGGGCTTTTTGCTGTTCTGTTAGCTATAAAAATAGATGATTATACAAATGGTAAATCTAGATTAGCCTTTTTGATAGGCAATGCGGGGGGTACCATCCTCTACATAAATGATACCACAGCGCTGGAAGCCCAGCTTTTCCAACAAGTGCTGCATAGGGGCATTATCCGCATGGGTGTCCATACGCAAAACGGCAGATTGAGCGCTGGCCCAAGCGATGATATGGGATAACACACCCTTGACCTTACCGGCAGAAGCAACACGGTGTACAACAGCATATGCCGTATCGGACGGCCAGCTTCCGTTTTCAATGTGAAGATAGGTAGGGTCCGGGCCTTCGGCATACATAAAAACACCCTGAATACCATCGGCATCTTCGCATACGTAAAGGGTGTGCTGTGCAATATCGTTTTCTAATAATCCTTGATGAATATAGTTTGCGGGCCATTGAGTAGGGTTGCCGTTAGCCGCCATAAAGCTGCGGGCACGGTCGTAAACAGCTAACAAAGCAGGAATATCTTTTAATGCAGCGTGACGAATGTTCATAAAAGCCTTTCTGGGACAGATGGATATTTGTTGCCCTTTGTGGAGGTTGATTACTAAAGTGCATTGTACAACAAACCCCCACATGGAAAGCTTCCTGTGGGGGCCTATTTATTGTTGTGTATCATCTTTTTTGGGATGGGTGGAGCAACCGTTCATGCAGCTGCTGCAGTTGCCGTTGCAGCCGCCGCTCTGCCAGCCGCCCTGCTTAGAAATCCAAACAATTGCAATGGCAAAAAAAGCAACCAAACCCAAAAGAACCAGAATACCGTTCAAAGTCATGTTGTCTTTCCTCTATTTCTTCCCATGAGGGGTAATTTCAGCAAATAGTATACCGCGGAGAAGCGAAAAGCGCAACAATGATATTTTTTAGATGTATAGGCTTCGCTCTGCCTGAGAGGCTGGCAAAACGGCACCATGTGCTGCTGCACCAGAGCGCCAGACAGCAGGAGAGACGCCAACTTCTTTTTTGAATACACGGCACAGGTAATTGGCGCCGGAAAAACCACATAAGCTTGCAATTACCTCTAAGCTGTACTCACGGTGGAGCAAAAGCTGTTTTGCTGCATTGATGCGTACCGTGGTAAGGTATTTACCCGGCGAAATACCAACCGCACTGTGAAAGGCCCGCACCAAATGACTTTTCGAAACGCCAAGTCGCTCGCTTAACTCCTCAACACCATATAATTGTGCATAATTGGATTGAATGTCCTCAATAGCCATAGAAACCAGCTCCGGCAAAGCGGGGGCAGCAGCGTCAGCATTGCCAAGCTCACAAAATAAGGCAAATGCGATTTTGCTTTGTGTAAGGGTATCGTCTATATGCATCAGCTCATATAAAAGCTGAGCTGCATGGGGGCAGCTTTCGCCCTTGGCAATGTATAAATCAACCGGCAGCCCAGAGGAAAAATCGGACGCAATACGCCCTTCAAACTGAGCGTATAGGATATGACAGTTCTTTTGCGCTGTAAAGGTAAGCTCCGAGCGCCCCAATGCCAGCATGCCGGCTTGTGCGCTTTGGGGCGGGTTGTAGGAGAAACTCCCTTCGCCGCTGGACAGCAGTGCAACCCATAGTCCGCCATTTGAAAAAGTAATGGATTCCGTTGTATTCAGGTTGCAGTCCTGTATGTTTATCAGGTGCAGAGCGCTTGTTCCATCGTATAGCAAAAAATAACAGCCCCTATCAATAAAATGCTATTTAATATCATAATATTATCTGCTATTATAGTACCAACAAGTAAGTGCACGGTCAAGTGTACTGTAAATAAACAATAATTTAATGGAGGGTTTTTACAATGGCTTCTATTAGCTGCCGCCACATCTACAAGATTTATCCCGGCGCAACTGCACCGTCTGTTACCGATTTTAACCTGGAAATCGAGGACAAGGAGTTTATCATCTTTGTCGGTCCTTCCGGCTGTGGTAAGTCCACCACCCTGCGTATGATTGCAGGCTTGGAGGAAATCTCCAAGGGTGAGATGTACATTGGCGGCCGTTTGATCAATGACGTTCCTCCCAAGGATCGTGATATTGCAATGGTGTTCCAGAGCTACGCTTTGTACCCCCACATGACCGTTTACAAGAACATTGCATTCGGTCTGGAACTGCGTAAGACCCCCAAGGACGAAATCGACAAGCGTGTCCACGAGGCAGCAAAGATTCTGGAAATCGAGCACCTGCTGGACCGTAAGCCCAAGGCTCTGTCCGGTGGTCAGCGTCAGCGTGTTGCTCTGGGCCGTGCAATGGTTCGTAACCCGGCAGTCTTCCTGCTGGACGAGCCCCTGTCCAACTTGGACGCAAAGCTGCGTACCAGCATGCGTACTGAGATTATCAAGCTGCACAAGAAGCTGGCTACCACCTTTATCTACGTTACCCATGACCAGACCGAAGCTATGACCATGGGCGACCGTATCGTTGTTATGAAGGATGGTATCATTCAGCAGGTTGATACTCCTCAGAACCTGTACGATTTCCCCTGCAATATGTTCGTTGCAGGCTTTATCGGCAGCCCCCAGATGAACTTCCTGGACGGCACTCTGATTAAGAACGGCGACCAGTATGTTGTACAGCTGACCGAGACCGACCTGATTCCGCTGCCTAAGGAAAAGACCGCAGACGGCAAGCTGGACGCTTATGTTGGCAAGGCAGTTAAGATGGGCATTCGTCCCGAAGATATCGACGACGAGCCTGAGTTCATGGAGAAGCACAGCGAGTGCAAGCTGACTGCTACGGTAGAAGTTTCCGAGATGATGGGTGCAGAGATTTACCTGTATCTGGAGTACAAGGGCAAGAAGCTGACTGCACGTGTTGCACCTACCTCCAAGGCTAAGAGCGGCGACGAAGTGACCGTTGCATTCGATAAGAACAAGATTCACTTGTTCGACCCTGAATCTGAATTGACCATTTTGAACTAATCCATTCGGGTATAAGCAATAAATCATAAAAGGTCAGGCGTTGGATTGCTCCGATGCCTGACCTTTTTGATTCGTTGCAAGTTCCTAGTTATGGGTAAAAGCGTATACAAAAGGCTCCCTGTTAAGATTTCGTATCTTATCAGGGAGCCTTTTTGCGTGATTTTTAGTTAAAAGTGATTTTACAAGGTGTAGCAAGCAACAGGGAAATCAGGCGACTGCACCGAAACCGTTAAGGGCTCGGTATTTTCCCGGCGGACAATTACCAGTCCCAAGCCGTTAAAGGTTGTCTGAGTGTTGCCTACTTGAGATTCATGGCAAGCGGGGTCACCATTGCCCACACCAAGTACAGTGCCGTTTTGTGCCGTAAAGGTAACAGGCAGGCAAGCATGCTGGCAGAGCAAGCCGGCTTCATCGGTTACGCTGACCTTCAACAGAACTTCCTGCTCACCTGTGTATACGGGCTCCAGTTTCAGCAAAGAGGGCTGACCGGGTGTAGAGTGAATCTGCTCTGCGGCCACTGTGCCGTTGTTGTAGCCAACAGCACGCAGCGTACCGGGCTGATAGGTTACATCCCAAGCGGTAACACGACCTAAGGTGTGCACTTTACGGCCGACGCTGGTGCCATTTACAAACAGCTCAACCTCCTGACAGTTGGAGTATAGCTCGATGCGGACAGTTTGCCCCTCCATACCGGCCAAGTCCCAGTGGGGCAGGCAGTGCACCATGGGCTCAGATTTCCACAGGCTGCGCCAGTAGTAGAAGCTGTCCTTTTCAAAGCCGCAATAATCCATTGCACCATAGCTGCTTATTACAGCAGGCCAGTTCCAAGGGAAGGTTTCGCCACGATAGTCAAAAGCAGTCCATAAGAACATACCGCCCAGCTGCGGGGTTTTGATGCGGTTGTTGAAGTAAGTATGCGTCAGCTCCAAAGAGGATACTGCACCGCCCATCGTACCGGGGTCGATACCGTTGCGGCGCATGATTTTGAAGTAATAGTTTTCGCCCTCGTAGCAGTCGCACCAGCCATGCTCAGGGGAATCCTGATATACACCACGGGTGGAAAGAAAACTTACATCCTCGGTAGCCATAACACGGCCTTCGGGATATTCTTGCAAGAAAGCCTGTGCGTTACCGTTGTCATAGTTGTAGCCTGCAACGTCTGTCAAAGCCAGATAATTGGCATCATCACGGCCAAACTGTGTTGCGGTGGTAAAGGAGCGTGTGTCGTCCAGTGCATGGCCCAAAGCCATCAGGCGCTTGAGAATTCGGCGTCCCTGCGGCATACATTCCACAAATTCCTCGTTTTCCAAGCAGTACATAAATACACAAGGATGATTGCGGGAACCACGAATCATATCCTGCAAATCAGCGATGCTCTCAGCCTGCATATCAAAGTGGCGCACTTCGTTTAGCACCAGAATGCCCAGACGGTCGCATTCATCCAGCAAAGTACGGGTTGCTGCATGGTGCGCGGAACGGTAAGCGTTGCCGCCCATATCTTTAATACGCTGTAAACGGTAACGCAGAATATCACGGGTCATAGCAGTACCAACGCCTGCAAAGTCCTGATGGACACAAACACCTTTCAAATCCACTAAGCTGCCGTTCAGCAGCAAGCCCTTTTGGGTGTATTCCACACTGCGTACACCAAAATGCTCGGATACTACGTCCTTTGCACCATCAGTCAGCTCGACTTCGATGCGATACAAATCAGGGTGCTCTAAATCCCACAGGCTGGGCTGCTCCAAATGGAATGTAACCTCAGTGCTATCCTGAGAGAAAGCTTTCACAGCAGCATCTGTTTTTTCTTGCGCTATACATTCATCGGCAGGGCTGTACAAGCGGAACAACACAGCGCCGTTCCAGTCAGTTGCGCTGCTGTTTTCAATTTCGGCAGACACACGGACGTCGGCACTGCCATTTTCCTGCAATGTTGTACGTGCAAAAATACCATCGTGAGCAATATGTACTTCAGGCAGGCAGTTTAGCCAAATGTCACGGTAGATGCCGGCACCGTCGCTCCACCAGCCTTCCAGCTCAAAGGAATCGGTGCGTACCAACAATACGTTTTGACCTTCCTCGCCATATTGAGCATATTCGGAAATATCTACGGTAAATCCGGAATAACCGGAGAAGTGCTGTGCAACCAGAAAACCGTTCATCCAGATGACAGCGTTGTGCATTACGCCTTCAAACTCCAAAATCAGACGCTGCCCTTCTGCTTCGGCAGGCAGGGAGAACACCTTGCGGTAGTAGCCTACACCGTTGGGCAGGCAGTCGCTGCCTACGTTATCCATACTGGATTGTGTGTCGCCGGGAGCGCTGGGGGTGATATAGTCCTGACGGATATGCCAGTCGTGGGGGAGGGTTACAGGCTCCCATTTATCCGTTAGAGCAGGAACAAGGTTATATACTTGGTTGCCGGCGGAAGCGTCCTGTGCGCCAAAAATGGCCCAGTAGCGCTCCGGCAGCGGATAGAATCCACCCTCGGCATTGGTTAGGTTGGATGCGCCGCCACACATGCCTGTTTTGGCACGGGCAGGGCAGGGCTTTTGCTCCAGCTCGCCCATGTGAAATTGCCATCCATCATTGAATAATGCTTTACGCAGCATAGAAAAACCTCCTGTTATTCAGCGTCTAGTGCCATACCTGCGGTTTCTTTTGTAGTACAAACTAAGAATAGCATAGACAGACCCAGAGTTACAACACCGCCAAACAAGCACAGGGTTTGCAGCGGGATAATAGTAACCAACCAGATAAACAGTGCAACAGCACACAGAGAAGCAACCAGCGAAACCATGCCGAATACGCTGCTGACCGACGCACGCAAACGTGTGGGAGCAACTTCTGCGGACATCATGAGAATGCTGTTGTTAGAAGTCCAGTAACTGCCAATTGCACCGCCAAGCAGCACACCAACCATGGTCGGGTTCATGCCATGTGCTGCACCAATAATATAACCTGCCTGAGAAAGCATTGCAATAATGCCAAACAGAATAACAGTAAACTTGCGGCCCTTTTTATCGCTGATAAAGCCGCTGATGAAAAGCAGCACTGCCCAGGAAATGGGATAAGCAAACAATGCGCTGGTAACTTGGTCGGTGGTCATGCCGCCCATGGTCATCAGGGACTCGTAGAAACCGGTAAAGGGCATCATAGCGCACATAAACAAAGCCATGGAAATCAACTGCATCAGCAGCTGCTTGTTATGAATAATCATACGGAAAGCTGCGATAAAGCCGATTTTGTCCTCGCCATTGTTTTTTGTGTTTTCAGTTTCGCCGGATAGCTCACGCTCCAAGGTCTTGATACGGCGCTTCATGAAAACATCGGTTTCACGGCAGGAGAAGAATGCAATAATTGCCAGCGCAATACCCACAAAGGCAGGAACCATGTATACCATACGCCAGTTGCCGCCGTCAGAACCCATAAAGCTGCCACGTACTACCGCAATCAGGGCGATGCCAAGGGTGCCGATGCTCTTTGTAACAGAGAAGAAGGTGCCACGTTTGTTGTCAGGGGAAACCTCCATTACATATAGCACCTGGAAGTCGGTAGCCGTGAAGAATGCCAGAACAAGAAGTCCGGCAAAGTAGGAGTAGGCGTCTTTTGCATAGGTGCAAATCATCATGCCGCCACCCATACCAAGTGCACTCAAAATGAAGAAGGGGCGGCGACCGAAACGGTCAGCCAGCGTTTTATAGAATGTTGCCAGCAGGGAAACAATCATTGTTAAAAAAAGAGACCAGTGACATCATTGACAGGCCGGTGGTATAGTCCATACCCATCTGATTTACAAACAAATCGTTGATAATGGAGGATTGGATTGCACCGGAGGAGTTAGATGCATACTCGTCCAGCAAGGTGACCATGGAAATCATAATGATTAGCATTACGCTATAACCGGGATATGGTTTTTTAGCGAGTTGCCGTTTCCATTTATCTAATTCTTTTTGTTTCTTTTGTTGTTGTGCGGCTAGGTCTTTCATGATTAACACTCCTTTGCTTGTATTGACAATTTCTTTAACAGTAGCGTACAATCGTTTGTATGCAAAAGCAATGTCAGTGTTCCTATTGAAAATAAGAAAGTGTATCAAATTTTGCATATTTTTGGAGGGTGTACGAATGCAGAAGGCAAATGAAGATGATTTTCTCAAATTTCTTACTGCGATGGAAGATGCCCCTGATGTGGTTTCAAAAAAATTCCCACGCCGGTATCAGCGCTGGACATCTTCGTTGACAGTCAGTATCTGGACTGCGGATATGCAGCGGGAATCAATGTACTTGATGGCCGACTGGGACGGTGTGCGCCAGTGGACGTGCTCCGGCGATAAGATGAAACAAATTCTGGAAAGCTACCCTTTGGAACAGCGCTACCATTACCACGACTATTATGAGCTTTTGTACGTAATGGACGGCGAAATAAACGAATGGATTGAGGATGACTGCTTACACCTGAAACGTGGAGATGCGATTTTACTGGATAAGAACGTGCGCTATGTGGAGGAGTACTGCCAATTTTCCAGCTGTGTATTTATCAGCTTGGATACCAACTGTGTACAAAACCTGCTGGCAAACGAGCCGCCTTTTTCTGAGGGGCAAACAGTCATGCGGTTTTTTTTGAACCATCGTGCACCCAACAGCGATTTGATAAAGGCATATTGTCGGTTTACTGCCTTGCAGAATGATATGCCGCTATCGCCTGTAGAGCAGGAGGTAAATTCGTTGATGGAGGAAATGCTGTACAAAAAAACAGGCTTTTGGCTGTTAATGCAAGGCCATCTGCGCAGGCTGCTGGGTCTGCTGGAATCACCACAGCTGTACCGCAGCGCACTGGTTTACAAAGGAGATGAAAACAAAAAAGAACTGGCAAGGGAAATTCAACTGCAGGTTGAAGCACGGCAGGGGGTAATTTCTAAGCAAGAGCTGGCAGAGCTGCTTAACTATAATGCGGCGTATTTATGCCGTTTTATTAAGCAGAATTTTGGAAAAAACTATACGGAATACTGCCTTTCGGTACGGCTGAATTATGCAGCACAAATGCTGCGGAGTACGCACTGGAGTGTAGCCACAATTTGTGATAAATTGGGCTTTACTAACCGCACTTATTTTTATAAGGCATTTGAAAAAGAATATCATTTTACCCCCAGTGCATACCGAAACGTACATAGAGGTATGAAATAGGGAAGAGCTGGTGCAGAAAAAGAAGCTCGGCACAGGCAGGTAATACCAAGGTACAGGTTATAGAGTATGAGAGGAAGGTTTATATATGAATCAGGTAGATACGATTACATTAGTAAAGGCATTGGAAGCAGACTTGGAGGAAGTTCATGCGCTGTGTCAGCGTGTAGCAGCCTGTACCCCCAGTTCAGGCTGGTCCAGTGATTATCCGTCCCGCGGGCTTTTAGCCAATGACATTTCCACCCAGAGCTTATACAAAGTGCTGCATGAGGGAAAAATTATCTCTATTATGCAGATTCGCCCTTGGTCGGCATTTATGAAAGGAGAAGAAGCGGCAGATATTAAAACCTGGAATAAGCATGCAGCGAATCCCTGCGGGTTAGGACGTTTCTGCATTTCGCCGGATTTTCAAGGGCAGGGATTAGGCCGCCGGGTAATGCAAAAAACATTGGAGACTGCAAAGCAAATGGGATACGATAGTGCACGTTTCCATACAGAAACCGCAAATCCGGTGGCAAATCACTTGTACGAGTCTATGGGATTCAGCAATATGGGAATGGTCAGCGAGTATGGGCTGGATTTTTTCTGCTATGAAATGATGCTGTAATAAGTGCCTTGCTTATTGTAAGCTGAGGGCGGACTGAAAAACAAAAAGGCAAGTACGCAGAGAGAGTTTCGTAGGGATATTCTGAACCTCTGTCTAATGAAAGAACAGACTTTCTTGTCAAGGGCTAGGTTATTGCAGACTTCTTTGCTTCTGCGCTATCATGGGGGAGCAAAGCTGTTCACATACTCAGAATAAAGCAAACCGATGCATTTTTAGAAAGGAAAGTGATTTTGTATGGCTCATGCTATTATTGCCATTGTGTTATCTCTTGTAGGTTATTGGCTGGGATTAGTAATTGGGATTCCTGTCAACATAGATAATTTGGGAATTTTATTTGCTGTTTTAATCATGGGTGCTTACAATATTGTTCTTACTGAAAAAAGAAATAAGAAAGACTAAGCGTTAAACAAATTCGGGTCTGTCTAACAAATTATGTTCCCAAACGGTGAAAATAAGGCACCGGGAGAAATCACGATTGATTTCTCCCGGTGCCTTTCTGCAAGTAATGGCAAGGCTCCATTCCGTTTTCTGCGGAACCTCGCTTTTGCTTATTTTCTTTTTTATTATGGATACAGGTAAAATTAGCCCCACAGGTCAGCCGGGTACAGGCCGTCTGCAATCTTTTGTGCAATAGCATTCACAACCAGAGGCTTGTCCTCTTTATAAGTAACACCGTACCACTTATCCGTACTCTGCAAAACCTTGACCTTTGCCTTGTTCTCGTCAATCAGTGCGCTGACAACCAAAGGCAGGAAATACTCGCACTTCATCGGGTTGACGGGTACATTCTTTTCCAGCCATGCGGCAAAACGCTGCTCAGCTTCACTCAGGAAGCTCTTGCTAAAGCCCCACAGGTTCATGCTGACAGGCGTATCACCGGGCAGCTCGGTCCAGTTTTCGCCGTCTTCGGTAAAGCGAATGGTGCCGTCGTCAAAGGTTTCGATGCGGGTGCGCTCGGTGACGTTTGCCAGGCAGCCGTCAGCTGTAGGTACGCAAACACCACGTGCAACGCTTCCGTTTTCCGACACAGTGTTTTTCAGCAGGTAGCTTACCATGCAGTAATCGTAGAAGTCACCGTCCTCGTGGGTGGACAGATAATCGTACATTACCTTAAAGGCTTCGGGGCCATAGTAGTCATCCGCATTGATAACAGCAAAAGGTCCGTCAATCACATCTTTAGCAGCAAGAATTGCGTGGCAGGTGCCCCAAGGCTTTTCACGGCCTGCCGGAACAGTGAAACCGTCCGGCAGGTTGTCCAACTGCTGGAAAGCATACTTGACGTCCATAATGTGGGACATGCGGTCGCCGATTGCAGCCTTAAAAGCGTCTTCGATTTCGTGCTTGATGACGAAAACAACCGTTTCAAAACCGGCACGGCGTGCATCATAAATAGAGTAATCAATGATGACCTCGCCATTGGGACCTACGGGGTCGATTTGCTTCATACCGCCGTAACGGCTGCCCATGCCGGCAGCCATAACGACCAAAACAGGCTTGTTCATAATATGCCCTCCTGGCTTTTCTGTATTCCTCTCGCACACGGCACAAAATTGCTATGTGTTTAACAACCGCTCCTATTATAACGACCTTTGTGTCGGATTGCAAGAGTGCTTATTTTATGCGGCATTTAGGGAAGTACCGGGAAAGTAATGCTGTAAAATTTCCTGCCAAGTACTGCCGTTTTGCGCCATGGCCTGCGCACCTGTTTGGCTAAGGCCTACGCCGTGTCCATAGCCATAAGTGGTTATGATAAAGTTGCTTCCGTCCCAATCAATGGAGAAACAGCTGCTGCGTAATTGCAGCGCACTGCGCAGCGCTGTGCCAAGCACTTCTTGGCCACATACGTGCAACATATATACATAACCAGAGTCGGTATAAACATAATCGGAAAAATATTGTTCCGGGCGGAAACCGTCCGTATGGATAGAAAGCCCGGTTACAAGGGCACTATGCATTTGTGTGCTGCTAAGGGTAGCGGTACGAGCGTAGCCGGCAGCGGTTTTATCCCAGCTGCTGTCTACGCCTTGCAAATAAGGGAGCGCCTCGGTCCAAACATTTTGGCTGGCTTCGGTGCGTCCGTTTGAAATTGCAAAATAGCTGGCTGCGGCAGGCTGGTTGTCGTAGGTAATCAGTGTATTCAGTACCTCATCGACTAAAGCGGAAAGACGTGCGTAGTTTGCGGCATAGTCCGTTCCCCAATAACTGCGCAGAACATCGTCTGTCATAAAGCCTTGGCGTCGGGTTGGGTCAGCGGAAAGCCATGCTCCACCCAGAGCATTGGTATCGTTATGGTCACGGCTGTAGAGCAGGTAGGTGTGTGCAGCAACAGCCTGCGCTTGCAAGGCGGCATCTTCCCATGTAATGGGCATTTCGCTGGCAACTGCGCCAATTACGTACTCCCGCAGAGGCACTTGCAGCACACGCTGAGAGCTAACGTCCCAGATGGGAACGGTTTCGCTTGGCTGGGGTGGTGCAGAAGGTATGGATTGCGGAGCTTGCGGCTTTGCCATGGGCGGCAGGGATGTATTTTGCTGTATATCGGTAACAATTTGCTTTGTAGTTGCACGAATATCCTTTTGCTGAAAAGCAGAAACACCGTAGTAAAAAAGTACGGGTAAAAAGCAGCCGGCTAGTAAAATTGCCAGCAGTGATGTAACGATTTTTTTCATGGTTAATCCCTCCTATGTACAAAGTAGCAATGTAATTAGGCGGGAAAGACCAAATCATGCGATTCGACAAGTGGCTTTTTTATGGAATTATTGAATTTAAGAAATAAAAGCGATAATATAGGAAACAGCATTATCGTGGCATAAAGCCAAGGCACGATATATTGCATAGAGAGGGGATACAGATAATGGCTACAGAAGTAACAATGCTGGAAAGCAAAACTATGGATTTACTCTGTCGGGAATATCTGGAAAATAACTATATCGACCCGGAAACAAGCGAGCGATTAGGTGTTAAACGTGGCCTGAGAAATGCAGACGGTACAGGTGTGCTGGCAGGGCTTACAAATGTATGTGATGTTGTGGGGTATAAAAAAGATGAGCAGGGTAAAGTAATTCCGGCTCCGGGAAAGTTGATTTATCGTGGCGTTGATATCAACGAATTTGTAGAGGAAGCCTATACTAACGACCGATTCATTTTTGAAGAAGTGATTTGGCTGCTTTTGTTTGGCAGCTTGCCGAAAAAAGAGCAATTGCAGGAGTTTTGCGAGATTCTGGCGCAGCACCGTGACTTGCCGGAAGGCTTTGCGGAAGACATGATTATGAAGGCTCCCTCGCCGAATGTCATGAATAAGATGGCACGCAGCGTGTTGGCGCTGTATTCCTATGATGAAAATGCAGAGGAACTGAGTTTGCCGAACATCTTGAATCAAAGTATCAACCTGATTGCCTGCTTGCCTACTATTATGGTAGACGCCTATCAGGTAAAGCGTTGGTTCTATGATAAGCAGAGTATGTTTTTTCATGTGCCCAGCCCCGGCATGAGCACAGCCGAGCATATTTTGGCAACCTATCGTCCGGATAGAAAGTTTACGCACGAAGAAGCAAAATTGCTGGATATGTGCCTTTTGGTACACGCAGACCATGGCGGCGGTAACTGTTCCACTTTTACAACACGTGTGCTCTCCAGTTCCGGCACGGATACATATGCAGCTATTTCCGCCGCAATGGGTGCGCTGAAAGGCCCGAAGCATGGCGGTGCCAACTTAGCGGTTATGCGCCAGTTGGAAGATATTTTGCACCACGTGGAGTGCCCATCGGACGATGACGAGGTACGAGAGTATCTGCGCAGGATTATCCGTAAACAAGCCGGAGATGGCTCCGGGTTGATTTATGGAATGGGGCACGCCGTTTATACGGTTAGCGACCCACGTGAATTGATTTTGAAAGAACACGCACGCAGTTTGGCTTACGAAACTGGATATGAGGCAGAGTACGAGATGCTGTGCAGTATCGAACGGTTGGCTCCGGATATTTTTGCAGAGGAAAAAGGTGCAATAAAGCCGGTATGTGCTAACGTGGATTTGTTCAGTGGACTTATCTATAAAATGCTTGGAATATCGGAGGATTTGTATACGCCGCTGTTTGCAATTGCACGTGTGCCCGGCTGGTGCGCACATCGTGTGGAAGAAGTGGTTTTTGCTAACCGCATTATCCGCCCGGCTTATAAGTATTTAGGTGTTAAGCAAAAGTATAAGAGTATTGAGGTTCGTTGATTGATGAAAAATAGTATCCGAGGCTTATTGGTGTTAGTGGGCCTGTGTGCAGCATCGCTTTGCTGGGTAGATGCCACACAGTGGGTTGATGCTGCAACGGGATTCCCACAGGTGGGGTCTGTTTGGATGCGCTATGGTGCATGGGTGGTACTGTGTGTGCTGGCAGTTCTGGCTTCCGGTTTGTCAGTGCGCCGCCCGGCGGCTTTGGCTCGGCGCAGTTGGAGTATCGCTGTAACCGAAATTTTTGTAAGTATCGTTTATACTCTGGCGGGTGTCCTTCATGCAGCAATGACAATACCCAAAATTCAGCTCATGCTGAAAAATGGGACGCTGATTTATAATCAACAGGAAAAAATAACACAGTATATTGCTTTTTTTACCCAGAACTGCGCAGCTGATAGCTTAATTGCTTTGTTTGCGTGGCTTGGTGCGTGGGCCTTAGGTACACAGGCAGTGTTTTGGCTAAAAAACCATGGTGACAGCGAACCTGCAGGTGGTATTTATTTTGGCATGCTGAGCATACTGTACCCTTGTGCGTTGGCACTGGAACGCTTTTTTGCACATACATCCAGCGTTTATCGTGTGTACCACATTTTGCAGCTATGCAGTGTGATGATTGTAATGCTGTTTCTTTTGTCGCTGCTGCGCATTTGCTTCTTCCCGGAAACAGGGAAGGCACGGTCCTGCACACGAAACGGCTTATTATGCTTTTATTTGGGAACTTGCTGTGAGTTTGTTTTCTCGCTGGCACAATGGTGTGCCGGCCGGCTGGCAATAGGGGAACTGGCAGTCAGCGGCGTAATAGGTGCAATCGGTGTTTTGGGGTTGGTTTGTGCACTGTGCTGCATCAACCCGGAAGAAAAAGAGTAAAATATTGGACTGGACTGATGTGCCAAAACTTTGGAGAAAACGCTCGCTGGTATTTGTGCAAAGTGACATGATATAAGAGGGGCGGACACGATAGGTTGTACACATTCTTCAAAAAGATAAAAAACATTGTTATTTCCTTGACAAACGCTTGAAACTTTTTTGTATTTAAGGTAGAATAAGTTCAACCGCGAATTCTTAATATTTCAAGGTATATATTTTGGAGGTTAGAAACATGGCTGTTAGAGTTGCTATCAATGGTTTTGGCCGTATTGGCCGTCTGGCTTTCCGTCAGATGTTTGACGCTGCTGGTTACGAGGTTGTCGCTATCAACGACCTGACCAGCCCCAAGATGCTGGCTCACCTGCTGAAGTACGACACCGCTCAGGGTTCCTTCTGCGGCAAGATCGGCGAGAACAAGCACACTGTCGAGGCTACTGATGATTCCATCATTGTCGACGGCAAGGAAATCAAGATTTACGCTATTAAGGACGCTAAGGATTGCCCCTGGGGCGAGCTGAACGTTGACGTTGTACTGGAGTGCACCGGCTTCTACTGCTCTAAGGAAAAGTCCATGGCTCACGTTGAGGCAGGCGCTAAGAAGGTTGTTATCTCTGCTCCCGCAGGCAACGACCTGAAGACCATCGTCTTCTCTGTTAACGAGAACACCCTGACCGCTGAGGATCAGGTTATCTCTGCTGCATCCTGCACCACCAACTGCCTGGCTCCTATGGCAGACACCCTGAACAAGACCTACCCCATCGTTTCCGGTATCATGACCACTGTTCATGCTTACACCGGCGACCAGATGATCCTGGACGGTCCTCAGCGCAAGGGCGACCTGCGCCGTGCTCGTGCTGGTGCTCAGAACATCGTTCCCAACAGCACCGGTGCTGCTAAGGCAATCGGCCTGGTTATCCCCGAACTGAACGGCAAGCTGATCGGCTCTGCACAGCGTGTTCCTGTTCCCACTGGCTCTACCACCATCCTGGTTGCAGTTGTTAAGGGCAAGGACGTTACCAAGGAGTCCATCAACGCAGCTATGAAGGCAGCTTCTTCCGCTTCCTTCGGCTACAACGAAGAGCAGATCGTTTCTTCCGATATCATCGGCATGAAGTACGGCTCTCTGTTTGATGCTACCCAGACCATGGTGACCAAGGTTGACGAGGACACCTACCAGGTTCAGGTTGTGTCTTGGTACGACAACGAGAACTCCTACACCAGCCAGATGGTTCGTACTATTAAGTACTTCGCTGAGCTGTAATTCAGTTCTCTGCTTAAACCAAAAAGCAAATAAAAGCGCCGCTCTCCAAAAGCGCAGTGGCCGTAAAACAGTAAAAATCAAAAAATCATGAGAACTGCGTGTTCTCGGAAAACGGCGTGACTTCGGTCACGCCGTTTTTCCGTTCATAAGCACATCCAGAGGGATAAAGCCTATACCATCATACTTGATGTGGATGCTCTGCCTGCGCTTGCCGGAGGACTTGTCCGAAGCTTTCACATAGATACCCTGGATCAGCTCCCGCAGGGCGTAAGGCGTCAGTTTCTCAATA
>JAHHRL010000012.1 GCA_020025825.1 Faecalibacterium sp. | reverse complement strand
CCGAAGATAGTTGGCTGGAGACGGCCTGTGAAAATAGGTAGATGCCGGCTTCTCCAAAGCACCTAAACCTTTCTGGTTTGGGTGCTTTTTTTATTTTTAACGGTAAATTGTGCTTTTGGGATTAGTTTGTAACTTGCAAATGGAGCAATTCCATTATATAATAAGCAAGGTAATGAAAAAAATACGTACGCTTTATTTATTAACGTGGCGGTTTTTTAATGAAATTTGGGAGGATTAACAATGAAAATTCTTGTCATCAACTGTGGCTCTTCTTCTTTGAAGTACCAGCTGATCGATATGGCTGATGAGAGCGTATTGTGCAAAGGTTTGTGCGAGCGTATCGGCATTGAGGGCAGCAAAATTACCCATCAGGCAAATGGCGGTAAGTGGACTGAAGAGGTTCCTTTCCCCACTCATACTGAGGCTTTCATGAAGGTTGTGGACATGATGACCACTGGTGAGGGCGCAGTTGTTAAGGATAAGAGCGAGATTAATGCAATCGGCCACCGTGTTGTGCAGGGTGCAGAGTTCTTTACCAAGAGCGAAATTGTAACCGATGCAATTATCGACAAGATTGAAGAAATTGCACCTCTGGCACCTGTTCATAACATGGCTCACGTTCAGGGCCTGCGCAGCGCAAAGAAGGTCTTTGGCGAATCTGTGCCCAACGTTGTTGTTTTTGACACTACTTTCCACCAGACCATGCCTGCTAAGGCATATATGTACGGTGTACCTTACGAGATGTACGAGAAGTACTCCATCCGCCGCTATGGTGCACACGGTACCAGCCACCGTTTTGTCAGCAAGGCAGCAGCAGAGTTCCTGGGCAAGGATCCTTCTGAGCTGAAGATTGTTACTTGCCACTTGGGCAATGGCAGCAGCATTAGTGCTGTTGATGGCGGCAAGTGCGTAGATACCAGCATGGGCTTGACCCCGTTGGCAGGCGTTTTGATGGGCACTCGCTGCGGCGATATTGACCCCAGCGTTGTTACCTACATGGAGCAGAAACTGGGCATTCACGGTCAGGAGATGGCAGATTACCTGAACAAGCAGAGCGGCTTGCTGGGTGTTTCCGGTGTTTCCAGCGATATGCGTGACGTTACTGCTGCTTCTAAGGCAGGCAGCAAGCGTGCAGCTTTGGCACAGGATATGCTGGCTTACCAGATTCAGAAATATATCGGCTCTTATGCAGCCGCTATGAACGGTCTGGACTGCGTTGTCTTTACCGGTGGCATCGGCGAGAACGATGTGCGTTTCCGCAAGATGGTTTGCAGCAACATGGACTTTATGGGTCTGCAGCTGGATGATGAGAAGAACGCTAACTGCCATGAGGATATGGCAGACCTGAGCGTGGACGGCAGCAAGGTTCGCATCCTGAAGATCTGCACCAACGAGGAACTGATGATTGCACGTGATACTCGTGACCTGGTGTTTGGCAAGTAAGAGAAAATGAAACAGGACAGCGCACCTTATGTGTGTCAGTACTGACAAATTCATTTCCTTTATAAATTAGTAAAAAATGAATCCCCTCGGGTGTAGTGGCTACCACTACACCGAGGGGATTTTTTTAGTTATGTTTGGAATTAAAACAAAAGAAGACTGTTAAACTGTAGCAGAAACGGAGTCGTTGCGATTCTGTGGAATGATGGAACCATCTTGAACATGATGGATAAACAGCTGGACCAGATATGGATCAAACTGGGTACCGGCATTGTTTTCCAAGATACTGAGAGCAACCTCGACAGGGCGCCCATCTTTATAGCAACGATTTGACGTAATTGCATCAAAACAGTCTGCTACGCATAAAATGCGTGCGTTTAAGGGGATATCCTCGCCACTTAAGCGTCTGGGATAGCCTTTGCCATCCCATCGTTCGTGATGGCCTAAAACAGCGGGAATAACGTAGTCCAAGCTGGGGAGGTGACGAATGATAGCAACCGCATTTTCGGGGTGACGCTTCATAATCTCGTATTCTTCGCTGGTTAAAACATCCGGCTTATTTAGGATGGCTTCTGGAATACCAATTTTACCGATATCGTGCAATAAAGCGCTTTCACGAATAATTTCAATTGTATCATCGTTTAAGCCATACAGCTTTGCTAATTCGCAAGCGTAGTATGCTACATTTTTAGAGTGTGTAAAGGTGTAATGATCCTTTGCATCGATAGCTGCACTTAATGCATAAATCGTATTTGCGTAGTTTGAATACACACGAGCATGGTCTGGTTTTGTGACAGGTAGTTTTTCACTTACAGAACCAACAGAGTAAACCATAACACCGTTTTTGCCACGCTGCTTCATCTGATAAACCGCTAAATCAGTATTATCCAAGAGTTGCTTGATATTGCATGCGCCAAACGGGATACTACAAATACCAATGCTGCAAGTTAAAATTTGCAAAGTGCCATCCTGCTCGTTGTTTTCACGATTCAAATCGTAAATTTGGCGACGAAGGTTTTCAGCCAAGCGGCGTGCTGTGCTGGTCTCCTGCCCAGGTAACAAAATAGCAAACTCTTTGCCGCTGTATCGGGCAACGCAGTTTTGTTCGCCTACAGTTGTACGTAAAATCTCGGCCACACGGCGCAAAGCTTCGTCACCAACACGTACACCATATAACTGATTATACAGCTTAAAATCATCCAGACTTAGAATCATTAAGCTGAGTAATCCCTTAGGATTGTTGGAAAAGCAGTTGTTTAACTGCTCCAAAAAGTATTTTCGATTCAAAAGACCGGTTAAATCGTCTGTATGGGCATCGTGTGTTGCTTTTTCATACAGGCGGCTGTTCTTCAAGGCAATGCTGGTAACCGAACTAAGTGATAACAGAAAGTCTCGTTCATCACTGTGCAGGCGGCGTGTGGGGTCTTTTTGTTTTAAGGCGACAATGCCCAGTAAGGTATCCCCGTCCAGCATAGGCAAAAGGTAATCAGCACCAATGCTGAGCAGCTGAAGCTTTTCGCTTTCCCACATAGCACGATATTCTACGCTGCGGCTAAAATCGCTGATTTCCAAAATATCACGGTGGTTGCGAAGCCAGTCGGCTACAGCACTGTCAGAACCAAACAAAACAGTGCCTGTTTCCAACATACCTGTACTGCCGGAAACTTCAAAGGAACCGTTTTTATTCTCAGTACAGATGCGAACAGAATCTACGGTATGCAGGCTTTCTAAAACTTGCTTGCAATAGCTGGTGCAAACATCTTTTTCGTTTAAGTAGCGGGAAATCGTATCGCTGAATTGTTTTAATTGCGAGCTGCGTTCATTATATTCCCCAAGAAAAAGCTCCTCGCTTAAACGGCTGACAAACAGGTAAATTAACGCAGACAGTCCCGCAACCACAAGTGCGATGATTACCACTGCACGGGAGGCAATGGGCTCGCCAAGGCCCTCTAAATAGGCTGTAGCGGCAGGACCGCATTGCGCAACAACAAATACCAAGATAGCAGCAGTGATTAAAGTGTATGTTCTGCGGGAAAAAGCCAGCGTTAACGAAAACAGGTGCTTATAGTACAGGGCAAACAGCAGGCAAAAGGCAAAAACAATGCCGGAAGCCATATCTAAAGGAATACCCTTAAAAATCGGCAGCAGAATAAGTGCGTTGCCGCCAAAGATAAAAACAGCACCGATGGTTAACGGGATAAGCTGAGAGCGTGCAATCCGGCTGGAGCGTGCAATCTGTACCAAACGGGTCAGAATAATAATAGCAATGACAGCCAGCAATGCGTACATCAAATAGGTGCCGATGGTAAAATTACCGTATACAAACGAAGTGGTGCCGTCAGGGAGCGAAACAACTTTGGGTGGTGCCAAAAACCAGCCGGTAATACAGTTACCCAGCAAAATAATAGGAACAAGTATATTTACCAGTTGTTCAACCCGGGTAATGCGCTGGTCCGCAAATAGTATCACAAAGCGGTCTAACACAAGGCAGGCAGCCCATATTCCAATTAGTGAGATGTGATACCAGAAAGCGGTTGCGTTCAAAAATTGAATACGCATAAAAAGGGAACCGCCGGACCACAGAATCATACAAAAAAGAAGTAAAGTAAAGTAGCGCAGGAGACGATTTTTTTTGGCTGAAATAAAAATGCTGAATAGCAGCGTATAAATTAGAAGCCCGGCCAAAGAAATAAACGCAAAGCTTTGCACGACTTTTCACTTCCTTTCTGAATAGATTTGGCAATGAGGGGCATAAAATTATAAGTCCTCTTGGATAGAAAGCAGTGCACGGCGAATTTCGGAACTGGGATTGATGCGTGCAGGGATGTTTGCAAATCGGCGGCGGTACTCGGCATACGTACCGCTGCGTAAAAATGTGATTTGCAGCGGCTCCATACCTAGAATTTTTTTCAGGTTGTCGTAGTCACTGTCCAAATAGTTAAAGTAAATTTCTAAATGTTTCCGCAAAACTTCCTCGTTAACTGCCTGCGTAGTCAGTGCAGAGGCAGACAGCTCCACATACATACGCAGATATGGGTGTCCGGTTTGGGAATCAAATTCCTTAGCGGCGCACCAGTCTGCAATAGGCAGATGCGAAAGCTCGATGACTTCAGAAATAGAGTTTTCTGTGATGCGAGTAAAGCCCGCAATATCAATAACAGAAGGAATACGGTCCGTATAGCGGAAACGCGGCAGGGTCGAGTGGTCATCCTTATCGCCAAAGCCCATACAGCGATACATATCGCCGGTACGGTAACGGGCGAAAGCACCGCCCTTAAATACGGTTACAACCAGCTCGTACTGGCAGCCCGGCTCAACTTGGTCAATGGTTATAGTAGGTAAGTGGCGGTCGTTGCTGCGGATATATTCTTCCGGTAAAAATTCGTAATAGCAGCTGTCAGGGAAAAAATATAAATCCTTGCGGTTCCATGTTTCAGTGCCAACAAGGGTAGCCTCAGTGCCGGCAAACAGCTCCATGGGGCGCACACCCCACAGATGCTCCAAATCATCTTTATAGCGGGCGTTGTCAGTACCGGCACATACAAAGCCTTTTAAGTGGAAAAGGTCTTTGGGCAAAAGCTCACGATTCTCGTGTCTGGCACGATTTTGGGCACGTGCATAGCGCAAAAGGGTAGGCAAAGGGATATGCCCATGGCTGCCTCCGCCGATATGCGTCAGCTGTGTACTAATAAAGTAACTGATGCTGCCCATACCGAAAAAGTAATCAATCCCTTTGTTGAGCGCCATTTTGAAACCCAGCTTACTGCGCTCAGAAAAGCCCATTGTGGTGGTAGTTTCACGTGGGGGCATACTGGTAAATTGAAACTCCTGGTCCAGAATCAGCCCCATTAGCCCAGTTAAATATGGCAGCGGTGCCAGACCGGATAATACTTTATCGCCAATGGTAAAATCGCCCCAGCCGTTTGCGCTGGCCAACAGCATTACGGCAATACTATTGCGGCGAAAGGTATCTATCATTCCCTGCGTGTAAGGGGCTGCCTTGATAGGTCGTTTGCCGCCCTCCCAAGTGGTTTCTACCCAAGTAACAGGCGGAGCCGGCAGCAGCTCGGAGCGGCGGGGCAGTAAAATATCCGCATAATCCTCATAAGTGGTTAAAGGAACCACCCGGCGGAATTCCGCAACTGTTTTTGGCTGTGCTCCGTTCAAAATTCGTTTTCCTAATGCGCTTGCACACCAGAGCTGTATCTGCTCTTGCATCAAACGGTTTTGAATATGTAAATACTGGTCCAGAGATAAGGTAAGGAAGCCGCAGTACTCGTCCCAAATTTGATTGGGCGAATGTCGATTCAGTTTTTCTTTTAATTTCATAGCGGCTCCTCCTTTCTGATGTACTTACTACCTGATTTTATTGGTTAGAGCTTATGACAGTAGGAAGCAATGCACTGTCGGATGCTCACACGATTGGGAAAAAATAACGGAGTTTCCTTTTTATAATCTTCGTAGTCAGAAAAAACAGCAGGAAAAGTCCAGCGGTCTTGCAGCAGCATATAAAGCACGTTTCCCAAACAAAGCGCAAAACACGCAATTGCACCGGTAAAGCTAGGCGCAGCAGCCCACAAGGCCAGATACATGCAACAATACCACAGCACACCGGGATGGCGGCATAATGCATACATACGACCACGAAAAACGGTGCGGGGAGCATCCGGCTCCGTATAAGTGCCTTTTGGTAAACTGAGAACCAGCGAGTCAAATAAAAACCAGCCAAACAGCAGCACCAGCAAAAGGCATAGTACCGAAAACGGTGTTAAAGTAAAGTGGCTGACAGACTGACACAATAAAAAACCGGTTGCAATAACAACAAAAATCGTGCCCAGTGGGAAAAACCAGTGGGACACGGAAAAGGCAGGATTCTTTACAGTATACCAGTCATACAGAAAGTACAGCAGGTAAGCAGCCACGGTAAAAAGCAGCGTATATATCAGCATGGGAACTACTCCATTTTAATAAAACACTCCATGATAATATACCACAGATATGTGCAGAATGCAAAAAATGCAGAAAATATAACAAGCTTCCCGAAAATATTTTTTTACGGCACAAAAGTACAAAAACAGACGACAGCCCGTGGAAAGACTGTCGCCTGTGATTTTATTGATAGTCGATAGGCAGGGTGGGCAATCCATTTAAGGTAAGGTCAGCAAGATTGCCGACACAATACTCATAATAACCCTGGCTGGCAATCATGGCACCGTTGTCTCCGCAGAATTTCAGCTCAGGCAGGTACACTTTGGCACCCAGTTTTTGTGCGCCGTCGTTTACCAGTTGGCGCAAACGACCGTTAGCAGCAACACCACCAGCCAAACATACTTGCTTTGCACCGGTATCCGCAGCGGCACTCAGCAGTTTTTCAGCCAAAATACCTGCAATTCGCTCTTGGAAGCTTGCAGCTAAATCCGGCACACTAAACGGCTCGTTTTTCATTTGTGCCTTGTTTACTTCGTTGAGCACAGCGGTTTTCAAGCCGGAAAAACTTACATTATACTTGCCCTCTACACGGGGAATCGGCAGGCGGTAAGCCTTGGGGTTACCGCTTTTAGCGGCAGCAGCCACGCTGGGGCCGCCCGGATAGGAAAGCCCCAAGGTGCGTGCAACCTTATCAAAAGCCTCGCCGGCAGCGTCATCAACCGTGCGGCCTAAAATTTTGAAGGACGTGTAATCATTTACCTGAACAATATGGCTGTGGCCGCCTGAAGCAACTAAACACAGGAAAGGCGGCTTCAGCTCGGGGTGGCTCAGGTATAAGGCAGCAATGTGGCCCCGCAGGTGATGCACCGGAACAAGGGGCTTTTCAGCGGCATAAGCCAGACCCTTTGCATAGTTGACGCCAACCAGAACAGCACCAATCAGACCGGGCGCAAAAGTAACCGCAACAGCGTCCACATCGTCAATGGTCATGTTTGCATCAGCCAGTGCCTTTTCTACAGTAGCGCTGATATATTCGCAGTGGCGGCGGCTGGCAATTTCCGGAACAACGCCACCATAGAGTGCCTGCTCCTTTACGCTGGTGCTGATTACGTTGGAAATCAGCTCTCGGCCGTCTTTTACAATGGATGCGGCGGTTTCGTCGCAAGTGGATTCAATACCTAAAATATACATTTTGGAATATTCCTTCTTACTTATACGAAATATGGCGGACTAGTGAGCTTCCAGCCAGGATTTACCACGGTTTACTTCTGCGGTCATGGGTACAGCGTAGGAAACACAGCCCATCATCTCCTCAGACAAAATCGCAGCGGCACGGTCAGCTTCGGCTTCAGGTGCTTCTACAATCAGTTCGTCGTGAACGGTCAGAATCAGGCGGCTTTCCATCTTTTCAGCACGCAGACGCTGCCACACACGGACCATGGTCAGTTTGATAACGTCGGCGGCAGTACCCTGAATGGGTGTGTTGCGTGCCATACGCTCGCCGGAAGAACGTACCTGAAAATTGCTGCTTTGCAGCTCAGGCAGGTAACGGCGGCGACCAAACAGGGTAGAGCAGTAACCTTTCTCCTTGGCATCGGCAATGCACTTTTGCATATATTCGTCAACCTTGGGGAAGGTGTCCAGATAATTGCGCAGGAAGCTGTCAGCCTCCTTTACCGATACACCAATATCCTGCGAAAGGCTGTAAGCACCCTTGCCGTACATAATGCCAAAGTTGATGGCCTTGGCACTGCTGCGCAGGCGCGGGGTTACTTGGTCTTCGGGGATATTGTAAATCTTGGCTGCGGTGCTGCGGTGAATATCCGCACCGGAGCGGAAGGCCTGCTGCATATGCTCGTCACCGGTGATATGCGCCAGAATACGCAGCTCGATTTGGCTGTAGTCGGCGTCCAGTAAAATGCAGCCGGGCTTTGCAATAAAGAAGTCACGCAGCTGGCTGCCCAGTTCAGTACGGATGGGGATATTTTGCAGGTTTGGCTCCAAAGAGGATAAACGGCCGGTACGTGCTTCGGTCTGGTTGAAGATGGAGTGAATACGTCCGTCCTTGCCAATCACCTTTAATAAGCCGTCCACGTAGGTGGAGCTGAGCTTTTGGTAGGTGCGGTATTCCAGAATATCTTCAATTACAGGGGCCTCGTGGCGCAGATTTTCCAGTGTTGCAGCGTCAGTGGACCAACCTGTCTTGGTCTTTTTGCCGTGGGGCAGGCCCATCTTTTCAAATAAAGCTTCGCCCAGCTGTTTGGGGCTGTTGGGGTTGAACTCATAGCCAACCTGCATATAGATGCGCTGCAAGGCGTCATCCAGCTGCTGGCGGATTTTTACGCCGAACTGTTCAATGCCCTCACGGTCTACCAGCATACCAAGGCGGGTCATGTCCGCAAGAACCTGCGCCAGCGGAAACTCGATGTCGTTATACAGCGGGTCCATCTCACGGGCAGTAACTTCTGCCTTCATGATAGAGAACAGACTTTCCAAGCTGCCTGCCTGCGGGAAAGCCTCGCATACAAAGGCAGGCTCGGCACGATACTCGGTTTCCAACGCTTCTACTTCATAGCGGTTGGCAGAAGCGTTCAGCAGATAAGCGGCGAGCTTGCCGTCCCAGCGAATGCTTTCGCCCCAGCCGTTGTGCGCCATAGCTAAAGCGTACAGCGGCGCAGAGTCAAAAACGTCCAGCTGTACGTTGGGGCTGTCCAATAAAGCTGCCAGCTGTTCGTCCGTTAAAGCGGATACAGCCTGACCCTGTACAGCGTACCATACAGCAGGTTCCACCTCCACATTGCGGTTGCCCTGCTTTTCGATGCGGGCCGGCCGCTGTGCCAAAAGGTAAACCCCGGCGGGTGCGTTGGGCAGCGGTGTTTCGGTTACGGTGGGCAGCTCTGCGGCGGGCTGTGCTGCGGCAGCGCTGATGCCGTCCAAACCTAAACGGGGAATCAGAGAATGAATCTCCAAATCGGTAAGCATCTGAACTGCGGCGGGCTTGTCGCCTTCGGTACGCAGGTAGGTGCCCTCTGCACTTTCAATGGGGGCATCGGTGCGAATCGTACCCAGAACACGGCTCAGTTCTGCATCAGCCTTGTAGGTTTGCAGGTTTTCACGCTGCTTGGGCTTGATAATAGGGCTGTCAATGTTAGCGTATACATTTTCCAGTGTGCCAAAGTTCTTTACCAGATTCAGGGCGGTCTTTTCGCCAATGCCCTTTACACCGGGAATGTTATCGCTGGTATCGCCCATCAGGCTCTTGACCTCAATCAGCTGAATGGGGTCTACACCGTACTTTTCACGCACGGCATCTTCGTCCATTACAACGGTTTGGCTGCGTCCCATTACAGTGGAAGCAAGCAGAACCGTTGTGGTTTCGCTTACCAGCTGCAGGCTGTCCCGGTCTCCGGTTGCCAAAAAGCAATCGTCCTTGCGGGCAGAACAGGCGGCTGCCAGTGTACCCATAATATCGTCAGCCTCCCAGCCTTCGGCGGTGACAATACGGTAGCCTAAATCCGTTAAAAGCTGCTTCAAAACCGGCATCTGCTGGGCCAGCTCCGCAGGCATGCCGTGACGGGTGGCCTTGTAGCCGTCATACATCTTATGGCGGAAGGTGGGCGCCTTCAGGTCAAAGGCGATGGCAACTTCATCGGGGCTGCATTCTTTCAAAAGGGAAAGCAAAATGTTCAAAAAGCCGTAAATGGCGTTGGTAAAGCGACCGTCTCGTGTGGTCAGCAGTTTGATGCCGTAAAAGGCACGGTTGGCAATACTGTTGCCATCGATTACAAGTAAACGCATGCGGTTTCCTCCGAGGGTATTAAAATAAATGCGGTAAAGCAAAGCGCTGCCGCCATGTAAAACAAAAATCAAATGGAATCACTATATATTATACCACAAATTCGTGCTTTATGGTATAATATACGTGTTTTCAAACAGTAAGGAGCTAACAAAAATGAACGTTAAAACCCCTTTATATATTGGCAATATTCCGCTGGCACACCGCATAGGCTTTGCGCCCATGGCCGGCTTTACCGATGCCGCCTGCCGTGATTTGATGGCAGACCATGGCGCTGGCTACACCGTTAGCGAAATGGTAAGTGTAAAAGCCATTGCTTACGGCGACCGCAAAACCCTTGCCATGATGCAGGCAAAGCCCAACGGTGCACCGTATGGCGTGCAGCTGTTTGGTGCCGACCCTGAATTTTTTGCGCAGGCAACAGCTCGTGTGCTGGAGTATCCCTTTGACTTTTTTGACATCAATATGGGCTGCCCTGCCCCCAAAATCGTTGGTACAGGTGTGGGCGGTGCAGGCAGCCGCCTGATGACAGACCCGGATTTGTGCGGACGTATTGTAGAGGCTGTAGTAGGTGCGGCAAATGGTCGGCCGGTTACAGTAAAAATGCGGAAAGGCTGGGACGATAACTGCATCACCGCCGTGGAAGTGGCCCGTGCCTGTGAGCAGGCAGGTGCCGCAGCAGTTACAGTACACGGCCGCACCCGTGAGCAAATGTATACCCCCGGCATGGTGGATTTGGATATTATCCGTCAGGTAAAGGAGGCAGTGCATATCCCGGTGTTTGGCAACGGCGATGTGGACAGCCCGGAAAAAGCGCTGGAAATGCTGGAGAAAACCGGCTGTGACGGCATTGCGATTGCACGTGGCGCCTTGGGCGACCCGTGGCTGTTTGAGCGCATCAATGCAGCCATTGAGGGCACCCCTGCACCGAAGGAGCCAAATTTGCAGGCACGCATGAATGCAATGCGCCGTCAGGTAGAGCAAATGGTGGAGGAAAAGGGCGAGTACATTGCAATGCCGCAGGCACGTGCCCAGACAATCCATTATATGAAAGGCCTGCGTGGCGCAGCAGGGCTGCGCCGTGGGTGCTGCAGCCTGTCCCATTTAAGTGACTTGGACGATTTGATTGCAGAGGTGTTTGCAGCACAGCGCAGGGATGGCGATGCTGACGATACCCGTACGGTACCATTTCCGTAAAAGGCAATATAAAGCATGGAGGTTTGTATGAATGCGATTTCTGTTATTGGAGGAGCGGACGGCCCTACGGCTGTTTTTGTGACCGGTATGAGTCCAACCCTTTTTGTGGCCGCTATTGCACTGGCAGTTGTGCTGATTGCAGGGCTTGTATGGTGGCTGGTAAGCAAAATAAAAAATCGTAAAAAGTAAAAACAAATAAAGGCTCGAACGCAAAGGTTCGGGCCTTTATTGATACAATAATGCTATTCCTGCCGAAATGCCTCGCCGCTGGTTAAAGCGTCCAATGTTTGGGCGTAACAGGGCAAACAGTGCTGCATAAACCAGTCCGCCTCGGGGCAGCCCATTTCCAGCAGGGCTTGTTTTTGCTGGTGCATTGCCGCCGAAAATTCCCGGTTGCCTGCGTTTTCTTCTTCCATGCATTTGATAATGGCGCTTAACCGGTCTGCGGCCTTCAAAATAGTTTGCTCCTCACAGGTCAAAATATCCCCTGTTACATAAAGGGATATTTCTTTTTCCAGTTCGGCAGGCAGCAGCCGGCACATAGCGGCGGCACTTTCTTTTTCCAAGGCTTTATAGGCACGGCGCAGGGCTTCGTTTTTGTATTTTACAGGGGTAGGCATATCACCTGTGATAATTTCGCTTGCGTCGTGATACAAAGCGGCAACCGCAACAACCTCAGGCCGGCAGGGCGTGTGTGTATAGGCCCGTGCAATCAGGCACAGCATATGGGCAATGTGTGCAGTATCAGTGGTGTGCTCCGATAGGGATTCCGGCCGGGCTGCGTGCATCAGGCTCCAGCGTGTAATATACTTCATGCGGGCAAGCAGTGCGCTGAAAGGATATAGCATGGCAAAATACCTCCCTGTTACTGGTTTTAGGTAAGTATAATAAAAATGCAGTCCCTTTAGATGGACCGTACAAATGGTAGGATACTTGCAGTATAACACGTGCTTTTATGCAGGAACAGCCTTTTCCGATTGGAGGTACAGGCTTTTTTTTGTGTTGAAAAAATGGTATACTGCCCCTACTGCGGTATATACACCCGGAGAATACGAAATAGGGGAAAGAAGGACGTTCGCCATGGCTGATTCCAGATGCCTTTTACAAAAAGCGCAGCAAACATCGCTGACGGCTTATTACTGGCGTGCCTTTGCAGCTTGCGGATTGACAGCTTTTTTTATACTGCTTCCGTTTCAAATTGTAGATGGAGGCTTCTTTCACTATGCAGGAGATTTTAACGGCCAGCAAATCACGTTTTACCGGTATGTAAATCAGCTGGTAAAGCAAGGCGCAAGCTATGCATGGTCGGCGGATTTAGGCAGTGGCGCAGTCAATGCGTATTCCTTTTACCTGTACGGGTCGCCGTTTTTTTGGCTGTCGCTGTTATTGCCGGCAAGCTGGCTGCCCTATTTTATGTGCCCTTTGCTGGTGCTTAAGTTTGCTGTGGCAGGCGGCGGCGCAATGCTGTATTTGCATCGGTATGCCAAAAATCCCAATATGGCCCTGGTGGGCGCCTGCCTGTATGCGTTATCGGGCTTTTCCGTTTACAATGTATTTTTCAATCACTTTGTAGACGTAGTGGCCTTGTTCCCCTATCTTTTGTGGGCTTTGGACGAGGCTGTGTATAACCGCCGCCGTGGGCTGTTTGCCTTTTTTGCAGCGCTCAACCTGATTAACAGCTACTTTTTCTTTGCCGGGCAAATCACTTTTCTTGTGATTTACTTTGTGTGCAAGTGTATAACAGGGGAATATAAGCTGAATGTGCGCCTGTTTACCGTGCTGGCGGTGGAAAGCTTGCTGGCGGCCGCTATCGGGTGTATCATTGCTTGGCCTGCGGTGTTAAGTCTGGCACAAAACCCACGTACCGTATCGCCGGCTTATGGGTGGAACCTGCTGACCTATGCTAAGCCGCAGCAGTATCTGGCCATTTTGCTCAGTGGATTTTTGCCGCCGGATTGCCCATATATGACCAGCATCTGGACAGAGGGCATTATTAAGTGGACAAGCCTGACGGCATATCTGCCCCTGTGCAGTATGGCAGGCGTTATCGCCTACTGGAGGTCAACATGCGGCGGCAGCACCAAGGCCATTTTAGGTACGTGCCTGGTGTTTGCACTGGTTCCGGTACTGAACACCTCGTTTTATTGCTTTAATTCCAGCTATTATGCACGTTGGTACTATATGCCTGTTTTGATTATGGCGTTGGCAACTGTGCGTGCACTGGAGGACGAAAACATTGACCTGAATTTGGGAATCCGCCCGGTGTTTTGGGTTATGGCAGCTTGCTTTATCTTTATGATTGTGCCGACTAAAAGTGCTGAGGATTCCACCCGGTGGCAGATTGGTGTGGCGAATAATCCGGCGCAGCTGGCAGTTGTGCTGTGTTTTGGCATTGCAGGGGTTATTCTGTTTGGCATTATTTGCGCCGCAAAACGTGGAACAGCAGGGTTTTCCGGCTGTTTGCTGGGTGCAGTGCTGGGCTTTATGTGTTTGTTTTCCGTTACGCACATTGCTATGGGCAAGTTTGGCCAGTGGCAAAACGACCTGCACCTTGCGGAGGAATACAAGGCGGCAGCAAAGCTGGAACAGATTTTGCCGGAGGGCGGTTATCGCACCGATACCTACAAAACGCATGATAATTTTGGCCCGTGGATGGGTAAAAGCAATCTGCTGTATTTTGGCAGCACGGTTACACCCAGCATCTTGCAAATGTACCCACAGTTGGGCGTAAAGCGCGATGTACGCAGCCAACCCGACCATACCCTGTATGCACTGCGCAGTTTAATGGGTGTGGAATATATGATTTTGCCGGAAACAGAAGCGGAAAATTTCGCTCGGGAAATGCAGGGCACATGGGTTCCGGCGGATTATGCTGCCGATGGATTGGTGACGTATCAAAATAAGGATAATCCCGGAATCGGCTTTACCTATGACTTTTATGTGACACGTGCACAGTTTGATTCCGTTACACGCAATAGCCGCAGTAACTTGTTGCTGCACGCCTTGCTGTTAGAGGATGAGCAAATTGCAAAGTACGGACATTTGCTGCAGCCAATGCCGGAAGATATGCCCAAAAACTGGACCCTGAAGCTTTATGAAGCCGACTGTGCCGCCCGCAAGCAAAATGCGTGCAGTGCATTTGCCATGCAAAAGGATGGCTTTACGGCTGAAATCAGCTTGGAAAAAGAAAATATCGTCTTTTTCTCAGTACCGTGGGACGAAGGCTTTACCGCAACGGTAAATGATGCGCCTGCGGAGATATTGCAGGTAAATGCGGGTATGATGGCAGTGGTGTGCCCGGCGGGACAAAATAAAATTGTTTTTACCTACCATACAGCAGGGCTTGCCCAAAGCAGTGTGGTTTGTATAGCAGGCTGTGTGTTGTATGCAGCCTATATCGTGTTGTTTGCACAGCGCCGTAAAAAGCAGGCAGCAGCACCAACGCAAAATATCCTTGGAGAAAACGGAGAGAATGAACCATGACCGATTACGCAAAAAAACTTTCGCAGGAGCTGGGCCAGCCCCAGCAGTTTGTAGCTGCTGCTATCGAGCTGATTGATGCAGGCAACACAATTCCTTTTATTGCACGCTATCGTAAAGAAGCAACCAACAGTATGGACGACCAAGCACTGCGTGTGCTGGGTGAGCGTCTGGACTATCTGCGTGGATTGGATAAGCGCAAGGGCGAGGTAGAAAAGAGCATTACCGAGCAGGGCGCTATGACACAGGAACTGGCAGATGCACTGGAAAAAGCCGCTACACTGGCTGAGGTGGAGGATATTTACCGCCCTTATAAGCCCAAGCGTAAAACCCGTGCCAGCGTGGCACGTGCCCGTGGCTTGGAGCCTTTGGCACAAACCCTGCTGGAGCAAAATCCCAATGTTGACCCCACCGCAGAAGCTGCAAACTACATAAGCGAAGAAGTGCCGGACGCAGAGGCTGCTTTAGCAGGTGCACGGGATATTCTGGCAGAGATGATTAGCGACGACGCACGTGTGCGTACCGAGCTGCGCCGTTTCTTCCATGCATTTGGTGCAATCACCAGTAAGGCCGCAAAAGAGGAAGACAGCGTTTACAGCCAGTACTATGATTACAGCGAGCCTGTAAGCAAAGTGGCTGACCACCGTGTTTTGGCACTGGACCGTGGCGAGCGGGAAGGTATGCTGAAGGTATCCATTGCCGTTGAGGCAGAGCGTGGCGCAGCCATCACCAGCCAGCTGTACGCACGTGTACGTACCGGCGGTGCTTGCGCACAGCAGGTTAAACTGGCAGCGGAAGATGCTTACAAGCGTTTGATTGCACCCAGTCTGGAAACCGAGCTGCGCAGCGAGCTGACGGATAAGGCAGCAGAAGGCGCAATCAAGGTGTTTGGCGAAAACCTGCGCCAGCTGCTGCTCCAGCACCCCATCAAGGGTAAGGTAGCACTGGGTATGGACCCCGGTTATCGTATGGGCTGTAAGCTGGCTGTTGTAGACCCCACCGGTAAGGTGCTGGATACTGCTGTGGTATACCCTGTGCCGGAGTTTAAGCGTGTAGAGCAGGCAAAGGCTGCCGTCAAGGACCTGATTCAAAAGCACGGCGTACAGATTATTGCAATCGGCAACGGCACCGCAAGTAAGGAAACCGAGATTTTTGCTGCGGACGTGATTCGTGAACTGGGCGGCGATGTACAGTATATGGTTGTCAGCGAGGCAGGTGCCTCTGTGTACTCTGCAAGTAAATTGGCTGCGGCAGAATTCCCTCAGTATGATACCAACCTGCGCAGTGCGGTATCTATCGCACGCCGCTTGCAGGACCCGCTGGCAGAGCTGGTCAAAATCGACCCCAAGGCAGTAGGTGTAGGCCAGTATCAGCATGATATGCCTCAGAAGCGTTTGGACGAAACCTTGAACGGCGTGGTTGAGGACTGTGTTAATACCGTTGGTGTGGACCTGAACACCGCCAGCGCACCCTTGCTGAACCGTGTGGCAGGTCTGACAAAAGGCACCGCACAGAACATTGTTACCTACCGTGAGGAAAACGGCGCATTTACCGCCCGTACACAGCTGAAAAAGGTTAAGGGCCTTGGCCCCAAGGCATACGAGCAGTGTGCAGGCTTTTTGCGTATTCCCTCCGCTAAAAATAAACTGGACGAAACCGCAGTGCACCCGGAAAGCTATGCGGCAGCACAGGTAGTGCTGGAAGCCTGCGGCTTTGATAAAGCAGATATCGGCACAGACGCAATTGCAACCCTGCCTGCAAAGGTACAGGCTGTAGGCGAGGCAGCCCTGTGCGAGAAGGCAGGCGTGGGCGGACCTACGCTGCACGATATTGTTTCCGAGCTGTGCAAGCCCGGCCGTGATATGCGTGAAAGCCTGCCTCAGCCTTTGCTGCGTACCGATGTTATGGGCCTGGAAGACCTGAAGCCCGGTATGCTGTTGACCGGCACCGTGCGCAATGTTATCGACTTCGGCGCATTTGTGGATATCGGCGTGCACGAGGACGGCTTGGTGCATATCAGCCAAATCAGCGATAAATTTGTAAAGCACCCCAAGGACCTGCTGCAGGTGGGTCAGGTAGTGCAGGTTAAGGTTTTGGATGTGGATAAAAAGAAAAAGCGCATCGGCCTGACCATGCGTAACGTACCCCAGAAGTAATCAAAAAGCAGGCGGAACTTTATGGTTCTGCCTGCTTTTTTTGTTTTGGCTGCTGTCGACATAAGATGCTTCTCATTCCGTAAAAATACGTGTATACTAGCCTATAAGAGAAAAAACGTGCGCAAAGGGGGATTCTCATGCAGGAAATGACTGCTATTTCTCCGGAAGATTTGAAATATCTGCAATTGCTGGCTCGAGATTACCCGAACCAGATGGCTGCGGCAAGCCAGATTATCAGCCTGAAGGCAAAATGCAAGCTGCCAAAAGGTACCGAGCATTTTATCAGTGACCTGCATGGCGAGGACGAGGCTTTTATCCATATTCTAAACTCGGCTTCCGGCGTTATTCGGGAAAAAGTGGACCGTGTACTGGGGGACAGCATCCCGGCGGAAACCCGTGCAGAGCTTTCCACGCTGATTTATTATCCACAGGAAAAGCTGCCGCAGTTGAAAACTCGATTTACATCTAAAGCAAAGCGCAACGCATGGTATCGAACAACCCTGCTGCAACTGATTGATGTGTGCAGGCTGGTATCCTCGAAGCATACCCGTGCCCACGTGCGCAGGTGCTTGCCGGAAAGTTGCGGCTATATTATTGATGAGCTGCTGCACGCCCATTTTGAGGACCATAATAAAACCCTGTACTATGACCGGATTGTAGGCAGCATTGTGGAAACCGGGCAGGCGGATTTGTTCATCACCAAACTGTGCGAGCTGATTAAACACCTTGCGGTGGATAAGCTGCATATCGTGGGCGATTTATTTGACCGTGGCCCGCACCCGGATGTAATTTTAGACTGGCTTTTGCGGTATCGCCGGGTGGATATCCAGTGGGGCAACCACGACGTGGTTTGGATGGGTGCGGCTGCGGGCAGCCCGATTTGTATTTGCACTGTTTTGAAAACCACGTTGGCATATTGCAACCACAGTATGCTGGAGGACGGCTACGGCATTAACCTGCGCCATTTGCTGCGCTATGCCGAGCGCTGGTATACTCCGGATGAAGTTGCTTTGTGGATGCCCCATGTAGACGAAGCCCGTGCCAAGCACAGCGAGGGCGGCATTTTACGGTGTGCCCTGATGCATAAAGCCATTACCATTCTGATGATGAAATTGGAATGTCAGGTGATTGACCGCAACCCGGATTTCCAAATGCAGGGGCGGGACTTTTTGCGCCGCATAGATTACCAAAAGGGAACCGTAGATTGGTTTGGTACAATTTACCCCCTGCGGGACACGCATTTCCCCACGGTGGACCCAAACGACCCGGCAAAACTAACCGCCGAGGAACAAGATATCCTAAACCGACTGGTGGTGTCCTTCCAGCACAGCGAAAAGCTGCAGCGCCATGTGGCGTTTCTGTATGCAAAGGGCAGCGTTTACCGTGAGGAAAACGGCAACCTGATGTATCACGGTGCAATCCCCATGACAGAACAGGGCGGCTTTGCGGAGGAAATCTTTGAGGGAAAACCCTATGCAGGCCGGTCTTTGCTGGATTATTGCGACACCCGTGCAAGACGGGGGTACTTTGCACCGGAGGGCAGTAAGGCACGCCAGTCCGGACAGGACTTTTTGTGGTATTTATGGTGCGGCAAGTTATCGCCGTTATTTGGCCGCAGCGCAATGACGACGTTTGAACGGCTGTATATTGCAGATGAAAAAACACATGAAGAAAAAAAGGACCCTTATTACACTTGGTACGATAACGAAGAAACCTGTATCCGCATTTTGCGTGAGTTTAATATGGGCAAATCCAGCCATATCGTAAACGGCCATGTACCCGTACAGGAGAAAAACGGCGAAAGCCCGATTAAGGGCAACGGACGGCTGCTGGTGATTGACGGTGGATTTTGCCGTGCGTACCACGAAAAAACAGGTATCGCCGGCTATACACTTGTTTACTCCAGCCACGGTATGTCTTTGCGCACGCACCAGCCCTTTGAAAGCACCGAAAAAGCTGTGACGGAAAATCAGGACATTTTGTCCACAGTCAATTTGGTTACCAGCGATAAGCGCCGTGTTTTTGTAGAGGAAATGGATGAGGGAATCCACTGGGGCGAGCAGATTTGGGACTTGAACCGATTGATTCAGGCCTATCAGGCGGGCTGGATTAAAGAGCGCCGTACAGATTTGGAAATTTGGTGAACGAAAGGTCGTTGGCATATTCCGTCGGGAACAGCCAACGGCCTTTTTGCGGTAAAAACAGGGCGCAGCTTATTTGGAAACGCACAGAAATTTGGTATAATAACCGCGAGTAAAAAAGTCAGAAAGCGAGGCACTGCCATATGCAAATAGCAGGCATCATAGCAGAATATCACCCGTTTCATAATGGACACGCATGGCAAATCGCACAGGCCCGTGCACTGGGTGCTGAAAAAATCCTGATTGCCATGTCCAGCGGTGCGGTGCAGCGTGGAGGAATACCGCTGCTGCCGGATTCGGTGCGTGTGCGTGCTGCCTTGGAGGCAGGCGCCGATATGGTGCTTGCAATACCGGCTCCCTATGCGGCCAGCGGTGCCGAAAACTTTGCAGCAGCCGGGGTCCGCATTCTGGCGGCAGCAGGCTGTGATACCTTGGTGTTCGGTGCCGAAAGTGCAGATGCAGCAGGGGTTGCAGCAGCGGCACAGGCATTGTGCAGTGCGGAGTATCAGGCGGCGCTGCGTACGGCGCTGGATGATGGAGCCAAAAACTTTGCAGTTGCACGGCAAACCGCACTGGCGCAGGTATGCCCGGCGGCAGTGCAATTGGTGCAAAGCCCAAACGATAATTTGGGTGTGGAGTATGCACGTGCCAATCTAATGCAGAAAGCAGGGCTTACCCTGTGCCCGCTGCCTCGGCAGGGGGTAGGGCATCATGATGGGGCAGAAGGCTGCTTTGCCAGCGCCAGCTACTTGCGGCAGCTGTGGTATCGGCAAGGGGCAGACGCTATAAAACCGTATGTGCCGGAGTATGCTTTTGCGCTATATCAAAAAGCGGCAGCTGATGGGCTGGGTTTAGAGCCGTCTAAGGCAGACATTGCCGTACTTAGCCGGTTGCGTATGCAGGCCCCGCAAGGCTTTGCACAAGTACGCGGCATTTCCGAAGGACTGGATTTTGCACTGGAAAAAGCAGTGCTTACCGCTGTTTGCGTGGAAGATATTTGTGACAAGCTGACAACAAGCCGGTATCCTACAGCACGAATCCGGCGCCTGATTTGGGATGCTGCATTGGGATGGACCAATGAGCTGAATCAGCCGGTACCCTACTTGCATATTTTAGGAGCGCGCCGCAGCGCAATGGGTATGCTGACAAACAGTGCTTTGCCTGCGGAGGTATCTCTGGCAAAATTAGCACGTAAAAATGCCTTGTGCCGGCAGATTGCGCAGGCACAGGCTGATGCAGTGGATTTAGGTGCGCTGTGCCGCAGCAATGCAGCACCGATGGGGACGGCATATACGCAAATGTCCGTGATTTTGCCATAAAAAGTTTGCCAAAAAGTAACAAAAAGCCAATGGACAAACGAAAAAACATCGGCTAAAATATACAATGAGGTAGATTTGACAATCATTTTTTAGTTAGTGGTAAACTAACGAGAAAAAAGATATGTAAAATCGAACCTTTTTGAAAAAAGCAATCCCGTTAGGTATGTAAACTATCCAAAATCGAAAGAGATATTGCATTTTTCACAAAACGGAGCAGTATCTGGCGTGCTGTAATGAATTTGTGATGAAAATAACGAAACCCTCTTGTAAAATAAGTACGGTTCGCTATAATATACTTAATCAATTTTTTAACAATTGGTTGTTTCACCAAAGTCCATGAAAAGACATTGGAAACAGATATAACTTTCTATATGGAGGTACTTACAATGGAAACTTATGGCATTGAAAAGCTGGGTATTATCAATCCCAAGGCTGTGTATCGCAATCTGACCGTTGCTCAGTTGACCGAGGCTGCACTGCGCCGTGGTGAGGGTTCTTTGAGCAATACTGGTGCGCTGGTTGTTACCACCGGTAAATATACCGGTCGTTCGCCTAACGATAAATTCATCGTGGATACCGACGGCATTCATAACGAAATCGCATGGGGCAAGGTAAACCGTCCCATCAGCCGTGAAAAATTCAACGCTATTAAGGCAAAAGTTGCTGCATATCTGCAGGGCCGTGAAGTATTTATTTTTGATGGCTATGCAGGCGCTGATAAAAAGTACACCCAGAAGTTCCGTATCGTGAACGAGCTGGCAAGCCAGAACCTGTTTATCCATCAGCTGCTGATTCGTCCCACCGCAGAGGAGCTGGCAAATTACGGCGAGGCTGACTACACTGTTCTGTGCGCTCCCGGCTTTAAGTGCGACCCCGCAGTTGACGGTGTAAACAGCGAAGCTGCTATCATGATTGACTACGAGGCACACATGATTATCATCTGCGGCTCTCAGTACGCAGGCGAAATCAAGAAGAGCGTCTTCTCCACCATGAACTATGTCATGACCAAGAAGAATGTTCTGCCCATGCACTGCTCCGCTAACATGGACCCCGTTACCCACGAAACCGCAGTGTTCTTCGGTCTGTCCGGCACCGGCAAGACCACCCTGTCCGCAGATGCTTCCCGTAAGCTGATTGGCGACGACGAGCACGGCTGGTCTCCTGATGGCGTGTTCAACTTTGAGGGCGGCTGCTACGCAAAGTGCATCAACCTGAAGGCTGAAAACGAGCCCGAAATTTACAACGCAATTCGCTTTGGTTCTCTGGTTGAGAACGTTGTTATGGACCCCGAAACCCGTGAGTTTGACTTCGATGACGGCAGCCTGACCGAGAACACTCGTGTTGGCTACCCGGTTGATTACATCTCCAACAGCCAGATTCCCGGTGAAGGCGGTATCCCCAAGGTTGTTATCTTCCTGACTGCTGATGCATTCGGCGTTCTGCCTCCCATCAGCCGCTTGGACAAGAATGCAGCTATGTACCACTTTGTTACCGGCTTTACCTCTAAGCTGGCAGGTACCGAGCGTGGCGTTACCGAGCCGCAGCCCACTTTCTCCACCCTGTTCGGCGAGCCCTTCATGCCCATGGACCCCTCTGTTTACGCAGAGATGCTGGGCGAGAAGCTGGATAAGTACGGCACAAAGGTTTACCTGGTCAACACCGGTTGGGCAGGCGGCAGCGCAGCTATGGGCGCAAAGCGCATGAAGCTGAGCTACACCCGTGCAATGGTTACCGCAGCTTTGAACGGCAGCTTTGATAACGTGGAGTTCAAGCACCACGATGTCTTTAATGTGGATTACCCCACCAGCTGCCCCAATGTGCCTGACGAAATGCTGGACGCACGTGGCCTGTGGGCTGATAAGGCTGCTTACGATGAGCAGGCTAATAAGCTGGCTACCATGTTTGCTGAAAACTTCGCTAAGAAGTACCCCAATATGCCCGCTGAGATTGTTGCAGCCGGCCCCAAGGCTAAGTAATTTAGCTAAGGTTTAATCGAACGATAAAAAAGCCCCTGTGCATCTGGATGCACAGGGGCTTTTATTGTATTTGGTAAAAAATAGTGGTATCCTGTAAGCATCCAGCGATTTGAAAGAGGAAGAAACATTTTATGAATAAACGTGAAAAATTATATAGAATTTTCAACTATGGCTTCAGTGCATGGATGCTGCTTTTGGTTGTAATCAGCCTGTTTTCCCATGATAACCCTTTTCTGAATCCCACAACGTCAAAATTTCTGTTGATATCTGTTTGTGCCGGTGCGGTTTTGTTAGGGGCTGCATATTTGTGGCACAAAAAGGGGCAAGCACCAAAAAGAGAGTGGCGCTTGTTGGGGGTCCTGTTTGGGATATACTTTTTGCTGCAATTGTTTGTTGCGGTAAAATTACAGGTTTTGCCCATTCCGACTTGGGATTATCCCATTGTGTACTGCGAAGCTGCAAATCGTGTGTTAAGCGGAATACCTCCTACAGATTATTTTGCAAACTTCCCCAATAATACACCGTATTATTGGCTGCTGTGCGGATATTTTACGGTTTTACACTGGTTTGGTGTACAGGATTTTATGATGCCATTGCTGGTGCTGAACAGCCTTTGTATTGACGCTGCGTTACTGATGCTCTACAAAATGGCAAAACGTGTTGTAGGAGCAAAATGGGCGGTGCCGGTGCTGCTGTTGGGATTTTTCTCGCCGGCGCTGCTTTTGTATGTGCCGATTGCGTATACTGATACGCTATCCCTGCCGTTTGTATGCGGTGCGGCGTATGTCTGGCTGTTGGCACGAGAAGCAAACCAAAACGAAAATACACAAAAGGCCATTTGGCTGGGATTGCTGGCAGCAACGCTTACGGCAATGGGGGCAGCCTTAAAAATGTCGGTTGCTGTTTTAGCGATTGCGTTTTTGTTGGATGCACTGATTTTCTGGCGAGGAAAAGCCACTCTAAAATGTATTGTTACCTTTGTGCTTTGCTTTGCCGTATTACTGGGAGGCATAAACAAGACGGCACAAAAGGCAATGCCTGTATACGATACGGCAGGCATTCCGCATACGCACTGGGTTATGATGGGCTTGCATGGAGATGGTTCTTATTACAATGATGATTATGAGTTGACACTATCCTATGATACCTATGAAGAACGAGCTGCTTTTACAAAGCAGGAAATTGTGCGCCGTGTAAAAGAGATGGGGCCAATTGGCTTGTTGGCACATTTTAAGGAAAAACTTGCTTTTATGATTTCGGATGGAACCTATTATGCGCCGGCAAAAATAGATAGATGTGCAAAGAAACCGTGTGTTTGGCATAGGTTTGTGGTGCCCAACGGGCAATACACCGGATTTTTGTGCTACTTGGCAGATGCGCTGCAAATATGCTTGTTGGCATTTTGTGCTGTTGGCAGTTGGCGTGCTGCTAAAACAGGAGAAAATACGCTTACAGTTTACCGAATGGCATGGTTTGGCTTGATGCTGTTTTTGCTGCTGTGGGAAAATCGCAGTCGCTATTTGGTCAACTTTATTCCGCTGTTTCTGCTTTGTGCAGGCGAGGGCCTCTGCGTGTCCACAGTACGAAAAGAAAAATAATATAACCGCCAATCGGAAGTGTTTGCGCAATCCAAATGCTTCCGATTTTTGCGGGGTAACCAGTCTATCTTTTAGAGAAAGCCCATGGTATAATCGGATTACAAAAAGGTAATTTGTTCCACAGCGTAAAAAACAGCCAATGGAAAAATGCGAAAGGAGCAATCGGAATGGATAGAAAAATAAAAGGCTTTGCAGTGATGCTGCTGAGCTTAATCCTGATTATTGGCTTTAACAGTGTGGGTTGGAATTTTATTTTAGATACGAACGTGCAGTGGCAGCACGTTTGGATGATTGTGGCGCTTATAGGATTTAAGAACATTGTATATGATAAATAAAGGCTGATAGCCCTTTATAAAAGCAGCAGGCAGAGTGTTTCAAACTCTGCCTGCTGCTTTTGTTTATGGGTAGTATCTGCCGGATATTTTCTTGCAAAAAAAGCAGGCAGCTAAACAGCTGCCTGCCGGTATGCAAGTATCTAAAATTACTTGGTGCCGTAGATACGGTCGCCTGCATCGCCCAAACCGGGAACGATGTAGCCGTTTTCATTCAGGTGCTCGTCCAGAGCAGCAACATAAATGGAAACGTCGGGGTGTGCCTCCTGCAGAGCCTTCAGTCCTTCGGGAGCAGCCAGCAAGCCAATGAACTTGATGCGCTTTGCACCACGCTTTTTAACCATGGTGATAGCGTCGATTGCAGAACCACCGGTAGCCAGCATGGGATCCAGCACCAGAACATCACGGTCAGCGATGTCGGAAGGCAGCTTGCAGAAATACTCAACGGGCTGCAGGGTGGTTTCGTCACGGTACAGGCCGATAAAGCCAACCTTAGCAGCGGGAATCAGGCTCAGCATGCCGTCCAGCATACCCATACCTGCACGCAGGATGGGAACCAGAGCCAGCTTGCGGCCAGCCAGAACCTTGGTACGAGCCATGGTGATGGGGGTTTCGATTTCCACTTCTTCGGTGGGCAGGTCACGAGTAGCTTCGTAGCACAGCAAAGTTGCGATTTCGCTTACCAAATCACGGAATTCTTTGGTGCCGGTCTGCTTATCACGCAGCAGGCTGATTTTGTGCTGAATCAGGGGGTGGTCAACGATCATAGGATTCATAGAAGACGCTCCTTTTATTAAAAAAATGAAATTGCGTACAAATTAAAAATTATCAGCGCTGCTCAATAGCCATCAGCTTAGCAACACGGCGGTCGTGGCGGCCACCCTCGTACTCAGTATTCAGGAACAAGTCAACCAGCTGGATTGCCAGGCCAACACCCACTACACGGCCACCCATGCACAGTGCATTGGCGTCATTGTGGCGGCGGGTATACTCAGCGCTGAATGCATCAGAGCAGCAGCAAGCACGGATGCCCTTTACCTTGTTAGCGCTCATGCTGATACCTACACCGGTACCGCAGAACAACAAAGCCTTGTCGCATTCGCCGGATACAACAGCGTCGCAGGCGGGCAAAGCCATGTCAGGATAATCGACACTTTCCTCGGAGTTGGTACCAAAATCCTTGTAGGGGATACCCTTTTCCTCCAAGTGCTTTTTGATTTCTTCTTTCAGTGCGTAGCCGCCATGGTCGGCAGCCAGAGCAATAGGCTTGGACATAAAACTTTCCTCACTTTACTTCTGCATTGTTTTCCTGTGCGGCCAGCTTAGCAGCACGCTCCCGCTCGGCTTGGCTTAACCGGTGATAGTCCGGCAGCAAAGCACTGGGGGCAACACTTTCCCCGTTTGCGTGCATACGGGCGGCAATCATGCCTACCGCAGCACCTCTTGCACAGCCCACAGTGGGGGCAACTGCAACGATACCCGGTAGTTGACCGTATTTATTATAGCACAGCGTTGCGCCGTTACCAACAAAAAACAAAGGCTTTTTACAATTTTCTACAAAGGCAGCAAGGCTGTCCACGGATGCTGCGTCATCAGGGGTCAGGCGTGTGTGGCTTTCCAAATCAAAAGCAGCCCAGTAAACCTGATTGCGGCGTGCGTCCAAAGCAGCAATTACTGTGCCTTGGCCGGCGTGCTGTGCAGCCAGCGCTTCCAGGGTAGAAACGCCTGCGCAAGGGGTTGCATAAGGCAGCGCCATGCCCTTAGCCGCAGCAAGACCAATCCGCAGGCCGGTAAAGCTGCCGGGCCCGGCGGTAACGGCGTATAAGCCGATGTCTTTGGGCTTGAGGCCGGTCATCTTAAAGGCAGTATCCACCATGGGCATGATGGTTTCGCTGTGGGTCATGCCGGCTTCCAGATAAGCCTCATACAGCAAATGGTCGTCAGCAAGAATCGCAACACCGGCGCTTTTGCCGGCGGTATCCAAAGCAAGAATATTCATAGTGTGATTCCCTCCATGGTGATGCAGCGCCCGTCAGGCTCCCCGTCAATACGAGCAATGTCGATGGTAATGGGGTTTTCAGCGGCCAAAATATCGGCCAGATTTTCGCTCCATTCGGCAGCAACAACGGCACCTTGGTCTAAATAATCATAGAATCCCGCAGCATACAAATCTTCTTCGGTATGGATACGGTATAAATCAAAGTGTGCAAGCGGACGTGGGCCGCGGTAGTAGTTTACAATAGCAAATGTCGGGCTGGAAGCAGGGTCGGTGCAGCCAAGGCCGCGTGCAAGACCCTCACAAAAGGCCGTTTTGCCGGCACCCAGTCCTCCGGTAAAAGCAAGCAGTTCACCGCCATGCAAAATTTTGGCAAGCTGCTCGCCTAAGGCGACTGTTTCCGCACGGCTATGGGTTACATATTGGGGCATAAAAAGCCCTCGCTTTCTATTTTGAAATTCTTAACATAATTAACATAAGTATAGTATAAAATGCGCAAGAGTGCAACATTTGTTGCGTGCAGGTAGGATTTATGGTATCCTACATAAAGTATGGAAATGGATTAGGGGGGAGGCGAAACCTGTGCTGAAAAGTATTAAAACATATTGGGAGCGCACAGACCGATTATTTTGGATTTTGTGCTTAAGCAGCAGCGTGTTTGCCTGTATTGTGCTAGCGTCGATTGGATACAACCAAAAAGGTGGATTTATCCGTGATGAATTAACAGGTGCGATTACCGGTGTAGGCGGTTACCGCAGCGCAATTGTGCAGGCGATTGTACTGTTTGTTGGTATGCTGTTTGCAATATTGATATCAAAAATAGATTATCATAACCTTGTAGAGATTTGGCCCATTCATGCGGCGCTTACATGGGGCCTTGTATTGCCTACGCTGGTGCTGAAAAATGTGTCACTCTTTGGCGGGGCGCTGGTAATCGGCTATGATGCAGGCGGTACAGATAACTATTCGTGGTATAAAATAGGCGGCTTTACATTACAGCCTACGGAGCTTGCAAAAGTAAGCTTTATTCTGACATTTGCGATGCATTTGTCTAAAGTGCATGATAAAGTAAACGAGCCTGCTACTCTGGCAAAATTGTTGCTGCATTTACTGATTCCGGCTTTGATTATTCATAAGCAGGGTGACGATGGTACAATGCTGATTTTTTTGGCCATCGGTTTGTGTATGCTGTTTGCCGCAGGTTTAAGCTGGAAGTATATTCTTGGCGCTTTGGCAGCAGCAGGCAGCGCAGCAGCCGTTGCATTTGCATTCTTTAGCGATAAAATCGGTAAAAGCTACCAGTGGATTCGCATTTTGGCTGTGTATGACCCCAAAAATACCACTGGCTGGGCCATCAATGAAGCAATGCGGAAAAAATTTATCTATCAGCAGGAGCTTGGAGAAATATCAATCGGCGCAGGCCAGATATTTGGCCGAGGGTTATTTACAGGCGATTATGTGTATGTGCCAAACGCATGGAACGATTTTGTGTTCAGCTGGATTGGCAATGCAGTAGGATTTGTAGGCACCGCTATAGTTTTGGCAGTGCTATTTGGTATTGTAGTGCGTGCCTTGCAGGTAGGCGGCCGCAGTGTAGACGATTTGGGCAGTTTCATCTGTGCAGGTTTTGCTGGCGCAATGATGGCACAGATTTTTGTAAATGTGGGCATGAACCTGTGTGTGCTGCCGGTTATCGGTGTAACGCTGCCGTTTTATTCAGCAGGTGGTTCTTCGGCATGGATGATGTACCTATGCGTAGGCTTGGTGTTAAGTGTTTATATGCACAATAAAAAGACACTGTTTGGCAATGAATAAATATCCGATGCAGCCTGAAAAATAAAATCGTAAAAATCCGGAACTGAGCGATTGCTTGGTTTCGGATTTTTTTGTAAGGATAAGCGCAAGAGCTGCAAGCAGACAAAGCAGAAGAAACCACAGAAAAGCTGCTTGGTAAAGCCCAAAAAAGCCAGTGCGGCGTATAACCGCACTGGCTTTTTGATGCGCTGCTTAAAAATAAAACCACGCAGCAAAAGTACTGCGTGGTTAATCAGATTTTAGTGATGCATTCCTTCACGGTAGTCCAAGTCGCCTTCATCCAAGCCACGTACTAAAAGTTCGGCAGTGGCAATGTTTGTAGCGATGGGAACAGCGTGCATATCACATAAACGCATAATAACTTGGTCGTTGGGCTCAGAGGGCTTTGCGTGAATCGCATCCCGGAAAAACAACACCATATCAACTTCATTGCAGGCAATTTGGGAAGCAATCTGCTGCCCGCCGCCTAAACGACCTGCTAAAAAGCAATGTACTGGCAAGCCAACGTTTTGAATCAGCAGGTTACCAGTGGTTCCGGTGGCGATTAGCTTATAACGAGATAAAATACCGCTATAAGCAGTGCAGAATTGCAGCATCAGCTCTTTTTTGGAATCGTGGGCAATCAGTGCAATCGTCATACCGAAAGGTCCTTTCTTTAATAGGATAAAGCGTAAAGGTAGGGAGAAAATGCCCCACAATAACTATTGTATCTTTCGGTATTTCAAAAGTCAATATTTTTTGGCGACAATTCATAAAAAAAGAAGTGAAAAATGCGTGTTACGAGGCAAAAGGCATAAAAAGAATATGGCTGCGTTTATTTATGCGACAATTTTCGCAAAGCTCATACTTTGCCCATATCCTTGTTTTTGTCGTAGGCCGCCAAAACAGCGTCTATTACAGCGCCCCGCATTCCACGCTCCTCCAAGACACGTACACCTTGAATTGTGCTGCCGCCGGGGCTGCAAACAGCGTCTTTCAAAGCACCGGGATGCAGGCCGCTTTCCAAAACCATACGTGCGCTGCCGGCAACCATTTGTGCTGCATAGGCAAGAGATTTATCCCGGGGGAGCCCGGCGGCTACACCGGCGTCAGCTAAAGCTTCGATAAAAGGGTAAACAAAAGCAGGCCCGCAGCCCGATACAGAGCTTGCTGCGTCCATTAGGTTTTCTGCCAGAGGGTCAACTAGGCCGGCAGGAGCCATTAAAGCCTGAAATTTCTTTTCCTCTGCTTCTGTTATATCACGGGTGCAGTACTGAACAACACCGGCACCAATAGCAGAAGGTGTATTGGGCATGATGCGTACAACCGGATAGTTGCCGCCGGCTAAAGCTTGCAGGCGCTCGGTAGTAATGCCCGCTGCCATAGAAACCAAAATGGTGCGAGCAGCCTTTTTGGCAAATATGGGGGAGAGCTCTGCCAAAAGTGCTTCCATCATTTGCGGCTTTACCCCCAAAAAGACCCAGTCACAGGCGGCGGCTTCTTCGTTGCTGCCTACCGTGCAGCCCAGTTGTTGTGCCAAGGCCTCTGCTTTGGCACGGGTTCGGTTTGCTAAAATAATATTAGATGGAGCAGATGCGGCACAAACAGCTTTTGCAATTGCGCTGCCCATATTGCCGCAGCCGATAAAACCAATACTTGTCATAATAAGTCCTCACTTTAGGCTTTTATTTGAAATGCACAGAGAAAGAAACACTACAAATCTAATATAGGTTGAAAATAAAATCAAGGCGTGGAGGGGTCTAAAGGGGAGCAGTGAGGCGAAAAGAGCGTACCGAAAGAGAATTTTGCAAAAGGATTTGATGGCATTGTATAATTGTAACAACATATATTGTGCAGGATTTGGAATTTGGCGAAAAAGAATGTTTTTTACCTGCTGTCCTGTTATAATATATTTTAATAATTTGCATTTGTTGTCTCGAAGCAGATAACCCGAATTTAAGGAGGAAACACCTGTGGAAAAACTCAAATTGGATACAAAACACACGATTTTGGTGGGCTTTGCATTCTTATCGATTTCTGCATTCTGGCAGATGTACGATAGTGTAATCCCCCTGATTTTGACTAATAGCTTCAAACTGAATGAAGCATGGTCGGGCGTTATAATGGCAGCAGACAATGTGTTGGCATTATTTTTATTGCCGCTATTTGGCAGCCTTAGCGATAAATGCACCAGCAAATTGGGCCGGCGCCGCCCTTACATTTTACGTGGAACACTGGCTGCTGTTGTACTGATGATGTTCCTGCCGGTACTGGACAACAGCTATTTTGCAGCTCCGGCTCCGTGGAAACTGTTTGCGTTTATTGGGGTTTTGGGCCTGCTGCTGATTACAATGGGAACCTACCGCAGCCCGGCGGTTGCATTGATGCCGGACGTTACCCCCAAGCCCCTGCGCAGCAAAGGCAACGCAATCATTAACCTGATGGGCGCAATCGGCGGTATCCTGTTTTTAATCGTCAGCAGCGTTTTGTATTCTTCCGCACGTACAGCAGGAATGGCTCACGTAAGCTATGTGACGCTGTTTGCCGTTGTGGCGGGCATTATGCTGGTGGCACTGTTTATTCTTATGACTTTTGTGGACGAGCCCAAAATGCACGCACGTGCACAGGAGTACGAAAAGGCACACCCCGAGCATAACAATGATGCGGAAATGACCGATGAGAGCGGTGAACTTTCGCCGGAGGTCAAGCGCAGTCTGGGCTTTTTGCTGGCGTCCATTGCGCTGTGGTTTATTGGTTATAATGGTGTAACAACTTGGTTTACTACATACGCAAACCATATGTGGGGCATGGCATTGGGCGATGCATCTATATGCTTGACGGTTGCAACCGCAGGTGCTATTGTTACTTTTATCCCCGCTGGTAATGTAGCAAGCCGGATTGGTCGTAAAAAGACCATTTTGGTTGGTGTTGCTTTGCTTACCTGCTGTTTCTTCTCTGCATTTTTGTATACTTGCTTTGCAAATAGCTTTAGCCCGATTTTGCTGGTGCTGTTTGCACTGGTGGGCGTGGCATGGGCTATGATTAACGTAAACAGCCTGCCCATGGTTGTAGAAATGTGCAAGGGAAGCGATGTAGGTAAATTTACCGGCTATTATTACACCTTTAGCATGGCAGCGCAGACGGTTACCCCTGTGGTTGCAGGAGCTTTACTAAACCGTGTAAGCTACACTGCCTTGTTCCCCTATGCAACTTTGTTTGTGGCGGCTTCCTTTGTTACGATGCAATTCGTCAAACATGGCGACAGCAAGCTGGTAGCGGCCAAGGGGCTGGAGGCTTTTGAAGCAATGGACGATTGATCGTTCGGAAGGAGTTTTTAAGTTATGTTTTGGTTGGTTTTGGTCTTAATTTTAGCTGCAATCCTGCTGGCATATATGTTTTTGCTGCGTGGTCGTGTAGGAAATCCGGATTGCAGCGCATTTGATGGCTGGCTGTATGCGCACCGTGGTTACCACACGCTGGAAGGGGAAGAAAAGCGCCCGGAAAACAGCCGTGCGGCATTCCGTGCTGCGGTAAAGGAAAACTTTGGCGTAGAGCTGGATGTGCATCTGCTGGCAGACGGCGGCCTTGCGGTATTTCATGATAGTGAGCTGAAGCGCATGACCGGTTTGGACGGTGATATTGAGGACCTGACAACCGAGCAGCTGTCCCAGTGCTATCTGGCAGGAACACAGGAAACAATCCCTACCTTCCAAGAGGCGTTGGAGATTTTTGGCGGAAAAGTGCCGCTGATTATCGAACTGAAAGTGAAAAATAAAAATCAGGCAGCGCTGTGTCAGACCACCTGCGACGCATTGAAGGACTATAAGGGCTTGTATTGTATGGAAAGCTTTGACCCCTTTGCGATTCAGTGGCTGAAGGAAAACCGCCCTGATATTGTGCGTGGCCAGCTTTCCTGCAACTTGATTCCTGAGCGTAAGCAAAATAATCTGAGCTGGTTTGAGGCATGGGGCGCAAGCAACCTGCTGCTGAATCCGTTAACAAAGCCGGATTTCATTGCCTACGGCTTTAAGGACCGCCGCAACCTGTCCAATGTGATTTGCCGTGATGTCTGGCACATGAAGGGCGCCAGCTGGACTTTGCGCACGCATGAAGAACTGGACGAGGCTTGGCGTGAGGGTTTGTGGCCTATTTTTGAGGGATTTAACCCGGAGCTGTAATTGCGAGGGAGCTTATGTACAAAAATACAACCCTTTGTTACTTAGAACAAGACAACTGCTGGCTGATGATGCATCGTATCAAAAAGCAAAACGATGCCAATCAGGATAAGTGGGTTGGTGTCGGCGGTAAATTTGAAGAAGGGGAAAGCCCGGAAGATTGCCTCGTGCGTGAGGTGCAGGAAGAAACCGGCCTTACGCTGACGCAGTATCGGTTTCGTGGTGTTGTAACCTTTGTGTCGGACCGGTGGCCAACCGAGTATATGCACTTGTTTTCCGCTACCGAGTGGCAGGGCCATATGATAGATGGTGATGCCTGTGCAGAGGGAAAACTGGAGTGGGTGCCTAAGCAGCAGGTTTATAACTTGCCTATTTGGCAGGGTGATAAGATTTTTTTGCGGCTGCTGGAACAACACGACACATTTTTCTCGCTGAAACTTGTGTACGAAGGGGAAACCTTAGTACAGGCTGTTCTGGACGGAAAAAATTTGTCTTTGAAACAGTAAGCGAAAAACATTTGAAAAAGAAAACGGTACAGTCTGCTTAACAGACTGTACCGTTTTTTGTTACATATAAAAGCCCGGATAGAAGAAATAACCGGGGCAGCAACCACCGCCGCCAAAGCAGCAGTTGCACAACAGATTCAACAGAATCAGACGGAAACAGAAGTTGCCTACACCGGAGCTGCCGCCATACTGGTAGCTTTGCTGCTGGTAAGCACTGCCCGGATTTTGCATACGTGTATACAAATTGCGGTATTCCATATTCTGCGGGTCCATCTGGCAGGCACGGCGTGCATCATTCATGGCGTCAATCTGACGTCCCAGACCTTGGTTTGCCAGGGCGGACAGATAATACCAGCGTGCGTTGCGCTCCGAGATTTCGTCCAGAACACGGCGTGCCTCAGGATAACGACGATTAGCAATAAAGTTGCGTGCAGCCTGCATCTGGGGCGTATCGGTTCCCTGATAGGTGCTTTGCTGATTGCTGTAGTAGCCACCACCGAAAAAGTCGTTAAACCCAAAGGGGTCATTTGCCTGCTGGTAGCCCTGATTATAGTTTTGATTGTACCCGTACCCATACCCATAGGCTGACTGTGCCTGCTGGGTTGCGCCGCCCTTCATGATGGTGTCATAGGCTTCCTGCACCTGCTTGAAGTGCTCCTCAGCCGTAGGGTCGTTGGGGTTTAGGTCAGGGTGCCAGCGTTTACACTGGGCACGATATGCTTTTTTAATTTCCTCATCGCTGGCGCTGCGGGAGATACCCAGCACCTGATACGGGTCGTTCATGTATGTCCTCGTCTCTATATTAAAATAAAAGTGGTTAAAAGTCAGATGAAACTATTTTACGTGATAAGAGAGAAAAAATCAATCCTGTGGTGTGCTGCCGGTGCTGTTCTGTGCGTTTTGTGCAGAGAAAGGCCAGCGTGTCCAAATACCGGAGTATAAAATATTGCGCAGGATGTCCCCATCTTCAACACAGGGTAAAATCTCGAAGGCGGCGGTGCACTGCGCCATCAAGGTTTGCAGGCTTTCCTGCAAAGCAATCTGCCAGTCGGGCGTTTCGCTGTAACGATACAGGGGATTATAGTGGTGCTTCTTTTTATCTTTTTCTAAATCGTCGGCGGCATCCAGCAGATAAATAAACTGTCCCAGTTTCATACCAATGGTTTGCAGCTCGTTGCTCCAGTGGTCCTGCCGATACAAAAATAAAGCGGCCATAAGCCGACCAAAACAAGCCGAAACAGTGTCCGGCTCCTGACAATTTTCTGCTTCTAAACGTGCCAGCTCAGTCAATTCGTCCTGAATTGCCTTGCACTGCACCGGCCAGCGCTGCTGGATTTGGGGCAAACGCTTTTCCAAAACAGCCATCAGGGTGCGGCCTGCCAAGCTGTGGTCGTCCTGCCATTTATCTACAGCACTGTAATAATGTAGGGCAATGGACATATCTGCACAGTAATCGGTAGGGGCGGCACTGCGCCAAGCCTGCGGGCGAAACGGGTGTACAGGGCAGCGGTCGTGCCCGGATTGTGCCGGGGCTTCGTCCTCATATAAGCTGCACAGTAGAATATCCAAAAAGGTCAGGTCGTAGCTTAAGGTCATTCGCCCACGCAGCCCATGCAGTATGCCAAGCCGACGGCATAACCCGCAGTAGCTTTGGCGGTAGCGCTCAAAGGCAGGCTGCGCCAAAGCTTTTTGGTTTACAATTACATAGCCAAACATATAAGCAGCCGCCTTTTAACTCTTTTTGATAAATTGCGTACCGCATTTCGGGCAGGAAATCTGAATACGGCCACGGCCACGGGGAACACGCAGCTTTTGGTGGCACTGCGGGCAGCGGTAATAATGGTACAGCTTGCGATTGTTCCACTGTGCCTTTTGCTGGCGTTTCCATGCGGAAAAATTATCCTTCATGGTGTAAAACTTATAATTTTCGGCAGTACGTGCCGAGATGTTGCGGCTAAGCATACGATAATACTGCCAAATCAATACAGCAAGGCCCATCCAGTATAAAATGGGAACCTTGGTAAACAGTGCCAGCACCAATAAGGCGAGGCTGACAACAGATAAAAATTGATTTAGAGAATCCGTGCCATAGCGGCCCATCATAAAACGACGAAATTTTTCTCTCATAGAGATAGCTTCACTCACTTTCACGGGAGAACCCGAGCATTTTCTGATATTATTATTTCAAGAAAGTATTGCAATTTTTTGAACAAACAGGAAAGCGATTCTAAAATGTTGCATAATAATGTTTTCCAAGGTTAAGGTCCAACAAGGCAAAACGTATGAAAAGTATGCAGGAATGAAGAACAAATTGTTAAATTCACGGCGTTGAGAAGAAATGGATTGTACCATTATGCTTTTTGCGTTATACTGAATCAGTGGATGATATGCATTTTAGCAAACGGGGAGGGTTGCCATGAAAGACCTGATTGGTGCGATGGAAAATCTTGTGTGGTTAACACAATTGGGTTTGTCGGTGCTTGTTCCACCGGTATGCTTAACCTGGTTTTGCAGTTGGCTTGTAAACAGCAAAGGGGCATCGCCTTTATGGTATTTGCTGTTTTTGCCGCTTGGCCTTGCTTGCGGAGCAATGAGCTTTTGGAAGTTCTGCAAAATGGTAATGCATAAAGCAAAACCTAAAAAAGATGAAAAACAGCGTGTTTACTTTAATAAACATAGCTGAAAGTACAGCTAAATGGAGGAAAAAGATGAAACTCCAACCCGAATCCAAGCATGAAATGAAACGCATGACAGCAGGTGTATCTCTTTGCACTGCGATTATGTTTGTTTTATTTGCTGCGTTGAGAATGGTAGGCCTTGCCCCGTTTGACTATCGTGTTATTCTGGGCGGTTTATGCGGCGGTGCAGTTGCATTGGCAAACTTTTACGGCATCTGTGTTATGACCCAAAAGGCTTTGGCACAGCAAGACGAGAAAAAGCGCCGTATGCAGATTCAACTGTCCTACAACAGGCGGATGTTGTTGCAAGCTGCATGGATTGTGGTGGCCATTTTAGTACCCAGCTTTCAAGCAGTAGCAAGCATTGCTCCGCTGCTGTTTCCCCGCTTAACCATTTACTATTTGCAAATAACCGGGCAATATCGCAAGGAGCAGCCCAAAGGCGAGGACGTATCGGTTGACGAAAGCGTTGCGCCTGTAGGCGAGCTTGTGGTCGAGCACGATGACAAAGGAGGTGAAAGCAAAGAATGAATGTAACACTGAATGGCGCAAAAATCCTGTATGTGATTCACAATGTGCCGCTTTTGGGTGAACTAAAAATTACCCAGACTTTGGTGGTTACGTGGATCGTAATGGCAATCACCGGTATTCTGGCATGGTGGCTGGGCCATAACCTGAAGGTGGATCATATTTCCAAGCGTCAGGCTGCGGCCGAAACAATTGTGGGAATGCTGAATAAGTTCGTTCGTGGAAATATGGGCCCCAACTTTGATAAGTATATCCCGCTTGTGGGTGCCATTTTCTCCTTGAGTGTGTTCTGTAACCTAATCAGTGTATTTGGCATTTGGAGCCCGACAGCAGACCTGAATACTGAGCTTGCATGGGCAGTGGTGGTTTTCGTACTGATTACTTATCATAAGATTACTGCCGGCGGTATGCTGAATTACCTGAAAGGCTTCTTGGAACCTTTGTTTATTCTGGCGCCTATCAACGTGATGAGCGAGTGCTTTACTCCGGTAAGTATGTCGTTCCGTCACTTTGGCAACATCCTGTCCGGTACAGTTATTGCAACCCTGATTTATGCAGCACTGGCAGCGGCAAACAACGCATTGTTTGGCGCCCTTGGCTCCAGCATTATGATTGCGGCAGCCTTTATCGTGCTTGGTGTACTGCTGCTGGTTCGCGGCTTTAAAAAGCATAAGCTGCCCAGCAAAATTTTTGGTGTTGTGTTAACGGCCTTGGGCGGACTGTCTGCCTTAAGCCAGCTGCCCGGTGTTGGCGGCATTACAACCGCTATCCCCTGGCTGGATATTGGTGTACCTGCTATTACCGGTTTGTATTTCGACTGGTTCGGCGGATGCATCCAGGCATTTATCTTCTGTACCCTGACAACATTGTTCATCAAACAAGCTGCCGGCGACGACGCATAATGCGCCTGCCGGATTTCAACAATTGAAAAAATTTTTGGAGGACTATTATTATGACCGATTTTCAGTTTTTAGCACGTGGTATCGCTCTGGCTGGTTGTGGCATCGGCGCTGGTGCAGCTCTGATTGCAGGTATCGGCCCTGGTATTGGTGAAGGCAACTGTGCTGCAGCTGCTTGTGAGGCAGTCGGCCGTCAGCCCGAGTGCAAGAGCGAAGTTACCAGCACCATGATTTTGGGTATTGCATTGTCTGAGACCACCGGTATTTACGGTTTCGTTACCGGCCTGCTGCTGATCTTCCTGGCTCCCGGTATGTTCATGAACTATCTGCAGTAAAGCAGGCTCCTGAAGGAGAAACCCAAAGACAGGAGGAAAAGACACATGAATCTGTATCAGGCTTTGATCACGGTAGATCCGGGCACATTTGTTGTCCAGCTCTGTAACCTGATGATCCAGCTTGTGATCCTGAAAAAGTTTTTGCTTGAGCCCGTGCAAAAGGTTCTGAATGAGCGCAAAGCAATTGCAGACGCTGAGATTGCCGATGCGCAAAAGGCAAACCAGGACGCACAGGCTTTGAAAGCAGAGTATGAGCAGAACCTGGCCAGCGCAAAGGCAGAGGCAAACGATATTGTTGCTGCTGCCCAAAAAACTGCCGCTGTGCGCAGCGACGCCATCGTGGGCGAAGCACGCACCGCAGCTGCAAAGCTGAAGGAAAAGGCTCAGGAAGATATTGCCTTGGAAAAGAAGAAGGCTATCAATCAGGTCAAGGACGAAATCGGCGATATGGCTATGGAGATTGCCTCCAAAGTTGTTGAGCGTGAAATCAACCAGAAGGACCATCAAGCTTTGATCGATGAATTCATCAAGAACGTGGGTGAAACAGAATGACCGAAACGGCCAAACGCTATGGCGGAAGTCTGTATGACTTAGCTGCTGAGGAAGGCCTGGAGCAGGACATTCTGAACGATGTGGAGGGCTGCGCCAAAATTATGGCCGAAAACCCCGATTATCTGCATCTGCTCAGTATGCCCAACCTGCCAAAAAAGGAGCGCTGCGGCTTAATTGACGAAGCGTTTGCAAATCAGGTCCATCCTTATGTGGTGAATTTTATGAAAATCCTGTGCGAAAACGGCACCCTGCGTGAGCTGCGTGGCTGTGCACGGGAGTATCGGCTGCGCTACAATGATGCACACGGCATCGTAGAGGCTACGGCAATTGCTGCTGTGCCCCTCTCCGAGGAAAATCGTGCGCATCTGGAGGCAAAGCTGTGTGCCATGACGGGAAAGACAGTTCAACTGGAAACAAAAGTAGACCCCAGCGTTTTGGGCGGTATCCGTTTGGATATGGAGGGCGCCCGTATGGATGGCACAGTTCAGGCTCGCCTGGACGCACTGCGCCGCAGCATTGCAAGCGCAGTATTGTAATGTATCAAAACCAAAATTTGTAGAATTGAGTGGTGAAAACACAAAGATGCAACTGAAACCTGAAGAGATCTCCAAGATCATCCGTGCTCAAATCAAGCACTACGGCAATGCTATCGAGCAGAGCGAAACGGGTTCGGTCATCCTGGTGGGTGACGGCATTGCTCGGGCCAGCGGCCTGGATAAGTGTATGGCCGGCGAACTGGTACAGTTCGAAAACGGCGAATATGGCATGGCACAAAACTTGGAGGAAAATTCCGTTTCCATCGTTTTGTTGGGTACCGATGAGGGCATCAAAGAGGGCAGCACGGTAAAGCGTACCGGCAAGGTCGTTTCCGTTCCCGTTGGCGAGGCTATGATTGGCCGTGTCGTCAACGCACTGGGTCAGCCGATTGACGGCAAGGGCCCCATTGCTACCAGCGAGTTCCGCCCCATCGAAACCAAAGCACCCGGCATTATCGAGCGTAAGCCCGTTACTGAGCCTTTGCAGACCGGTATCAAGGCTATCGACTCTATGATTCCTATCGGCCGTGGTCAGCGTGAGCTGATTATCGGTGACCGCCAGACTGGTAAGACTGTTATCGCAACCGATACCATCCTGAACCAGAAGGGCAAAGACGTTATCTGCATCTACGTTGCAATCGGTCAGAAGCGTTCTACCGTTGCAAACCTGGTGCAGACTTTGGAAGCCGGCGGCGCAATGGATTACACCATCGTTGTATCCGCTACCGCATCCGAAATGGCTCCCTTGCAGTATATCGCTCCCTACGCAGGCTGCGCTATGGGCGAATACTTTATGTACAAGGGCAAGCACGTGCTGGTTGTTTACGATGACTTGTCCAAGCACGCTGTTGCTTACCGTGCACTGTCTCTGCTGATTCGTCGTCCCCCGGGACGTGAAGCATACCCCGGCGACGTTTTCTACCTGCACTCCCGTTTGCTGGAGCGTGCAGCTAAGCTGAGCGACGAGCTGGGCGGCGGTAGTTTGACCGCACTGCCCATCATCGAAACACAGGCAGGTGACGTTTCCGCTTATATCCCCACAAACGTTATTTCCATTACCGACGGTCAGATCTTCTTGGAAACTGAGCTGTTCCACAGCGGCATTATGCCGGCTGTTAACCCGGGTATTTCTGTTTCCCGTGTTGGTGGCAACGCACAGATTAAGGCTATGAAGAAGGTTGCCGGTACTTTGAAGCTGCTGTACTCCCAGTACCGTGAGTTGCAGGGCTTTGCACAGTTCGGCTCTGACTTGGATGCCGATACCAAGGCACGTTTGGCACAGGGTGCACGTATTGTGGAAGTGCTGAAGCAGAACCGCAGTGCACCTGTTGAGGTAGAAAAGCAGATTGCAATTCTGTACGCTACCATCAACGGCTACCTGAAGAATGTGCAGGTTGCAGATGTTCACGAGTACGAAGTGGGCCTGTACAATGCAGCAGATAACGATGCTGCTTTGGCAGAGGTTATGCAGATTATTCGTGAAACCGGTAAGCTGGATACGGAAACCGAAGATAAACTGAAAGCAGCGCTGGCAGATTATACTGCAAACTTTTGTAAAGCGCACTAAGGAGGAACAAGCATGGCAGCAGGCTCCATGAAGGATATCAAGCTGCGGATTAAAAGTGTCCAAGGCACCATGCAGATCACCAAGGCCATGGAGCTGGTGGCGTCCTCTAAATTGCGCCGTGCAAAAGAACGCGTAGAAAACAGCCGCCCTTATTTTACAACCCTGCATAAAACGCTGACGGACATTGCAGCTTCCAACCGGGAGTTTACAAGTCCTTATGTAAAAGAGCGCCCGGTTAAAAATACCTGCTATGTAATTATTGCAGGCGACCGTGGTTTGGCAGGCGGCTATAACTCTAACGTGTTTAAAATGGTGGCAGCCCACGCAGAAGGCAAAAACTACTGCGTGCTGCCCGTAGGCAAAAAGGCGCTGGAGCTTTACCAGCATAAAGGCATTGCGGTGGTCAGCACCGCGTTCGGCGAAGTTGCCGATCTTTCTGTAAGCGATTGCTTTGAAATGGCTCGCATTTTGAGCGAACAGTACCTTGCAGGTGCGTTTGACGAAATTTATGTTGTGTATACCAACTTTGTTTCGATGCTGAGCCAAAGCCCCGCAACACTAAAGGTGTTGCCCTTCACTGCCCCCACCGAGGAAGAAAAAGAGGCTGCACGCAGCAACCATTCTTTGATTCTGTACGAGCCGGACAGCGAAACTGTGTTCAACGAGATTATTCCGGAGTATATTTCCGGTATCATCTACGGCGCAATGTGCGAGTCTGTGGCAAGTGAGCTTGCTGCTCGCCGTACCGCAATGGATTCTGCTACAAAGAACGCCGGCGAGATGATTGATCGACTGAATTTGTATTACAACCGTGCTCGTCAGGCCGCAATTACCCAGGAAATTACGGAAATTGTGGCAGGTGCCGAGCAATAAAACCAAAAGATTTACAAAAAAGGAGTGTAGTCCATGTCCAAGGGAAATGTGGGCCATGTGATTCAGGTCATGGGCCCGGTTCTGGACATCCAGTTTGCAGACGGCCAGCTGCCGGACCTGCTGAACGCACTGGAGATTGACAATGCAGGCGAAAAGCTGATTGTCGAAGTTGCCCAGCATATCGGCGATAACGTGGCACGCTGCATTGCTATGAACAGCACCGACGGCCTGGTACGTGGTGCAGAAGCACTGGATACCGGCACGTCCATTCAGGTGCCCGTTGGCGATTGCTGCCTGGGCCGTGTGTTTAACCTGCTGGGCGAGCCTGTTGATAACAAACCCGCACCGAAAGCAGAGGAGTACTGGTCTATCCACCGTGCTGCTCCTGCTTACGACGAGCAGCAGTCTACCACCGAGATTCTGGAAACCGGCATCAAGGTTGTTGACCTGATTTGCCCCTACGCAAAGGGTGGTAAAATCGGTTTGTTCGGCGGTGCAGGTGTTGGCAAGACCGTTCTGATTCAGGAGCTGATTTATAACATTGCTACTGAGCACAACGGTTATTCCGTCTTTACCGGTGTCGGCGAGCGTACCCGTGAGGGTAACGACCTGTACGGTGAAATGACCGAGAGCGGCGTTATCAACAAAACCGCTTTGGTCTTTGGTCAGATGAATGAGCCCCCAGGAGCACGTATGCGTGTTGCACTGTCCGGCCTGACCATGGCAGAGTACTTCCGTGATGTGAAGAATCAGGACGTGCTGCTGTTTATTGATAACATCTTCCGCTTTACGCAGGCAGGCTCTGAGGTTTCCGCACTGCTGGGCCGTATGCCTTCCGCTGTTGGCTACCAGCCCACTCTGGCAACCGAAATGGGCGCTTTGCAGGAGCGTATTACTTCTACCCGCAAGGGCTCTATCACCTCTGTTCAGGCCGTTTACGTGCCTGCCGACGACTTGACTGACCCGGCACCTGCAACAACCTTTACCCACTTGGATGCACAGACGGTTTTGAGCCGTGAGATTGCATCTCAGGGTATTTACCCTGCTGTTGACCCGCTGGAGTCCAGCAGCCGTATCCTGGCACCCGAAATCGTGGGTCAGGAGCACTACGATGTTGCTCGTGCTGTGCAGCGTGTGCTGCAGCGCTATAAGGAGCTGCAGGACATCATCGCCATCATGGGTATGGACGAGTTGAGCGAAGAGGATAAGATGACAGTTAACCGTGCACGTAAGGTGCAGCGTTTCCTGTCTCAGAGCTTCCACGTGGCAGAGCAGTTTACCGGTATCCCCGGCAGCTACGTGCCCCTGAAGGAGACCATTCGTGGCTTTAAGATGATTCTGGACGGCGAATGCGACGATATCCCCGAAAGCTGTTTCCTGCTGGTTGGCACCATCGACGATGTGTTTGCCAAGGCAGAGGCCCAGAAGGCAAAGGAGTAAGCTATGGAACGCTTCTCTCTGGAAATCGTAACGCCGGACGGCCTGATTTATGAGGGCGAAGCAGAGCGAGTGTGCTGCCGTACCATTGACGGCGACATTGCAATTATGGCACGCCACTGTGATTACTGTACCGCAATTGGTATGGGCAGTGCTCATATTATTGTGGATGGTGAAAAACGCTATGCAGCCTGCATGGGCGGTATGCTCAGCGTGCTGGGCGGTAAGGTGCATTTGATGGCTACTACCTGGGAATGGGCAGAAGACATCGATAAGGCACGTGCCGAAGCTTCCAAAGAGCGTGCAGAAGAGATGCTTGCACATGGAAGCGATTTGGATGCCCGTGAGCTGGAGTTGGCGCAGGCCCGCCTGAAGCGTGCTTTGGTGCGTACAAGTGTGGCTCGATAACCCGGTGTAAACGTAATAAAAAATCCCCTGACATTTTGGTGTCAGGGGATTTTTGTTTATGGTGCGCAATGGCGGATATTACTGGTTGCGCATATCGTCAGCCAAAAGCTCTGCCTGCAAAGCAGCCTTGCGGCTGTCTAAAAGTAAAGTGCGGTTGTAGTTGAAATAGCGGTCGCAGCCATTTTCCGTAATATACTGCTGTGCCAGCGGAGAAAGGGTCAGCTCGGTAACAAATACAACCATCTCCTGTCCGGCACCAAAAGCCTGCTCCATAAAGTCAAAAGCAAACTCCAATGCAGCGCCGGCAAGGTCCTCGGTACGGGTACGCTCCTGAGCCAAAGGTGCAAATGCGGATTTCAGCAGCGGCAGGGCAGCCATGCCGTTTTCGGGATTTTCCTGCTCAAGCATCTTGACCCAATCGGCAAGGAGGTCGTTCAGCTTGCGGCCGGCAGCGGCGCTGTCACGGTCTAACAGGCCGGCAGCCAGCTTCATCTCGTAGTCGGTCTGATGCTCGGCAACCATGTCCTGTAAAACCTGCACAGGGATATTGGCGGTTTCTTCTGCAAGGGGCGCAGGGGTGTTTTCCAAACGGCTGTGGTATTCCTTAATAAAGGCAAAGGCGGCGTCAGCCAAAGCACCGGCAGCGGCACTTGCCTGGAATTTGTTGGTCAAGCCGGACAGCAGCAGGCTGACCAAAGCCAAACGCTCGTCGAAAGGTGCACGCAGCAGGCGTGCAAAAACAGTAGAAGGAGCGTTGCCATTCAGGATTTCTTCAATGCCGTAGTCGTCCTGATACTTCTGATACAAATCCAGATAAGCGGAAAAGTCCTCTGCAATACGGTGATGCTGCAAATATTGATGCACGACTTCTTCGTCAGCGGTGATACCCAGCTTTTGGTAAGTGTACAGCAGCTCGGACAAATCCTCCCAGCCACGGGCGGTAACAAACTGGGTACCGTCCACATCTGCCTGAATCTGATAGAAGTGGTCGGTGTGCAGTTCCAGATAAGACAAAATAGCGGGATGCAGGCGTGCAGCACGTGCATAGGCCTTGAAAGCAGGGTAGTCCGGCTCGATGTCCATGCGCTTTACACGGTCAAGGGTAACCACGTCGAAATCACGTACGCTCTTGTTGTACTCAGGCGGATTGCCGGCAGCAGCAATTACCCAGCCGGCAGGTACACTCTGGTTGCCAAAGCGTTTTGCCTGCAAAAACTGAAGCATTGTGGGAGCCAGCGTTTCGGATACACAGTTAATTTCGTCGATGAACAGGATACCCTCTGAAAGGCCGGTGCGCTCCATGGTTTCGTATACGCTTGCAATGATTTCGCTCATGGTGTACTCGGTAACGGAGTAATCCTTACCGTCATAGGTACGCTGACGGATAAAGGGCAGACCAACAGCGCTCTGGCGGGTGTGATGCGTGATGGTATAGGATACCAGTGCAACACCGCATTCACGGGCGACCTGTTCCATGATTTGGGTTTTGCCAATGCCCGGAGGGCCCATCAGCAAAATGGGGCGCTGCCGCAGCGCAGGAATTGTATACTGGCCTTGGTCGTCCTTGGTCAAATAGGCACGAACTGTGTTCGTAATTTCTTGTTTTGCTCGTTGGATATTCATATATAAAAACCTCGTATTAGTGGTTAGGTGTTGTTCAGGTCACGCAGGGCATCAAAATCTTCGTCATCCTGCATGGGGTCAAAGGGAGCGGCAGGGGTGTAATCCGCAGGCATAAACTCGTCTTCGTCCAAAACCAGCTTCATTGCCCAAGGCGGAACAGCAGAGTCATCAAACTTATCGCCTAAAAACAAAAATGCGGTATCGTAGGCAGGGCGCTTTTCGGGGAATTTACCCAGACCGTCCGTAAAGTATAAAAGACCTTTCAGGTTTTGAAACTGCTTTTCCTCACACAGGCGGTCTACATAGCGGAAAGCAGGGCGAAAATCGGTTCCGCCGCCGCCTCGCAAAGTAAACTGTTCCATGGCCTGCCGCAGTTCGGCCTCATTGGTGATTTTTTCGTCCTTTTGCACTTTATCGTCGGCCTGAATTAAGCGTAAGTGCATCCGCAGGAAAAAGTTTTCCCGCTGTTTCAAAAGGGCGTAGGTTTCTGCTAAAAAGTTTTGTACCAGAGCACCGCTGGTGGAGTAACTGGTATCCACAACCAGCGCCAACTCCGCAATTTTGTAGGATTCGCGGGTTTCCTGCGGCTCAATCAACGGGAGATTGCCGTAAACAGATAAACCGTAGGTGTAAAAGTTCAAATCAAAGCTGTCCGGGTCAATATGGGGTTCTTCCCGCAGGACACAAAACTTGCGCAAAAAATCCCGATAGCTGCGGCGGCTGCGTACAGCAGCTTGCAGTTGTGTTTGCAGCGGGTCACCCCCATCGCCAGCCTCTTTGCTGCGGGTTTCCATTTCGGCCTGCATACGCTTGCCGATTTTTTGCCAAGTGGTTTGCGCTTGGATGGAGGCAGCATTGTTCTGCTGGTTCTCTTTCGGCCATAAACGGTGGTCGTCTGTGTGAAATTCTCGGTACAGCTGCCGCTGCACACCTACCGTTTGACGTAATAACCAGCGGTAAGCAGGGGCTGCGGCAACCAGAGATTCTTCTTTGGTAATATCTGCGTAGGCATGGCTGCGTACATAGGTCAGCGGGCGAACCAGTGCGGGTTTGTTCAGATTGTCGATGACGTTTTCCACGGCGATGTCACACGCCAGCCCCCACAGTTCGGGGTCACGCCCGTGGCCCAGCCACAAATGGCGGAACACACAGTGTAATATGCTGTGCAGCATTAGGCGGCACAGATAGCGTGGATTTTTACGGAACAAATCCAAAAGAGCCTGTGGCTCAAAATATAAATGAAGTCCATCGGTTGCCATGTGGCGGCAGGTGGGGTCAGGCACTTGTTCCAGTGCGGAAAGCGCACTGTCCAAAAAGCGCAGCTGCAAATAAAGGTCGCTGCGAGTAATGGCGAGGGCTTCGGCAGCCATACGTGCCTGCCACTGTTCGTGGGTTTCTGCCCGATGAGAGGTAAAGCCGACTTCCGGCATAAGCAAGCCTCCTTTCTGAAAAGAGGTAACAGGGAAAGGTTAAAAATCAAAATCGTAACGGTTGGCTTTTGCAGCCGCTGCTTTTGGCTGCTTTTTTTGCAGTGCGTCCGCTAACAGTGCTGCAAAAGCGGCATTGTCCGCTTGCCGTGCCTGTGCAGCAGCCTGCTGCAAGGCTGCCTCGTCCAGAATGTCCAGACACAGCAAATCGGAGAGTGCCTGCGTATCCTGCTGTTTTAATAAAACAGGAATGCAGGCTGCAGCGTTCTCGGTCAAGTAGGTGCGATAGGCCTTGCGTGCCGTTTCACTGAGTGCAAACGGAAAGCGCAAACGGTCAAGTGCCAACAGGGTTATTACCCGTGCCGGGTCGGAGGAACCACTTTGCGCTAAAATGGCATCGTAGCTGTCCCATTCCGGAACTTCGTTGTTGAAGCACTGGCGGTAGTGGAACCCTTGGCCGGAATAGGTTTGCAGCAAAATATGGGCAGGGGTTTCCTCCACGTCCATCCAGTATTCCGGATAGTAAGCCGCTGCCAAAATGGTATCTTCCGGCTGAAACACAACACGGATGTCTGTGGTGATGCTGTTCAAAATAGCAAACAGACCGCACGGACGGTCCGGGTGGGCACGCACGGTAAGCTGCTTCAGGGCAAATGTGTTCAAAAAGACGTCGCTGCCTACATTGTGTGCATTTGTACCCAGATAGATGCCGGTCAGGCTGCGGCAATTGTAAAAGGCACAGTTACCAATACTGCGCAGGCTGTCTGGCAGTGTGACGGCATACAAAAAATTGCCGCCGATACGGTTTTCACTGGGGACAGCACCGGGAATAACACAGCGCAGGATTTGCTCCTCCGGGGGCAAGGCGCTGGCACGCTGCTGTGCAGCAAAGCAGTAATCGCCCAGCTGTACCAAAGGCAGGCCGTCCACCTCGGCGGGCAGCACAGGACAAGGGTCGTCCCCGTAAGCACGGACAAGGCGTGCGCCGCCCGGGCAGGGGACATAGTCCAAAACAAGCCCCGGAGTAGGGATTAGATGAGACATCAAAAGGGGGACTCCTTTCTATAAAAAAAGCAGGCAGCTGAAAAGCTGCCTGCTTTTACGCATGGGTTTGGGACCGCTGCGGGATTACAGGCCAGCCTGGTCCATGCAATCCTGTACAGAGTTCAGGATTGCGTTGCTGGTCAAAGTGCAGCCGCCAATAGCATCAACACCGTCAACAGTGCCGGCAGAAACGATAGCGTCGCAGAGCTCGGGGCCATGCTTGCCGCCCAGCTCAGGGGTTTCGCCGGAAACATCAGCAGAAACAGCAACAATCTTGCCTTCGTTAATGGTTACTTCAACCTTAACTTCGCTGCCAAAACCCTGTGCACTTGCAGTGTAAACATCACCGGGAACAGTGTGTGCAGACACGGTAGAACGCAGGTACAAAGCCAAAACCACAGCCAGAACGACAGCGATAACGGCCATAACGATAGAATTACGAATCATGCTCTTTTTCATTATAAAAAATCTCCTTGCTATTTTTAACGTCTGAAATTATTTGGCAGGCTTAAAGCTGTCTTTCAGAGTTACGATACGGTTGTAAACTCCCTCGCACTTGGAGTCAGGAGTAAAGAAGCCGTTGCGGACAAACTGGAACTTTTCGCCGGCCTTAGCACCTGCCAGACTTGCCTCCAGCTTACAGCCGGTCAAAGCCTTAACGCTGTCCGGATTCAGGTAATCCTTGTAGTCAGCGCCGTCCGGGATAGCGTTCATGTTGGCTTCGGTAAACAGCTTGTCATACAGGCGAACCTCAGCATCTACGCAGTGTGCGCAGCTGACCCAGTGGATAGTACCACGGACCTTGCGGCCGTCCAGCGGATTGCCGTTGCCGGCTTCCAAATCGGCAGTTGCATGGATTGCGATTACATTGCCGTTTTCGTCCTGGTCCACGCCGGTGCACTTGATGATGTATGCACCCATCAGGCGAACCTCGTTGCCAACGGTCAGGCGCTTGAACTTGGGAGGGGGCACCAGTGCAAAGTCGCTCTGCTCAATCCACAGCTCCTTGGTAAAGGTAACCGGGCGGGTAGTAGTGTCGTTTGCTTCACGGTTGGGGTTGTTGGCAACGTTGAAGGTTTCTTCCTTGCCTTCGGGGTAGTTGTCAATAATCAGCTTGACAGGCTCCAGCACGGCAATGCGGCGCTGTGCAGAAAGGTCCAGCTCAGCACGGATGCAAGCCTCCAGCTGGCGCATATCCACCAGACTGTCTGCTTTGGAGATACCAGCCTCACGCACAAAGGTGAAGATGGAGGTGGGGGTGTAGCCACGGCGGCGCAGACCGCACAGGGTAGGCATACGGGGGTCGTCCCAGCCGTCTACAATGCCCATTTCCACCAGCTCACGCAGATAGCGCTTGCTCATAACGGTGTTGGTAACATTCAAACGGGCAAACTCACGCTGCTTGGGCAGCTCGCTGCCAAACAGGTTGCGGATAACCCAGTCGTACAGGGGGCGGTGGTTCTCAAACTCCAGGCTGCACATACTGTGGGTAATGCCCTCAATAGCGTCCTGAATGGGGTGTGCAAAGTCGTACATGGGGTAGATGCACCATGCATCGCCCTGACGATGGTGATGAACGTGCTTGATACGGTAGATAGCCGGGTCACGCATATTCATGTTGGGGCTTGCCAAGTCGATTTTTGCACGCAGGGTTTTTTCGCCGTCAGCAAACTCGCCTGCACGCATACGGCGGAACAGGTCCAGGTTTTCCTCAGGGGTGCGGTCACGGTAAGGGGAGGGACGGCTGGGCTTGCCAGCGTCTGCGCCACGATACTCACGCATTTCGTCACGGGTCAGGTCGTCCACGTATGCCTTGCCGTCCATAATCAGCTTTTCTGCAAATTCGTAGCACTTAGCAAAGTAGTCGCTGCCGTAGTAGATGCCGCCGTTAGGCACAGCACCCAGCCACTCCAAGTCCTCACGAATGCTGTTTACGTACTCTACGTCCTCACGGGCAGGGTTCGTATCATCAAAACGCAGGTTGAACTTGCCGCCGTACTGGTTTGCAATGCTCCAGTTGATGTAAATAGCCTTTGCACTGCCAATGTGCAGGTAGCCGTTGGGTTCGGGCGGGAAACGGGTGTGAATCTCGGTGACCTTACCTTCAGCCAAGTCGGCATCGATAATGTCTGTCAAAAAGTTTTTGTCTGCCATATAGATTACTCTCCCAAAAGATAAAGGGGCAAAACACCCCTAATAATATAATACAGGGTAATGATACACTATTTTATATGTTTCTTCAAGCGAAAACCAAATAAAAGCCCGAAATCCCTTGACATTAGACAATGGGTAGGCGTATCCTTTGACGAGTGAGAAACAGCCAATAAATTAAGGGAGCGGTTTGTTATGCTGCAAAAAATGAAAAATATGCGCTGGGCAAGTCAGCTCAGTTTCTTTTTTTTGATTAACGCCGGTTTACTGCTTACAGCAGTGGGTATTGCTATTTTTAAAACCCCAAACCATTTTGCGCTTGGCGGTACTTCCGGTATGGCAATCGTATTGTCTACCTTGTTCCCTAAGGTCAACGTGGGTGGCTTTATGTGGGTCATTAACGCAGTGCTGGTTGTGATTGGTTTTGTGTTTTTAGGGGTACATGCAATGGGCTGGACCGTATATTCCAGCTTTGCCCTTTCGGCATATGTTTCGCTGATTGAAGCGTTGGTTCCGCTGACCGAGCCGCTGACGAACGATACTTTGCTGGAGCTTTGCTTTGCGGTATTTTTGCCTGCTGTTGGCAGTGCTGTGGTATTTAACATTGGTGCGTCTACAGGCGGTACCGATATTGTGGCAATGATTTTAACAAAGTACACCAGTTTGGAAATCGGCAAGGCTTTGATGGTGAGTGATGCGGCAATTGTGGTAACCGCTGCATGGCTGTATGGTCCGGCAACGGGCTTGTATTGTATTTTGGGCCTGATTACCAAAGCTTTTGTAGTAGATGGTGCCATCGAAAGTATCAATCTGCGTAAGGTGTGTACCGTGGTTACCAGCAACCCCGAAGGTGTGAAGAAGTTTATTCTGGAAGATTTGAATCGCTCCGCAACAGTGGAACAGGCATACGGCGCCTATACGCATCAGGAAATGGAGGTGCTGATGACGGTGCTGACCCGTCAGCAGGCCGCAGCGCTGCGCAATTATCTGCGTAAAAATGACCCCCATGCCTTTATTACCATCGTAAACTCCAGTGAAATCATCGGTAAAGGCTTCCGCAACATTTAATAAAAAAAACGCCGCAGGCATATGCTCGGGTTTACTGAGGACAGTTTACCGAAATTAGAACTTCGAGCATTGCAACGGGATAGAGAAAGAGCCGAGAAGAACTTTTTATAGTTCTTCTCGGCTCTTTCTATTATGGGCTTTCTACATTCGTGTTTCAAAACGACTTCCTGTAAAATGAAAGTACAACCAAAAATACTAGGAGGTCAAGACTATGGAAAAGGTATTATTTGAGCAATGCGGTGGAAGTTGCTCGCAGTAAGGTAACTATGTGTTACCGGATATAACGTCAATGCCGAACGAATCTACGCATAACAATCAACGGGTGAGGGCTGAATTTTTTAAGTCGCTAATACAATCAGAATTTAGGATTATGTTGCTTTTGTACAGGCTGTTGCTATAATTATAGTTGTATTATGCTAAAAGTATTTTGCCAGAAAGGAGAATCCGCAATGGCAAATATGAAGCGGATCTTCGCAGATACCTTGATTGAGATGTTGAACGAAAAATCGCTTAATGCTATTACAATTACGGACATTGTCAATCAGTGCGGCGTATCCAGACAATCGTTTTATTACTATTTCGACGATATTTATGATTTGCTTGAATGGCATTTTATACAGGAAACAGAAAAAGCGTTAAATGAATACTCTGATATTGACAGTTGGCAGACCGGATATATCCGTCTTATGAAATGGGGACAAAAAAACAAGCCACTTGTTATGAATACATATCGTTCCATCCAACGGGAATATATTGAATTCTTTATGTACCGAGTGTTGTACCAATACATCATCAAGGTGGTAAATATGGAATCAGAGGGGCTGCAGGTTTCTCAGGAGCAGTGTGCTTTTGTTGCTAATTTCTATACACTTGCAATTAATGCTGTGTCGCTGGACTGGATACGCAATGGGATGAAGGAGGCCCCGGAAAAAATAGCGCAAAATGTAAACTTCCTTATTGAAGGTGATTTTAGAAAGGCGCTTCTGAAATTTCAAAAAGCAAATAAGAAATAGTTTTTACAAAACAGGCAGTATGTCAAAAGAATTTTGACATACTGCCTGTTTTGTAAAGGCATAATGCCCTTCAAATGTGTACAATAATAACAGAAGAAGCAAGCTGCTTCCCAATCACAAAGTATGAATCAATAAGGAGGAGCATTATGTTTTACACGAACGGAAACTATGCCGCATTTTCAAAACCC
>JAHHRL010000011.1 GCA_020025825.1 Faecalibacterium sp. | reverse complement strand
GGTATATTCCGATACCTGCTGTTTCTTTAAAACTTCCTTATGGGGCGTACCCCTTTGGGGGGCAAGTGCTTTTTTTGCAATAATCAGGCCTGTATATCCGTATATAGAGTGTCGCAGGAAAAGTCCTTACGCCGCCCCTGTAATAAACAGCACTACTCCATAAATAACACTGGCCAATGTGCCATATACAATAACAGGTCCCGCAATCAGGAACATTTTTGCGCCTACGCCCGGTACAAACCCCTCTGCCCGAAATTCGATTGCGGGGCTTACTACCGCATTGGCAAAGCCTGTAATGGGCACCAGTGTTCCCGCACCTGCATGCGCAGCCAATTTGCAGTACCAGCCAAAACCGGTTGCCAGCGCCGAAAGCGCAATCAAGGTTACGCTGGTTAAGGTTCCGGCTGCTTTTTCCTCCATACCCTGCCACAAATACAGCTGGCGCAGCACCTCGCCCAATAAGCAAATGGCGCCGCCCGTACAAAAAGCCCACAGGCAGTCTTTCGCCAGTGGTGAATTTGGGCTTGCTTTTTTGGTTAGCTGTGCATATTGCTCCGGTGAAATATCCATTTTGCTTTTCCCCCTTTTGGGGTAGTATTTCCCATTCAGGTAAAGGTTTATGCAACGCATCGGCGTAGTTTCTTCACCAATTCTTCACCGTTTCTTTCCCGGGGTTTTACATTGCAAACAAGCCCCCCTTATGTTACAATACATAGCGTATTGGTATGTATCCAAATTCTGCTTTTGGGGCAGACTTATCATTAGATTAAATACGAGGTAATTTATTATGAAACTGACTAAGATTTTTGCGCTTACTGTTTCCTGTGCATTGTGTGCCGGTGTTCTGGTTGGCTGCGGCGGCACCACCAATTCCAATTCCGGTTCTGCAGCTGACAACAGCACGCCTTCTTCCTCCACCAGCACCGCTGTGGACGTAAAGGCTGCAGCCGACAGCATTCTGGCTGCTAACCCCATCTCCAACCAGCTGGCTCTGGACGACAACACCATCAAGCTGGACATCTCTCTGCCCGCTGACAGCTTTACCGCATACGCCGGTGCGCTGAGCAACGACCAGAGTGACGCCGGCCGTGTCATTGTTGTTCAGTATGCAGATGGTCAGGAAAAGGCTGTAACCGACGCTTTGGAAACCTACCGTCAGAATCAGGTTTCTTTCTTCGGCAACTATCCTGAGTTTGCTGACGCACAGGGCCATCTGGAAAACGATTACGCTCTGGTTTCCGGCAACGGTATTGCTGTACTGACTGTTGCAAGCAACGAGTGCACTGATGTTTCCGCTATGATTAACGCTGCTGAGGCTGCTGTTAAGTAAGCTCCCCCACATATCCAATACAAAATATAAGGCCGGTGCCCATTCGTACGGCGCCGGCCTTTTTTGCAGGAGGAATCTACTTTGGTATTTAGCACGGTTGCATTTTTATTTCGTTTTCTCCCTATAACGCTGCTGCTGTATTATATAGCACCTTATAAACTAAAAAACGCCGTGCTGTTTTTATGCAGCTTGGTGTTCTACTGCTGGGGCGAAGTTAAGTTTTTCCCTATCATGCTGGTTTTGATTGCCATAAACTACATTTCCGGCCTTGCGCTGGAAAAATTTGATAAGCACCCCAAAGTGCGGCTTTTCTGGATGCTGCTTGCGGTGCTTGGCAGCCTGAGTATGCTGGTGTTCTTCAAGTACACCAACTTTATCATTACCAGCATCAACGCTCTTTTCGGTTTGTCTTTGGCTACCCTGCAGGGTGTGGAGGTTTTGCCGCTGGGCATTAGTTTTTACACCTTCCAAACCCTGAGCTACTCCATTGACGTATATCGCCGAGAGGTAAAAGCCGAACACAATGTAATCGACTTTGGCGCATACGTCGTGATGTTCCCGCAGCTGATTGCCGGCCCTATCGTGAAATACCGTGAAGTATCCGACCAGCTGCACGTTTACAAAAAACGCTACAGCCTTGCCCAAATCGAAGAAGGTGTTACCCTGTTTATCTTCGGCTTAGCAAAAAAGGTTTTGCTTGCAGATACCATCGGCAAGCTGTGGACCGATATTATCGGTGTTGCAGGCGACCCCACCATCACCAGTGTGGGCTTGGCAAACGCTTCTACCGGTCTTGTCTGGCTGGGCATTCTGGCTTACTCCTTCCAGCTGTATTTTGACTTTTCCGGTTACTCCATGATGGGCATTGGTATGGGCAAAATGCTGGGCTTCAACTTCCCTAACAACTTTGACCTGCCCTACATTTCCCGCTCTATCACCGAGTTCTGGCGCCGCTGGCATATCAGTCTGGGCAGCTGGTTCCGTGAGTATGTATATATCCCGCTGGGCGGCAATCGCTGCGGCAAAGCCCGCCAAATCCTGAATCTTTTTGTTGTTTGGGCTTTGACCGGCATCTGGCATGGTGCAAACTGGAACTTTATTTGCTGGGGTCTGTACTACTTTGTACTGCTGATGATTGAAAAAACGTTCCTGCTGCCGTATCTGAAAAAGGGCAAGGTCTGGCCGCACATCTACACCCTGTTTTTGGTGGTTGTTGGCTGGGCAATGTTTGTTGGCAACGAGCCGGGTGTACAGTTTGGCCTGCTGTTCCAAAAAATGTTTGTGCCCAGTGCAGGTGTTTCCCCTGTATACTTCCTGCGCAGTTATGCTGTGCTGCTGGTGGTTTCTTTCATCTGCTGCACTCCGCTGATTCAAAAGATTTGGGACGTGCTGAAAAAGCGTACCTTTACCCGTTTGCTCACACTGGGCACCCTGCTGGTTGTTACGGTTGCTTATATCGTGGGCAGCACCAACAGTCCCTTCCTGTACTTTAATTTCTGATGAAAGGAGCATGACCTTATGGCAAAGCACAGTAAACCAAAACCAAGTTTCTCTCAGTTGAAGCAGTATCCGGTCCTGCTGCTGTTCTTCGGATTTTTGCTTCTGATGTTCATTGCAGACTGTATCACCCCGTTCCGGGACCACAGCGAGCTGGAAAACACCAAGTTTAAGCCACGCCCCACCTTAACAGTGCAGGATTTGACCGGACGTGACCCCATAAAGAAAATCAACGCTTTCTTTAACAATTACTCCGACTTTTTCAAGCAGCAATTTGCAGGCCGTGACAGTTGGATTAACCTGCACGCAGCCTGTGAGCAGGTCGTTTTCCAGAAAAAGGATTACGGCAATATCCTGCTTGGTCAGGACGGCATGGAGTTTGCCCGCACGTACGGCTTGACTGCTGAGGAAATTACCCTGCTGGAAAAGAATGTTTCCTCCGTCGAAAATATCGGCAAACGCTATCCCGGCCTTGTCACTACCATGGTTGTTCCTTCTGCGGCTACCATCTACCCGGATAAGGTTCCCGCCGGTGCGCCTCTGATTGACGAAAATGCCTATCTGGACAATATTTTTGAGCGTCTGCGTTCCAGCAGCAACGTCCTTGACGTAAGAGACGCATTGAGGGCCCATACCGACGAGCAACTGTTCTTCCACACAGATCATCACTGGACCACAAACGGCGCTTATTACGCCTACGAGGCCCTGTGTAAGCAGCTTGGCTTAACACCCTTTAACCGTGACGCCCACACATCGGTAATGGTGGACGGATTCTATGGCACCAGCTGGGCAAAGAGCCGCCAGCCAAACGCCGCCGCCGACACCATCACTTATTATAAATTGGACAACCCGGTTACCCTTTACAAGGTTACCGGCAACGCACAGTTTGAGCCTTTGGAAACTACCGGCCTGTACGATTTAGATAAGTTTGAAACCTATGATAAGTACAGTGCGTTCCTGCATGGAAATAACGGTTTTACCCGTGTTCAGGGCAACGGCAAGGGTCGTATTCTGGTTGTAAAAGACAGCTACGCAAACTGCTTTATTCCTTTCCTGACCGAAAATTACGAAACCATTGATGTAGTTGATTTCCGTGGTTACAACTTTGGTCTTGATGCACTGATTGCAGAGAACCAGTATGATAACGTACTGGTCATGTATAGCTTTGCTAGCTTTAAGTCCGACCCGTTCCTGAATCGCCTTTCCTTTGTAGGCTAAGGGTTCACCATGCGGTTTACAGCAACAAAACACCCCTACCCAGGAGTAATGTCTTGTGGTAGGGGTGTTTTGTTATACTCATCTAGAGCCTGTAAGGTGCTTCTTTAAATCCTTTAATCAGCTTATGCTATACAACACAGAAAACCTTTAATATCCAGTCTCTAACCCTGTAATACATGTTAGATATTTATCTCTTTACCTTTGGCAATCAACCGCGTTTTAGTAACACTTTCAACTTTTCTCGGCGGGCAGTACCTTTCGGAAATAGCTTATCGCCTACTTTTCGTACCCCACGCTTCATCTTTTCGGTCAATCTCCGTATTCCGAAACGCTTATTATTTTCATAAACGGTCCAGTAAGATACACCATCCATCAAGCGGAACAACAGCTCTTCGTAATAAGGAGTACGGCGTGCTACTTCCCAGAACTTATGTGCATAATCCTCTGTTGGGCGATGCCACGGTTTCATGAAACCTGCATAATGGATAAGTTTTGGCGCTGCATGTGCCTTTTTATACTCTGCTTGAATAACCGCAGGTGCATGTACAATCACCTGCGAAACACGCGTATGGTCACAGTCGGTAATCATGTTCCACGCCATATCCAAGTATTTAACACGACCTTCACAATAAAGGTTCAAGACATCCTGATCGTTATACTTATAAGGCTGTGAAGCAAATGTCAACCACTGATCCAGGGAATACGCTTTACGCATTTCATTTTCATTAAACAGCAGTACGCCTGCCTGGAAATAATTGTACGGATTTTTCATTTTAAAATCCTTCTCACAGTACAACCTCGTACTTCTGTTTGCTCCATTAATCTGACCTAAAAAGTCAGGATCGCGAGCAGCTGCCAACATATAGCCCTCAACATCAGTATTATATAGCTCAGCAACATCCGCATTTGCAATTAAATCGCAATCTAAATACAGAATTTTATCATATTTAGGTAAAACAGCTTGAATCAAGAATCGGTAGTAGGTTTCTACACTAATGTGTGCATTTGCCTTCAAATCATAGTTCTGTAGTAAAGAAGCTGCATCAAAAAGACGTAAAGAAACATTTTTATAGCCCTTAACCATATCTAGCAGCTTACGCTTATTTTCGTCACTTACATCAGACTGCAGCAATACTAAGTCATAATTATATGCGTCTGAAACATGATCCAACACCGACTGTAAGCACGTTGCAAACATAGGAATAAAGCTATTATTTGCTGCAAATACAACCGGAATACTGTTGTGTTCAAATGCTGGTAAAAGCACTTCATGTTTTTCAGTATTTTCGTAAAATACGCACTGTAACTCCTTAGTACGTAAGTTAGGATTGTTCTCTAATAAATGTAGATAGTAAATACCAAATAAACGCTCTGACAAATGGCCCGGTGTGCGCAGTGCCTCTGTACTATAACAGCTCATGTCTACTCGCTTGCAAAATTCTTCCAACACACCAAACATCCACTGGCAGTAATCAAAAAAGATTTCCTTTTTGAGAATATACATATTGCAAAAACTGGTCACATTGCCATCGCAATGCTTGTGTGCGGCTTTGCTGTACTCCGGGTATTTTTCATCAATGATTTCCAGCATCACTTGCAAATCTTTTCCGTGCAGCAACGGCGCACGCTCGTACTGATCAGAAACAGACTTAAAACGCCCCGGCATCTTATGCAAATTCTTACGTGTTGTTGTTATTACATCGTATTTTTCTACAGTTTGCTGCACCGTTTCATCGTCTAGCTTATACTTGTTAATTGTACTGTCATCCAGATATTTTTCAACAACATTACCATAAGCATCTTCAAGATAGTGTTCATCTGCGAAACTAAAATAACGACGATAATGGCAAAATCCGTAATAATCTGCATCAAGATTTTTCCACGCCCAGTATTGTGCCGTCAACTCACAATACATCGGATTTAATTTAGATATATTCTCTCCTACGTTATCATGCAACATATTCGGCAACTGCACTGCCGCATTTTCGCTTCCCAACTGAATCGGTTGCCAGATATCACTTTTAATATATCCCGTATCTTTATGGCAAGAAATTAATATTTTAATATTGGGCGCCATACTATCCATCCTCCACAACTTAAGCATTCATTTTTTCTTCGTATTTTTTGTATACAATGTCAGTAGGACCATCAGCCATTAAATGACCATGATCTAGCCAAATTGCACGACTACACAACTCTTTAACCTGCTCTGCACTATGGCTCACAAACAATAATGTTGTTCCCTCATTCATCATTTCTGCCATGCGAGCCTTACACTTCTCTTGGAACTTAAAGTCACCAACGGCCAAGATTTCATCAACTACTAAAATATCTGCTTTTACAATTGTGGCAATTGCAAAGCCCAGACGTGCCACCATACCAGAGGAATAGTTTTTAACCGGAACGTCCACAAAATCCCATAACTCTGCAAAATCCATAATTTCCTGAAAATTCTTTTCCATAAAGTCATGGTCATAGCCCAGCACTGCACCATTCAAATAAATATTTTCCCGGGCAGTCAAATCCATATCAAAACCTGCGCCCAATTCAATCAACGGCGCAATGGTTCCGTTAATTTCCACGTTACCCTGCGAGGGATACAACACGCCCGCCAAAATTTTAAGCATCGTACTCTTACCGCTACCGTTAGAGCCAATCAATGCGACAGCTTCGCCTCTTTCAACAGAAAAAGAAATATTTTTAAGCGCAAAAAATTCATTAAAGTGCAATTTTCCTGTAAGCATCTTAAGGAAATATTCCTTTAGTGTATCTGTCTTTTCCTCTGCAAGATTAAAGCGCATGGAAACATCGTTTACTTTTATAATTTTATCTGCCATTGTTTCCATCTCCTTTACAGATACAAAATAAAGTTCTTTTGCATTTTTCTGAAAATTGCTAAACCGATTACCAATGAAATTATGGCACTTCCTGCGCAGAAAATCCATGTTTCGATTTCCGGGATATTCCCATAGATAACAATCTGCCGGAAAAAGTTAATATAATGATACATGGGGTTGTACTTAATCACATTAATAATTTGTTGAGGTAATACCTCCGGATCCAACGGATAGAAAATGGGTGTTGCATACATCCAAGCCATTGTAATAACACTATAAAGATGCATAATGTCACGGAAATAAACCGCCAATGCTGACAGAACCATACCAATACCTATGCAGAACACCAACAACAGTACCATTGGAATGGGGAATAACAAAAGAGGCCAGTGGAACGGGGTTCGTGTTACCAACATAACGATTAAAATTGCTACCAAGCTAAAGCTCATAGTAACAAAGCTAGAAAGCACACGAGAGATTGGAAAAATAAACTTCGGAATATAAACCTTCTTAATAAGTGCTCCATTGCTTAGCACCGAGTTCATTGCCATTGTGGTACTTTCACAAAAAAAGGCCCATAACGTATTGCCGCAAATCAAATACAGCGGAAAGTTCTCAATATTCGAGCGGAACATAAAGGAAAAAACCACTGTCATAACCACCATCATCAACAATGGATTCAGCAAACTCCAAAGATATCCTAAAAAGCTGCGACGGTATTTTACCTTCAAATCACGTACAACAAGCTCCTTCAAAAGGGGCTTGTATTTTAGCAAGTGCTGTATTGCTCTGCTATTTTTAATACACTCCATATTGTTTCTCCTAAATAAACTCCAGTTAACTTTATGTTATCAAAACCAACATCTGCTTTATTTTCCACAATCTTTTGGATTCGGCAAAAAGCATTTTGCTGGAAGATAGCTTATTTTATGTTTTTAGCTATATTTGCTAGAAAATAATCGATATTTCAGCCTCCTTTTTTTATTTTTACAAATTACCACACTAATCCATGATAACTATTTTTATAATACCTCATTTTGCTGTTTTTTTCAATGCAAATACGATATTCTATTCGCTCCATCAAGTTCTCCACACTAATCCATTTCGATTAGTGCACAATTTCTCTTTTTGCTTATTTCGGCTTATACATATTTACTTTTGTGTTATTCTCTATCTCCGGGTATTCAATTATTACACTCTCTTGTCCGTATCTTCCTGAATCGTCTTTCCTTTGTAGGCTAAGGTGTGTTGCGCTACGTTCTCACAAATAATCATAAAAATGCCCCTGCTTTGGAATATGCTTCCTAGGCAGGGGCATTTTGTAGGGCATAAAAAAAGGCGGTACCGATAGGTACCGCCTTTTTTTATCAGTTGCTGAAACGATTCTTCAGATTTTTAAAAAAGCCCTTACGCTTTTCGTAGTTATCGTCCTTCATGGTTTCGTCGAACTTCTCCAAAGCCTCACGCTGATGCTTGGTCAGCTTCTTGGGGATTTCCACGTCGCACTTTACGTACATATCACCACGGCCGCGGCCATTCACGTACTGAATGCCCTTGCCACGCAGGCGGAAGGTAGTACCGCTCTGGGTGCCTTCCGGAATGGTGTACTCCACCTTGCCGTCAACAGTAGGTACTTCTACCTTTGCACCCAACACAGCCTGACTGTAGGTAATGGGCAGGTTGACCCAAACATCATAGCCTTCACGCTGGAACAGGTTATCCGGGCGCACGGTCACCATTACGATTACATCGCCGTTGGGGCCGCCGTTTATGCCTGCATCGCCCATACCACGCAGTGCAATGCTCTGATCGTCATCAATACCCGCCGGGATATTGACCTCCAGCTTCTTCTTCACGCCGACCTTTCCGCCGCCGTGGCACTTCTTGCAGGGGTTCTTCACGATTTTACCCTTGCCGCCGCAACGGGCGCAGGGCTGCTGGCTCTGCATCACACCAAAGGGCGTACGCTGCTGGCGCACGGTATAACCACGGCCACCGCAATCGGGGCAGGTTTCCGGGGAAGTGCCCTTTTCTGCACCGGAACCGCCGCACTCAGGGCAGGTGTCCTGACGGGTGATTTCCACGTTCTTTTTGCAGCCGTGCACAGCCTCATCAAAGCTCAGCGTTATACGCACACGAATATCTGCGCCCTTACGGGGTGCATTGGGATTGGAGCGGCCGCCGCCGCCAAAGCCACCAAAACCGCCGCCGAAAATATCGCCGAAAATGTCGCCAAGGTCTACACCGCCGAAGCCGCCGCCAAAGCCGCCGCCCTGGCCTGCGCCATAGTTCGGGTCCACACCCGCAAAACCAAACTGGTCATAGCGCTGACGCTTTTCCGGGTCGCTAAGCACTTCGTTTGCTTCGTTGATTTCCTTGAACTTTTCCTCAGCCTGCTTATCGCCGGGGTTATAGTCCGGGTGATACTTCAACGCCAGCTTACGGTAAGCCTTTTTGATTTCTTCCGCAGTGGCACCCTTGGAAACGCCCAGGACCTCATAGTAATCACGTTTATCTGCCATACTTTCCACCTTATAACCTGCAAATGCCGCCCCGATTTCCGGAGCGGCTTTGCACTATCAGGCAGCCCGCCCCAAAAAGGAAGGGGCTGCGCTTTCAGGATTCAGTTGATCAAACTTCCTTGAAGTCTGCATCTACCACGCCGTCATCTGCAGGGCCATTCTGTGCGCCTGCGTCGGGGCCGGGCTGTGCACCTGCTGCCTGCTGCTGTGCAGTTGCTGCAGCCTGGTACAAGCGCTCGAACACCTGGCTCAGAGCTTCCTGCTTAGCCTTGATGTCCTCAACAGTGCCGCTCTGGACAGCAGTCTTCAGGTCAGCCAGCTTAGCCTCAGCTTCGCTCTTTACGTCAGCGGGCAGCTTGTCGCCGTTCTCCTTCAGCATCTTCTCAGTCTGGAAGACCATCTGGTCTGCGCCGTTGCGCACATCGACCTCTTCGCGCTTCTTCTTGTCGTCCTCGGCATACTGCTCTGCCTCATGCACAGCCTTGTCGATATCGTCCTTGGACATGTTGGTGGAAGCAGTGATGGTGATCTTCTGCTCCTTGCCGGTGCCCAGGTCCTTAGCGCTGACGTTCACGATGCCGTTTGCGTCAATATCGAAGGTGACTTCGATCTGAGGCACGCCACGGGGAGCCGGAGCGATGCCGTCCAGATGGAAGGTTCCCAGGCTCTTGTTGTCCTTAGCGAACTCACGCTCGCCCTGCAGGACGTTGACCTCAACAGAGGGCTGGTTGTCTGCAGCGGTGGAGAACACCTGGCTCTTCTTGGTGGGGATGGTGGTGTTACGATCAATGATCTTGGTGCACACGCCGCCCAGGGTCTCAATGCCCAGGCTCAGGGGAGTGACGTCCAGCAGCAGCAGGCCCTTCACATCGCCCTGCAGAACGCCGCCCTGGATGGCAGCGCCGACAGCAACGCACTCGTCGGGGTTGATGCCCTTGAAGGGCTCGCAGTTCAGTTCCTTCTTAACAGCCTCTGCAACTGCGGGGATACGGGTAGAACCGCCAACCAGCAGGACCTTCTTCAGGTCGGAAGCCTTCAGACCTGCGTCAGCCAGAGCCTGACGGACGGGGCGCATGGTGCGGTCGACCAAATCAGCAGTCAGCTCGTTGAACTTTGCACGGGTCAGGGTCATATCCAAGTGCTTGGGGCCAGTAGCGTCAGCAGTGATAAAGGGCAGGTTAATCTGGCTGCTCATAGCGCTGGACAGCTCAATCTTAGCCTTTTCAGCAGCTTCCTTCAGGCGCTGTGCAGCCATCTTGTCCTTGCGCAGGTCGATGTTGTTTTCAGCCATGAATGCGTCTGCCATCCAGTCGATGATGCGCTGGTCAAAGTCGTCGCCGCCCAAACGGGTATCGCCGTTGGTAGCCAGAACTTCGGTAACACCGTCGCCCATCTCAATGATGGAAACGTCGAAAGTACCGCCGCCCAAGTCGTAAACCATAATCTTCTGGTCGTCTTCCTTATCAACGCCGTATGCCAGAGAAGCAGCAGTAGGCTCGTTGATGATACGCTTAACGTTCAAGCCTGCAATGGTGCCTGCGTCCTTGGTAGCCTGACGCTGGCTGTCGTTGAAGTATGCAGGAACAGTGATAACAGCCTCGGTAACGGTCTCGCCCAAGTAAGCCTCAGCGTCAGCCTTCAGCTTCTGCAGAATCATAGCGCTGATCTGCTGGGGAGTGTACTCTGCGCTGCCGATGGAACCGTCTGCCAGCTTTGCCTGCGTAATGGTAACCTTGTTGCTGGTGCCCATATCACGCTTGATGGAAGAAACGGTGTTTTCAGGGTTGGTGATAGCCTGACGCTTTGCAACCTGACCAACCAGACGGTCGCCGGTCTTGGTGAAACCTACTACAGAAGGAGTGGTACGTGCGCCTTCAGCGTTAGCGATAACAACAGGCTCGCCGCCTTCAATAACAGCAACACAGCTGTTTGTAGTACCTAAGTCGATACCAATGATTTTACTCATAATAAAATTCCCCTCTCATAATTGTTATATGATTTGAATGATTTGATTTGCTTTATATAAGAAAACGCCAAAGCGTTTTTGCCGTTATTCAGCCACCACAACGGTTGCGTGGCGGACAATGCGGTCACCAATGCGGTAACCCTTTTGGTAAACTGTCATGACACAGCCGGCCTCAATACCTTCCGGTGCAGGCATCTGAGATACAGCGTTCATCACGTTGGGGTCAAAGGGCAGGCCCATTGCCTCAATCTCAGTGATGTTCAGCTTTGCCAATGCCTGAGCGGCCTTGTCCAGCGTCATTACAACGCCCTTTTTATAAGCTTCGTCAGTGGTGGGTGCATTTGCAGCCATCTCCAGCGTATCCAAAATCGGCAAAATCTGATTTACTGCAAAGCTCACACCATCGTTAAACTTCTGGTCTGCTTCTCGTGCGCTGCGCTTGCGGAAGTTATCATACTCCGCTGCGGTACGCAGCAGCTGTTCCTTTGCCTCGGCTGCCGCCTTTTCTGCGGTATCCAGCTTTGCTTTCAAGGCTTCGGTTTCCTTGGCCTTTTTACCAAAGAACTCTTTTTTCTCCTTAGCCGGAGCCTCTGTCTCCTTGTTTTCCTCAACAGGAGCCTGCTGTGTTTCGGCAGTTGCTGCGGTAGTTTCCTCGACCTGCTCTTCCGCAGCCGCCTGTTCACGCTTGGCTTCTTCGCTCATGATTTATGTCCTCCTTTATTCGGGCAATTACGTTTTATGCTTCGTCTGCTGTTCTGCCGGACATCCCCTTGCCCAACTCTTGGGCGCAGGTTTCCAGCACCGGAATCAAACGGGAGAACGGCATTCGTGCCGGGCCAACCAAGGCGATTGTACCCGTCATGCCTCCGCCTACCATATATCGCTTAGCCATAATGCAAAGTCCCGGCATCTCAGGCACCATATCTTCGCCCAAAAAAACCGTGGTGCGATTACTTGGAGGTGTAATCATTGCACCGGCACGCTCATCGTCATTCAGCTGTGCCAACAGCAGCGGCAAGTGGGGTTGTAACTCGGGCCATTGCAGTAAATACTGCTCACCGCCCAAAAATACGTGCGGCCGTGCTGAATCCTGTAGGATTCCTGCCGCTGCCCAAACCACCGATACCAGTGCGGGCCCAGCCTGTTCGCACAAAGCGTTCAACAGATTTTGGTCCAAATCCACCGGAGCCACAAAGGTCAGGTTGCTGTTCAGCAGCGCTGCCAAACTTGCCGCATCTCCACGGGTCAAGCCACGGCTTACATGCGCCACACGTGTACGTACACCGCCTGCTGTTGTAACAGCAAGCACCGCCGCAGCGTAGCGGCCAACCTGTACTACCTCATAATGTGCAATACAAAGGTCATCCGCACGGGGCGTTGTAACCGCCACTGTATAACCAGTCATCTTTGCCAGTGCTTTTGCGGCACCTTGTGCCAGCTTATCCGGCTCTTGGTCCAGCGCCGCAAACGTGTTCCGAATCTCTCGTGCATCTTGGCGGTCCAGCTGCATTTCTTTTCCCAGCAAATCGTCCAAGTAGTATCGGTAACCTTTTGCGCTGGGGATGCGTCCCGCGCTGGTGTGGGGCTGTTCCAGTAGGCCAAGCTTTGTCAGTGCTGCCATATCGTTGCGCAGCGTCGCACTGGACACAGCACAGTCGAAATAATTGGCCAGCACACCGCTGCCGATTGGTTCGCCCTCCAACCCATAAAGCTGCACGATGGCTTGCATGATTTGTCGTTTTCTATCATCCATTCGCATCGTGTTCGCCTCGCTCTTTTTTGTTTTTAGCACTCTATCTTCCTGAGTGCTAACACTATTATATGCAATTCCACCAATCTGTCAAGCCCCGCCAAAACAAGTTTCAAAAACATTCATAATTCCGACACAAACTGGGCACTATCCTTTATATATAGGTATTTTTTATCCAAAAGAAAAGGAGCGGCCGCTTTCCAGTCACTCCTTTCGTGGCAGTTCACTCTTCCATCTGCTTTGCCAACAATGCCGCGCATAGCTCGACTGCACGCACCTGCTCCTCGCTTGGTACTGCGCTATGCTCCGGCATCAAAAAGCCTACCGCACCAATCACATCTCCCGCCGTTACTACCGGGCAAGCCGCCAAAATTCCTTTTCCGCACCCCTCGCAAGGCAGCAGCTGTTCAGCGTCGGTATTCATAGTATAAGTTTTGCGGCTTTCCATAATACGCTCTAAGGGACGTGACACCCGCATTTCCGCCAGTTCTTTTTTGCCGCTTCCGCTGACAGCCACAATCGTATCTCTATCACAAACAAAAGCAGTTAATCCCAGTTGCTTTGCCAGTACACCGGTATACTGGTCCGCAACAGCTGTAATTTCAGCCATCGGCGAATATTTTTTGAAAATCACTTCTCCCTCAGCACTGGTAAAAATTTCAAGTGGGTCTCCTCGGCGAATCCTTTGCGTGCGGCGAATCTCTTTCGGGATTACAATTCGCCCCAGCTCGTCAATGCGGCGTACGATTCCCGTTGCCTTCATTTATAAAATCCTCCTTAGCAGGTTTTTCCTTTAGTATCTGCCAGAAATAGGATTTTATTCTTTTTGCTTGGTAAAATACCAAAATTAGGATTTTGCTATTGACGAGCGATTCCGGATATGATATATTCTGGTTAGCAGTTGCTAACCATCATTTCCTGTTTTGTACCTTTGCTTTTCTGTTGGGTACTTTTGATGTTTTGCAACCTTGGTTTACCATCCGCGAAACAGTCCTCCAACTGTTTTCTTTCTCCTTTTGATTATCCTTTTAACGCAAAAGGCGGTAAGTATCCAATTGGGTACTTACCGCTTTTTGTGTTGACAAAGCAGGTCTTTTTGCGAAGGCCTGCTTTTTACAATATAAATATCATAAAAAAAGACTGTTGACATTTTGTCAACAGTCTAAAAGGCATTAGCAGAACGGTGCCTGCTTTATTTTGTCGTTTCTGTCAGTTGATATGATCTGCTGATATTTTTCAGTCACATCCTTCACCTGACCTACAACCTTTTATATTTATTTTTCTGCAGCAAATTCAGCAGCCAGTTTACCCGAAGTCAGTGCCCAGGCATTATTGGCTCCGGACGGAGAGTCATCACCCATAACACCACCGACAAGTTCACCGGCAGCATATAAGCCGGAAATAGCTTCATCGTTTGTGTTCATGACCTGCAGATGATCATTGACAACCAAGCCGCCCATTGTAGATGCAAAACGAGGCTTCTGCTCTACAAGATAGTAAGGACCTGCACCAATTTCCATTGTCATATTGGCAGCCGGACGGTCAAAGTCTTCATCCTTGCCATTTTTAACAAAGCCATTGTATCTTTCAACCGTTGCCTTTAATGTTTCAGGATCCATCTTTGCAACAGCAGCCAGTTCATCCAGCGTAGCTGCCGTCATAAAATACGGAGCCTTGCTTCCGTTGTTAGCTAACCACTCATTGACCTGTTCTTCAGAAATACCGCCACCCGGCAGCTTGCTTAAGAAGGTTTCAAAGTTTGCAGCATCCATCAACAAATAGCCCATCTGACCTTCCTGAGCCAGTTCAGCTTCCAGAATCTGTCTGTTGGAAGATTTTTCATTGACAATTCGTTTGCCCTCATTGTTGACAAGAATTGCGCTCATATTAAATACTGCAATGTTGCCGCCAATGGTTGATTTTGCATGACCTTCGCTGACTTCAATACCGTTCGGATAACGCTTTCCGTACTCCATCAGTCTTGTTGCCGCATTGACGTCTTCTGCTGTTGCCATCAAAATGCCATCACCAGTAGAAGATTCCGGTCCGTAATATAATGCATTGGCAATTTCGCCCTTCAACAGATCTTTGTTATTGCCGTATCCACCTGTTGCCAAAATAACACGATCCGCATTGATCGTATAATTTACACCGTCTGCAGCTGCCTTGATTCCTGCAGCAGCTCCATCCTTCATAATGATCTCGGTAGCTTTTGTGTTCAATAAAACCTGAATGCCTTCCTGCTCCAGTTTCTCTTTCATGGTTTTTGCAACACCAGCACCCTTACCGGCAAACTGCAATTCTCTGTCGATGCCGTACTCAGCCAACTTATGCAGGCCTTCTTCCATGTTGTATTCAGCACCAACATATGCATTCATCCAGTCAGTGGTTTCACCAACATTTTCAGCCAACAGAGAAACCAGCTCGTCTACATTCAGATTTGCACCGTTAGCTTTAAAGTCCGCAATCATCGCTTCCGGTGTATCTTCTGTTACGCCTGCTTCCTTCTGCAATTCGGAACCGGTAACAACCTGGTTGCCGAAGCTGATGGAAATAGCACCGCCTGTAAAATTCATTTTTTCAAGAAGAACAACTTTCTGTCCCAGTTCCTCTGCTCTGATTGCTGCACTCATACCGGCAGCACCGCCACCTACAACAACAGTGTCAACATCCAGAGTTTCTTCTTTGACTTCGCCCTGGCTGATTTCTTTATTCTTCAAAGCTTCAACATCGCCATTAGCCTGCTTGACGCAATCCTCAATAGCGCTTAAAAATGCTTTGCTGGAATTGGTTGCTCCGGCAATCGTATCGACGGCCAATGTCTGATTTTCCAGTACTTTTTCCTTCAATGTTTCCATTGCCGTATCGCCTAAACCGGTTGTTTCCTTACTTTCAATGGTAATGGATTTAATCTGGGAATCCGTAAATTCCACATTGACCTTTACATCGCCATTATTTCCCTGCGCAACTGCTTCATAAGTTCCTGCAGTATAAGCTGCATCTGCAGCTGTTTCCTGCTTATCGTTGGAACAAGCAGCCATGCTTAAACAAAGAGATAGTGCTAAAATAATTCCGACTAATTTTTTCATAAATTTTTATCCTCCTGCCTTTTATTATACAAAATTTAGGCGGGTTGTAAATAAATTCACAAGTTTTTTATCCTTTTTGTCATTTATTTATGTATCTATCCCCTCTGGATTATCTTTTATATTATTTACATTCTTCGTATTCTGTCGTTTTTCTTCTTGTTATATAGTCTTTTCAAAACCGCTGAAATATACTGAAGGAGCCGGTAAACAATATGCTATTGGTGCCGGTAATAGTAAAGTAGGCCGATATGTCCTGTTACCGAAAGCCCCGAAACGCTGCGCCAAAATTTCAGCTTATTTTGATAACAATGCTAACGTTGGAGATGGGAATATCTTCAAAATAAAGTTAAATTCTACTGCATTTCATTCACTGAAGAATTTCCGGTCATATTCAAACATAATAAAAAGCGGTAAGTACCCCATTGGATACTTACCGCTTTTTTGCATTTACTCTGCTTCTGCAACCTTTTTGGGAGCCATCTCTGCAACCAGACTAATGACCAGCATCACAACTGCAACGCCAACCCAGCCGAAGCCCTCCTTAAACAAAGGCAGCTTTTCGCACATCTGCCACAAAGCACCCATAGGCAGCTTCAGTTTGTACATTGCAAACAGCACGCTTTCGACGCTGCTGCCAAATACTACAAACGGGTATACAAAACGGTGATTGCGCCACAACTTGTCGGTCAAGCCCAACACAATCAGTACGATAGATACCGGATAGATGGCATCCAGAACCGGAACAGAGATGCTCAAAATAGCATTCAGGCCCAAATTACATACCAGGAAAGAGAAAACAACGATAACCCATACCCATGTTTTGTAGGATACCTTTTCAAACAGGGTGGAGAAATAACGGGAAATCGAGTTAATCAGACCCACGCAGGTGGTTAAGCAGGCCAGCGTAAAGGTAGTTGCCAGCAGCACAGCACCAAAATCTCCAAACAGCTGATACACAATGCAGCGCAAGGTCCATGCGCCGTTGTCCTGTACAGGATACACGCCGGAACTGCACATACCCATATAAGTCAGCATCATATAAACACAGGCCAAAATCGAGCCTGCAATTGTGCCTGCTACTACCGTATAGCGAATCACGCCGGATTTTTCACGGATGCCAAAAGAGCTAAGGGTCACTGTAATTACCAAACCAAAGTTCAGTGCGGCAATGGTGTCCATCGTCTGGTAGCCGTCCTTAAAACCCTGCATAAATGCACCGCTCTGATATGCCATACTGGGGGCAGCTACCTGTACATCGCCACGGAACAAAAAGTTAAAGAACAAAAAGCACAGGAAGAACAACGTCATCGGCGTGAGCACACGGCCAATACGATTTACCAGCTTACCGGGATTCAAGCACAGCCATAATGCAATCAGGAAAAACGCCAGCGAGTACAAAAACATCCACAAGGCTGTATTTGTGCCTTGGGGCATATAGGGAGCAACTGCCATTTCAAAGGGAACAGATGCTGCACGTGGAATTCCCAGGCCGGGGCCGATAGATAAATAAATCAGCACAGTAAAGATAAGTGCAAATCGCTTGCCTACTTTTTGGCCCAGCTTATCCAAGCCGTTAAACTCAGCAACAACCACAACGCCCAAAACCGGCAGTACAACAGCTGTTACCAAAAAGCCCAGCATTGCCCATACCGTGTGGTTGCCTGCGTTTTGTCCTAAAAACGGCGGAAAAATAAGGTTTCCGGCGCCAAAGAACAGTGAAAACAGCATAAAGCTAACCACTAAAAGATTTTTCTTGCCCAATTTCATGATGGTTCTCCCTTCTATTGACCAACGGTTCTCGTCCCCCAATTTCTGATATAAAAACAATAAAAAAAACGACTCGCCTCAAATTACTTTGAGACGAGTCGTTTGTAAAACAAATTACCCGCGGTACCACTCAAATTGTATGGCATTGCCATACCACTTTCAGGCTCCAACAAGCCCTATGCACTAACGTAGCATGCACGGAAAGCCTTACTCGCAGCAGCTTTGAGGCTTTCGGCTCGGAAGTGATGGGATATTCTAGTCGCTATTTATCAGGCTCACACCAATGCCTGACTCTCTGGAAAACACACAACTAAATCCGTCTTCGTCATTGCTTTTATATGAAATTGTTGGCTGAATTGTATCACCAAGTTTTGCTCTTGTCAAGATATAAACTGCATTCAATCGAAATTTATTCTGCCGGAGTTGTTTCGGCAGTGCCCGAATCGGTAGGTGCATCCGGCTCTACAGCGGGCGGATTCGATACTTCCGGTGCCGGAGGTTCCGGTGCGGGAGGTACTGTTTCCGGCGTTTTTTCCGGTGCGGGAGGCACTGTTTCCGGCTCAGATGGCTTTTCTGGTTCGGCAGTTTTCTCCGGCTCAGATGGCTTTTCTGGTTTAATGGGCTTTTCTGGTTCGGCAGGTTTTTCTGTTTCAACAGGTTTCGCTGTTTGTGTAGGCGTTTCCGGTTCAACCGGTTTCACCTGTTCGGCGGGCTTTTCCGGCTGAGGTGTTGCTGTTGGGGTCGGCTTAGCCTCTACCTTTTCAAAGGTCGCTTTTATGGTAATGTCCTCTGTTGCATTGCCCGGAACTGTAAAGTGCAGTTTCGGGTTTTTCGTGTCCTCAATTCGGCCATTTGTACAGCTCCAGCTCTTGAACACATAGCCCTTTTCCGGCACAGCTTCTACCACTGCACAGGTGCCGGCAATTGCAACATTCTGCTCCAGCTCGCCGTTTATTTTACCGCCTTCGCTGCTGGTAAAGTGCACTGTAATGGTTTCCGGTGCAGCCGTTGCTGTAGCTGTCGCTGTGGGGTGCGGGCCGTCCGGCTTCAGCGGGTCATGGCTAATCAAATCCGGCGGAGTTTCTCCACGCTCAGGCACTTTCTTCAGCGGAGTGGGGCGTCTGTCTTTTGTTTCGTACGCATGGGTGCGAATGTAATCAAACACTACTGTTACACCCTCTTTAGACAGGTGCAAGCCATCGTATACCGTGTAATCTTTTTTGGCAAAGCCGGTATTCTTATCCTTCAATACCTCACTGGTATTTAAGAACTTCCAGCCTTTTTTCTCGCACATATCCACCAATGCAGCATTAAACTTATCAATGTTCTGCATGGTAATAGCAGGATAATTGCGATACTGATCCACAGGCGGAATTGCCGAAACTAATACGTCAAAGTACGGATACGCATCGTAGCACTTTTTAATCGCTTTTTCGTAGCTTGAAATATAGCTTTTTACGCCGCCGGTCAAATCATTGGTACCAAAGCTAAATACCACACGCTTGGGCTGCATAATGGGTATTGCCTTGTTAATGGTAACCAAATCTTTATTAGACTTGAATTTAACACACGGCAGACTGGTAACCTGTGTAGCAGACATACTGATTACGCCGATTGCGTGATCCAGCGAGGCAAATCCGTAGCTCATGTACCGCACAGTATTGGAATCACCAACAAACAATGTATCCTTAATATACTGTTCGCCTGCGTCTTCCGTTTTCTCCAAAACAGTTCCCTGAAATTTTTCTGCGTCGATTTCGCCGCCGCCCTGATAATCGGTATCATCCTCCACGGCGCTGGATATTTCTTCCATGGTGTCGTCAGCTTCGTCCTTGTGCCCAAAAACGGCATTGGACATCTGCTGACCTAGTGCCACACAAATGGCAAACACTACTGCAACAACTACAGCAATGCCATAAGGTTTTTGCAAAAACTCTCGGGCCTTATTTACCCAATCTTTCCATTGTTGATTACTCTGTTGCGTCATACTGTACCCCTTACATCAAGTGATTGATTGCAATTCTCCAAATTACGCATTTTAATATTGTACACCATTTCACACTAAAATTCCAGTAAAGAAGTTGTTTTTTACCTACATACGCAAAGTTACCATAAAAAAAGACCCATTGCTGAACGCAATGGGCCTTTTGTATCGCATTATTTTTTATTTTCCAGCAAATGTGCCTTGCGCAAAGCAGGATAAATAGCCAAATACAAGACTACACAGCACACACAGGACAAAATGCTGTTTACCAGTGTTACTCCGGACGTAACCTTCGCAAAAACCGTGGTAATGTCTGCCGGCATACCAAAAATATAGCGATTACGGAAATATCCCAAGAACGGGTCCGTAAACACATTTACCAGCAAGCCGGAAAATGCCGCTGCCGAAACCAAAACAACATAACGCAGTTTGGACATCTGGGTTTTGTCCTGATTATGCAGATGCAGCACACGATGTGCAACAGTTCCGCACACCAAACCGATAATAAACTTCAAAATAAATGTGGTAATGGCATAGCCGGGATCGCCTGCTGCAATATCCGCAATAGACAATCCAATAGCGCCTGCCAATCCACCGGAAACGCCGTCCAGCAGCAAAGCTGTCAGTGCCGTAAAGGTGTTTCCCAAATGGAACGATGCGCCCGTACCTAAAATATTCGGAATACGGAAAAACTGGTATGCAATAAAACTTAATGCTGCCATCAAGCCAATAATCGCAATTTCTTTTACAGTAAACTTTTTGTGGCAAGCCAAAGCAAGCAAAAAAATAACTGCTACAACTGCCCCAAAAATCAGCCACATTTGTGTCGGTGTCATACACACGCCCTCTTTTTCTCTATGTTTCCCTTTCTGCCTTGACATTTGCCCAGTTAAAAGGGATACTTCCAGTATATGCATTTCTGATACCATTAAAATACCCAGTATATTTCTTTTTTATGGTGCCAGTTAAAAATAGAGGTACTTATGCTGCAATTTTCTGTATTGTTAGACCAATCCGACGGCCCTTTATACGACCGCCTGTACCGTGCCCTGTCCCGGCAAATCCGCAACGGAACACTTTGTGCCGGCACACGGCTGCCGGGCAAGCGCACCCTTGCGCACGAACTTGGTATCTCGGTAAACACTGTAGATACCGCATATCAAATGTTGGCTGCCGAAGGCTATGTAGAAAGCCGCCCTCGCAGCGGCTTTGTTGTTCTGCCCTTTACGCAGCCCTTTCCTGCATCGAATGTGCCCCCGCCAACCGCCGCACCCGCCACACCGCCCGCAACTACTTGGAAGTACGACCTGCGCACCGGCAACGTGGACACTGCACTTTTCCCGTTCCGCACATGGGGACGTATCCAAAAAGAGCTGTTATACTCTGCCCCGCAGCTGTTGGCTCACGGCTCTCCCCAAGGGGACGAAAATCTGCGCCGAGTGCTTGCAAAGTATCTTGCAAGCTACCGCAGCGTTCAGTGTACCCCTGAGCAAATCGTGGTAGGTGCAGGCTTGGAGTATCTGCTGGGACTTCTGGCACCCCTCCTATCGGGAATCTGCGCTGTTGAGGACCCGGGCTATTCTTCTACCCGTCATATTCTGGAAAACAGCGGCCTGCCCTGTTGTTCGGTCCCCGTAGATAAATACGGGCTTTCCCCGCAGGCCCTGATGGAAAGCGGTGCAAATCTGTGTTATATCACACCGAGCCACCAGTTTCCCACCGGTGTTACGATGAGTGCCCCTCGCCGTGCCGCACTGCTTGCTTGGGCAACACAGCAACCGGGCCGCTACCTGTTGGAGGATGACTTTGACGCAGAGTTTCGCTTTGACCAAAGGCCGCTTCCCAGTTTGCAGGGCATGGCAGGAAGTTCCGGCCCGGTGGTATATCTATCCACTGTATCCCGCAGTTTGGCGCCCAGTATCCGCCTTGCCTATATGGTTCTTCCACAGGGTTTGCTGCCCCGTTGGAAGGCTCGCTACGGCAGCTACGCCAATACTGTCAGCCGCTTTGAACAACAAACCTTTTGCCGTTTTGTGGCCGATGGCTACTTCACACGGCATCTGGCTCGTACAAGAAACACCTGCAAACGGCGCCGGGACGCACTGGTCTGCGCCCTGCAAACAGCGTTCGGACGGGATAGTATTCATTTGAACGGTCTGCACACCGGCCTGCACCTGCTTGTTACCTTACCAAACGGCCCTTCTGAGCAGGAGATGGTGCAAACCGCCGCCCAAATGGGCATCTGCTTAACCGGATTGTCCTCCTACTATCGGCAAAGTATCGCCTCCTGCCCCGCCCACACCGTTATCATCGGTTATGGTTCCTTGCCTGAATCCGAGGCAGCACCTTTAGCTTCGCTGCTCAAGCAGGCATGGAGCCAGTCTACCGTTTCCTGATTAAACTCATACCGCTGTGCAGCTTCGTTCCATGTGCCGGGCATCACTTGCCCCGTGGGCTGCGGCTGGCTATCTGCCAAAAACTCCAATGTTTTTTCCAGCACCATGCTTTCCGTCGCTGTCAAATCCGTCAGCAGCCTGCCGCTGTATTTTTTTAAGCCGGCAGGCACCAAACGAGGCAGTACATCCAGCTTTTGTCTTGCCCAGCCCTGCCACAAGGCAGCACGTGCCGCTGCTATAGACTGCGGCAGCATCTTATCTGTTGGCATTTGCTCCAAACTTGCCAAAAAGTTGTGTGCTCCGGTAACAGTCCAGCTTTCGGCATCTCCTGCAAGACCTGCCGCTTTGCGCTGCTGCTCGTTTAGCGCACCGTTCAGCCCCACTCGTACAGGGCCCGCTTCTTCCAAAATAGCCTGCCACGTTTCGGGCGTCGCTGCCAAATAGCGGTCAATCGGTATATCTAATGTTTGCGCTAACAGCCGTGCTGCACGGGCAGGCCCTGCCGCAGCATAGCATTCCGCAAGCGTCTGGCTTGCAGTACCGGCACGCACCACGCTTTGTGCCGGAATTGCGCTAATTGTAAATTGTTGGTTCACTGCATCTAAGCGCACCAGCGTAAATGCCGGCTTTTCCCCTGCAACAACAGCCAATACCGTAATCTGATGGCTCTCGTCGGGCAGTCGAATCGGAATCCCGCTTTTACTTTGTGCAGCAGGTTCTTGTCGGAGTGCACCCGCCGCCCATGCGGCCGCCAGCCCCGGTGTCATCACCAACAATGTGAGTGCAAAAGCCAGCCAAAACGAACGCCAGCCTTCCTGTTTCCAAAATTTTATCTTCATCGTCCTATCCTCCTGCTTTGCATAAAGCATGGACCAACTGGAGATGCTGTATGCAAATACAAACAGAAAGGCAGGTATTTCTATGGACAACGAAAACACTCCTGTTAACCGTGACTTCTGGCTGGACTTGTTTTCCGGCGAAAACGAGGACCCAGCCTTTTTAGCGGCAACTCTGGGTACTGTATATCGCCCGTCCTCTGAGGTTACAACGGACGGGGACGACGCCGTGCCGCCCGATAAGCCCTTTGGTCTACCGCAGGAGGAACCGCCCGTTCCTCCTGACACCTGGCCCGGATTATAACAAGAAAAAGCGCTGTGAAGGATGTACCTCACAGCGCTTTTTTAATCTTTTTGTAAAACCAGAAAATCGAAGCAAATCTCGGTTGTTAAGGCAGGTAATGCCCGCAGCCGTGCCGCTCCGTCCGCAGGGGTTTTCCAGTAATAGGGCGTCATTGCAAATAAATTTTGCAGCATTTCGGCAGGTACCGTAATGGTATCTTCTACTCTGCGGCGTGCAATCTGGGTAAAGCCTGCATAATCAATTTCCTGCTCTGGGTTTTCATAAGGCGTGTCGTACAACGCCTGTTTCATCCCAAATAAATGCCGTGGGCCGGGCACTGCATACAGCAGTATCCCACCGGGGCGCATCACACGCAGGAATTCTTCCTTTGCCATTGGCGAAAAGATATTCAGCACCACATCAGCCCAACCGGATTGCACCGGCTGATGGAAGCTGGATGCCACAGCGTACCGTGCCTGCGGCAATGCTTTTGCCGCCAAGCGTACCGCCGGCTTTGCAATATCAAAGCCAGCTAATGCAAACGCTGTGCCCTTGCTCTGCGCTAAATCCGCCAAAGCACGGTCGTACCAGCCCTCTCCGCAGCCTGCATCCAGTATGTGCAGTTCCTGATTGGGCTTTGCCTGTGCAAGTGCCAACTCCGCAAGTGCAGTGCCAAAGGCATTGTAATATCCCGCCTGTAAAAATGCACGGCGTGCAGCAATCATCTCCTTGCTGTCGCCCGGTGTTTTTGAGTGCATTCCCTGCACAGGCAGCAGGTGCCAATAGCCCTCTTTTGCACGGTCAAAGCTGTGCCGTTTTTCACAGTGCAGCGCTTGTGCCGCACTACCCAATAAGGGCTGGCCGCAAATAGGGCAAATCCACGGTCCTGCCCACTGATTAGTCATCTGCGTAATCCTCTACAGGGGCGGTGGCACCGCCACGTGCTGCCATATAGTCCTCAAAGTTTGCAAATTTTTGCTGCGGTGGACGACGGGAAATCAGCATCAAGCCCGGATTTTCGCCACGGTTCTTTTTCGTCTGTGCTGCACGCTCTGCCTTAGGTGCATTCTTTTTCGGCTCTGCCTTTGCAGGCTTTACCTGCTGTGCAGCCTTAGGCTGCTGAGAAGGCTTTTGTTGTACAGCCTTTTCACGGCGAGGCTGGTTTTTGGGCTGATTTTTTGCCTTAGCAGCCTGCGGCTGGTTTTTAGCCGGACGCTCTGCCTTGGGCTGAGCATTTCCACGCACCTGATTGGCAGCTGCGGCACTCAAAAAGTGGGGGTCAAACTTAGGCTGCGCAGGGGCTGCCGGTTTAGCCTGCTGCTTATTCTGGGGCTTTGCCTTACTCTGCTGCTGTGCAGCCTTTTCCTGATTTTGTACAGCGGGTGCCTGCCCTGCTGCGCCGGGCTTGCTGCGGCGGCGACGTCGACGACGCTTTGCGCTGGCAGAAAGGGTTTCTCCCTGCGGCGCTTTGCGCAATTCTTTTTCCTCCATGATTGCTCCCTCGTTTCTATCCGCAATGCATACGGTTTTTTCCGCACGCTTTGTATGTTTTGCTTTTTCTTTTACGGCTTTTGCCGACTTTCCTGCGATTACAGGCACTTTTACCGGAGCAGGAACTCCGTCCCAAGGGTGTCCGCTTACAACCTGAATCTTTTTGCGATTCAGCTTTTCAATCGCTTTCAGCAAATCCGTTTCATCCGGGCAGCAAAAACTTACCGCATAGCCGTCTGCGCCTGCACGTGCAGTGCGCCCAATGCGATGCACATAAGTTTCCGCTACTTCCGGTAAATCATAATTGAATACATATGCCAGTTCATTGATATCAATGCCACGTGCAGCAATATCTGTTGCCACCAGCACACGGGTCTTGCCCGCCTTAAAGCCTTCCAGTGCCGTTATGCGTGCATTCTGGCTTTTATTGCCGTGAATTGCCGCTGCCGGAATACCGTGTTTGGTCAAATCCTTTGCAATTTTGTCTGCACCGTACTTCGTACGGCTGAATACCAGTGCATTGGTTACCGGAGGCTGCAAATTTTGAATCAGATAAGGCAGCAGCATTTTTTTGTTGCCCTTTTCTACATAATACAGGGTTTGCTCAATGCGCTCGACCGTACTGGAAACCGGGTCTACTTTAACAAAGGCAGGCTTGTTCAGCAGCTCTGCCGCCAACTGCTCGATTTCTTTCGGCATGGTAGCACTAAACAGCAGGGTCTGCCGCTGGGTTTTGTCAGGCAGCTTGCGCATAACTTTTTTTACGTCATGGATAAAGCCCATATCCAGCATCTGGTCTGCTTCATCCAGTACAAAAATTTCTACGTTCTGCAAATCCACATAGCCCTGACCAATCAAGTCATTCAGACGTCCGGGGCACGCTACCAAGATGTCCACCCCACGCTTTAGGGCATCAATCTGCGGCTGCTGCCCTACGCCGCCAAAAATAACTGCGTGGCGCAGCTTCAGGTGTTTGCCGTACTTGGAAAAGCTCTCTCCGATTTGCAGTGCCAGTTCTCGGGTAGGGGTCAAAATCAACGCACGGATGGCCCCCGTTTTTTTAGCAGGGCGCTCTGCCAGCTGCTGCAGCATGGGCAAGCCAAACGCTGCGGTTTTGCCGGTACCTGTCTGGGCACAGCCTAATAAATCCTGCCCGGACAGCACCACAGGAATTGCCTTTGCCTGAATCGGCGAAGGCTGCGTATAGCCCGCCTCACGCACTGCGCACAGCAGTTGATGGGACAGGTGTAATTGTTCAAATGTCATAGATATCCTTTATTATTTGGTATTTGCGGCGATTTTAGCCAATCACATCGCCTGCCACACCATTGCGCAATGCAATGGTCTCTACGCCGTCTTGGCGCAGCAGCTGTGTTAGTTCTTCCTGTGCGAGCACTGCCGCACCATCTTCGAGTTCTTGGTCAGCAGCAGGCATACGCACCATCAGGTTTTTCATGCCCAGTGCGCCGGGTGCTGCCGTACCCAACGTGGTAGAAGGTGTCACGCAGCTTTCGTACGGGACTTCATACACGAGTGTGCACACACCTGCAAAACGTTTTTCCCACACGGCAATATCTTCTTTCAGCTGGGCAGCACGATCTCTGCCATAGGTATCGCCAAAATCCTGCTTTGCACTTTCCTGCCGTGGGAATTGCACACCGGACAGCACAACTTTTTCAAAGCCCATGTCACAGGCTTCCTGAATCAAATCTCCAATATAGGCAACTGCTTCCGGGCTGTAAGGGTTCATCCAGCGCTTACCGCCGGCTTCAGCCTTATTGTCCAGCCACATATAGTCCATACCCGCATAGCGGATGCCCAGCTCACGGCTGACCATGGGGTCCTTAAATGCGGCAATCACCGCTACAGGCTGTACCCCTTCGGCACGCAGTGCCGCTGCAATCGCAGCCGGTTCTACCGTTGTTGCAGCAATACTTGCCGCCGCCTGCGGAACCGTACTGTTATAGTAGATGTATCCGCTTTCGTCTTTCAGCGGCACCAAGCCATACGTAATGCCCTGCGCACGCAAATCCTGCGCAGCTTTCTGCATAGCTTCGGGGCTGCTCAGCGCCGACAGACTAAGCACCTGCACCTTACCGGGGACATTGCCCTGCTCGGGTTCCGGCGTTGCTTCGGGAAGATTCGGCTCCGCAGGGTCATCTGTTTCCACAGGCGGCGTGCTTTCATCCGGCAGCTGGGTTTCCTGCGGCTGCGAGGACGATGCGGGCTTATCCTTTATCACTGTATACCAAAGGTTGCTGCCCCAGTCTAAAAAGGCCGGAGCCACTACAAATCCAATTAAAAATACTGCGGCTACTACCAGTACACCTGTTCCCACACGCTTGATCCAATAGGTTCGGCCCGTCGTATAGAAATTATGGTTATACCGTTTCACACGCCCTATATTCTTTTTTCGCTTAGCCATAGAACGCTCCTTTTTCTCTAAGTTCACGGGTGCAAAATCAAATTGCAATCATATGTCCGGTAAAGCCGTAGATAGCCATTGCCAAAATACCGATATAAATCATAACAATGGGCAAACCACGGAAGGGCTTTGGCACCGAGTTACTGCGCAACCGGCGGCGTGCTTCGCCAACCATCAGCACTGCAATCAGATAACCTACGCCGCTGCCCAGTGCAAAGCCCAAGGTTTGTGCCAGCGTAAAGCGCTGCACGGTAGATGCCAGCAAGGTACCCAGCACACAGGTGTTAAAGCCTGCATTGGGCAGCATTGCACGCAGCCGCAGCCGATACGGGATTTTCTCCACACGGGTAAACAGCAGCCATAATGCGCCGCAAATCAAAAAGCTGCAAGCCACAAATATCAGCGGACGCACAGCCGCCCGATAACTGAAATTACGCAGCAAAATACCAATGCCCCAAGTCAGCGGAGCACTCAGCACACAAATTACACTCAGCAGCGAGCCGAACAGCAAGCTGGAGGTGTCATCGTCACCAACCAACTGCACCAGTCGGGACACACCCATACCACGTGCAAACACAGCATTCTGGGCAAAGGTTGCCATAACCGCATACACAAAAAAGGTTGCTACCGCAGAGATTACTGCACTCATGCTTTTTTCTTCGCCTCCTGTTCCAGGTATCTGCGCCAAGCGTTGCCAATGCTGCGCCATACAGCAAAAACCACACCAATCAGCAAAAAGCCGCCTGCGGGGCTGGTTGCAACCGGCAGCAAAGACATATCAAAAATACGGTTGTCAAAGATGGTTCCCAAAGACAGCAACTCACGCAGGCAGCCGGTAATCATCAGCACTAAACCGTAGCCCAAGGTAATACGCAAGCCCTTGGAAAAAGCCTTGCGCACAGGCTCTGCTACACGGCCATGGCGGTAAATAACCAGCGGGTCAACCACCAGCAGCGGCAGGTACAAGCCCAGCGTAAGCATATCGTTACCGAAAAAGTCACGCATTAAAAGCCAAACAACAATATAAACCGCTGCCGAAACGCCGCAGTATACCCCTGCACGCAATAACGGCTGCCGCACTTTTTGCAGCAGCAAGCTGCACAAAACACGGGTAGGCGTCAGCAGCATTGCAACTGCAACTGCCAGCAGCATTGCCTTGCGTCCCGTAGTAGCCATAATCACCAGCGGTGCCATACCCATACCCTGCATAACGGCGGGGTTGTTCAAAAAGATACGGTCGTGATGAAAATAATGTTCTTCCTCGGATAAAATCAAACGAGCACGTTCACTGCGCATTTGCCCGGCCTCCCTTCTTGGGGATTGTTTGCAGCCGCAAATAAATCCACTCTGTCAAACGGTCTAACCACTGCGAAACGCTGTCCACTGTCAGCACTGCAAAACAGATGCCCGTATCATACACGCCGTAATAGCGGAATGCCGTTGTCATTAAGCCAAGCAAAATACCATACAGTGCCTGACCGCCACGGTGCCGCCGTGGCATGGTATAGGGTTCTGTTGCCAAAAACAGTGCACCAAACGGCACCGCACCGGAAACCAGCTCATACGCAGCCAGATGGAAACGACCTGCAAGGGTCTGTGCAACTGCGGCACCCTCCAGCACAGCCTCACGGGGATACAGCAAGGCAACCATGCCGCAGGTAACCAAAAAGGCTGCCGGTGCATAAAGCGAAATATCCCGGCGCACCAGCAAAAAGACAGCACAAGCCAGCAAAACCAGCACAGCCGTTGTGCCCATGGGGCCGGCATAATTGCCCAGCAGCATATCCAGCATACCGGTGTTGGGCATTGCGCCGTTTTTCAGCATATTGGAAATGCCGCCGGAAAGCGGCAGATTGCTGATTTTGCCTAAAGGCAAAATCGTGCCCGGTGTAGGATAGCGGAACACCTGATCCGGCCAAGATACAGCTGCTACCACGTAGCCAACTGCTGCCGGATGGAACGGATATTTTCCGTAACCGCCAAAGGCCTCTTTGCCAATCAAAACACCGGCAAGCACTGCTACGGTTAGTACATACCAGTCACAGCTGGCCGGCATCAGCATTGCAATCAGCAGCGCAAAGCTCTCGCTGGACCAGTCATCATCCCGGTACTCCCGATGGCGCAGCCAGCAAACCAGCCGGTCGCACAGGTTACCTAAAATAATGGCAAAGCCACCCATTAAAACCGGGCGCAGGCCATAATAAAAATATGCCATACTCAGCAAAGGCACGCCAAGCAAGCAGATATCTACATAATAACGCCGATTGCGGCCGGCATTTAACTTTTGTGTGTTGAACATGGAAATGCTCCTTACTTTTACCGCTTACAGGGCTGCAAGCGCTTTTACCGAAGCGATGGGGTCTGCCGCCGCAAAAACAGCACTGCCCGCTACCAGTACGTCTGCACCGGCTTCCACACAGGCAGGACCTGTTTTTGCATCTACACCGCCGTCCACTTCCAGCATAAAGGAAAGCCCGCGCTTTTCCCGTTCTGCTTTCAAAATGCGCAGCTTATCCAGTGCAGCGGGCATAAACTTTTGGCCGCCGAAACCGGGTTCAACGCTCATCACCAAAACCAAATCCAGCTGGTCCAGCCAAGGGAACAAAGCCTCCGCCGGTGCGCCGGGCTTAATGGTCAGGCCGGTTTTGCAGCCTGCGTCACGAATTGCCGCTAAGGTCTGCGCCACATCGTCTTCACTTTCCAGATGGAAATTGATAAGGGTAGCACCTGCGTCCGCAAAAGCCTTTGCGTACTGCATCGGGTGGGAAATCATCAAATGCACATCGTAAAATGCATCCGGCAAGTTCTTATGCAGGCTTTTCAGCACAGGCACACCAAAGCTGATATTGGGCACAAAATGGCCGTCCATTACATCATAGTGCAGCATTGCACTGCCGGCCTCCAGCACCATACGGCAATCCGCTGCCAAATGGCCGAAATCTGCAGACAAAATCGAAGGGCTTACCATCGACATATCGTAACACTTCCTTTATCTAAAATTGGATTTATCATTTTAACAGAGTTTATATGCAAACTCCCATAATACATCATTATGTATTGTACCGTATCACGTGGTAAAAATCAAACTATGCGCCGCTTATCCACAAAACTTTTACACCTGTCTGCCCATAATGCTGCTCTGTACCAAAATCACAACTCTAAACTCGTTTATTTGTGCGCATTGCCTGTTTTTTTTGCATGGTCCTGTCTGTTGCCGTTAAAAAAACTCTCCTTGCCAAAGGACGAAATCCGTCCTCTTCCGCAAGGAGAGTTTTCACATTCCAAAAGGCCTTACTCTATATCACAGGCGCTTTTTATTTTCTTTTTCTGTCTTCGCATCTTCTGTCTGCGCCGACAGTTTCAAAAGGTCCTTTTTGTTGGGCAGCTCTGCCGGCAAAGTAAACGCAAACCGGCACCACTCGCCCTGTTTGCTTTCCACCCAAATCCGGCCGCCGGACAGATTGACCAGCACTTTACAAATATGCAAGCCTAAGCCACTGCCCTTTGCGTGCAAACCACGGGACTGGTCTTCTTTATAGAAACGCTCAAAAACAAACGGCAAAGCCTGCTCGCTGATGCCCTGTCCGCTGTTCCATACGGAAATCTCCACCTCCGGGCCCAGACGCTGTGCGTCCAAACGAATGGTACCGTTTTCGGGCGTAAACTTGATGGCATTATCCAGCAAGTTGTAAGCAACCTGATGAATCAAATCCGGGTCGGCATAAACTAAGGTCTGGCCCAGTTCTTCCAAGCCTTCCAGATTGATTTTACCGTTGGTAATGCGCTGTTCTGCGCTGATAGCAGCACCCGCCAGCGTTTCCCACACATTGTACAATCTAGCGTGTACCTGATACTCGCCGGATTCCAGTTTGGTAATATCCAGCATATTTTGTACCAGACGTGCCAAACGGCCGACCTCTTGAGAAACAATCGTCAGGTAATGATTTTGGAGTTCCGGCGGAATGGTGCCGTCCAGCATACCGTCAATAAATCCCTTGATGGTTGTCATAGGCGTGCGCAGCTCATGCGCAATATTGCCCGTAAACAATGCACGGGAACGGTCCATTGCTTCCAGGTTTGCAGCCATTGTGTTAAAGTCTGCTGCCAGCTGACCAACCTCGTCTTCACTGTTCACGCCTTTCACACGGACCGTCATATCGCCGCCGCCGAACTTGCGTGCCACCTGACTGATTTCATGCAATGGTGCTGTCAGGCGATTGCTCAGATTCATGGTCAAAATCATAGCGCACAGCAGCATCAAGCTTGCAGACAGCAAAAAGTTGGAGAACATCTGGCTTAAAAACGTACCAAAGCTGTCTACGGGGGTATACACAAACAGGTAACTGTCGGCAACCTGCGCTGCCGTAACATAGCTGCGCTGCGGCAGCAATCCGCCTAAATCCGTCAATCCGTGATAGCGGCCTTCCGGGTCTGCAATATCCTTACAAACCTGTTCCAGGCATTTATCCGAAAGCACCTCGGCCGGTTTGATTACCGGGTCCATCGCCAACAGGATATTGCCCTGCTGGTCGGTAACCAGCATATTCAATCCGGAGCTTTCCCACATTACTTCCAAGGTTTTTCTGGCGGATTCCTCCTCACGGCCTTGCTCGTAAGTATCCTTTGCCTGACGTCTTTCCTCTGTAATGCGAATGGCCAAACTCATCATCTGGTCCTCGGTCTTATAATTTTCCTCTGCAAAATACTTGGCAAAAAGTGCCATTTGGGAAAGTCCCATCACCAGAATACCCGCCAGCAGCAGCGTGGATACCATGGAGAAAAAGGAAACGGAAATACTTTTGCGCATAATTACTGACGCACCTCGAATTTATATCCAACGCCCCACACGGTTTTCAGCTCCCACTTGTCAGAGGCAGAAGCCAGCTTTTCACGCAGACGCTTTACGTGCACGTCAATCGTACGGGAATCGCCGTAATACTCAAAGCCCCATACCTCGTCCAGCAGCTGGTCACGTGTATACACACGGTTGGGGTGGCCTGCCAGACAGTTCAGCAGCTCCAGCTCCTTAGGCGGAGCCTCCACCACTTTGCCGTTTACCCGCAGCTCATAGCTGTTCATGTCCAGACGCAGGTTTTCAAACTCCAGCACGCCTTCCTGCTTTTCTTCCGGCTTTTCGCTTTCGCCGCAGCGGCGCAGCACTGCTTTAATACGTGCTACAACTTCCTTTGCATCAAAGGGCTTTACCACATAGTCGTCTGCACCCAGCTCCAAGCCCAAAACCTTATCAAAGGTGTCTCCCTTAGCGGTCAGCATAATAACAGGGGTGTTGCCCTGCTGACGAATACGGCGGCAGGTTTCCCAGCCGTCCATGCGAGGCATCATAACGTCCAAAAGCACCATATCGGGCTTTTCTTTTTCATATACTTCCAGCGCCTGCACACCGTCGTTTGCCACAATAACCGTGTACCCCTCTTTTACCAGATACAGGCGCAGCACTTCGCAAATATTCTGGTCGTCATCTACAACCAGCACTTTTTGATTCGTCATGTTATTCACTCCTTTTTTGCAACCAAGCAAACAATAAATACCACACTTATTATATAGGATATATGTGGATAAATAAAGAACAATCTATGCACTTTCCGCAAGAAAAAGAGAAGCCCTGCCTTGCGGCAGAAATCACTGTCTGCATCTTAAAATGCCCGCACAGCGTAATGTTTTATGCCTCTTTTGAATAAAAAAGCCTCCCGTTCTGCATCGGGAGGTCTTTCTTTGCATTTTATGGTTTTCTTATCGCATTAAGTACTGCGCTGCCAGTGCATACACCAAATTCATGCCGCCGGCCGATACCATAACCAGAATGGGATTCATCTTGCGTTTTTCCAGCATTATCACACATACGGTAAATATGACAACCAAATGCCAGCGAGTTTCTGCTAAAGCAATGGCTGCACCGCTGCCCCAGAAAGCTGAAATCAAAATAGAAACCCCTGCCGCACCAATCATAGCCACTACCGCCGGGCGCAGTGTTTGTAAAATAGTCTGTAACCAAGACATATCCCGATATTTTAAGTATAACTTGGCAATCAGGATAACAATGATGCAGGAAGGCAGCACACACCCCAGTGTAGACGCTAATGCGCCCGGTATCCCTGCAACACGGATTCCTACAAAAGTTGCCGAGTTGATGGCAATCGGGCCGGGGGTCATTTCAGAAATCGTAATCAAATCTGTAAACTCTGCCATGGTCAGCCAGCCATGATGGTCCACCACCTGACCCTGAATCAGCGGAATTGCCGCATAGCCCCCGCCAAAGCTGAATGCACCAATTTGCAGGAAGCTGAAAAATAATTCCATGCAGGTTTTCATGATTTTCTCCCCTGTACCCAAAATGTACGCACTACGCCCAGCGTAATGCATACCAAAATGATATAAACTACATTGACTTTACAAATGCAGGATGCGAAAAATGCACCCGCCAAAATCACAAGCGAAAACACGCTTTTTGTGGCTGCAACACCGGCGCCCATACTGTAAACTACCGTTGCAATTACAGCACCTACACCGGCCTGCATTCCTTCCAACATTTTAGCAACCAAAAAGCTATCCTTGAATAGGGTATAAAAAGTCGATACAACCGAAATGATAACAAACGGTGGGATAATTGTTGCAACAATGGCCGTCAATGCACCGACCAGCCCCGCCAGCTTGTAGCCTACCACAATAGCGCCGTTTACGGCGATTGCTCCGGGAGAGGACTGTGCAATCGCAACCAAATCCAGCATTTCGCTTTCCTCAATCCAATGCAGCTCGTCCACAAACTTTTTCTGCATCAGGCTGACGATTACATAGCCGCCGCCGAAAGTAAAGGCGCTCAAATACAGGGTAGAGATAAACAGTTTTTTCAAAATCTTGTTTTTTTCCATACGTTTTCCTCCTGACCTTGGGATAAAACTGTTCTGTAAAAGATATATCACAAAAACGCACCTTATGGTATACATCGCACTAATATTCTTCCAATTAAAACGAAGCTAAGGCAGGCAATCATCTCAAATCCGGCACGGTTGCGCTGCGGATAAATTTGCGGTCTAACAACAGCTGTAGTCCGGCAGCCTGTATTTTGGAATGCCTGTGCAAAAGCGCAAATCGGCTGAAGCGTATATTCGTCAGCAACTTGTGGCGCAGCCGCTGTATTGCTATTGTGAAAATAACAGCCCTATGTTACAATAAAAGTTGTTGTATAGGACTGCTTTTTATAAAGCGGATACGCTCCTGCGGCTGATAATTTGATTGCGCAGGATGTTTTACCGTTTAAGCATATCCCACTTGTACAAATATGGCGCAGCAGCCACCGAGTATCCCCCCAGCACCCATAAAGGTTTTGTATTGTAAGATTGGTTTTTACAAGGTGATGCACCTGCTAAAAGCTGTTTCTGCGATGCTGGCCGTTCAGCAATGCGCAACCTAACAAAATGGAGCAAAAATGGAGTAAAAGCCATTTTCCCCTTAATAAATCACTGAAAATAAAGGAGATATACACAGTTATGAAATTAGGTATCGTCGGTCTGCCCAACGTAGGCAAATCCACGCTGTTTAACGCAATCACCTCCACCAAAAATGCAGAAGCTGCCAACTACCCTTTCTGCACCATTGAGCCCAACAGCGGCATTGTTGCTGTGCCGGACGCTCGTCTGGACAAGCTGGCTGAACTGTGGGACACCAACAAAAAGACCCCCGCTATTGTGGAGTTTGTTGACATTGCAGGTCTGGTAAAGGGTGCTGCAAACGGCGCCGGCTTGGGCAACAAGTTCCTTGGCAATATTCGTGAGTGCGACGCTATTGTTCACGTTGTGCGCTGCTTTGATGACGACAACATCGTGCACGTGATTGAGGACGTAAACAAGCCCGTTGGCGTTGACCCCATTGCAGACATCGACGCAATTGATTACGAGCTGATTCTCAGCGACTTGGAAGTTGTTACCAACCGTGCAGGCCGTCAGGCAAAGGCTGCCAAAACCGGCAACAAGGCCGCCGCAGCCGAGGCTGTTTGGCTCAACGAGCTGGCTGACCACCTGAGCAAAGGCAACCCCGCACGCAGCTTTGCTTTTGACGAAAGCGATAAGGACCAGGCATTTGCTGTGCGTGAAATGGGCCTGCTCAGCTCCAAGCCCGTACTGTACGCCTGCAACGTGGGCGAGGACGACCTGATGGAAGGCATCGAAAACAACAAGTACGTCCCTCTGGTTATGGCTCGTGCCGAGCAGGAAGGCGCAAAGGTTATCCCCATCTGTGCAAAAACCGAGGAGGACATTGCTGATTACTCCCCCGAAGAAAAGAAGGAATTTTTGGCTGAGATGGGCGTTACCTCCAGCGGCTTGGACAACCTGATTACCGCAAGCTACGACCTGCTGGGCCTGATTTCCTACCTGACCGACGGCAAAAAGGAATGCCGTGCTTGGACCATCCGCAAGGGCACCAAGGCTCCGCAGGCTGCCGGTAAGATTCACTCCGACTTTGAGCGCGGCTTTATCCGTGCGCAGGTTATCGGCTATAACGATTTGGCCGATAACGGCTTTGACTACGCTGCTGTTAAGAGCAAGGGCCTGCAGCGCACCGAAGGCAAGGAGTATGTAGTGCAGGACGGCGATATTATCGAGTTCCTGTTCAACGTTTAATTTTGTATAAAACAGGAGAAAGATACATGGTATACGGTATTATGGGCGCTATGCCCGATGAAGTAGATCAGCTGTGTGCAAAGCTGACAGATGTAACCCGTGAAACCTACGGCGGCGTGGAGTATCACTTGGGTCGTCTGGAGGATAAGCAGGTTGTTGTTTGCTGTGCCGGCATGGGCAAGGCAAATGCGGCGGCCACCACGCAGGTTTTGATTACCAAATACGGCGCAGGCGCAATTATTTTCTCCGGCATTGCCGGCAACATGACCAGCAAAATCGGCATTGGTGACGTTGTTATCGGCCAAACTGTGCTGTACCACGATGCACAGCTGGATATGATTTGCCAGAACCCGCCCTTCCTGACCGAGTACACCGGCGACGCTGCCCTGATTGCTGCGGCAAAGGCAGCTTGCGAGGCTGCGGGCGTAAAGGCTTTGGTTGGCAAAATCGCAACCGGCGATATGTTTGTGGGCGACAGCGAAACCAAGAATGCAATCGCTGCAAAGTGCGCCCCCGACTGTGTAGAAATGGAAGGTGCCGCTGTAAGCCAGATTGCCGCTAAAAACGAGATTCCCTGCGTTATTCTGCGTGCCATGAGCGACAACGCAGACGAGGCAGGCCACGAAGTTTTGGTGGTAAAGAAGTTCAGCATTACCGAGTATGTAGCAACCGCTACCAAAATCGTAGCAGACATGCTCACTCGCCTGTAAAATACATTTTAACGCATACCAAAAGGGACGGTATGGCAGCTGCCATACCGTCCCTTTTTATTTTATCCAATCCAGTTTTTACAAAAAGCCTTCTAAGCGCTGGCAGTTGTCCTCTTCAAAGTCCTCCAGCTGTTGCAGCAGCTTTTTGGCTCCCGGTGTTGCCTGCGGAAAATCCGTCTGGCACTTGTGGCAATCCATAATGCCCTGATGGCTGCCCTCTGCCAGCATCTCCGCCAAATTGCGGGTCGATTTATCCTTAATCGTTTTCATCCGAATACCAAGCTGTGTATTCACCTTTGCAAACGCAGACTGTCCCTTTGGCTTTTCCCCTGCGGCTGTCAAACACAATTCCGCCTGACTTGCCATGTCGTGGTACACATTGCGCTGGCGCATCAGCTCTGCCTTAAAATAGCCGTCTTCCGCCATGGGAATCATCTGGTCCAGCGCTCGCTCGCCCATTTCGGCATTTTCCAAAATGGCTTCCAACATACCGTTATTATCATTATCCTGCTTTGTTTTTGCTTGTTCCTGTGACATAAAAACGCCCCCTTTCGGCAATAGTGTGTACCAAAAGGAGGCTTTTATTCCTGTGTGTTGTTTGGGGTAAATTAAGATTTCTTCTTTTTCTTGGCAGCAGCCTTTCGGGCAGGCTTTTCTGCCGGCGGTTGTGTACGCCCGTAAACCGAGCAGCGGCTGCGCATGGTATAGGCTACTTCCTCGCTTGCTGCGCCCTTTTCCATGCGCCAGCTCCAGTTTCCGCCCAGTATGCCGGGGGTATTCAGCCGTGCCTGTGCGCCTAAGCCCAGCCAGTCCATCATGGGAATAATTGCCGTATCCGACACGCTGGAAAGTGCAGCATCAATCAGCGCCGGCACTGCACCTTTATCGGATTGCAGCCGCAAATAGCTGCGCACAAAGGCTTTTTCTTTCTCGCTGGCGGTATTGTTCCACCAATCGGTCAAGGTTGTATTATCATGTGTACCCGGATAAACCACGCTGTTGCGTGTAAAGTTATAGGGCAAAAATTCCGTGCCGCCGTCAAAGCCGAATTGCAGCACCTTCATGCCGGGGTAGCCGCTTTCCCGCAAAAGCTCCCGCACGCTGTCAAACAGCTCGCCCAAATCCTCTGCAATAATGGGCAGGCGGTGCCCAAAAGCCTGCTCCAGCGCATGGAACAACTCCATGCCGGGGCCTTTTTCCCATGTGCCATGGATTGCGTTTTCGCTGCCTGCCGGAATGGCCCAATAGGTATCAAACCCACGGAAATGGTCAATCCGCACCATGTCGTACCACTCCAAACTGTGGCGCATACGCTGAATCCACCATGCAAAGCCCGTTTGCTTATGATACTCCCAGTTATATACCGGGTTGCCCCACAGCTGGCCTGTAGCGGAAAAGAAGTCCGGCGGGCAGCCTGCCACACGTGCAAATCCACCCTCAGGGTCTTGTTCAAACAGCTCGCCGCCACTCCATGCGTCGGACGAGTCCGCTGCCGCATAAATGGGCATATCACCCAGAATCTGCACACCCTTCTGGTTTGCGTAACGCTTTAAGGCAGTCCACTGCTTATCAAACTCGTATTGCAAAAACTTCCAAAAGTTTACTTCGTCGGTATGCTCGGCGCTAAACGCTTCCAGCGACTCGGGGCTGCGCAGCTTCAGCGGCTCCGGCCACTGCTCCCAGCTCTGCATATTATGGCAGGTTTTGATTGCCATATACAAAGCATAATCATTCAGCCAGTTTTCGTTTTTCAGGGTAAAGGCATACCAGTCGTCCGGCAGATACTGTGCCAAACCATGCATCCCTGCGCACTGCTGCATAAAGGCATGATATGCCTTTTGCAAAACCGGGAAACGTGCCGCATACACCTTGCCGTAGTCCACTCTGGCAGGGTCCCTGCCCCAATCCTGCTTTGTCAGGTCAGCAGCCGTCAGCAAGCCTTCCGCTGCAAGGGTTTCTAAATCGATAAAATAGGGGTTGCCCGCAAATGCCGAACAACTCTGGTAAGGACTGTCGCCATAACCGGTAGGGCTTAGGGGTAAAATCTGCCAAATTTGCTGGCCAGCCTGTGCCAAAAAGTCCACAAAGCTATAGGCCTGTTTGCCAAAGCAGCCGATACCACCAGCCCCGGGCAGGCTGGAAACCGGCATCAAAACACCACATTGCCGCATAACACCCATCCTCGCTTTCCTAAAAGGCACCCTTTTAGGTATTTTTTTATTATAAACTATTATACACGCTTTGGTTTTAGTTTTCTATACAGCAAGAACGTGCTATAATAGAAAACATAAAATTTTGAGGAGTTCTTTCATGCAGCCAACCGAAAAACTTTACGAGCAGGATTCCTTCCTGCAAAAAATGGATACCACGCTGCTTGCTATCGACCCGGAAAGCTGTGCTGTGGCTTTTCCGCAAACGGTCTTTTACCCAGAGGGCGGTGGGCAGCCTGCGGACTTTGGCACCTTGACCTTTGGCGGCGAAACCGTTGCCGTAACCGACGTGCAAATCCGTGAGGGCATCGTGTGGCACACGGTTGCCCATATTCCTGCACAGGCGGCCGTCGGCTGTGCCGTCCACGGCAGCATCGACTGGGCACGTCGTTTTGACCATATGCAGCAGCACACAGGCGAGCATATTCTTTCCGGCACACTGCACCGCCTGTTCGGTGCGGAAAATGTGGGCTTTCACCTTGGCCCGCAGGTGGTGCGTATGGACACCAGCATTCCCCTGAGTGCCGAGCAGCTGGAACAGGCCGAAACCCAAGCCAATGCCTGCATCTGGGCGGACGCACCGGTTTTAGTAACCTACCCCACAACCGAGGAACTTGCCCATTTGACCTACCGCAGCAAAAAAGCGCTGACCGGTCAGGTGCGCATTGTGGAAATTCCGGGCGGTGATGTCTGCGCCTGCTGCGGCACACATCTGCGCACCGCCGGGCAGGTGGGTATGATTAAAATTATTGCCACTGAGCACTATAAAGGCGGCGAGCGCCTGACCGTTTTGTGCGGTGCACGTGCCCTGCGGGAAGTACAGGCCATGCGTGTACGTCAGCAGACAATCGGCGCACTGCTCAGCGCAAAAAGTGACCAGACCGCCGTTGCGGTGCAGCGTATGTACGACGATTACACTGCGCTGAAGTTTGCTCATTTTGGTATGGCAGCCCAGCTTTTTTCCGCCATGGCAGAGCAGGTAACCCCCGGCCAAGATGCAGTACGCATTGTACCGGGGCTTTCGCCTGACGAGCTGCACCGCCTGACCGAGGCTTTGTGCCAACGCACAAATGGTTTATGCGCTGCCCTTACTACCACCGAAAAAGGCACCGGCTACTGCATCGGACAAGCCGGCGGTGATGTACGCCCGCTGGTCAAAAGCCTGAATGCGGCTTTTGCCGGCCGAGGCGGCGGCAAGCCTACTCTTTGTCAGGGCAGCTGCACCGCTGCCACCCCCGAAGCCCTTGCCCAGTGGCTTTCAGAATCATCCAACCACACACTGTAAGACAGAGGAGATAACATACTATGAGAATGCGTTTCAAACCTTATGCCCGTCCTGAGCTGCTGGCCTGCGACTTCCACGCCCACGACCCGTTCCACTGTGCCGGCCACTGGAAGGAACGCTTTGCCCGCCCTGAGCAGCCCCTGATGCTGGAGCTGGGCTGCGGCAAAGGCGGCTTTATCAGCCAGCTGGCCAGCGCCCACCCTGAAAACAACTATATGGGCTTTGACATTACCGACAAGGTCCTGATTTTGGCTAAGCGCAAAATCGAAGCTGCCTATGCAGAAAAGGGCCTGACCCCCGATAACGTGTGCATCCTTTCCGCAGATATTGAGCGTATCCTGAAGGTTATGAACGAAAAGGATACCGTTTCCCGTATCTACATCAACTTCTGCAATCCTTGGAGCAAAAACGCAGGCAGCAACAAGCACCGCCTGACCCATCCCCGTCAGTTGATTCAGTACCGCACCTTTCTGGAGGACGGTGCTGAAATCTACTTCAAAACCGATGATGATGACTTGTTCCGTGACAGCCTGAGCTACTTCCCTGCTGCGGGCTTTGAAATTTTGTGGAGCACCTACGACCTGCACGAAAACGAGCCCGAATGGAACATTCGTACCGAGCACGAGGGTATGTTTACCGAGATGGGCATTAAAATCAAGGCTCTGATTGCACGTAAGCTGCCCGGCGATGAAAGCGTTACTTGGGTAGAGCCCAAGCAGCTGGCCAAGGAGCTGGACGCACAGGACGAAGAAGCCGAAACGCAGGAGGCCCCCGATGCCCAGATGTGATTTGTGTCTGAACAATCAGACCGATGAATACGGCGAAAGTTACTGCAACTTTGCCGACAGTCTGGACGAGGACGAATACGTGCGCCTGCTGGCTCGCCCCAACGATACCTGCCCCTTTTTTGAAGGCGGGGACGAATACAAAATCGTGCGCAAGCAAAACTGATTTGCGCTGCAATGTTTTCCATTTTGGGTCTGATGCTTGTTGATATTTTGAAAATCGAGCCCAAGTGCAAAACAAAATAATGCAGCTGCGTTTTCAACTGAAAAAGCGGATACGGTGGAAAACCGTATCCGCTTTTTGCTTTTATTTTTCTCCCAGAGGGCCTTTTGTTAAAGCATGGCCGCTGGCATCGTCGTTTTCTATTTGGTCCGCATTGATGGAAAGCTCCTGTAAGCCAATATCATTTTTCAGCACGTATGCCCCGCCAATAGCGTGCTTGCCGTACTTATCACGGATATGGTCCAAGCTTTTTTCCAGTGCTTCCCGCTTTATATTCGGCTTCGGGGTTTCTGCTTCAAAAAAGCTCTGCTGTACCGCAAAAGGCTCTTTTGTTAAAGCAAGCGCTGTAACCCCCAGTAAACGCACCGGACTGTGCATATCCCAGTTTTTACGCAGCAGCTCCCACCCTACTGCCTCAATCTCGCTGGCCAAATGGGTGGAACAAGTGAGCTGCCGCTGCCGCTGAATGCTTTTCAGTCGATTGTCTTTAATGGTGATTTGCACCGCACCGGCATATAATCCATGGCGGCGCAGCCGCCCTGCCACCTCGTCCGAAAGTGCTGCCAAGCCTGCACGCAGTTCGGTCGGGTCTTTGAGGTCCCGCTTAAAGGTCATGCTGTTGCCTACGCTTTTTATGGGTTCGCTCTCGTCCCATCTGCATACGGGCGTATTGTTTTCTCCCCTTGCATTGCGTGACAGCTCTGCGCCCGTTTTTCCCAAGGTCTGTACCAGCCAAAGCGGGTCTGCCTGCGCCAGCTCCCCAATGGTGTGAATCCCCATCGCAGCCAGCCGCTCGGCCAAGCGCCTGCCCACAAACAGCATTTCACCCACAGACATCGGCCACACAATCTGCTTAAAATTTTCCGGGCTGATAAGGGTTGTGGCGTCCGGCTTTTTGTAATCCGACCCCATTTTGGCAAACACTTTATTAAAGCTTACCCCCACCGAAATGGTCAGCCCCGTTTCCCGCCGTACACGTGTCCGAATCCGGTCCGCCAGCTCCTTGGGGCTTTTTGCATACAGGTGCCATGTATTGGTTACATCCAGCCAGCTTTCATCAATGGAAAAGGGCTCTACTCGCAGGGTATACTCTTTATAGATTTCATTGATAATATTGTAATAATGATTATATTTTTCCCGGTGGGGCGGCAGCAGTACCAAATCGGGGCATTTCTGCTTTGCCTGCCAAACAACCTCCGCCGTTTGAATGCCAAACTTTTTTGCAGGCTCGTTTTTGGCTAAAATAATACCGTGGCGTCCTTCCGGGTCCCCGCAAACGGCTACCGGCACATTTTTTAGTTCCGGATGGTTCAGCAGCTCTACACTGGCATAAAAGCTGTTACAGTCGCAGTGCAAAATCCATCGCTGTTTCGCTTTTTCTTCAGGCATAATGCTGCCTCCTTACGCATTTTTACACAATGTTCACACATTTTATTGGGTATTTGAACGTACATCTGTTATACTACGTTGCATCAATAGCTATTTGGATAGCCTCAAATCTATCCCAAAAGGGGGATTTTATGTTTAGCGATTATTCTTTTTATCAGATTGCATGGTACTTTACCGCCTACTCATTTTTGGGCTGGTGCATGGAAGTTGCATACTGCACCGTTACCAGCGGCAAAGTGGTAAACCGTGGCTTTCTGAATGGCCCTGTGTGCCCGATTTACGGGTTTGGTATGCTGGGCATTTTGGTGTTGCTGCGTCCGCTGCTGGCTGTAAACACATGGCCGTACAATATCGCCTTGTTTGTTTGCGGTGCGGTACTTGCCAGCTCGGTAGAACTGCTGGTTGGCTGGGGTATGCTCAAGCTTTTTCACGCCCGCTGGTGGGACTACAGTGATTGGCCCTTTAATTTGAATGGCTTCATCTGCTTGGGCATCAGCCTTTGCTGGGGCGGCGGAACACTGGTGGCCTGCCGTATCCTGCACCCGTTGGTACACACCCTGACAATTCGTTTGCTGCCCAGCGCTATTGGCTGGTGGCTGCTGGCTATCATTTATTTGCTGTTTGCCATTGATACGGTAGCCTCTGTCCTTACCGCTGTGCATCTGGACCACGACTTGGAAGAGCTGGACCGCATCACACAGCGGATGGAATCCTTGAGTGAAAAGCTCAGCACCGATTTGGGCACACGTGCACTGGAAACCGACAAGCGTTTGGACAATGTCCGCTTGCAGGCACGGCTTGCCAGCTACGAGCTTCGTGATGCGGTAGAAAATGCCGGTGACCGCTTGGAAGATGCCACTGCGGAGCGCCGTGCTGCGCTGGAATTGCGTGCTAAGCAGCTGCGCTCGCATCTGCTGGACCACCGCTTCGGCGGCCGTCGCTTACTGCGTGCATTCCCCCGCTTGAATACCACCCACAGCGCTCGCATTTTGCATCAGCTGCAAGATGAACTGGAGAGCCGCCGCCGTCACTAATAAAAAGCCCCTGCCGACCAAATCGGCAGGGGCTTTTTTTGCACTTTATTTACGATGTGCCCCTTTTTCCAACTTTGCAATCAGGATACGTCCACGGCGCCCAAACAGCTTAGGCAGAATCAAACGAGCCATGCCCCACACGCTGTCCCACTGGAACAGAATCATAGCCAGCGTCAGCAATGCCGTAATCAGCTGCCAGCCAACCAGTCCACGTAAAATTACAAAAGACTCTGCCAGCAGGATTGCCAGCGCAATCAACACACGCATCGGCGCAAAGTGTACACGCAAAAGGCGGCGTGTATCTATCGCACGCAAAACAAACACAATGCCCAAACTGATAGCCGAAGCTATCGCTGCGCCTACCGGGCCCCACTTGTTAATCAACAGCCAGTTTAAGCCAAGGTTTGCCACAGCACCTGCCAGCATGGTATACAGTGCATTTGTGCTGCGGGTATAAACCACATAAATACTGCTGAAGAACTGGTTAAAGCAGGTAAAGATTGCCGCAATCGTCAGGAAGGGCACAAACTCCCACGAGCGGAAGAAGTTTTCACGGAAGGCGTGCATCAGCGGCTGGCACAGCCAGATAATACCGGCTGCACAGCAGAACAAAATACCGGAGTAGATGCGGAAAATCTTAGAGAAGAACTTTTCCCGTTCATCTTCTTCTGTCACGGCCGAAATCTGCCATGCTTCGTAGAAGATAACCCCCAGTGTGTTCAAAATAGTGGGAATCCAGTAACCGCTGGATAAAAGTCCTGCCCACTCGTCACCCGTCATGCCCTGATAGCCGTTGCACATACCCTTTACGAAGAACAAGTCAGAGGCATTGATAATCCAAAAGCTGATTTGTGCCGGAATCATGGGCAGCGCATAGCGCAGCATATCTTTCCATAACTTTGTATTGATATGGGAAAAGTCCAGATAGCGTGCCAAGCCCGCCTTCCAGAACAAAAAGACTGCCGAGCACAGGTCGCCCAAAATAATAGCCAGCAGATAGCCTGCCGCACCCATTTCCAGCTTGAGCAAAAACAGCGTGTAGAAGCCCATCGTCAAAAAGGTACAAAGCACACCGTCAATGGCTATCAGCTTATTTTTCTGCCTGCTGCGCACAAACTGGGTGCACAGCGTACGCAGGCAGCTTGTAAGCACATAAATGTAAATGTAAATACCGTAGTCTGCAATGGTGGGTATTTTTGTTACTACAGGCCACAGCAGCCACAGCACACTGTAGCCCAGCAAAATCGAAAGCAAACTGTTGGTAAACACTTGCTTTTTGTTATTATTTTTTTCAAGGCCAAAGCGGATAACCGCATTGGAAATACCCAGCGAAACCACCGGAATCAGCAGGTTTGCACACTGGCTTGCCAGATTGCTCACACCCATCACGCTGGTTTCTTTCATTACGTGACTGAGGAACGGTTTTACCAAAAAACTAAGCAGTTTAGAGGAAAAGCTGGAAATAGCAAAAATCAAAGTATTGCCGGCCAACTTGCTGTATTTGTCGCCATGCGGCGCCTGTTTTATTTCAGCCATAAAGGGAGTTCTCTCTTTCCTTAAAGGGTCATTTGGTGCGCAGTAATGCCCGACGGGCTTTCCAGTCGGGCAAAATACGCTCTACCTGCGCCCAAAACGCAGGGCTGTGATTGGGTTCCAAAAAGTGGCAGTACTCATGCACTACTACATAAATCTGCGCAGCAGGCGGCATTTGGTACAGCCGCAGCGCAAAGGTGATTTGCCGCTTTGTCAGGTGGCAAACACCCCATCGGCTGGACATATCCCGCACACAAATCGTTGGTTTTTTTCCGCCAAGCACCTGTGCAAACGCCGGAAATACCCGGTCGCTCATTGCGGTAAATGCCGCCAGCGCCTCTGCCTTATCCGGCAATGGCATTGCGTCCCGCTGGGCCTGTGCGGCAGCGTGCGCACGTGCTTTTGCAATCCATTCCGTATGCCCGTCCACAAATGCATCCACCGCTGCCACAGGGGCTTTGGGCGGCGCACTTACTTGGGGCACTCCGTCCCTGCCAAGGCGCAGATTATAGTTTTTTACTGCTTTGGGTGTAAAACGGTAGGTAATCCCGCCGGGCGTTACCCGAAGCACTGTCTGCTGCGGCTTCATTTTAAGCTGCCGCACCGTTTACACGCATTTTACCGTAGATATAGTATTTATATGCGTCGTAAGAAATAGAAATGCGATACTGTGCCTGCGGGTCCAAATCTGTAATGGTATAGGTGTGGGGCTCACCGTCGGTATAGTAGTAAATGGTAGTGTTGTCTACATACTGGGTGCTGCCGTCCATCTTTTTCCACAGGTTGATTTTGAAGCTCTTCATGCCGGTTGCTTCACCGGTTGCCGAAGCATCAATGGTCAAGGTGCCGCCGGGAACCGTAAAGTAATCGGTCTTTTTATCATTGATACCGTTAAACACAATATACATACCGCTGTCAGTCATTTGGGTTGCAAACTGTGCTTCCGGGTCCATCCCTTCGGGCAGGGTAACATCCTCAGGCGCTGTTTCTGCACGGGTCAGCGAGTTTACAGGCTCGTCACCGCCGGTCAAATCAATGGTACAACCCGTCAAGGCAAAAGCCGCACACACCATTGCCAGCCCCAGCGCCAGCATTTTTATAGTCTTTTTCATAAATTCTCCTTCCGCCTTGCTTTTTATCAAGGCCCTGCTCTTTTATCTGCACACGGCTTTATCGGCCCTGTGCTGCAAGCTCTTTGTTTTTTTCTGCTACGGCGCTGCACTCTGCTGCCGCCAGCTCCGGATAGTTTGATGCAAACAAAAATTCATATCGGAACAGCCCGTAACCATCTGCACCCAGTTTTGTCAAATCCGAAATCATATCTGCCAGCTGATGCCCAGACTCCCACTGGGTTTTGCTGTCCGGATTTGCGCCGCCGTCCCCATCTCCTATACGGTATGCGCCTAAACCAAAGTACAGGCCGCAGGCTTCGCTGCGGGGCATTTTTACCCACTCTGCCGTAATGTTCTCGTACGCAAAACGGGTACTGCCGCTTTTCAGCTGATAGCCATATCCCCAATATACCTGCGGACAAATATAATCCACCAGTGGCCCATCCGGGTCATTCATCCATTTATCCACATCGCTGTACTGCTGATTATAGTTATTGTCCGGGTTGCCCTGCGGACTAATACCAAACCGAAGCGTAGGGTCTTTTGCTTTTACTGCATCCCGTGCATTACGCACCAAATTGGTTACCTGCTGACGCCGCCATTCCTCCAGCGGCAGGGTACTGCTTGCCGCAGCATATTGCGCCGCATCAATCTCTGCCTCTGTAGTGGGGTAAAAATAATCGTCAAAATGGATGCCATCTACCGCATAATGGTCCAGCAGCTCTGTAATCCCCTGTACTACATAGTCTGCCGCACTCGGCTCTGCCGGATTCAGGTACACGCCTTCTCCCACCGTAACACACCACTCCGGGTGTGTGTTGGGCAAATCATTTTCAGCAAACTCCGCCGGCATTTTTGCATTAGCACGCAGCCGATACGGGTTAATCCATGCCTCCAAGCTGATAGCTCGCTCGTGGCACAGGCGCACCATACAATCCAGCGGGTCAAACCCGGGGTCCTTGCCACGTGTGCCTGTGCAAAGATGGCTCCAGGGAAACAACGTACTTGGATACAGTGCATCCCCAAATGGCCGCACCTGTGCAATCAATGTATTCAGGCCCAAAGACTGGCAGTTTTCCAAAACGGTTTCAAAGGATTTTTCAAATGCCGACTGGCTGGAAAAATCCACCAGATGCCAATCCAGATAGCTAAGCCACATGGCACGGTATTGCTCAGACGGCATCTTGTCCGGCTTTTGTGTTTCTTGTATTGCTTGCGGTTCTGAAGCTGCCGCCGGACTTTGCTGTTTTCCACAGCCGGCTGTAAGTGCAGCCAGCGCAGCCACGCCAGCCCCCTGCAGCACGGCACGTCTTGAAATTTGCTTGTTCAATATCCGCATGGCGTTACTCCTTGTTTGATTTATATAAAGTAATTGCCAACCAACCCCGTGTAACACAAACCAATGCCCATAAAATGCTTGCTGCCAAGCCTAAACCTGTTCTGCGCTGTGCCAGTACCAAGCCAATTTGGATTACCTCTGTAAATGCAAGCAAACGCATCTGCCGCTCTACAGGCATCCCCCGCTTTTTTTCAACCCAAGCCAATACAGGCCAGAACAATGTAATGCGAGCTGCCACTGTCCAGTCAGACAACACATAGCTCAGCAATAATAACAGAAAGGCTCCAAAATAGCTGCCGCTTTGCGGATTTGCGGTTTTGCCGGGCTTTCCGTCCGGGCCGGGCTCCTTTTCGGCTGCCAAAAACAACACTGCCATTCCCGATGCCGCAAAAGCAAGGCTTTCTAAAATCGTCATATCCACGTGCGCCAGTAATGCCAGTGCGTCGGTTAAGCTAAGTGCTGCGGACAATACCAACAGTGTATACCAAGTTCTTCTGGAAAAATGTAATTTCATACCGTACCTCCGGGCGCAACAACCCATTTTACTATTTTAGTAACAGTAATTCGGATACAGTATAGCACAAACCCATGAACATTTCTGCTGTCCGGTGTAATTTTACGGTTTTGTAGCAATTCAATCTTTAGGTGTGATACAATATTTAGGAGAAAATCCCCCTTGCTGCTCCTGCTATCGGATTCCCTGCTTTTATTGCCACACCTTCTGGTATGGTATATACCCACTGTGCCGTGATTTATGACGACATTCCGGAAAAGGTGCATTTTCGACAGAGAATCCGCTAAATAGCAGTTCCACTACTTTCTATACGATTTTCCGTGTAAACTTATCTGCATACGCTACAATTAAAAAGAAAGGGGCATCACTATGGACGCCGCTATCTCCTCACTGTTTATTTTAGGTGCTATTGCAATTATGTTTTTTGTTTTGCGTCGTCAGGACACAAACCGCAGCTCAGAGTATGGGCCTTCCGGCATCAGCGAATTTCGTACCGACCTGCCATTAGACCTTTGCATGGACCGGCTGAATCAGCCCCTGCCCTCTGACGAATTTGTGTACACGATACGCAGGGAAACCGATGGCGGTTGGACCTTACACCTGACCCTGCACCAAGCTACTGCCCAGCCCGTAGATACGGTATACACGCTCCGGCTGGACCCCGGCAGGCAAACGGTTGCAACCTTGATTTTCCGTAAAGAGGCCTTTGGCTATAAGGAGCCCGTATTCCCGCAGGAACTTTTGGACCGCTTTATGGCACAAAAATTAGAGGCTATTCGCACCAAATGACATTTTTCCCTCTGGAAAAACGCACTCTTTTCTGCTATACTAGTGCAGTGCACTTGGTTTTGCCCTGTTCACTGCATACTTTGTGGGCCAGTAGCTCAGCTGGTCAGAGCTGGCGGCTCATAACCGCTTGGTCGCGGGTTCAAGTCCTGCCTGGCCCACCACAATAAAAAGAACGCATTTACCTGTTGGTAAATGCGTTCTTTTTATTTTATACTTCTCCGGAGCCGATTGCCATATCCTGCATCGGTACGGTGTACGTTACCCTTTCCTCACGGCTTGCTTTTACCTTGTTGCCAATCCAAGAAGGCAGGTAGAAGCAGGCGGGCACAACCAGATACAGCACATACAAAATACAGGTAATCTGAATCGGGCTGGAATTTTTGAAAATATTTGCCACGATAAAATGCTGACCTGTAAAGTACATATAGTCTGCCTGAATCGGCGAATAGTTGATGATGTTAGCCGGAATAGACATCAGCAAGCCCGGCAAGCTGGCTAAAAACATCTGCCACCAACGGGTAACTCCCGTAAAACGATGATAGCCGGACATGAGCATTACCAGACAGGTAAACAGCATACAGCCATGGTAAATAAATGTATGGAACGCTGCAAAGGAGATGCAGGAGTAATCCATCAGGCGTGCTATCGGATAGATAAAGTTAATCAGCGCACCCAGCAGACCTAAGGTACAAACATAACCGCAAGCTGCTTTTTTTACATTGCCCTTGCCCCAAATTGCAAAAGGCATTACGTACATAAATATGCTGCACGGATACAGCGACAGGTTTGTTGTCAGGTCAAAACCGATTGTTTTTCCTGCCACACTATCCCATGTAACAATAGCTACTTCCAAAGCTAACAGGGTAAATAAAATTCCCGTAAACACAGGTTTTATCAGGTGTTTGCGCTTGGAAACATAAACAGCAGACGAAATCAAAAACAGCAGAACGATAGCTTCAAACACAAAATGCAACGGGGTAAACAGCGTGCCGGGAATCTGGTCGGCAGGCGGTAAGTAATCCTTGTGGGTAAAAAAGTTGTTCATCAGGAAATTAAAATCTTTCATAAGTCCTCACACTATTCACTTCGCAGGTTTCAAACCTGCATTTTTACTGAATTTCTGACATTTCTTGGTGACATGTCCCACATTATAACGCATTATCATACAATTTTCCAGTATTATTTTATTTTTACACAAAATCATTACGAATTCATGCGCCTTGCAAATTCTTTTGGGCTGATTCCGTACTCCGCCTTAAAGGCACGGTAAAAATTTGCATAGTCTCCGAATCCACAGTTTTGGTACACTGTGCCCGGGGTCATGCCCGTCGCAATCAACTCCTTTGCCAGCATCAAACGGCGAAAGGTAATATACCGGTACACACTGGTACCCACACGGCGGCTGAACTCATGCGCCAGATAATATTTGCTTACATAAAACTCTGCCGCAATCTGCTCCAGGGTCAGAGTTTCCTGATAATGTGCGCCGATATAAGCCAGCACCCGTGTAATCAGGTCCGGTTCTTCTACCTTTTTTTGCGTTTGTGTACTGGTGCGTGTCAAGCGGTTTACCTCTACCATAAATTGCAGCAAAAGCCCTTGTGCATACAAATTGCTGTCCGAACTTTCGCTGTAAAATTCATCATTGATTTTTTTGAGCAATTCCTGCAATACAGCACGCTGCATTTTATCCGGGCGCAGCAAGTTTGTATGCCCCGGAATCTGCTGGTCGAAGCATTCCGCCAAATCGGCCTGATTCTCCCCCAATTGAATCAGATAGTTACGATTGATCCATAATACATAACGTTCGTACACAGCGTCCGAGCCAACCTTCGCCTGATGCAGTTCCTGCGGATTGATTAACAGTAAATCGCCCGGCTCCAATAAAAACAGCTTGCCTTCTACCTGAAAACTAACCGTGCCGCCTAATAAAAAATACACCTCAAAATAATCATGATGATGCACGCCGACTGTTTCCATCATTTTATCCCGATAGTGGAATATTTCAAATTGTTTATTGTTCATACTTTGACGGCTGTCAAAGCGATGTGCACGATTTGCCATGGTTTCACCTCCATATTATAGATTACAGCAATAATCGCAATCCGTCAAACAATAATCGCATTTTTTATTGCGATTCCGCATGGTATACTCGCATTAGCACAATTCATCAAAATTTGCACCTATCGTGCAATCATTTTGCAGCATGTTTCGTGTAGCAGGCGTGATTTCCGATGTGGCAAGCACAGGAACCAACGCCATAAAATAAAAATGGAGGTATACATTTATGCCAATGCAAATGGGTTTCCGTTGGTACGGCGAAGGCAACGATAACA
>JAHHRL010000010.1 GCA_020025825.1 Faecalibacterium sp. | reverse complement strand
TTTAATTTCGATCACTTTTTGCCATCCTCCTCTCCACCTGTTTTTGTACTGCTGTAATGCCAATCACCAGCAGCAAATAGACAAGCGCCACCAGATACAGCGGAACACTGTTAAAGGTAAGTCCACGTACACCGTCGGCTGCTTTTGTCAAATCTCGTACCGCAATATAACCTGCTACACTGGTTTCTTTCAGCAGAGCAATAAATTCATTAAACAGTGCCGGGAGGATGTTTTTTACCGCCTGCGGCAGTATGATGTTCCACATTGTAACTTCATAGCTCAACCCCAGACTACGGCCTGCCTCCAGCTGCCCGGTATCGACCGAGCTGATACCACTGCGGGCTACCTCCGCCAGGTAGGCGCCCGAATTGATGCCAAAGCCCACAATGCATACCACAAGCCCATCCGCACTGGCCAGTGCCACTGTGTATAGAATCAGCAACTGTACAATCACGGGTGTACCACGAATGACGGTAGTGTACAGCGTGCATACTTTGCCCACCAGCTTTTGCAGCAGGTTCTTTTTCGGCTCACACCACACACGCAGCAGAGCCACCGACAGCCCCAGCAAAACACCAATAAGCAGGGCGCACACGGTAATCAGCAGCGTATTGCCCAATCCCTGAAGATAAACCTGCCAGCGATTTTGATAGATGGTCGCCATATAAATATCGTTCAGCACCTTTTGTACAGCGGCTGCCAATTCATTCCAGAATCCTTCCAAACTTCCTCATCCCCTCTTTGCACAGTGAGAAACCTCACACAGCGGTTCAGTTTTTAGCTGCCGCTTCGTGCTGCTCTATCAGCTTTGTAATCGTATCCTTATTTTTTTCAATCACCGTATTAGCAAACTCCACCAAATCCTCATGACCCGGAGCTACAGCCATCGCATAGTCTTCCTGTGTGACCATCTCCTCCAGCACTTTCAGTTGACCATTGTAGGTTTTGACTAAACTATTAGCTGCCACACTATCCAGCACCGCTGCATCTGCTTTACCACTAGCCAGCGCTGCGGCACATTCCACTGCGTTTTTGAATTGTAGCAAGTCCGTTAGGCCTAACTCTTCCTGTGTATAAATATCACCCGTGGTATTAGCCTGCACCGTAACGGTGTACTCGCCGCTTTTCAGCATTTCTGCATTGGTAATGGGACTGTCAGCCGGCAGCAGCAGCACCTGTCCCGCTTTAGCGTACGTCTCTGTAAAATCCACCTGCTTGGCACGGTCTCCTCGCACCGTCATGGCTGCGCCAACTATATCGCCCTTGCCGCTTTTCAGCGCTTCCACCAGCAGACCGAAATCCATGTCCAGCACTTTATATTCCACGCCCAGTTCATCAGCAATCATCTTGCCTACATCAATATCTACTCCAGCAGGCTCGCCATCTGCCCCCAAATATTCAAAAGGAGGAAAGCCAGTGGCCGTCATAAGGGTAAACACACCCTTTTCCTTGATGGCATCCAGTGTGGGGGTTGTACTTTGTTCCTGTGAGGTTGTTTCCTGTCCTGATGGTGCCTCACCGCAGCCAACCAGTCCCAAAATTAGCAGTGCCGCACATATCAATGCAGTTATCTTTTTCATTGCTATAAACTCCTTCCCTATTTCTGTTACAATCATTTTTGCATCGAAGAATTTATATGCATTATAATTGCATATTTATACATTGTCAATAAACTTTTTCAAATTAAGCTATTTGTACAATTGCTCCTTTTTATTTTTCATTTCCTATATGCATATTTTATGTATATATAATCGATTATCGCTGTGTATAGGTATTATATTTATATATTATACAGTTTACTCCGTATAAATTCACAACTAGCACAGATATTCCTTAAGAATCAATTTCTGGTACTTTCAGGATTTTGCCGTCACGGAAACGCGCTTATTATTGTATAATAATTCAATTCAGCATGGATATATTATATTCACTCTCGCATACGAAAAATGCACCGTTGGAAACTGGGCAAAGTTGCATCCAACGCTTGCAAGACCTCCCATTCAGCAAAAAAATACGGTACAGTCCCGTTTGGGTCTGTACCGTATTTTTCAAAAAACTTTTTATGAGATGTATCTCCGGAGCGGCTGAAATTGAGAAAGCTTTTCCACACAGCGGACAGCTCGGTTCTTGGTGACGCAGGTGCATCATAGATGAAAAAAACGAGGCCTGCCTGTACCATGAAGAATCCAGAGCGGACGTTCATTTCCCTTTTCTTGTACCAGTTTTACAAGCCGAGCAAATTATTTTCCAGCACGCACAGAGATTCCAATTGCTTTTTTCGTGCGTTTATCCTTTTCTTTCTGCAACCTTTTGGCTTCTTTTCTTTTTATGTGGTTCACGATTTGGTGCAAACGCAGCCTCGTAATCCTGCCGAATATCCGAAATATCATGGGTGAGCAGATACCATAGTTTTTCTTTTGAATCTTGTATTTCGGGCAAAATGGCGTTGTACTTTTCCACAATGGATGCCTGCGTACAGGACAAGGGAACAGAAACTTGGGAAAGCAGGACCAGTGCTTTTTTCATTTCGCCATATCTCTCACTATCCAAATAAAGATTGGTCTTGCGAGTTTGAAACTGAATTCCATTCAAATACGTAAATACAAGGCGGCTTGTCTTTCTGTTAATGCCTCCGCTGGTTACAATATCCCTAAGCACAGTCCCCCTAAGCAGAAGCTTTCGGGAAATCAGCAATCCCTCAACGAATATCCAGTTTTCACTGACCAAAACCGGCATATACTTTTGCAAATCCGCATCTTGAAACGGAAACAGTTCAAAAATTTCTCCCTGAAGCAGTTGTTCGATGTCCCGCTTAGAAAGCGCCTTGTTTAAGACCGGCACACAGTGGCATGGTGTTGTTACATAACGCCACGTTTTTCTGGCGGTCAGAGCCGCCACGGTCAAAAGCAGCAAAATAACACCCAGCAAACCTGCTTCCGGTTTACGATGAAATGCGAGCATTCCCATAATTGCTATTAGCGGGCAAACAAGCCATGTACACGCAGCCAAAACCCGTTTCATCGGAAAAAAGCAAACCCACTCCATTCGGCGCAGCTGCTGCTGGCCGAACGCTTGCGTATCTTTTATATCTAAATTCTGAGATACAAGTCCTTTGGTGACAGCGCTGCTAATCGCAGGTGGAATATTAGCAAGTGCAAACAGTCCGCCTACAATTAGCGTCATGTACCCCAAAAAATCTGTCTCTGGATAGCACAGCACATTCACCCAAAATGCAAGAAAAAGCCAAAGCACCAGCATCCCATACCGCTTTTGCTGGGTTTTCAGCCGATATATCCCATAGCCGCACAAAACCAGAAGCGACCCGGACAGCCAGCCGCAAAGAAACCAACACGGCGGTACAGCAATTACTCCCCATGGAGTAAACATCTGGGATTCGCCCTGAAGGCATTCGATATTTCCGCTGATTCCGATATAATCAAAAAACGCCATACAAACCGCTGATACTGCGGCGAGGGTGGCAAGTGGAAAAACAAGGCCTCGTTTTCTGTTTTCGCATCGTTGTTTTTTCATTTGCACACTCCTCCTATATATCCAGCAGCATATATCAATTTGTTTTGCCCTTGTGCATCCATGATAACGTAAGCCTCTGCAGGCAGCCAGTAGCAATCTCTCGTTTATTTGCAGAAGATGAAAACTGATTTATGGCATACATCCGCAAAAAAGATAACATATTGCTGTTTGGGTTTCAACATGTATCTTGCGTTTTATACGTGACAAGATACATGCAATCCTATTCCCATTGACTGGTGAATGGCCTTAGCTCCTTTAATTACCTTTTTTCACTCGGTACGGGGCGTTGCCCATGCGTGACGATTGGCTGCAAGGAAAAGAAAGTTCTTCTCCTATGGGCATTGGATGATGGTTATAGCTTCACGCTTCCACAAATGAAAAGCGATTTGGTTCTGTGCACCGGCAATCGTGTGATAATTCTGGATGCAAAATACCATACTCATACTATGCAGCATCCTTGGCTACGCTTCATCCTCACAAGCTGTATCAGATTTTTACTTACGTAAAAATCAGGCCGCTACTGGTGATAAGGTTCCGGCTTACTTCTTTATGCGAAAACAGATGAAAGCATCCAACCCCAAGATGCTTTTTCTTTCATGAGCTGAAATCACATCTGCGCTCATGCACTAGATTTAAACTGCGATTTTTCTCTTATCGCAGCACAACTAAACACAATCGCCGAACAATTTATAGGAGGTATTCCATAGATAGTCAGGACCACCAGCTAAGCTAGTGGCTTGCATGAGACCTGAGAACAAAGCCCCTCAGGGGCCGCGAAGTAGTCAGCCAACTGCGTTGCTGATTCGGGCAGCTCCTGAAGGAGCTATTTTTATGCCTTGGTATTCTTGCATTGGATGTGCAGTTTGGGATCAGGTGCAACAGGTAGCTGAAAGGTCCAAACCATTTTATTGGGCTACTTCCTGAATACTGAGGCACATTCCTCCGGTATCGGTATCTACTGATTGATTTCACGTTTCAAAATACACCTGATGCCAGATTAGAAAAAAATATATTGCCCAAATTTTACGGCTGTTGTCTGCTTTTTCCGCTTTATGTTCATCCAAATATCTCATTAGCTCTTTCGTTTTGAAATATTGTTTGGCAGTATCTGATAAGAACGCTTCCTTTACACGCTGATAGTAAGGTTCCTGCCTCAGCCAAATACGAATGGGAACTGGAAATCCCAGTTTTTTCTTAGCCGCGACCCGCTCCGGCAAATGTTTATTGGCCGCTAAGCGCATCGCAACCTTCGTTTGTTTGTGGCTGACACGATATTGCGTGGGAAGGTGCCGTGCCACCTCGTATACCTTTTGATCCAAAAATGGGACACGCACCTCCAAGGAGTTTGCCATACTCATTTTATCTGCTTTTAACAGAATATCTCCCACCAGCCACAAATTAAGGTCTATATATTGCACCTGTGTGATTTCATCCCACAAGGCAGCTTTTTTATAGTAGTCTCTTGTAATTTCTTTGTGGTCATAGTGTACCGTTTCCTGCCTGAGCAAGCGATGCCGTTCTTCTTCGTTAAAGAGAAATGCATTGCCAATAAATCGTTCTGATAAGTATTTACTGCCACGAATCAAATAATTTTTCCCTTTGATATGTGGTAGGATCTGCCCCACTTTTCCCAGCACTTGCCGAACTGAATCCGGCAGGCAAGTCAGTGGGCGGAGTGCCTGCGGCTCATGGTAGATGTTGTACCCGCCGAACAATTCGTCCGCACCTTCACCAGAGAGAGCCGCTTTCACATACTGGGATGCATTTTTACTGACAAAATATAGTGCAACAGCTGCAGGATCTGCCAGCGGCTCATCCATATAGTACTGAATTTGCGGAAGGCTGTCCCAATATGTATCCGCGCTGATGATCTGATGATAATTCTGCAAATGCAGTTTCTCAGAAAGCTCCTGCGCATAGGAGATTTCATTGTATTCACTGTAGTCAAACCCTACTGTGAAGGTTTTGGTTCCGGGATAAGATGCCGCCAGATAGGAGCTATCCACTCCGCTGGACAGAAAGGAACCAACTTCTACGTCCGCCTGTGTGTGAACATGTACAGAATCCTGTACGGCCCGCTCAATTTCATCTGCATACTGGTCCAATGTTTTGGAGTTGTCTGCTTCAAAGCGCGGCTCCCAGTAAGACTTCATCTGGATACAGCCGTTTTGAAATAGGAAATAGTGTGCCGACGGCAGCTTGAAGATTCCTTTGAAGAATGTTTCTGGTAAAACACTGTACTGAAAGGTCAGGTAATTTTCCAAAGCCTCCCGATTTACTTGTTTTGGCACATCGGGATGCTGCAAAATCGCCTTGATTTCCGAGCCGTAAATCAATTGCTTTTTCTGTATTGTATAGTAGAAAGGCTTGATACCGAATGGGTCTCTGGCACCAAATACAGACTGCTTTTTCTTATCCCAAATGACAAAGGCAAACATTCCCCGCAGTTTTGGCAACAGATTGACGCCCCAAACTGCGTACCCGTGCAACAGCACCTCCGTATCGGACTGCGTGGTGAATCGACAGCCTTTTTCTTCCAATTGTCTGCGAAGCTCGCAATGATTGTAAATTTCTCCGTTAAAGGTAAGGACAAGATCATCCTTTGAACCTTTCATGGGCTGTTCTCCATGCTGCAAATCTACCAGGCTCAATCGACGAAATCCCATGGAAATTCCCGCATCCTGGTAGCTGCCTTCGCTGTCAGGTCCACGATGCCGAATGGTCTCTTTCATCCGTTCCAATACCGTTTTTGCTTCCGGCAATGTACCAGTAAAGCCGCAGATTCCACACATATACATTCCTTCTTTTTCCTATTTGATTTTGCTGTTTGGACTTTCTATCCTACCTACACACCAAACGTCTTAATTGGTTGCATCATAAAAATCACAACAAGCCGTCCTCAAGTTGTTAAATTTAGTATAAGAAAGATTTGCGTTGGAGATTTCTCTTTTCCCTTGCGAAATGTATATGTTTTTGTGACAAAATTGTAACTGCTTTTCTATGAATTCAGCGATCTGAGTACAGTCGATACACGTGGTAATTACTGCAATAGGAATCCCACGAAATACTGTCCATGAAGATTACCGCATCATTGGTAAACCAATATGGGTATCCCTCTTCTCTCGGGCCATTATTTGCTTGCATAAACTCCACGTATTTTCTTTGGGTAAAATCCAATACACCGATATACGCATCGGAACTATCCGTTTTGGGCTTTGTCAAAAGCAGCTTTTTCCCGTCCGGACTGGCAATTCGCTCCACGTCCTGTGGCCAAATCAATCCAGGTACCGGAGTTACTTCTCCATTTTTCAGGTCCATAATAGACACCGCTTGCTCGTCATCAACAAGGACTGCAAAATGTGTGCCTGCGTACAGATCTCCACTGTGGTTCCAATTGTCGAACCCCTGCAAAAACTGGATTCCGGCATCCAGCTCTGGTGTCATACCGCTGTTGAATCCATGTTCCACCAGTTCTGTGCGTTCCATGGTATTCATGTCGATTTTCCAAATCTGGAAAGAGTCTCCCAGGTTTTGCCAACAGGTAAGCACATCATCTATAACAGTGCAGGCATCTGTACGCTGCCCCGACAGCACATCCAAATCATATAGTTGGTGCTTCACCAAATCCGCGCAAAACAGCTTATAGCCACTTTGTGTGGTCTGCTGCAGTAACATTCTCGTGTGGTCCGGCGTAATTGCCGCATGCGTGATTCCAGGCAAAGTATACGCTTGCGTTCCCGCTAAAACGTCTGACAGCTCTCCTGTGTGCAAATCCAGTAAAACCGGGTACGAGGTATAATATTCTGTGCCATCCGCCTCCTGTAAGGTTAGGTGCACCAGCACCATAGAAGACTGCGTCGAATCGTACTGATTATAGGTCTGGATTGAAGCATCACTCGGCAGCCAAGTGAAAAATGTGCTGCCGTCCCGTTCAGCCCAAGTACCCTCTATCGTAAATGAGCATCCATATAAGGTATATTCTTTCCGGAAATCATGGTTTTCCAGTTGAATAAACTCTCCGTTTTGTTCTAAATAAGCATCATAATGCGAAGCCTGACGCATCTCCACTGGATCTGTACAAACGAGGTACACACCAACCCTCGCATGACTTGCCACCGGCGTATGCACATGCTGACCTGTGATGGCCGCTCCAATCGTGAAGGTATCTTCCGCATACATATCTTCTGTTGTAATTGGCGTTTCAATAACATCCTCGGGCACAGACTCCTGCCGAATCTGCAGGAATTGGAATATCTTCTCCCGGAATTCTTTACTGGATGCCATTGCGGTGGTAAAACTGGCCGCCACTAAAAGCAGCAGTACCGCTGCCACCAACAGTGTTCGCTTCAGCCAGCCGGTTTTCCGATGACCTACCACACCGTAGCCCATGTGGTTTTGTGCATCCTGAATGTAAGAATCCTTGATGTCAGTCAAAGCGAACAAGATATTCTCTGCATTCATATCAGTCCCTCCTCCTGCAATACAGCCCGCAGTTGCTTTCGGGTACGGAACAACATGGACTTGGTTTTGCTTTCGGTGAAGCCAAAGCGGTCAGCAATTTCTTTGACACTAGCTAGGAACCAGTAACGGCTAACAAATACATTGCGTTCTGTAACTGGCAAACTCTCCAAAAAGGTATTGATACAGTGGGTAAGCTCCCGGTCATCCACTTGAGATTCTACCGTCTGCATATCCGGAATGCACTGTGCCAGCTCTTCCAGCGCAAGGTCTACCTGTCCTCCGCCTCGCTTTTGCCGATTCGCATCTCTCCATTTGTTCAGACTGATCCGCCGGGTCAGTTTTCCTAAAAAAGTCGACAGAATAGTTGGACGATGCGGTGGTATACCATTCCAAGCCGACAACCAGGTATCATTCACGCTCTCCTTTGCATCCTCATTGCAGAACAAGATGTGATAAGCGATTCTATAGCAATATCTCTCATATTTATTTTGTGCAGCCTGAATCGCCTGCTCACTGCGCTGCAAAAAAAGAGCAACAATCTTTTCGTCCTCCATTTGTTGGACACCTCCTCCCAGACTAAGCGATCCTTTCACTTATCTATTCACCAAATCTCACACTTGGTTGCGCATGCTTTCATTTTATTTTTATATATAGTATGCAACATGGAAAGACTGGCCTCATTGTCTATATGTTCAAAAGCTTTTCCAAAATTGGTTCTCGTTTTTTCCATTTCATCCACAAAATAAATATATAAAATTCAGGCTTCCCCTGCATTATGTATCTTGCACAAATTACGCATCTAAAATTTTACGTTTTCTCAGTCTCTGATTTTCGCAAAATCCAGCTGCTCTTTTCCCTTTTCCATACGCAAATCCATACGACAAAATCCCATTCCATACAGATTCCATATGCAGGCTTTTTCGACAAGGGCTTCAGCCAAGATAAAACAAAAGCGGGCCTGCGAAGCACTCTCAAAAGCACTGCAAACCCGCATAATACAACAAAAAAAGGACTGATCAAAAGATCAGTCCTTTTTGGTCCGAGTGGCGAGAATCGAACTCACGGCCTCTTGAACCCCATTCAAGCGCGCTACCAAAACTGCGCTACACCCGGATATCGTCTTGCGTGAGCTCTGCTCACCGGCGACATGTGTTATTATACTCATTTCCCTTGCCTGTGTCAACACTTTTTTCAATTTTTTTCTAAAAAAATACGACTTTTTTCAAAGCATCCAAAATAGAAACCTACCATCGTGTTTTATTGTTATTTAAGCTTTTTCCCAGTCTGACAAAAACAGCATTTCTCGCCGCGTACTATGTACAATGCCCTTTCATTTACTTCTTTGTCCTAATTTTAATTCACTCCGTCCCAGCAAACATCCTACAAGTGCTCTCTGCTCTGAGGAGGCTTCTCGCCAGAAATAGCACACGTTTTTCATAATACAGCAGCGCTGCATCTGAGTTTGCTGAAAATCTTTTCCTCCTTACCAGTTACAGGTTCCGTTGGATTCTACAGCTTTGTACAACAGCAACGCATCGGTCTCAACTTAACCGAGTATCACATTTTGTACGTTTTTTATATCACAATCCAACCGCTTTCTTCCGATATTTTGTTCTTTTTTCGTACAGATGATTTTCGCATAATTAGCATATTTTTAACGATGCATTGACTTAATCTTGGTTTTCTGATACATAATAATTCAGATTGTTTTTCCCCTATTTCATTTGTTAAAGGAGAGTGTATTTATGAGACTGCAAGGCAAAGTTGTTTTGGTAACAGCAGCTACCCGAGGCATTGGTTTGGCTACTGTAAAAGCTTGTGCTAAGGAAGGCGCTATCGTTTATATGGGTGCTCGTAATATGGAGCGAGCAGCTGCCCGTGTAAAAGAGCTTACCGACCTGGGCTACACTGTAAAGGCAGTTTACAATGACGCTACTAAGCACGAAACTTACCAGACCATGGTCGATGAAGTTGTGAAAAACGAAGGCAAGATTGATGTTCTCGTGAACAACTTTGGTCATTCTGACCCGAAGGTTGACCTGGATATTGAGCATACCGAGTTTTCCAACTTTATTGGCACTGTGGAAACCAACCTGGCAAGTGTGTTCCTGTCCTGTCAGGCTGTAATTCCTCACATGATTCAGAATGGCGGCGGCAGCATTATTAACATTTCTTCTGTCGGCGGCATTATCCCCGATATTTCTCAGATTTCCTATGCAACCAGCAAGGCATCTATCAACTATATGACCAAGTTGATTGCTGTACAGGAAGCACGCAACAACATTCGCTGCAATGCTGTTCTGCCCGGCATGACTGCAACCGATGCAGTTAACGACAACCTGTCCCCCGCTTTCCGTGATTTCTTCCTGAAGCACACCCCCATTAAGCGTATGGGTATGCCCGAAGAAATCGGCGCAGCAGTTGTTTACTTTGCCAGCGACGACGCAGCTTACACCACAGGTCAAATCATGGACGTTTCCGGCGGTTTCGGTCTGCCTACCCCCGTCTATGGTGACATGATTGAAATGAAGAACAGAAGATAATTTTTCTGTATTGCAAAAGCCTCTGTACAAAAGTACGGGGGCTTTTTTATTTTGTACCTACAATTATGTACGATGTACAAAAAGCATCGCATAAATTTGTACCAAAGTGCAAAACAGCACATCCAATTATTGACAAACGATAATTTTTATAGTACATTACAGCCACAAATATTATCGTAAAACAATAATAAGGAGGTTTCTCATGACGAATAAAGAGCAAACCTATGGTGTTTGGTCGGGCATTGCTCTGCTGCTTGGCGGAATCCTGGCAAGCCTTATTGAGAAGCAGGGTTCCTACCAGCTTGTGCAGCCTTTAGCGAACTTTGGTCTGTGGCTGCGGGAGTTATCCCTGTCCGGCACAGCAGGAAATATGCAAGCCTGGGCAATTGTAATCGGTATTTCCGCACTGCCTGCCTTAGGCTTACTTTGGAAAAAGCGCCGCATAGCGGATTTACTTTTGCTGCTAAGCAGTGCCGAACTATTTGCTGCGCTATACTTTTTGGTAAATCCCACCTTGGTTCTATCTCCCGTACTAGGGACAGATGCTTTCTCCGGCAGTAAAATGTGGGGCTTAGTATCTTTTGGCTGTGTACTGGCTACCTTGCTGTGTTGGGCTCTTCTTCGCCTACTTTGGAATCTGAATCAAAAACCTGCACACTTGCTGCCGGTTTTGCTGCTGTGGGCGGCGGTGATTTACGCTTTTCTTTTAGGTTTCAGCACCACACAAAATGTACTGTCTTCCATGGCTTCCGTAGCGGCTGGCAATACGGCTGCAAGCCGTGTATCTACGAGCAATTCACTGCTGATTGTTTTATCTATTTTAGAACTAGCACCTAATCTTCTGGCTGTATGGGCAATACTATTGGGCGGCAAACTGGCTGCCGCTTTAGATGCAGCCCCTTTTGCAGAAACAACTGTTACGCTGGCTGAAACCATTGCCCAAAAGTGCACACAAATGGTCCGTGTTTCTCTGCTGCTGACTGTTGCAGGCAATCTGCTGCAATTGCTACTATTCCCTTATGCAGCCGAAATTAACGTGAAACTGCACCTGCCGCTGATAACTCTGGTACTGTGCACTGTACTGACGCTTTTATGCCATTACTTCCGCAAAGCAAAAGATGTCAGCGACGATAACGCAACTATTATTTGAGGAACCTGTCATGGCAATTACTGTACACCTCAGCGAAATTTTGAAAGAGCGCAACATGACCTCCAAAGAGCTTTGTGCTAAGGTCGGCATCACCGAAGCTAACCTGTCCATTCTTCGCTCCGGGAAAGCCAATGGTGTGCGCTTTCATACGATAAATCGAATTTGTTATTATCTGCAATGCGATGTGGGGGATATTCTCCACTTTGACGGAAACCTGGAGGACTGTGATGATTAAAAAATTGTTTGCTTTGCTCCTATCAGTTAGTATATTACTGCTTAGCGGCTGTTCGCTTGCCAAAGAGCCTAAAGCCGCACCCAATAGCCACCGACTTGCAGGCGTTTATCTGGTAGGCACAAAAAATGGGGAGCGAATCTCACCGGACGAAAACTGGGTTGAATACGGCTCCCAGCAGTTGGATACCGAATTTGGCACTTTACCTATCCCCAACATGATTTTGCCCGCTGTTTATGACGACGAAACCGGAAACTTTACCTTTCCCGGTGTGGAGGGCTTTGCCTTATTTGAAGCACAAGTACAGCGGGGGGACCAATCCGTCATCACCTCTGCCTGTGACCTGAGCGAGTCCTATGTAAGTGTAACCACAACAGATTTTGGAACAAACTATGAGTTATCCGGCACGTTGTATGTAGGGCAGGACGCCGCAGATACTATATGGAATTTTTATCATGTATATCAGGCAGCAGACGGCACCATCTACTTAGACGGCACGGGCAATAGCTGCCAAGGCAGTAATTTTTCTACAACGGTCAACCAAGAAGAAACTGTAAAAACACAGGAAAAAGAGGGTGCCGAATCCACAACCGTAAAAGTGAGTATAACGGAAATCTCTGAAACCGAAAAGATTATGATGCACCAATACAATGCCGCCGGGCAAAAGCTGGAAACAACCCAGCTGCCCGTCTCTGCGGAAATACCTGCCCTTTCCTGGCATCCCGATGCTGCATGGGCTGTTATAGAGGAATACCATCAGGACGGCGTAAAACGAACCGCACTGGACCGCCCTGTTTCGGACCCGAACCCTGTTGAACATACCATCTACGTTATGGATGAAAATGGTATTGGTCAGCCTTCCAGTATTATTCTGCAATAGGCCTTGTTCCAATAAAAAGCCCTCGGCAATTCGGTTTGCCGGGGGCTTTTTTCTATGTTTTCACCGGAAGCAAATGGCGTGTTTGTATAATCTTTCGGTGTACACTGCTGCAACAGAATCCACACTCATGCCGCAGCCAAATACCTGCAACGCACCTGTATCCCTCCGTCTTTTGCTTTTATTACATTATATTATATGTTGCTTGCCTGCATATTTTCTGTTTTTACGGATAGAAACATTGACTTAGCAGGCGTGGATGGGCTAAAATTGGTCCAAGCTAATGTTCATTCTTTAACAAAAAGTCCTTCTTTTTTGTTATATGCTGAACCGTAGCTTCTTATTTTGTCTACCTATAATAAATGTATTACATAAATAAGGGATGGAATCGCATGAAAGTTGTATTGCAGAACTTAACCAAGAAATTTCCCAGCCGAAATCGAAATGTCAAAGAAGATGTTGTTGCAGTAAATGACTTCACCTTTGAAATTCCCGATGGTCAACTGATTGGTTTGCTTGGCCCGTCCGGCTGCGGAAAAAGCACCACGCTGAATTTGTTGTCCGGCCTGCAAAAGCCCACCAGCGGACATATCTTTTTCGGCGAAGATGACGTAACCAATCTCCCTGCCGAAAACCGTGGTGTTGGCTTGGTTTTCCAAAACTATGCGCTCTATCCGCATCTGACTGTAGAGCAAAACATCATGTTTCCTTTGCAAAACTTAAAAGGTGACCAAAAGCTTACCAAGCAGGCCATGCGGGAAAAAGCCTTTGAAACCGCAAAGCTGGTGCAAATCGAAACCTTACTGGACCGCAAGCCCAGCGAGCTTTCCGGCGGCCAGCAGCAGCGTGTTGCCATTGCACGAGCTTTGGTTAAAATGCCCCGCATCCTTTTGCTGGACGAGCCGCTTTCCAATCTGGATGCACGCTTGCGCCTGCAAACCCGTGAGGAAATCCGCCGTATCCAGCGAGAAACCAAGGTCACTACTGTATTTGTTACCCACGACCAGGAAGAAGCGATGAGCATTTCGGACTGTATTGTTGTTATGAATGCAGGTGTGGTACAGCAAATCGGCAAGCCGCAGGAAGTATACGACAGCCCGGTAAACCTGTTTGTTGCCAAGTTTTTGGGCACTCCCCCTATCAATGTATTCCATGGGCAGGTAAAGGGCCAGCAGCTATATATCGGCAGCGAGGCTGTGCTTGCAGTGCCCGGTGTAGCCGACCAATCGGTAACCGTTGCTATCCGCCCCGAAGGATTTGTTCCCAATCCGCAGGGTGCTTTCAGCTGCCAGCTGCACGGTGTTGAGGTGATGGGACGTGACATCAGCGTAGTATCCACGCACCCCGATGCCGAAACCCAGCGTATTCGCTCTATTATCAGCAGCGAAAACAAAATCGACACCAGCCTGAGCATGGTACGTTTTGACCTGAAGCCCAGCAAGGTGTTCTTGTTTGACCACGAAACGCAAGTGCGCATTCCATTTGTGGCACAGGAGGTGTGACACAATGGAAAAAAATCAAAAAAAGGGCTGGTTGTACCTGCTGCCCGCCATGCTGTTTCTGGGCGCATTTTTAGTCTACCCTCTGATTGATGTATTCATCTATTCTTTTGAGGAAGGCTACAACTCTGCCTCTCAAACTTTTTTTGGTGTGGGACTGTACAATTACTCCTACGTATTGCATGACCCCTACTTTTTGCAGGCGCTGAAAAACACCTTTCTGCTGGTTGTGATTACTGTGCCCCTCTCTACGGGGTTTGCCCTGCTTATTTCCGCCGGACTGAGCTCCATTCAAAAATTGCGGGACTTATATCAAACCGTCTATTTTCTGCCTTATGTTACAAACACGCTGGCAGTTGGCTTAGTCTTTATGATTCTGTTCAAAAAGACCCCTTATACCGACGGTCTGGTCAACCTGATTTTAGGACTGTTTGGTATGGCTCCTATCGATTTTATTACCGGCCCCTATTGGGCAAAAATGTTTGTTTTGTGCTTTTACACCATTTGGGTAGTTATGCCTTTTAAGATTCTGATTTTAACCAGCGCTCTTGCTTCGGTCAATCAGGATTATTACAACGCTGCCCGTATTGACGGCACACCTCGTTTGCGTATTTTTACACGCATTACCCTGCCTTTGATTTCTCCTACTTTGTTTTATCTGATTATCACAGGTTTTATCGGTGCATTTAAGGCTTACAGCGACGCCGTTGCCCTGTTTGGCACCGACTTGAACGCCGCCGAAATGAACACCATCGTTGGCTATGTATACGATATGCTGTACGGCAACAGTGGCGGTTACCCTTCGTATGCGTCGGCAGCGGCCATTTTACTTTTTGCCATTGTGCTGACCATTACCTGCATCAACCTGCTGATTAGCAAAAAGCACGTACACTATTAACGAGGGGTGTCATCATGAATACCAATCTGAATTTTGAGCAAATCGAGCAACGCACCCGCACACGGAAACGCTGGCTGCGTGGCTTCACCTATCTTTTTCTTACCTTATGGGCTGTTGTGGTGCTGTTTCCATTTTATTGGATGCTGCTAACCTCCATTAAAAGCTACAGCAGCTATAATGCTGAGTATGTCCCCACCTTTTTTACAGCAAACCCCACCATACAAAACTATCTGGATGCCTTTACCGCAGTTCCTCTGGCGCAGTATTTGCTGAACACGCTTGTGTTTACCGTTGTTACTACCGCTATTATGCTCATTGTTACCATATTGGCAGCATTTGCATTTGCACGTTTGCAGTTCCGTGGAAAAGACTTGGCTTTTACCCTATTTTTGGCTTTGATGATGATTCCCAGCGAACTGGTTGTTATCACAAACTTTGTTACCATCACCAACCTGGATTTACGCAACTCGTTTTTGGGGTTGATTTTGCCCTCAGTCACGTCGGTTTTCTACATTTATTTATTACGAGAAAATTTTGCACAAATCCCTGACGAGCTTTACTATGCCGCAAAAGTGGACGGCACCTCTGATTTCAAGTATCTTACCAAGGTTTTGATTCCTATCTGCCGCCCCACGATTATTACCATCACCATTTTGAAGGTAATTGAGTGCTGGAACTCCTATGTATGGCCTCGCCTGATTACTGACGACCCTGCCTATTTTTTGGTGTCCAACGGTATCCAGTCCATTCGGGAAAACGGTTTTGGCCGAGAAAACATTCCTGCTATGATGGCAGCGGTTGTAGTTATTTCCGTGCCGCTGATTCTATTGTTCCTGATTTTCCATAAAAAAATCATGGCCGGTGTTTCACGGGGAGGTACCAAAGGATGATGCGATTCTATCAGAGAACAATTGCCTTGTTTCTGTGTGTTTTTCTGGTTTGCTCCCTGCTGACAGGGTGCCATGGTTCCCGTGGTTTGGAGCCTTTTGTCGTGCCGGAGGAGTTTGACACCTCCCGCAACTACGAAATCAACTTTTGGGCAAAAAACGACACCAATAAAACGCAGACCAAAGTGTACGAAAAAGCCATTGCAGATTTTGAGGCACTTTATCCTAACATCCATGTAAATCTGCGCCTGTACACCGACTACGGCAAAATCTACAACGATGTTATTACTAATATCGCTACCCAAACAACGCCTAACGTATGTATCACTTATCCCGACCACATTGCCACCTATTTAACCGGTGTAAATACAGTTGTTCCGCTGGACGATTTATTTGCCGATGCAAACTATGGCTTGGGTGGAGGTAAGCTTTTATTTGATGGGCCTGCGCAAGACGAAATGGTTTCGCAGTTTTTAGACGAGTGCATTATCAACGGTCAGCACTATGCAGTGCCCTATATGCGCTCTACCGAAGCTTGCTACGTAAATAAAACCTATGTGGAATCTTTAGGCTACACCTTACCCGATACCCTTACTTGGGATTTTATTTGGGATGTTTCCGAAGCAGCCATGCAAAAAGATGAAAACGGAAACTTTGTGGTAAACGGTCAGAACATTCTGATTCCGTTCATCTATAAATCCACGGACAATATGTTGATTCAGATGCTGCAGCAAAAAGGTGCCGGTTATTCTACCGAAGCCGGCGAGGTATTGCTATTTAACGATACCACCAAAGCCTTGCTGCAAGAAATTGCCGCCCATGCCCAAACAGGTGCCTTTTCCACTTTTAAGATTTCCAGTTATCCTGCAAACTTTGTCAACGCAGGCCAATGCCTGTTTGCGATAGACTCTACCGCAGGCTCTACCTGGATGGGCTCCCATGCGCCGCTTTCTGACATTAGCGAAGATAAATATGTTGAGTTTGAAACAGCGGTATTCCCTGTGCCTCAGTTTGACCCGGAAAATCCGCAGATGATTTCGCAGGGGCCATCCATTTGTATTTTCAACAAGCCTGATTCGCAGGAAGTTTTAGCTTCTTGGTTATTCACACAGTATTTATTGACCAATGAAGTACAAATTGGATACGCACAAACCGAAGGATATGTGCCTGTTACCACCAAGGCATACAACGATACCGCCTATCAGGACTATCTGGCTCACACCGGCGATGACGACCCGCTTTTCTACGATGTAAAACTAAAGGCGTCGCAGCTGCTTTTGCAGCACACACAGGATACTTTTGTAACACCCGTATTTAACGGTTCCGCCTCGCTGCGCAATGCCGCCGGCCAAATGATTGAGAACACCGTAAAATCCATCAAACGCAAGGAAACTGTCGATGATGCTTACTTTACAAAGCTATATGATGATGTAAGCTCACTTTATCGGCTTGACCAACTTGGCAGCCAAGATACCTCAGCTGCCGGAAAAGCCGACCTTGGGCCGCTGCCCCGCACAAGTGTCATACTTTTGCTTTCACTTGCTGTGATTTGGAGCCTGATTATTGTGTATATTGCCACTAATACTTATAAAAAACGAAAGCTCAATCAGCACAATCTACATTGATTATTTCTACACGTATTGTATAATAATAGTGTGCACTCGCATTTATATGCACACTTACTTATGCGAAGAAAAGGAAAAGAGGGAATCCAAACTATGAAAAAGAGTATTGCATTGCTGTTGGCTTTGGCATTTGCTTTTGTTCTGGTTGGCTGCGGCCAGGGCCAGGCTCCCAGTGCTGAGGACATCAACAAAAAGAGCGAAGGCGTTATGACCTACGCAGAGTATGCTGCTGCCGATCTGGACACTGCTGTCGTTGTTGAGGCTTATGTTCAGGCAAAGCAGTCTTGGTGGGAAGACAAGGCTACTGTTTATGCACAGGACGCAGACGGCGCATACTTCCTGTATAACATGGCTTGCTCTGAGGAAGATTACGCAAAGCTGACTCCGGGCACCAAGATTAAGGTTTCCGGCTACAAGGCTGAGTGGTCCGGCGAAGTCGAAATCACTGAGGCTACCTTTGAAATTGTCGAGGGCCCTGCTTATATTGCTGAGCCCGTTGACGTAACCGAACTGCTGGGCAAGGACGAGCTGATTCAGCATCAGAACCAGCTGGTTTCTTTCAAGGGCATGACTGTTGAAGCTGCCGGTCAGGACGACGACGGCAACGATGTTGCTTTCCTGTACAACTACGACGGTTCCGGTCAGGACGGCAACGACCTGTACTTCACTGTTTCTTTGAACGGCGAAAGCTACACCTTTACTGTTGAGTCCTATCTGTGCGACAAGGACAGCGAAGTTTACAACGCTGTTAAGAACCTGAAGATTGGCGACAAGATTGATATGGAAGGTTTCCTGTACTGGTACAACGGCGTTAACCCCCACATCACCTCTGTTGTTGCTGCAAAGTAATCACAACAAGGTGCAATCGCCCTTACATAGCACATGAATGGCGCCCCACCTGCTAGGCAGCTGCCTACGGATGGGGTGCTTTATTATGCATGATTGTACACTATTTGTTTGTGTACCATACGTTGCAAACTGCATTTTCGCTTGTTAGTCCTCTTGCCCTATTTTGTGTTTTATTGATTATCTTACAGCTAACGTAGTATATCACCTGCTTTTGTAGGAAGGAATAATGAATTATGAATCTTGCAAATACAATGACGATTTTACAGACCGCCATCAATGCCATATTCCCTATCGTACTAATCATTGCACTTGGCTATATGCTCCGCCAATCGGGATTTTTAACCGAGGAGTTTGTCAGCCTTGGCGGTAAGCTCGGCTTTTCGGTATGCCTGCCCTGCTCACTGTTTAATAATGTATACAGTGTGGAAAGTGCCAGCTCTATTCAATGGGATTTGGTCATATACTCTGTTACGATGATGTTTGTACTGTTTTTTCTGGGCTTGCTTACCAATGGTTTTGTTACCAAGGACCGCAAACGCCGGGGCGTTGTGCTGCAATGCGTGTTCCGCAGTAATATCGCCATTGTTGGTTTGCCTCTTTCTTATGCACTTGGCGGTGAAGAAGCCGCAGTTATTACCACCGTGCTGATTGCATTTACCCTGCCCCTTTTGAACATCGGCGGTGTTACTGCGTTATCCATTTACGTTGGCGACGACAATCAGAAAGTTGACATCAAGAAAATCCTATACAACATTGCCAAGAACCCTCTAATTCACGCTATTTTGTTAGGTCTGCTGTGTCTTGCAGCTAGGTCCTTGCAGCAAGAGTTCTTAGGGCAGGTTGCCTTCTCTCTCAAGCGAGATATTCCCTTTTTGTACACCGCTATCAAAAATGTCGGTTCAATCGCCTCTCCTTTTATGCTGCTGATTCTGGGTGCACAGTTTGATTTTTCCGCTTGTAAGGGTATGGCAAAGGAAATTATCGCCGGCACCCTTTGGCGTGTTGTGCTTGCTCCTCTGCTGGTGATTGGCGCCGCTGTTTTATTGACCAATCACACACAGCTGCTGCATTGCAGCTCCGCTTCTTATCCGGCACTTATTGCACTGTTTGGCTCTCCCACGGCAGTTTCCGGCGGTGTTATGGCGCAGCAAATGGGCAACGATGCACAACTTGCCACACAGTTGGTTGTTTGGACCAGTATTGGCTCTATTATCACCATGTTCTTAACGGTATGCATTTTGATGTCTACCGGTCTTCTGGTTGTCTAAACAAAAGGGCTTTTTTATAGTTTATAATACATACCGGAAAACATTTTTCTATTCAAGATAAACTACCGAAGGTTGCTCTCATAGCGCAGCTTTCGGTAGTTTTATTTTTTCATCAAATTGTGTTTTGCTGTAAAACAATTGACAAGTTTATCTATAATCAGGTAGCATACAATGGAAAGCTCCCCCTTTATCGGAAAGGATAATCGTATGCAAATTATTATTTCTCCTGCTAAAAAGATGGTAACAGATACCGACAGTTTTGCTTATACAGGATTTCCTCTTTTTTTACCGCAGGCCACACAATTGGTAAAGGCACTCCAGTCTATGCATTACGACCAACTGAAAGCCCTTTGGAAGTGCAGTGATGCAATCGCACAAGAAAATATGCAGCGATTACAGCAAATGCAGCTGGAAAAAGCCGCAACTCCTGCTATTCTCGCTTACGACGGCATCCAGTATAAGCACATGGCTCCCGGCGTATTTACATATGAAGAACTAGACTACATCACAGCCCATTTGCGAATCCTATCCGGATTGTACGGCTTACTTCGTCCTTTTGATGCCATTACTCCTTATCGGCTGGAAATGCAGGCCAAACTTGCAGTAAATGGTACCAAAGACTTGTATGGATTTTGGGGTGATACCCTAGCGCAGGCTCTCTGCCAAGAAAGTGACTGCATATTGAATTTAGCTTCCAAAGAATACAGCCAGTGCATTGCAAAACACTTGCCGCAGCAAGTGCGCTTTATCACCTGCATGTTTGCTCAGCAAAAAGGAGATAAGCTTGTGGAGCGTGCTCCGCTTTGCAAAATGGCACGTGGCGAAATGGTTCGCTTTTTAGCCGAGCGTAATATTACTGACCTTGAGGGTGTCAAAGCATTTTCTTATCTTCATTTCCGCTTTGCCCCGCAGTATTCCACTCCAACACAATTTACTTTTATACAGGAGGACTAACTATGTTGCAAGTTGGCACGAAGGCACCCGATTTTACACTTTCTGACCAAAACGGAAATACCGTTCAGCTTTCCGATTTTTTAGGCAAAAAGGTGGTACTATATTTTTACCCTCGTGATAACACCCCCGGATGCACACGCCAAGCCTGTGCATTTGCCCAAGATTACGAGGGTTTTCGCAGTAAAGATATTGTTGTAATCGGTGTAAGCAAAGATTCCGTAGCTTCTCATAAAAAATTTGCCGAGAAGTACGAGCTGCCCTTCATCTTGGTTTCTGACCCTGAATTACAGGCAATCCAGGCCTATGATGTTTGGCAGGAGAAAAAGCTATATGGCAAAGTAAGCATGGGTGTTGTGCGCACCTCTTATCTGATTGGCGAGGACGGCACTATCTTGCAGGTCTTGCCCAAAGTAAAACCTGACACCAACGCTGCCGACATCTTAGCTTTCTTGCAGGCATAAGGGAAAGTTTCTTTCCCAATTTCTGCATCATATTTTCCTTTTTTAAGGCTTGTTATTTTGCACATTTTTAAGGGCAAATTTTTTCCGTCAAGCCTGGTTCTGCATTTTACTTTTTATCTTGTACGCCTATGTAGAGTATGTTAAACTATCCCCAAACTACATTAGCTATAATGTTGCTTGCAGGAGGTTCAAAATGAGCAATAAAATCATGCAGACCTATGAAGACCTTGCACGAGCTCTTGGCTTTCGCTTTGACCCAGAGGGCGGTGCACTTTACGGAAAATGCGGCATCTACGATGTACTGATTTATCCGCAAAACTCCAGTTATCCATATATGCTCTCTGTGGCAGTTTCTGCACAGCGGCCAGCCGGCCCCCTAGCTAAAGAGGACTGCAAAAACTTCAAGCGGGAAAACAAACCCGTTGCATCCCTTACTCAAAACGGCACCACTATTATCATGAACTTAAAAAACTGCCCAAAGCTCCCTAAATTGCAAGATAACCTTACTAACGCCTTAAATGCTTTTGTATCACTCCTGCATACAGAAGGATTCCAGAACTGCTGCCAGAGTTGCGGCGCCAATAACACAATCCCTTGTTTTGTTTCCGGCGGATATATGCACCTGTGTCCTGACTGCTATGCCAAGGTACAGCACAACAGCACGCTGGCTTACTCTCAAAAGCAAGGCAAGCGTGAAAGCGCAATCGCAGGTACTGTAGGCGCATTGTTGGGCTCTTTGCTGGGTGTACTTTCCATCATCATTTTTAGCCAGTTAGGGTATGTCTCCGTTTTTAGTGGTATCATCATGGCTATTTGCACATTAAAAGGCTATGAAATGCTGGGTGGTAAGCTCACTAAAAAGGGCATCATTATTTGTGTCTTGATGATGCTTGTTATGACCTACTTCGGCGACCGGCTTGACTGGGCAATCGTTATTGCTAGAGAGCTGGAAGTAGAACTCACCTTGGCATATCAGGTTCTTCCCGATTTGTTGGTAAACGAGATTATTAACATGGGTACCTATGCGGGCAACTTGGTTTTGCAATACCTGTTTGTTTTAATTGGTGCAGTTCCCACTATCATCAACACCACAAAAAACAGCAAGGTAAAGGACCGCATCTATCGTTTAGGTGATGTTGACGTATCCTCCGATTACAATACGCTGTAATCATTGGCGCTGCTTATGCACCAATAGAAAACTGCTTTTCAAGCGAGTACCTTTTCCGCAATGGTAAGGTGCTCGCTTTTCTATTCTGATTTTTTTGCAGCAACCTTGCATTTTGTAAAAAGATTCTCTAAACATTTTATTTATCTGAATTTCTTGCTCATTTTAGCATATTTTCGAAAAATTTTTCTTAATTGAGATAAAAAAATGTACAAAATCAAAAATAGCAATTGTAAAAGAATTAACAATATGCTATAATCCTATTAGTTTCTATTTAATCATTTTTATAATGGAGGTTTATTGCTCAATGAAAAAGAAGATGAAAGTATTCTTGAGCTTGGTGCTGGCACTATCTATGCTTACTGCATGCGGCCAGCCCAGCCAGTCTCAGGAAACTGACACCGAAAAAGAATACGATGTAGTAGAAAACTGTGATGTCGTGATTGTTGGCGGCGGCGGCACCGGTATGTCTGCTGCGCTGACTGCAGTCGAAAACGGCGCTGAAAGCGTTGTCATCGTAGAAAAACTGCCTGAACTGGGCGGCTTTATGCGTATGAAGACCGGTCAGTTCTCCGCACCTGACACTACTCTGCAAAGAGAGCAGGGTCTGACTGAGGACTCCGCTGAGCGTTATGAAGAAGAAATCAAGAAGTTTGCTAACCTGAACGGCGGCCATCCCATTGATTACCTGATTCATTCTTACGCTACCCACGCACAGGAAGCTTGGGAGTGGGTGTACAACATGGGCGTTAAGGATTACTCCTTCATGACCGATAAGGATGGCAATAATGTTATTACCAACCCCGGCCATATGCCCTACGAGTACAAGCGTACTTATGTTCCTCTGGCAAATCCCGATTCCAAGATTGTCAACCCTGTTATCGAGGTCTTTGAGTCCAAGATTCTGGAAAATGACAAAATCAAGGTATACACCGAGGTCGAAGGCCGTAAGCTGATTCCTAACGAAAAGGGCCAGATTCTGGGTGTTGAGGCTTTGGGCACCGATGGTAAGACCTACCGTTTCAACGCTACTCACGGCGTTGTAATGTCCACCGGCGGCTATGCTGCAAACCCCAAGCTGTTTGAGCTGTACTCCACCGACCTGCACAATCTGATTTCTGCTGCACTGTCCAGCGACGATGGTTACGGCCTGAAGATGATGCAGGAAGTTGGCGCAGGCATTACCGATGAGGCTATGCACTGGATTGAAACTTATCCTAAGGGATACCCCAACCCCGGTTCTACCACTACCGGTACCAACATCAGCACCGGCACTTACTATGCAGGCGGCATCCTCGTCAACACCTTGGGCGAGCGTTTTGTTAACGAGTGCGCTTGGGACGACGAAGTGCGTAATGCAGGCCTGAAGGCACAGCCCGATAGCTTTATGTTCGAAGTCTTCACCGACAAAATTCTGGAAGATACACAGGGTACCCTGCGTGGCGCTTACGATTCCTTTAAGGAAGGCGGCGCTCACCGTGACAAGCTGGTTTGCGCAGATTCTCTGGAGGAGCTGGCTGAAAAGCTGGGCATTCCTGCTGATGCTTTTGTAAAGACTGTTGAAGATTATAACGCAGCTGTTGAGTCCGGCAAACCGGATGCATTTGGCCGTGAGTTTGAGGCTAAGCCCGGCGAAAACCGTGTTGAGGCTGTCAACAAGATTGAGGGCGACCACTACTACGCTCTGAAGCTGCAGCCCATCGTTCTGTCCTCTCGTGGTGGTATCACCGTTAACGAGTTCAATCAGGTTATCGACGAAAACAACAACGTCATCCCCGGCTTGTACGCTGGCGGCGAAGTTGTTGGTCAGATGTGGGGCAAGACCATCGCTCCCGGTGTTGGCATGAACGGTGCTGTTACTTGGGGCCGTATCATTGGCAACAACATCATGAACATGGAGATGGCTGAAGGTTACGAAGTTCACCCCGCAAGCGTTGTCTTTGACGAAGATTTGTTCGTGTTTGACAAGGAAGCTGCTGACGGCGTTAACTTTGAGAACCTGACCGATGGCGAGTACGAAGGCGAAGCAGCTGGCATGAACGGCGCTGTTAAGGTTAAGGTTGTTGTTAAGGACGGCAAGATTGCTACTATCGAGGTTACCGAGCATCAGGAATCTGATGGCATCAGTGATCCTGCAATCGAAACCATGCCCGGCCGTATTGTTGAAAAGCAGTCTACCGCAGTTGATGCTGTGACTAACGCAACCATCACTTCTAATGCTATTAAGCATGCTGTAGAGAACGCACTGACTAAATAAAGCAGTAGTTCTTCTACAAACGGTGAACAGGGCTAGATTCCCCTATCGTTTCCCGTAAATTACATTAAAAAAGGACGACACTTTCTTGAAAGTGTCGTCCTTTTTGTATCTATTATTTGCTGCGTTACCTTTTATAGGTGTGAAAGGATTTGCTTTTTATAAGCCAAGAACTCCGGCGTTAAATTAAAGTCCGGGTTTCTCGGTTTCTTTTCCTGAATTTCCAATTCTGCATCAATATGTCCATTGGTTAGCAGATATACACGGTCCGAAAGTAAAATCGCCTCGTCGATGTCGTGGGTAATAAACAAGGTAGATAACTTGATGCGCTGCATAACGTCCAAATACCAGCGATGGACCGAAGCCTTAGTTAAGGTGTCCAGCGCTGAAAAAGGTTCGTCTAGCAGTGCCACATTCTGCGAGAACAAATACGTGCGCAAAAGTGCTGCACGCTGACGCATACCACCGGAAAGTTGTGCCGGCCAAAGTGTCTCGGTGCCTTCCAGCCCAAATTCATCAAACAGCTCTACCGCCTGCTTGCGTGCCTGCTTTTTCGGTACACCACGCAGCAACAACGGCAGCGCCACGTTGTCCTCAATCGTGCGATATGGCAGCAGCAAATCTTTTTGCAGCATATAGCTAATGCGCCCCGGTTTACCCGTTACATCTTCCCCGTCTAAAAATACCTGCCCTTGGTCAGGAACCAACAGGCCGGAAATAATATTAAACAGGGTTGTTTTTCCGCCTCCGCTTACGCCCAGCAGGCAAACCAGTTCGCCTGCCCGCAGCGTAATCGAAACATTATCCAAGACTTTTCTTCCGTCAAAGGACATACTTACATTGCGTACTTCCAGCTTTTCCATTAGGCATTCGGTAAGAAATCGTTGGTAAAGCCCACTGCAGGGTCAATCGGGTTTTCCAAGAGGTCATTTTCGTTCAGCCAAGTAAAGTATGCGCTCCAGCGCTCGGGGTCAAATTCGCCCCATCGAGCTGCATCTGCCACATACTGATCTGCCAGATACTTCTGGCTTTCAACAACCAGTTCTGCGCTGTCCTTCAGCTCCGGAGAAGCCTTCATCAAAATTTCAGCAGCGCCTTCCGGGTCAGCGATTGCATCCTGATAGCCGTGTGCCAATGCTTCCAAGAAAGCCTTTGCTGTTTCGGGATTTTCTGCAAGGAAATCATTGTTGGCAATCACAAGCGGAGTATAGAAGTCAAATACCGGGTCGATATCTCTAAATGCGAAGTAGTCGGTTTCCAAACCAGCCACCTGACATGCAATACCTGCCCAAGCATAGAAAATCCAAATAGCGTCCACAGACTTGCTCTGCAATGCAGAAACTTCGTCCGTCACAGTAGAGGGAATCATTTCTACCTTGCTGAAATCGCCGCCGGCCAACTCGATAACACGGCGCAAGGTTGCCTGCTCCACAGGAGCATTCCATGTAGCGTACTTATGGCCTTCCATGCCCTTAGGCGTTTCCATGCCTTCGCCCTTACGGGAGATAATGCCAGAGGTGTTGTGCTGAAGCAGTGCTGCTACAGCGGTAATATCCAGCGGAGCATCGCCGGACAGTGCTGCTGCAACATAATCTTGGAAGCTGACACCAAACTGTGCACGGCCGGACGAAACCAATACCTCTGCACCGTCTTCAGGCGGCTGCACAACCTCTACTTCCAAACCTGCATCTGCGAAATAGCCTTTTTCCATAGCAACATACAAGCCTGTATGGTTGGTGTTGGGAGTCCAGTCCAGTACAAAAGTAATCTTTTGCAAATCCTGTCCATCCTCGCTTTGAGAGGCAGTGCCCTGCTGAGTGCTGCCGCAAGCAGCCAAAGACAATGCCATGACAACGGCCAAAGCCATCGCCGTCATTCGTTTCCACATTTTCATTTTATAAACTCCTCATTTGGTCTTTTGCTCTTCGTGTAAGTTTCGATACGGCATACATTTGCGCTCTGCAAAGGACACCAAAGCCATCAGTGCTAAGGACACCGCCGAAATCAGAAAAATAACAGCAAACATCTTATCAAAGGCAAAGGCCTTTTTCACACGGGTCATGTACACGCCCAAACCGTTAAAGCCGCCCAGCCATTCGCTGATTACTGCACCTACTACAGAATAGGCAGCAGCAATCCGCAGCCCCGAAAAGAATTGCGGCAGTGCTGACGGGCACTTCAAATAGCGGAAAATCTGCCATTTGCTTGCGCCCATAGACCGCAGCAGGCCGATTGCATCACGGTCCACCGCACGGAAGCCATCTAACAGCCCCACCGTAATCGGGAAAAAGGTAACCAACACAACCAAAACAACTTTCGGGGTCATCTCGTACCCAAACCACAACACCAGCAGTGGTGCAATTGCTACGGTCGGTATGGTCTGGCTGATAACCAGAATCGGATACAATGCCCGATACAGTATATCGAACGTGTCCATTGTTACGGCAAATACAAAACCGATTGTTACCCCCAAAAACAAGCCTAAAAAGGCCTCCTGCAAGGTAACCACCAGATGTCCGCCCAAAATGGGAAACTCCGTAACAAATACCGAAGCCACATCAACCGGAGACGGCAGCATATAGCCCGGTACCAGCCCGCTTACACAGACAATTTGCCAAACAACCAGCAACAGCACAACGGCGATAAACGCCGGTGCCTTACTGCTTGTGATGCTTCGTAACTTTCTTATCAATGGTCAGGATCTCTCCTTCCGGCTCGTAAACAACCTTAATGTAAGCGGATACTTTGGGTGCGCCAGCTTTAATTGCTACGTGCTGGCACTCCTTAACAATGTCCATCAGCTGGTCGTAGCTTTCGCCCTCAATCGTGGTTTCAAAAGGTCCCACATAGTAGTTAAGCCCTGTGCTTTTGATGTAGTCAATCACTTCGTCAACGACTCGAATCAGCTCATCATCGTTTTCGACTGCGGGTAAAACCTGAATTGCAACACTTGCCTGCATAATTTTTCCTCCATTTCATGCAAAACAAAATAAAAACCGCCCTGCCGGAAAATCCCAACAGGACGGTGTGTGCGTTATTTGTGCGCATATGTTCCCTCCGCTGGCATTATCCAGATCAGGTTTATGGGTCGCAGGAACTACCTGCCTCTCAGCCTCTGTTTTAAGGCTCCCCTTTTCACAATTATTTATTCTACGTTATCTTTTCTGCTTTGTCAACAAACTCTTTCAAGATTTTACATATTCAAATCTTTTGCCGCCATTACAAACATTGCATACGAAAGCGTAAAAAGATGTGTACCTTCCGTCATCTAACCTATCATCGGCAAAAAAAGAGCAAGCAAAACTCCCCGCCCGAAACAAGCGTTCCGGATGAGGAGTTTTTATTGCGTTTATTCGATACGTTTGATGGTACAAAAGCAACCTGTTTCATTCAGGCCTTTTTACTGCGCTTTTTGCTTTTTTTCTCATCAGCTTTCGCCTCAGCCTGTTCGGCTGCACGATCACGCTCCAAAATCGGCTTCAGATACTGTCCGGTAAAGCTGTTTTTGTTTGCAGCAACTTCTTCCGGTGTACCCTGCGCCACAATCGTACCACCTGCGTTGCCGCCCTCCGGGCCTAGGTCTATGATATGGTCAGCACACTTAATCAAGTCCAGATTGTGCTCGATTACAATCACGGTATTGCCCGCATCCACCAGCGTTTGCAATACCTCTACCAGTTTGTGCACGTCCGCAATGTGCAGGCCGGTGGTAGGCTCGTCCAAAATATAAACCGTATCGCCTGTTCCACGCTTAACCAGCTCATTTGCCAGCTTTACACGCTGTGCTTCACCGCCGGATAAGGTTGTTGCGCTTTGTCCCAGTGTCACATATCCCAAGCCCACGTCCTGCAGGGTTTGCAGCTTGCGTGCAATCTTAGGCTGATTGGCAAAGAACAGGCAGGCTTCTTCCACCGTCATATTCAGCACATCGGCAATGGTCTTATCCTTGTACTTAACCTCTAATGTTTCACGATTATAGCGGCTGCCCTTACACACTTCGCAAGGTACATACACGTCCGGCAAGAAGTGCATTTCAATTTTCAAAATGCCGTCGCCCTCACAGGCTTCGCATCGTCCGCCTTTTACGTTAAAGCTGAATCGTCCCGGGCCATAGCCACGCATTTTTGCATCCTGTGTTTGTGCAAATACAGTGCGAATATCCGTAAAAATGCCCGTATACGTAGCCGGATTGGAGCGAGGGGTACGGCCGATGGGCTGTTGGTCAATGCCAATTACCTTATCCACATATTCCAAGCCCTGCACTTCTTTACACTTACCGGGACGATGTTTTGCATGGTTCAGCTGATTGGCAAGGGTCTTGTACAGCACTTCATTTACAAGGCTGGACTTACCCGAGCCGGAAATACCCGTTACGCAAATCAACTTGCCCAGCGGGAAATCAACCGTCACATTTTTCAGGTTATTTTCCGTTGCGTTTACCACACGCAGGCAATGCTCTTTGCCCAAGCGGCGGGTTGCCGGCAACGTGATACGTTTTCTGCCAGACAAATAATCACCCGTAATGCTGCGCTTTGCTCGGCAGATATCCTGCAGCGTACCGGCAGCTACAATCTCGCCGCCGTGTACACCTGCGCCGGGACCTACGTCTACAATAAAGTCGGCAGCACGCATCGTATCCTCATCGTGTTCTACTACCACAACGGTATTGCCCAAATCACGCAAGCGCTGCAACGTTGCAATCAGCTTGTCGTTATCCCTTTGGTGCAAGCCAATGCTGGGCTCGTCCAGAACATACAGCACACCTGTAAGCGCACTGCCGATTTGCGTTGCCAAACGAATACGCTGACTTTCGCCACCGGACAAAGTACCTGCCGAGCGGGCCAGTGTAAGATAATTTAAGCCGACACTCTGCAAAAAGCCCAGACGTGCCTTAATTTCTCTGAAAATCTGGTCACTGATTTGCCGTTCTTTTTCGCCCAGTGTAGGCTCTACCTTCTCAATGAATTCCAGTTCGTCCCGAATGGACATCTCGCAGAATTCCATAATGTTTTTGCCGCCTATCGTGACCGCCAGCAAAGTTGGCTTCAAACGCTGTCCATGGCAATCCGGGCAAGGCAGAGCATTCATCGTGCGGGAAATTTCTTCCTTCATCCACTCACTGTTGGTTTCACGGAAGCGTCGCTCCAAATTGGGAATCAAGCCCTCGAATACATTGGAGTATTCGCCGCTGCCAAACTCATTGGTTCGGTGCATTTTCAGTCGCTCGGTGCCCGTGCCATACAAAAGTGCGTGCAAAGCTTCCTCGGAAAAATCTTTAATGGGTGTATCCAGCGTAAAGCCGTATTTTTCGCCCAGCGCTTTATAGTACATCTCACTGAGGGAGCCTTCTGCATAGTACCAACCGCTGGCCTTAATGGCACTTTCCCGAATGGATAAATCCCGATTGGGCAAAATCAAATCCGGGTCCACCTTCATAAATGTGCCTAAACCGGTGCAGGTTTCACAGGCGCCAAAGGGATTATTAAACGAGAACATACGGGGGCTGATTTCGCCAATCGAAACACCATGGTCCGGGCAGGCAAAATGCTGGCTAAAGGTCATCAGCTCTCCGCCGATGACATCTACCTCTGCCAAGCCATCCGTCAGGTCCAAGGCGGTTTCCAAGCTGTCCGCCAAGCGGCTGCGCAAACCGTCCTTCATCACCAAACGGTCTACAACCACCTCCACCGTATGTTTCTGGTTCTTTTCCAGCTGGATTTCTTCGTCCAAATCATACAGATTGCCGTCGATACGCACACGGGTAAAGCCGGCTCGGCGTGCGTTGTCCAGCTCTTTTACCTGTGTACCCTTTCGCCCACGGACAACCGGTGCCAGCACCTGAAATTTGGTACCTTCCGGCAGTTTTACCACAGCATCTACCATTTCATCTACGGTTTGCTGCTGAATTACTTTGCCGCATACAGGGCAATGCGGAACACCCACGTTTGCGTACAGCAAACGGAGATAATCATAAATTTCTGTTACTGTACCGACCGTAGAACGTGGATTGTGGCTGGTTGTTTTTTGGTCGATAGAAATTGCCGGCGAAAGGCCTGTAATTTCATCTACATCGGGCTTGTCCATACGCCCCAAAAACATGCGGGCATAGCTGGACAAACTCTCCACGTAGCGGCGCTGACCGTCCGCATACAACGTGTCAAATGCCAAGCTGGACTTGCCGGAGCCGGAAAGTCCTGTCATAACAATCAACTTATTGCGTGGAATCGTCAAATTCACATTTTTAAGGTTATGCTCACGTGCACCCTTGATTACAATTTTATCGTTTGCCAAAATACTTTCCCTTCTTACTGGTCGATTTACGTTTTCCTGCACGACGCTCCGCTTCCGCAGAGGAATCCAGTGTTGGATTTTCGCCTTTTTGTAGGCGCTCGATTTGGTCTCGCAGGAATGCAGCGTGCTCAAATTCCAGTACTTTTGCAGCCTGTTTCATTTCTTTCGTTAGGCGCTCAATCTCTGCATCACGTTCCAGCTTACCCATACGGCGTGTACGCAGACGATTTGTTTCTTCTTTATCGCTGATTTCAATTGCGCCACGAATCTCCTTGATAATCGTTTTCGGAACAATGCCATGCTCCTCGTTATATGCCTGCTGGATTGCACGACGGCGCTCCGTTTCGGTAATGGCACGCTCCATGCTCGGTGTCAGCGAATCGGCATACATAATAACCAAGCCCTGCGCATTACGGGCAGCACGGCCAATGGTTTGAATCAAGCTGGTCTCACTGCGTAAAAAGCCTTCCTTATCCGCATCTAAAATCGCCACTAAGCTGACTTCCGGCAAGTCCAAACCTTCACGAAGCAGGTTAATACCAACCACAACGTCGATGGAGCCTGTACGCAAATCTTTAATGATTTCCATACGCTCGAATGTATCTACCTCGTGGTGCATATATTTTACTTTTACACCATGTTCGGTCAGGTACTCGGTCAAGTCCTCAGCCATTGCCTTTGTCAACGTGGTTACCAAAGTACGCTCGCCACGGGCGGAACGCTGATTGATTTCTCCCAGCAAGTCCTCGATTTGTCCCTCTACCGGGCGCACCTGAATTTCCGGGTCCAGCAAGCCGGTAGGTCGAATCACCTGCTGTGCTACACGGGTACTGTGTTCTTTTTCATACGGGCCGGGTGTTGCCGAAACAAAAATGGTTTGGTTCAGCTTACTCTCCACTTCCTCAAAGCGAAGCGGGCGGTTATCAAACGCACTGGGCAGGCGGAAACCAAACTCTACCAGTGTTTTTTTGCGGCCGTAATCACCGCCGTACATTGCATGCATCTGCGGCAGCATAACGTGGCTTTCATCCACCATCAGCAGCCAGTCATCGGGAAAGTAATCCAGCAAAGTTGTAGGCATTGTACCCGGCGCACGCCCGGACAGCACCGCTGAATAGTTCTCGATGCCTTTACACATACCCACTTCCTGCAGCATTTCAATATCGTAGTTGGTACGCTGCATAATGCGTTGTGCCTCGATGAGCTTGCCCTCTGCCGTAAATTTTTTTACTTGTTCGTCGCACTCGGCACGCAGGCGCTCAATACCGGCAGCTTTCTTTTCTGCGCTGACGATATAGTGGCTGGCAGGAAAAATCGCAACGTGCTTTACTACGTTTTGCTTTGCGCCTGTCAGTGGTTGAAATTCGCTGATACGGTCTATTTCATCTCCGAAAAACTCCACCTTAATGGCAGTATCCGCCATATATGCCAAGTAAATATCAACCGTATCCCCCTTAACACGGAACTTATTACGCACAAAGTTCATATCGTTGCGCTCGTATTGCAGGGTAACAAGCTTTTCGCACAGTTCCTCACGGCTCATTTGCATACCCGGCCGCAAACTGATAACCATGCTGCGGTAGTCAATGGGGTCACCCAGCGAGTAGATACACGACACCGATGCCACAATGATAACGTCCCGTCGTTCAGACAGTGCCGCCGTAGCAGAATGGCGCAAGCGGTCAATTTCATCATTGATAGCGCTGTCTTTTTCAATATAGGTATCCGTACTGGGGATATATGCCTCCGGCTGATAATAATCGTAGTAGGACACAAAATATTCTACCGCCGAATCCGGAAAAAAAGCACGCATTTCGGTGCAAAGCTGTGCTGCCAATGTTTTGTTTGGTTCCAAAATCAGCGTAGGGCGCCCTGTACGTGCAATCACATTTGCCATTGTAAATGTTTTGCCCGATCCGGTTACACCCAAAAGCGTCTGTGCCTTATCCCCCGCTTCTACACCTGCCACCAGTGAATCGATAGCCTGAGGCTGGTCTCCTGTGGGAGAAAAGGGCGCAACTAAATGAAATTGTGCTTTTTCTGCCATAGGTGCGCCTCCTTTTTTCAAAAAACAACTTTACGTTGTACTATGATTTTCTATTATATCATTTCACTGTTCTGATTGCAACTAATAGTTTCGTCGCCTTTATGCAAAAGCAATCAAAAAAGCCCCTGCCGAGGTACCGTAATGGCACTTTGGAAGAGGCTTCTCTTGCGCATACTTTCTGCTGCTATTGTTTACACCAAATGTGTTTTCTGCATTGCTGTAATGAATCTCTGCTATAGCAATACTGATTTTTGCCCTTGTTTTTACTGCAATACAATGCAGCATCTACCTTTTCCAGCTCAGATCGATAGTCAAACGGAAGTGTTTTTATCAGGTGGATGCCCGCACTGCACGTTAGCGGAACATCTATTGGGACACTGGTCAATCTTGTAAAGAACTGCTTCATGCGTCCATCCAAGATTTCCTTACTGGTCACATCTTTGACGAAAATGATAAATTCATCTCCGCCCCAACGGGCTATAATATCCTGCGACCTAAACGTATGTTTCAGCACTTGGGTCAGCTGTTTTAGTGCTTCATCACCTTTTAAGTGGCCAAAGTTATCATTGATGGCCTTAAAATTATCCAGGTCCAGCATAATCATAGCGCCCGTAGGTTGTTTTTCAGTATCCGACATAAAATCCACAACTTCGTTTTCAAAAGATGTTCGATTTAATACTTTTGTAAGCGAATCATACTTTGCTGCTATTTCCTGTGCGATTTCACGTTTTTTCTCTACGTCCACATTTTTCAGATACATCAGCGCATACATATTACCTGTTTGCTGGTTTTTGAAGGCATGAACCATCAAGTCCATCCAGCACAGCTGGCCATCCACATATCGCCTAAAAGAGAACTTCTGAGCGTGCAGACCCTTTTGATACATTTCTTTTATATTCAGCAAATCCATGTGGATTTTGCACTGCTGTGCATCTTCCGGGCAGCTCACTTCGTTAATATGACGGTCCATTACCTGCTTACAGGTTTCATTTCGGACACGGCCTTCCTCCTCATACGACTTCCACAGTCCGCCGGAACGAGTGATATGGCCGCTCTCTACATCGACCTCAGCATAAGCAACCGTTTCGGAAAGCATCGCTTCATAAAAATCCTTTTTCTGGATGTATTCCAGTTCCATGGAACGTTCTCGTTCTGTTGGCTCCAACAAAACAACGCAGGTTCGTGTATCTCCATTGCCATCATCCGTACGTTTTACCTTTAACTGGAACCATTCATACAAACCGCTTTTCACCTGCATCAGGAATTCCTTGGTGTGGATTGTTTCATCCTTTTGTGCGTTTGTAAAAATGTCACGGAACGACTCCACAAAATGTGGATGCACAATTTTACTTTCTATCCAGCTATCCGGGAAGTTTGCCTCTTGCTTTTGTTCGCCTGCTATCAGCTTTCGCTGAGAATGGAAATAAATTTCTTTTGTTGCCACGTTATACTCAAACAACTCGCTTGTCATACTTCTGGGCAAGAAATCGGGACGCTCCACATTGCTGATAATTCGGCTATAGCCTTCTACACAAATCATACCATTGCTATCTGCTACCCGAACGCCCAGCCAACGGACGGTGACTGTATTTTGGGAAGGCGACTTCCAAGCATACTCTATCTGAACCGTCTTTTTAGTGCGAATCATACTCTCCAGCGCTAGGTTCACATAGTGGCGGCAATAACCGTTGCTCACTCTATCATGCCAAATATTGTAGCACTCTGCCGGCGTTATTCCCTCCGGGATTTCCATTACTCTGTGCATTACCTTATCAATGTACATCTCGCACTTTCCTGTTTTGGAATCCACACGAATAACCCACAGGCCAACATCCGTTCTGCTTAAAATATCGTCGTAGTGGCAGCCAAGCAAATCATTTAGCCGTTCCTCGGTCGCTTCGCCAACCATGCGATACCCCAAAAAGTATGCCATCGTGTCAACAAGTTCTTTTTCACCTTTATGGCGGCGTGCATTTTCCACAGCAACCAACCCAATCGTACGGTTACGGCGCAAAATAGGTGCAACCATAATTTGAACTTGTTTTCTTCCACGCAGCCACTCTATATCCGTTGGGAAATGCTCTTCAATAGAGGCAATACCCGGTGCACACCACTCCCCTGCAACTGTCCACAAAGTTACCTCATGGTTGGGTGTTAAAATGTAAGCACGGTCGCCTTGGTAGAATTCCCCTAGGATTTTTATAACATTACGGGTAGTGTCCTTACCATTAGACTCACTGGCAATTACTTTGCAGGCATCGACAATTGCCTGCTCGAAGTCAAGCTTTTTCTGAATCTCATTACTAACAACTTCCTTATCTGTTATATCAATAGCAATCTCCAGACGTGCCATCTTTCCCTGCCAGGGAATCAGCTTATCCTTTAATATAAAGTGTCTGCCTATGTAGGGGTTTTGCTGTTCCCACATAAAGAACTCGTCGCTTTGCAGTTTTTTGTTACTGCAAAATTCACACGGCGCATCTCGGCCCTGCAAAACACTGTAGCATTTACAGCCTTTATAGTCATATTTGCCTGTCAATTGCCGACCGGCAGCGTTCAAATAATACAAATCATAGGTATCTATATCGCTGACATAAACAGCTTCGTCCATACCTTCTACGATATTGCTTATTTCTTCTCTTCGCAAGTTCTCCAGCAAAACTTGGCTCTCACGATTATCCAGCTGGCGGAATAGCCGCTCTTTTTCCACACGATTCTTATAAGCCTCGGAATCTTGCTCAAAGTATAATTGCTCAATCTCGGCTTTTGTGCACGGCTTCGCAAACCAATATCCCTGTAAAAGGTCTGGATGCAGTTCCTGCAAAGCCATCAGTTCTTCTTCTGTTTCAACTCCCTCACAGCAAACCTTAATTTGTACGCTGTGTGCAAGCTCTATCATATTACTGAGCAAGCGATAATTATAAGCGTTGTACTGGATATTGCTAACAAAGCATCTATCGATTTTTGCTTCGTTTACATCGATACTCTTTAAGTAGCTTAAGCTGGAATACCCTGTACCGAAATCATCGATAGAAATTGCTATACCATGCCGTTTCCACTCGTAGAAAATCTTATTGAAATAGAGATAGTCCTGCAGCTGTATACTTTCTGTTAGTTCCAGAGTCAGCGCATCACCCGGCAGCCCCACTTCTTTCAGCAGACTCAGCACTTTTTCTGTAATGCCATCCTGCTGCAGCTGTACATACGAAATGTTTACGCTAATGTGGAAGGTGGGAATGCGCTTACGCCACTCCTTGCACTGCAGCATTGCCGTTTTCAGTACCCATGCACCTACATCACAAATTTGTCCGCTTTGCTCCAATAGCGGAATAAACTCGCTCGGGACTACAACGCCCTTGGAAGGGGACTCATAGCGCAGCAGTGCCTCTGCACCGTACAGCTCAAACCTTTGGCTGTCCACCTGCGGTTGATAGTAAAGGTAAAAGCCCTTGTAATCTTCTTGAATGCTGGCCTCCATTTCATCTTGCAGCTGAATCAGTTTCAAGCTGTTTTGATAATCCTCCGAGGAGAAGAAAACCAGCATATTCTTGCCTTCACGTTTTGCACGGTCCAAGGCACTTTCCGCATACTGGTACATAACATCGCTGTCCATATTATCTTCAGCTTTAAATGTTACCACACCTGCGGATATCGTGCATTGATTCGACAAATCCTGTTTGACTGCACTATAAAAATCCAGCACATCCTGCTCTTTTGCATCAGGCAGTATCACCGCAAAGCGGTCACCGTCCAAACGATACAAATAAGACGTATTGTCCGCATTTTCTTCCAATACGTTCGTAACAGTCTTTAGCAGATAGTTACCAAAGGATCTGCCGCTTTTGATATTGATACTTTTCAGATTATCCACACCTAAAAGTATCAGGCTGCCATCCTTTTCTTGCAGGCGCTTTTTCAGGTCGACTACAAACTTATCCATGTTCCGTAAGCCCGTCAATGTATCCACCATACGGTAGAGGGCCAGCTCGGACATACAGCCTACCAGCATTGCAGGGGCACCATCTTCGTTTCTTTGTACAATGCCCTTGCATCCAATCCAAACTTTATTGCCGTCTTTATCTATAAGACGATACTCTAAATTATACAGGTCCTTTTGTCCGCTATCGATCTGGTTAAGATGTTTTTGTAACCGCTTACGATCTTTGGAATACACAATATCCATCCACTGGCTTAAGCTATATCCCTCTTGCCCACACTTGGGGAGCGGGTACTTTTCACAAATTTTATCTGTAAAGTAAGAGCGCCCGTGCAGCCAATCGCATAGATAGAGATAGCCGTCTGTACTCTCATCCAAAAACTGTATGGTTTGCAGGTACATCTTCTGTTCTTCTGACAAATCCATGTAATTTTCCCCCAGCCTTTACTTTCTCTATCATCTGTAAAATCATTTGAAAACCCTTACGTAAGCTTTTATATATTTCTATTCTGCATAATTCGACGCCTTTTGCTAACAGATGAATTGCCTGAACATATACAATCTATCCTCAGGAAAAACTTTTAGTAAAGATTCTTATATACATATATTACCATCTTTTCAAATCGTTTCTCAAGAGTTTCTCTGAAAAATGCAACCTTTTTCCAAAAAAAGAACAAGTTTTCGACAACTTTCAACTCAGAATTTAACCATTTTCGACGGATAGTTTTCTTGTTTTTTGTATTTATACTACTATTTTATGCATATTGTATTGCTGCACACGCACACCCTGCATGCTTCCATTAAATATCACTTGCAAAAAAATCTCCCATGCAGTATAATGGAAAAGTATGAGTTTAGAGCAACAAAAGTATTACTTTTATTGGAGACACCCATTCGCCATCGTCACAATATTTTGACTGCTGGCCTTTTGTGTGTCTATTGCTCTTTTTCCTTTTTGCTTAAGGAGGATTGATTTACTATGGTTTATGACGTAATCGTGATTGGCGCCGGCCCTGGTGGTATTTTTTCTACCTACGAGTTGACAAAACTGAATCCGGACCTGAAAGTGGCCGTTCTGGAAGCAGGCCATTCTTTGGAAAATCGCCATTGCCCCATTGATGGCGATAAAATCAAGTCCTGCATTAACTGTAAGAGTTGCTCCATCATGAGCGGTTTTGGTGGCGCAGGTGCATTCTCTGACGGCAAATATAATATTACCAACGACTTTGGCGGTACTTTGTACGAGTACATTGGCAAGCAAAAGGCTTTGGATTTGATGCACTATGTTGACGAAATCAACATGTCATACGGCGGCGAGGGCACCAAGCTGTACAGCACCGCCGGCACAAAGTTCAAAAAGCTGTGCATGCAAAATGACCTGCACTTACTCAACGCTTCTGTTCGTCATCTGGGCACTGACATCAACTATGTTGTGCTGGAAAATATTTACGAACACCTGAAGACCCGTGCCGACTTCTTCTTTGATACGCCGGTTGAGTCCGTAGTTGCTGTTGATGGCGGCTATCAAATCAACTGCCATGATGCACAGTATCAGTGCAAGAAGTGCATCATCTCTGTTGGCCGCAGCGGCAGCAAGTGGATGGAAAAGGTTTGTCAGGATATGGGTATCCAGACAAAGTCTAACCGTGTTGACCTGGGCGTTCGTGTTGAGCTGCCTGCCGAAGTATTCTCTCACCTGACAGATGAGTTATACGAGAGCAAGATTGTTTACCGCACACCCAAGTACGGCGATTTGGTCCGTACCTTCTGCATGAACCCCAAGGGTGCAGTTGTTAATGAAAATACCAACAGCATTGTTACGGTAAACGGTCATAGTTATGAGGACCCCTCTAAGCAGACCGAAAACACCAACTTTGCGCTGCTGGTTGCTAAGCACTTCTCTGAGCCTTTCCACGATTCCAACGGATACGGCGAAAGCATTGCTCGCCTGAGCAATATGCTGGGCGGCGGCGTTATTGTGCAGCGTTTTGGTGACTTGATTCGTGGTCAGCGCAGCACCCAAAAGCGTATTGATGAGTCCTTTACTACTCCTACGCTGCACGCAACTCCCGGCGACTTAAGTCTGGTTCTGCCCAAGCGTATTCTGGACGGTATCATCGAAATGATTTACGCTCTGGACAAGATTGCTCCGGGTACTGCCAACGACGACACCCTGCTGTACGGCGTTGAGGTCAAGTTCTACAACATGGAAGTTGCCGTGGACGAGCATCTGGAAACGCAGTACAAGGGTCTGTACATCATCGGTGACGGCAGTGGCATTACCCACTCTCTGTCCCACGCTTCTGCAAGCGGCGTTTACGTTGCACGTAACATCACAAACAACTAATCCAAACTATATGCAGCAAAAGGCCGCAAACCCAATTGGGTTTGCGGCCTTTTTTGCTATCTTACAAATATTAAATCAAATTGCGTTTATCCATGCTTTCGTGGTACTTCTCGTACATTCCACGGCGGCAGTCTGCAACTTTCAGGGTCATATCTACATAGTGACAATGCGGATATTCCGGACGCAGTTCGCTCTCCCAAACCTTGTGTTCCAGCTGGTCTGCCACATAAGCACGCTTTTCAGCGGTTGTGGGCAGTTCTGCCACTAGTTCACCATTGATGATATACGGAATCAGCAGTTTTTCTACCTTGACAGGGGTCAGTGTAATGCGGCGTTCGGTAGCCTCCGGGTCCAAATTTTCCACCACAATCGGCTTACCTGCTTCGATTACTTCATCATCCATTGCAATAATATCTGCCTGACCTTTTCCGTCTGCATCAAAGATACGCCAAGCCATCTTTTTGCCCGGAATAATTGCCTTTGCAACGGTATCGGAGCACTTCATCTTGGGCGTGTAGGTTCCATCTTCGTTTTTGATAGCAACCAACTTGTATACACCGCCGAATACCGGGTCCGATGCAGAAGTAATCAGGTTTTCGCCTACGCCGTAAGTATTGATTTTTGCGCCTTCGTAAACTTCCATTGCCAGCATCTTCTGTTCATCCAGACCGTTGGAAGCCACAATCTGAATATAATTTTTGCCAACAGCGTCCAATGCCTTGCGCAAACGCTTAGAGCCACGTGCCAAGTCGCCGGAGTCGATACGAGCACTCTTAACACGCTTGTTCGGGTCATTGGGATACTTTTCAATCAGGTAATCGTCCAGCTTAATCAGGTTAGGCAAACCGCTGCCGAAAATATTATAGGTATCCAGCAGCAGGCTGACCGAATCGGGATAAGTATCTGCAAATGCCTTAAATGCATCAAACTCTGTGGGGAAGAACTCAATAAAGCTGTGTGCCACCGTACCGCAAGCCTTTACATCACTGCCAAAGCGCATCTCTGCCAGACAGTTTGCTGTACCGACGCAGCCACCCAAAATAGAAGCATACGCACCGTCGTTGCCTGCGGACTCGCCCTGTGCACGACGTGTGCCAAACTCCATAACTTTACGAGAATGATTGGTGCCTAAGCCTGTAATCTTGGTTGCCTTGGTTGCAATCAGGCTATGGAAGTTCATAGTCTGCAGCAGATAGGTTTCAATCAGAATTGCACCTACCAAATCACACTCAATACGTACCATCTGCACGTTGGGGTAGCAAACGCAGCCCTCACGTAATGCGTACATATCGCCCTTCCAGCGGTAAGTACGCAGGTAGTCGCAAAATTCCTCGCTCATGCCTTTTGTACGCAGCCACTGAATATCCTGCTCATTAAAATGGTAATTGAGTAAAAATCGAGTCAGTTTACGCTGGCCGCAGCTAATGGAATAGCCGCTCCCGCCGGGGTTTTTGCGGAAAAACATATCGAACACCAGACGCTTGTTCTGATACCCGTGCAAAAACAGGCAGTTTGCCATTGTGAACTCATAAAAATCGGTAACCATCGCCGGGTTATCATAATCCTCGTCTGGGATATAGGGCTCTACGACATAGTTTGACATCATATTCTCCTTCTGCTGCAAATTGATGCAGACCACTTATGAATCAATACGGCCTATGGCTGATATTGTGTACAGTATACCATGTTTTAGAATTATTACCACCTTTTTAGTAGCGAACCACCGGCATTCTTCCTGTATCCTTCATGGAAAGATACTCATCCCCTGCTATAATGATGTGGTCCAGCAAAGAAATCTGCAGCAGATTTAACGCACGGACTATTTCACTTGTACTAAGCAAGTCCTCTCGGCTTGGCAGCGCTACCTCATCCGGGTGGTTATGTGCCAATATTACGCAGGATGCACCCGCACTTACAGCTTCGCTCGCAATGCGGCGCACACTCAAATCTACACCGCTGGCAGTACCTTCCTCCAGCCATACGGTGCGCAATAAACGGCGGCGGTCGTCCAGCGCCAGCATTAAAAGTTTTTCCTGCTTTGCACCACGGAATAAGGGCATTAAATAATTTGCTGCGTCTTCCGTACAGGCTAGTCGCCGCCTTACACGGCTGCGGCTGGTTAGGTAATACCGGTCTATCTGTGTAAGTGTATGTAAAAAGCGTGCTGTTACCGGCCCTACACCCGGAACTGTCAAAAGCTCCTTTTCGCTGGCTTCCAGCACGTCGGCAAAGCTGCCAAAACGGTCCAGCAGCGCATGAGCAATCGGGTTTGTATCCTGCCTTGGAATGCAAAAGAACAAAACATATTCAAGTGCTTCGTGTTCTGCTAAGCTTTCCAATCCGTAGGCCTCCACTCTGGCACGCATACGGCTGCGATGGTCACTATGGACAGGCTTTTTCTTTTGGGATTGCTTGCCCACCTGTGCACCTCCCTGTTTATTTTTACTTTACGCAAGTTTCTATTTATTATATACTAATTTCGACAAGATGAAAAGTAACAGAAAGTGAGATTCCTTTATGAAACGTTTTATCGCCGGCCCCAACGATGCCGGGGTGCGTCTTTCCCGCTTTGTACAAAGCGTAACAAAAGATTTACCCAACAGCCTTTTGTATAAAAGTTTCCGTAACAAACGTATTAAAGTAAACGGAAAACGTGCCCAGCCTGAGGACCGCCTTACACAGGGCGATGTTATCGAGCTGTATATTATCGACGAGTTTTTCCCGGCAGCTCCTGCTGCCGCCCCAAAAGTAGCAGCACCCAAAAAGCAAGCTGTGCGCCAGCCTAAAGTTCATGTGATTTACGAGGACGAGAACATTGCAGTCCTGTATAAGCCAACCCATCTTTTGTGCCACAGCGACCGCACCGGCGATGCAAATCTGGTAGATGCCTTTACTGCGTATTTGACTGAAAAAGGCGAGTACGACCCCGCCGGAGAGAATCGTTTTCACCCGGCTGTATGCAACCGCCTAGACCGTGGCACCGAGGGCCTTGTTATTGCTGCCAAAAGTTATGCCGCCCTGCGTGACATGAACGAGATTATCCGCACCGACCTTTTGAAAAAGGAGTACTACACCATTACCGTTGGTATTCCTAAATCCGGCCGCTTTACCGCATGGTGGGAACACGACGAAAAGCTGAATAAGGTACGCATTCATGCGCATCAAGATGTTGCTAACAGTCGCAAGCAAATTATTACAGATGTAGACGTTTTGCAAACCGCAGGTCCCTTTGCCCTGTGCAAAATCGGCCTGATTACCGGCCGCACGCATCAAATTCGTGCACATTTAGCCTTTTTAGGGCGTCCTGTATTAGGCGATGTGAAGTACGGCAACCGTAAAATGAACGAACGCACCGGCACCAAGACGCAAGCCCTGTGTGCGGTTCGTATTAGCTTTTTGGATATTCCGGAGGAAAACACACTGCACTATTTAACAGGTAAGGTAATCAAACTCAAAGACCCTGCTATTTTACAGCAGTTTTCCGCTTTGGATAAAAACGCATAGTAACCATGCCTTATACCGGGCAGTCAAATTAGACAAACCGATACAACCGTTTTCCAACAGCATAAAAGCAGGAGCGATTTTCTCGCTCCTGCTTTTGTTTTAGCAAGGGGTGCTTTTATTGTTCTGTTTCTTCCACGGGTTGTTCTCTCGGATAGCCTTTTTGCGTTAAAATGGACTCTAGTACCTGTGCACACACAGGCGCCGACAAACTACCGCCTGCATTACTCCAGCTATGCGGCTCATCCAAGCAAATCAGTACCAAATACTTTGGGTCGTCCGCCGGGGCAACCGCTAAAAAGCTGGCAATACGTGCTCGGGCATTTTCGCTGTCAAGCTTTTGGCTGGTACCGCTTTTGCCACCAATGCGGTACCCCTTAACCTGCGCATTTTTGCCGCCGCCTCCAATGACAACCTGCTCCATCATAGCACACATCATTTCGCTGGTTTCGGGTTTAATTACCTGCCGCACCACAGTGGGCTGCACCTGCTTTACCAGCTTTCCATCTGCATTGCGAATTTCCTGCACCACATAAGGCCGCATTAGTTTTCCGCCATTTACTACAGCACTTACTGCCGCAGCCATTTGGATATAACTTACTTTACTGCTCTGGCCAAACGAGCAGCTTGCCAGCTCTACAGGGCCCATTCTGTCTGCGGTATAATATTCACTTTTTTTAGGCTCTGCCGGCAAGTCAATCTTTGTTGCAGTACGCAGGCCAAAGTTCGCAAAGTAATCGCAGAACGCCTCCTTACCCAGTCGCTGCCCCACCTGAATAAAGCTCTGGTTACAGCTGTTCATTAGCGCTTGTGTAAGGGTTTGTGCACCATGCCGCTTAAAGTTGGCACAATGGAAGTGTGTCCCTGCTACATTGATGGACTTTCCGCAGAAAAAGGTCGTATCGGGTGACACCACCCCTGCATCTAACGCTGAGGCACACGTTATCAGCTTAAAAACACTGCCCGGCTCATATAAATCACTTACCGCTTTGTTTCTCCACTGGGTTTGCTGCGCCAGCTGCAATGCTTTTTTTCGGTCCTCACCTGTCAGTGCATCGATTTGCGCCCGTATCGTCTCATCGTAAATCACACGGGGTTCGTTAGGGTCATACGCAGGTGTGGTACACATACCAAGTACAGCACCTGTATCCACTTCCATTACAATACCAACCGCACGCTGCCCCACATGATGCTCTGTTACAGCGTAACGCAGCGCATTTTCCAGCGCACGTTGAATGCCTAAATCAATGGTAAGGGTTAAGCTGTCCCCCTGTACCGGCGGCTTTAAGGTAGCGTAGCTTTGCTCCAAGGTATATCCCCACGCATTGGCAGCTGTTCTAACCAGACCGCTGTCGCCTGTCAGCTGTTTATCATATTTTAGCTCTACGCCCGAAACGCCGGCATTATCCACATTAGTGAATCCCATTACCGATGCCAGCATTTCGCCTTGGGGGTAATACCGTTTTGTATCTTGGTTTATAAAAATACCGCTGATTTCATTTTCACTGCAAAAGCTGCGTACAGCATCTGCTGTTTCTCGGTCTACACGATATTTCAGTAAGCAGTCGTTGGACTTTCGCTCGCTGAATTTTTTAAGTACGTTTTCTTCGTCTATATCCAAAATTTTAGCAAGTCCTGCTGCTGCCTTACCCACATCTTCATCTTTAATTTCACGGGGAGAAGCACGTATCGTCCAGCACGTAGCACTGGTTGCAAGCAATTCCCCGTCAGAGCTGTATATTTCGCCCCTTGCTGCCGGAACAACGGTATCTCGCAGTTGCTGGTTTGCTGCACGGCGGGCATACCACGGTCCACGCACCAACTGTAAATAGTACAATCTAACCACTAATCCGCCGAATACTACAATCACCATTATCCACGCAAGCAGCCGCACTCTTGCCCGAAGCCCACGCTCAACTACTGCACGTGTTAGATATTCCATAGTTACACCCCCACACAGCAAAGCTTATGCACAAGCCCTGTAATTCAGACATCCTTTTACAAAGCTTTAACCGACTGCATCGAGGTTTTACGCTGTTTTAGCGATACTTATAGTGCACCAGCGTTTTAGTTTCTGCTGATAACCACAAAAAAGGAACCGGGAAAAGCTTCTGCCTTTCCCGGTTCCTTTTTAATATATAAACTGCAAACTATCAGATATGGAAGCACTTTTGAATCAGCTTTTCGTGGCCCAAAACCAGAATCGAGCGATTCTCACACAGCACAGTATCAGCGGTAATATTCATATTCCACTTGCCATCTTCCTTGATACCCAAGATGTTGATACCAAACTTCTTACGGATATCCAACTGCACGATGGTCTTGCCCACCCAATTATCCGGAATATCCAACTCAAAAATGGCATACTCGTGGTCCAGCTCAATGTAATCCAGCACGTGGTCGCATGCACAGCGAATTGCAGTCCATGTAGCCAACTGCTTTTCCGGATACACGACTTCATCTGCGCCGTTACGCAGCAAGAACTTTTCCTGCACGCCGGTTGCTGCACGGGCAATAACCTTTTTAGCGCCAAACTCTTTCAGCAGAGAGGCTGTTTCCAAAGAGTTCTGGAAGCTATCGCCAATGGTAACAATACAAGCGTCAAAATTGCGGATACCCAGCGATGCAAGGAAATCCTCATTGGTGCTATCGCCGATTTGTGCGCTGGTTACAAAGGAGAGTGCAGAGCTCACTCGGTCCTCATCCTTATCAATCGCCATGATTTCGTGTCCCATATCGTACAGCTTCATAGCAATATGTCTGCCAAAACGACCCAGACCAATCAACAAAATCGATTTCATTTTCTCTTTCTCCTTATTAACCAACGGTCAATTTTTCCTGCGGCAAGCGTGCTGTATTTCCCTTGTTGCTGGCCAGTGCCGCAAAAATCAGGGTCAAGCCGCCTACTCGGCCAAAATACATCAGTAACACCAGTATGCTGCGGGAAATCATCCCCAGCTCCGGTGTGATGCCCAACGTTAAACCAACGGTACCAACTGCAGAAGCAGTTTCAAACAAGCACGTCAGCAAGGGCAAGCCTTCCACACTGCTGATAATTAAGCCACCCGTTACAAACAATGTAATATACATTGTTACGATAGTGGCTGCCGTGCGCACGGTTTCCGAATCAATACGGCGGCCAAAGAAATGTGTGTGCTCACGCCGACCAAACACAGAAACTGCTGTGGACAGCATAACTGCCAGCGTTGTGGTTTTCATACCACCTGCTGTAGAAGCAGGCGCACCGCCAATTACCATCAGAATAATCATAATGGCAACGCCTGTTTCACTGAGCAGCGTCAAATCAACTGTGTTGAAGCCCGCCGTACGAGGGGTAACCGCTTGGAACAAGGAACTCCAAATGCGCTGAGCCAGCGGCATCTCGGAAAACTCCAGGAAGAAGAAATAAATTGCCGGCAAAGAAATCAGCAATGCAGTGGTTAGCAAAATTACCTTGCTCTGCATACGGAACTTTTTAAAGTTCAGCTTGTGGATGCAGAAGTCCTCCCAAGTAGAAAAACCGATACCGCCAATAACAATCAGCGACATAATGGCAATGTTGATTGCAGGGTTGCTTACATAATAGGTAAGCGAGGAATATGGGGTTTTGGTTCCCATCAAGTCGAAGCCTGCATTGCAGAAAGCCGAAATGGAATGGAACACACTATACCACAAGCCCTTAAAAAAGCCAAGCTCCTTGCAAAACACCGGTGCCATAATAGCTGCGCCCAGCATCTCGAAAATGAAAGTCATTTTAATAATGAAGCCTGTCAGGCGGACGATGCCGCCCACCTTAGGTGCCGAAATAGCGTCCTGCATAATGCTGCGCTGGCGCAAACCGATACGGCGCTTCAGCAGGACTGTAAGCGCAACCGTAATTGTTACAACGCCCATACCGCCAATCTGTATCAGCATTAAAATAATGGTTTGGCCAAATCCAGACCAATACGTAGCGGTGTCCTGCACAATCAGGCCCGTTACACATACAGCAGAGGTTGCCGTAAACAGCGCATCCGCAAAGGTAGCGCCTTGGCGGTCCTGTGTGGCAAAAGGCAGCGTCAAAAGCAAAGCTCCTATTAGAATAACAGCCGCAAACCCTAATATAATGATTTGCGATGATGAAAGCTGCTTGAGGGTTTTCTTCATTTTATTACCTCCGGGTAATCTGCCAGGCAAAAATCATATCCAAGGCCCGGCAATATACATTAGTATCCCACATATCGCATTAAGATGCCATTAAGATTTATATTTTCTCTCTCAGCATCAAGCACAAGCTGCAATTCTGAAAAAAAAAGCAGAACCTCTCGGTTCTGCTTTTATTGGCGCCTTTTGCCTGACTCGAACAGGCGACCCTCTGATTAACAGTCAGATGCTCTAACCGACTGAGCTAAAAAGGCATATCTACATACGTGGATTACGCTATGGAGTATAGCATCATTCCAAGCGTAATGCAATACCTATTATACACTTTTTTTATTTTTTTGAAAAATGAATTGTTTTTATATTTTCTTTTGTTAAATGCTTGACATTCTTTTTCGTTTGTGGCATAGTTAGTTGCGGCGAGTTCGTTATGGATTTGTCAATTTAATCATTTATGTCAGATTTTTGATTGGAGGATACTTATTATGGCTAGATTTACTCTCCCTCGTGACCTGCATCACGGCAAAGGTTCTTTGGAAGTTCTGAAAACCCTGAAGGGCAAAAAGGCTGTTGTATGTGTTGGCGGTGGTTCTATGAAGCGTTTCGGCTTCTTGGACCGTGCAGTTGCTTACCTGAATGAGGCCGGCATGGAAGTTAAGGTCATCGACGGTATCGAGCCCGATCCTTCTGTTGATACTGTTATGAAGGGCGCCGCTATCATGCGTGAGTTTGAGCCCGACTGGATTGTTGCTATGGGCGGCGGCTCCCCCATCGACGCTGCAAAGGCAATGTGGGTTAAGTACGAGCACCCCGAAATCACCTTCGAGCAGATGTGCCAGGTTTTCGGCATGCCTGAGCTGCGCAACAAGGCACACTTTGTTGCTATCCCCTCTACTTCCGGTACTGCTACCGAAGTTACCGCTTTCGCTGTCATCACTGACTACGAAAAGGGCATCAAGTATCCTCTGGCTGACTTTGAGATTACCCCCGATATCGCTATTGTTGACCCCGACCTGGCAGAGACCATGCCCAAGAAGCTGGTTGCTCACACCGGTATGGACGCAATGACCCACGCTATCGAGGCTTATGTTTCTACCGCTAACTGCGATTACACCGACGCTTTGGCTCTGCACGCTATCAAGCTGATTCAGCGTGACCTGCCCGGCTCTTACGCAGGCGATATGTCCAAGCGTGATACCATGCACAATGCACAGTGCTTGGCTGGTATGGCTTTCTCCAATGCTCTGTTGGGCATTGTCCACTCCATGGCACATAAGACCGGCGCTGTCTTCCAGGATTGCGGCGCTCACATCATTCACGGTGCAGCAAACGCTATGTACCTGCCCAAGGTTATTGCTTTCAACGCTAAGAACGAGGAAGCTAAGGAGCGTTACGCTGTTATCGCAGACTACATGAATCTGGGCGGCAGCACCAGCGACGAGAAGGTTCAGCTGCTGATTGCTTACCTGCGCAAGATGAACGATGACCTGAACATTCCTCAGTGCATCAAGCACTACGGCGCAGACAGCTACCCCTGCGAGCAGGGCTTTGTTCCGGAAGAAGTCTTCTTGGAGCGCCTGCCTGAAATTGCAAAGAACGCTATCGCAGACGCTTGCACCGGCTCCAACCCCCGTCAGCCCTCTCAGGAGGAGATGGAAAAGCTGCTGAAGTGCTGCTACTACGACCTGGACGTAGATTTCTAATTTTTGCTTCCCCATACTACTTTTATACTTTTGCAAAGGCAGCTTTTCTCCTTTTGGGGAAGAGCTGTTTTTGCTTAAAGCGATACGCCAAACAGGGCTGCTGTCCGGCAAGATATATGCCTGTTTTTGCGAATGCTTTTACCTTATAGATATAATAGTGCTGCTGTTTGTCAAAGACACGCTGCACTCGGTAAAATCACTTGACTTTTTTCTCTTTTTATGTTAGCATTTTTAAACAGTTAAACTAAATGTCGAATTGTGAGCATTTGCAAAAATACTTACAAAACGCAAAGATGGGAGATTTGTATTATGGAAAGAATCAAGACTCTTGAGACCCGTAACCTGTGCGAGAGCGCAAAGAACGGCGGTTGCGGCGAGTGCCAGACCTCTTGCCAGTCTGCTTGCAAGACCAGCTGCGGTGTTGCTAACCAGAAGTGCGAGAACTCTGATAAGTAATCAGTTTTCAATCAAAAAGGTGCCGCCGTTTTCCGGCGGCACCTTTTTCTGTCTATTTACATCAAAACAAATCCCAATATAACGGAGGAACCTTTTTATGGTACATCAGTATCAACTCAATGGCTACAACATTGTGCTGGACAGCTGTTCCGGCTCTATTCATGCTGTTGATGAAGTCGCTTACGACATCATCGCTATGTATGAAAATAACACCCCCGACCAAATCGTAGAGGCTATGATGGCTAAGTACGGTTCTCGTCCTGACGTCACCGAGGAAGACATCCGCCTGTGCATCAGCGACGTTGAAGACCTGATTAAGGCCGGCAAGCTGTTTACTCCCGATACCTTTGCGGATATGGCAGGTACCTTCAAGCAGCGTTCCGGCGACGTTGTCAAGGCTCTGTGCCTGCACGTTGCACACACCTGCAACCTGAACTGCTCCTACTGCTTTGCAAGTCAGGGCAAGTACCACGGTGACCGTGCTTTGATGAGCTTTGAAGTCGGCAAGCAGGCACTGGATTTCCTGATGGACCACTCCGGTACCCGCCGCAATTTGGAAGTTGACTTTTTTGGTGGTGAGCCCCTGATGAACTGGGATGTGGTCAAGCAGCTGGTTGCCTACGCCCGCAGCGTAGAAAAGGAGCGTGGCAAAAACTTCCGCTTTACCCTGACCACTAACGGCATGCTGATTGATGACGATGTGATTGAGTTTGCAAACCGTGAGATGAGCAACGTTGTTCTGTCTTTGGACGGCCGTAAGGAAATCAACGACCGTACTCGTGTTGACTATGCAGGCAACGGCAGCTACGACCGCATTGTTCCTAAGTTCCAGAAGCTGGTAGCAGCACGCGGCAATAAGGAATACTATATGCGTGGCACCTTTACCCATGCAAACCCCGACTTTACCAAGGACCTGTTCCACATGGCTGACTTGGGCTTTACCGAGCTGAGCATGGAGCCCGTTGTTTGTGCTGAGGGTGACCCCGCTGCTCTGACTCCGGAGGATTTGGAAATCGTTAAGGAGCAGTACGAAATCCTGGCTAAGGATATGCTGCGCCGTAAAAAGGAAGGCAAGCCTATCACCTTCTACCACTATATGCTGGACCTGACCGGCGGCCCCTGCGTTTACAAGCGCATTTCCGGCTGTGGTTCCGGAACGGAATATATGGCTGTTACTCCTTGGGGCGATTTGTACCCCTGCCACCAGTTTGTTGGCGAAGAAAGCTACAAGCTGGGCGATGTTTGGAACGGCGTTACCAACACCAATCTGCGTGAAGAATTCCGCAGCTGCAACGCTTATGCTCGTCCCGAGTGTGCAGATTGCTGGGCAAAGCTGTACTGCTCCGGCGGCTGTGCTGCAAACGCATTCCACGCTACCGGCAGCATCCGTGGCGTTTACGAGCCCGGCTGCGAGCTGTTCCGCAAGCGTATCGAGTGCGCTATTATGATGAAGGTCGCTGAGGAAACTGCAAAAGAGGACTAATTGCATGCAGACACCTATCTGGGATTTTTTGACTGCCTATGCAGCCAGTGATACCGCACGGTTTCATATGCCGGGCCATAAGGGCACGCCGCTGCTTGGCTGCGAACCTTATGACATCACTGAGGTTTCCGGGGCAGATGCTCTGTATGAGGCCGATGGCATCATTGCGCAAAGCGAGGCAAATGCTACTGCACTGTTTGGAACCGGACGCACCGTATATTCTGCCGAAGGCTCCAGCCAATGTATCCGTGCCATGTTGTACCTTGCCATTACGCACCGCCCTGCAGGGGCTGCTCCGCTGATTCTGGCGGCGCGCAACGTGCATAAATCCTTTGTTTTTGCATCTGCCTTGCTGGATTTCCAAGTGGAATGGTTATGGCCGGACGGCGGCAGCCATTCCCTATGTGGATGCCCTATCTCTGCGCAGAATCTGGAAAGCACCTTATCGCAGATGCCACAGCTGCCGGCAGCTGTATACATTACCAGTCCGGACTATCTGGGCGGCATTGCAGATGTGGCTGCGCTTGCAGAGGTATGCCACCGACATGGCACAAAGCTGCTGGTAGATAACGCACACGGTGCCTATCTGCACTTTTTAACACCTGCGTGTCATCCCATGGACCTTGGTGCTGACCTTTGCTGTGACTCGGCGCATAAGACCCTGCCGGTATTAACCGGCGGCGCCTACCTGCACATGAGCAAAAACACGTCCCCTGCTTTACGGGAAAACGCAAAAGCTGCCATGGCATTGTTTGGCTCCACCAGTCCGTCGTATTTGATTATGGCTTCGCTGGACCGATGCAACGCTTATCTGGCGGACGACTTTTCGCAGCGCTTATCTGCCATGTGTACCCAGTTGGACCACACACGTACTGCACTGACCGAAAACGGCTGGGAGCTGGAACACACTGACCCGCTCCGTCTAACCATCTGTGCAAGTGCAAAGCAATCCGGCACTGAGCTGGCCGACTTGCTCCGTCAGCATCACATTGAATGTGAATATGCTGACCCGGAATCCTTGGTTTTGATGCTTACCCCGGAAAACAAGGTACAAGACCTGGAACGTCTGGTTCAGATTTTAGGCAAAAATACAGCAGGCCCTGCTACTCGCAAGGCTTTGCCTCTGGCAAAAGGGGAACAAGTTGTTTCCGTTCGGCAAGCACTGTTTGCGCCACATGAGATGATTCCTGCGCAGCAGGCACTTGGGCGCATCTGCGGTGCACCTACCGTTGCTTGCCCGCCTGCTATCCCGATTGCTGTATCCGGCGAACGGATAGGTCCCGAGGCATTGAAATTATTTGCACACTACGGTGTAAGCACCGTCGATGTATTAAAGTAAATCTATAAAACCGGCTTCTGCTTGCAGAGGCCGGTTTTTCTTGCGCATAAAACAAACTTGTTGTATCATTAGCAGGATAGCAAAATCACTTGTGAGGTATTGTATGAAAAACGATTTAACGCAAGGAAACGTAACCAAAACCATGCTGCGCTTTGCCTTGCCTATGATTGTAGGCAACCTTTTGCAGCAATGCTATAATATCGCTGATACCCTTATCGTTGGCAAGTACATCGGCGTAGATGCGTTAGCTGCTGTTGGCTCCACGTACACCCTTATGACCTTTCTCACCTCTATTTTAATCGGCCTGTGTATGGGCAGCGGTGCTGTATTTTCCAGCTGCTTCGGTGCCAAGGATTACTCTAAACTACAAGAAAGCGCCACGGCCTCTTTTGTCCTGATTGGGTGCGTTACGATTTTTATCAATGTGGTTGTTTTCGTATTCACCGACCCCATCTTGCACATACTAAATGCCCCCACCGACATTTATGACACTATGAAAGCCTATGTACAAGTTATCTTTATGGGCCTTGTCTTTGTCTTTTTGTATAATTACTTTTCCTTTTTACTTCGTGCACAGGGCAACTCCTTTGTGCCCCTTTGCTTTTTAGCAATATCCGCCGGGCTGAATATTGTGCTGGACTTACTTTTTGTTATTGTGTTTCAGTGGGGTATCCGTGGTGCAGCTTTTGCCACCATTTTTTCGCAGGGCATTTCCGGTGTTGGTTTGGGTGTGTACACTTGGCTGACTGAGCCTTCCCTGCGTCCCCATGTAAAGCAAGAACAACACCGCACTTGTTTGTTCGACAAAAAAATCTTTTCGCAGATTTGGCAGTTCTCCATGGCTTCTTGCATTCAGCAATCCGTTATGAACTTTGGTATTTTGATGATTCAGGGCCTTGTAAACAGTTTTGGCACGGTTGTTATGGCCGCTTTTGCCGCTGCGGTTAAAATCGATTCCTTTGCTTATATGCCGGCGCAGGAATTTGCAAACGCTTATTCCCTGTTTATCTCGCAAAATCATGGTGCAGGCAACTGCGACCGTGTACGGAAAGGCACCAAAAGTGCTGTTGCCGTATCTTTCAGTTTTTGCCTTGTCATTTCTATTCTGGTTTTCTTAACAGCACCATGGCTCATGCAGCTTTTTATTGATTCTTCGGAAACTGCTATTATCCAAATTGGTGTATCCTACCTGCACATTGAAGGTGCATTTTACTGCGGTATCGGTCTTTTGTTTTTGCTATATGGTTACTATCGGGGTATTGGTATTCCTTCTATGTCGCTGGTACTAACTGTAATTTCCTTGGGCACTCGTGTTCTTCTTGCTTATCTGTTCGCCCCCATTCCTGCTATTGGTGTAACTGGTATTTGGTGTGCAATTCCTATCGGCTGGATTTTAGCTGACTTATACGGTGTTTACTATATGCGTAAGCACCCCCATGTAACCGTATAAAAAAAGGCTCGCTGTAAAATTTACAGCGAGCCTTTTTTTATTGATTGTTTAGCCGTTACCTGTAGGAATATACGGGCGAATGGACATTGCGACATTGGAAATCGGCATCGTTTGCAGCCAGATACGTCCCGGGCCTGTCAAAACGGTATTAAACACGCCTTCGCCGCCAAAGAACACATTCTTTAAGCCGGGCACCTGCTGAATATCCATTTTTACACTGGGCGTGAAACCTGCCACATTGCCGGTATCTACTACAATCTGCTGACCCGGTGCCAGCTCATACTCTATCAGTTCGCCGTCAATTTCGACAAATGCGGTGCCATACCCGGACAAACGCTGCATAATAAAGCCTTCGCCGCCGAAAAAGCCAGCTCCAAGCTTTTTATTAAAGTGAATTGACAGCTCTACACCGGCCTCCGCAGCCAAAAAGGCGCTCTTCTGCAAAATCATTTCCTGACCGGGTGCAATTTCAATCGCTTTAATTTGCCCCGGAAAACTGGAGCCGAATGCAATCATGCTGTCGCCCTTAGCGGTATAAATATTCTGAAACATACTTTCGCCGGAAAACGCCTTGGAAAACATTTTTCCTAAACCACCACCGACGGTGTCCATCTTCATATTGGGGCTCATCCATACCATCGAGCCTTTTTCTGTAATCATTTTCTCGCCGTTGTCTACCTGACAAATAACCACAGGAAAAGAACCGCCTTTGATTTCATATCGCATACTTTTTCTCCTTACTCCTCTTTTTAGCAGCATTTGCTATAGCAGGCATTATTTAGAATAGGCACTATAACCATATCCTTTCACGGGTAGCTTATTTATAAGCTATCACAAAGATTTTTTCTTGTAAACGAATTTTACGACTAAAATCATCTTTACCCATAAATTTCACACGGTCGACCTTCCTGCCTCGGATTCGTTTGGAAGCCCTTTTTATTGCATCGTTTCGCCATTTCGGTGCTGTTTTTCCTTTATCACGACCGAATTGCACTATTATTTTTTTCTTTTCGCATACTTCGACAGCAACTGACACTGGCTTTGTGATAGCATACACATAGACCTTAATACACAACTATACCAAATAAATGGAGGATCAAATATGTTTACTGATGTCAACACATGCAAATTACAGGACACACTCTCTGTATCGTACCGGTTCGACCTTGCCGAATCCATCTTGCGTGCACAAGCAGGTAAACTATCACCACACTGGCAAAAATATTGTTTTGATATAATTAACGCACAAAAAAATACCCCGAACTATCCCAACAATGGCGATGCACTTTTAAACTGCTTGACACAAACATTGAAAACCGTCCCGCAAATTACAGACTATGAAGATTCCTGCGCTGAACTTGCAGCATGCGGCGGACAATTACTATTTCATTACTCACAATCTCCCGATACACTTATCGAGATTGTGTATCGTCCCGACCACTCCTATGACGCTTATGCCTATATCGACGCTTGCACCGACAAAGAAAGCATTCAAAAAATTTCCGATTACTTAGATAGCTGGTGTGAGGCAGCACAGCTCTCTGTAGAAAAGCCTACCAACAAAAATGCCATTTCTCTGGCAGATGTTGATGGCTGCTTTACCAGCCTTACAGATGCTGTGGTTCACTTATACACTTGCTTAGCACAACTGTCATAATCTGTTTTAGGGGCATGCATAAAAAGCAGCCGAAGTGGAAAAGCACAAAAAACTCAAGCCGCTTGCTATTTAAGTGCCCTGCTATCAAAAACTACTGCAACAAAACGGAGCGTATGGGATTATCCATAGGCTCCATTTTTTATGCGGGACTTCCCAGTCCTGTATTTGCTTTTCGTCATACAGGCTTTCTTGCAGGTACTGTTATATCTGAAAGTCCGTGTGCATCACAAGTTGCAGCTTATCTATTTCATGTTCGCATTCCATCCGGTCTAAATTTTAAGGGCAGATAAAATTCGTATTTTTATCTCCCTAAAAAAAGTATTTTTTCCATTTACAACCACAAATAAAATAGTATATTCTGTAAATAGATTTCCAGTTGCTCTACTGCTATGGCCGGTAACCTTGCATCTACTGCAATTTAATTTTATGCACCGGCCTTTCTTTTCATACAAAAGTTGAAAATCGTTTTGGTAACACTGAAACACGTATAATTTATACTATACATAAGGAGGAGCAAAATGACCAATTTGAAACATGAAGTAACGCAAATCGCCCCTAAAACTTGGTGTATCAGCGAGTTCCGTCTGGTAAATGCCTTTTTGGTGGAAGGCGATGAAAAGGCCGCTCTGATTGATACCGGCTGCGGTATTGGAAACATCGCACAGGTTGTGCACTCACTGACGGACAAACCTGTAACGATTTTGTTGTCCCACGGACACTTTGACCATGATGGCGGTGTCTTTGAATTTCCTGATGCTGATATTTATCTGCACCCCGCAGATGGAAACCAGCGTATAGAAATGACTCACCGTTTGGGAGAAATGTTCGGTGTAGAAGACGAAAACCAGTTGCGTGCCTATTATGTAAAAAGCCGTGCTCCTATCCGTTATCCTGAGGCAAAGCTGGAGGATTTGCTGCAGCTGGTTCCTAGCGAAAAAACGCCGGATACCTACGTATGGAAGCCTTTGGCTGATGGAATGGAGTTTGATTTAGGCGGCCGTGTACTGCAAGTTATCCATACGCCCGGCCATTCTGATGGTGAAGTTTGCTTTTTGGACAAAACCAGCCGCACCTTGTTCAGCGGTGATACGGCGAATGCAGGGATTATTTTAATGCGTCAGCCCAACAACGACACAGCTCTAATCAAAATCTGCAATCAAACCATGAAAAAGCTATGGGCACTATCCGCAGATTATGACAAACTGGGTGTTGGTCATGATGCTGTTACGGTTGACAAGCAAATCATTAAAGACTATCTGGACCTGACAAATGGTTTGCTGGATGGAACTATTACCGGCGCTTACGAAGAAACCGGCTTCCGCAAAGGAGATGTTGCTCGCCTTGGATTAGCGGAACTCTGGTATCAGTGTGACGCCTGATTACCTCCGCAGGGTAATGAAAAGCAGGGCACCTACTACTCCCAATAGTAGGTGCTCTGCTTTTTGTGATAAACATGATATAAAAAAAGAGTATCCACTGCTGCACTGTGGATACTCTTTTTATTTACAGATAAAACTTACCCTCGCACGCCAGAATCTGGTCCAGCAGCATACGGCTTACTTTTGCGCCGTACCGGATAGCCGGATGGTCATTGTACTCAATAATATCATGGAAGTCCTTATTCATAAGCACCAGCACATATTCGCCGTACGGCGTATGAATAATGCCGCCATCATTACGGCAGGCATCCATGCTTCCGCTTTTGCTCGCTACCCAAATAAGCTCCTCATCGCCGGTTTCCTCGCAGTCCAGATAATACGGAGGGAAATCACCGGTCAACATGGTGTTATAGTGTTGCTGACGCAAAATTTGCAGCATCTCAGCGCTGGCTTGCTTACTTACCAGTTCTCCTAATGCCATCTTACGCAGCAGTGTTCCATAATCTTTAGGGGTTGTTGTGCCCAGTTTATCGTATCTGTCAAAATGCAGCGGATTGTGCAGAACAGTATCCGCAAATCCCAGCTGCTGAATCACTGCATTGATATTATCCAAGCCCAGATAATCAATTATCATATTGGTTGCAATATTATCCGAGCAGATAATCATCATTGTTGCGGTATCTTTTACCTTCAAATGCGCTCCGACACCCAGTGCACGCAGCATACCGGAACCATCTACATACTGGGACTGCTCATACACAATCTCATCAGGCAGGCTTGCACGGCCTTCCAGCGTCATTTGATACAAAGCCGCCAAGATATATGCCTTAATAACAGAAGCTGTTTCAAAGTGCTCGTTTGCGCCAATAGCGATAACATTGCCATGCAGGTCATCCGCATACACGCTCATTGTGCCCTGATAGGAGTACAGTTCGGCTGCAATTCGCTTTTCCAGTGTCAGACGTGGGTCCGGCATTGTATTTTCCTTCCTTCTACTTAAAGATTCTGCATAAAGAAGCGACGAGCGTTGCCCCAGAAAACCGCCTCTATCTCCTGCTCGGTAAAGCCATGGCTGCGCAGCGCCTGTTCCAGCTTAAACAGTTCGCCTGCGTCCTTCATATCCGGGCCATGGCTGATGCCGTCAAAATCGCTGCCCAGCGCAATCATCTCTATGCCGCCTACCTGCTTAAAGTGGGCTGCGTGCTCTGCAATACGTTTTACCGTACTGCTCTGCGCCTGCAAATCCGGCTCCAAAAAGCCGGCACAATAATTAAGGCCTGCCAGACAGCCGTGCTCGCCCATATACCGAATCATCTCATCTGTCAGGTTACGGCAATGGCTGGATATGCTGCGGCAGTTCGAGTGGCTTGCCGCAAACGGTCGGGTTGCACATTGGGTCAAATCCCAAAAACCTTTATCCGAAAGATGGCTTACATCCACTGTCATGTGCAAACGTTCCATCTCTGCCACAAACTCATAGCCAAAGGGCTTTAGGCCTTGGGTTGTATTGGGCATATCCGGCTTTGCATTTTCATTTGCCGCATTGAAGTTAGGCCAAGCTACATGATTCTCATGATTCCATGTCAGGGTCATCATGCGTACGCCTAACCGATACAAATCCCGCAAAACTGCCAAATTGCCCTTGCAGCACTCCGATTCTTCTACCGTAAGCATCAGGCTGATTTTGCCGTCCTGTTTATTTTTATCAATATCGGCAGCCGTGTATACCGGTGCAACATCGTCCTGATAGGCCTGCAAAATGCGATGGAACAGGTCTGCTTCCTCCAACACACACAACAGCGGGTCATCCGCCGGGGCATCGCCCAAATTAACAAATGCTGCCAGACACTGCAACCCATAATTTCCACGCTTTAACTTTTCCAAGTCAATTTGCAGCGGATTTTTTCCAAAGGAAAGCGGCGTGCCCATACGGCCCGCCTCTCGAATTGCTGCCAAGGTATCACAGTGTAAATCCCATGCTTTCACGCACTGAACGCTCCCTTTTTATAAAATTAAAAGATGCTGCCGGTTGCAATCACGTTTTCGGCCAAATCTGCACGGTAGCGAGGGTCCCTAGGATCAAAGCTGTTGATTACAACACCGCCGGAAACAACGGCGCCTGTAGAATGGATATACTTATTGCCGCCCAGATACATTGCCACATGGCCGGGGAAGTAAATCAAATCGCCGGGCTTTTTGTCCTCAAACTTGATTTCGCGAATGGGCCAGCCCTCTACAATTTTAGCGTCACGGTAAATCAAAACACCATGCTGCATATATACGCTGGACACCAAACCGGAGCAGTCCACACCACGGGTGCTCTTGCCGCCCCAACGGTACTGGGTACCCATATACAAACGGGCGGTCTGACATACAGAGAAGCGGAATGCATCCTCTAAGCCGCCATACCAAACATTCAGTGTATCTTCTACCAGCTCGTCAGGCTCTAAGCCACGTGCCAGACTTTCGGTTTCCATCTGGGTGCGCTTACCATCCATATAGAACACCGCACTCTGAGAAAAACGAACCGGCTCCAAAGACAAACCACGCACATAGCCCGGGCAGCCATCTGCCAAAGCAATACGTGCCCAACCGTCTTTGCGCAGGGGCAAACCGTTATCCGGGTCACCGGGTTTGCGCTCAGGCAAACGGGCAACTACGCAGCCACGCTCCAATGTAACCAGGCAGGGGGCTGCAGAGTCCGGTGCAGCCATTACGTCTGCATTACGGCTAATCATATTCATCTTACGGTTCAGGATTGCACGCAGCTTTGCAGCACTGCACAAATCCAAATCGGAAGTATGGACATAACCTTCGTAACCATAAAAGGTTACAATGTGGCTCCAACCAGCAGGCAGCTCCAACAAAGAACCGGGCTTACCGCCAACAGCTAACACTCGGCAAGCTGTGCCATACAGCCCTTCGTCACTGATTGCAGAGCGAAGCCCCTCTGAGGTCTCCATTGTTTCAGAGGGGATACTGTATATTGTAACTACGGGGCGATTAAAAACGCCATAACCAAATTCCACCATGTTAAACTCCTTTACATGCAGGGACACTGCACCATTATGCTAACTATAACTATACTGGATTTTTCCCGTTTTGAAAAGTATTACAAGCAAAAATCTGCATTTTTACAACAAAATCCGCACATATTGATGTGTTTCATCTCGGTGATGCACAATTCCGCCGCAGGAAATCTGTACTGCGAGGGATGCAGGGTTGTCGATATTGCAGGAAAGATACGCATGTGTTTCTTCCGCCGGGGCAACTTTTTTCAGTTCGTTTAGTGCAAGGCGCAGACCTGCCTTTGCGTAGCCGCTGCCACGATACTCCGGTGCAATGCTGAATCCGATATGACCTGCACCATTGCGCAGAGCATCGTTCAAATAGTGACGCACCTTAAACATACCTACAATGCGGTTCCCTTTCCACAAGAAAAAGGTTGTTTGCGGAACAAAGCCCTTCGGCATTTGTTCCTCTTTTGCCCATGCTGTCATTTGGGGCAGTGCCTCTGCTCGAAACTGCTCCGGTGTCATGCCATGGCAGCTGTTTTCAAATCCGTTTTCATCTGCGGGGATTGCCTGTAAAAATTCATACTCGTTCAGCCAATCTTCTGCATTAGCTTCTTTCAAATATAAATCTGTAGTCTGCGATTGTACCGCATTCGCCTTTGCAATTTTTTCCTGACTGTCCTTACGCAGCTCCTGACGCAGTTTTGCAAGCCAAGGGTGGCACTGTGCTTTATCTGCACCGTAAGTCTGATTCAGCTCATACTCCAGCGGAATCCATGTAGCAATATCTGCCTGATTATGCTGCGATACCGCCTCCATATTATCCAAAGCCTTATATACTTTCGCCTCCATGGTTTCCAGTGCATCCATTTCGGCATACAGCGCAGCAAACTCGCTGCGTACAGGCTCCGGCAGGGAATCCACCCAAGCCTGCAGCCGCTTTGTTTCCAGTTCCTCATCTGCCGGTGTTTTGTTAAAGGAAGGAACGTCGCCTGTAAATGCTTCGCCAATGTCGTGAATTACACACATACGCAAAACCTTATCCATATTCACGTCCGGGAGTTCATCCTTTAACAGCATTGCCATAAAGCACAAGTTCCAACTATGGTCTGCAACACTTTCGTGACGGCCCTGACTTGTCCAGGAATGACGTGTATAATTTTTCAGCGGTTCTACCTGCTGTAAAATGCGAATATACGTCCTAGGGTCCATGTCCTATCCTCCTTTAGCTTTCCAATAGTTGCAGCAGCTCTTGCGGTGTCATGCTTAAAATAGAGCCGTCAGCACTGCCCGTAACACGGTCTGCCAAATCCTGCTTTGCTGCCTGCAAGTTCAAAATCTTTTCTTCCACTGTATCCTGTGCAATCAGCTTGTATACCTGCACTGTGTTTTTTTGGCCAATGCGATACGCACGGTCTGTAGCCTGATTTTGTGCTGCCACATTCCACCAAGGGTCGTAGTGGATTACAATATCCGCAGCCGTTAAATTCAAGCCTGTTCCGCCGGCCTTCAAAGAAATCAAAAACACGCTTGCCTCACTCTGATTAAAACGACGCACCAGTTCTGCACGCACCGCTTTTGGAGTTGAGCCTTGCAACGTAAAGCAGGTGATGTTTTCTTGCTCTAAACGCTTGCGGATAATATCCAGCATCGTGGTAAACTGGCTAAACAACAAAATCTGATGATTGCCGTCCACTGCTGTACTGATAAGCTCCATGCAAGCCTCCAGCTTTGCGCTTTCGCCGTTCCAGTTATCCAAGGCAAGATGCGGGTCGCAGCAAATTTGCCGCAAACGAGTCAGCGCTGCCAATGCCTGTATCCGGTCTTGCGGACCTGCAGCCCCCAGCTTTTCTTTTGCGTCCAGCACAGCTGCCGCATACAGCTTTCGCTGCTCGGTGTCCATCTGTACATGGCGTACATATTCCATCTTGGGCGGCAGTTCTTTCAGCACCTCTGTTTTCATGCGGCGCAAAATAAAGGGGCTGGTCAATTGATTTAACCTGCGTGTTACTGCCTCGCTGTTATCCAGTACGATGGGTTTCTCAAAGCGGTCTCTAAATGCATTATAGCTGTACAAGTACCCCGGCATCAGGAACGAGAATATGCTCCACAGCTCGCTCAGACGATTTTCAATGGGTGTACCTGTCAGTGCAAAACGCACCTGACTTTTTACACGGCATACAGCCTTATATTTTTGCGTGGTTTGGTTTTTGATTGCCTGCGCCTCGTCCAAAATACAAGCATAGAACGATTGCTTGTCATAGCTGTCAATATCTCTGCGCAGCAAATCATACCCGGTAACAATCAAATCATATTCTTGAAAATGTGGCACCATGCTTGCACGATAGGCAGCATCGCCGTCAATTGCCAGTACCCGAAGCTCCGGAACAAAGCGTGCAGCTTCTTCGGCCCAGTTCAGCACCAAGGATGCCGGACAAACAATCAAACTGGGTTCTGTTACACCTTCCTGCTTTTTAGCCAGCAGGTAAGCCAACACCTGCAATGTTTTACCAAGACCCATATCGTCCGCCAAAATGCCGCCCATTCGATACTGGTCCAGCATACGCAGCCAGCGGTAACCTGTGCGCTGATATCTGCGCAAAATCGGCTGCAACGTTTCGGGCAGTGCAAATTCTGCATCTGCCACACTATGGAAACTGCGGCTAATCCGACGGAAAGCGTCATCACGGGTAAATCCTACGCCGTTCTGCCCCGCAAGCGCACGGTCCAAACTCGGCGCACGGTACAGCGGCAGGCTTGTATGTCCCGCAGCAAAATCCGTGCCGGAATCTGCCAGCATCTCGTCCAAATCCTCCAGCGAATCCAGCGAGTCATCCAGCCGCAGCAGCCTGCCGTCACGCAAACGATGATACTTCTTTTTCGCACGGAGCGAATCCAGCAATGCACGGAGTTCTTCCCGTGGGAACTCTCCGGTGTCTAAGTCTAAATCCAACAAATTTCCCTGTACTGAAACGCCCACCGTAATTTTGGGGCGAGGTGCTTCCATCGCACGGAAGGCATCTGTCAGATACACTTCACCCTGCTGCAGCAATGCGGGTACACCTTCTTCTAAAAAGGTTTCGATTTTTTGCTGATCGGCAATCTGATACATTCCTGCGGGTGCATTTATTTCCGGAGTCAAATAGGTATCCAGCACCGCCATTGCCTGTTCTTCTGTCCGGCTGTCTCTTAAAAAGCTTCCATCATATGGGCGATTGGGTGATATAATGTCTTCCCCGTAAACAAACTGTGCATATCCATCAATTGTTCCTAATTCAGGTGCATCCAAATAATACTGCACAATCGGTGTTAAAGGAATCTGATCTAATAGGACTCTATCGGGATCTTGTATTTCCAGAAAATCCCGAATTTCCGGCAGCACATAACTGCAAAAAGCAGACGCATCTTTTGTTGTAAAAAACAGATCACGTTCTCCCATTGTGTCCAGTACAGGTATCAAGCGCTGTGCTTCCCGATGTTCACAGGGCCACAGTGTATCCTCCGTAAAAAAGTACGTGTAGTGACTGCCCTCAAAACTGCCTGCGCCGGGAGAAATGCGCATGGATACGCCCCCCTGCTTTTTATTGCATACCAATGTTAAGGCAGGGCGCTTATCAGGTATCAGCCAACCCGAAAGCTGTCCAGTTGGATAGTACAGTGTATACAACGCATCACACGTATTGGGCGCAAGCGGCATCATACTGCTGCGGCGCAATGCCATCCGACCTGCCCCACGCACCATTTCGCCTGCATAGTCCAGTAGCTCTTGCTGACGTCTCAGCAACGCAATCAACTCTTGGCTTTCTGCATCGAATGCCTGCATGGAATGCTGAAATTCAAGTTCTGCGCCATATCGTACAAACTCACCTTTTGTAATTGCCGTCAGCATGGCGTCGATGTCCTTTACTACATAGCTGCGTCCCCTGCCACGAATGCGCAAACGCAGCTCTGGCGCAGCATTACGGCGCAATGGATCCGGTGTCAATTCTGGTTCTAAATGTATACTTCCTGCCAGTGCATTATCTCGATACGTTTCTGCGCCGAAATCGTTACTTATATTAGTGCGATATTTTTCCAGTAGTTTTTGCGCCTGATAATCTGACTCAACTGCCGGACCTCTCCATTTTGAACCAAACAACATATCCAGATTAGATGTATAACTGGACCTCTCCGGTATCTCTGAACCACGTGAAAGAACTTTTTGTGCCAGAAGTTTTTCCAAGCTGTTTTCTGTCTCTTTTTGCTGTGTAACGCTGCCGCCATCATCCTGTGCAAATAAAACAGCTCCTATATGTTTGCATATTGGACCATCTCCATTTTGATTGTACGCACAGGTGCAGCTTCCGCTGATATACGTTCCATCTTCATTAATCCAAACTTGTACCGAGTAGCTTTCCGTGCCACCCACCTGTGCAGTCAAATAGAACACCCCAGGCGCACTCATCTCCTGCATAAAATTAGTTACACGTCCCCGCATATAATAACGTTGCGCACGAGAAAAAATATGTTCTCCTAATAATTTATGCAGCTGTTGTTTATTCATTCTTACACGCTTCCTTGTATTTCTTTGTATCTTTTTATTTTATTCTATTCAGTCACAATGCTCAAGAGTAAAACATTGTATTTTTTGTATAAAAATAAAAAACGCCCAATCCAAATGGATTAAGCGTTTTTTATCGGCATCTACCTATTTTCACAGGCCGTCTCCAGCCAACTATCTTCGGCACAAGTGAGCTTAACTACTGTGTTCGGAATGGGAACAGGTGGGACCTCACCGTCATCAACACCGATGCTAGAAGTATATCATATTCCTCTATAAATAGCAAGATTTTTCTGACGAAAATTCTATCACAACAATGCTGTGCGTCCAAATTTGTGTTATACAGCAATTTTCAATCCTATATAAACCTAGACCAATTCAATGCAGCAATTCTTGGCATCCAGTAAATTTTTACTGATCCCTGTGTTGATGAGCCTATTGTTTACTCTTATACTAGTTCTTTTTCGCTGTATAGTAAGAGTAAAAAATATCAATCAGAATCATTATCCATATAGCAGCCATTGATAAACCCGTACAGAGAGCTTTTTCCGTAAGCAAACTAATCACTAAAAGTATAACTCCTAGTACCATAAAGGAAATGCCTGCAAAGTACTGACACTTTTTCCATGTAACCTCATTTTTCATACTCCATTTTGTGCGGAATCCAATGTTGGAGTTCATTTTAACCTTCGGCATAAGGTTTCCTATAATGAGCATAGCCACCGCCAGAATACTAAACATAAGCTGCGTAATATCTACCGACACAGTTGAAAGATCCTGAACCATATAAAAATCCATGTAGAGAAAATATCCTGCCAATGCATTAAAAATCACAAGTGAAACAATGCCTATTACTATCGTCACTTTTTCATTATAATTCCCGTTTTTTTCCTGCTTTGCAGCAATCTTTGCCATAGCTAGTATAAATAGACCAAACACTATAATGAACACCGGAAAAATAATCGTTTCGTACTTGCTACCCCATCGTGTGACCATACCGGCAGCATCATAGTGTGCTGGAATTTGCTCAGGTAAAAACGGTATCGCAATAACCGTAGTCAGAAGCGGTAAAAACATCAGCACATAATATAGAATCCTTTTTACTTTCATGTTTTGCCTCCCCGAAAATCGCTCATCCAAAGAATCGCCTCATCTAAAACTAATAAATTGAGTTCATAAATCAAATATGTCTTTTTCAACTTAGCTAAATGGTTTGATAACGCTTGTGGTGTCATAGCAAGCGCACAAGCCAAATCACCGGAGCTGCTTTTACCTGCCTTCCTTAAGCTCTACCAAAATACTTTTTTCTGGTATTATCTGCCTCTGCTAAAGTAGTCAAAACATCAGCTACTGCCAAACAATCACATTCTCCTAGCTATTTCGATTTTCTTTAAATAGATTCTAATCAATTTAACGCACACATACAAGAGGTGTTTCAAATAGCTTCTAATGGTATCTAATCCTAAAATACCTAGTTTATATAAAAAGCCTTGTTCAGCTTTAGCAGCAAAAACAAGGCTTTTACATAATCAATCCAAATAATAAATACTTAACGATTTTCATCTGAAGTCATATCGTTAAAAATAAAAAAGCACCCAAACCAGAAAGGTTTAGGTGCTTCGGAGAAGCCGGCATCTACCTATTTTCACAGGCCGTCTCCAGCCAACTATCTTCGG
>JAHHRL010000001.1 GCA_020025825.1 Faecalibacterium sp. | reverse complement strand
AGTCTGGGCCGTGTCTCAGTCCCAATGTGGCCGATCAACCTCTCAGTCCGGCTACCGATCGTCGCCTTGGTGGGCCGTTACCTCACCAACTAGCTAATCGGACGCGAGCTCATCTCAAAGCGATAAATCTTTTCCCGCTGTACCATGCGGTGCTGTGGGCTTATGCGGTATTAGCAGTCGTTTCCAACTGTTGTCCCCCACTCTGAGGCAGATTGCTCACGCGTTACTCACCCGTTCGCCACTAAGAATTAAAAGCAAGCTCTCAATGCTCCGTTCGACTTGCATGTGTTAGGCGCGCCGCCAGCGTTCGTCCTGAGCCAGGATCAAACTCTTTATAAATGATATTTATCACTTAAAAGTGTTAAATCTCTGCAATCACTCAGCACGCAATCGCTTGCGTCCATGTGAATTACTTGTTTTTTGGAATTGTTTTACGTGTTTTTCCAACACGAAAATGGTTCCTGTCAAGCTTTCGATATTGTTCAATTTTCAAGGTCCTGTCGTGTCCGCTTATCTCGTGGACAGCTCATTTATTATAACTCGTTGTGCTCAGTTTGTCAAGCACTTTTTTGAATTATTTTTTTGAAGCCGTTCGCTTTTTCAGCGGGCCGCTCACCACTAGGGGGATCTCATTTATAATACCATTCGAACCCTGCTTTGTCAACACTTTTCTTCTATTTTTTTCAAAAAACTTCATTTTCTTTCTTTTCCATACTATTTGTATTTTTTTGCTTCTGTTTCCGTATAACGTTGTATACCATTAGTTGTTTTTACTGTGTAATTCTTCTCCCAGCAAGCTGTTTCTCATTTGTGCCAACAGTTTTCTTTCTCTTCTTGATATTTGTACCTGTGTGGTATGAAGTCTCTTAGCCGTTTCCGCCTGTGTCAGTTCTTGAAAGAATCTCAACCTGAGTAGTAATCGATCTTCTTTCGGCAACTTTTCCATAACAGTTTCTAACCCAATTCGATCTGCTAAAGCTTCCTCTGGTGATTCTACCGGAATATCCCATTCGTGTCCGGTTTCTTCATCGCTATCGGGAGTTAAGCTTATCGCAGGCAGCGATGCCTGTATTGCCAGTGCTACCGTGTCAGGATCACTCTCTAGTTTTTCTGCCAGCCATTCCACACCCGGCTCTGTGCCGGTCTGTTTTATCATGCGCTCTCTGAGTACATTTATTTTCAGCCCCAGTTCTTTCAGCGAACGGCTTACCTTTACGGTGCCCCCATCTCGAAAAAGCTTTTTTATCTCTCCCAATATAACAGGTACCGCATAAGTTGAAAAGCAAACACCACGCCCTGTATCAAAACCATCGCACGCTTTAATTAAACCAACACACCCTGCACCGTATAAATCATCATATTCTATTCCTCTGCCCCGAAATCTACCTGCACATGCGTGTACCAGACCCAAGTTTTCCTGAATAAATTCATCTCTTGATTTTTCTGCTGCTGTCATACTGTTTCTCCTTATATAGATATGTAGACATCAGCCACGTACTGTAAGCGTCTTATTCAAAACTACTCTGGTCCCCCTTCCCGGATGCGATGTTACCTTTACCGTGTCCATAAAGCTCTGCATCACAGCAAATCCAAGTCCTGACCTTTCTTCCGGGTTTCCTGTTGTGTATAACGGCTGCATTGCTTTTTCCACATCAGGAATTCCTATTCCCTGATCTGCAATTACAATCCGCAGCTTTCTTCCCGGATACATTGCAATCGTCATCGCAATATCCCCCACACTTTCTGGGTAAGCGTGCACAATACAGTTTGTTACCGCTTCAGATACCGCCGTTTTAATGTCTGCCAGCTGTGGTACCGTCGGATCATACCTTGCTAAAAAAGCGGCAGCAGCTCCACGTGCGAATGATTCGTTTGCGCTATAAGAGGGGAATGTAATTTTTGTTTTGTTTTCAGCTTTCATCATCAAACCTCCTGATATGCGATATGCGCCAAACGCAAAATCTTTTGAATTTGTACCGGCGGCGCATCTACCCGTAAACTTCCTCCCGTTGCCTGCATCTGGCGCATCCTGCCTAAAATCAATCCCACTCCGGAAGAATCCATAAAGCAAATTCCCGCCATATCAATTACTAAAAGCGTAGGCATACATTGGTCTACTTTCTGTTCAATTTCTTCTCGCAGTTGTTGTGCGCTGTCATGATCAATCTCACCGGCAAGGTAAGCATATAGCGTTTCCCCCGCCGATTGGAACCGCACCTTTACCATCACACCGTCTCCTTTCTCTCATGGTATAGAAAAATCCCGTACACTACGATTAGTGTACGGGATTTTTTCCGCATATTTTAGAATATCCAGTCGTCTGCTTTTATTTTCTTATAAAAGGTACTCTCTTAAACATAAAAGCTCCACATAAAGCCGCCTTGTGTTGCAGCCTCATGCAGAGCCTTCACTTCCTTTTATATAAAAGGAAGCCCTTTATTTTTGCAGACCTTATTTGAACAGCTTTGCTGCGGCACGGCAAATAGCTTCTCCGCCCAATACAACAAGAACGTCCGCCTTGTCTTCACGTGCCTTTGCCATGGCAGTTTCCAGCGTGTCACAAATTTCGGTTTCAAAATGGAAACGAGCATCTGCCTCTGCATCTTCCGCCGGGACAGCATCCTCATCATCCGGCGTCACTACATATACCTTGTCAATCGGATTTTCGCTCATGCCGGCCATCTTTGTTTTCTCGTCTTGGTCTTTCTCCGGGATAAAACCTTTTTCCAGCGCCGCAAAAAAAGCTTCGGTGTCCATGCAGTTGCTTAAGCCTGCTACAACACAAACACGGTCCACCTTTGCAGCAGCCAGTACCTGTGCTAAAGCCACAGCCTGCATTGGTTTGTGGCAGGGTGCAGCCACAATCTTGGGACGCTGACGTAAAAAGTGCATTCCGCACTCTCCGCTAACCTTGGGTACTCCCTCCAAAATCGGGTCATCTTCGATGTTGTACCCCTTGCGCCATAATGCCAGTGCAACTTCGACCGCAATTGCAGCATTTTCTGCTGCGGACGAACCAATGTGCGGCAGCAGGAACGGATATCCGCCGTAATCCACTGTGCGCAGCAAACGTTTGCCGCCGCTCAGTTCCAAATCATCCATTTCAGGAACTTTCAGTTCACATTCTGCCTTTGCTGCACATACAATCAATTCGCTAACCGCAGCTTTTGCCTGTGCAGGCGTGGTAACAACCGTACAGTCCTTACGCATCATCGCCGCCGCCGAATGTGCCAAACGTTCCAAAGAAAATCCCGAACCATCTTCGCCAATCTGCGTAACGGCACAAACCGGCATATTGGGGAAAAATCCCGCCAGCATCGGGTCAGGCAATTCCACAACTGCAAACTTGCAGCCTGCCGCCGTAAAGCAAGCACATGCAGCGGCCAGCTCTGCCACAGTACGTGCAGGTGCCTCCCCTACCTTGCTCAGTTTTGCAGCTGCGGCTTCCAGCTCTTTTGCGCCTACTGCCTTGCCACCAATTTCAATACGCTGCTGAATCGGTAATACGCCTACCGTGTAAGCACCGCAGGAAAATCCAGCCTCACGCAAAATTCCGGCAACCATTTGTACAACTGCCGTTTTTCCGGCTGTTCCCGCTACACCAATATATTGCACCTTGCTTTTTTCACATTGTACAGCATCAAAGTAAGGCTTCGCCTCGGTGCGCCCATACGGCACTCCTACCAGGCAAGACATAAAATAATCATTTGTTTGCTGCAGATTCATACTGCACCTCCCGTTTTGCCACGCTTATGCGCAGCATCTATTTCTATAATTCCAACAATACACCAGGTAACCAACAATCCGCAAACCACACCAAAGCTGTCAATCCATACATCCGTAACCTGTCCGCTTCGTCCGGGCACAAAAAGTTGAATGGTTTCATCACTCAGCGCAATCAGTATTCCGGCTAACAAAGGCCTAGCCATATATTTTCTTATCTGCGTAGTGCAGCTGCGCAAACATAATAGCAGCCAAAAACCTGCCAGTGCATATTCTAAAAAATGCCCCAGCTTCCGCAAAATGTGTTCGGTAAACCAGCCGCCCAAAAATGGCAGCCACTCTAAAAGCCTGCTCAATATCAAACCGCTTCGTTCAGAGGATTCCACACCCACTTGCATCGAGTTTGAAAAAATAAACGCTACCGTAATTGCCAGCGCAGTAAAACAGATTGCTTTTGCCCAACGTGGCCACGGCTTCAAAACTTTTGTTTGTTGCACAAAAAGCTCCTTTTCCCGAAAAAAGCAAGCGGGCAGCGGGTTTTGCCCAGCCGCCCGCTCGCAACTCATATCAGGTTAGCCCAAAGCGCGGATACTTTCTTCAATATTGTTCAGCTTGTCACGGCTGCGAGCTTCCTTAGCACGGACCTCTTCAACCAAAGCTGCCGGAGCCTTCTCCACAAACTTGGGGTTCTTCAGCTGATTTTCAAACATAGCCAGTTCTTTTTCAGCCTTAGCCTTTTCCTTATTCAGGCGTGCCAGTTCCTTTTCACGGTCAATCAGCTCCATCATGGGGATAAAGCCACGTGCCGTGTGGGTCGAAACCTGCACCATGCCATCTGTGCTGCCCTCATACTTTTCCGTAAAGGTAACATCAGTAGCAAAAGCAAACTTTGCCAGGTAAATGCTGCTCTTCTCAAACGGAGCCGAGTCAGCAGTTTCAATAATCATACTGGTCTTCTTTGCAGGGTGAACATTCATGTCGGTACGCACAGCACGCACAGCCTTGATGTAGTCCATAACCTTGTTAAAGTCTTCTTCCTCTGCGGGCCAGTTGTGCTCTTCGTCAACAGTAGGCCATTCCTGTGTCATAATGGTCTCTGCGCTGCCGGGCAAAGCCTGATACAGTTCTTCCGTGATAAACGGCATAAAGGGATGCAGCAGCTTCAGTGCCTTATCCAGCACGTAAACCAGAACCTTGCGTGCAGCGTCAGCCTGTGCTTCATCACCGCTGTTCAGGCGGCTCTTGGTGATTTCGATGTACCAGTCACAGTACACTTCCCAGATAAAGCTATTAATCTTTGCAGCAGCCAGACCCATCTCATAGTGGTCCAGATTCTCCGTAACGCCGGCAGCAACCTGATTCAGCTTGGTCAAAATCCACTTGTCGCTCATGTCCAGCATATCTTCTGCGGGCAGGCCGGGCTCAAAGCCTTCAGGGATGTTCATCAGCACAAAGCGGGTTGCATTCCACAGCTTATTTGCAAAGTTGCGGGCAGCCTTAACCTTCTCCTCCGAATAACGCATATCGTTGCCCGGGGTAGAGCCATCCACCAGCATAAAGCGCAGTGCGTCAGCACCGTACTCTGCAATAACTTCCAGCGGGTCAATACCGTTGCCCAAGCTCTTGGACATCTTGCGGCCCTGACTGTCACGTACAATACCGTGAATGCAAACTGTATCAAACGGAGCCTTGCCCGTGTAAGCCAAACCGGAGAAAATCATGCGGCTAACCCAGAAGCCGATAATGTCGTAACCGGTAACCAGCGTGTTGGTGGGGTAAAAGTACTTCAGGTCCTCACTGTCCGTGTTGGGCCAGCCCAAAGTGCTGAAGGGCCACAGCGCACTGGAGAACCAGGTGTCCAGTGTGTCGGGGTCCTGGTCCAAATGAGTGCCGCCGCACTTGGGGCAAGTGCAGGGAGCTTCTTTTGCTACAATGGTCTCACCGCAGTCTGCACAGTACCATGCAGGAATCTGGTGGCCCCACCACAGCTGACGGCTAATGCACCAGTCACGAGTGTTGCGCATCCAGTTCATGTAGTTCTTGTTAAAGCGCTCAGGCACAAACTTAATTTCGCCCTTCTCTACGCTTTCAATTGCAGGGCCAGCCAGAGAATCCATCTTTACAAACCACTGCTTGGAAATCATAGGCTCAATGGTGGTGTGGCAGCGGTAGCAAGTGCCAACCTCGTGCTTCAAAGGCTCAATTTCCTTCAGGAAGCCGCCTGCCTTCAAGTCCTCCAGAATTGCCTTGCGAGCTTCCTTGGTGGTCATACCTGCGTACTTGCCGCAGTCCAGAACCTCAGGCTCACCAACGGTAGCGCGGCCGCTTGCAAACAGTTCGTCTGCTGCAGCCTTATCTGCTGCACCGGTCATCAGGCCGTCATAAGTGAACACACGTACCAAAGGCAGATTGTGGCGCTGGCCAACTTCAAAGTCGTTGGGGTCGTGTGCAGGAGTAATCTTAACAACACCGGTACCCTTGGTCATGTCTGCGTGCTCATCGCAAACAATGGGAATTTCCTTGTTCAGCAAAGGCAGAATGACATGGCAGCCATGCAGATGTGCATAGCGGGGGTCCTCGCCGTTGATAGCCACAGCCGTATCGCCCAGCATCGTTTCAGGACGTGTAGTAGCCAGTTCCAGCATCTCGCCGGTTTCCTTAACAGGGTACAGCAAATGCCAGAAGCTGCCGTCCTGCTCCTCATGCTCAACCTCAGCATCGGAAATAGAGGTCTTGCAGTGGGGGCACCAGTTCACCAGACGGTTTCCACGGTAAATCTTACCCTCATTGTACAGGCGCACAAACACTTCCTTAACAGCTTCGGAGCAGCCCTCGTCCATGGTAAAGCGCTCACGCTCCCAGTCACAGCTGGAGCCCAGCTTCTTCAGCTGGTTTACAATGCGATTGCCGTAAGTGTTTTTCCAGTCCCAAGCACGCTCCAAAAAGCCGTCACGGCCCAGCATATCCTTGGTCAGGCCTTCCTTAGCCATTGCCTCAACAACCTTAGCTTCCGTAGCAATGGAGGCATGGTCAGTGCCGGGCACCCACAGTGCAGCATAGCCCTGCATACGCTTGGAACGAATCAGAATGTCCTGCATGGTGTTGTCCACTGCGTGGCCCATGTGCAGCTGGCCCGTAACATTCGGGGGCGGCATCACAATGGTATAGGGTTTCTTTTTTGAGTCGGCCTTCGTGTGGAAGTAGCCGCCGTCCAGCCAGAATTGATAGATTCTGTCCTCTACCTGGCTGGGGTCATACTGCTTTGCCAGTTCTTTCATAAGTAAATACTCCTCCCTGATTATGCGGGGCGTAAAAAAGCCGCCCCACGGACATAATTTCCATGGGACGGCTTTGTAAAACCGCGGTACCACCCAAATTGCAGCCCTCAGGCTGCCCCTTGACTGCCCCGATAACGTGAGGCAAACCCGAAAACGACTACATTCTTCACCGTTTCTGCTCAAAAGCGACAGTGCAGAGCTTTCTTTACCGGCTTTCACCAACCGCCGGCTCTCTGAAAAGAAAAACGCTCTCCGCACACTCTTTATCAGCGCATTTATACTACCGTATTTTACTTACTTTTCGTCGTATTGTCAATAGATGTGGCTTATTCCGCTGCCTTGCTGACCGCCGCCATCAAGTCACTGATAGAAATGGTGCAAACCGCCGCCAAATCCGGGTCGCTTCCGTTTGCCGGAATCCCCTGTATCTGTCCTAAGTTTTTCCCCTTCAAAAACTGTGCCAGTCCTTCGCTCTGTTCGTACCACTCCCGGCCAATCTTAGATGCCTTTTTTAAGCCGTAGCTGTCACCCTGATCCATCTTTGTTTTTACCGGTTCATTCGGTACAGCCATTTCCTTGTTATCTTCCACTTTCAGTACAGGCTCTACTTCATCTAATACCGCACTGGTCACATAACCGTTGCTGTCTTTGGATAGTAATGCAAAGGTAGCGGTAATTTGTGCTTCGCCCGGCTTTTCAAATGCCGTTTTCATACCGCCAATGTGTATAACCGTTCCCAGTCGAATGCTATCCTCTTTCGTTGCACCCAATGCCTTTGCATTTTTGCAAGCTTTTTCAATTGCATTCACATATGGTTCTACCTGAATCGTACAACCGGACAGGCTGTCAACCGCATACCCATCCTTCTTCATCAGTTTCTTTACTTCTTCCGGCTTTTTGCCCTTTACCGCATCACAAAAAGCATCTACCTGTTCGTTCCATTCTTTTTCAATGGAAGATGCTTTTTTCAGCCCATACTCTGTACCACGTTCATACTTGGTGCGATACATATCCGGCATTCCCAAAACACCAACGTCTCGTTCTGTCAGTTCACATTCTGCTTCGTCCACTACACATCGCAAAATTCTTCCTTGCTGGTCCAGCAGCACCCCGGCGGCAGTCACTGTAATCGTTCCCTGCTTTTCTCCGCCTTTGCACTGCGTCATAATGCCCATACCTGTGCGTACTTGTTCCGCATTTGCCGGTTTATCCGGGCTGGCACTGGGGGTGGGGGCAGTATTGTTTTCTCCAAAGCAGCCGCTTAAGCTCAAAGCCATGCCTGCAGCCACTAAATATGCAATCCACTTTTTGCTTTTCTTCCGTTTCATACCCGTTCTCCTGCCTTTATTTTGTTGTTGGTAGTCTGCCCGCCGGGTATAAAAATATTCAAAACTGCACCAAAATTTACAATTACCTCTTGAAGTTCCATTATTCGACACGTACTATTGTACGTAGTGATTATCTAAAGGGAGGTTTTATCTTGCAAATTATCGACCGAGAAAAACTACGTGAGCTGGAACGGTACCATCTGGTATCACAAGGTAAGCGCAGCCTTTTCAGCATCTTATTCGGACGTACTGCTGTTATCCTTCTTCTTCTGGCATTGCAGTTTGGCATTATGTTCTCCTTCTTTCACTTTTTGGAAGACTACGTCCCACTCTACTTCAGTGGTTCTTCTATTCTGATGGCATTCATGATGGCTTTCATTTTGAACACCGATGAAGACCCTACTGTAAAGTTATCTTGGTGTGCACTAATTGCCGTCATCCCTATCTTTGGCGCCTTGATGTACTGGTACATACGTTTAGACTTAGGACATCGCATCAACCAAAAGGTATTGCGCGACATCGAAGTAGAAAGTCTGCAGTACGTTGCAGACCAGTCCAAAGTAATGGATAAGCTAAAGCAAACCAATAAACCCTTGCATGATTTAGCCTCCTACACATCTGCCCATGGTGGCTGTCAGGTATTCGAAAACAGCACCGCCACCTACTATCCTGTTGGCGAAGCAAAATTTGAGGCCATGCTGGAAGAAATGGAAAAGGCCGAGCATTACATCTTTTTGGAGTACTTTGCCGTTGGTCAGGGTTATATGTGGAGCAAAATTCTGGACCTATTGCTTCGCAAAGTGGCCGAAGGTGTTGAGGTGCGTTTCCTGTATGACGGCAACAATGCTATCTTCAGCCTGCCTTATACTTACCCCAAGCAGTTGGAGCGGCAGGGCATCCAGTGCAAAATGTATGCTCCCCCTCGTCCCATGATGAGTACCCATTATAACAATCGAGACCACCGCAAGATTTTAATTATTGATGGTCATACCGCATTTACAGGCGGTGTCAATCTGGAAGATAAATATATCAATATCAATCCTCCCTATGGCCATTGGAAAGATGCCGCAGTTATGGTAAAGGGCGATGCTGTTCGAGGTTTTGTTTTGATGTTCCTGCAAATGTGGAACGCCGACGAACACGTTCACTCTTTTGCCAAGTACCTGCCGGCTCCCGGTCAGTATCCTCAGCCTGACGCAAAAGGCTATATCCTTCCTTATTGTGATAGCCCTCTGGATGATGAGCGTATTGGTGAAACGGTTTATCTGGATATTTTGAACCGTGCGGAAGATTACGTATATATCATGACCCCCTACCTGATTTTGGACGAGCAAACCATTACCGCCCTGACATTTGCGGCAAAGCGTGGTATTGATGTTCGCATCCTGATTCCGCACATTCCCGATAAAAAGTATGCATTCTTCCTTGCAAAACGGCATTATAAGCAGCTTGTAACCGCCGGTGTAAAAATCTACGAGTACACCCCCGGCTTCGTACATTCAAAAGTATTTGTTAGTGACGATAAAAAAGCAGTTGTCGGTACAATCAATTTGGACTACCGCAGCCTGTACCTGAACTTTGAGTGTGCCGCTTATATGCAAGATGTTGCCGCTATTAGCGATATCAAGGCTGACTTCCTAAACACAATCGAGAAAAGTCAGCTGGTTACGCAGGAAACTATCCGCAACGAAAAGTATTCCACACGCATTTTCGGTTGGCTGTTAAAAATCGTAGCACCTCTGATGTAACAAAAAGTATATCAAAAGGCCGTGCGGCAATTTGCCGCACGGCCTTTTTTGCAGGAACCCTATCAATTGATTTTCAAGTTCTCCCACAGGGTATTCAAATAATCCAGCATTTCCGGAGTCAAATTGCGATAGGCATACTGGTTATACTTTTCCGAAAAATCGCCCAGTTCCGGGTAAAGGATTTCAATGACATCCTCGCCCATATCCTGAATGTATTGCTCATTTTCATAAACAAGGCGGTTCGGGCACGCATAGCTGATGTATTCAGCATTTGCAATGCCTGCTTCCTCAGAAAGCATGTAGTTGATAAAGATTTCTGCCAGCTCCTTGTTCTGTGCGCAAGTGGGAATGCACATGGCATCTACAAAGAAGTTCGTCTGCTCTGGGTAATAAAACTGCAAGTCAATATGCTCTGCCTGTGCATCCCGCATGATGAAATAGTCACCGGCATAGTAAGAGCCAATCGCAGCCTCACCGGATTCCATCATGTTAAAAATCTCGTCCATCACATAGCTCTTAACCAGAGGACGCTGGTTGATCAGTTCATCCGCTGCACGCTCCCACTCAGCCTTGTCGTTGGTGTTTACGTCAATTCCCAGCTTGTACATTGCGGTGCCGAATGCGTCACGGGAGTTGTTGTACTGCAAAATATCTCCTGCATACTTTTCGTTCCACATCAGGTCCCAGCCGCCAACGTCTGCTTCATCCACCTTGTTTGCGTCATAAATAACGCCCACAATACCGTAGGTGTAAGGCACAGAGTACATATCTTCCGGGTCATAGTACAGGCCGTGGAAAGACTCGTTGATGTACTGATAGTTGGGGATATTGTCAAAGTTCAGCGGCTGCAGCAGGCCTTCCTCTGCCATACGTGCAATCATGTAGTCAGAGGGAATAATAACGTCATAGCTGACAGCTCCGTTGGACAGCTTGTTGTACATATCCTCGTTGGAGGGGTAGGTAGTATAGTTCACTGTTACGGGGGTGCCGTAGGTTTCTTCATACCAGTCCTCAAAAGCACGGATGGTATCCAGTGTGCCATCGCTGCCGTCGGAGATGTACTCGCCCCAGTTGTACACATTCAATACCAGCTTACCCGAGCTGCCACCGCAGCCGGTCAGCACCATTGCTAAAACCATGGAGAGCACCACGGTCAGGGCTGCAATTTTCTTTTTCATCGTCATATCCTCCCAGCAATTTTTTACAAACAAAAAAGTGGTATGCCGCTTTTGCAGCATACCACTTGGAATCGTATGACGAACCATACCCACCTTTCCCTTTTTGTGCAAAAGGGTGGATTGCAGTCCGGTGAGCGGTAATCATAATGGATCAGAGTCTATATAGCAAAAATACTTTTACTACTCTTATTGACCATTTCACAAGTGTATGCCTCGCGGCACTGGTTTATAGTAACCAACTTATAAAACTGAGCTTTTAACTCAATCAATAAGGCAACAGAAGTTGCCAACCGTGTTTTCACGATTTTCGGCATTCGACCCGGCTGTCCGTATGGCCTCAGCCGATTTTCATCGGCGGTCGGATTTGCTTTGGAAAGACTCTTTCCATTCAGAATAAAAAGGGAATCAGTTCAGCTTAACAGTCTCCCACAGGCTGTTCAGGTAGTCCAGCATTTCAACATCCATGCTGCGGTAAGCGTACTCGTTGTACAGCTCGGAGAAGTTGCCCAGTTCCGGGTAAAGGATTTCCATTGCATCTTCGCCCATCTCTTCGATGTACTCTTCGTTCTCGTAAACCAGCTTGTTGGGGCTTGCATAGTTGATGTACTCAGCGTTTGCAATGCCTGCTTCCTCAGAAAGCATGTAGTTGATAAAGATTTCTGCCAGCTCCTTGTTCTGTGCGCAGGTGGGGATGCACATTGCGTCAATAAAGAAGTTGGTCTTTTCCGGATAGTAGAACTTCAGGTCAACACTGTCTGCCTGTGCATCCTGCATGGTGAAGTAGTCACCGGCATAGTAAGAGCCAATCGCAGCCTCGCCGGATTCCATCATGTTGTAAATCTCATCCATGACATAGCTCTTAACCAGAGGGCGCTGGTTGATTAGTTCATCCGCTGCACGCTCCCACTCAGCCTTGTCGTTGGTGTTTACGTCAATACCCAGCTTGTACATTGCGGTGCCGAATGCGTCACGGGAGTTGTTGTACTGCAAAATATCTCCTGCATACTTTTCGTTCCACATCAGGTCCCAGCCGCCAACGTCTGCTTCATCCACCTTGTTTGCGTCATAAATAACGCCCACAATACCGTAGGTGTAAGGCACAGAGTACATATCTTCCGGGTCATAGTACAGGCCGTGGAAAGACTCGTTGATGTACTGATAGTTGGGGATATTGTCAAAGTTCAGCGGCTGCAGCAGGCCTTCCTCTGCCATACGTGCAATCATGTAGTCAGAGGGAATAATAACGTCATAGCTGACAGCTCCGTTGGACAGCTTGTTGTACATATCCTCGTTGGAGGGGTAGGTAGTATAGTTCACTGTTACGGGGGTGCCGTAGGTTTCTTCATACCAGTCCTCAAAAGCACGGATGGTATCCAGTGTGCCATCGCTGCCGTCGGAGATGTACTCGCCCCAGTTGTACACATTCAATACCAGCTTATCCGAGCTGCCGCCGCAGCCGGTCAGCACCATTGCCAAAACCATGGAGAGCACCACGGTCAGGGCCGCAATTTTCTTTTTCATCGTCGTCCTCCTAATAATCAATCATTCTTAGCGTTCTTTTGTTTTCGGCTTTCTTTATCGTCGGAATCCTCTATAGCGTTGCTGATGAGCAGCAAAGTCAAGGTAATAAAGAAGATGATGGTTGCAAGAGCATACATCTTCGGGGTAACTGTTTTCTTAGTCATGCTGTAAATTCGGATAGGCAAAGTTTCAAAGCCTGTGCCGGAAGTAAAGTAGCTGATAACGAAATCATCCAGCGACATGGTGAACGCCATGATTGCACCGGTTACGATACCGGGCAGCATTTCCGGCAATTCCACTTTCCAAAAAGCACGAAACGGCGTACAGCCCAAATCCATTGCCGCTTCCGGCAGTGCTCGGTCCATCTGCTGCAGTTTCGGCAAAACCTGCAAAATCACATACGGCAGGCAGAACGTTACATGGGCAATCAGGATTGTCCAGAAATTCAGGCTGTTTCTTGCGCCAAACATCCGGCCTACAAACACAAACATCAGCATCATGGAGATACCGGTAATAATATCCGGGTTGGTCATCGGGATGTCTGTTACCGTGTTGATTGCCGTACGGTACCAGCGGCTGCGCAGCCGGTCAATGCCCCAAGCCGCAGCCGTACCCATTGCTGTAGCAATAGCAGTTGCTGTGGTTGCCAGAAGCAGCGAGTTCCGCACGGTTTCCAGCGTGTTTCGGTCTTTCAAAAGCTCCTTGTACCAGTAAAGCGAAGGGTCCGAAAAAACAGACAGGCTCTTGGAGCCATTGAAAGAAAACACCAGCAGAACCACAATGGGAGCAAAGAGGAACACATAAACCAGTCCGGTCAGGATATTGGATATTACTTTTTTCATTTTGCGTTACCTCCGTACAAATAGCGGCTGGTAAAGTATTTAATCAGCGCCATAAACAGCAGCAGAATTATCATCAGAATAAAGGCCATTGCAGCTGCAAAGTGCAGGTTGTTTGCCACATACTGGCCTTCGATTGCATCACCAATCAGGAAGAACTTGCCGCTGCCCAGCTTTTGGGAAATGTAGAATGTGCTGATGGAGGGAATCAGCACCATTGTAATACCAGACAGCACACCGGGCAGACTCAGCGGGAAAATGACCCGCCGCAGCACAGAGAGGGTTCCACAGCCCAGGTCATGTGCAGCTTCAATCAGGCCGGAGTCCATTTTTACCATAATGGAGTAAATAGGCAGCACCATGTACGGCAGGTAGTCATATACCATGCCGATGATAACCGCCACTTCTGTGCCGATAATGTGTACCGGCTTTAATCCCAGCTTGGAAAGGATATTATTGATGATGCCGGCATCCTGCAAAATGGTCATCCATGCATAGGTGCGGATCAGGAAGTTCATCCACATAGGAATCATGACTAGGGTCATCATAATTTTCTGGGTGCGCTTGCGGGCGTGTGCAATCCGGTAAGCCAGCGGATAACCAATCAGCAGGCAAACCGCCGTGGAGATGACGGCCAGTTTGAGCGATCTGCCGAGAATCAACAGATAGGTACGCACCTCTTCCACAGAGCCGTCGGGATTTTTCACATTGCTTACCGTGGTAAAAAATCGGGTGATATTTTCCATAGTAAACTGGAAATTATTATCGGTGAACGCATAGTAAGCGATAAACACCATGGGCACCACAATAAACAGCATTGCCCACAAAGAATACGGTGCCAGCGCAGTTCGGCTGCCGTTTCCCGGTCTCTTGGTCAGGGATTTCATTCGGCATCCTCCTCATCCTGTACATTCGCCAGTTCGTCCGCCTCGTCGGAGAAAGTGGAGTAGTCGCCAAACATGCCGGAGTACTTGGATTTTTTCATGATGTGGATGGCATCCGGGTCCAGCTTGATGCCGATATGTGCGCCTTCCGCCACGAAATCGGTAGTCTGAATCATCCACTTAAAGCCGGCAATATCCACAATCAGCTCATTGTGAACCCCCAGGAAGGTTACCGACGTAACATCGCCGCACAGCTCTGCCTCAGCCGGGTCTACCACGTCCACATCTTCGGGACGTACTACAACGTCAACCGGCTCGTTCTTGGCAAAGCCCTTGTCCAAACACTCGAAGGTGTGTCCGGCAAACTTTACACGGAAGTCATCCAGCATAACGCCGTCCAGAATATTACTTTCGCCAATAAAGTCTGCAACAAAAGCGTTGACGGGCTCGTTGTAAATCTCAGTGGGGGTGCCAATCTGCTGGATTTTGCCTTCGCTCATAACAACGATGGTGTCAGACATGCTCAAGGCTTCTTCCTGGTCATGGGTAACAAAAACGAAGGTGATGCCGGTGCTCTTCTGAATTTTCTTCAGTTCCACCTGCATATCCTTGCGCAGCTTCAGGTCCAGCGCGCCCAAAGGCTCGTCCAGCAGCAGGATTTTGGGGTGGTTGATCAAGGCACGGGCAATGGCCACACGCTGCTGCTGACCACCGGACAGGCTGGTGACACGGCGATTGGCAAAAGCCGACATCATAACCGTTTTCAGCATCTCATTTACTTTTTCTTCGATTTCTTTTTTGGGGACCTTGCGCTCCCGCAAAGGAAATGCAACATTTTCAAAAACGCTCAAATGGGGAAACAGTGCATACTTCTGGAATACAGTATTTACATTTCGCTTATGGGGCGGCTCGTCATTGATTCGCTTGCCCATAAAAACCACATCGCCCTGATCCGGGTGTTCAAAGCCGCCAATCATGCGCAGCGTAGTCGTCTTACCACAGCCGGAAGGGCCCAGCAGTGTAAGAAACTCGTTGTCGTGAATGTCCAGACTGATGTCATCCAAAACGGTTTCGCCGTCAAAGGATTTAGAAATGTGCTTAAGCTCAATAATCTTTTCCATCGTAACCTGTCCTCCTCTTTTCCGATAGCGCACAACAAAAAAGCGGTATACTGCTTTCGCAGCATACCGCTTGGAATATCATGACAAATCACACCCACACTTCCCTTTTATACAAAAGGCGGACTGCATCCGGTGAGCGCTAATCATAATGGATCAGAGTCTATATAGCAAAAATACTTTTACTACTCTTATTGACCATTTCACAAGTGTATGCCTCGCGGCACTGGTTTATAGTAACCAACTTATAAAACTGAGCTTTCAACTCAATCAATAAGGCAACAGAAGTTGCCAACCGTGTTTCCACGATTTTCGGCATTCGACCCGGCTGTCCGTATGGCCTCAGCCGATTTTCATCGGCGGTCTGATTTGCTTTGGAAAGACTCTTTCCAATAGATAACGCAAAAAATATATCACAAACAAAAAATGTTGTCAATAGATATTTGTTCTGGTCTATTTTTCCCGTATTCCGGGCTGCTTTTTTCTCCGCATCTCATGTCAAAAGAACAGCCCTTTGCTAAAATTATATGAAATGCAGTTCTTTTCCCTTTAGATGCAGCCCCTAATCCTTTGGCAGCACTGCATTTTACTTGTCCTCCCCAAAAATTTCCGTTTCTTTCTCAAAAAGCTTCATTTTGCGTTGTCCTGCATTGGTTCATTAAAAAGCATTTGTCTTTGCTTCCACCGTCAGCCAAGTCTCTTGTTCATTTTATTGTTCTCATTTCAAAAGCAATATCTTTCACTGCATTTGCATTTCTATCTTGCAGCGCTTTTATTAAAGCATCTTCATTTCCGGTAATATTCTCCCCATCAAAAATCAATGCATTCCACAGTTCGTGCAGGGCACCGGCCAGTTCGCTATCACTTGCGTATTCTTCCGCCGCATAAATATTGCTGATTAGTACCTCCATTTCATCTGCATCATACTGTTCTTGTAGATGGTCCAAATTACCTACTGCAAACGAAATCATGATATTGCATCTCTGTGCATCTCTTTTAGCATATTCTTTTTCTCTGAAAGAACTTCCTGCCAAAAAGCTCAGGCAAATCGCTAGAATAAACCCACCAATAACAAGTGCTTTTTTCATTTTATCTACCTCACATTTGGCATCTTTGTGTGCTTGCGCTGTGGTCAACGCATTCCCTGTAGGCCGCTCTTTTACAGGATACTATATTTTACATCATCGGGCTTACTAAGCGCAGTACATCATCAAACAGCCGTCCCCAAAACGTATCCTTACAGTCTTTCATCTGTACACGATGGCTTTGCCGCTCGTACACATCCAAATAGTCCTTTTTAATGTCTTGCAAAATACTTCCACCCTGAAACAGCACGCCATCTTCAAAATGCAAATATAAGCTGCGATAATCCAAATTCACCGTACCAACCATGCCTACACAGTCATCACTAAGGATTCCTTTTGCGTGTAAAAAGCCGGGTGTGTAGGTATAAATTTTCACACCCGCACGCAATAATGGGGAAAAGTACGAGCGTGTCAGCCGATAAACCATCGGCTTATCCGGGATTCCCGGCACACCGATTCGTACATCTACACCACGTTTTGCCGCCAGACTCAACGCTACCATCAGCTCGTGGTCAATAATCAGATACGGCGTAAAAATATACGCATACTCTGTTGCCTGCCCCAAAACATCTAAATATAAGCCTTCCGCAACCAGTTCATCGTCCAACGGGCTCTCGCAAAACGGCTGTACAATGCCATCTGTTTCCGGCATTTTTGCACCATGCGCATGGGGAGCAAATACAGTAAAGTCCTCATCAATCGGGTCAAAGGCGTTCCACATTTGCAAAAACATCACAGTCAGGTTCCAAACGGCTGCACCTTCCAGCCGTACCGCAGTATCTTTCCAGTAGCCGAATCGCTCTTTCTTATTGATATATTCGTCCGCAATATTGATACCGCCTGTGTATCCGATATAGCCATCTACAACTGTAATTTTCCGGTGGTCCCGATGGTTCATTACAATAGCCAGCAGCGGCAAGGCCGGGTTAAACGGAATGCAGCGGATACCGTTTTCTCTCAATTCACGGGCAAGGTGTTCCGGCACCATTGCCGCACTGCCAATGTCGTCATACATTACACGCACATCTACGCCCTGTGCCGCTTTTCGTTTTAATATTTCAAACACCTGCCGCCAAAGTGTTCCTTCCGAAATGATAAAGTACTCCAAAAAGATAAAGTGCTCTGCTTTTTCCAAATCCTGCAGCATCACTTCAAAAGCAGCCTCTCCTGTTGGATAATATTCGCTTTTTGTTCTCTCTCTGGCAGGGTTAGGTCCAAATTGTGCAATATAATCTGTTAAGGCCTGCTGCCGTGGCGAAAGCTTCGTTTGCAAATCCATTGGCTGTGCTACCGCCGAAAGGTGCTGTTGCTTCACCCTTTCCATACGGTTGCGCATCTGCTTTCCCGGTCGCTTATCGCCAAATAATAAATATAGCGCTCCACCCAGCAGCGGTGCTAAACAACACAATAAAATCCATGCGATTTTATAAGCAGGCGTTAGTTCTTTTCGTACCAAATACAGCACCATCAGTACACTTAGCACATTCAGCGCAATATCAATACCAATCCAGTAACGTGCCATGCCAAAGACTAATTCGCACAGCCACACCAATTGCAGCACCACTAAAATCGCTACAATCGCAACACGACTCGTCAGCAACCGAAGGACCTTTTTCATACTTGTTTTCCTCCACCATATCCGATGTAGTCAGTATACCATAAACAACGATTTTTAGCACAGAAAAAAAGCCTCCACTTAAGTGGAGGCTTTTGATTTATCGATTCTTGTACATTTCTTCGTAGTACTTCTGGTAATTGCCGCTGGTTACATTGTTCATCCACTCTTCGTGTGCCAAATACCAATCAATGGTCTTTACAATGCCAACCTCAAACGGAGTTTCCGGATACCAGCCCAAATCGTTTTTAATCTTGGTGGGATCAATACCGTAACGGCGGTCATGGCCCAAACGGTCCTCAACGTGCTTAATCAGTTCTTCGCTGATGCCCTCATCGTTCAAACGGTCATGCAGCTGGCTGATAATGGTCTTTACAATAAAGATGTTGGGACGCTCGTTGTGGCCGCCTACATTGTAAACTTCGCCAACCTTGCCGTCGTTTGCAACCATGTCAATAGCCTTGCAGTGGTCCTCTACGTACAGCCAGTCACGAATCTGCATACCATCTCCATATACCGGCAGCTGCTTGTGCTGTTTCACATTGTTAATCATCAAAGGAATCAGCTTTTCAGGGAACTGGTAAGGGCCGTAGTTGTTGGAGCAGCGGGTAATGTTGATGGGCATACCATACGTATCGTGGAAAGCCTGTACAAACATATCTGCGCTTGCCTTGCTGCTGGAGTAGGGGCTGTGCGGGCAAAGCGGAGTAGTCTCCATAAAGAAGCCCTCTGCGCCCAAAGTGCCATACACCTCATCTGTAGAAACCTGCAAGTACTTCTTGCCTTCCTTCCAAGTCTTGGAAGCAGCATCGTACCAAGCCTCTTTTGCACGCTGCAGCAGGTTAACCGTACCCATCACATTGGACTGCACAAAAATCTCAGGGTTGGTAATGCTGCGGTCCACATGGCTTTCTGCCGCAAAGTTGATAACATAGTCAAAATCATACTTTGCAAACAGGCCTGCTACCAGCTCTTTGTCGCAAATATCGCCCTGTACAAACACATGGCGGGGGTCGCCCTCTACACCCTTCAGGTTTTCCAGATTGCCTGCATAGGTCAGCTTATCCAGATTGACAAGCAGAATATCATCGTACTTGTTCAACATATAGTACACAAAGTTAGAGCCAATAAAGCCTGCACAGCCTGTAATCAAATAGGTCTTTTTCATAGAAGCCTCTCTTTGTCCTTATTTTTTCATGCCATTGTCGCCGTCCCAGTTTTCAAAGAAAACCGCCAGCGCATCTTTCCAGTCACGTACTTCATTGCCTACCGTGCAACGCAGCATACGGTTGTCCAGTGCGCTCCATGCGGGACGGTCTGCAGCATCGGGGTGTTTTTCCTTGTACTGGGCACTCGTGCAGGGCGCAACCGTTGCATCCACACCCGACAAACGGATAATCTCAGCCGCAAAGTCATACCAAGAGCAAATGCCCTCGCCGGTGCAGTGGTACAGGCCGTACTCGTGGGTCACACACAATTGCAGAATCTCATGTGCCAAGTCCACCGCATTGGTGGGGTTGCCCAACTGGTCATTTACTACTTCCAGCTTGCCAAACTTCTTGCCCGCATTCACAATGGTCTTAACAAAGTTTTTGCCATAATAGCTATACAGCCATGCAGTACGCACAATAAAATGTCTGTGGCAGAACTGCGCTACATACTTTTCACCCATCAACTTGGTAGTACCGTAAGCACTGATGGGTGCAGGCTGTGTAGCCTCGTCCTGCGCAATGCCGCCATTCTCTTTGCCGGAAAAGACATAGTCTGTGGAAACGTGCACTAAGCGTGCACCGGCTTTTTCTGCGGCCTGTGCCAGGTTACGTGGACCAATTGCATTTGCGCTGAAAGCCGCATCATGCTTTACTTCGCAGCCATCAACATTCGTAAAAGCAGCACAGTTAATAATGACATCAGGACGATGACGGCGTACAAACTCGTTCACTGCCTGATAGTTGCTGATATCCAGCTCCGGCAAATCCACTGCAATAACAGTTGCATTGCGCAGCTTTTCAGGAATCGGGCCAATCTCGCTGCAGCCTTCCCGCAATTGCTTTTGCAGTTCAGTGCCTAATTGACCGTTGCATCCGGTAATCAAAATTTTCATACTAATCCTCGCTTAGTAGCGGAGTTTATCGTCCGCCACATTCTTCAAATGCTTGCCGTAGGGCGATTTTCCGTATTTTTCTGCGGATTGCAGCAGCTCCTCACGGCTAATCCAACCATACTTATAGCCAATTTCTTCCGGTGCACTAATCTTAATGCCCTGACGCTTTTCCACCATCTGCACAAAATCAGCTGCTTCCACCAGGCTGTCCATCGTGCCGGTGTCCAGCCATGCAAATCCACGGCCTAACAGCTGCACATCCAAGTCACCCTGCTTCAGATACATCTCGTTTAGGGTAGTGATTTCCAGCTCGCCACGAGCACTGGGCTTTACCTTTTTTGCCATTTCTACAACCTTGTTGTTGTAAAAATACAAACCGGTAACAGCGTAATTGCTCTTGGGATTTTCCGGTTTTTCTTCTACGCTCAGCACTTTGCCGTTTTTATCAAACTCTACAACGCCAAAACGCTCCGGATCGGGCACACAGTATCCAAACACTGTGCAGCGGCCGCTCTTTTCCGCATTTTCCTTAGCTGTTTTCAAAATACGGGAGAACCCTGCACCATAGAAAATGTTGTCACCCAGTACCATAGCGCAGCTGTCATCGCCGATAAACTCTTCGCCCAGCAAAAAAGCCTGTGCCAGTCCATCGGGCGAGGGCTGCACCTTATACTGCAAATGTACGCCAAACTGGCTGCCGTCTCCCAGCAAGCTTTCAAAGCGAGGGGTATCTGCAGGGGTAGAAATAATCAAAATGTCCTGGATTCCCGCTAACATCAAAGTTGACAACGGGTAATAAATCATCGGCTTGTCGTAAACGGGCAACAGCTGTTTGCTTGTTACCATTGTTAACGGATACAGTCGTGTACCGGCACCGCCGGCCAAAATAATGCCTTTCATATTGTGCACTCCTTATTACTTTCTGGGATAAGTTGTGCAGCTTTATCAAAGCAGCGCTGCGTCTGCTGTATACAAAATTAAAGGCGGAATCCCCACTTTGAAAAATAACGCAGCATGCTCTTCATCTGCATCTTAAAGTGAGATTTGTTTGTGTGGGGTGCTCTGTGCCATGCGTGTACAGCCATAAACTGCGGCAGCAAATACACATCTCCCACCTGACGTGCCTTCTGGGTTAAATCTGCGTCTTCCACATACATAAAATATCCTTCATCAAATCCGCCGATTTGCTTCATTGTTGTGGTTCGCAGCATGGAAAAACTGCCTGTGCAAAACTCAATCTTGGTAGGCTTGCTTAAATCAGCCTCTGCCATTACATAGCGGTCGTTAAACCGTTTCAAAAAGCCCAACTGCGGCAGCTGGCGATATACAAGCGCCAGTGCACTGCACTTCTGCAAGGGCAAAATTTGTTCTTTGCCGTCTGGAAACTTCAGTGCCGGACGTGCCATAACTGCCTGCGGGTTTGTTTCCATCCAATCCGCCATAGCGCTCAACACATCATCTTCTATTAAAATATCCGGATTCAATATAAAGTGATAATCACTTTCCAGCTGCCCCAGTACAAGGTTATGGCCTCCGCCAAAGCCCTTATTTTTCGGGCTGCAAATCACCCTCACTGTCTGGTTATCGCTGCATTTCAGCATACCGTTTGCGACAGCGTCCTGCAGTTGCTTTCCAGAGCCATCCGGGCTAGCATTGTCGATTAAATACAAAGTCAACGCATATTTCTGGGTATGCCGTAAAATCGAAGCCGCTGCCTCCAGGGCTTCTGCTGCTCCATTATATACTACGATTGTTGCACTTAATGTAGGCATAATTCCTCCACAATAGATGGTTCCTTTTTATTTTACTATTTTTGTCTATATTTATCAACTGTAACTATAATATGGTATAGCTTTGTCAAAAGATTTTTTGCCTGCTGGCAGAAAAAGCAAAAAAATAAAGCACCGTCTGGATAGACGGTGCTTTATCTGGTCGGAGCAGCGGGATTTGAACCCACGGCCTCCTCGTCCCGAACGAGGCGCGCTACCAACTGCGCTATGCCCCGGTAGAAAAATTGCCGCAGCAGCTATCAGCTGCTGCGGCAATCATGGTTGGGGATGAGAGGATCGAACTCCCACAGGCGGAGTCAGAGTCCGCTGCACTACCATTATGCGAATCCCCATTAAAGGTTTGTTGCTCGGTGTTGTCCCGTCAACGTTGATGATTATACTAGCTTTCTAAACATTTGTCAACACTTTTTTCAAAAAAGTTTTTCTTTTATTCAAACCCGTTCTACATTGACAATTTTTCCCTATAGGAATACTCTTATTGTATCCATTTTGCTACATTCCACAGAAAGGGATTCTGTTTTTATGAAAAGACGTATTGGTATCTTAACAGCAGGCGGAGATTGCCCCGGCCTAAATGCAACCATTCGTGGTATCTCCAAAGCTTTATATCAGCGTTTCGGCAGCAGCGTCGAAATTATCGGCATTATGAACGGCTATTCCGGCCTGATTCATAATGACTATAAAGAAATGCAGCCGGAAGACTTTAAAGGAATCCTAACTTTAGGCGGCACAATTTTGGGTACAAAACGAACCCCTTTTAAGCAAATCTGCCGCAACGAGCCCGACGCCTCAGCTAATATCGCCGCCATGAAGCAAACCTATCGAAATGCTAATCTGGATTGCCTGCTTTGCCTTGGCGGAAACGGCAGCCATAAAACCGCCAATCTTCTCTCACAAGAAGGCTTGAATATCATCGGCCTGCCTAAAACCATTGATAACGACATTCACGGCACTGACGTAAGCTTTGGTTTTCATACTGCCGTGGATATTGCTACCGACGTAATCGACCGCATTCATACTACCGCAGGCAGCCACAGCCGTGTTATGTGTATTGAAATCATGGGCAATAAAGCAGGCTGGCTCACCCTTTATTCCGGCATTGCAGGCGGTGCAGATATTATCTTGATACCGGAAAAACCTTATGATATCGACCGTGTTTGCGCAGCTGTAGAAAACCGTGCAGCTAACGGCTCCAATTTTTCTATCGTAGCGGTTGCGGAAGGTGCCTTGGACGTAACCGAAGCCACCATGAAACGAAAAGAATGGAAAGCCAAGCGCCTTGAGGCCGGTACCGGAAGTACCGCTACAACCCGCATCGCCGCTCAAATCCAAAAAAATACAGGTGCCGAAACAAGGGTATGTATCCCCGGGCATATGCAGCGTGGCGGCAGCCCCAGCGCCTATGACCGCCTGCTGGCCACCCAGTTTGGCAGCTATGCCGCTAAACTAATCGAGGAGGAGCGCTACGGCGTTACCGTTGCAATGGTCAATAACCATGTAACTGAAAACCGCCTGCAAGACATCGCCGGAAAACCCCGCTGTATCCCAGCCGACCATGAGCTGTTGGCAGTAGCTCATCGCATGGGTATCGCCCTAGGCTAATTTCTAAATTATAAAAAAGCCCAGTCAAGTGTGTTGCAAACACTCGACTGGGCTTTCTGTTTTTCTAAAAACAGCCTATTTATTTAGTACTTGTTAAAATAAGCAAAATCCTGCTCTGCAAAAGGTGTGTGCACAGCATCTTTTGCGCTCAGCTTGGGCTCACAGCCGCAATCCGGCCACTGCACATTGACCGTCGGGTCGTTGTACGGGATACCACCCTCGCTGGTAGGGTCGTATACATCGGTGCACTTGTAGCAGAACTCTGCTACATCGCTCAGCACCAAAAAGCCGTGTGCGAAACCTTCCGGCACATAGAACATCTTCTTGTTCTCGGCGCTCAGGGTAACGCCAACCCACTTACCATAGGTTGCGCTGTTGGGGCGGCAGTCTACTGCTACGTCAAACACTTCGCCTAAAGTAACACGCACCAGCTTGCCCTGCGTATGCTCTTTTTGGAAATGCAAACCACGCAGCACACCACGAGTCGAACGGCTCTGGTTATCCTGTACAAACTCTTTATCAATGCCGGCAGCAGCAAACTGCTCTTTATGGTAGGTTTCCATAAAATAGCCACGCTCGTCGCCAAACACCTGAGGCTCTACAATTACCACACCCGGAATCTCGGTCTGCGTAAAATTAAACTTTCCCATTTGATCCTCCTTATGCCTGCAAAGCCTTTTGTACTGCGTCCAGTGCTACCTCAATAACCTTGTCCATGTCGTAGTACTTGTACTCGCCCAAACGGCCGCCGAAAATCACATTCTTCTCTGCGTCTGCCAATGCCTTGTACTTCTCGTACAAAGCGCTGTTGCGGTCGTCGTTAACGGGATAGTAAGGCTCGTCGCCCTTGTTCCACTCTGCACTGTACTCACGGCTGATTACAGTCTTGGGCTGGGTGCCAAACTCAAAGTGCTTATGCTCAATGATGCGGGTATAGGGAGTTTCTGCATCGGTGTAGTTTACAACCGCATTGCCCTGATAGTTTTCCATATCCAGCGTTTCGGTTTCAAAACGAACGCTGCGGTACTCCAGAACGCCCAGCTTGTAAGCAAAGTAAGCATCAACAGGGCCGGTGTATACAACGGTATCTGCCATTGCATCCCACTTTTCCTTTTCGCCCAGATACTCGCAGCCCAAACGTACCTCAGTGCCTTCCAGCATTTTTTCCACCATAGCAGTGTAACCGCCTACAGGGATGCCCTGATACAAAGCATTAAAGTAGTTGTTGTCGTAAGTAAAACGTACAGGCAGGCGCTTAATAATAAAGGAGGGCAGCTCCTTGCAGGGGCGGCCCCACTGCTTTTCGGTATAGCCGTTAATCAGCTTTTCGTAAATATCAGTACCTACCAAGCTGATAGCCTGTTCTTCCAGATTTTTAGGCTCAGTAATGCCAGCTACTGCACGCTGCTGCTCAATTTTTTCCTGTGCCTGTGCAGGAGTAATTACGCCCCACATTTTGTTAAAGGTATTCATGTTAAAGGGCAGGTTGTAAATCTCGCCCTTGTAATTAGCAACCGGGCTGTTGGTGTAACGGTTAAAGGTTGCAAACTGATTTACATAATCCCACACCTGCTTGTTGTTCGTGTGGAAAATATGTGCACCATACTGGTGTACCTGAATGCCTTCCTGCTCGTAAGTATAAATATTACCTGCAATGTGGTCACGCTTATCAATCACCAGGCAGGTTTTGCCGGCCTTTTTAGCCTCCTGTGCAAACACAGCACCATACAAACCTGCACCAACGATTAGATAATCATAATGCTTGTCCATAATATACTCCTTTTTATTCTTTTTAGATTTTACTGATTCTGCTGTTGATAAAGCTGACAATCCGTGTTGCGCAGCTGTCAATTGCATCCAAATCTTCGCCTTCTACCATAACACGAATCTTAGGCTCTGTACCGGATACACGTACCAATACACGGCCCATACCCATCAGTTTCTGCTGTTCGTTTTCAATAAAGCCGGCAATCACTTCGTCTGCTTTATAAAAAGCTTTCTGCTCTGCATTTGCCTGAATATTAATCAATACCTGCGGGAACTGCTTGTACACTTCGTTCAGCTCGCTCATTTTTTTGCCGCTTTCTGCCAAAACACGCAGCAGCTTTCCGCCGGTCAGTTCGCCGTCACCGGTAGTAGCATCCTGTGCCAAAATTACGTGGCCGCTCTGTTCGCCGCCAATCATATATCCGTTTTCACGCATATTTTCCAGCACATATCTGTCGCCAACGGCAGTACGCTCTGTACGGATACCCTGGCTTTCCATGAACTTCATAAAGCCCAGATTGGACATAACGGTAACCACAGCGGTATCGCCTTCCAAAATGCCTTTTTTCTTCATGTCCATGCTCAGCAAAGCAATAATCTTATCGCCGTCGATTTCCTGACCCTTCTCATCGCAAGCCAGGCAACGGTCTGCGTCGCCGTCAAACGCAACGCCGCAGTCAAATCCGCCATCTATAACGGCCTTGGCCAGATTATCCAGATGTGTACTGCCTACGCCACGGTTGATGTTGGTGCCGTCCGGAGATACACCAATAAAGGTGCACTCTGCACCCAAGCGGGGGAACAGCTGCTGTGCAACTGCTGCACTGGCACCATTTGCACAGTCGATGCAAACCTTTAAGCCCTTTAGGCTGCCGCCTACCGCCTGATACAGGTGGTCTACGTAGTCACGCACACCGTCATTGCGTACCGACACGCTGCCTACACCTCTGCCGGTTGCAAGGGGAATATCCTTGCAGTCATTATCAATGTGGTTCTCAATCTCCAGCTCTACCTCATCAGGCAGCTTATAACCGGTACCAGCAAAAATCTTAATACCGTTAAATTCCATCGGGTTATGAGAAGCCGAAATCACAATACCTGCATCAGCCTCGTACTTGCGTACCAAGTAAGCAACCGCCGGGGTGGGGATTACACCCAGCAGCTCAACATCTGCACCCACACTGCACAAACCTGCTGTCAGTGCAGCCTCCAGCATACTACCCGAAATTCGTGTATCCCGTCCAATTAAAATACGAGGTTTGTGTCCGGAATTCTCTGTCAGTACAGCTGCTGCGCCACGACCGATTTTCAATGCCAGCTCACAGCTCAAGTCCTCGCCGGCAACGCCACGCACACCATCTGTGCCAAAATATTTACCCATAGAAGATCCTCCTAATAATGCAAAAGAGTAACAGCTCTATACTGTATTATTTTTTCATTATACGACTTTCTCTGGTAAAGTTCCACTATTATTAGTTTTCTTGCTCTTTTTTTTAGTAATTTTAAGCATTGTGTTATCCACAAGCCATGTCAAAACAATCGCCGCCGTTAGTGCAGCAGCCCAGTACAGCAGGTTGCTTTTTGCCATCCATACAGTGTCACCTAACTGGTTTGGCGGTACTTCACCCGACCAAAAAGGCAGATGGAACGTATACTTGAGCCAAACGGTAAGCATTTGATGCCAAAGGTAAAAATTATAACTGATACCTGCTAAAAAGGCCCACAGCCGTTTGCCCGGCAGCGGAAGCCCCAATGCAAAAAGCAGCAAAGCCAGCATCATTCCACACACTAAGGTGGTGCGATTCTGTAGCTGCCACAGCTGAAACTCTCTGGCCCAGTTCAATTGCTTCAGCAAATGATTGATAAATCCGAGTGCACCAAAGCCCAGTATCGTACTAAGGCTTCGCATACCCCAGTTTTGCAGCCATTTGCTGCGTGTGGCTGCCGCAAACAGCAATGCATCCCACATCCCAATGGCAATTGTGCTGGCAAAAGCCGGCAGTTGATTAAACCGCATCTGGTAGGCCGTTGTTCCATACAGCGGCACCGTAGTATGCTGCCAATATATCTGGATTGCGAACAGTGCCATACCTGCCCATAACGGAGCACGCAGCATTATGCGCACCAAAAACGGAAACGCCAGATAAAACAAAGTCAATATAGTCAATGTCCAACTGGCGCCGTTTAAGTTTGTATACCAATACGAAAACGGAAAAAACGATTGTGTCAGGGTAAGATGAGCGGCCAAATCTTTCCATAAAAGCAGTGAAGGTCCTTTTTGATAAAGTGCCATCGCCAACGCTGCCAACACACTTACATAATATGATGGCAAAATCCGCAAAAGACGTTTCTTATAAAACGCAATCGGCTTGACTGCGGCACGCTGTCTGTTTTCTGCATACAAATTTGCATACGGTAAAAACAGGCAAAAGGCGCTCAGCATAATCATGCCGTCTACCCACACCGCACCGGTACGTGCCAAGTAGGTAAACTCCCCTGCTCCCTGCCAGCTTTGCTGCCAAATATGGAACCATCCAACCATACCGACGGCAACGGCACGAAATACATCCGCTGCCACCGGCCGATTCCGCTCACCCTCCGAAAAACTTGCGGAAGGCAGGCTTACAGTACCCATTCGCCATTCTCAAAAATCTGAATGGTACGGCCGTCACGTGTCAGGCCGGTAATGTTGGTATCTTCTGCACCGACCATAACGTCCTCGTGGATTTCAGACTGGTTCATGCCGTGTGCCAGCATTTCTTCTTCAGTCATGTCCTTGCCGCCCTTGCAAGTACCGGGGTAGCTTGCGCCAAATGCAATGTGGCAGGCAGCGTTTTCATCAAACAAAGTGTTGTAGAACAGCAGACCGCTGCGGTTGATGGGGCTGGAAGCAGGTACCAGTGCCACTTCGCCAATGCTGCGTGCACCTGCATCGCTGTCCAGCAGTTCGCCCAGCAGGTCAGCGTTTTCTTCTGCACCGTGCTCTACCACACGGCCATCCTTAAAGGTAACGTGGAAGCCCTTAATCAGCTGACCATTGTATGCATAAGGCTTGGTGCCGTACACAATACCGTTTACTTTATCCTTGTGGGGTGCAGTAAATACTTCCTCAGTGGGAATGTTCGGCAGGAACATTACGCCCTTCTCATTGGGGCTGCTTGCGCTCTCCCAGATAGCGCCATCTGCCAAGCCGACGGTCAAATCCGTACCGTTAGAGCTGGTAAAATGTACCGACTCAAAGTCATACGCATTCATCTTGTCCTTCAAGCCGTTCAAACGGTCCAGATGTGCCTTCCAAGCAGTAACAGGGTCACCATCGGTCACACGGCACACGTCGAAAATTGCATTCCACAGCTTTTCTACTGCCACATCAATCGGCTCGTTGGGGAAAATCATCTTTGCCCAACTTTCACTGGGCATTGCAGCAATGCACCACTGAATCTTGTCATTCATGGTATATACACGCCAAGGCTTCAGTGCTGTGCGGCGAGCCATGCTTACACGATTGATTTTTGCAGCATCCAAACCATTGTACACTTCCGGGTCATCTGCCAGCAGATGCAGCACACAAACGCCGCCTTCGCTTTCTGCAAAATCCAGATAGCTGCGCAGTACGTAAGGCTTCACATCGGTCAGTGCTTCTTCGCTGCCCATTTCCATACGGATGCGGCTGCAAGCTTCGTCTGCCCAGTCTACACGTACATCACGGGCGCCTGCCGCAAAAGCAGCTTTCATGCACAGACGTGCCAGAGGTGCAGTTTCCAGATTACCATTGATAATCAGGGTTTGGCCGGGCTGTACATTCACACCTACACGGACAATGAATTCAGCATATTTTTCAAGCAAATTATGATTCATAACTTTCTTCCTCCATTGCAAACTTTTCATTTTCAAAAGTATAGCGCAAAGCTATGGAATTGTCTATCTTTCGCATGAAATACAGCTTTTTGTTTTCACAACCCGCACTTGATTCCCACCCTGTTTCGCTGTACAATTTTTATATTGGTGGTTTTGTAATATGCCACGCCCAATACTATGGAGTTCACCTCCCCTTTACGGAAGGATTCACTATGCCCAACATTATCGAAATCACAGATTTTCATGCACCCGAACTGGATATGTTTGCCCGATTGACCGAGGCGCAGCTTCGCAACCGCAAAGAGCCTGCAAAAGGCATTTTTATTGCGGAAAGCGGTAAGGTCATCGGTCATGCACTGGATGCGGGTTATACCCCGGTTGCCTTTTTAATGGAGCACAAGCAGCTGGCAGGTGCTGCCGAGCTGCTTGCTCGCTGCGGAGATGTACCTGTCTACACAGCAAGCAACGACCTGCTCTCCCAATTAACGGGCTTTGCCTTAACACGGGGTGTGTTGTGCGCCATGCGCCGCCCCGCCCCGCTTGATGCCCAAACCCTTTGCAAATCCGCAAAGCGCATCTGCATCTTGGACGGAATTGTGGACGCTACTAATGTAGGCGCAATTTTTCGGTCTGCCGCCGCACTGGGTATGGACGGTGTGCTGCTTACCCCTACCTGCTGTGACCCGTTGTACCGTCGTGCGGTACGTGTCAGCATGGGTACTGTTTTTCAAATTCCCTGGGCACGCATCGGCAGCCAGGCCTCTGACTGGCCGCGGGCCGGCATTGCCCAATTGCAGGCATGGGGCTTTCAAACAGCAGCGCTCGCATTAAGCGATACCGCAATCAGCATTGAGGACCCACGCCTAAAGCAGCCTGAAAAACTGGCAGTGATTCTTGGCACTGAGGGCGACGGCCTTTCGTCCCAAACCATCGCACAGTGTGACTATACTGTATGTATCCCCATGTATCACGGCGTAGATTCGCTCAATGTTGCAGCCGCCAGTGCAGTAGCGTTTTGGCAGCTGCGCCGTAAATAATGATTTTTCAAACTTAAATCACCTCACCAACAGAAAGGATTCCCATGAAATTAGAATGGAACAGCTGTTTCCGCGCAGGCATTACTGTAGTAATTACATATCTGGTTATTCACTATTGGCATCTGGCAGCTAATATTTCTCTAATTGCCCTAGGTGCTGCCGTACCGCTATTTCTCGGCTTTGTCGTTGCCTATACCCTGAATATCCCTATGAGCTTTTTTGAAAAGCACCTGTCTTTTGCAAAATGTCCAAAACTAAAACGTCCTATGTGTATGCTGCTTGCTTTGGCAATCATTATACTGGTTTTTGCGTTGGTTCTGGGCACTATTCTGCCGGAACTGGTTGCCTGTGTGCAGCTGCTGTTAGACCGCTTGCCCGCAGCCATCACCCGCATTCTCATCTGGGTGGAGGACGTACTGCAATGGGATGTTCCGCAGGAACTTGTAACTGCAAATTTAGCCACTATTGATTGGGAAAACCTGATTTCCACCGCTGCCAACTGGTTGATGAACGGTATTGGCGGTACCATGAACTCCATTATCAGCGCTGTAAGCACCACCTTTTCCGCACTGGTCACCTCTGTTCTGTGTCTGGTGTTTGCTATTTATCTGCTGGCAGGTAAGGAGCGTCTGGCACACCAGTTGAACACACTCATCCACACTTACTTCGGCGGCAAGATTTCCCACCGTGTAAACTATGTACTTTCTACCGCAGACAACACTTTCCATCATTTTGTAGTTGGGCAGTGTATGGAGGCCGTCATTTTGGGTGGATTGTGCATTTTGGGTATGTGGATTTTCCGTTTCCCCTATGCAACAATGATTGGCACGCTTGTGGGCTTTACCGCACTGATTCCCGTGGCAGGTGCCTATATCGGCGCTGCTGTTGGCGCACTGATGATTATGACGGTATCCCCTGGACAGGCTGTATTGTTCCTGATTTTTCTGGTTGTTCTCCAGCAGTTGGAAGGCGACCTGATTTACCCCAAGGTAGTTGGCAGCTCCATCGGTTTGCCCGGCTTGTGGGTTATGGTAGCCGTTACCGTTGGCGGCGGCATTATGGGCATCCTTGGTATGCTGATTGGCGTACCTTTGGCTGCTACATTGTACCAGTTAGTTCGTAACGACGTAATGAAGCGTCGTGCCGCTTCCACTACAGCGGAACCCCCTGCAGAAGGCTGATTTTTGTATATAACCAAAAAGACGCAAAGCGTACCATTACGCTTTGCGTCTTTTTTTATTCTATTTCATCCAAAAGTTTTTCTAAAGCCATCAAAAATGCCTTGTCATCCTCTTTGGTCCGTCGGGAAGGTCCTTTCAGATGATTTTTAGATTTTGCCATACGTGCCTTTTTTGCCAGATGGCGTTCCATCAACAGCCTGTCGATGTTTTCGTTTGTGTACCGCATTCCGCTTTGGTGCAGTCCATACGCACCCTTAGCGAGAATCATAGCCGCCAGCCCGTAATCCTGCGTAATTACCACATCTCCGGCCTTGCACTCCGCCGTCAGGGCAAAATCCACTGCGTCCGCACCTGCACCAATCGTTTTTACCATTGCATATTCCGATTGTATCACATGGTTTGTGTCACAAAAAAGCATCAGTAGAATTTTGCGCTGTTTTGCTTCCTGCTCTGTAATACGAACGACCGGACATGCATCTGCATCAATCAAAATCCGCATTTCATCTTTTCCTCCCTTCCGTATTGTAGCACATCCGCACGCTCGCATGTATCATTTTGTTCATGTCGCAAGCTCTCTCTGTAAAAAGTACAAAAAGCAATGTTTTTTTGACAGTAAGTACATGAACTTTACCAAGTTTACTTTTATACAGCTTGGGAGTAGAATGAAAAAATGTAATATTTTTTCTATTTCATGTCGTTTGCGGAGGCATTATCATGGGAAGCACAATAAAGCAAAACACAATTCTGGTTGGTAACATTCCATCCCAGCTGATGAAACTTTTTCTCCCGATTTTCTTTGGCACTTTGTTTCAGCAGCTGTACAACACGGTCGACACACTAATCGTCGGCAACTATGTTGGTACTCAGGCACTTGCAGCCGTTGGCGCAACCGGCGCATTTGTAGCTTTGCTGCTGGGCTTTTTTGTAGGTCTGTGCAGTGGTTCCAGTATCATTATTGCCCAAAGCTATGGTGCCGGCGATGAAACCATGGTCGACCATCAGGTACATACATCTCTGGCGCTTTCTTTAGTTGGCGGTGCCTTATTAACCGTTTTGGGTATGCTCATCAGCCGTCAGGCCCTTGTTTGGATGAACACCCCTGCAGATGTCATTGATTCTGCCACGCTATACCTGCGCATCTACTTTTTAGGCATGATTCCTCAGATGCTGTACAATACCGGTACCGGTATTCTGCGTGCGGTTGGCGACACAAAGCGCCCGCTGTACTTTTTGATTATTGCTTCTCTGGTCAATATTGTTCTGGACTACTTATTTGTTGCCGTTATTCCTTGGGGTGTAGCCGGCGCAGCTTTGGCTACGATTATAAGCCAGTTTGTCAGCGCTGTATGTACCTTATGGTGGCTGAAAAAGGTTACCGATATGCCTTGGGACTTAAAGCTGTCCAAGCTGAAAATGGAGCCGCATATTCTGCGTGGCATCTTTGCAATCGGCTTGCCCGCAGCAGCACAATCATCACTGTACAGCGTTAGCAACATTGTAATTCAAACCAGCATTAACGGCTTTGGTACGATAGTTGTTGCCGCATGGAGTGTATACGGAAAAATTGATTTGCTGTACTGGATGACGCTTGGTTCCATGGGCCTTGCCATCACTACTTTTGCCGGTCAAAATTTTGGTGCAAAGCGTTACGACCGTGTAAAGAAGGGTACAAATATTTGTCTGGCAATGACCTTTACCATAACAATTCTTACCAGTATTTTTATGTATATCGCCAGCCAGCCCCTTTTCCGATTGTTCAGCCAAGACCCCGTTGTTGTTTCTCAGGGTGTCCAAATCATGCACATGCTGGTTCCTACCTATGTTACTTACATCTCTATCGAGGTGCTGTCCGGCGCACTGCGTGGCTGCGGTGATGTTAAGGTTCCTACTCTGATTACTGTCTTTGTTGTTTGTTTGCTGCGTCTTGCTTGGATTTTGTTCGTTGTTCCTGTTTCTCACACCGTCCAAACCGTTGCTTTCAGTTATCCGCTCACTTGGACTCTGGCATCTATTATGTTCCTCATCTATTACTATCGAGGAAAATGGCTCACTAAAATTCTTGCTTCCCAAGAAACAAACTAATCCAGCCTAAAAGGGCGGCATGGTTAAACCATGCCGCCCTTTTATTTATTCTTTCTATCCAAAGCATTCCATCAGTTTTTGCTGCATTGCCTGTGCAGCAATCTCTGTCTGCTCCGCATTTCCAAATGCAGACAGCCGAAAATATCCCTCGCCGCAAGCACCAAATCCTGCACCCGGTGTCCCGACAATACCGCAGTTTTCCAAAAGCCAATCAAAAAACTGCCAGCTTGTCATTTGCCCCGGGCATTGCATCCACAAATAAGGGCTGTTTTCTCCACCGCAATACCATATTCCTGCACGGTGCAGTACATCTGCAAGCACCCTTGCATTATTGTGGTAATAGTCCAGATTCTTTTGTATTTGTACTAAGCCTTGCTGCGTAAGCACAGCCGCCGCTGCCCGCTGTACAACATACGCTACCCCATTAAACTTTGTAGTCTGCCGGCGCCGCCACATTGGATTTAGCCGCATCCTCTGCCGTTCCAAACAAAGCGGAACAACTGTATACCCGCACCTTGTACCGGTAAAGCCCGCTATTTTGGAAAACGAGCAAATTTCAATCGCACACTCTTTTGCACCGTCTATCTCGTAGATGCTGTGTGGGCAATCTGCCTGCGTGATAAAGCTCTCATATGCTGCATCATACAAAATGACGGCATCTTGTGCACGTGCATATTCCACCCAGCTTTCCAGTTGCCTTTTTGTGTAAGCAGCCCCTGTGGGATTGTTCGGGCTGCACAAATAAATAATATCCGCTTGTATTGTCGGGTCCGGCATGGGCAGAAAGCTGTTCTCCCTGTTTCCGTGGACATACACAATTTTGCGGCCGTCCATTTGGTTATCGTCCACATAAACGGGATACACCGGGTCCGGCACAAGCACTATGTTATCCACATCAAAAAGCCCCAGTATGTTGGCTAAGTCACTTTTTGCACCATCGCTTACAAAAATCTCTGTTTGGTCAACCGCTGCATTCCATTGCGCATACCGTGCCTGTATCGCCTGCCGCAAAAAGGCATAGCCTTGCTCCGGGCCATACCCGTGGAAGCCTTCTCTTGTTCCCATCTCTTGGCTTGCCTGCTGCATTGCCTCTACAGCACATTTTACAAGCGGCTGTGTTACATCGCCGATGCCCAGCCTGATAATTTCTTTTTCCGGATGTTTTTCCACATACGCATTCACCTTATGGGCAACCTCTGTAAACAGATAGTTTGCCGTTAAGCTGCTGTAATTGTGGTTTAGTTTCATCCCAGCCCATCACCCTCTTGCTGTTATAGTTCTGCTATGCCTTCAAATACCGTTTCTGCCGGGCCTGTCATCCAAATGGTTTTATCCTTCATCACCCGAATCGTCAACGTGCCGCCCAGCAGTTGTACCTGCACATCCGTATCCGGTTTGCAAATTCCCTGTTCCACCATGGCTGCAACTGTCGCACACGTGCCTGTTCCGCAGGCCCATGTTTCGCCGCTGCCACGCTCCCATACACGCATTTTCAAGTGTGTTGAATCCACAACCTGTACAAACTCCGTGTTCACCTGCTCAGGAAAGGCTTCGTGTTTTTCAAACGCAGGACCTATTTGTGCTAACTTTAGCGTATCCGTTTCCGGCACAATTGTTACACAATGCGGATTGCCCACCTGCACGCAGGTTACCTGCCACATTTTTCCTTCTACTTGCAAAGGCACATCTATCAGGTCCCTGTCGCCAAAGCCCTCAGCAGGCAGTTCTTTCGCCTTGGTGCTGTAGGTTCCCATATCAACGCACCAAACACCGTCGCCTTTGCGATAAAGTGTTTTGCACCCACTGCGTGTATCTATCTTTAAGCAGTCTTTGTGTTCCAGTGTTTTATCATGTGTATGCAGCCATTGTGCCACACAACGGATTCCGTTGCCGCACATCCTGCCTTCGCTGCCGTCCGCATTAAACATCCGCATCGCTGCATCTGCATCACTGCTGCTCGGCGCACAGATGCAAATGATGCCGTCAGCTCCCACCGAAAGATGCCTTCTGCTTAATTTTTGGCACAAACAGACAATGTCCGCCGGGACACCCTTTGCACGGCAGTCCAGATAAATATAATCGTTTCCACAACCCTGCATTTTTGTAAAAGTCAGTTTCAAAACAACACCTCCCTGCGTTTTACCTTATCATTATATTATAGGAATCCCCTGAATGTATGACAAGTACATAAAATTGTTGCATTCCCTTCATAATCAAGGCTTGACAAGCCCGCCTGCATGGGATATAAACAATAGGAAGACATCGCACAGTGGTGCAGGTGCTTTCCAAAAAGATTTATTTAATACCAACATATAAGGAGATTCATTGTATGAGCGTTTTTGAAACGATTCGTGACATTCTGGCCGACCAGCTGAGCATCGACCCCAACACCCTTTCCATGGAAACCGATATGCTGAACGATTTGGATGCTGACAGCTTGGACGTAGTAGACGTTGTGATGAGCTTGGAGGACGAGTTTGGCATCGAGATTCCTGATGAAGCAATCGAGGGAATGCGTCTGGTTGGCGATTTGGTCAAATACGTGGAAGCAAACGCGGAAATCGAAGACTAATCTGCCTTTTTTAGAAAGCCCCCTCCGACATGGCTGGGGGCTTTCGTTTTGTTTTGGCAAAAGCGGCAAAGGGCTGCTTTTTAATTCAGGTTCGTGCGGAACGCCCGCCGTTTGGCGCACGGCCTAAGGAGGAATTATAAAATGGCAAAAGACAATCAGAAACTGGTTAAGGCAATCACCAGCCAGGAGGACAACTTCGCACAGTGGTATACCGACATCTGCACTAAGGCAGAGTTGATTGAGTATTCCAGCGTAAAGGGCTTTGTCATCCTGCGCCCCTACGGTCAGGCAATTTGGGAAAACATCCAGCATATTCTGGATGGCGAGTTTAAGGCTACCGGCCACGAAAACGTGGCTATGCCCGTGCTGATTCCCGAAAGCCTGCTTAAGAAGGAGGGCGAGCTTGTTAACGGCTTTGCTCCCGAAGTAGCATGGGTTACCGCCGGCGGCGACGACCCGTTGGAAGAGCGTTTGGCTGTGCGCCCCACCAGTGAGACCATGTTCTGCGACCACTGGAGCCGTGTGCTGCACAGCTACCGTGAGCTGCCCATGAAGTATAACCAGTGGTGCAGCGTGCTGCGTTGGGAAAAGACTACCCGCCCCTTCCTGCGCAGCCGTGAGTTCTGGTGGAACGAGGGTCACACCATCCACGAAACCAGCGCCGAGGCTGAAGCAGAAACACAGCAGATGCTGAACATCTACGCAAACTTCTGCGAAAAGGACCTGTGCATCCCTGTTTTGAAGGGCCGCAAGACCGATAAGGAAAAGTTTGCCGGTGCAGAGGCTACCTACACCATCGAAGCTATGATGAAGGACGGCAAGAGCCTGCAGAGCGGCACCAGCCACTACTTTGGCGATAAGTTCAGCCGTGCATACGACGTTACCTTCCAGGGCCGTGACAACAAGCTGCAGTATCCGTTCCAGACAAGCTGGGGCGTTTCCACCCGCTTGGTTGGCGCAATCATCATGACCCACGGTGATGACAGCGGCCTGATTCTGCCCCCCGCTATCGCTCCCTTCCAGTTGGTTGTCGTGCCTATCGCAGCACATAAGCCCGGCGTAAGCGAAAAGGCTGCCGAGCTGGCACAGCGCCTGTCCAAGGTTGCCCGTGTCAAGCTGGATGACAGCGATAACTCTCCCGGCTGGAAGTTCAGCCAGTGGGAGATGAAGGGCGTTCCTCTGCGCCTGGAAATCGGCCCCAAGGATATCGAGAAGAACCAGTGTGTTCTGGTTCGCCGTGATACCCGTGAAAAGATTTTCGTCAGCCTGGACGAGCTGGAAACCGCAGTACCTGCTCTGCTGGAGCAGCTGGCAAAGGACCTGTACAATAAAGCACTGGAAAACCGCCAGAACCGTACTTGGAGTGCAACTACCTTTGACGAAGTCAAGGAGCTGGCTTCTACTCACACTGGTTTCATCAAGACCATGTGGTGCGGTGATTTGGAATGCGAAATGAAGATGAAGGAAGAAGCTGGCCTGTCCAGCCGCTGCATGCCTTTCGAGCAGGAGCAGCTGAGCGACGTTTGCCCCTGCTGTGGCAAGCCTGCTAAGAGCATGGTTGTTTGGGGTATTGCTTACTAAGCATATACCGCAGCCTGCGTGTTCCGCATAATCTATAACAAAAAAGCCGTCCCTCCGGTTTACTGCCGGAGGGACGGCTTTTGCTTTATTCAATTCCCGTAATGTCCCGAATGACCTTACCTGCCAAAAGTAAGCCTGCTGTACCCGGCACAAAACTGCTGCTGCCGGGCGCATGCCGTCCCGTTCCTTCTGTATCCGGCACAAAGCACTTTCGGGCCGGCTCCGTAGAGTAAACAACAGGTACATCCTTCAATCCACGTTTGCGGCACTCTACACGCATTACCTTAGCCAGCGGGCAGCCACTGGTTTTGTCCAGCGTCGTCAGCGTCAGCAGTTCCGGGTGAACCTTATTGCCTGTTCCCATACTGCAAATAATGGGTACGTTCTCCGCCTTTGCCTTGGCAATCAGAGCCAATTTTGCAGATACCGTGTCAATTGCATCTACCACATAATCCGCATCGGAAAAGTCAATTGCGTCGGCAGTATCCGGAGTATAAAACATCTGAATCGGCACCACCTGACATTCCGGGTTAATGTCAGCAATGCGCTTCGCTGCTACCTGTACTTTGGGCAGCCCCACAGTGGACTGCAATGCCAAAATTTGACGGTTACGGTTGGAATCCGTAACTTCGTCCGCATCCACCAATGTAAGTTTTCCCACACCGGCACGAGCCAAAGCTTCAACGGTATAGCCGCCTACACCGCCAACGCCAAATACAATCACATGCGCTGCTTTTAATTTGTCTACCGCAGTATCCCCCAGCAGCAAACGTGTACGTTCATCAAATGCCATATGGTCGCTCCTTTATCGGGCAAAATTTATTTTCAGGGTAGTGGTATCGCTTTCTCCCGGCTGTAAAATTTTAGCCGCCGGGTGTGCGCTTAATTCTGCACTGCCGCCTTCGGCACCGGGCAATGTGCGCCAAGGTTCAATACATACAAACTGTACTTTTGGGGTAAGTGCACTCCAAAGCAGTGTATACGGATAGCCGGAAATTTCACAGTTGATATAGCGTCCGGTATCTTTTTCGTAAATGCCAAGTGTGTTGCTGTTTAGGCCGGTCAGGCAGAAGCTATCATTTGCAAACAGCTCATCTGTCAGTTGAATTTTCTGAATATTTGTGCCGAAGAATCCGCACTTTCCGCTTACAAGACCATTGGGCATGGTATCAATGCAGATGGGGCTCTCCACCTTGTCAAAGCGGAACTCGTAATCCTGTGTTGTGTGTGCATCATCAAACGGAATTGCAAAGCCCGGGTGAAAGCCCAAACCAAAAGGCATTGCTTCTTCACTTTTATTTTCTACTGTAACATGCAGCTGCACCTGTTGGCCTACCAGCTGGTACACCGTTGTCATAACAAAATCAAACGGGTAGCGTTTTGCGGTTTCTGCACTGCTGCGCAGCTCCAGCTTAATGGTATCGCCCTGTGCTTGCAGCAAAGTGTGCTCCATGTGTCTTGCAAAGCCATGACGGCCGCCCGGATAGGTTTTGCCCTTGTATGTAAAAGCATCGCCATAGTTCCCCGCCCAGGGGAACAAAATCGGTGCGTGTCCACTCCATACAGCCGGGTCACCCGACCACAGCATCTCTTCGCCTGCTTTATTTTTTACGCTTACGGCCTCTGCGCCATGGGTATCTACAGTTAAAGTCAAAAATTCATTATGAATAGCTGCCTGCATACTGCTTTCCTCCTAAATTAGCTACTTGTCACTTTTTTTATTGTAAATCTCGTGCCAATTTGTTTTAGTATAACACAAAGCCGATGCAAAAACATAATATTTTACATTGGTTTCCAGTACCTGGGATAGAAGGGCAAAAAATAATATAAGTATGACCTTTTTAATAACCATTGACTTATTCACATACACATGTTAGAATCCTATGCATAAACTGAATATTGACAAGCGAAGTTTCTGGGGGAACGGTGTATCGCACCTGCCGAAGGAGTAAAACTCTCAGGCGCCCGGTTTTGGGCAAGGACCAGAAATGGATTGTGGCTCTGGAGAATCTCTTCATAGAGTACCGAAGGTGCAAAGCGTATCTACGCTGAATCTCTCAGGTAAAAGGACAGAGTGAGCATGCGTTCCCGAATGGGGGCGTTTGTTCTGTTGGAGCCGATTGTGCATTTTTGTACACTCGGCTTATTTATTTTCCATGTGCTGCTTTTCGCAATCACTTACTCTCTGCTATGGAAAGGAAGCATCTCACATGGAACAATTTTTGACTAACGTAGTAAACGCCGTAAACGACGTACTTTGGAACAAGCAGCTGGTCTTGCTGTTTTTGTTGCTGGGTACCGGTATTTATTACAGTATCCGTACACGCTTTGTGCAGGTTCGTAAATTTAAGGAAGGTTTCAAGCGCCTGTTTGGCAGCGTGAACCTCAACGGCAAAAAGGCCGGTAAGGACGGTATGAGCTCCTTTCAGGCACTGACAACTGCCATCGCTGCACAGGTAGGTACCGGCAATATTACCGGCTGTGCTGTGGCGCTGTATTCTGGCGGCCCCGGCGCTATTTTCTGGATGTGGATTTCCGCATTTTTAGGTATGTCTACCATTTACGGCGAAGCTATTCTGGCTCAGGTCAGCCGCACAAAAGATTCTAACGGCAACATCACCGGCGGCCCCATCTACTACATCCGTGCTGCATTCAAGGGTAAACTGGGCAAAGTACTGGCTGTGTTTTTCTCGGTTGCAATCATCCTTGCTTTGGGCTTAATGGGTAATATGGTACAGGCCAACTCTATTGGCGATGCTTTCTACACCGCATTTTCCATGCCGAAATTGCTCACCGGCATTTTGACAGCCTGCATTGCTGCATTCATCTTTGTCGGCGGTGTCCATCGCATTGCTTCCTTTACGGAAAAAGTTGTTCCCATTATGGCCTGCTTCTACGTACTGGGTTGCATTATCATTCTGGGCATGAACTTTTCCGCTTTGCCGGAAGCACTTCGTTCTATTTTTGTATGCGCATTCAGCCCTGAGGCTGTTTATGGCGGTGCAATGGGTATCGGCATCAAGCAGGCTCTGCGTTTTGGTGTAGCCCGTGGTCTGTTCTCTAACGAAGCCGGTATGGGCTCTACCCCCCATGCACACGCACTGGCTCAAGTAGAAAAGCCGCAGGACCAGGGTGTTATCGCAATCATGGGTGTGTTTGTGGATACCTTTGTTGTGCTGACCCTGACCGCATTGGTCATCCTCACCAGCGGTTTGTTGCAGCCGGGTGTTGAGGGTGCCTTGTCCGGAACCCCCCTTGCACAGGCAGCTTTCGGTCAGGCCTTTGGTCAGTTTGGTAATATCTTTTTGGCTATCTGCATGCTGTTCTTCGCATTCTCCACGATTATCGGCTGGTATTTCTTTGGCGAAACCAACGTAAAAGCACTGTTCCACGACAACAAAATCGCTCGGCTGATTTACGCTTTTCTGGTTGTGGGCGCCATTGTGCTGGGCTCTTTCCAGAAGGTGGAATTGGTGTGGAACGCAAGCGATATGTTCAATGGTTTGATGGTCATTCCCAACCTGATGGCTGTTTTGGCTTTGCACCGTGTTATCATCAAAGCTTCCCGTGACGAAGTTGTTTCCGCAGAGGATTTGCAATAAAGCAGTAATAAAAAAGGCACCGCAGGAACTCCTGCGGTGCCTTTTTGTTATACAATCCGATTATACACGGGTTTTACGCCACTCCAGATAGGAGTCATAATCACCCTGATAGTCCAAACAGCCGTTTTCTGTCAGTTCGATAATACGGTTTGCAACCGTCTGCACAAACTGATGGTCGTGGCTGGCAAAAATTACGTTGCTCTTAAAGCTTGCAATGCCTTCGTTCACAGCCGAAATACTTTCCAGGTCCAGATGGTTGGTGGGCTGGTCCAGCAGCAGCACATTTGCCTTACCCATCATCATACGGCTCAGCATGCAGCGAACCTTTTCACCACCGGACAGAACCTTAACACTCTTGTACACTTCATCGCCGCTAAACAGCATACGACCCAAGAAGCCACGCAAGTAGGTTTCGGTGGGTTCCGGTGCATACTGGCGCAGCCACTCAACCAAGTTCAGGTCCACATCGTTAAAATAGGCACCGTTATCCTTGGGGAAGTAGCTCTGACTGGTGGAAACACCCCAGCGGTAGCTGCCGGAGTCCGGCTCCATCTCACCCATCAAAATCTGGAACAGAGCGGTCTGACCGGCTTCGTTATCGCCTACCAGTGCAACCTTCTCCTCACGATTCAAGACAAAGGAAACATTGTTCAGAACCTTAACACCGTTAATCGTTTTTGTCAGGCCTTCTACAAACAGAATATCCTTACCGGGCTCACGCTCCATTTCAAAGCCAACAAAGGGGTAACGGCGGCTGGATGCAGGCATATCCTCTAACTGCAAGCTATCCAAAATCTTTTTACGGCTGGTTGCCTGCTTACTCTTGGACTTGTTTGCAGAGAAACGCTGGATAAAGCTTTGCAGTTCACGAATCTTATCCTCTTTTTTCTTGTTCTGCTGCTTAATCAGGCGCTGCATCAGTCGGCTGGACTCATACCAGAAATCGTAGTTGCCGGCATACAGCTTTACCTGATTGTAGTCGATGTCAACGGTATGGGTACATACTTCATTCAGGAAGTAACGGTCATGGCTGACCACAATCAGCGTACCGGGGAAATCCAGCAGGAAGTTTTCCAGCCATTCGATGCTTTCCAAATCCAGATAGTTGGTAGGCTCGTCCAGCAAAACAATATCCGGGTTGCCGAACAATGCCTGTGCCAGCAAAACCTTCACCTTATCACGGCCGTCCAAATCACTCATCTGGAGATAGTGCTTATCGGTGGTAACACCCAAACCGTTCAGCAGCATGGCTGCATCAGCCTCTGCTTCCCAGCCGCCCAGTTCTGCAAATTCAGCTTCCAGGTCGCCGGCACGCACGCCGTCTTCTTCCGTAAACGGGTCCTTATTATACAGCTCGTCTTTTTCCACCATGATGTCATACAGGTGGCGGTTGCCCATAATTACGGTAGTCATTACATTGTAGGCGTCGTACTTAAAGTGGTCCTGCTCCAGAATACTCATACGCTTGCCCTTATCCAGTGTTACTGTACCACTGGTAGGCTCCAGCTTACCGGAAAGGATGCGCAGCAGCGTAGACTTACCGGCACCGTTTGCACCGATTACGCCGTAGCAGTTGCCCTCTGTAAATTTTAAATCTACGTGTTTAAACAGGGCATTGCCCTCAAATTCAAGGCTTACGTCTTGGACAGTTAACATTTTTTACAGTTCTCCTATATTTATGGTGTTAGTTGCATATTTTTATATATTATCATGATATTTCGTAGTTTTCAAGCCATTTGCCGCAGCCAAACCAAAAGCCTCTCTGCCACAGGGCTATACCTGCTGACAAAGAGGCTTTTCCGTTTATTTTTGCAGCTGTTTCCGATATGCTGTAGGTGTAACCCCCATACTTTTTTTGAATATTTTCGTAAAGTAGTTCACATCTAAAATGCCAACGTCCTCTGCAATTTCCGCAACCGTATCATCGGTATTTTGCAGTCTGCGTGCTGCACGCTCTACCCGCTGGGTGTTGATGTAATCCGTCAGCGTCTGGCCGGTTTCCTGCTTAAACAGGTACGACAGATAACTGGGACTAATAAAGCACATACCGGCCAAGCTTTTCAGCGATAACGCTGTATTCAGGTTCAGATTAATATGGTTCAGCACTTTTTGTATCAGCTGCGAATACTGCTTTAGGGAATACTGCTGCACATAGGCGCAATACTCCCGCAGCATATCCACCATCAGGTCCCTTGCCTTATCCACATCTGACATATTTTCAATCAGTACTGCATACCTGCCGGAAATCTTATCAATATAATAAGGGTGTACTGCGCTGCGCTGAATTGCCTTGCGTAAAAGTACATTGGATATAAGCAGTGTCGTTTTTGCGTCACGCAGCGGTGTTGTAAAGCGGCTTTCCAGTCGGAACCGCATCAGTTGCTCAAACGCTGTTAATGCGGCACCAAAGTTCCCTTGCGAAACTGCATCCATCATGGCACTTTCCGCCGCATAGCGCTGTTCCAGCATGGTCGCAGGTAAATCTTTTTCAAAGGGCGGCTCCTGAAAGGCACACATATCCGGCTGAAAAATAAAAGGCCGGAACGCTTTTTTCTGTACTACACGGAAGGTTCCCTCATCATACACCATCGCAAGCAATGCGCTCAGCGCCACACACAGCGAATCATTATTCATGATGCAGATACCATTATAAAACTGCTGGATTGCCTTTTCTCCGTCTTCGCCCAGATGTTCCCGGCACCACTGTACGCTGCCCGGGCTGCGCTTGCCTGCCATCCAAGGGCCTATGATATACACTGTCTCCGGTTGGTCCGGTAAGGTAAACAAGGCATACTTCAGTTCAAAAATATCTTCTGCCAGCACCAGTGTGTGCGGGGGGACATCTTCCAGCAGCATTCTGGCTAAATTTTCCCAGTCCATTTTGGGGTCCAGCGCCATACGCAGGCCGTAATCAAACTTTTTCAGTTCATCAAACGGTGCTGCAACACATAACAGCTGCAAATTGTGTGCGGCAGCAAGGCTTTTCAGCACCTTTGTAAAATCTACCTGCATACAAATCCCCCTTTACTGTTTTTCATCATACACGATGTATTTTAGCATAAACGCCTTATTACAGCAATGCAGCCGAGCATTGCTGTTTGTACGTATTATTTATAAATTTCCGCTGACATTTGCCCTATTTTCTCTTTGCGTTACCATATTTGCAAATTTTACTATCACTTTTGTACCGTTTTATGGTATTCTGTTATCAGATGACGATACTATAGAGAAGGAGATTTTTCTATGAACCCTTTTGATCATTTTACAAAGACAAAAGATTTTTTAGTTTGCGTAGACTCTGACGGCTGCGCTATGGACACTATGGATATTAAGCATTTTCGCTGCTTTGGTCCTTGTATGGTGCAGGAGTGGGAGCTGTCCGCTTGGGAAAAGCCCATCTTAAACCGTTGGAACGAAATCAACCTGTACCAGATGACCCGTGGCATTAACCGTTTTAAGGGTCTGGCTGCTGCACTGGCTGAAATCAATACCCAGTACACCCCCATCATTGGCCTGCCTGCATTGCAGGATTGGGTCAATAACAGCAAAGCATTGTCCAACGATGCACTGGCACAGGCTATCGAGGCTGCTGCCGATGCTGACAGCCGCACGATTCTGGAAAAAGCCCTGCACTGGTCTCGCTCTGTAAACGAGAGCATTAACACTTTGCCCGAAAGTGAAAAGAAGCCTTTCCCCGGTGCCAAGGAAGGTTTGGCCGCTGCATCTAAGGTTGCAAACGTGGCAATTGTTTCCAGCGCAAACCGTGGCGCTGTTATGGACGAGTGGGAAGCCAACGGTCTGTTGGACCATGTGGATATTGTTCTGGCACAGGATTCCGGCAGCAAAGCTCATTGCATTGCACAGCTGCTGGAAAAAGGCTATGCACCCGACCACGTTTTGATGGTTGGCGATGCCCCCGGCGATCGTGACGCCGCTGCGAAAAACGGCGTATACTACTACCCCATTCTGGTGCGCAAGGAACAGCAGAGCTGGGCAAATCTGGAAAAGGATGCGCTCGTCCCGCTGACAAACGGCACCTATGGTGACTGCGAGCCCAAGCTGATTGATGCCTTTGTAGCAAATCTGGGCGGCTGATTGCATATAAAAAGGGTCTGCTTTGCAATGGCAAGGCAGGCCCTTTTTGTTTATTCTGCCGGATTGTCGTTTTCGCCTTCCGGCTGTTTTTCAGCCATATAAATGTTCATCAAATGTGCTGCGCTTGCTTCCAAAGCGGCTTTCGCTGCCATCAGATTCTGCATCTCATTCTCGTTCATTTTTTCCGGCTTATCCTTACGGATACAGCGGCGCAAGTTTGCCAAATCGTTTTTAATTTGATTTGCTTCTGCCTTATCCAGCTCTTTTTTGTGCTTGCTTAGCGCCTGGTCAACTGCATAAGACAGCATTTCCGCCTGATTATGCAGCTCCATACGCTGCTTGCGCTGGTTATCCTCAGCTTCATAGGCTGCAGCATCTGCCATAGCACGCTGCACATCCTGTTCCGACAAATTCGTGCTGCCGGTAATGGTAATTTCCTGCTGGCGGCCTGTTGCCATATCCTTTGCAGATACTTTTACAACACCGTTTACGTCAATATCAAACGTAACTTCAATCTGGGGCTTTTCCACAAAGCCGCTGCGCAGGCCGCCCAGCTTAAACTTGCCTAAGCTCTTATTATCCCGTGCAAAGTGGCGCTCGCCCTGTAATACATTGATTTCCACGCTGGTTTGCAGCGCACGAGCTGTAGTAAAAATCTGGCTCTTGCGGGTAGGTATCATGCTGTTGCGCTGAATCAGCGGTGTTGCTACCCCTCCCAGCGTTTCAATGGACAAGGTAAGCGGCGTAACGTCCATCAGTACCAGACCCTGCGCTGCCTGACCGGATGCGCCCTCCAGCTTGCCGCCGCCTTGCAGTAAGCCGCCTTGTACCGCAGCGCCCATGGCAACGCACTCGTCCGGGTTCAATCCACGGCTGGGCTCCACACCCAAAATCTCTTTTACCTTGCGTGCTACTGCCGGCATACGGGTAGAGCCGCCAACCAGCAGTACCTTGCTCAGCTGACTGGGTGCAATGCCTGCATCTGTTAAAGCGGTACGTACCGGCTGCACAGTGCGCTCCAATAGCCCGCCCGTCATCATTTCAAATTGTGCACGGGTCAAGTTAATGTCCAAGTGATGGGGACCACTCTGGTCCACAGCAATAAACGGCAAATTGATTTGTGTGGAAATCGCAGAGGAAAGCTCCTTTTTTGCTTTTTCCGCTTCTTCTTTCAAACGGCCCATAGCCGCCGGGTCTTTACGCAGGTCAATGCGGTCGGTACGCAAAAATTCCTGTACCAAAAAGTTTACAACGCACTCGTCAAAATCGTCGCCGCCCAGCTGCGTATCGCCGCCGGTTGCCAAAACGGTAAAGGTGCCATCCTCAATTTCAATGATGGAAACGTCAAATGTGCCACCGCCCAAATCGTAAACCAGCACCTTTTGGGTCTGCTCATTTTCCAAACCGTAGGCAACCGCAGCCGCCGTCGGCTCGTTGATGATACGCAGCACATTCAAACCTGCAATACGGCCTGCGTCCTGCGTTGCTTTGCGCTGGCTGTCATCAAAATAAGCCGGAACCGTGATAACTGCATCGCTGACCGTTTCACCCAGATACGCCTCGGCATCCTTGCGCAGCTTTTGCAAAATCATCGCACTGATTGTCTGCGGGTTCAGGTCTTTACCGTCCATGCGTGCCTGATAATTTGTACCCATGTGGCGCTTAATACTGGTAATAGTGCGTGCCGTATTGGTTGCCAGCTGCCGCTTGGCTGCACTGCCAACCAGCCGTTCGCCATCTTTGGTAAAGGCCACCACACTGGGCGTGGTACGCTCACCCTCAGCGTTAGGGATTACTACCGGCTTACCTGCCTCAACCACTGCAACGCAAGAGTTTGTTGTACCAAGGTCGATACCAATTACTTTACCCATACTTTCACACTCCATACTAAAACAACTGTGTATATAACATACCATAGTGCTGTGGCTAAATGCTTGCAAATATGTGAACGAACTATTTCGCCGACTGCAAATTTAGCATTTTGTACGTATCTTTTACTATACCACAAAAGTATGGTTTGCCGCATGGGTTATTTATGATATAGTAAAGAATGTTACCACTGCTTGAAAGGAGGCTCTCCCGTGCCACATCTTTTTTATAGTCTGCGCCGGTATAGGGCTCAAAGTATCCTTGCGCCGCTTTTCAAAATGCTGGAAGCTTTATTTGATTTATTTGTCCCCTTGATTATGGCCGACATCATCAACCGGGGCATTGCCGCCGGGGATACTCACTACATTTTGACACGCTGCGGATTATTGGTTGTGCTTGCAGTGGTTGGTACCGGCTGCAGTTTAACTGCCCAATACTTTGCCGCTAAAGCAGCTGTCGGGTGCGCTGCGGATTTACGTCATCGCCTGTTTGCCCATATCCAAACGCTAGACGCATCTCAGCGTGATACGATTGGTTCCAGTACTTTGATTACCCGCCTGACCAGCGACCTGCAACAAGTGCAAAACGGAATCAATATGTTTTTGCGGCTGTTTTTACGCAGTCCGTTTATCGTGTTTGGCTCGCTTTTCTTTGCATTTACCATCAGCAAAAAAGTGGGGCTTATCTTTGCTGTTGTTGTACCGGTTTTATTTGCTATCGTCTTTGGGCTTATGGCTTGGACCTCCCCCCGCTACCGAAAAATTCAAGCAAAACTGGATACCGTCCTTGGCCTGACCCGTGAGAATTTAACCGGTGTGCGTGTGGTGCGTGCCTTCAATCAGCAAGACAGCGAAGTGCAGCGGTTTGCATACGCAAACAAGGATTTTACCCGTGCCCAGCTTCAGGTTGGCCGTATTGCAGGCCTGCTGAATCCCCTTACCGGGGTTGTGGTTCATCTGGGTGTGATTGCCGTACTTTACACCGGTGCAGTGCAGGTACAAATTGGCAGTCTGCGTGCCGGTGATGTGATTGCATTGGTAGATTATCTCAGCCAAATTCTTGTAGAGCTGGTTAAGATGGCAAATACCATTGTGCTTACCAGTAAGGGTGTCGCCTGTATGCAGCGTGTTGCTGCCGTACTGGACACTGCACCTGATATGCTGTTTCCTACGGACAGCCCCACATCTGTGCAAGCAGAATCTGCTGTTGTGTTTGACCACGTTCGTTTTACGTATGCAGATGCCGGTGCTGCAAGTCTGGAAGACATCAGCTTTACTGCACTTGCCGGACAGACCATCGGCATTATCGGCAGCACGGGCAGCGGAAAAACCAGCCTTATCAACCTGATTGCCCGTTTTTATGATGCAACAGATGGAAGCATTCAGCTTTTTGGCACACCTATCACTGCCTGGCCAAAACAAGACCTGCGCCAGTGTGTAGCAATCGTTCCGCAAAAGGCACAGCTGTTTACCGGTACAATCCGCAGCAATTTGTTGTGGGGCAGCAAAAATGCGGATGACACCGCCCTTTGGGCAGCCTTGGAAACTGCACAGGCTGCTGACTTTGTAAGAGAAAAGCCGCTTGGCTTAGATGAGCCTGTTACACAAGGCGGACGCAATTTATCCGGCGGTCAGCGCCAGCGGCTTACCATCGCCCGTGCGCTGGTGCGAAATCCTGCTATTTTAATTTTGGACGACAGCTTTAGCGCACTGGATTTTGCTACCGACGCAGCCCTGCGCCGCTCGTTACAGCAATGCAACACGCAGCGAACAGTTTTCATTGTATCGCAGCGTGCCGCCAACCTACAGCACGCAGACCAAATTTTAGTATTGGAAGACGGCCAACTGGTAGGCTGCGGTACACACTCGCAATTGCTGGCTTGCTGTAATACCTATCAGGAAATTTGCCGCAGCCAATCAGCAGGGGGAGGTGCTTGCCATGGGTAAGAATCCTTTTGCTGCATTGTATACTACCGATAACCGCCGTACCTTACAGCGTGTTTTGCACAGTATTCGTTCTCACTGGTATTTTGTTGTTTTCAGCTTTTTATGCGCTGCCGCCAGCGTAGCAGTTCAACTGCTGATTCCGATTTTATGCGGCAGGGCAATTGATGCTATGCTGGGTGCCGGGCAGGTAAACTTTGCCCGAATCGGGCACATCATTCTTGCAATCGGGATTGGTGCCGGCTTTTCTGCCGTTGCCCAATGGTTGCTGGCGGTTTGCAACAACCATATTTCTTTTTGTGTCTCCCAAGACTTACGCAATCAGGCCATGCAAAAGTTCCAGACTTTGCCGCTATCTTATTTAGACCGCCACCCTGTTGGTGACTTAGTAAGCCGCATGGTATCCGACGTGGATACTTTTACCAACGGCTTGCTGATGGGTTTTACGCAGCTGTTTAGTGGCATTCTTACTATTCTGGGCACTTTGTTTTTCATGCTGCACTTGAATTTTGCGATTACCCTTGCTGTGGTGCTGCTAACGCCGTTAAGCCTGTTTGTTGCAAATTTTTTGGCTAAAAAGACCTATCGGCATTTCAAAAAGCAAACCGAAATCCGTGGCCGCCAAACGGCATTCATCAACGAAATGGTCGCAGGGCAGCCTGTTGTTCAAGCCTTTGACCGCAGTGCACAAACTTTGGCTGAATTTGATGCCATCAATGCGGATTTACAAAGCACAAGCCTGAAGGCTGTGTTTTATTCCAGCCTGACAAATCCCTGCACACGTTTTGTAAACAGCATCATCTATGCAGCTGTTGGTTTACTGGGTGCCTTTTTTGCCATAACCGGTGCCATTACCGTCGGCAGTCTAAGCGTCTTTTTAAGTTACGCAAGCCAGTATGCAAAACCCTTTAATGAAATTTCGGGCGTAATTGCCGAGCTGCAAAACGCACTGGCCTGCGCCGCCCGTGTATACCAGCTGTTAGACGAACCCAGCCAAACTGCGGAGCCTGCCGCTGCTGCCCAGCTCATTCCCGATGGGCACGTATCCCTCAATCAAATATCTTTTTGTTATACGCCGGAACGTCCATTGATTGAAAACTTTTCTTTGCAAGTCGCTCCCGGCCAGCGAGTTGCCATTGTAGGCCCAACCGGCTGCGGTAAAACTACGCTTATCAACCTGCTTATGCGGTTTTACGATGTAGACAGCGGCAGTATCCAAGTGTCTGGGCAGGATATTCGAAATGTTACACGGCACAGCCTGCGCAGCAGTTATGGCATGGTCTTGCAGGAAACTTGGTTAAAAGCCGGCACCGTCCGTGACAACATTGCCTACGGCTGCCCCAATGCCACGCAGGACCAGATTATTGCAGCAGCTAAGGCTGCACACGCACATAGCTTTATCAAGCGCTTGCCGCAGGGTTACGACACCTTGCTTACCGAGGACGGCGGCAATATCAGCCAAGGGCAAAAGCAGCTTTTGTGCATCGCACGTGTAATGCTGCGTATGCCGCCCATGCTGATTTTGGACGAGGCCACCAGCTCGATTGATACTCGTACCGAAATAGCTGTCCAAAAAGCATTTGATAAAATGATGCAGGGACGCACAAGTTTTATTGTAGCGCATCGTCTTTCAACAATTCAGCAAGCAGACGTGATTCTTGTGATGAAAGATGGTAAAATTATAGAGCAGGGCAGCCACGAAAGCCTTTTGGCACAAAATGGCTTCTATGCGCAAATGTACAACAGTCAGTTTCAGGCACAAGACCTGAACTGCCAAACAAATGGAGGAACACTATGATCTACGATACTATCGAAAACCTGAACCAGTACAAAGGTATGTCCAAAAATGTGGATATTGCTATCCGCTACATCCTGAACAATGATTTGGACGCACTGCCCTTGGGCAAAACCCAAATCGACGGCGACAAAGTATTTGTGAATGTAACCGAGATGGAAACCATCCCCGGTGACAAAGCCACTTTTGAAATGCATCAGGACTACATCGACCTGCAAATGGATTTGGACGGCACTGAGCTGTTTGAGGTTGCCTTTGGTGAAACCAAAATCACTAAGCCTTACGACTCCACCACCGACTCCTGCCTGCTGGAAGCTGTTACCAGCTGCGCAGGTATGCTGTGCCCCGGCCGTTTTATCCTGTTCCAGGCTATGGAGCCGCACAAGCCCGCTATTAAGGCACAGGGCTGCGACAAAGTAAAGAAGGCCGTATTCAAAATCAAGAACGATTTAGACTAATCAAACCCAAACAAAAAAGCCCCGCAGCAGTTGCTGCGGGGCTTTTATTGTACAAAATTAAATCAGGGAAGCTGCTTCCTCGTCCAGAATCAGCACAAAGTCGGGGTGCATCTGCAAAATAGAAGCAGGCACTTCCGGGGTAACAGGGCCAAAGAAAGCCTTCTTGACGATTTCAGCCTTATCCTTGCCGCTGGCCAGCATCAGCACCTTGCGTGCATTCATGATGGTGCCAACACCCATGGTGTAAGCCTGACGGGGCACATCGTCCTTAGAAGCAAAGAAGCGCTTGTTAGCCTCGATGGTTTCCTCGGTCAGGTCTACGCAGTGGGTACCAATGGGGAAGTGGTCTGCCGGCTCGTTAAAGCCGATGTGACCATCATGGCCGATACCCAGCAGCTGCAAGTCAATACCGCCAACCTTCTTGATGATTTCGTCGTACTCTGCACAAGCTGCATCAGCGTCCGGGTTTTCACCGTTGGGCACATTCACAGCGTCGGGGCGAACATTCACGTGGTTGAACAGGTTCTCGTGCATAAAGTACCAGTAGCTCTGGTCGTTGGTGCGGGGCAGGCCACGGTACTCGTCCAAGTTCACAGTAGTCAACTCAGAAAAGTCCAAATCGCCCTTCTTGTACCAATCCTCGACCAAGCACTTATAGGTACCAACAGGGGTACCGCCGGTTGCCAGACCTAACACACAATCAGGCTTAGCAACAATCTGGGCAGCAATCACGTTTGCTGCCTTGCGGGACAGTTCAGCATAGTCCTTTGCACGGATGATTCTCATATTTGGTAACCTCCTATTATCGGTTGGAATACTCCATATCTTGTTTGGTATTACATACCATACTGTTTCTATTTTATTCTTTTTTACTGATTTTGTACAGACGCAATCTTGTCATTTAGTGGCTAATCTTTGTGATTTGTTGCAGCACAGCCTGTATTTGTGTTTGCGTTGCCAAATCTACCGAAAATGCAGTTGCACCACCGGCGGCACTTCCCCACTGCAATGCGCTCGCATAAGATTGTCCCTGCATAACCGCTGCCAAAAAGCCTGCAACCATGCTGTCCCCTGCACCTACGCTGTTCACAAGCGTCCCTTGGGGTGCTGCAATCCAATGGTTTTTTCCGGTTTCATCCAGTAAAAACGCACCGTCGGCTCCTAAGCTGACCAGCACATTGCGTGCGCCTTTTTGCTGCAACTGTGCTGCGGCCATTTCAATATCTTTCTTTTCAGGTAAATCCCGTCCGCACAATCCTTCCAGCTCGCTGCGATTCGGCTTTATCAGGAACGGGCGGCAAGGCAATACTTCCAGCAGTGCCTGCCCTGTGGTATCCACCACACACCGCACACCACGTTTTGCCGGGGCCTCCATCAGGCTGCGGTAAATATCCGCCGAAACTCCCGCCGGGATACTGCCTGCCAAAACCAAGACATCATCGGGCTGCAGCGTCTGCAATTTTTCTTTCAGCTGGGCAAGCGCCTGTTCCGAGATATACGGCCCGTTACCGTTTACCTCTGTTTCCTGCGTGCCCTTCAGTTTCACATTGATACGTGTCTGTCCTTCGGGCAGGGTTATCATTTGCTGCTTCAGACCTTTTTCATCCAGCATGGCCGTCAGCCATGTACCGGTCTGCCCTGCTACAAAGCCAAGTGCTGCACTTTGCACTCCCAGTTCTTTCAACACCAAAGAAACATTGATGCCTTTTCCGCCGCATTGCAGCGACTCGCCCTGTGCTCGATTTGTTTGCCCTACTTGCAGTGGGCTGCCCAAACGCATTACATAATCCAGTGCCGGATTCAAAGTAACGGTATAAACCATCTGTTCCGCCTCGTTTCCCGTTTTTATCCAGTATAGCAAAAAAAGCCCGCCACGGAAACAGGAAACCCGGGCGGGCAATAGGGGGATATTTTATTTAGTGGCTGCCACAACCATGCTCATCACAGGCATGGCAATCCTCTTCCAACTTGCCCACAATCGGCTCAGGGTCTACGCCGTTTTTGCGGTAATAGTCCGCCAGCGCTGCCTTGATTGCCTGCTCCGCCAAAACAGAGCAGTGTACTTTTACCGGAGGCAAACCTTCCAGCGCTTCCACAACTGCCTTGTTGGTCAGCTTTAGCGCCTCATCTACGGTTTTGCCCTGAATCAAAGTAGTAGCCATGCTGCTGGTTGCAATTGCTGCACCACAGCCAAATGTTTTGAACTTAACGTCGGTAATCACGTTGTCCTCAATTTTCAGGCTCATGCGCATAATATCGCCACACTTAGGATTGCCTACCTCACCCACACCACTGGGATTTTCCAGTTCGCCTACGTTACGGGGATTCATAAAGTGGTCCATGACCTTTTCGCTATACATACCAGCCATTGTTATGCCTCGCCTTCTCCGCCAAAATTGCGGACTTTATTTTCATTTTGCAGCCACATGCAGCTCATTGCACGGCGCATCGGGATAATCGTTTCCAGCACATCGCACAGGTGCTGTGCTTCTTCCATCGTGTTCTGCGGGCCAAAGGTAAATCGCATCGAACCATGTCCCATTTCCTCAGGCAGACCAATTGCCATCAATACGTGGCTGGGGTCCAGACTGTCTGAGTTGCAGGCACTGCCTGTGGAAGCACAAATACCGTGCATATCCAAGTCCAGCAGAATGGTTTCGCCTTCCAAACCCAAGAAGTTAATATTCGCATTGCCCGGCAAACGGTTTTCCCAGCTGCCGTTCAGCTGTGTTGCGGGAATCGTATCCAGAATACGGCGAATGACATAATCTCGCAGCTCTTTCTGGTGTGCCATCTTATCTTCCAAAGAAGCAACTGCCAGTTCCAGTGCGAATGCCATACCGGAAATACCCGCCAGATTTTCCGTACCTGCACGGCGGCGGCTTTCCTGTCCGCCACCATCAATCAGATTGGGCAGGAACACGCCTCGGCGGCAATACAAAACGCCTACACCCTTAGGGCCGTTAAACTTGTGTCCGCTCAGGGAGAGTAAGTCCACTCCCAGTTCCTGAACATCTACCGGAATGGAACCAACTGCCTGCACCGCATCGGTATGCATCAAAACACCGTGTTCTTTACAGATTTTTGCAATCTCCTGAATCGGCTGGATAGTACCGATTTCATTATTTGCATACATTACGGAAACCAAAGCGGTATCCGGCTGAATTGCCGCTGCAACATCTTCCGGACGGATAAAACCCTCACTGGTTGGCTTCAGGTAGGTAACCGTATAGCCCTGCTGTTCCAGTGCCCGCATACTATGCAAAATAGCGTGATGCTCAAAAGCAGTGGTAATCAGGTGCTTTTTGCCTTTTTTCGCACCTGCCAGTGCGGCGCCTTTCACGGCCCAGTTATCCGCTTCACTTCCGCCGGAAGTAAAGAAAATTTCGTTTGCAGAAGCATTCAGAGAATGTGCCACACTTTCACGTGCTTTATCCAACATCTCTTTTGCTTCGTATCCTAAACTGTAATGACTGCTGGGGTTGCCATAGGTAGTCGCAAGAATCTGCGCCATACGGGCTGCCACACGTTCATCACAAGGGGTAGTTGCTGCATTATCAAAATAAATAATCTGCTGCATAATATCCTTTCCTTTCTCTCGGGGATATCATAGTAATTTAGAGGGATTTCCTCTGCGCACTTATATTATACCTTTTTGCTAGGAATTGCAATACCTTTTTCAATAATTATTCTTAAATACTAAAAAATATCTTTGTATTTCAGTGTTTTCACCAAGGTCAAATGCAAGAATATACGTGTGTTTGCCAATTCCCACTGGAAACGTATGAGATTTTTGCTATAATAGAAATTACAAATTCCGTCAAAATAGGAGGTTTCGCAAATGCGTTTTTCCACTAAAAGCCGCTATGCGCTTCGTCTGATGGAAGAGCTGGCTCGCCGTGGCCCGGATAACTATGTATCCATCAAGGAGATTAGCGACAGCCAATCCATCAGCTTAAAATATTTGGAACAAATTGTAACTCCGCTGGCTCGTGCCAATCTTGTCTCCAGCGGCAGAGGAAGCCGAGGCGGCTACCGTTTAACACGCCCCCCTGAGGAATATACCGCCGGTGATATCATTCGTGCAATCGAGGGGCCTACGGTTCCTGTCCCCTGTATGGAGGACGAAACCAATGCTTGCCCCCGGTGCGACAGCTGCCGTACCCTGCGGTTTTGGCAGGGTTTGGACAATGTGATGAACGCCTATCTGGACCGTGTTACATTGGCAGATTTTATTGCTGCACCTGATGCGCCCTTCCCGGAATAATGAATAAATTCAAAAGTCCAAAAAACAAAACGGAGTGTATCGACATTCGATACACTCCGTTTCTTGTTAGATAAAGTGGAATTTAGCTTTTATAGACGACTTCGAATTCTTCACATACTACTTGCATATCAGGCGAAAACTTCAAATTCACTTCTGCTAAGCATTCTGTAAAAAAATCCTCATGTACTTTTCTCCAAAATGCTAAAGATTTATCGCCTTCGCCTTCTTTATATGCATGTTCCGCAGTTACTGCATGAAATGGTGTAACATATACTTTCTTTGTTTGCGTAATGCACACAGCTTCATCTTTTGAATCCAAAATAATATTGTACTCTCCGACTTTTGGTAATGGTGCATTTTCTAATTCGTATAATGAATATGCGGAAGCTGTAGCAGTTTTTTCTCCATTAACAACTAGCTTTGCAAGCGAGTCAGCTTCTGCTCCAAAAGACCATGCCTCATATTCGCAGCCGTCTATATTGTTTTTAGCAACAAATTCTTTCCAAAGTTCTTTTTCTGTCATAACAGCTCTTTCTCTAAACTTCGATTTAGCAACGGGTTATGAACGATAAAACAATTGCAAGCATACCATTTTTACTCCTGCGGAGATAAAAAGTGTAAGCATTTGACATAGACATCTAAGACCTTTTTTCGGAAAACTTCCTTATGGGCATACCTAATACCGGGGGTATTTATTCTTCAAACTCACTAACCACGTTATTTGCCCAGAAACCGCTGCGCAGCATTGGTACTGCAATTATCAGTTTGATAGCATCTGCAAACTGAACAGCCGCATAAATAGCAATCATGGGCAGTGCAGTGTATCGTGCCAGCACAAAGGAAATCGGCACCGAAATAACCCATGTATAGCAGCAGTCAAACAGGAAGGTAATCATCGTTTTACCGCCGGAACGAATGGTGAAGTATGCGCCATGGGTAAATGCGTTCATCGGCAGCGCAATACCGGCAATAATCAACTGCTGGCGTGCCAGCTCACGTACGGCAGGCTCCGTGTTATACAGGTGCGGAATCATAGGTGCAAACAGAATCAGCAATCCTCCGATTACCACGTGCAATGCTACGTTAAAGAACATCAGCTTTCTGTCGGTATCCTTTGCCTTTTCAATCTCACCGGCACCCAACTGCTGTCCAACTAAAATTGCAATTGCACCGCCCATGGAGAACATAATAACGCAGAACAGCTGCCAGCAGGTACTGGTAATATTATTGGCGGCAACCGCAGTCAGACCACGCAAAGAGTAGTTCTGGTTGACAAAGGTCGTACCTGCACTCCACAAAATCTCATTAAGAATCAGCGGAGAACCGGTAACAGCAACCTTCTTCCACAAATCCAGCGGAACGTATGCGCTCTTGTACAAGCCCTTAAAGAAGGGGAACTTATCCTCGTTTCTATGTGCATACAGCATCAGGATAGTCATTTCGACCCAGCGGGAAATAACCGTTGCCAAAGCCGCACCGGCAGCGCCCATTTGCGGGAATCCAAAGTGGCCGTAAATCAGCAAATAGTTGCCGATTAAGTTGACAAACACAGCAACCACGCCTGCAACCATAGAGGTTACCGTATGGCCGGCTTCACGCAAGGTACCGGAATATGCCATAACCATCATGAACGGCGGAAAGCCCCACAGCAGAATCCGCAAATAAGACATTGCACTTTCCATCGTCAATGCCATATCTGCTGTGTCGGTTGCTGATTCATGCAAAAACAGGCCAATCAGCTGCGGTCCAAACATTACCAGCACCACAATGGAAACTACTGTAACCACTGCACTGCTTAACAGCTTTAGACGTGTTGCATTTCGCACACCCTTGTAATCTCCACAGCCGTAAAACTGCGCACCGAAAATGGAAACGCCGCTGTTCATGCCAAAAAGAGACACACTGTACACAAAAAACAGCTGGTTTACAATTGCAACACCACTCATGGGTGCGGTGCCCAAATTACCCACCATCAGGTTATCCAGCAAGTTAACAAAGCTGGTAACACCCTGCTGAATAATCATGGGGAAAATCAAAATCATCAGCGATCGATAAAAATTCCAATCGCCCACATACCGTTTCAAAATTTTTCGATTCATACTACTTCCTCACATCTTATAATTTGCATATATGTGTTCCATTTTATCTTTTTTTACTGCTTGATTCAATATTTTTTTGCAAAAATTATTGCACGGCAACAAAAAAATAGGCACTCTCTTTTCAAAAAGCGCCTATTCTCTCTATCATAGTCTGGGGCCGTTCTTCAGCTCCCATTTTCTACAAAATTCTACTGCCACAAAGCCGCAAAGCCAACCCACCAGCATACCAATCATTACATCGGTAGGAAAATGCACATACAAGTATAACCTGGACAGTGCCATCAGCACTGATACTACCAATACCGGCACAAACAGCTTGCTATGGCAGTAATACAACGCACTGCTTACTACAAACGCTTGGGCCGAATGCCCCGATGGAAAAGAGGCAGAGTTAGGACGCTGCACCAGCATATCAATCGCTGGATTGACATCACATGGACGTGGGCGGTCAAAAAACGGCTTCATTCCCATATCAACTACTGCAAACTCCAACAGCATTGCAGCGGCCAAAAAACAGCCTGTTCGCCGTGTCGGCTTATACATAATAAGTACCAGAGCCAATAAAATCCATGGTGCACCAATGTTCGCCAATTCCGAAAAGTTTGCCACTAAGGTATCCAGCCACGGGCTGCGCATATTGTTTTGTATCCAGTCTAATATGGTAAATTCCCATCCCATACCTTTATCCTCTTTTCCAGTTCCGCTTCATTGCAGCATTTTGGCAATGCGTAAGGATTATAACACACCTAGATAAAAGCAGCTTCCATCGTTTGTGGTATTTCATTGAAAAATGCAGCTTCGATTTGTTTTCCACATTTTATAAAGATTCAGTGGAAATCTTCTGCGGTCAAAATCGCAGCCAAACGTGCATTTACAACCAAGCGGTTTTCCGCATTTGCTACGCAAGTACTCAGTGTCATAACACGGTCTTCCGAATAAACCGCTACGCCCGGGTCGTAATATCTGCCCTTGCACATATTCTTCAAAAACGCAGTATACTTTTCGTCAAAGTCAAAACCAATCGTATAAAGTTCTGATGCAGCGTTTACTGTTTTCACACCAAAAATCTGATAACGACGAATTTCTCCGTTTGGCAAATACAGGGTATACCAGCCATCATTTTCGTTGTAAAATTCTTCCTTCGCATATTTTTTTAACTGGCCAAACATACTGCCGTTTTTCATGTTATGTCCGTATACAATCGTATGCAAATCATCCCAGCTTTTGTTCTCTGCTTCCAAAAAGATGCTTCCCGCACGGTTTGGCTGGCCATTCCACATATGGTGCAGATAAACCTCATCATCTTTGCCCTGCATAACAGGATAGCTAATGGGTAATGCGTCAAATTGAATCCAGCCCACTACATCAGGGTTTTTGGCCTGCAAAGCCGCAAAGTCCACCTCAATCCGTTCAAAGTCCAATTCCGGCACAACTTCAGCCGAAGCTTCTCCCTCCTGCGTAGTCTGCACTTGGGTAAAACTATCTTGTGCAGACTGATAGGTTGTTTTTCCTTGGTGATACCCCATCAATTCACGCACAGCAAGTCCGCCGGATACTAAAACAATGCCTATCAGTATCCACTGCAGCACGCTCGTTTTACTGCGTTTTTGTTTATCCGCCTGCATACTTTTTCCTCCTGTTGATTTACACGTATCCTTTTCCGGGTTGCAATAGCATAAAACAAAAAAACCTCTGCTGAAAAGCAGAGGTTTTTGGTGGGGTGCCTTGTGGGATTCGAACCCACGATCTCCAGAACCACAATCTGGCGCGTTAGACCGGCTACGCTAAAAGCACCATATACGCCCGAAGGGACTCGAACCCCCGGCCCACTGCTTAGAAGGCAGTTGCTCTATCCACCTGAGCTACGGGCGCACGAGGAATTCGTCCCGCGTGGGACACGTTGCGAGAATTATAATACCATTTCCCCTATGAGATGTCAAGTGTTTTTTTGTAGTTTTTTGGAATTTTATTTATTTTTTGTTTGCACCGCTATCCATTTCCTCGCACAACGTATGAAAATCACGTTTTACCGAAATTTTCATTTTTATGGAGAACAGTACTTACTTATAATACCATACCCGTCAAGCCAAAGCAAAGGCCAAACAGCAATCCTGCTGTTACATCCCATATAGAATGTACTCCTGCCAGCACACGTGTTACACAAACGCCCACCGCTAAAAGAAGCACCCCCACACCTACCGGCGGGCACACCATAAACCAAACAGCGGCAATTACGCCCGCCGACAGTGCGTGTCGGCTTGGGCATGATTGCCCCTTTGTTTGCTTTTCCATTAAAGGCTGAATTCCTTTTTCGTAGGGACGCGGCGCATTATATAATTTGCGAATCAAACTGCCAAGCACAAGCGTAACGGCAGGCACACCAATCAGGCGCACAAGCATATGTCCCCCTGCTTTACAAAACACAGCCTGCCAAAACAGCAGCCAGCCGTAGGCAAAGGCCACCAGCATCGGCAACCCCTTTGTTGCAGAACAAAGGGCATTGTATGCGTAAGGTCTTTCCTTAAACCAGTTATAAATCACTTGATAGCGCTCGGGTTTCATATTTGCTCCTTAAAAACAGGTATTCAAATAAGTTTCAACGTCAAACGGGTCCGGGGTTGCATCTTTACGCAGGTACAACGGATGGTGCGGATGCCCCTTTTTGCTGATTTTGCCAATGCTCACCCACGGAACATTTTTTTCTCTCGTCAATGCAACCATATCACGCATTAACCCCGGCAAATAGGTACGTTTTTCAATCAACGTGCCCCATGCCGCCCACATGGTAGGCTCTGTTTCTGCCAAAACAGCTTTCAGCCAGCGTAAATTTTCCGCATGTAATGCCATGTCCGGCTCTTTATCCATATCATTAGGGTCTGTAGCACGCTGGGGATACACGTTAAACATAATCCAGCTGTCAAAGCCATTATGCTTTGCTAAACGCTCTACACTTTTTAGTGTGGGGTCCAGTGCGCCGGGCTGTGCGGTGCTGGGGTTGATTCCAATACAAACCAGCGGCTTTTTGCCGGGGCGCCCTAACACATAACGATAGGTTTGATACGTATTCGGCTCATATAGCCACAATCCATCTGTATACTCAGCAGCTTCCAACTTCGGTAATGTTTCCAGTGCCATTTTTTTCTCCTTTGGGGCCGGATTTTGATTCTGCTTCTATCCTACTCAATTTGCACAATAAAATCAACTATATCCCTCGCCGCAAAACCATTTTTGTGCTACACTTTATGTACTAACTAAAAAAGGAGGAACGCCTATGTCTATGGCAGACGCAAAACAAGAATATGCTTTGGCTCTGCGCCAGGCAAAAAAGCAATATCGTGCACGAGTCAATCAGGGCAAAAGCCCTTATCTGGCCGTATTGGATGATATTTTGGAAAACACTGCCATTGCCACTCAGGAAAACTTAGGGCTTGTAAGCATCCCTATGCAAAGTATTGCCGGCACAAAAACCGGTGGACGCCACACCGCTTTTTCGTCTGGATTTTTACCATTATTGCAGCCTGATTCTGAGTTTGCCTCTAAATGGTGCAACCTTTACTGTGCGCACTTAAACGAGGGTATCCAAAGCCCTATTAAAGCGTATGAGTTCATGAACCGCTTCTATGTAGAAGAAGGCAACAAACGTGTTTCTGTTTTAAACTACTGTCAGGCCGCCTCTGTTAAGGCCGAGGTCATTCGATTGGTGCCTCCGCTGACGGATAACCCCGAAACCCGCATCTATTACGAGTTCATGGATTTTTACCGTCTATCCAAGGTAAACTACATCTATTTTTCCCGAGAGGGCTCGTTTACGCAGCTGCAAACCGCCCTGTGCAAAGGTGCACAGGAGCGCTGGACAGATGACGACCGCAGCAACTTCTTTTATTTTTACACCATGTTCCAGCGGGAATTTATGGCTTTGGGCGGCGACCAGCTAAAGCTGACAACCGGCGATGCCATTTTGGTGTATTTGAGCCTGCATCGTTATTCTGACGCATTGCAGCAGACCCCGGCCCAGTTAAGCCAAAACCTGAAGAAACTCTGGCAGGAAGTCGAAATTCTTGCACACCATAAAACGGTACAGGTTTCGCTAAAGCCCAGCAAGCCTGCCGCACAGCCCCTATTGCAGTCCTTGTTCCCGATTTTGCAGCCCCGTCAGGCTCCGCTTAAGGTTGTTTTTGTACTGGACCGAAGCTCTAACGTAAGCGCATGGGCAGCAGCACATATCTTAGGTCAAAAATCTCTGGACGAAGCCTTCCCCGGTCAGGTTGTTACCAGCTCGATTGAAGACGTGGAATGCGGCTTGTATGATGAGGCTGAAATCGAGGGTGCCGCACGTGGCGGTGCGGATGTAATTTTTGCTACCAGCAGCGAGATGATGCCAGCCTGCTTAAAGGTTGCTGCACGTCACCCCAATGTAAAAATCCTAAACTGCTCGTTAAATCAGCCTCACCCGCTTGTACGCACCTACTCCTGCCGCAGTTACGAGGCAAAGTATCTGATGGGCATTTTAGCCGGCATTTTGACGCAAGGGTCTGATGTAGGCTACGTAGCAAACTACCCGCTGTACGGCGTCTGTGCGGCTATAAACGCATTTGCACGTGGTTTGCAGGCCGTTCGGCCCGAAGCCAAGGTTATCCTGCGCTGGCAATGCAGCCCGTCAGGGCAGCCTCTGGATTTCTCGGACAGGTCCGACATCACGGTATTCTCTGCACGTGACCAAAAAACACCCAACCACGGGCAGGGCCATTACCACGGTCTGTGCCGCCGCAAAGAGGATGGCTCTCTGGAGGAGCTGGCTGTGCCGATTTGGCACTGGGGCAATATGTACCAGCACATCATCCGCAGCATCTTAGGCGGAACTTGGGACAGCGATGGCGGCGATTCTTTCCGTGGTGTTAGCTACTGGTGGGGCATGAGCTCGGGCGCTGTGGAGCTGCATTACGGCGATAATATCCCCGATGGAACCCATCGTCTGCTGGATTTGATTGCCGACCACATCTGCAATAACGAGTATGACCCCTTTACCGGCACCGTTATCACGCAAAGCGGCCGCCTTGTAAAAGATGCTGACAGCACTTTTACGCCGGAGGATTTAATCCACATGAATTGGCTAAACGAAAATGTTGTAGGCGAAATTCCTATTTTAGACGATCCACCTATGGAATGGCGCACTTTAATGGAGCAGCAGGGTATTTACCCCGACTCCGAAGATACGTTATAAGAGAGGAGGGCGCCCAATGAAAGTCATGGTGCTTTCAGATGAACCATGCAAAGCACTATGGGACAGTCCAAACCCACGTGAGAAGCTGGCGGATGTTGACTTGATTCTTTCCTGTGGTGATTTACCCGCTGAGTATTTGGAGTTTTTGGCTACTTTTACCGCAGCACCTGTTCTTTATGTACATGGCAATCACGACCGCCACTACGCTACCCGTGCTCCCGGCGGCTGTATTTGCATCGAGGATACCATCTACACCTATCGGGGGCTGCGTATCTTGGGCTTAGGCGGTTGTATGCTTTACAATCCGCACGCTGCCCATCAATACACCGAGCGAGCCATGTGTATGCGTATCCGCAAGTTATGGATTAAGCTTATGCATCACAAAGGGTTCGACATCTTAGTCACGCACGCTCCTGCGCAGGGCATCAATGACGGCCCCGATGCCGCTCATACCGGTTTCTCCTGCTTTACTGCTTTGCTGGAAAAGTACAAGCCCGCTTGGTTTATCCACGGTCACGTACATATGCAGTACGACAGTTCCCTGCCACGTGTTTGCACCTATGGCAAAACTACCGTTATCAACGCCAGCGAGCGTTATGTTTTTGAAATTCCCGACCCTGTATAAAGTAAAAAGGAAGCCTTCGGTTTGTATCCGAAGGCTTCCTTTTTTATAAACGGTTTTACCTAACTATATTCCAAAGCTCGTTGATTTTACCGCCGGTAAGCGCATGGGCAATGCCCCAAACAGCAACCGTTGCCACAAACACCATAGCAAACGTAAAGCCTAATACGTGGAAAGGGTTGCTCCGTTTTTCTGCTTTTTCGTCTGCACCGGCAGTATTTCCTGCCTTAATCCAAAGCACACCATCTGCCTGCCTATACCCCAAAGCGGCACGGCGCAGTATATCGGTAATCCATAATACAGGCCGCTGCCCCTCTTTCAGTGTGTATGCCCAGCAGCCTTTTTCGTTACCCACTAATACTGTCATCGGTTCGCCGTCAGTTTCAAAGCACGCTGCCGCCCAGTCAGCCTGTGTTACTCGGCAAGCGGTGGTGATTCTTGCCTGTGCGGCTGCTAACGGAAATGCTTCTTTTTTCGCCGCCTGCTCAATTTTCTTTCCATTTTTTGCATCGGCACAGCTGCACCCGCCAAAATCATAAACCGCACCGACGTTTTCTACATTGGAAAGCGGACGCTCCCACATACTGCGCACCCGCTCATCGGCAGGCACAAACAGCATATTTTTACGCAGCATAATTTCTACCAAAACCCGGTACAGGTTCCATTCTCCTACACCGTATAACGCAGCGCCGCAGGCCTGTGCTACACGGTCCTGGCAGTGGTCCAAAATCACAGTGGCAGCAGCTGTACTTTCGGCACAGCTTGTAATCTGCACCAGCGTTTCATCGTTTTTTTCGCCTTCCAGCACTTCAATTTTTCCGTTCTGGACAAATTCTTCCAATGCTTTTTGGCGTGCCTGCTTATTTTCCGCAAAAAGGCGCAGCAATCGGATTTCTTTCTGCTCTGCCATGGATTCTCCCCCTTTTACTCGTGTACCGGTTTCAATGTGGGATTATCAACCTGCTCCGGCGTCCAAACGGTTCCGGGTACTTCCAGCCCAGATGCTGCGCAGCGAATCATATCCAGTACGCACACAACTGCTCGCAGCCGCACATCCTGACGTGTATTGCTTACCAAAGTCAGGTGTCTTGTCCATACGCAATCGCCCATAGCCAGCGCTACAAAAACTGTACCTACCGGCCGCTGTGCATCGCCGCCGCCGGGGCCTGCAATACCGGTAATACCCACACCAATATCTGCCCCAGCTGTGCGTTTTGCTCCTAATGCCATCTGTGCCGCTACCGGAGCCGACACTACATTATATTGGGCAATCACGTCCGGATTTACACCAATCATTTTTGCCTTAGCCTGCTCCCAGTAGGTAACATAACCAAAGCCAAATACTTCGCTGGCACCGGGCACCTGCGTAATCTGCTCAGCAAGCAGGCCGCCGGTGCAGCTTTCCGCAGCGGCAAGGGTAAGTCCCTTTTCACGCAGCAAACGCACCACAGTCCATGCCGGGCCGGGTACATCGGCATCGTAAATTGCCGGGCCCAGCACCTCGTAAAACTTCTTGGCAAAATCCCGGCACATCTGTTCGCCCGTCGGACGGTCCGCTGCACGAGCCGTGATGCGGATTTCGCACTCACCGGGTTTACAGTAAATTGCTGCCGTGGGGTTTTCATGGTCCAGGAGGGAGCCCACTGTGGTTTCAATCCAGCTTTCGCCGCCAAACACACGCAATGTGGTCGAAACCAATGTCTGCTCCTGCTTTTGTGCTAAAACAGGACGTACCGATTCTTCCCACATGGCTTTCATTTCACGAGGAACGCCCGGCATCAAAATTGCCTGTCGGTCACCGTCCACAAACCATGCACCCGGAGCCGTACCGTACTGATTGACGATTTTATGCCCTTTTGTAGGCACCATCGCCTGCTTGCGATTATTGGGCGTAGCTTCCCGATGGATTCGGGTAAAAAACGCTGTAATTTTATCCCATTCCTGTGCATCAAAATGCAAAGTATCCCCGTAGCAGGCAGCAACGGTTTCTTTTGTTAAATCATCTGCGGTAGGGCCAAGGCCTCCGGTAAACACCAGCAAATCCGCACGTGTTTTGGCTTCGGTTACCCATTGCTCCAAACGGGCAGGGTTATCACCAATGGTGCTTTGGCGCAGCACCGAAATGCCCAAGTCCGCCAGCTCTCTGCTAAGATACTGAGCGTTTGTGTTTACAATATTTCCAAGCAACAACTCTGTGCCGACCGAAATAATCTCCGCAGTCATGATAAAGCCCTCTTATACAAATTCGATTTCTTCACCCAAACGAATACGAATACGCTCTGCCGTTTCGGCTGCTTCCTGTTCCAGCTCTGCCAAACCGGGCATCTCTGCCTCTGCGGCCAAAATCTCGCTTAATTCCGGGCGGATTTTCGGGTGCGGAGGCGTAAAGATTGTGCAGCAGTCCTCGTAGGGCAGAATGCTCAGTTCAAAGGTGTCGGTATGGCGGCTGGTTTCAATGATTTCATTCTTGTCCATACCAATCAGGGGGCGCAACACCGGCAAATCCTGTGCAGCATCCGTGCACTGCAATGCCTTTACGGTCTGGCTTGCCACCTGTGCAAGGCTCTCGCCGGTAATCAAGGCTTCTGCGCCGATTTTGCCTGCAATCTTGTTTGCAATACGCATCATACTGCGACGCATCAAAACGGTAAACAGCACATCAGGGGCATGGTCACGGATATACTCCTGCGGCTTAGTGTAAGGGACTACAAACAGATTGCAGCCGCCTGTATACACACTGATTTTACTTGCCAGTGCCATGACTTTCAGCTTTGCACGGTCGCTGGTGTACGGAGGCGAAGCAAAGTGGATATGGTCCAGTGCCATACCACGGCGAGCCATACGCCATGCTGCTACAGGGCTGTCGATACCGCCGGAAAGCAGATTCAAACCACGGCCGCTGGTACCAACAGGCAAACCGCCCTCGCCGGGCACCTTAGGGCCATGGATATAGGCGCCGTAATCACGGATTTCCACAAATACCTTCATCTGCGGGTTCTTAACATCTACACGCAGGTGGGGGTGCTTGCCCAGCAGATAAGCACCCAGCTCACGCATCAGCTCCGGGCTGTTCATGGGGAAGGTTTTATCTGCACGCTTTGCCTCAACCTTAAAGGTTCGTACATCACGCAGCGCATCGCCCAAATACATTTCAGCTGTTTCGCAAATGGTTTCAAAGTTCTTTTCGCAAACCACGCTGCGGCTCAATGCTGCCAGACCAAACACTTTGCTGACACGTGCAAATGCTTCGTCCATATCGATGCCGTCTTCCAACGGCTCCATGTAAAAAGTAGACTGTGCACAGTAAACCTTAAACTCGCCCAGCGGTTTCAGGCGGTAGCGCAAAATCTTCATCAGTGTAGCTTCAAAGGTATGTTTATTCAGGCCTTTCAGGCTCATTTCGCCCTGATAACCCATCAAAATTTCTTTCATGATATCCTCACTTTATTTTAATCTTTGCAGCGTTTTCATGCCGTCTTCCAGCCCGTTCAGAAAAGCATCCACGTCTTCTTCCGTATTATCTGCGCAAAACGAAACACGGATTGCCGTATTGATGCGACGGCTGTCCAGCCCCATTGCGGCCAGCGTGTGGCTCTTGGCGCCCTTATCGCAAGCCGAACCGGTGGAGATGTACACACCACGGGTAGACAGATGATTCAGCATGGTCTGGCTGTTAATCACCATCTCGGAAAAATTCAGCACCTCCGGCACTGCGTTGTCCGGGCTGTTGATAATAACCTCCGGGAAGGCTTTCAGCCCTTGGCGCAGGCGCTGGTTCAATGCCTGTATATGAGCTGTACGGGCGGGCATACTGCTTCCCAGCCGTTTTGCCGCTTCTGCAAGGCCCATGGCATAGGCCAGATTTTCCGTACCGGGGCGTTTTTCCCGTTCCTGCTCGCCGCCAATATAAGGCGGTTGAAAGGACTGGATATACTTTTCATTCACATACAGGGCGCCAATTCCTTTGGGTGCATGAATTTTATGTCCGCTTACCGTCATAGTATCCACACCTGCCAGTCGGATAGGCACACGCATCCATGCCTGCACAGCGTCCACGTGTACTGCACAGCGGCTGTTGATTTTTTTAACGCCCTGTGCCAAACGCTCCACATCGTTGCGTGCACCGGTTTCATTATTGACCAGCATACAAGCTACCAAAATCGTATTCTTGTTTACTTGTTCCAGCATTTTGTCTACGTCCAGGGTACCGTCCTCGTTTGGTGCCACAAACACAACGTCATATCCATCGTCACGCAAACGCTTGGCAGGTTTATCTACACTTGCGTGCTCAAAGCCGGACACCACAATGCGCTTACCAAAGGTTTTGCTGCGCACTGCACCCAGTAAGGCCATGTTATTGCCTTCGCTGCCGCTGCCGGTAAAAAACAGCTCGCTGCTTTTGCAGCCCAGCGATTTTGCAACCACCGAGCGTGCACGGTTCAGCTCCATGCCGCTTTCCACACCGGGGGTGTATAAACTGGACGGGTTTGCCCAGTGCTGCAGCAGCGTATCGTGTACAACCTGTGCAACTTCCGGCGCTACCATTGTGGTAGCTGCATTATCCAGATAATGTATATTGGGATTTTGTTTCATACAACAATGCTCCATTTTTATTTTTAGACGCTATAAATTCAGTTTATAGTATAGCACAAGGCTATATCTGCCACAAGGAAAAGCGTATTGTAAATCGTTGCTTTTCTCGATAAAAGGCGCAGTTTCCACATTTACCGGTGCGTTTATCCGTTAAACCCAGCACTTTTACAAAATTTATATCCGGAAGCACACGCATCGTAAAATTCTCGTTGACAAGACTCCCGCTGCTATGCTACTATTTGGATATAGCCACCGCTTGCTGACGGATAATCGTGGTTTACCACGGTGTAAGCGGAAGCGCTTTTATGCCGACCGTCTGGGCAGCTTGCGTGCAATAGCGTAAGCTGCCTTTTTGTTTTCTGTGTGAATGCAAAAAGGCAGCCGGGCATTACACCTTGTTTTATTCGACTATCCACAACTATATGGGAAAGGATGATTCATTATGCTGTCTGATATCGAAATCGCTCAGGCTGCTAATATGCAGCCCATTACCGAAGTTGCAAAAAAACTTGACCTGAATGAGGAGCAGATTATTCCTTACGGCCGCTATAAAGCAAAGATTGACCACCGTTTGGTTCACACCTTGCCGCAAAAGGGCAAGATGATTCTGGTTACCGCTATCAGCCCCACCCCCGCCGGCGAGGGCAAAACCACTACCAGTGTTGGCTTGTCTGACGCATTGTGCAAGATGGGCAAGAAATCCATCCTGTGCCTGCGTGAGCCTTCTCTGGGACCTGTGTTTGGTATGAAAGGCGGCGCAGCCGGCGGCGGTTACGCACAGGTTGTTCCCATGGAGGACATCAACCTGCATTTTACCGGTGACCTGCACGCTATTGGCACAGCCAACAACCTGCTTGCTGCCATGATTGATAACAGCATCCAGCAGGGCAACCCCTTAAACATTGACCCCCGCCGCATTACTTGGAAGCGCTGCATGGATATGAACGACCGTCAGCTGCGCTTTATTGTTGACGGTATGGGCGGTAAGGTAAACGGCACCCCCCGTGAAGATGGCTTTGACATCACGGTTGCCAGCGAAGTTATGGCAATCTTCTGCCTTGCTACCAGCATTGACGACCTGAAGGAGCGCTTGAGCAAAATCGTTTGCGCTTACACTTACGACGGTCAGCCCGTTACCGCAGGTCAGATTGGCGCCGCAGGTGCAATGACCGCACTGCTGAAGGACGCTATTGACCCCAATCTGGTACAGACTTTGGAAAACAACCCCGCTATCATTCACGGCGGTCCTTTTGCCAATATCGCACATGGCTGCAACAGCGTTATGGCTACCAAGCTGAGCATGGCTCTGGCTGATTACGTTGTTACCGAGGCAGGCTTCGGCGCAGATTTGGGCGCTGAAAAGTTCCTGGACATCAAGTGCCGCAAGGCAGGCATTGCCCCCAGTGCAGTTGTTCTGGTTGCCACTGTTCGTGCATTAAAGAGCCACGGCGGTGTTGCTAAGGCTGACCTGAACACCCCCAATCTGGAGGCTGTCAAGAAGGGTATTGGCAATCTGGGCCGTCACATCGAAAACATGAAGGATCAGTTCGGTCTGCCTGTTGTTGTTGCTATCAACGCCTTCCCCTCCGATACCGAGGAAGAACAGAAGTTTGTGTTTGATTACTGCCATGAGATGGGTGTCCCCTGCGCACTGAGCGAAGTGTTCGCAAAGGGCGGCGAGGGTGCCATGACTTTGGCACAGGAAGTGCTGAACATCATGGAGGACCGTCCCATTCAGTTTGCTTACGAGCTGAACCAGACCCTGCCTGAAAAGGTTGAGGCTATCGCCAAAAAGATTTACCGTGCTGACGGTGTAACCTACAGCGCTGCTGCGAAAAAGACTCTGGCTGAGCTGGCTGCACTGGGCTACAGTGATTTGCCCGTATGTATTGCAAAAACACAGTACAGCTTTAGCGATAACGCAAATCTGCTGTGCGTTCCTACCGGCTTCACCATGGAAGTGCGTGAGGTACGCCTGAGCGCAGGTGCCGGCTTTGTAGTTGTTATTTGCGGCAGCATCATGACGATGCCCGGCCTGCCCAAAAAGCCCGCTGCCGTAAACATCGATGTTGACAACAACGGTCGTATCACCGGTTTGTTCTAATTCATCTAATTACATCAACAAAAGCCCCCGACCGATGGTCGGGGGCTTTTCTCATACTTTTTATTAAATTGATTAAGCTTCAATGTAATAGCTGCCGCTGCCTGCCTCATACAATGCACCGGGGGTATAGGCGGTATGTGTGCGCAAATACTCCACCCATGCTGCATAGCCGGTGGGGTTCATGTGGATTCCATCTCCGGCAGCGTAATCCGCACGCAGATTGCCCTCGCTGTCTGCCAGCGGCTCCCACAGGTTGATAAAGTAACAGCCCTTACGGATTGCAATCGCCGCCAGTTCATCGTTGATGCGCTGTAAACGCACATTGTTCAGGCCCGGCTTCTGCGCAGAAACCTCCGGCCGTACCGGCGTAATAGACTGCATATACACCTGAATACCGGGGCGTGTTTGCTGAATCAGGTCAATCATTTGCTCATAGTAAGTAAGGAAAGACTGCTGTACGTTTTCGCCTGCATTTACCAATGTATTGGTACCAAACAGAACATAGATAGCGTCCGGCGCCATCTGTGCCAGCGCCTCAAGCGGAACTTCCTTGTTTCCATTTGCACGGGTGCAGGTTGCGCCGTTTACCACCGCATTGGGGCCGATGCCCTTATATGCACAGTAGAAAGCATTCGGCAATCCCGTTGTATACAGCTCCAAACCCTGTGTCAGGCTGTCGCCCATAAAAGTTACATGGTCGTAATAGCCGGTGGTCACACGTCCGCAAGCAGGCTGCGATACTAAGCGGAAATCCATTGCCGTTGTACCATCGTCCTGCCCTAAAACCGTGTAATCCAAGGTTTTCACATCATAGGCTGCGGTATTCCACTCCTTATTTTCTGTCACAGGTGCTACACGAAAGCCCTTGCCCTGTTCCGGTGCAGTCAGCTGCTCCGGTTCCGGTGACTCTTGGGTAGAAATCGAGCTTGCAACGGGGGCTTTTTCAAAAAAGCCCATGCCGGATAATACCAGACAACCGCCGCCAACCAAAATACCAACAGCCGCAACCATCACCGCACCTGCAAGCACACGCTTTTTCATGCGGCGGCGACGAGACTTTTTACGAAATTCCTGATAATCTGCCATATGGGACTCCTTTATCGACAAGCAGTGCATCACTGCTAAAACACATTCTATTTTTTATACGGTTTACCCGTTGACTATATTTCATTGCTTTTGCTATTAAATACAGTATAGCACAAAGTTTCGGTTAAATGTTGACGATTTTACACTTCTCACAAAAAGTTCCCGTTTACTGCGCCGCTTTATTTGAGATTGTAACAGATTGCATTTTATGGTATACTGAATTGAATAATTAGGATTATTGCGAAGGAGGCATTGATATATGGCATATACACCCAAACTGACCTACAAGGGCAAGCCGTTGGTTCGTTGCAAAAACGAAATTTACTACGGCAACATGACTGACCCGTATGTTTTGTATTTGCAGGTATTAACTACCAAAGTAGAAAACGACCATGAAATCGCAGATAAAATCCACTTGGTTCTGCTTTCTACTGATACAAAGAAAAATCCGCAAGAACGCATTATGCGCCAGACTAATAAAGTTGGCCTATATAATGCACTGGATATCGGCGGCATTTGGCTGGAAAAAGCTTTGGCCGACGCTAAAAACGCATAATAAAAAAGCCGTGAGCATTGCTCACGGCTTTTTGTTTTGGATTTACTCCTGCTCAGCGTCCTCGTCGATAAACTCGATTTCGATGGGCTCATGGCACTGGCCGCAGTAGATTTCCTGGCTAACCAGAGTATCCTCATCTACAATAACGGTAGCGCCGCACTTGGGGCAAGTCAGCTCGTACTCAACTTCAGCGTCGTCGTACTCTTCTTCCTCATCCTCGTCGTCGTCATCGTCCAGGCTGTACAAATCTTCTTCGATTTCGTCCAGCTCTTCGCAAACAGCTTCCATCTCGCCGTCCAAACCTTCGACAGACTCTGCCAGGTCGCCCAGCATATCAATAACAACCTTCAGAACCTTTTCCTGGCTGGAATCAGCCAGACCCAGACCCTCGGCCAAACCCTTCAGGTATGCAGCTTTTTCACTCAGATTCATAGTTACGCTCCTTCCGGCAATGCCGGTTCCTGATAGTGTAATTAAAAAAGCCGGGCTGCGGCCAATGCCGTAACCCGGCCTTGCGGCAGGAAAAATCAGACACGCTCCATATACTCGCCGGTGCGGGTATCAATACGGATCTTGTCGCCCTCGTTGATGAACAGAGGCACACGCAGCTCAGCGCCGGTCTCCAGAGTAGCGGGCTTCAGGGTATTGGTAGCAGTGTTGCCCTTGAAGCCAGGCTCGGTAGCGGTAACTTCCAGCTCAACGAAAGTGGGGATCTCAACGCCAAAGACCTTGCCCTTGTAGGACATAATCTTGCACAGGTCGCCCTCTTTGCAGAACTTGAAGTTTTCGCCAACATCGCTCTTGTTGACGGGCTCCTGCTCGTAGGTCTCGTTGTCCATGAAGTAGTACAAATCGCCGTCCTCGTAGCTGTAGCTCATCTCACGACGGTCGATGGTTGCACGGGGGAACTTTGCAGTGGGGTTGTAGCTTGTTTCGACCACAGAACCAGTGATGACATTCTTGGTCTTGGTACGGACGAAAGCAGCGCCCTTACCAGGCTTAACATGCTGGAACTCAACGACCTGAAGAACCTGGCCGTCCTGCTCAAAAGTTACACCATTACGAAATTCGCCTGCAGAAATCATTCGGAATTCCTCCAATAAACTCTTTGTATTCAATGCCTATGCATATCTAATTGTTATTTTACTCGAAATATAGGTATTTTGCAAGACCCACACCAAAAAAACACGGATAATCCACTAAAAACTTGCCGATTACAGGGCTGCACGATAGGTCTGCTGCATCCACTGTGCGTCTTCGGCCTGCGTTCCTGCGCTTTCGCAAATCACCGTAGGCGACAGTTTACGCTCAGCAAAAAGCTCCATTAGCGGGCCGGGCTCCGGGCCAAACTGTGTTTCGGCAAAAGTCCAGTGACGCTTTTCGCCACCGTTTGTATACTCGATACGAGAAAAATGCACGTGAAAATTCTCCGCACGGGCATCTCCTAAAGCATCTCCCATACGGTCCAAAATATCCGCATAATCCTGCTTTGTTTGGATTCCGCCCAGTGTGCGTGCATTCAGGTGTCCAAAGTCAATGCAGGGTGTAATGCGAGAATCTACACTGCACAGTGCCAGCACCTCGTCCAAAGTACCCAATTGGCCGATTTTGCCCATCGTTTCGGGGCACAGGGTCAAATCGCCAAATCCGGCCTCATCGCAGGCTTCCACTGCACGGCGCATCGTGTCCATCGCCTTTTCTAACGCAGCTTCTCTGCTTTGCTTACCACAGCTTCCGGAATGAAAAATAACACGCTTGCCGCCCAGTGCTTTTACTAAAGCGCAGCTCTGCAAGATGTAGTTTACACTATTCAGGCGCTTTTCTTCTTCCAAGCTGGACATACTGATATAGTATGGTGCATGGACACTGAACAGGATGTCATTTTCCGCCGCTTTCACCGCCATTTTAGCTGCTTTATCCAAGCCAAGGCGAACACCTCTGCCGCACTGATATTCAAACGCATTCAGCCCCATTTTAGCGGTATAAGCAGGGACATCCAAGCTGGTTTTGTAGCCCAGCTTTGCAAAGCTGTCGCTTTCGCCTGCCGTACCAAATCGTATCTGCTGCATCATAGGGTTTTGCCTCCCTTTTTGTAGTACTTCAGCCAAAACGGCTTTTCCCACTTACGTTTAACCTGCACAAAACGGTTCAAATCCTCGCCACGGGGAATTACCACAAACGCAGGTATTCCGTATAACGCAGCAGCCATGCGGTCTGTAAACAATTGGTCGCCTACCATTGCCATCTGCGAGCGCTTTACACCTGTACGGCGGCGTGCCACACACATACCAAACGGCAGCGGCTTAGCCGACCGGGATACCCACTTTAAGCCGATAGACTCTGCAAAAGGCCGGACACGCTCCTTTGTGCCATTGGATAAAATGGTAAGCGCAATGCCTGCATCACGCATTGTTTGCAGCCACTGTTCCACTTCGGGCGCAAGCTCCTGACTGCGGTCACCGGTAATAGTATTATCCACATCCAGCACCAAAGCACGAATGCCCTTTTGTGCTAAAAATTCCGGTGTAATATGTGTAACGTCCCGAAAGACATATTCCGGTGTAAACAACATAAAGGTTCTCCTTTTTTGAGATTATGTTTGCAGTATACTGTATCTTGGGACAAAAGAAAAGTGGGAGGACCCAAATGGATCCTCCCACGCTGGCTACGCTTTTAGCAAAGCCTTTGCAGACGCTATGTCAGCACAAATTACTTGAACTTGCGCTTGCGGGCTGCTTCAGACTTCTTCTTGCGCTTGACAGAAGGCTTCTCGTAAGCTTCACGCTTACGGACCTCCGCCAGCACGCCGCTGCGAGCAGTGCTGCGCTTAAAGCGACGCAGTGCGCTTTCCAGCGATTCGCCCTCTTTAACACGAATTTCCGACATTTTATTCCCTCCCTTGAGGCAGGAATTTCGTTGTTACATGGTAATCAACGATAGCCATTATACCGTTTAACCACGATTCTGTCAACACCTTCCATGAAATATTCACGGATTATTCGTGATTTTTTCCGTGGTTAATAACAGTTTACGCATTTTAGCCTTTTACAGCAATATTAACCAAGCGGCCCTTAACATAAATCTCCTTGGCAATGGTCTTACCTGCAATAGCTGCTGCTACATCGGGGTTTGCTTTTGCTGCTGCAATTGCGTCTTCCGCTGCAATATCTGCGTCTACAGACAAGCGTGCTTTCACCTTGCCATTGACCTGTACAGCAATCTCTACTGTAGCTTCCTTGCACTTAGCCTCCTCGTAAACAGGCCATGCTGCAAATGCCAGCTGGTCGTCGTGGCTGTGGCCAAGCTGCTCCCACAGCTCCTCAGTCAGGTGAGGAACAAACGGGTTCAGCAGCTTCAGCAAGGTTTCAAACTCAGCCTTGGTGACACCACCCAAGTCATACAGCTTGTTGACCAGCGTCATCAGCTGTGCAATAGCGGTGTTCATCTTCAAAGCTTCGATGTCTTCGCTGACCTTGCGAATGGTCTGGTGCATCAGGGTTTCGACCTCACGGCGGTAGCCCTCGCCCTCAACCATCTTTTCAGACAGGTTCCATACACGGTCCAAGAAGCGCTTGCAGCCTGCAATTGCAGAGGTCTGCCAGGGAGCAGCCTGCTCAAAGTCGCCCATAAACATCTCGTACAGGCGCATGGTGTCAGCACCGTACTTCTCAACGATTTCGTCCGGGTTGACAACGTTGCCCAAGCTCTTGGACATCTTAACAACCGGGTGCGTAGACATTTCGCCGTACTTCTGTACCAGCCAAGCCTTTGCAGCTTCCTCGCTGCCGTGCTCAGCAACCAGTTTCTGCTGCTCCTCTGCGGGCAGGTTTACAAAGCTGTGGGGGTTCAGGCCCAGAATCATACCATGGCTGGTACGCTTTGCATAAGGCTCGCAGTAAGGTACTACGCCAATATCGTACAGGAACTTATGCCAGAAACGGCTGTACAGCAAGTGCAGGGTGGTATGCTCCATACCGCCGTTGTACCAGTCCACAGGACCCCAGTACTTAACAGCTTCTTCGCTGACCAGTTCCTTATCATTGTGCGGGTCCATATAGCGCAGGAAATACCAAGAAGAACCAGCCCACTGAGGCATGGTATCGGTTTCACGCTTTGCAGGGCCACCACAGCAGGGGCAGGTAGTTGTCAGCCATTCGGTGTGGCGTGCCAAGGGGCTTTCGCCGCCTTCGCCCGGCTCAAAGTCTTCGATTTCAGGCAGCATCAGGGGCAGCTGGTCTTCCGGCAGAGGCTGCCAGCCGCACTTTTCGCAGTAAACCATGGGGATAGGCTCGCCCCAGTAACGCTGACGGCTGAACACCCAGTCACGCAGCTTGAAGTTGGTCTGGCTGTGGCCCTTACCGCTTTCTTCCAGCCATGCAATCATCTTTTCCTGTGCTTCCTTAACAGACAGGCCTGTCAGGAAGCCGGAGTTTACCATCGTGCCGGTAGCAACATCGGTAAATGCAGCCTTGTCCAAATCAGCAGGCTCGCTGCCCTGCACCACTTCAATAATGGGCAGGTCAAACTTTTTAGCAAACTCCCAGTCACGGGTATCATGTGCGGGGACAGCCATAATTGCGCCTGTGCCGTAAGTTGCCAAAACATAGTCCGAAATAAAGATAGGAATCTGCTTGCCGGTAACAGGGTTTACAGCTTCCACACCAGCCAAACGCACACCGGTCTTGTTCTTATTCATTTCGGTGCGCTCAAAATCGGACTTACGTGCAGCTGCATCCTGATATGCCTTTACTTCGTCTGCATTTGCCAGTTTGCCGGAATCCAGCCAGCCCTTAACCAGTGCGTGCTCCGGGCTCAAAACCATGTACGTTGCGCCAAACAGGGTATCGCAGCGTGTGGTGTAAACGGTAATGGTTTCACCGGTAGTTGCGGTAAAGTTTACCTCAGCGCCGTAGCTGCGGCCAATCCAGTTTTTCTGCTGTGCAGAAACACGGTCGATAAAGTTTACCTGGTCCAAATCGTCAATCAGACGGTCGGCATACTCCGTGATTTTCAGCATCCACTGGCTCTTGGTCTTGTGCACAACGGGGCTGCCGCAGCGCTCACATACGCCGTTAACAACTTCCTCGTTTGCCAAAACGACCTTACAGCCTGTGCAGAAGTTGACGTTCATCTCCTTCTTGTAAGCCAAGCCCTTTTTGAACAGCTGAATAAAAATCCACTGGGTCCACTTGTAGTAGCTGGGGTCGGTAGTGTTTACTTCACGGTCCCAGTCAAAAGAAAGGCCCAAGCTCTTGAGCTGCTTTTTGAAGCGTCCCACATTGTTTTCCGTAACGATTTCGGGGTGAATGTGGTTTTTCATTGCAAAGTTTTCGGTGGGCAGGCCAAAAGCGTCCCAACCCATGGGGTACAAAACATTATATCCCTGCAAACGGCGCTTGCGGGCAACTACATCCAGTGCGGTATAGCTGCGGGGGTGACCAACGTGCAGGCCTGCAGCCGAGGGATAAGGGAACTCTACCAATGCGTAGAATTTGGGTTTACTATGGTCAATTTCTGCATGGAAAGTTTTTTCCTTATCCCATACAGACTGCCACTTTGCTTCAACTGCGCTGTAATCGTACTTCATTTTACTATCACTCCAAAATTAGAATGTTTATCGAGCCGGCAGTGTTTAATCTTCACCGGTAATCAAATCCGTCAGGTCAACAGGTTCTCCGTCTGCCCACAAATGCTCCAAATCGTAGAAGGTACGGGTACCCGGTACAAACACGTGTACAATTACACTGCCGTAATCCAGCAAAACCCAGTTTTTAGAATCATAGCCTTCGCTGGCAAAAGGCTTAATACCTTGCTGCTGCAGCTGAAACTCCACTTCGTCTGCCAAAGCAGCCGTATGTGTGGTAGAAGTACCGGATGCAATAACAAAGTAGTCTGTCAGCACAGTAACATCTTCGATTTTCAGCACTTTAACGTCAAGTGCCTTATTTTTGTCCAAAACCTTTGCAATGGTAATGGCTAATTGCCGTGAATCCAGATTCGTATCCATAAAAACTCCCTCTCCCAAAAATCAGCAAACAGGCTGCTGGCGCAGCCTGTGCTGTGTAATCATCTTACTGTGCCTGCTCTGCCTCTGTTGCCTGATTGTCCAGCTGGCCCATAAACTGCACGTTTGCGCTTGTTGCAGCGTTATTGTGGGGGTGGCTGTCCAGGAAGTTTAGTTCAGAAGCCGGCACCTCACCGGTGTTTGCACGGAAGTACTGGTTCAGCAGGTCGGCAATTTCCTGACGAGCCGGCACCAGCACCGAGTGGCCCTTAAAGGTTTCGGTTGCGCCGTAAAGCGAGCCGCTGTATACAGGCGTCTGCGCAACCATAATATCTGCCGAGTCGATAGACAAGAAGTTATATGCCAGCGCAATTAAGTCCGAAGTAGGAATGTTGGTTTTCACATACATCTGAATAACCGGCATCAGCTTGATAATTTCTGCCAGGTTTGCTGTTTTTACACGGGTGAACAATGCAGAGTAGAAGTAACGCTGGGTATTCAAACGGCCAAGGTCGCCGTTTGCGTAAGCATGACGCTGACGCACCAGATATTCTACGGTCTTGCCGTCCAGATGGCGAACACCCTTTTCCAGCTTGCTGCCCTTGCCGTCCTTAATATCCTGCGGCACGTAAACATCCAAACCGCCGAAGTGGTCGACCATTTTAATCAGTGCTTCCATATCAATGGTAGCGTAGTAGTCCACGGGCAGGTGGTAGTTGTTTGCCACTACGTCCGCCAGTGCGGCAATGCCGTCCTTGTTGGAAAGTGCAAGCGAGTTGATTTGTCCGTTGGATGCCTTGTACGTTTTGCCGGAAGTATCCGAGCAGGTTACGGTTTTGCCAACCAAGGTATTACGGGGAATTTGCAGCATATTCATTTTGCCGTTTTTCAAATCGTAATTGACATACATAATCATGTCTGTCATACCATCGTTGACGTCTTTGTCGCCGCCGCTGCCGTATGTTCGGCCTTCCTCGTAGTCGATGCCGCAAACCAGAATGTTTACCACATCGCCCTTAAACTCCGGCGCAGTCTGTGCCGAAATATCAATAGACGTTGCATCGTCCGGCGGTCTGATTGCGCTCAGTACGCTGTTTACATAACCCATCACCGAGCCTACACCAATACCGATAATGCACACCACTACCAGCAGGGGAACCCACCAGCGTGTCTTTTTCTTTTTTTTGCGGCGGCCGTGATGCTCCGGTGCGGTACGACCATCTGCACGATTGATTTTACGAGTAGTGCCGGTACTATGTGTACTGCGGTTTGTACGAATATGACGCTGTTCGCTCATTTGTCGTTTTCCCTTCTGTACGTTTTTTCAAGTCCTCGTAGGCAGCAATCGACATCGGGTCTATTTCTTTTCCACTGCTTTTTACAAAGTCGATGGTTTGCTTCAGCCCTGCCAGCACTGCTGCGTCCAAGTCATTTTGTTCCAATGCTCGCAACTGCTCTACTCCGGGCCAATCACGCTCTGCACTGGTCATATCTGCCAAAAACAGAATTTTGTCCATCTTGGTCATATTTACACGGCCCGTTGTGTGACACTCCACAGCGTCTAATACCTCTGTGTCCTGAACACCCCACTGGGTACGTGCCAAAATTGCAGCGCAAACCCCATGCCATACCGGCAAAGGGCGCAAATCTGCATTTTTCGCTATTATAGCATTATCCCGCAATATCTGCAACAATTCCTCTTTTGGCATTTCCTTTGCTACATCGTGCAACCAAGCGGCCAAAGCTGCCTTTTCCGGGTCGGCCCCGTGGCGCTTTGCCAATGCCACCGCCATTGTTTTTACATTTTCCGTATGTTGATACCGTTTTGCACTCAGGCGGCTTTTTGCCAAGGCCTGCGCCTGTTCCAATGTCAGTGTTGTGTCCGACATGGTAGATACACTTCCTCTCGCTCAATAATGCGCTGCACATTTTCCGGCAGCGCATCTGTGCACACTATCCCGTTTTGCATCTGTGCACGCAGCCGGCTGCTTGCCATTGGCAGCGCCGCCCCTTGCGCAAACACAATATGTGTTCCGGTGGGGTCAATCTCCGCTGCTTTTGTATGCAGTGCTGCAAAATCGTCACATTCCCGGCTAACCGCTACCAATACACAGCTTTGCAGCAAATGCTGCCAGTTATGCCAGCTGTCAAAGCTCAGCAGCATATCGCTGCCCACTGTCATATATATCTGTGCCCCCGGGTACTTTTGTGCCAGCATGGTAACCGTTGTGTCCGAATAATTTTTCTTTCCCTCTTGCGCCTGACAAATTTCCCAATCGCTGATTTCAAGCTGTGGAATATCTGCACTTCCCGCCAATGCACAGAAACAACCGCACATTTCCATGCGCAGCCGTGCCGGGGTGGAACTAGCCGCTTTATGCGGAGCTGCTCCGGCCGGCATAATCACCACTTTATCCGGCTTTACACAGGCAGCTGCCAGTTTCAGGTTGTGCATGTGCCCATTATGCGGCGGGTCAAAGGTACCTCCATACAATAGGATTCTCATTTCAGCAGGTCAGCATACTGGCTGTCCTTCTGCTTTTGCAGGTACAGCACAAACTTAGAGCCGATAACCTGTACGCCGTCGGCACCGCAAGCCTCGCACAGAATCTGGCTTGCCTCTTTTGCAGAGTACATGCTGTTATCCAAAACCTTCAGCTTAATCAGCTCACGTGCTGCGAGGCAATCGGTAACCGCCTGAATCACAGTCTCGTCGATTTCGCCTTTGCCAATCTGGAATACAGGGTCCAACGTATTTGCCTTACCACGCAGGATTGCACGCTGTTTGCTTGTTAACATAAAATTTTCCTTTCTCTTTTGAGATAACCTCTTACTTGTTATATACGTTTTCCACCGTAAATTCATTTCATGCGGAAAACATTATTTTTCCAAAAATGCAGCCAGCTGCTGGCCCAGCTTTTCCATTGCATGGCCACGGTGGCTGATTGCGTCCTTTTCGTCCGGTGTCAGCTGGGAGTAACTGCGCTGCTCGGTATTGGGTCTGGTTGTGCCATCTGCCAAGCCGTAATTTGCCGGAATAAACAGCGGGTCATAGCCAAAGCCGTATTCACCGGGCTTACGTGCAAACGCAATCGAGCCGGGGCACTCGCCCATGCACAGCAGATTGCGGCCATCCGGCATCCACAGGCACACAGCCGAAACAAACTTTGCGCTGCGCTGCTCGGCAGGGACATTTTCCATATTTGCCAGCAGCTTATCGTTATTGGCCTCATCATCACCGTGGCGGCCGCAGTAGCGTGCGCTGTACACACCGGGTGCTCCCTGCAACGCATCTACACATAAACCGGAGTCATCTGCCACGGTAGGCAAACCGGTTGCCTGACAAAATGCCTCTGCCTTGATTTTTGCGTTTTCCGCAAAAGTGGTGCCGGTTTCTTCCGGGTCAATCGTTACACCCAGCTCTTTTAAGCTTTTTACGGTATGGCCCTGTGCCTCTAAAATGCGGCGCAGCTCTTTCAGCTTGCCTGCATTGTTGGTTGCTGCACAAATTTCCATTGTTTAGTCCTCCTTGCCCAGCAGGCCATCGGCAAATGCCTGTGCAGAAAAGGGAACCAAATCGTCGATTCCCTCGCCTACGCCAACAAAGCGAACCGGCAAGCCCATCTTCTGCTTTACTGCAACTACACAGCCACCCTTTGCAGTGCCGTCCAGCTTAGTTAAAATAACACCGGTTGCACCGGCTGCCGCAATAAACTCCTGTGCCTGACGGATTGCGTTTTGGCCTGTAATGGCGTCCAGTACCAACAGGGTTTCCACGCTGGCCTCCGGCGCTGCCTTTTTCACGCTGCGGCTGATTTTGCTCAGCTCGTCCATCAGATTCTTTTTATTATGCAAGCGGCCGGCGGTATCGCAGATAACCAAATCCACGCCCTTTGCGGAGGCAGACTGCACTGCGTCAAAAATAACAGCCGCCGGGTCAGCACCATCTGCGCCCCGAATGATAGGCACGCCTGCACGCTCCGCCCAAATATCCAGCTGCTCGCCTGCTGCTGCACGGAAGGTATCGCCCGCCGCCAGCATAACACGCTTGCCCTGCTCTTTATAGTAGTTGGACAGCTTTGCAATCGAGGTGGTTTTACCCACACCGTTAACACCAATCACCAAAATGACTGCCGGCTTGCCGGACAAATCCATTTCATGGTCACATTCCAGTTCTTCAGCCACCAAGTCTTTTAGGGCATCCAAAGCCTGCGGACCTGTGCGCAAATGGTTTTTCTTTACACGGTCACGCAGCGAATCCACCAGCTGTACCGCAACATCTGCACCGGTGTCTGCCAGTACCAGCTGTTCTTCCAAATCTTCGTAAGTATCGTCGTCGATTTCACTGCCCAGTAAAGTGTTTGCAATATTGCCCCAAAAACCTACACGGCTTTTGGACAGGCCATCGGTGATTTTCTTTTTGCCGAAAAATCCCATTTTTTATTCTCCTTTCGATTAAGAAACCAAAGAAGCATCTACGTTATCCAAATCCAAACGCAGCAGCTTGGAAACACCATCTTCCTGCATGGTAACACCATACAGTACGTCAGCAGCCTCCATCGTACCACGACGGTGTGTAATTACAATAAACTGTGTCTTATCGGAAATGCGGCGCAGGTACTGTGCGTAGCGTACAACGTTTGCATCGTCCAAAGCAGCCTCAATCTCGTCCAGAATACAGAAAGGCGCCGGGTTTACCGCCAGAATTGCAAAATAGATGCTGATTGCAACCAGTGCCTGCTCGCCGCCGGAAAGTGCAGCCAGATTTTTAATGACCTTACCCGGCGGTGCAACACGGATTTCGATACCGGCATTCAGCACGTCGGCATCATCCTCCAAATAAAGCGAAGCACTGCCGCCGCCAAACAGCTCTTGGAAAATCCGCCCGAAGTTATCGTTAATCGTTTGGAAGCTCTCCGTAAAGATATTACGCATCTGGGTGGACAGCTCCGCAATCATGCGGGTCAGTTCGGTCTTACTCTTTTCAACATCCTGCACCTGTGTATGCAGGGTGTCATAGCGCTCACGCACCTCTTTATATTCTTCCACTGCGCCAACATTAACATGGCCCAGATTCCGAATCTTGGTACGCAAATCCGCTACCTGCGCACGCAGCAGCGCAACCGATTCAAACGGCACGCAAAGCTTTTCTGCCTCGGTAACAGAAAGCTGGTACTCCTCCCACAATTTTGCAATGGTCTGGTCGTACTCGCTTTCTGCCGCTGCCTTACGTTCCGCAAGGCGTGCCATTTCCTGACTCATGCGCTCACGCTCTTCCGCAGCTTCACGGGCACGGGCATTGGCCTGTGTTTCCGCTGCGTCACGCTCCAAACGGGTACGGGTTGCCGCCTGAATGGCAGCTTCCTTCTCCCGAATCAGTGCGTCCTTTTCGCCCTTGCCGGTACGAATCTTTTCGATTTCCTGCTTCAGGGTTTCGCTGGCCTCACACAAAGCCCGAATGCTGCGTTCCAGGTCCGACTTGCGTCCGGTCGTTTCCTCGTGGCGGCCACGCAGGTTTTGGATTGCCGCACGGTGTGCTTCGGCATTCTTTTCCTGCTCCAGCTTTTGCAGGCGCTTTGTACCCAGCTCATCTGCCATACGGCTGCGGGTTTCCAAAAAGCTGTCGTCGCCTTCGCTGATGGTATCCAGCTCTGCGCTCAGCTTGTTGATTTCCTCGGTTAAGCGGGCATCTTCGGCCGCCTTTGTGGTGCCGGTGGTTTCGTTTTCCACAATTTGCTTTTCCAGCGTTTCGATTTCGCCGGAAAGGATTTCCACTGCGCCACGTACCTGACTCAGATGCATCTTGAGCTGGTTTGCTTCGGTTTCCGCACGAACAATATCATTGCCCAAGGTAATGATTTCACTATCCGTTGCAACCAAATCTGCCTTTAGTGCATCCACCTGCTCTTTGCAGCGGTCTGTATTTTCCTGTGCCTGCTGCTGCTTGTTTTGCAGCATGGTTACCTTTTGTTTCAGGTCTTCAATTTCCTGCTTGCGAGTAAACAAACCTGCCGAGCGAGCCATGCTGCCGCCGGTAAAGCTGCCGCCTGCATTTACAACCTGACCGTCTACGGTAACAACCTTATTGTGGTATCCCAGACGTCTTGCAACTACCGACGCCTCGTTGATGTCATCCACAACCACAATGCGGCCCAACAGATACTGAACAACCTTTTGGTATTTTGCATCGCAGCGAACCAACTCACTTGCCAGCTGGGCTGTACCTGTCAAACTGCCACGGAACTCGCCGGGCTGAATGGTATCCAGCGGCAGGAAGGTTGCACGGCCCGCACGGCTGTCACGCAAAAATGCAATCGCAGCCTTTGCCGCAGCTTCGCCATCTACAACAATGTTTTGCAGCGCTGCGCCCAGTGCGGTTTCAATCGCCATTTCGTAGCCTTTTTCAACCGACAAAATACTGGATACCGGGCCTACGATACCACGCAGGCGATGTGCCTCCGCAGCACGCATTACGCTTTTAACCGACTGCTGGTAGCCGTCCATATTCTTTTCCAGGTCACGCAGAACCTGAATGCGCTGTTCTGCCGCATCAATCTCACGGTCAACCCGCTGCTCTGCCTCGTCGGCTTCTGCCAGATTCTTCTGGCGTGCCTGCAGCTTTAAGCCAACACCCTCACGCACATTTTCCAAACGCTTTTGCTCATTTTTGATTTTTTCCAAATAAGTCAGGGTGTCTTCGTATTCTTCTTTCAGGGTATTTAAGCGCTGCTGGTTTGCAGTACGCTCCGCACCGGCATTTTCCAAGCGCTCTTTTGCTGCAACTGCTGCCGATTGTGCCGCTGCTGCTGCCACACGGCAGGCAGTCTGCTGGTCTGTCATACGTGCCAGCGCTGCGGTTACCGTACCTTTACGTTCGCCGGACGCCAAATTGTCCTGCTGGATTTGTTCCAGCGTTTGCTCCGACTGGGCAATCTCGTCGGTCAGGACTTTTACCTGCACTTCGATACTTTGGATTGCCTGCTCATGCTGCCGGATTTCCTCCGCAAGCGTTTCCTGGCTGGCCTCGCCACGGTGGATTTCTTCCTGCAAATTTTGCACAGAGCGCTCGTTATGCGCAATGTCATTTTCCAAAACAGCAATACGGCTGGTGCTGTTGCCCATTTCTTCCGTGATGCTGCGGATATCCCCGTTCAGGCGCTCAATGTCCATAGTCAGGCGCTGTGCCTGCGTGCGGATCTCCTCAGCCTCAGCTTCCGCAGCCTGATTTGCTTTATCCAAGCGGTCGTAATCTGCTGCGGCTGTTTCGTACTTATGCTGCTGCTCACGAACAATCTCTTTTGTGCGGCGGACACTTTCCACCCACAAAGTAACCTCTAAGCCCTTGCGCTGCTCGCTCAGCTCCAAAAACTTTTGTGCCTTTGCACTTTCTTTTTCCAAGGGGCCAACTCGGCTTTCCAGTTCGCCTAAAATATCACGCAGGCGCTCCAGATTTTCCTCTGCGGAGCGCAGGCGGCGTTCGGCTTCCGTTTTGCGGTAGCGATACTTTGCAATGCCGGAGGCCTCCTCAAAGATTTCACGTCGCTCGCTGCTCTTTGCGCCCACGATTTCGGCAATACGGCCCTGCCCGATAATGGAGTAGCCGTCTCTGCCCAGGCCCGTATCCAAAAACAGCTCGTATACGTCCTTTAAGCGGCAGTGCTGGCCGTTGATGCTGTACTCGCTGTCACCGCTGCGGTAATACTTGCGGGCAATGGTCACTTCGTCGGCATCAATATCCAGTGTACGGTCGGCATTATCCAATACCAGCTTTACACTGGCAAAACCCATAGCGCCACGCATTTGTGTACCGCCGAAAATAACGTCTTCCATTTTACCGGCACCACGCAGCTGTTTGGAACTGGTTTCGCCCAGTACCCAGCGGATAGCATCGGAAATATTACTTTTGCCCGAGCCGTTTGGGCCCACAACGCCGGTAATACCCTGCCCCACGGTAATCTTGATTTTGTCCGGGAAACTTTTGAATCCCTGGATTTCAAGTTCTTTCAGTACCATAGATTCCTCTTTTTTTATTCCTGTACAAGCCCCATCAGCTTAAGTGCCTCACGGGCTGCGTGCTGTTCTGCTGCTTTTTTGCTGCGGCCTTCGCCTTTAGCCACACGGTTGGAGTTCAGATACACACCTACCACAAAGCGCTTGTCATGGTCAGGGCCTGTTTCGCCCTCTAATACATAACGCAGCTTTTCTTCGGGGTTAGCCTGCACAACCTCCTGCAAACGGGTTTTGTAGTCGGCCTCAGCGTGCTTACCCTCCGTAATAAAGGGCAAAATAAAGTTTTTGGCAACTTCCATACCGCCGTCCAAATACAGCGCTGCAATCAATGCTTCAAACGCATCCGATACCACGCTGGGGCGGGTGCGTCCGCCGCAGCGCTCCTCGCCTTTGCCCAAGCGCAGGTGCTGGCCCAAATCAATTTCCTGTGCAAACTGAAACAGTGCATCTTCGCTGACAAGGCTTGCACGGGTACGGGTCAAATCGCCTTCCGGGCGGTCGGCATAGGCATGGAATAAATGGTCGGCACTGACGAGCTGCAACACACTATCGCCTAAAAACTCCAAACGCTCGTTATGCTGTACCGGGGTACGGCTTTCGTTTGCGTAGCTGGTGTGGGTAAGCGCTGTCAGCAGCAACTTAGGATTTTTGAATTGATAACCAATGATATTTTCCAAAGGGTGACTCATTACTTGCTCCTTCACTCCTGCGATTCAGCGGAAGCTGTTTGTTCCGTTGCTTTTTGACGTGCATTCATTTCGTTTAGAGCCGCCTGCATGGTTCCGCACAAATCTTTTTCCACACAGGTTTTGGCCTGCAAAATTGCGTTTTTAATGGCTTTTCCGCTGGAGGAGCCGTGTGCCTTAATAACCGGGCACTTTGCGCCCAGCAGCGGTGCACCGCCTACTTCCTCAGAGTCCATACGCTTTTTCAGTGCGAACAAATCCTTTTTCAGCAAAAGTGCCGCAATCATACCGCCGATGTTCTTTTTGAACATTCCTTTCAGAATGGTAAGAATCATCTTTGCCATGCCCTCGGTCATCTTCAGAATCACGTTGCCGGTAAAGCCGTCACACACCACTACGTCAGCATATCCCATCGGGACATCACGGGGCTCGATGTTGCCCATAAAGTTCAGGCCGGGGGTTTCCTTCAGCAGCTGATGTGCCTGCTGATACAGCGGCGGGCCCTTGGTTTCCTCTGCACCGTTATTGGCAAGCCCGACCACAGGGTCTGCCACGCCGTTTACCTTATTCATGTAGCAGGAACCCATTATGCCAAATGCTTGCAGCATATCGGGACGGCACTCTGCATTTGCGCCGCAATCCACAAGCAGATAGTTTTTTTCCTTACTGGGCACCATGCATGCCAATGCAGGGCGCTTAATACCTTTCAGGGTACGCAAAATCAAACTGGAGCCAACATGCAGCGCACCTGTACTTCCGGCCGAAACAAAGGCATCGCCTTCGCCATCACGCAGCATACTAAGGCCCACTACAGTGGGAGAATCCTTCTTACGGCGGATAGCCAGTGCAGGCTCATCGTCCATTTCAATATTCTGCGTGCAGTTTACCAGTGTAATGCCGGTTAGGGGGATATTTTTTTCCTGTGCCAGTGCACGCACTGCCTGCTCATCGCCCAAACCTACAATTTCAATATCGCTGTGCGCTTTGATGACCTGTGCTGCACCTTCCAGCGGAGCTAAAGGAGCATTGTCGCCGCCCATCATATCCAGCAGAATCTTCATTTTTGTTTTCTCCCTTCCTGTGGGGTATCAGCCGTTTTTACGAGCTTCCTCCCAAGTTTCAAAGCTGGCCACAGCTCGATTTGCTACGGCCAAGTAGCGCTCCCGCTTATCACGAGGGCGGTTTTCCAGCGGAGGCAAAATACCCATATTGGCGCCCATCGGCTGGAAGTCCTTATTGGGGCTTGTAATGTAGCGCACCAAGGCGCCGCACATCGTATCCATCGGGGGTGCAACCCACTGCTTACCGGTCAGGCGGGCATACAGGCTGCGTGCTGCCAGCAAACCGCAGGCCGCACTTTCCATATAGCCTTCAAAGCCGGTAATCTGGCCTGCAAAGTAAACGTTAGGATGCTCACGCAGATTTAGGCCGTCCGTCAGCACATGGGGGCTGTTCAGGAACGTATTGCGGTGCATAACACCGTAACGCACAAACTCTGCATTTTCCAAGCCGGGAATCATAGAGAACACACGCTTTTGCTCGCCAAACTTCAAATTGGTCTGGAAGCCCACAATGTTGTACAAGGTGCGCTCTTTATTTTCGGCACGCAGCTGCACGTTTGCCCAAGGGCGATGTCCGGTATTCGGGTCTTTCAGACCTACCGGGCGCAAGGGGCCGTAACGCATGGTATCGGCGCCACGACCTGCCATAACCTCAATGGGCATACAGCCTTCATAAACAGTCAATCCGCCGTCCTTTTGGGGGACGTTGCCTTCTGCTGCCGGCTTATCAAAATCATGCACCGGGGCACGCTCGGCACCAACCAGTGCAGCATGGAACTCCTCATACTCTGCCTTGTTAAAAGGACAGTTCAGGTAGTCTGCCTCGCCTCTATCGTAACGAGAAGCCGCAAACACCTTATCGTAGTTCAGGCTTTCCGCAGTAACAATAGGTGCAACCGCATCGTAAAAATTCAGTTTTTCATCGCCTGTCAATGCAGCAATTGCCTCTGCCAGGCTGCCGTCTGTCAAAGGACCGGTAGCAACCAGAATGGGGGCATCCTCCGAGATGGTTTCCATTGGCTCACGAATCACCGTGATGTTGGGCTCTGCCTCCACCATGCGGGTTACTTCTGCACTGAACTGGTCACGGTCTACAGCCAATGCACCGCCTGCCGCTACACGTGCCGTTTCGGCGGCGTCCAACAGGCGGCTGCCCATCAAACGCATCTCTGCCTTCAGCAGGCCGGAAGCCGAGTCCAAACGCTCCGCTTTCAGGCTGTTGGAGCAAATCAGCTCTGCAAAGCCTTCGGAGGTATGGGCGCAGGAGTAGCGCACAGGTTTTTGCTCGTACAGTGTTACCTGTACGCCCTGCGATGCCAGCCATAATGCAGCTTCGCTGCCGGCCAAGCCCGCACCCAAAACCGTTACTTTGTATTCACTCATTGATTATTTCCGCCTTTCGGTACTGCCATAACAAACCCACAGCCGCCCTTTGCGCAGTACAGGCGCTGCCCCTTACGGAACATCGTTGCACCGCAGTGCTCACACTTAGTAGGCACCGGCTCGTCCCAAGTCATAAACTCGCACTTAGGATAGTTTTCGCAGCCATAGTAGATACGTCCCTTTGCGCTCTTGCGCTGCAGCATGCGTCCGCCGCACTTGGGGCACAAACCGCCGGTGTCTTTTACCAGACGTTTGGCATTGCGGCAATCCGGGAAACCGGAGCAAGCCAAGAACTTGCCGTAGCGTCCGGTCTTGATAACCATGGGCTTTCCGCACAGTTCGCAGATTTCGCCGCTGGGTTCATCCGGCACTTTGATTTTTTTGCCCTCCATAGCAGTTTCCGCTGCCTGCAGGCTGGCATCAAACTTTTTATAAAACTCGTCTACAACTTCACGCCACTGTTCGCTGCCGTTTTCTACTTTATCCAGATTCTTTTCCATCTGTGCGGAGAAGTCCACGTCCACAATATTGGGGAACTGCTCCAGCATCAGGCCGTCAACGGTACGGCCCAGCAAGGTGGGCTTGAGCTTTTTAGCTTCACGCTCTACGTAGCCGCGGTCGATAATGGTAGTAATGATAGGTGCATAGGTAGAGGGGCGGCCGATGCCGTTTTCTTCCAGTGCACGAATCAGGCTTGCCTCGGTGTAGCGTGCAGGCGGCTGGGTAAACTTTTGCTCACTGGTCAGTGCTTGCAGCTTCAACACCTGTCCCTCGGTCAGCGGCGGCAAAGCAGTTTCTTTCTTTTCCTTTTCCTCGGTAGCTTCCTCGTACAGGACGGTAAAACCATCAAAGGTAACGGTAAAGCCGCTTGCCTTAAAGCGATAGTCCGCAGCAGTTACGGTTACGCCAACGGTATCCATCTGGCAGTCTGCCATCTGGCTGGCCATAAAGCGGCTCCAAATCATGCGGTACAGCTTTGCCGTATCGCCGTTGATACTCTTATCCACCTCGTCCGGTGTCAGGCCGGGCATAGAGGGGCGAATCGCTTCGTGGGCATCCTGTGCATTGGCTGCATTGCGTGTTTTCCATGTGCGCTTATTGGGGCACACATACGCATCGCCATACGTGCCGGTGATAAACTCACGTGCCGCTGCAACTGCCTCGTCAGACACACGCAGGCTGTCTGTACGCATATAGGTAATCAAACCAACCGTACCGTGGCCTGCAATTTCCACACCTTCGTACAAAGCCTGCGCTGCACGCATGGTACGGGTTGCGGTAAAGCCCAAGCGGCGGCTTGCCTCCTGCTGCAAGGTACTGGTGATAAACGGCGGGGTAGGTGCCTTTGCACGCTGGCCCTTTTTCAGCTCAGATACGGTATACACCGCATTTTCCAGACCTTTTTCAATAGCACGGGCCTCTGCCTCGGTTTTGGGCAAAAGCTTATTGCCGGAAACATCACTGTGCAAACGTGCGGTAAACTTTTTACCGCCGGAAGCCAGCGTTGCGTCCACGTTCCAGTATTCCTCCGGCACAAAGGCTTCGATTTCCTTTTCACGGTCGTCAATCAGGCGCACAGCTACGCTCTGCACACGTCCTGCGGACAAGCCACGGCGAATTTTACGCCACAAGAACGGGCTGAGCTTATAGCCAACCAGACGGTCCAGTACACGGCGTGCCTGCTGTGCATCTACCAAGTCCTGATAGATTGCACGGGGGTGTGCCATGCCTTCTTTAACGCCTTTTTTGGTAATCTCATCGAATGTTACACGGTTGCAATCCGTGGGGTCCAGCCCCAGCACATTTGCCAAATGCCAGCTAATTGCTTCACCTTCACGGTCCGGGTCAGTTGCAAGCAATACGCCGTCCGACTTTTTGGCGGCGGCTTTCAGTTCTTTAATCAGCTTTTGCTTACCTTTAATGTTGATATATTGCGGCTCGTAGTTATTATCCACATCAATGCCCAGCTGTGATGCGGGCAAATCACGGATATGACCCATGCTGGCCGTAACCGTATAATCTTTTCCCAGATACTTTCCGATGGTTTTTGCCTTTGCAGGCGACTCCACAATCACTAATTTTGCCATTGCTTTATTTCCTCGCTTTGCATTGGGATAGAGGTTATTTTAAAATATAACGCTGCCCCGGCTGAGATAAAATCCAGCCTGCCAGCTCCAAGCTTGTTAATGCCACCAGCAGCGCACCAATAGGCAGCTGTGTTTTTTCGGCCAGTTCTTCCAAACCGACCGGCCGTGCACCAATAAAACTCAAAACCTTTTGTGCTTTATCCGAAAGAGGCAGGGTTGGCGCCTCAGCCGAAGCAACGGATTCATCTTTTTTAGCAGGAGCAAGTTCTAATTGCTCCATAATGTCCTGCGCAGTCAGTGCCATGCGTGCTCGTCCGTCCCGCAGCAGGGCATTTGTACCCACAGACAAGGGGGAGTAAATACTGCCGGGCACTGCATAAACGGTTTTGCCATAGCGCTGTGCGTGCCCTACGGTACTCATCGTTCCACTGCGCTCCCGTGCCTCCAGCACTACCAGCACTTTAGATAGCGCTGCAATGATGCGGTTGCGCTGTAAAAAACTCGCCCGATAATCACAGTTTGCCCCGGGGGGATACTCACTTATCACGGTACCATTTTGTTCCATCTGCCGGCGCAGGTTGGCATTGGTTGCAGGGTAAGTTTTGTTAACAGGCACCCCCAGCACACCAATGGTTGGGGTACCTGCCTGTACGGCAGCCCGGTGGCACACACTGTCCAAACCGTCTGCCAGACCGCTTACAATTACTGCACCGTTTTGGGCAAGCGCCTTGCCAAAGTCCTGTGCTGCGGAAACGCCGTAAGAAGTGGGCTTGCGTGCGCCTACCATGCCCACGGTATTGTGTGCATTCAGATAGCGCACATCTCCTGTACAGTACAGCACCAGCGGCGGGTCCGCCACACGGGAAAGTGCCAGCGGATAGTCCGCATCCTCAAAGGTAATCACCTGTACACCCAGTTCGTCGCACTGCGCTGCCAATGGAGCAAAATCTGCCGGTGTAGTAGGCTGTGCCTGCCAGCGGTGCAGCGCTGCTGTGCCAATACTTTTTGCAAAGCATTGGCTATCACGGTCCTCCCATACAGCCTTAGCGGAGCCATAAATATCCAGCAGGGTGCCTGCATGGGTATTTGCCGGGCCCAGCAGCTCCGCCAGCCAAATCCAATAAAGCACGGGCTCGTATGTTGTTTCTTTTTCCGGCAGCTGCCCATACTCCGCCAAATATTCCAGCGGCGTTTCCGGCGCAATCACAAGCCCTCTCCTCGGAAGTGCCAAAGCAGTACGCTGCCGGCAATACCGGCGTTCAAGCTTTCGGCTCGGTCCGTCATGGGGATACGCACTGCACTATCGCAGGCATCCACTGTTTCCTGTGTTAATCCTTGTCCCTCGCTGCCAATTACGACACATACACCGCCCGGCTGCTGCTGCGAAACCGCAGACAGCAGCTGAGAGTTATACAGCGCTGCTGCAAGGCATGCCACACCCTTTTCACGCAAAAGCGCAATGGTATCGGTCATGCTTTGTACTTCAATTACCGGCACACGTACTGCTGCGCCCATAGAGGCACGCAGCGTTTTGCCGCTCCAAGGAGAGGCGCAGCCCGGTCCTAAAATAACGGCATCAAAGCCAAAGGCTGCTGCACTGCGCAGCAGTGTACCCACATTGCCCGGGTCCTGTACACGCTCTAAGGCCAGATAACGGCCGCCGGCTTTTAACAGGTCTACACTGCATTGCGGAATTTCAAACACAGCGAAAACACCCTGGTTGGCTTGTACGCCTGCCAGTTTTTCCGCTACGTGTTCCTGAATCAGGTAATGCTCGCCCGGAAGCGCCGCCAGCTCCGGCGCTTTTTCCAAGGCACGCTCGGTATAATATAATACCTTTAGAGTAGTGCCTTTTGCAAGTTCCGGGCAGAGCTTTAAGCCCTCCGCCAGAAAAGCATTTTCGCTTTGACGGAAGGCTGCGCTACCTGCCAACTTGCAGGCGTATTTAATTTTTGCGTTGTCACGGCTGGTGATGATGGGGGTTTCCTGCATAGGATCCACCGGCCTTTCCTTGCATATAGAGGCATTTACCCCAATAAATACCCCATAATGCAAAAGTGACGCCCGCGTGTATGCGGGCGTCTGCTTTGTTTTGCTTGTTTGGTTTTTACCGCCCGGCTTATAATTAAGCGTTCTTGACGGAAGCGACCAGAGCCTCGAAGCTCTTAGGATCGTTGATAGCCATTTCGCTCAGCATCTTGCGGTTCAGCTCGATGCCGGACTTCTTCAGGCCTGCCATGAAGGTGCTGTAGTTCATGCCCAGAGGACGAACTGCATTGTTGATACGGGTGATCCACAGGTTACGGAACTGACGCTTCTTCATGCGGCGGCCAGCCAGAGCGTAGTTGCCGCTCTTCATAACCTGCTGCTTAGCCATCTTAAAGTGCTTGCTCTTGGAGCCGTAGAAGCCCTTAGCCAGCTTCAGCATCTTCTTGCGACGTTTGTGAGTCATGGTTGCGCCCTTAATACGTGCCATTGTATTTTATCTCCTTTATGATTCCAAGTAAAAAGTCAAATTCGGTCTAAAGCTTAGCAGCCGTAGGGCAGCATACGCTTAACTGCAGCAACGTTGGTAACATCAACGTAGTTGGGCTGACGGTAGCCACGAGTGGTCTTGGTGGTCTTCTTGGTCAGGATGTGACGGCGGTAAGCGTGACCGCGCTTGATCTTGCCGTTCTTGGTCATCTTAAAGCGCTTCTTTGCGCCGGACAGAGTCTTCAGTTTCATCTTAGCCATTTTGTGTGTCCTCCTAAAGTTTACTTGTTCGAACTGGGGCTAAACAGCATCGTCATGGTGCGGCCCTCCATTACGGGGGGCTTATCGGACGCAGCGCCCGTTAATGCCTGAGCGAAGTTACGCATAACCTCAGCGCCCAGGGCGGTGTGTGCCATCTCACGACCGCGGAAACGGATTGATGCCTTTACCTTGTGACCGCTTGCAATAAACTTTGCAGCCTGATTCACCTTGGTATTGAAGTCATTGGTATCGATGTTCAAAGAAAGACGAACTTCCTTAACTTCGATAACCTTCTGATTCTTCTTGGCTTCCTTTTCCCTCTTTTGTTTCTCGAAACGGTACTTACCGTAATCCAGAATCTTGCACACCGGGGGTACAGCCTGCGGTGCGATCTTAACCAGATCCAAGCCTGCTGCTTCAGCAGCAGCCAGAGCGTCACGAGTGGACATAACACCCAGCTGAGCGCCGTCTGCGCCAATTACGCGAACTTCGCGGTCGCGGATGCCCTCATTGATTTCCGTTTCCTTAGATTTTCCTGCGGTAGCGATTGGAATACACCTCCATAACAATACTGAATCATTAGTAAAGCAAACGCGGCCACCCAAACGGGCAGCCGCGCAATATCACCTAAATCTACACAAATGTAGCTAGTCTGATAGCCCGTGACAAAGCTGCCAACAAGGCGAGCGCGGCTGACATATAGCCGATTGCTGCTTTCTTTACTCGGCTATTATACCGCTGCACGCTTACCCTGTCAAGCATTTTTTCCTAGTTCTGCGTCTTATTTTCTCTTTTCTTTATATTTGAACCAACTGCCCAAGCGCAAAAGAATAAATACCTTTGTAGGTTACTTTTTTAGGCGCAAAGCGTTTTTCAATCGCATCTGCATACAGCTCCAGCTGCTTATGATAGGCCTGACGCAGCTGTTCGGGATTTTTGGTACGGTCGGTTTTGTAATCCAGCAGTTCTAAATGGTCCGGATACTCCAAAATCAAGTCCGCAATACCCTGTACCATCACGGTTGCATCGCTGTCCGCCGGGCCGTCGGGCAAACGGCTGGCCGGTACACCCGTAATAAAGTCAAACTCACGGTAAATTGTCTGTGCGTCGCAAATTTTGGTAAATGCATCGCTTTGTAAAAACGTATGCACTTTTTCCACATCTAATGCATCGGCTGTATCCTGCGTCATTAAATGCATCGCCATTTGTCTGTCACGTTCTTCTGCAATGGCCTGTGTTAATGCAGCCTGTCCTGCATCACGTGCCTGTGCTAAGGCAGTAAAGTCCGCATGCTCCAAATAAGCGTGCAGCGCCGTGCCCATCTCCGCAGCGGTCAAGCCTGCCGCCGACATAAATCCCGGCCGCTCCAAAATAATCGCATCGCTTTGATGCACCAGACTGGTAACACTTACCTTAACCGGAATATTGATTTGTTCCTTTGCCGGATACTGCCATGCAAATCCTGCACGGATTCGCTCGACCTGCTGTGCATCCGGTTCCATCGTGGGGGCACCTGTCCGCTGGGCTGCGTCTTGTTCTTCAGGTTCGGCGGCCTCCTCCCAGACAATCCGCATCGGGCTATTGGCAGGCTGAAGCGGCACCATGGCAGCAATCTCCGTTCCCTTTGCTTCCGACGGCACCCGCAAAACGCCTGCATCCGGATGCTGCAGCAGCGCCGCCAGCAGCCAGCCGGAAAAGCTGCTGATGCGATGCAGATAATCTTCGCCCGCACCTGCGCACAGGCGCAGCGCCACCTTTTCAATGGTTTTTTCGGGATTCTCCAGCGGAATGGTCATAAACAGCATATCCTGCGCACGGGTCAGTGCTACATATAAAAGGCGCATCTGCTCGCTGCGTGTTTCAGCCTCAATGCTGCGGCGAATCTGCATTTTTTGCACAGTGGGGTACAGCCCGCCGGGCCCACGCAGAGCCAGCCCAAAACCATAATCACGATGCAGCAAAACCGGGTGTTTAATATCGTCCATATTAAAGCGGTGCGCAGTATCCACTACAAAAACCGCCGGGAACTGTAAGCCCTTACTGCCATGAATCGTCATAATCGAAACACAGCCGGGCTTGCTTTTACCGGAAGTTGTGCTTTGCAGTCCCTTTGCATTTTGGGTTGCCTCAATTACATAAATCAATCCGCCTAAACCGGACGCACCTGCCTCCGATGCCCACGCTGCAAAGCGGCGCACTTCCTCACGGCGGCGTGCGCCCTCCTCGCCTGCGCCCACCGCAGCCAGATAGCCTGTCCGTGCAAAAATTTCTTCCAGTAATCGGTCCACAGGCATACTGCGGGATAAACTGCGCAAAGTGTCCAGCTTGGTATAAAAGCAGCGGCACTTTTCCGAGAAGTCGTCTGTCCCCTCACCCTGCACAACCGCAACAAGCGCACCATACAAACTGCACTTTTTACGGGTTGCACGCAGCTGCAGCAAATCATCATCTGTAAAACCAAACAGTTCGCTGCGCATCGCTGCTGCCAGTTCAATGTTTCTTGCCGGATTATCAATCACACGCAGCAGTGCAATCAAAGGGCGCACCTGTGCTGCTTCCAGCAAGTCGTCCGCTGTAGCAGCATAGCTGGGGATATTCCTATCCTGCAAGGCTTTGATATAGGCTGCAAAATTACTGCGTGTAGATACCAAAATGCAGCAGTCCTCGTACTGAATCGGTCTTGTACCGCCCTTGCAGCGCACCTGTGCCTTTTCTTCTTTCACCAAGCGCTCGATGCGTGCCGCAACCCAAGCAGCCTCCGCTTCAGGGGATTGCGCCTGCAATACAGCAGCCTCCACCTGACCCGTGTATCCGCTTTGGTCGCCGCATACAAGCCGCTGACCATCGCCGTACACAACATCACCCAAATCCTGCCGCATTACGTGCGTAAAAATAAAGTTAATGCCATCAATGACTGCGGACGCACTGCGGAAGTTTGCATCCAGCGCTAAGCTGGCTGCCGCTCCCTGCCCTGTTGGGCGCACACGTGCTCCACCCACCAGCGGCGCATAGGACTGCTGCCTTTGCAAAAAGATATGCGGCTCTGCCTGACGAAAACGATAGATACTTTGCTTCAGGTCACCAACAAAAAACAGGTTATCGCCGCTGGGCTTTGCCAGACAGTTATACAGTGCATCCTGCAATGCATTGGTGTCCTGATATTCGTCCACCATAACCGCATCGTACGCATCGCTGATTTGTTCGCACAGCGGCGTGCGGCAGTTGCTGGTATCCTGCATAGCGGCAAGTGCCTGCTGGATGGGCAAAATGTTGCCTTGCGCATCACGGATATTGGCAGGGCGGCGCAGTAAACGCAGTGCCAGCTGTTCCATATCACTGAAATCCAGCATTTTCTTTTCCAGCTTTTTTGCATAGTAGCGTGCCGCAAAGGCTCGCTGGGCCTGCGCCAATGCTTCCAGCATGGGCAGCGCACGCACACGGTCCTGTTCAATTTCCGCCAAACTTGCCGGAACCCAGTCCAGCATATCGTCGCAGGCCTCCTGTGCCAAATCGCCTGCCAGCTTCACGGTATCTTTATTTTCACCGTATACACGTTTGCTGGTTGAACGTCCGCCCGGACGCACTACGCCATCCTGCCGGTAGGGTGCAAGCATTTCGTTCAGCCCGTCCCAGTCCTGCGCCTGTGCCAAACTTTCGGCCTGTGTATAAAACTCAATGCCGGAGTCCAAATCTTCTTGCAGCCAAATAAACTTATCCATTGCCTTTTGTGCTGCTTTTTCCTGTGCCGAAGCCGTCTTTTTTGTTGTGCGGGCTGCTTCCATTTCCGCTTCCATATCCTGTTTGGAACGCATCAGTGCCGCACGCAGGCTCTGTATGGTTTTATTGCATTTTTCTGCTACAGCTTGCAGTGTTTCGGTAAAGCCCTTGCTGCCCGCAAAGGAATTTGGCTTGCGCCAGCTTTCCAAATACACTTCCAGACACTGGTCCGGGTCCGGCAGAACCTGCAAAAACTCGTACAGCTGCCCAATGGCTTCCCCTGCTGCCGCATCGCTTCGACCTCGGCCGTATAAATCCGCAAAATCGCAAAATGCAGGCTTTGCAACCATTTCCTCCATGGTTTCCGCCAAGGCGGCATCCCACATTGCTTTAGCCTGCCCCGGGTCTGCCGGCTGAAACTCCGCCGGGATGTCCAGCTGCGCAAAGTGTCGGTGCAAAAGGTCCATACAGAATGCATCCACCGTACAAATAGATGCACGCTGCAGCAAAATGCGCTGACGGCGCAAACGTGCGTTGCCCGGGTCTTTTTTTACTTCTTCCAGCAGGCGGTTGCCAATACGGGCACGCAGCTCAGCCGCTGCCGCATTGGTAAAGGTCACAATCAGCAGGCGGTCGGCTTCCACAGGGCACACAGGGTCCAAAATCAAGCCGACAGCTCGCTCGGTTAAAACAGCGGTTTTGCCGCTGCCTGCTGCAGCGCTCAGCAGCAGGGCGCCGCCTCTGTCTGCGATGGCTGCCGCCTGTGCCGGAGTCCATTTTGTATCAGCCATTTTTGTTTTCCTCCTGTTCTGCCGCAGCGTCTTCTGCCTGCGTTTGTTCGGCCGCTTCTTCCCCAAAGGGGTCCTTGGGCGCATCCAGCTCCCGTTCTTTCCAGCCTTTTTCGTGGCGACATATCAGCGCAAAATCGCAAAAGCGGCAGCTGTCCCGTTTGGTTGTACACAATGGCTCTGCTTCGATACGGCCATCATAAAGCTGGCTTGCCATATCGGTAACCAGTGTTTCCAAATGGTTTTGAATCCGCTCCATCTTGGCGCCGTCCGCCAGATACTTTTTCTTGCGTGAGTTTGGCTTGCCGTTTTGGAAGTCAAAAGGCAGGTATCTGCCTGTTTCCTCCGTATCCATAGCGTGATATACACTGGGCCAATCCAACACAAGGCCATCCAGCTTGCATACGGGTGCAGGTTCTGCATCACGGGCTGTCTGCTGTGGACTGCCATCTGCCAAAAGATACAGGACACCGGCCGGTTTTGCCCCGGTAAAGCGTCCGCTTTTATCCTGTGTCAACGTAAACAGATACAGCAGCATCTGGCAGTCCAAACCGCAGTAAACTTCTTTCAGGTCGAAAGACTTCGTACCTGTTTTATAGTCCACTACACGCACCCAGCGCTGGCCGTTTTCATCTGTCCATGCATCGGCACGGTCCACTGTACCGATGATTTCCACGGTTTTGCCATTGGGCAGCTGATACACCTGCGGCGGCAGGCAGCCTGAAAAACCGCCAATGGGCAGCTCGCAGGCTTCGGGCGCAAAGCTGCCCTGCCGCTGCTCATCACGCAGATACAGCAGCAGCCCTGTCAGGCTGCGCTTGAGCCTGCGAATCAAATACGCAAACCGGGCAGAGGAATCGGGCATATACAGCCGTACGTACTCGTCGGTCAACCGGCCTGCCAAATCCGCACATTGCTCATCTGTCAGCTGGTCAAAAGGCGCTGCTTTCCAGTCTGAATACGGATTTGGCTGCGGGTCCAATGCCATTTGCAGCACCCAGTGCATCAGGCTGCCGCTTTGGTTTGGCGACAGTTCAGCCTTTTGGCGAGGGCGCAAGCCCAGAATATACTGCAAAAAATAGCCATAGCGGCAGCTATAATACTTTTCCATCTGGCTGGGCGAAATATGGATTGCATTCCCCAGCACCTGCTCCATAATTGCCGTATTGGTAATTTGATAAGGTTCGTCCAGTGCTGTGCGGCGCATTGCCGCTAAAACGTCTGCCGTTTCCGGCTGGCTTTGCAATGCTGCGTACAGGTCCGCGGTTTCCTGGTCATTCTGATTCCAAATATCGCCCAAATGGTCCAATGCAGCAGCCGGCGTAGCTGCGTAATCCAACGGAGTAAGGGCAGGCTCACGCAAACCGTTCGCCTGCAGCAGTTCTAAGCTGCCTGTCAGCGGCAGTGCCAATCCCTCGGGCCAGCTCAGCCACAAGCCTTTTCGTGCAGCAGTCAGTGCTTTATAAAAGCAAATCTGTTCACGCACCACACGATTTTCAAAGGAATCCGGCAGCTCTACATTTTGCGCCATCAACTGGTCCCGGTCTGCATGAGTCAAAAGGCCTCTGTCCCCCGGCGACTGGGGAAATTCGTTTTCTGCCAGACCCAAAACAAACACGTATGCCGGGTCGTCCAAACGCATTTTACCTGCCGAGGTAAAAATAACTGCATCCATCATCTGCGGGATATGCCCCAAATCGGAGCTGCGCAGCAATAGATTAAACAGCTCTGCATATTCGCCGCCGTCCAAATGCTCCCCGCCCAGCAGGCCGGTCATCTGATTCAGCAGCTGCATCACCACATTCCACTCACGCGCGGCTTCCTGTGCAGCAGGGATTCCCTCACGCTCACGCAGCTGCTGTGTAAGTTTTTGCTGGCACTCCTCTGCGCCCAGCTCACGCAGACACAGATAGATTGCCTTACTCAAAGCTGCCGCATCTGCTTCCTTGGCACGGCTGCGCAGCTTTTCGACAGCAGGCTGCAATTTTTGGCGAGCCTGTTCCGCCAAAGCCACATCTTCCAGTTCTTCTTCGGTTACACGGCTGGTTTCGCCAAAGCCTTGTGGGCTGCGTGCAAAGGGGTCCTTCCATTCAGCACGGCGGGGGCTCCAAGTGTAAACATAATTGTCCAGCGCACAAATCTGACGTTCGGTTAAATCACACAGGCCTGTTTTTGCCAGTGTAACCATATTTTCGTTATAATCACCGCCACGTACCAATCCAAGCAAGGCTTTCACGGCACAGGCCGGGGCGCAAAACTCCGGTGTGGTTGCCTCGTCGCAAAACAGCGGAATCCCCGCCAGACGGAATTCGTACCGGATTGCTGCCTGATAGTCCACCGTATTACGGCATACCACCGCCATATCCCGATAGCGTGTACCCGCCTGCACAAGGTGCCGAATGGCCACAGCCACAGCACGAGCCTCTGCATTTCTGTCCGGAGCCGCATACAGGCGAATCTCCTCCGGATTGGGCGGCATCATATCTGCCTCGCCCTCTTGCTTCAGCCACTTTGTCAGCGCTGCCAGGCCGGGCGCCTCCGCATGGCGCAAATCCTCGGTAAGCACAGTGGGGGCTGCCACCGAAACCCCTGCTTTGCGTGCCAGCTGCTTGAGTGCCAAGGCTACACGTCTTCCGCCGGAAAGCAGACTTAAGTCCTCCTCATCTGCCGGCTGCCCATCTGCGCACAGGGCTACCGTCACCTGCGGTGCAGTGGTCAGCAATGCGGTCAGCAATCGTTTTTTAGGCGCATTGAACGTATCAAACTCATCAATAAATATAGCCCTGTCCTGTAAAAAGGCGGGTATCTCTCCGTTAGAAAGCGCCTGCTCCAATCGGTCTGCCGCACGTGTCAGGCGGTCTGCCGGGTCCATGCCTGTATGCGCAAGCAAGGCTTCGTAAGCACCGTAAATCAGGGCCAGTTCTTCCAGCTTTTCTCTGCCTGCGCCGCACCCTGCCGACAGCGTGGTAAGCTGCTGGGGCGTAACGCCTGCACTTTTCAGTTCATCAATGGTTTGCGATGCCATACTGCAAAAGGATGCACTGCGCCGATGCCTGCGATAATGGCGCACCTTCTCCCCCAGTTCTGTCATTGCACGGCGCACCAGCACCGCACGGCCTGCATCGCTTAATGTAGGCAGCGCCGCACCGCCACAGGCGGATAAAATCCGCTCTGCCATAGACGTAAAGGATAAACTTTCCACCATGGCAGAACCTGCATCCCCCAAGGTATGGTAAATGCGTCCCTCCGTGCTGGAAGTAAACTGTTCCGGCACCAGCAGAATACTTTTTTTACCCTGTGCTGCCAAGTCTTCGATTTGCTGATAAAGCAAGCTGGTTTTTCCGGTACCCGCCGGGCCGAGAATCAGTTTTAGCATACTTACTGCCGCCTTTCCTGCGATGATTTTCTATCCTTCATCATACCATAAATTTCTATTGCACAGAATAGCAAAAATGGCGCCCCATAAACGGGACGCCATCCATGCGCTAACTACTTTTTATTTTTGCCGATTTTACTGGTATAGGACTCTCCATGTATCAGGGCCAATTACGCCGTCCACAGACAAACCCTTTGCCTGCTGGAAATTCTGAACCGAGCGAACGGTTGCCGCACCCATAATGCCGTCATTATTGGTGTTGTAGCCCTTGCTGGTCAGCTGCATCTGGGCACTTTTAACGGTAGCTCCTCTGTTGCCGTTGCGCATTGCAGTACCGGGATACTGCTCGCCGGGCTGCTCGACGTCTGCATAATATGCATACAAGGAATCCCACGTATTGTTGCCGACTTTTCCATCCATCTTCAAACCGGCAATGCACTGGAAGTTCTTCACAGCGCTCTCTGTCAAGGAGCCAAACTTTCCGTCTACCGTCAGGGTCTGTACACAAGCGTATTTCTTATGGACACCGTTTAACCAAATCTGAATCAAAGAAACATCCGGGCCGGCACTTCCTTTTTGATTTAATGCATAATAATCAGGTTTTGCCATAGTGCTATGCACCTCCTTACGCATAATGTATGCTGCCTAAGGATAAATTGTGTGCACTATTTTTTATTGCATCGATTTTGCCACCACTCTACCAGCGCAAACCGAATCTCATATTTACCGGAAGACACAACCGCGTTTTCTTCCTCTTGTTCATATTCGCTTGCCGCCGAAATGCACAATGCCGGATACAGGCAGCACCACCAATTATGGCCGTTTCCTTTTCCTAAGGTAATCCGAACCGCATCGTATGTGCCTGCCGGCAAGGTATTGTGGGTATAATGCGTTGTGGCAAAATAGCTGTTTTCCATCTCCGCTTTTACCGGCATTGGCTGCCCCGCACGGACCAAAACCCGACCGGCTGTGCGCTCAAGCATAGGCAGGTTATGAGCCAAAATCTCCTTGGCAACGGTTTGGTTCGGCGCATCTGCACATAATTTTCCGGCTTGTTCCAGTACAGCGTCCCGCACACGCAGCTTCAGGCTTTGGTCCGCAACCGTATCGCTGGAAGCCACAATATGCAAGCGCAGGGTATCCTGCCGTACTTGGCCGCACACCTGCGCAAAACGGCTTTGGCTTGCAGCCCATGTAAATGTAATTAACAGTCCTAACACTAAACTGAGCCAACGGCAAAACGTATCTTTTGTTATTAACACAAAACCCATCCCCTCTCTGTCGCAGAGGAAGGATGGGCATTTGTTTTTGTTTTATTCCTGTTTTTGGAAATTATCTTTCCACATAGGGTCCACTGGACAAAGGTGCTGTAACATACACCTGTGCATAGCTTTGGCGCAAAACTGCCGCCGCCGCCTCTGCCTGAGTCAGGTCATCGTAAAGGCCGAACACAGCTGCACCGCTTCCCGTCATAAGCGCTGCTTTTGCACCGGTACTGCAAAGGCTCGCTTTAATGGCAGGTGTCTCCGGACTGCTGCCAACTGCCTCCAGCGCATTGCCTGCTGCGGCACATACGCCTGCAAAGTCCCCCTGACGCAGTGCTGCGTCCAAGGCAGCTACATCCGGGTGCCACGGTTTTTCTACTCGGTCAAACGCTTTGAAGGCCGCCGGCGTGGATACACCTTGTTCCGGCATAACCACTACCATGCCGCAATCCGGCATGGGCGGAAGTGCACACAGCAAATCGCCAATCCCCTGTACCCGGCAAGTGCCGCCCATTAAGGCAAAGGGCACATCAGCGCCCAAAGGTGCACCAAGCGCCAACAGCTCACTCATAGAGAGCTTGCGGGGCAGGTCTGCTTCATACAGTTCGTTTAAGCCAAACAGCACACCCGCTGCATCTGCACTGCCGCCGCCCATGCCTGCCTGTACCGGAGTATGCTTTTCCACTGTGATTTTTACACCGCTTTGCAAGCCCGTATATTGAAAAAACACTCTTGCGGCTTTCAGCGCAATGTTGCTGTCATCCGCAGGCAAATCACTGCCCGGCAAAACAAGGCTTAACCCCTCTGCCTTTTCCAGTGTTACACGCTCACACAATGTAAGCGCCTGCATAACCATATCCAAATCATGGTAACCATTGGGGCGCAGCCCTACAACGTCCAGTGCCAGATTTACCTTAGCAGGCGCTAAAACTGTCAGTTTATCCATAGCTACTCCTTTATCTTTACCGCAGACACTTTTATTGGGCTTTATGCCTTTGTGTGTTCCTCTACAAAAGCACGAATCCGCTTGACAGCCTCCTGCAAGTGCTCTACCGAGTAAGCATAACTTACACGGCAATATCCCTCGCCGGATTCACCAAACGCATCACCGGGCACAAGTGCCACGTGCTTTTCTTGCAGCAGTGTGCCGCAAAATTCCTGACTGGTCATGCCCAGTGCCTTAATGCAAGGGAACACATAAAAAGCACCCTTAGGCTCAAAGCACGTCAGGCCCATATCATTGAATGCTTTTACCAGATAACGGCGGCGCTGGTCGTATTCTTCCCGCATCCGCTCAATTTCCCCATCGCAGTCACGCATTGCCACAATAGCCGCATACTGGCTAGTGGTGGGTGCACTCATAATAGCCAGCTGATGGATTTTCGTCATCAGCTTGATGACAGGCTCGGGGCCGCAGGCGTAGCCCAGACGCCAGCCTGTCATAGCGTATGCCTTGGAGAAACCATTTACCAAAATGGTACGCTCTGCCATACCAGGGATTGTTGCAATCGAAATATGCTTTTCGGTGCCATAGGTCAGCTCCGCATAGATTTCATCGCTTAACACCATGATGTCGGTACCACGCAGCACCTCGGCAATTTCTTCCAGGTCCTGCTTTTCCAAAATAGCACCGGTCGGGTTATTGGGAAACGGCAAAATCAGCAGCTTTGTTTTGGGGGTAATCGCAGCCTTTAGGTCTGCCGCCTTCAAGCGGAAGTCATCCTCCTGCTTGCAGGGCACCGGCACAACCGTGCCGCCGGTCAAGGTAGTAATGGGGTCGTAGCAAACAAAGCTGGGCTCCGGAATAATCACCTCATCCCCCGGAGAAACCAGAGCACGCACACACAAATCAATAGCCTCGCTGCCGCCTACTGTTACCAGAATCTGACGCATCGGGTCGTACCGCAAATCCATGCGTCGCTCTAAATAGCGGCTGATTTGGATACGCAGCTCCTTTAAGCCCGCATTTGCCGTGTAGCGGGTGCGGCCAAGCTCTAAGCTTTCGATGCCGGCATCACGCACAGCCCAAGGGGTTTTGAAATCCGGCTCACCTACGCCCAAACTGATACAGTCCGACATCTCGGCTGCAAGGTCAAAAAATTTACGAATTCCGGACGGACGCATCGCCACCGCACGGGGCGAAAGCAGACGATCGTAATCTATCACAGTACGGTCAACTCTCTTTCATCAATCTCTTCGCTTTGGAACAGTTTGCCCTCACGCTTATAAGTGCGCAGCACAAAATGTGTTGCCGTAGACAAAACATCGTCCAGCGGGCTCAAGCGCTTTGCTACAAACAAAGCAATCTCCTGGAAGGTTTTTCCCTTAATGGTCAGCTGCAAATCGTAGCCGCCGCTCATCAGCAAAACGCTCTCCACTTCATCAAAGCTGGCAATCGTTGTTGCAATGTCGTCAAAACCACGAGACTTTTTCGGGCTTACGTGCAGTTCAATAACAGCTTCCACACGGTTTACGCCGGCTTTTTCCCAATCGACCAGCGTTTTGTAGCCCTTAATCAAGCCCTGCGCACGTGCCAGGTCCATCATTGCGGATACTTCTGCTGGGGATTTTCCCAGCATTGCTGCAATATCCTCCAGTGGCAGACGTGCATTGTCCTCTAAAATTTTCAGTAATTTTTCCATGACGCCATCTCCTGTAACCAAATCTATAAGTAGGCTCTTTTATTTGCCATTTTTACATGATTGTTACTATTATAGGAAATTTAAGCAGCAAAGTAAACTAAATCACAAAAAATCGGTAGCAACCTGTTTTTGTTCCTGCTATAATGGCTTTAGACTTTATATATACAGCTCTGCACACAGTGCAGTTGCTTACAGAGGGAGGATTTTTTATGAAGGCATTTATCACCGTTAGCGGAAAAGATACCATCGGCGTTATCGCACGTGTATCTAACCAATGTGCTGCACTGGGCATCAACGTAGAGGATGTTACCCAGCGCCTTTTGAAAGGTATGTTTGCTATGATCATGTTGGTGGATTTGGATCACTGCACAGTCAGCATTGACGAAATGCACCAGAAGTTTGCTGACCTGGGTCAGGAGATGGGTATGCAGATTGTTGTTACCCGTCAGGAAGTTTTTGATGCTATGCACAACATTTGATAAAGGAGCAACAACATGAGCATGTTCAATACCGGCGATATTCTGGAAACAATCGAAATGTTCACAGAGGAAAATCTGGACGTTCGCACCGTTACTATGGGTATCAGCCTTTTAGATTGCATTGACCCGGACCCGCAGGCATCCTGCCGTAAAATTTACGAAAAGATTACCACCAAGGCTGCTAATCTGGTGCCCGTTGTGGAAACCATCAGCCGTGAGTATGGTATTCCTATCGTCAACAAGCGCATCAGCGTAACCCCCATTGCCATGCTGCTGGGCGCATGCCCGGACGCTGACCCTGTTGACTTTGCAAAAACACTGGACGCTGCCGGCAAGGCTGTTGGCGTAAACTTTATCGGCGGTTACTCTGCACTGGTCCACAAGGGCTTTTCTGCCGGCGATATTCGTCTGATTGAAAGCATCCCCCGTGCTTTGGCTGAAACCGACATCATTTGCAGCTCGGTTAATATCGGCAGCACCAAGTCCGGCCTGAATATTGACGCAATCCGTTTAATGGGTCAGGCTGTAAAGAAAGCTGCGGAGCTGACTGCTGACCGCCAGTGCATTGGCGCAGCAAAGCTGGTTGTATTCTGTAACGCACCCGAGGACAACCCGTTTATGGCTGGTGCTTTCCACGGCCCCGGCGAACCTGATTGCGAAATTCACGTTGGTGTTTCCGGCCCCGGCGCTGTGCGTGCCGCACTGGCAAAGCTGCCTAAGGATGCTCCCGTTGATCAGGTGGCTGAGCTTGTTAAGCGCACCGCTTTCAAGATTACCCGTCTGGGCCAGTTGGTTGCAAATCTGGTCAGCGAAAAACTGGGTGTCCCTGCCGGCATCATTGACCTGTCCCTGGCACCTACGCCTGCTATCGGCGACAGCGTTGCAAACATTCTGGAGGAAATGGGTCTGGAGCAGTGCGGTTGCTGCGGCACTACTGCCTGCTTGGCCCTGCTGAATGACGCTGTCAAGAAGGGCGGCGTTATGGCTTCTAACCATGTTGGCGGCCTGTCCGGTGCCTTTATCCCTGTCAGCGAGGACGAGGGCATGATTCGTGCTGCGGAAAGCGGCTGCCTGACTATGGAAAAGCTGGAAGCTATGACGGCTGTTTGCAGCGTTGGTATCGACATGGTTATTATTCCCGGCGATACCACGCCTGAAGTGATTAGCGGCCTGATTGCGGATGAAGCTGCCATCGGCATGGTAAACACCAAAACCACCGCTGTGCGTGTTATTCCGGCAATCGGCCGCAAGGCTGGCGAAGTGCTGGACTTTGGCGGTTTGCTGGGTTATGGTCCTATCATGCACCTGAACACCCGCAGCCCTGAGGTATTTATCAATCGTGGCGGCCGCCTGCCCGCACCTATGCAGGCATTAAAGAACTAATCTTTTATATGTTTCGTATAAACCTCCTTCCTTATGGGTACACTCTCCCTAACGGAAGGAGGTTTTCCTGTGCAAATTCTTTATAAAGTTTGTCTTGCGCTGCTTATTATCGGCGGCATCAACTGGGGTTTAATCGGTCTGATTCAGTTTGACTTAGTAGGTTGGTTGTTTGGCGGCAGTGCATCTCTGTTGGCACGTATTATTTTTACAGTAGTAGGTGCCGCAGCTTTGTGCGCAATCCCCTGCTTATTTAACTGCCAAAGTTGCAGCGATTCTCAAAATAAGGAATAATCACCATGCAGGTGATGTTCTCGTAAATTGCAATAAAACGGGCGGCTATCAAAATGTATAGCCGCCCGTTTTATTATTACTGTAACTTACATAAACAAAAGCACTTCCTGACGGAAGTGCTTTTTGCTTTTTCGATTAACGCTGTATTTACTGCTCGTCTCGTTCAGCAAACAGATTTACCAGTTTGTTCCAGCGAGGTTCTTCGTCAGAGTCTTCGTCAAAATCCTCCGCAGGCTCCTCGGCATTGTCCTGCTGCAGCCAGCCATCCAAGTCGATTGGCTGTGTACGCTGCATCGAGTCCGCATCTGCTTCCGATACAGACAATTCCTGTGTGGAATTCTCCGGCACCTCACGTCCGGGGAACAACACCTGATGCGCAAATGCATCCATATCAGGCGCATCCTGCTGGGGGATTTCCTCCTCTTCAATCAGTTGAGCCTTCAGCTGCACCTCTTCCTCTTCATCACCGGCATCTGCCCGACCTTCCAGAATCTTAGAGCACACGTGCTCCATTGCGCTGCAATCCTCAGGCAAATCGGTCAAGCTTGTTCCATAATGTGAGAACAGGATTTTGCCCCCACAGCCTACAACCAGAGTAAGGGGCAGCAGCTGCTCTGTATTTTTATCCATCTGATAGCCCTGCTTTTTTGCCTCACGGAAAATGCGCAGCGCCGCAAAGGACCAAGTCATGCGGCTGGTAGTGGTTTGTACGCCAAAATACTCGTACAATACGCCACCGGCATCACAGATTAAAGGAAAGGGATATTTGCTATCCAGCTTTGCCGCAATATTGTTCGGCTCGCTGCGTACTACACAAGCAAGGCGGCCGCTTACCAGCTCGGACAAAGTATCCATATAGCGGGTCAAATACACACGGCTGATGGGATGTCCAAAGTTCGGCAAGAAAACCATTACCAACGGCTTGTCCGAATCGCACAGCGCATAGAAATCCGCCTGTGCCTGATCCGGCGTATCGTAAGCGAAACGGTCGATAACCGCACCGGTCAAATCATTGGGCTTCATAGCAACTCCCTCTTTTCACATAACAAAAAAGACGACCCCGCCCGGTCGTCTGCGGCTAGACTCAAACCTACCCTTCTGGACAGGTGGGTACCCTGCCATCGGTATCACGCTCCCACATCGAACCTCCATGGTAAACCCATGGCGGGGTGGTCTGCATTTTCTCCGATAGACTTCCGGATTCCCGATAAATAATTAGTAGGATCCACACAAAACCGCAACAAATCGAGCCGGGCAGGGTCGCTTTTAACAAAAGTAACAGGCGACCTTTATTATGCTTGAATCTCGTACTCGTCCTTCAGGAGCTTTTCAATCTCCTTGCCGACAGTGTACAGTTCTTCGTCATCTTCTACTACATCGTAGTAGTCGCCTTCTTCATCGGTACCCACCTTCAGGATAACCAGCTGCTCATCGCCGGTAATCTGCTCGGGGTCCTCAACATATTCCACAACGCCCACATAACGTGCATCGTTATAATCCAGCGCAGCAATGATTTCAAAAGTGATTTCGTTGCCTTCGCCGTCGTCCAAAGTCAGCAGCTCAGGGGCATCCATTTCTTCCATTTCTTCTTCGGGGGTCAGGTTCTTATTTTCTTCCATGATAAGCTCCCATATCGCCGTATACGGGCGACCCTTTCACAAATTTCTGCATATAGTTTATCGTTTTTTTCTACTTCCGTCAAGGGCATTCTGAGTGCGTAAAATAAATGTAACGCTCTATCGCATACCACTTAAAAATGTGGTATACTATCTTTAATTCAGGGTTATACCCACAGGAATTTCCTGCTATATAATATAAGGATATGATAGGGAGTATTAAATTATGCAGCGTAAACTACGTATTTTTTTGGCAGCCATGCTTACTGCGGTTTTATTAGCAGGTTGCGGCAGTGCTGTGGCAGGTGCTGACAAAATCAAACGCCCTGCCGTTAAATCATCCGAGCTGCAATTTGCCGGCCCCACCAACGGCGATACGATTGCCGTAATTGAAACAACTGCCGGCAAAATCAGCGTGGTGCTTTACCCCGACAAAGCCCCTCAGGCTTGCGCCAACTTTATCGGCTTAGCTGAAAAGGAATTTTATAACAATACAAAGTTCAGCCGTCTGGAGCATGGCTTCTGCGTAGAAGGCGGCATCAATGACGACGGCTTTACCACCACCATTTGGGAGGGCGCAGGTTTTGCTCCGGAGCTGACCGACAGCCTGCATCACTATTCCGGTGCATTGTGCGCACCGGTGGACGATAGCGGACAGGCCAACGGTGCATTCTATTTTATGCAAACACTGCCCGACAGCGTAGATGAAGCAACAACCGCAAAAATGCAGGAAGCCGGCTATCGTCAGGAAGTTATGGACGCCTATGCCGAGGCAGGCGGCGCACCGTATCTGGATTACACCGATACGGTTTTCGGCCATGTATATGATGGCATGAACGTTGTGGACGACATTGCACAAAGCGCCGAATTAGAAGAGCCTATCCGTATCACCGGCATAACAATTTCTACTTTTGAAAAATAAGCAATGCAATAAAGCTCTGCCTTTTTTCGTATATAGAATAAAGGCGGAGCTTTTAATTTATGTGCAAGGAGGGAATCTGCCACTATGCGTATGCTATTCAAACAACGTCTTTTCTCCTGGTTTGACAGTTACGATATTTATGATGAAAACGGAACCACCCTATTTACAGTGGAGGGACAATTGGCCTGGGGGCATTGCTTACATATTCTGGACGCTTCGGGCTGCCATATTGCAACCGTACAGCAAAAGCTTATGACCTTTCTGCCCCAGTTCAAGCTGTATGTAGCTGAAAACGAAGTTGGCACCATTACAAAGGAATTTTCTTTTCTAAAACCTCACTTTGATATTGACTATAACGGCTGGAACATTACCGGTGACTGGACCGAATGGGATTACACCATTTGCGACGCTGCCGGTACAGCAGTAGCTGTCATTACAAAAGAAATCTTTAACTGGACCGATACTTATGTAATCGATGTTGCCAACCCTGTAGACGCTCTGCCTGCACTTATGGTTGTACTGGCAATTGATGCTGAAAAATGCAGCCGTGGCTAATTCACTTCTACCTAAATAATAAAAAGCTGCTGACGCACAATACTGTGCAAAATCAGCGGCTTTTTTTAATTCTTACTGTTCACCGGGATGATGTTTACGCCAGGACAGATAATTTTCCAAAATAACACTGGCAGAAACCGAATCCAATACAGCTTTGCGCTTTTTACCAAAAGTACCGGTTTCGCTTAAAATACCCGCAGCGGTAATGGTCGTTTGGCGCTCGTCCCACATACGAACCTGCAAGCCGGATTTTTCCTCAATCATTCCGCCCAGCTTACGGCTTTTCTGCGCACGTGCGCCCTCGGTGCCGTCCATATTACGGGGCAGGCCCAGTACAATCAGCTGTGCGCCACGCTCTTTTGCCACTGCTGCAACTTTGTCGGCAACCTTGCCCATGCTGCGCTCTTCAATTTGCGGTGTAATAGGAGTTGCCAGCAACTCGCTCATATCGCTAATGGCTAAACCTGTGCGGCTGTCGCCGTAATCCACTGCCAAAATCTTCATCTTAATCCTCCTGCACAGCTTTTGCTGCCGAATCTGTTTATATACAGGATAACAGCCTTACCCTATAAATAGCAAGCCTTTTACACAAAAAGCCCGACGGAATGGCTCATTTCCCATTCCATCGGGCTCCTTTTTTATTCGCCTACAGGCTTGGTGGTAAAGGTGGTGTATGCCAGCTTCAGCTTAGACACACCGCCCATGCGGGTTTCACCCTCGCCCAAACGCATAACCTTCTTGTTCTTGCTTGTAGTGGGGTTCCACTGAGGCAAGCCTTCACCGTTGGGGTTACCGGTTTTTGCAAAGTTGGTCAGATATGCAGACATCTGACGGCTCAGCTCTGCGTCCTTTTCGGTAAAGGGACGCCAGCTGTTTGCCAGCGTGCCAAACCAGTACCACAAGTCGCTGGAGTGCCATGCGCCCTTCTTGTCGCCGGGCAGCTGACGGTCAAAAAGCCAGCAGTAGCTGGGCTGCTTGCCCTGCTTATCCTGCATCTTGCACCAGTCGTGTGCCATACCAAACATAAACAAGGGCATCATATCCTCGCTGGTAGCGCCCATCATGTAAGGGATATTTTTCTGCTTGCCTGCCTGTGCTGCGGACAGGTTATCCTGTGTAAAGAACACACCGTCCATGCAGGGACCAGCTGCCATCATAGCGCTCTTATCTTCCTTAGCAGCACTCTGCCATGCAGTAAACAGCTTTTCCGGCTCCAGTGCACGGAACGCTGCCAAATCTTCGCAGCCTGCAGCCTGCATAACCTTCTTCCAGAAGCCGTAGCGAGCTTCATGGTTCTGGCCATTGTTCATCATCTTACTTACGCCGCCGCCGCTGCTCATTACAGCCTTGTGGAACAAGCCATCTGTCAAGGGGCTCATGCACAAAGCCTGCACGCTCATTGCGCCGGCGCTCTGGCCCATGATGGTAACATTGGAGGCATCGCCGCCGAATGCAGCAATGTTAGCCTGCACCCACTGCAAAGCCACCATCTGGTCATACAGGCCGTAGTTGCCGGTATGGCCGACTTCCTCGTTCAGCTCCGGCAGGCAGACAAAGCCCATGGGTCCCAGACGATAGTTAATAGTAACTGCAACTACGCCCTGGCTTGCCCAAGTGGGGCCGTCAAAGTGCTTTTCGTGACCGCAGCCACCGGTAAATCCACCGCCGTGAATGTACACAATAACGGGCAGCTTGGTTTCCGGTGTTGCATCTGCGGGAGTAAATACGTTCAGGAACAAGCAGTCCTCGCTGTAGGTGTAGCTTTCACCCTTGCGGAACTCGTTGTAATAAAATGCCTTTCCGGAGTATTCTCCCTCATCATAGAAAGCACGGGGCTGGAAGCTGCAGTTGCCGTAATGGGTAGCATCATAAACACCGTCCCACTTGGTAACAATCTGGGGATACTCCCAACGGCCTGCCGTCGCAAAACGGATACCCTTATAGGCACGGATGCCGGGCCACTGGCAGGTGGTGCCCTGAATCTCGCCGCAGGGAGTCAGGATTACATCAGTTAAAGTTGCATTAGACATAACAAAAACCTCCTACTTTTGTAAACATAAAAACGGCGCACAAACACGGCCAAGCCGCGCCGTGCGCCGCATATACTGTTACGCTTTATAAAGAATTAGTTGTTCTTCATTGCAGCAATCTTAGCCTTCAATTCGGGGGTAATGTTCCAAACGAACTTGAATGCAGCCCAAGAGCCCAGAATGAAGATGCCAGGCAGCAGAACGCACAGAACCTTGATACCCATGATGGTACCTGCAGACTGGGTTGCCAGAGCTGCGTTGTAGCCGATACCGCTCAGCAGCAAAACACCGGCAGAGTTACCGATAGTCTGGCCGATACGACGGGTCAGGTTGAAAGCACCATACATAGAGCCCTCGGTACGCTTACCGGTCAGGTACTCGTTGTAGTCGATAGCTTCGCCCATCAGGCCCCACTGCATCTGAACAGAAATCATGGAAATGCTCATTGCAACGCCGCTCCAAATCATGTGGACCAAAGCGGGAACCTGCATGGTAACGTGCATACCAAACAGGATAACATACAAAGCGCTGCTAATCAACAGGCTGTAACGAATCATCTCCTGCAGGCCAAACTTCTTAGCCAGCTTAGGTGCTGCCAGCAGAGCGATAAAGCCCAGAGGCATAGAAACGAAAGAGGACATTGCCATCAGGCCGATGTTGCCCAAAACGTCAGAGTACATGTAGGTGCTCAGGGTGCTGCCAACATACTGCATGGTGCAGATGCAGATGCCGTGCAGGCACAGTGCCAGGAATGCACGGTTTACACGGAAAACGTTCAGAATGTCAGTGAACTTGACATCTTCAGCAGCAACGTTGTTCTCGCTAACGTTACGCTCTTCAGTCCAAGCATAGTGCAGGAAGCAGAATACCACACCGATTGCAGCACAAACTGCAGCGCCAATAGCGTAAGCCTTGGGGTTGGAATCGCCCATCTTTTGCAGAATCATGGGGAAAATAATAAAGGGAACAACGTTGCCCAGCATGGAGCCGAAGCCACGAGCAGAAGACAGTGCTGCACGCTCTTCGTCAGTGTTGGACATAGCGCTCAACAGAGAACCCATGGGGATGTTGAACATGGTGTAGCAGCCTTCGTACAAAATCTTACATACGAACAGGACAGCCAGCATAGCAGTGCCCTCAAAGTAGGTAGGCACAGTCCAGAAAATCACAGAGGTGATTGCCAGCAGCGGAGTTGCACGCAGCAGCCAGGGGCGGAACTTGCCGTGCTTATTGGGGTGCTTTGCGTACATTTTATCCATCAATGCGCCCATCATGGGGTCATTAACAGCGTCCCAAATGTTCCAAACCAACAGCATGGTTGCCAGTACAACGTGGTTGATTTTCAAAACATTAACATAATAGCGGGTTACGTAGGCGCCCATCAGAGCAAAGGTCATACAACCGCCCATGTCGCCCAAAGCATAACCGATCTTATGCTTCATCGTTAATTTCGAGCTTGCCATAAGAAATCTCCTTTTGTGTTTCCAGTTCTACCTTTTACGGGGTATCCCCCATCAAATCTCGTCATTATGATAACAAATCACAAACGCAAAAAGAATTGCAAAAACGTTCAAATAGATTGCAATTCTGACATTTATGTGGTATTTTCATATAAAACATTTGAGGATGGTATATACCCTATTATGAAAATAGCCGAAATAATGGAAAAAATACAAAATCTTTATGCAAGTGGTCTAACAAAAGAAGAAATAATTCGTCACTTTGCACAAAACCTTACCATATCCGGAAATATCTATCAAGAAATGGAGATGAACTCCCTTTACGTAGACAGCCATCAGGATATCAGTTATACATCTGACCTTGTAGAAATGCACAGCCATGCCTTTTACGAGATTTTATTTTGCAGCAGCGCTGCAAACGTGCAATATCTATTAGGCAGCACACGCTACCAGCTCCACGATGGTGACTTAGTGTTTATCCCCCCGGGAGTTTCCCATAGTCCGTTATACTTAGACCAGCTTACCCAGCCTTATCACCGTTACGTTATTTGGATTAGTAACGAGTTTATGGAGCGTGCACGCAAAGCCGACCCCACGGCCCTGCCCTGCTCTGACCAGCCCTTTTTGCTGCACACACATGGAACGCAGTGGGCTTTTTTGGAGCAGCTATTCCAACGTTCTGTTTTAGAAAACGAGATGCACTCTGTTGGCTGGCGCATTATCCTTGGCTGTTTTGCATTGCAGATTATGGTTATTCTCAACCGTGCAACCTCTGATACTTCTGTTCCACCGCCCATAGCGGAAGCACCCGAACTATTAGACCGTGTACTGGCTTATATCCAAGATAACCTATCGGAGAAAATCACCTTGGAGCGCACAGCCCGCTACTTTTTAGTAAGTGAAAGTACAATTCGGCAAACTTTTCAAAAACGGTTGGGCATCAGTTTTTATCGCTGCGTAACGCAAATCCGTTTAATCCGTGCCAAAGTCTTAATCCAGCAGGGCTTATCTATGGATACCGTCAGTACACTTGTAGGCTTTGCGGACTACTCTGCATTCTATCGAGCATTCAAACAGCGGTTTGGTGTGCCCCCTACAGAATATCGGAATTTGTTTTTATCCGCAGATACTGCCACTTTAGATTTATTGGACGACAGACGCCTGCTGACACCGAAAAAGTAACTGCAACCAATATAACAAAAAAGCAGCATGTTTATCATGCTGCTTTTTTATTATATTATTCTACAGGCTGAGGCTTCTCGGCAAAAATGCGGCGCAGCATGATAATAGATGCTACCGCCAAAACCATTTCTGCGAAAGGCTGGGCATAAGCCAAGCCATACAGAGGCATCAGGCGATTGAACAAGAACAAGGCCGGAATTTCCAGAATGATTTTACGCATAATTGCAAAGACGAATGCGCTCTTACCACGGCCCAATGCCTGGAATACACCAACACCCAAAAAGTCCAGACAGATAAACACCAAACCAAAACAGGAGGCACGCAAAAAGCGTACGCCGTATGCCACAATGGTTTGGTTATCCATAAACAGCCGAATCAACTGCTCGGCGCCAAAGTAGTAGCCTACTGTAACCAAAGTCATAACAGGCACAATGATTCCAACGGTAAACAGGATACTGCTTTTCATACGCTTACGGTTGCCGCTTGCATAGTTATAACTTACCAGTGGCATAATGCCCTGCGAGGTTCCCATTACCACCTGCATCGGCACAAGGGTAAGCTTACCGGAAACACCCATGGCGGCAACTGCTTCTGCGCCGTAAAATGCAGTAAAGTTGTTCAGCAGGGTCATACCCGTTACGTTCAGCAGATTTTGGATAGATGCCGGAATACCAACACCCAAAATACCCAAAATAATATTCTTTTCACGAGCAATCTGGCGCGGGTCTACGCAAACATCTGTTTTACCACGCTTTTTATATAACAGGATAAAGTAGTACAAACACGCCACACAGTTAGAAATAAAGGTAGCACAGCCTGCACCTGCGGCTCCCATATTAAAGCCCCAAGGCATAATAAAGAACGGGTCCAGCACGATATTCAGCAAACAGCCGGTCATCGTACCAATACTTGCGTGCAGTGCTGCGCCCTCTGCACGCACCATGTAAGCCATAACAACATTCAAAATAGCAGGAACTGCGCCCCAGCTCACCGTCCAGAACAGATACTGCTGCGTAGCCTTCATCGTCATAGCATCTGCACCCAAAACGTGCAGCAGCGGCCCCTTAAACAGGGTACACAATACCGCAAACAGTACACCGCTTGCTGCGGCACCGTAAAAACCAAATGCAGAGCTTTTACGAACCTTATCGTGCTCTTTCATACCCAGCGCACGGCTCATCATACTGGAAGTACCTACGCCGAACAGATTGTTAACCGCATTAAATGCCAGCAAAACCGGATATGCCAGAGTTACGGCTGCATTCTGAATAGGGTCGTTCAGCATACCTACAAAGTACGTATCTGCCAGATTATAAAACACCATTACCAAGGAACTCAGCACCATAGGGATGGACATTTGCGCAATTGCCTGCGGTATTGGCATACTTTCAAACAAGTATTCTTTTGAGTCTTTCTTCATCTAAAGCCCCTTTCTTTCTGTATGCAACAGAGTGCGCCTCTTTACACGGCTATCTTTATATAATTTACAATTTTTAAGTATAGCACAAATTGCAAAAGGCTCAAGGCATTTTGTAAAATCATCATTTTTGCACAAAAAAATCCGATGCAAGGCAACATTCGCCTTGCATCGGGTCTTTTTTTATTCAATAATAACCAGCGGCTTAATCAAATCTCTGGGCTTATCCTTCATCAGCATCAGGGCAGGCTCTACATTTTCCAGTCCTGTAAAGCGGTGGGTAACCAGCTTTTCGGGGTGGATACGATTTGCCATAATCAGGCGGGCCAGCTTTTCAGAACGTAAACGACCGCCGGGCATCAAACCGCCACGAATCTGCTTATGTCCCATACCGCAGCCCCACTCTACACGAGGAATTGCAACGCTTTCGCCCTCGCCCAAGTAGTTTACGTTACCAATAATTCCGCCCGGCTTCAAAATACGGATAGCCTGTGCAAAGGTATCGTTATCGCCACCGGCCATAATAACCTTATCTACGCCCTGGCCATGTGTTTTTTCCATGATTTGCTCTACAATGTCACCGTTGCGGTAATTGATGACATCGGTTGCGCCAAACTCCAATGCCAAATCGGCACAGTTTTTACGAGAACCTACTGCATAGATTTCGGCTGCACCACGAATTGCAGAAGCAGCAACACTCATCAGGCCAACCGGGCCAATACCAATAACTGCTACGTTATCGCCAAAGGAAATATCAGCCAGCTCTGCACCGTGGAATCCTGTCGGGACCATATCTGCAATCATTGTTGCAGCTGCCAGGTCCATACCTTCCGGCAGGTGTGCCAGATTGCCGTCTGCATCGTTTACATGGAAGTATTCTGCAAAAACGCCGTCCTTAAAGTTAGAAAATTTCCAGCCGGACAGCATTCCGCCGGAATGCATGGGATAACCGCCCTGAGCCTCCAGCGAGTTCCAGTCCGGGGTAATTGCAGAAACCAGAACACGGTCGCCCGGCTTAAAGTCACGAACCAAGCTGCCAACCTCTACAACTTCGCCCACTGCTTCGTGGCCCAGAATCATATTTTTGCGGTCGCCGATTGCGCCCGCCCAAACGGTATGTATGTCAGAAGTGCATGGTGCAAGTGCCAGCGGCTTACAAATAGCGTCCATAGGTCCGCATACCGGTAAATCTTTTTCTACCCAGCCTGTCTGGCCAATTTTTAACATTGCAAAACCTTTCATCATGGTAACCTCCAATATATGTTTTTGTAAGTAGTATCGCCTCCTAAAAGCTTGTTATTATTTTATCATTGTTCGGAAGATTGTCAATCATTTCGCAGCAAAAAATGTGCACAACTTTTATCTGATAATATTTGCTAAAAATCACAAAAAGCGTTCATCTACAAAGATAAACGCTTTTTGTGATTTTCACTTTTTGAACACATTTGTCCTTGTTATCAAGGCTCCGGCAGCAACTCACACGTGCAGTTTTCAAAGATTTCACCCACTGCACGGTTCACAGCTTCCGTCATACGCTTCAGCTCGCTTAATGCAAGGGAATCCTCGGCAACTTCAAAATAGATTTCAACCCACATGTGGCGTCCGGTTTTAGTAATATCAAAAAATACAGGCTGGAATGTACTGTGTTCCAAAACACCATTGCAGACTTCTTTAATCTGATTTACCGTTTCCTCGTCCGGCGGGAACAAGAAAACATCTTTCATTGCGCTCCACAGCATTTTGACGTTTTCCGGCAGCATCAATATCATAACGCCCACAGCCATAATCTGGTCAAAGTAAGGTGCCAGAAATGCCAGAGGTGTTTTTTCAAAAAACATTGCTGCAAAAAAGGCCGCCGATAAGCCTATGCTATACGCAATATCCACCTTCCAGCCCAGCAGTTCGGCATCTACCGTAGGCGAAGAAAGCGAGTGGTTCATTCGCTTCATCACCAAATAAATTACAACACTGACTAATCCCAAAAACAGCTGAAACGCCGAAATTTGCAGCTCGTCCACACGGTTGCCGCCTGTCAGGGCTGACTGGATAACCTGTGTTGAAACGCCCAGCGTTACCGACAGCATCATAAAGCCCTTAATCACCAAGAAAATCGACTCCACCTGAAAGAAGCCATACGGATGCTTTTCCGATACAGGTTTATAAAAAAGAGGCGTCAAATACAAAATCAGCGCAATGAAAATCAGCTCTGTAGCATCATAAACTGCGTCCATCAATACGGATTGCGAGTGGCTGAAAATTGAAAATGCCAATTCTCCAATTGCAAAGAGCAAGCCTGCTATAAACGATAATCGTAATATGCTTTTTTCTTTTTGTTCATTTTCTGATATCATACGATGTCCTTCCTGCCTTGGCCCGCTTTTTTCTGCCGTCGGGCCTTTCTACTTTCTATGTAAACAAATGGTTTGCTGTGCATTCCCTGCACTTTACAACTCACTTGCCAACGATGTTACCGGGCTGCAACGTTTTCCTTTGTTTTTACAAATCCCATATAACTTATTTTTATTATACCATACAGTTATGATAACCGTATGGAAATTACGCCATGTAATCTCACACAGGTTACTATCCGGCGTAAGATTGTAATTTCTTTTTTTATTTGCTATGCTTTTATCATCGTTTTGCTTACGTTGATATACTATACCTGTTATGTTATTGGGAGGCTGTTTCATGCAATACGCTAACTTTCTCATTCGCCAAACACGTCTGGAAAAAAACTGGAGTCAGGAGGGTTTGTGCAGCGGTATATGTACGGTATCCTACCTTTCCAAAATAGAACAAGGCAAAGCACACCCTTCCCAGCAAGTACTGCAGCTGTTGCTTCAGCGCATGGGCATCCAGTGGAATATCCTCCCTGCTTATGAAATTGAGGCCGCTTTGCAGCAGGCTTATGAATATCTTTTCTCCTATAATACGGTCAAACTGCAAGACCTGCTGCAAACTTCTCCTTGGCAACAATGTAAAAACAGTGCTCTCGAATTGGATTATCAAATTTTGAAGCAGTACATAACGGATTTCGGTGTGCCGCTTCCCTCTGCATTGGAAGTATGTATGACCCCAAGGCAGCTCGCATTACAGCGCAACTTGCAGGAGCGCTACGAAGAGGCGATTCAGCTGTACCCTTGCAGCTTTTTATATATGACGGCTGGAACTGCAGCGTGTTCAAATGGCAATAATGTACAGGCAATGGAGCTTTTGCAGCTGGCTAATCAACTTGCTGCGCAAGAAGGCCGTGCACATATCATGCTGCTGACACGTATTATCATGGGAAACTGCTACTCCAATTTGCGTGACTTTGAAAATATGAACAAACACTATCTTGCCGCAAAACGACTGGCCTGTGATGTTAATTGTGCTGCTTTACTGGACACAATCAATTACAATATTGCTGCCACACAAATCGAACTCGGCCAGTATCAGGACGCACTGCCCTACTTTGCCAACCACAAAAATCCAACCCCGAACATTTTGCACAAGCTGGCCATTTGCTATGAAAAGCTGGGCCAAACGCAAAATGCACTTTCCGCACTGGATAAAGCCGACAGCCTAAAAGCCACCTTGCCGGAACAGCTTAACAAAAAAATGTGCAATGTGGTACGCTTGCGCCTTTTGGATAAAAACTATCTGGACTCCCAAACGTATGGCGATGCGCTGCTGGAGTGCTTTGCGCTTTGCAAAAAGTATCTTTCGATTGGCTATTGTATCTTTCATTTGCCTTGGATGCTGGAGTGGTACGAGCATCATCGCCAGTACAAGCAGTCCTACCAGTTATTACGTGAATTTCCTGTATAATGGTAATTTAACTATTTTAATCCTGTTTTTCAGTGCAAATTGTCTCAAATATACTATCTATCATCCCTTTAGATGCTATGCTATACTTTTTTGCAGGGGGTGATTTCCATGCACAAAACTTTATGGACTAAAAACTTTACACTGTTAACGCTTGCTACCACCTTTGGCTGCGTCGGAGGTATTGCAGGCGGGTTTGCCTTGTCCTTTTTGGTTTATGACGAAACGAAAAGCACTTTAGCTTCAGCAATGATTCTGGCGATACGGTTTATCCCAAACTTTGTCATTCCGATTTTGTTGGCACCTTGGCTGGACCGCCTGCCCAGAAAGCCATTTCTAGTAGCTGCTGACGCCACAAACGGTATCCTCTACGCATTGGGCGGCCTTTATCTGCTGTACTGTCCGTTTAACTATATAACTTACTGTTGCTTTTCGCTTTTAATCGCAAGCCTAGGCAGTTTTGATATGCTTACCTACGACAGTATTTATCCCAATGTGATTCCAGAAGGTATGGAATCAAAAGGATACACCATTTCTTCTATGCTATATCCTGTACTAAGTACAATAATGATGCCCCTTGCCGCCATCTTAATGGAAAAAATCGGTGTGGCTTGGATTTTGATTCTGCAGGGCTTTTTATCACTGCTTGCCGCTTTGCTTGAAGCACAAATTACGCTGAAAGAGCAAAACCGCATGGCCGGCGAGCCGTTTTCCTTTCGTGTTTGGCTGCACGACTTACAAGATGGTATCTCCTATCTAAAAAAGGAGCCCGGCTTGCGTGGTGTATTTAATTACGTAGCTTTTACCAACGGAATTTCAACCGGATGCGGCCCTTTGCTGGTTGCGTTTTTCCGTGTTACGCCGGGTTTTTCCAGTGCTATGTACGCACTGTTTTCTGTGGCAGAATCTATTGGCCGAAGTATTGGCGGCGTGCTCCACTACAACATTACCATTCCGCCAAAAAAGAAATTCGGATTTGCTTTCTTCGTTTATCATGTTTATGAAGCACTGGATATGTGCCTGCTGTGGATTCCTTATCCCTTTATGCTGCTAAACCGTGCTGTTGCCGGATTTTTAGGTATCAACAGCGCCATTATGCGTCAGTCTGCCGTGCAAACTTATATCCCGGACCGACTGCGTGCAAGAGTTTCGGCCTATCAAAACATTTTGTTTTTTGCTACTTCCAGCGTTTTAACGCTTGTTGTGGGCTTTTTAGGCGAGCTGTTTGATTATCGTGTATGTGTATCCATTTGTGCTGCGTCCAGCCTTTTGGTTTGCTGGTGTACAATAGGGCGCAATCACAAGTCCATCCACCAAATTTACGAAACTGCAAAGCAAACGGATAAAGCCGACTAACTTACCGCATTTATACTTAAAAACCAGTGATTCCTGCAATAAAGAATCACTGGTTTTTTCTATGTGCTATTCCACATTCGCCCAAATATCTGTGGAAAACTTTACGAGTTTTTATTTGTACCTCTTTGGAGAATCTCTGCTGCTCATTCTATTATAAAAACGGGCAGCCTTGATTTTCTATCATACCAAAGCCCACCCGTTCTTGAATTTTTTTATTATGGGATACTTAGACACATTAACGCAAAATCTTTACAATTACAGCAAAAAGCCCTTGTGCATCCTTTCAGATACACAAGGGCTTTTATTTCATGTGTAAGGCAACCGCTTCTTTGGCTGCCGCATTATAACAGCTTAGTACAGCTTTGCACCTGCGGGAATATGGTTATCCACCATCAGGCAGTGCAGCTTTTCAACGCCCTTCTCATGGTGAACAGCGCTGATAATCATACCGCAGGAATCAATGCCCATCATCTTACGGGGAGGCAGGTTGGTAATGGCAATCAAAGTCTTGCCAACCAGTTCTTCCGGCTCGTAGGTGCCGTGGATACCGGACAGAATCACACGGTCGGTACCGGTGCCGTCGTCCAGAACAAATTTCAGCAGCTTCTTGCTCTTGGGCACTGCCTCGCATTCCTTAACCTTAACGGCACGGAAGTCAGACTTGACGAAGGTTTCAAAGTCGACCATGTCCTCGAACAAGGGCTCGATTTCCACGTTAGAGAAGCCAATAGGCTCGTCGGCAACTTCGATATTCACAGTTGTTTTGGCGCTACCAGTGACACACTCCTGTGCAGCCTTCTCAGCAGCCTTTGCCTTCATTTCCTCAGCAGTGGGCTTCATTGTGGGGAACAACAAAACATCACGGATGGATGCGCTGTCGGTCAGCAGCATTACCAAGCGGTCGACGCCAAAGCCCAAACCGCCGGTAGGAGCCATACCGTACTCCAATGCATTGATATAATCGTAGTCGACCTGTGCCTTGCAGTCGGGCTCCTGAGCCTTACGCTCTGCAACCTGACGCTCGAAACGCTCACGCTGGTCGATGGGGTCGTTCAGCTCGCTGAATGCGTTGCCAAACTCGGTAGCGTTGATGAAGTACTCGAAACGCTCGGTAAATTCGGGCTCGTCCACCTTACGCTTTGCCAAGGGGCTGATTTCGACAGGGTAGTCGTAAATAAAGGTGGGCTGAATCAGCTTTTCTTCAACAAAAGCATCGAAGAACTCTGCCAGAATAGCGCCCTTAGTAGGTACCTCAGGCAGGTCCACATTGTGTGCCTTTGCGCTGGCAATTGCATCTGCATCGGTCTTCCACTCGTAGTAGTCCACACCGGAGTACTTTTTAACAGCCTCAACCATGGTCAGGCGCTCCCAGTGGCCCAAGTCGATTTCCTTGCCCTGGTAAGGAATCACCAAGCTGCCGCAAACCTTCTGTGCAACACGCTTCATCATTTCTTCAACCAAGTCCATCATGCCATGGAAGTCGGTAAATGCCTGATACAGCTCAATACTGGTAAACTCGGGGTTATGCTTGGGGTCCATGCCTTCGTTACGGAAGATACGGCCAACCTCATACACACGGTCCATACCGCCAACAATCAGGCGCTTCAGGTACAGCTCGGTTTCAATACGCAGAACCATGTCCATATCCAGCGTGTTGTGGTGGGTCAGGAAGGGACGTGCGCTTGCACCGATTTCAAAGGGAGTCAAAATGGGAGTGTCAACTTCCAAAAAGCCCTTCTCGTCCAGATAAGCACGAATTTCCTTCATGATTTGGCTGCGCTTCACAAAGGTGTTCTTAACCTCGGGGTTTGCAATCAGGTCAACGTAACGCTGACGGTAACGCATCTCGGTATCGGTCAAACCATGGAACTTTTCGGGCAGGGGACGCAGGCTTTTTGCCAGCAGGGTGACAGCGGTTGCACGCACGCTCAGCTCGCCGGCCTTTGTACGGTACACTTCGCCCTCAACACCAATTACGTCGCCCACATCCAGCTTTTTGAAAGCTGCATACGGCTCGTCGCCCAGCAGATCCCGACGAACAAACACCTGCATATCGCCCTGGCTGTCACGCAGATGTGCAAAGCTGGCCTTACCCATTACACGTTTGGACATCATACGGCCTGCAATACGCACAGTCTTGCCGCTTTCTGCTTCAGGCTCCAAATCAGCAAACTGCTTTTTCAGGTCCTCAGAGAATGCGTTCTGGTCATATTTAGTAATGGTATAGGGGTCATTGCCTGCAGCGCACAGGTCAGCCAGCTTTTGACGGCGGACCTTAACCTGCTCGCTTTCGCTCAAGCCGTTCTGCGCAGGATTAGTCTTGTTCTGGTTCTGCTCCATGTTTTGTACCTCCTTGTACGCCTCAATTTTGAGGCTATGAAAAAAAACAGGTGCCTCGATTTTATAATCGAGCACCTGTTGCATCTTACTTGCTGTGCTCGATGTTCAGCACTTTGTAAACAACGACAGCACCGTTGGGCAAGGTTGCCTCAGCGGATTCACCTACGGCCTTGCCCATCAAAGCAGCACCGACAGGGCTTTCGTCACTGATTTTGCCCTCAAAGGGGTCAGCCTCGGTGCGGCCCACGATATCATAGGTTTCCTCATCGCCGTCTTCGTCCTGTACGGTAACACGTGTACCTACAGAAACGTTATCAACGCTCAGCTCGTTCTCGTCGATAACACGCACGTTCTTCAGCATATTTTCCAGCTCGCTGATACGGTTTTCGACCAGGCCCTGTGTGTTTTTAGCCTCATCATACTCACTGTTCTCAGACAGGTCGCCATGACTGCGTGCTTCCTTGATTTCTTCTGCCAGCTCTTTACGGCGGACAGTCTTCAGGTATTCCAGTTCTTCCTGTGCAGCCTTCAGGCCTGCAGCGGACATCACGATCTCTTTCGCCATTATGCAAAAATCTCCTTTGAAAAGATTCTAGTACGTCTTATAGCAGACTAATACATTATAGTCATGAAAAGCGATTCTGTCAATGAAAAAACCGCTGCTGCGCCAAATCTTTTTATATATGTATAAAAAAGGCCCCGCCGGCAGAGGGAATGCCGACAGGGCGGTAGATGTACTCTTTTGCCCCTCAGGAATTAGTCGTCATTTTCTTCGTTCAGATTACCCAGTTTCTTAGCCTGTTCCACGATGCCGGGTACCAGGTTAGAGGGCACTACTTCGTAGCGTGCAAACTCGGTTTCAAACCAGCCACGGCCCTGCGTTGCCTGACGAATAAAGGTCGTAAAGGTCTGCATTTCGCTCAGCGGAACCTCCGCAATAACGGTCTGCAAACCATCCTCATCCGGCTCCATGCCCAGCACACGGCCACGGCGCTTGGTTACATCGCCCATAACGTCGCCTGTGTTATCATTCGGCACGTGTGCTTTCAAAGTATGGATAGGCTCCAGCAAAACGGGGCAAGCCTCCGGCAATGCAGCCTTGTATGCCAGTTTTGCTGCCATAACAAATGCCATTTCGGAGCTGTCTACTGGGTGGTAACTGCCGTCCAGCAGGGTGGCCTTCATACCCACAACCGGGTATCCTGCCAGAACACCCTTTTCTGCTGCCATGCGCACGCCCTTTTCAACCGCCGGGAAGAAGTTTTTCGGCACGCTGCCGCCAAACACCTTTTCCTCAAACAGGATTTCCTCACCATCGTAAGGCTCAAAGTTGATGATAACATCACCAAACTGACCGTGTCCGCCGGTCTGCTTCTTGTGGCGGCCCTGTTTCTGGCAAGGTTTACGGATGGACTCACGGTATGCAATCCGTGGTACTTCCAGACCGATTTCCACACCAAACTTGTTCTTTAGTTTGGACACCACAACATCCAGATGCTGCTCGCCCAAGCCGCCGATAACCTGCTCCTTGGTTTCCTTATTGGTTTCGTAGCTCAGGGTGGGGTCTTCCTCCATCAAACGAGCCAAAGCGCCGCCAATCTTGCCTTCATCGCCCTTTTTATTAACGGTAACCGCCATAAACATACTGGGCTTGGGGAAAGCTGCCTTAGGCAGGCTTACCACACGGGAAGCGTCACACAGCGTATCGCCGGTACGCACCGTATTCAGCTTTGCCACTGCGCCGATGTCGCCTGCGCCGATGCAGTCTGCTTCCGTTTGCTTTTTACCGCAAACCATCAGGGTCTTGCCCATCTTTTCGCTTTCACCAGTACGTGCATTGACCAAAACCTGACCGGGGGTCAGCTTACCGCTTAAAATGCGGAAGTAGCTCAGCTTACCCACAAACGGGTCAGCCACCGTCTTAAATGCATAAGCTGCTGTGGGTTCGTTTTCATCACACTTCAGCTCAACAATATTTCCGTCTGCGGTTTCTGCTTCCAGCACATCAAAGGAGGGGCTGGGCAGCAGCTTGCGCATATTAAACAGCAGCATATCCAATGCCTGCAAATTAACAGCGCTGCCGCACAGGATAGGTGTAATCAAGCCCTTCTTAACGCCGTTGCGCATACCTTCTACGATTTCCTCGGTGGTAAAGGCTTCGCCGCCGAAGAACTTTTCCATCAGGGCATCATCTGTTTCGGCAATTGCTTCGCTCATTGCTTCAATCAAGCCCTGGAAGCGGTGGCCAATATCCGGCAATTCTACCTGAATCTGCTTGCCGCTTTCGTACTTAAACGCCTTTTGGCTGAACAGGTTAATATAACATACCGTGCCGTCATCCAGCTTTACAGGAACAACGCAGGGGCACACGGTAGAGCCGAACTTAATCTTCATGTCTTCCAGAATCTTAAAGTAATCGGCATTTTCCAAATCCATCTTGGTTACAAACACCATGGTGGATTTTTTATTTTTTCGTGCCAGGTGGAAGGCTTTTTCTGCACCAACGGACACGCCGCTGCGGCCGGATACACAAATCAGCACGCTGTCGGCAGCGGTGATGCCCTCATAGTTGCCGGCTTCAAAGTCGAACAAACCCGGAGCATCAATCAGGTTAAACTTAATACCATCATATTCCACGGGGACTACGGAAGTGGACAAACTGGCGTGACGCTTGTTTTCCTCAGGATCAAAATCCGAGACGGTGGAGCCTTCCTCTACACGGCCCATACGCTCCAGACTGCCTGCAGTGTACAGCAGCGCCTCTGTCAGAGTCGTTTTGCCGCAGCCCGCGTGGCCCGCGACAAGGATGTTGCGGATAGTGTTGCTTGCGTATTTCATCGGTAATTTCCCTCTTTCCGCCCGAACGGATTTACTCCGTTTTATGGCATTTCATACAAGGATAATACCACATAATAAGATAAAACTAAATATTATGTTGCATTTTTTCGTTTTTCATTTACCAAAGTTTCCTGTTTGCTTTTGTGCAGTTTGCGCCGCACAACTTTTTTTTGCAGAACACTGTTTTTTTGCGCCTTCTTTCGCTATAATACTTTTAACAAATTCTTTTGCTGAATACTGTGCATTTGCACAAAAGGGGGCTTTTATTTTGAAACGGCAAGACTATATCAACTGGGACGAATACTTTATGGGCATTGCCCGATTGACCGCAATGCGCTCCAAAGACCCCAACAGTCAGGTTGGCGCCTGCATCGTAAGCCAAGACAACAAGATTCTTTCTCTGGGTTACAACGGTATGCCCATTGGCTGCAATGACGATGATATGCCCTGGGAGCGTGAGGGCAGCCCGCTGGACACCAAATATATGTACGTATGCCATGCTGAGCTAAATGCTATTTTGAACAGCCCGCACAACAGCTTAAAGGGTTCCCGTGTGTATGTAACCCTTTCTCCCTGCAACGAGTGTGCTAAGGCTATTATCCAAAGCGGCATTAAGGAAGTTGTCTATCTGGAAGACAAGTATGCCGACAGCGATGCAAGTCAGGCAACACGTTTGCTGTTCAAGGCTTGCGGCATCCGCTACACGCAGTACAAGCCCACCGGCCGTGATATTCATTTTACTCTGTAATACAAAAATAAAGCGTCGGCTTATGACAGCCGACGCTTTATTTTTAACTTTTTATCTGATGGCTTTACGCCGCTGTTTACTGGTTTTACCTAACATCAGCGGTCCCACTTATCACACAGCGACTGGATTTGGTCTGCAAAGCGAGCCAAATCCTTGTTTGCACCGCCCTGATTGCGTCCGATAACTGCCATCAGGCGGCGGCCAGCCTCCACCAAGCGGCGGTAGACTGTTTGCGCACGAGTAGAAGCATAGGTATCCTTTTTCTGGACACGAGTCTTGTTGCCCTCGTACTCACACACATCATCGGTCAGATTCCAGCGGGCGCCGTTGTACGGTGCGGTGGCCACGTAGCCCTGCTGCTCCAAAATCTGTGCAAAATGGTCTGTGACCTCGTCCTCGCCATGCACCACAAAAATGCGCTTGGGCACATTGCCCAGTTCATGCACCCAACGCTGCAAACCATTCTGGTCCGCATGGCCGGACATACCGCCCATCTGCACGATTTGCGCACGCACATCAATATCCTCGCCAAACAGCTTTACCTGCGGCACACCTTCCAGCAATCTGCGGCCCAGCGAACCAACAGCCTGATAGCCTACAAACAAAACCGTACATTCCGGCCGCCACAAATTGTGCTTCAGGTGATGGCGGATACGTCCGGCCTCACACATGCCGCTTGCAGACAAAATCACCTTCGGGGTTGTATCCGCATTGATGAGCTTGGATTCTTCCATGCTAACGGTCAAGTGCAGACCCGGTACGGCAATGGGGTTAATGCCGGCATGAACCAGTGCCATTGCCTCCTCATCAAAGCACTCAAATGTATTTTCGGTAAATACCTTGGTTGCTTCAATTGCCATAGGGCTGTCTACATAAACAGGGAAATTGCCATGTCCCTTTACAAGGCCTTTTTCCTTGATTTCCCGCAGGAAATACAGCATCTCCTGTGTACGGCCCACTGCAAAGCTGGGAACAACCACATTACCGCCGCGGTCGAATGTTTCCTGCAAAATCTTGCTTAGTTCCGCTATGTAATCGGGTTTCGGTCCGTGTGTGCGGTCGCCGTAGGTAGACTCCATAATTACATAGTCTGCCTCTTTTACATAATTAGGGTCTTTTAACAGGGGCTGGTTCAGGTTGCCAATGTCACCGGAAAATACAATCTTTTCCGTTTTTTCGTTTTCGGTAACCCAAATTTCAATGCTTGCCGACCCCAGCAAATGTCCCACGTCGGTAAATCGTACTTCGATGCCGGGTGCCAGCTCGACTTTTTTGTTATACGGCTGCGGCGCAAATAATTTCAGGGCTGCTTCCGCATCATTCAAATCATATAGCGGCTCCACTTCCGGCTCGCCGGCTCGCCGGTTTTTACGGCTTTGCCACTCGGCCTCGGCCTCTTGGATATGCGCCGAGTCTCGCAGCATAATCTGGCACAAATCCGTAGTAGCTCCTGTTGTGTAAATCGGGCCGGAAAAGCCTTGTTTTACCAGCAAAGGGAGCTGCCCGGAGTGGTCCACATGGGCATGGGTCAACAGTACAAAATCCACTTCACCCGGTGCAAGGGGCAGAGGCACATTTTCGTAAATATCCTTTCCCTGCTCCATGCCGCAATCAATCAGGATGCGTTTTCCTGCCGCTGTAAGCAGCGTACAACTACCGGTAACTTCGTGGTCCGCACCTAAAAATGTTAAATCCATAAATCAATCCCCCTTTGTAACATATTTTATGTGATTTCAAGTGCGTTTACCGTTACGCTTTCTTTTTTTCATTATAACACAAGGATACGTAGGCATATCACCACAAATGTTAGAGAGTGGTTCATACAAAACGCCGAAAGAATAGTTTTTGTTTTGGTCATTCTTGACAATGTGGTTTTGACGTTTTATACTGTATAGGTTACCGAAGCATCGTTAAAAGTATGGTTTGGTGGCCCTGAAAGACAACAACCGAAGCCAAGTAAGTGAAAGAGGTTTTTTCTATGGTTCGTAACGATTTGCGCAATATCGCTATCATCGCCCACGTTGACCACGGCAAAACCACCCTGGTAGACGCATTGCTGCGCCAGAGCGGCGCATTCCGCGACAACCAGGCTGTGGCTGACCGTGTTATGGACAGCGGCGACATTGAGCGGGAACGTGGCATTACCATTCTGGCCAAGAACTGTTCCTGCAACTACAATGGTGTTAAAATCAACATCATTGACACCCCCGGCCACGCCGACTTTGGCGGCGAGGTTGAACGTGTTCTGAAGATGGTTAACGGCGTTCTGCTGCTGGTAGACGCTGCTGAAGGCTGCATGCCTCAGACCCGCTTTGTTCTGCAAAAGGCTTTGCAGCAGAACCTGGGCCTGATTGTTGCCATCAACAAGATTGACCGTCCCGATGCACGTATCAAGGAAGTTATCGACGAAGTTTTGTTCCTGCTGATGGACTTGGGCGCAAGCGACGAGCAGCTGGACTGCCCCATGCTGTTCTGCTGCGGCCGTGACGGTACAGCAAGCCTGGACCCGGATGTTCCCGGCACTGACCTGACCCCCATGTTCGAAACAATTCTGAACACCATCCAGCCGCCTGAAGGCGACCCGGACGCTCCGTTCCAGATGCTGTGCTCCAGCGTTGACTACAACGACTTCGTTGGCCGTATCGGCATTGGCCGTATTACCAACGGTACCGTTAAGGTCGGCGAGGAAGTTGTTGTTTGCGACTGGCACGACGAAAACGTAAAGATGCGCGGCCGCCTGACCAAGCTGTATGACTTCCAGGCTAACGGCCGTGTTCCCTGCGACTCCATTTCCGCAGGTGACATCGTTGCATTCTCCGGTTTGCCCGATATCAACATCGGCAACACCCTGTGCAGCCCCACAAACGTCGAGGCTCTGCCTTTCCTGAAAATCAACGACCCCACTGTTGAGATGACCTTCTCTGTTAACGACAGCCCTCTGGCAGGCCGTGAAGGTAAGTTTGTTACCAGCCGCCAGATTCGTGACCGTTTGCAGAAGGAACTGCTGAAGGACGTTGCACTGAAGGTGGAAGACTCCGCTACTACCGACTCCTTCCGTGTTATGGGCCGTGGCGAAATGCACCTGTCCATTTTGATTGAAACCATGCGCCGTGAAGGTTACGAGCTGCAGGTTTCTCCCCCGCACGTTTTGACCAAGGTCATCGACGGCAAGACCTACGAGCCTATGGAGCGTGTTGTAATTGACGTGCCCGTACAGTATCAGGGCGCTGTTATGACCGAGCTGGGCCAGCGTAAGGCTCTGCTGCAGCAGATGGAGCCTCTGGGCGATACTCGTACCCGTCTGGAGTTCCGTATGCCCAGCCGTGGCCTGTTTGGCTACCGCAACACCTTCCTGACCGATACCCACGGCGAAGGCATCATCAACACCATTTTTGATGGTTACGATGTATGGGCCGGCATGATTCCCACCCGCAGCACCGGTTCTCTGATTAGCTTCGAGACTGGCGAGGCTGTTACCTACGGTCTGTTCAACGCACAGGGCCGTGGTACTCTGCTGATTGGACCCGGCCAGAAGGTTTACGAAGGCATGGTTATCGGCTACACCGCAAGCGGTGAGGACATCGATGTTAACGTCTGCAAGACCAAGCACCTGAGCAACACCCGTGCTTCCGGTTCTGACGATGCTCTGCGTCTGGTTCCTGTTAGCCCCCTGAGCCTGGAGGGCTGCCTGGAGTTCCTGGCTGCTGACGAGCTGCTGGAGGTCACCCCCGAGAACCTGCGTATTCGCAAGCAGATTCTGGACCATGACCTGCGCATGAAGGCAAACTCCAAGAAAAAGAAGTAATCTTTTATATATTTCTTTCCACATAGCATAAAAAGCAAGCAGCTCCTGTGCCGAAAGGCATTGTGCTGCTTGCTTTTTTGTTGTCCTTTATCCACAATACAAACAAAAGCCTTGATGCAGAGCTTTCTGCATCAAGGCTTTTGTTTTAATATCAATCCACTGCTTACGCTTGTGCTGTATCCTGTGCAGCATCCGAGGCTGCATCAGCGGCAGGCTCTTGTGCGGCATCCTCATCGGCAGGCTCTACATAAAAAGCAGTGCCGGGTGTCCAAGGACTTGCTGCATCATATACGGTATGCTTACGCAGATAGTCTACCCAAGCGCCGTATCCATTACCCGCAGAAAGGTGGATTCCGTCAGGGGCAGAACTCTCTGCACGGAGATTGCCTTCTTCGTCTGCCAAAACTTCCCACAGGTCAATATAAACGCAGCCCTTTTCTACTGCCAAGGCCGCAAGCTTCTCGTTGATGGCTTGGATACGATTCTTCTCCAAACCGGGTTTATTCGCTGTTACCTCCGGGCGCACAGGCGGTATGCTTTGCACATAAATGATTCCGCCAGGCGCAATCACTTTTTTCAGCTCGTCCAACATCTGACCGTAGTAAGCGAGGAAGCCTTCCTCGTTGCCCTGAATGGTCAAACTGTTGGAACCCAGCAGCACATACAGCTTTTTCGGTTTCTTCGCAGCCAACACGTTCAGCGGAATTTCCTGACCACGCTCCGCATGGTTTTGTGTGCTGCGCTTTACGATGGAATCCGGACCGATACCACGGTATGCACAAATCAGCGCACCCGACAAATTGACCTTGTAATCCATAAAGCCGGTTGTGATACTATCGCCCAAAAAGGCCGCATCACCAAAATATTCCAGATTTACCTGTCCACGCTGCTTCAAACGAATCGTTTGTGCATTCCAAGGAATCACTGTACTGTTTTCGTCCTGTTTTACGGGGCCAAAATCAGCATGAACCAATCCGTTATCCCCGGTATCCTGCATAGGCAGCGGCGCCAAAACTTCCGACACAACACCGATTTTTTCCTCCGAGGGCTCTGTTGTGATTGGGTTTTTACTGCCATCAATAATTTTTGTAATCACAAGGGCTACCAGCAAAATTGCTGCCACGCATCCCGCAAACTGAAGATATCCCTTTATACGCCGTTCCAGACGTTTTTTTCTGCGCATATCCGCACTATAATCTCTGGCCATACCGCCACCCCTCTCTGTTTTGCTGTAAGGTAGATTTTATCATATTTCAGCCCCAGGGGCAACTGCTCATATATGTAAAAAGTGCAACGCCCGCTATGCAACAGTTTGCGCAGCGGGCGTTGTTTTATACGATTTATGCAGTTACTTCGCTATTCTTTGCTGCATTACCAGTGTAAAGCTGATAATAGCGGCCCTGCTCTTTCAGCAGTTCGTCATGGCTGCCACGCTCAATAACACGGCCCTGCTCCAAAACCAAAATGCAGTCCGAATTACGCACAGTAGACAGACGGTGTGCAATAACAAACGTGGTACGGCCGTACATCAGGCCGTCCATGCCTTTTTGTACCAGCTCCTCTGTACGAGTATCAATGGACGAAGTTGCTTCATCCAAAATCAGCACAGGTGGGTCTGCAACAGCGGCACGGGCAATTGCCAGCAGCTGGCGCTGGCCCTGCGACAGATTTGCGCCGTTGCCTGTCAGCATGGTGTTATAGCCATCGGGCAAACGCTCGATAAAGCTATCTGCATTTGCCAGCTGTGCGGCTGCGATACACTCCTCGTCGGTAGCGTCCAAGCGGCCGTAGCGGATATTTTCCATAACCGTACCTGTAAACAGGTTGGTTTCCTGCAGCACGATACCCAAGCTGCGGCGCAAGTCAGCCTTTTTGATTTTACGGATATTGATGCCGTCGTAACGGATTTTGCCGTCGGCAATGTCATAGAAGCGGTTAATCAGGTTTGTAATCGTGGTTTTACCTGCACCGGTAGAGCCAACAAAAGCAATCTTTTCGCCCGGCAAACCAAACAGGTTGATATCATGCAGCACGGTCTTTTTACCGTCATAGGTAAAGTCAACCGAGTCAAATCGGATGTCACCCTTCAGCTGGGTATAGGTGGTTGTGCCATCCGGGCGGGGGTATTTCCATGCCCAAGTTCCGGTACGCTCATCTGCTTCTTCCAGCTCGCCGTCTGCACCAAACTTGGCGCTTACCAGTGTGACACAGCCTTCGTCCTCTTCGCTGGGAGTATCCAGCAAATCGAAAATACGCTTTGCGCCGGCCAGTGCCATAATGATATTGTTTGCCTGCATGGAAATCTCTGTAATCGGGCGGCCAAAGCTCTTATTCAAAGCAAGGAATGCTACCAGTGTACCGACTGTTACACCACCAAAGCCTGTGGTAATCATAATTGCACCCACAACAGCGCACAGTGCATAACTGATATTACCCAGCTGGCCGTTGATAGGCATCATCATGTTGGCATAGCCGTTTGCATTAAAAGCACTCACACGCAGTTTCTCGTTCAATGCGCAGAAATCTTCCACGCTGCGATCCTCGTGGGTAAATACCTTAACGACCTTTTGGCCTTCCATCATTTCTTCGATAAAGCCGTTTACTGCGCCCAAGTCTGCCTGCTGGTGCACAAAGTACTTACTGGACTTGCCTGCTAACAAGCGTGAAGCCGACATCTGCACCAGAATCATGATGATGCTTAATCCGGTTAAGTACAGGTTCATACGGCACATATTTACAAATACCGTAACAATGGTAATGGTGCAGCTGAGCATCTGCGGTAAGGAGGTACTAATCAGCTGACGCAGCGTATCCACGTCGTTGGTATATACTGACATGATGTCACCATGTGCGTGGGTATCAAAGTAAGAAATAGGCAGCGTTTGCATATTGGAGAAAATACGCACACGCAAATTACGCAAAGTGCCCTGCGTAATAAATGCCATGGTAAAGCTGTTCAGCCACCCGCACAAAATACCAATGGCATACAGGCACGCCATTTTGCACAGCATGATAAATAACGGTTGAAAATCGGGGTTTGTCTGGGTAAGCATCGGCGCAATGTAATCGTCCATCAAGGTCTGCAAAAATACACTGACCTGTACGTTTACCAGTGCGCTGACCACAATACAAACCAGTACAAGCGCATAGTGCGGTGCATAATTTTTCAGCACCTCTTGTGCCACACGCCAAAGCAGCTTACCGGGGTTTTCGATTTTAGGGCGTGGGCCCATTGCCCGTCTGCCGTGTCCATGCATCGCTCCTGCCATTACAGCTCACCTCCCTGTTTATCAAAGTCGCCGCCACCCTTGGTTTGGCTCTCGTATACTTCACGGTAAATCTCGTTTGTTTCCATCAGTTCCGCATGGGTACCCACACCACTGATGCAGCCATCGTCCAGCACAATAATGCGGTCTGCATCCTGCACGGAGGAGATACGCTGTGCAATAATGATTTTGGTTGTTCCGGGAATTTCCTCACGGAATGCTTTACGGATTTTTGCATCGGTTGCCGTATCAACTGCACTGGTCGAATCGTCCAAAATCAAAATCTTGGGCTTTTTCAGCAAGGCACGTGCGATGCACAGACGCTGCTTTTGACCGCCCGAAACATTGGAACCACCCTGTTCGATATGTGTATTATATCCATCGGGGAAACGGCGGATAAACTCATCTGCACAGGCAAGCTGACATGCGTGCTCGCACTCTGCATCGGTTGCGTTGGCATCGCCCCAGCGCAGGTTTTCATAAATTGTGCCGGAGAACAGCACGTTCTTTTGCAGAACCATGGAAACCTGGTCACGCAGTGCCTCCATATCGTAGTCCAGCACATTGCGGCCGCCAACCTTTACGACGCCTTCCGTTGCATCATACAAACGGGGAATCATCTGCACAAAGCTTGTTTTTGCACTGCCTGTGCCGCCGATGATACCAATAGTCTCACCGGCTTTGATTTCCACGTTCAGGTTTTGCAATACATTTTTGCCCACACCTTTTTTGTACGCAAAGGACACATTTTCAAAGCTGATGCTGCCGTCAGGTACTTCGGTCAGGGGCTGTTCAGGATTTACCTGTGTGCTTTGCTCGTTCAAAACCTCCGCAATACGGCGGCCGGCAGCCGAGCTCATGCTTAACATGACAAATGCCATGCTCAGCATCATCAGGCTTATCAGAATATTCATCACGTAGCTGAACAAACTGGTTAACTGACCTGTAGTCAAGCTGCCGCCCACAATCATTTTTGCACCCATCCAGCTCAGCGCAATGTTGCAGGCATACACGGTAAACATCATGATGGGGTTATTCAGTGCCAAGCGGGTTTCAGCCTTGACAAACATCTTATACAGGTTATCCGATGCCGTGCGATACTTTTCGGTTTCAAAGTCCTCACGGACAAAGCTTTTTACTACACGGATACCGGTTACATTTTCCTGCACAGACGCATTCAGTGCATCATACTTTTTGAAAACCTGGTCAAACAGCTTAGACACCGTAGCAATAATAAAGCCCAGACCCAGCAGCAAAATCACCATTGCTACAAAGAACACCTTGGACAGCTCCGGGCTAATGCGCAGTGCCATGACCAATGCACAAATCAGGTTTACCGGCGCACGCACACACATACGCATCATCATCTGGAACGCATTCTGCACGTTGCTGACATCGGTTGTCATACGGGTAACCAGACCTGCGGTACTGTACTTATCAATATTCGCAAAGGAAAAGGTCTGGATATTGCGGTACATTGCCTCACGCAGATTGCAGGCAAGGCCCGTAGACGCACGTGCAGCCGTACGGCCGGCAGTTGCGCCAAAAAGCAAAGCCAAGCATGCCAGCATTGCAATGATTGCGCCATACTTGAAAATGGCTGCCATATCCCCTTTTTGGATACCTTGGTCGATGATGGCTGCCATTGTAAAGGGAATCAGTGTTTCCATCACAGCTTCCATCATAGTAAGTAAGGGGGCCAAAATCGTCTGTTTTTTGTACTGCTTGATTTGTGCTCCCAGTGTTTTGAACATTTGTATCATATAGGTCAAATCCCTCCCTTTTTAGGTTGCTGCGGTCTCCTGCTGCGGCTTATCCTGCAAATTGCTTTGCAGTTTATCCAGCAGCCGCATCAGCTCCTCGTTTTCCTGTGGGGTAAGCGCCTGTTCCATTTGAACATTGGCCTCAGCAAAGCACTCCCGCAGTTTTAAGTGCAGTTCATATCCTTCCGGCGTAAGCTGCAACCGTTTTAAGCGTGCGTCATGCGGCACGCTCTCCCTGCGGATATAGCCTTTCTTTTCCATCAGCTGCAAGGTACTGGTAATAGTGCTTCGTGTAACAGAAAACTGCTTTTCCAAGTCACGCTGATACACATCATGCTGGCGGTTCAATGCAAGGTAACGCAAAATCCAGCCGTGTGTAACCGTTACATCTTCCACACCGGCATCTCGTGCGATTTGATTCACACGACGAAACAGCATATGGTCGGTTCGATGGATTTGTGTCACAATCGTACGAGGCGGCTTAATATGTTGCTGTGCTGCGATTTTCATGCAGCACTCTTGCTTTTTATCCATTTGAAGTCCTCCTTCCAAAGAATTGTCAGCTATCTAATTGTTCGATATGAAACATATTAACACATTTGTTGTAATTGTCAACATAAAGCAGTTGATTCTTACCTTTCACACAAAAAAGCGACAGGCTGTACCTGTCGCTTTTTATGCATTTTTACTTATTCCTGATTCAAACGGGTTTGCTTCCAATAGGCGCCCATACTTTGCCCCGGCTGGTCGGTTACATCGTCAACCAAATACTGTTCCAGACCACAACTTGCAGGGTCCCAAGCACGTGCCTGTGCTTCCGACGTAAACTCAACCTCCGCATACCAAAACTCTGTCGGCTGGCCTTCATCCACGTGGTTTACCTCCAGCATCAAGCCGCCGGGCAACTTGTAATCCCGCCTCTCCTTAGGGATAAGGGGCTTGCCGATAATGCGCTTTTCAATATCCGCAAACAGCTCGGGAGTAATATTTGTTTCCAGCTCCTCACGGGATAAGCCGATTCCATTTTTAAAGCAAAGCACATAGTGGGTATCGCCACTGTGCAGCGCCTCCTCTCGGATACGCACAGTTGGGTGTACACTAATATATCCCTGCCGCATCCAGAAGCGTCGGGCTTCGACCCAGCCCTCCGGCCAGCCGGATACCATCCACTTGCGCTCGATTTCCATGTTTTATGCCTCCTGCATTTTTGCATTTAGTATAACACAGCCTGCTCCGCAACGCACGCAGTTTTCGGCAGAATATGACGAATAAGTATTACTTATCAGTCGTGTCTGCGCTATATTTGTGCAAAATTCCTTTTTTCTCCAAAAGATAATGCGGAAAGTCTTTACTTTCATAGGAAACGTCAATTGCCTTTTTACTTTTTGTTACCCTATAATAATAAAGTAGATGTATCGCTGCGCTGTGCAGCGTTTGGCCTGCCCACAAATGGCAGGGATAGGAGAAAATTATGGCAGCAAATATCATGGAGATTTACGGCAGCAAAGTTTTCAACGAGCACGTAATGAAAGAGCGTTTGCCCAGCGCTACTTACGAAAGCCTGAAAGCTACCCTGCACAACGGCAAGCCTTTGGATATTGAGGTAGCAAACGTTGTAGCCAGCGTTATGAAGCGCTGGGCTATGGAGTTGGGTGCTACGCATTACACGCACTGGTTTCAGCCTTTAACAGGCATTACCAGTGAAAAGCACGACGGCTTTGTATCTCCTCAGCGAGACGGCAGCGCCATTATGGAGTTTTCCGGCAAGGAGCTGATTAAAGGCGAGCCCGATGCTTCCAGTTTTCCTTCGGGCGGCCTGCGTGCTACTTGTGAGGCACGTGGCTATACTGCGTGGGACCCCACCAGCTATGCATTTGTAAAGGACGATGTGCTTTGCATTCCCACTGCATTTTGCAGCTATACCGGTGAGGCACTGGACAAAAAGACACCTTTGCTGCGCAGTATGACAGCACTCTCTCATCAGGCTTGCCGCATCTTAAAGTTGTTTGGCAAGGACGTAGAGCACGTTACCGTTACTGTTGGCCCCGAGCAGGAATACTTTTTGATTCGGAAAGAAGATTACCTTGCCCGCAAGGACTTAATTTTAACCGGCCGTACCTTATTTGGTGCAGCTCCCTCCAAGGGTCAGGAACTGGAGGAGCACTACTTTGGTGTTATCCGCCCCGTCGTTGCCGCCTTTATGAAGGATTTGGACCAGGAATTGTGGCGTTTGGGCGTCCCCGCTAAAACCGAGCACAACGAAGGTGCCCCCTGCCAGCACGAGCTTGCACCCATCTTTGACACTGCCAATGTAGCAATCGACCACAACCTGCTCACAATGGAGCTGATGCGTAAAGTGGCACAGCGCCACGGCCTTGTTTGCTTGCAGCACGAAAAACCGTTCCGTGGTGTAAACGGAAGCGGCAAGCACAATAACTGGTCGTTAAGCGTCAAAAACGAAAACCTGCTTGACCCCGGCACAACTCCCATGGAAAACCTGCAGTTCTTGGTATTCCTTGCTGCTGTAATTAAGGCCGTGGACGAGTATGCCGATTTGCTCCGCACTGCGGTAGCTACCCCCGGCAACGAGCACCGCTTGGGCGCTGCCGAAGCACCCCCGGCTATCATCAGCCTGTTTGTAGGTGAAGAACTGGAAGCGGTGATTGACGCAATTGCTTCTGATTCGCCTTATGCCGGCCCTGTAAAGATGAAGATGGACCTTGGCGTTGATATTCTGCCCAAAATCAGCAAGGATACCACCGACCGCAACCGTACTTCTCCTTTTGCCTTTACCGGCAATAAGTTCGAGTTCCGTATGCCCGGTTCTTCCCAGAATTTAAGTGATGCAAATACCATTTTGAACACTGCTGTGGCAAAAGAGCTGAAAGGCTATGCCGACGAGCTGGAGAAAGCCGAGGACTTCCGTGCTGCGGTTATCTCGCTGGTCAAGCGTACCATTCATGACCATCGCCGCATTATCTTCAACGGCAACGGCTACTCGCACGAGTGGGAAGTCGAAGCCGAGCGCCGTGGCCTGCCGAACAACCGAACCACGCCCTCTGCATTGCCTGCACTGATTGCACGCAAGAACGTAGCGCTGATGGAAGAATTTGGCGTTTTAACCCTGACCGAGATGAAGAGCCGCTACGATGTTGAAATGGAACACTACACCAAAGTGTTGAACATTGAGGCTCGCACTATGCTGGAGATGGCACGCAAGCAGCTGCTGCCCGCTATTGTGCATTACACCACAGTATTGGCCGAGAGCATTGCTTCCAAGCGTGCTGTATGCAGCGATTTGCCCTGCCGTGCCGAGAGCAAAACTCTGGCAGAGCTTTCCCGTCAGGCTGACGAGATGAGCGATGCTATCGACGCTTTGCAGGCGGCGCTGGATTTGGAAAGCACCTTCCATACTTATGACAAGAAGGCGGTTTTTGTAAGTGAAACCGTTATCCCCGCTATGGATAAACTACGTGAGCACGCTGACGCCGCCGAGGTTTTGTGCGACGCAGAATACTGGCCTTTGCCCAGTTACAGCGAGATGCTGTTCTACGAGGACTAAGCCCAACCTAATATAAACTATAAAAGCCGCAGCTGGTAAGCTGCGGCTTTTATTCTATTAACTTATGCGTCAAGTTCTTCCATTGCCTCACGAGTAGAATCAGCAGAGAACAAAAACTTACCATGCAAGGTATAGACCTCTACATGACCATTTACATTGCGAAAATCGTACTCCATCATAATAAAAGCCTCCTTGTACACTTTCTCTTTTCGTTTCAAAGTATACAGGAGGCTAAGTACTATAACTAGGACTTATAACCCATCAATGGCTTTTGCGCTTATGCTTCATCCACCGGTTGCTCGCCCTTCTTTTTCGGCACAGGGGGCTTGGTATCGCCGGTGCAAACGTGCTTAGTCAAATAACGAATAATCGCCTGACGGCGCACAATACCAATAAAAATATTTCTGTCGTCCACAACCGGAACAAAGTTCTGGCTGCTGGCAGCTTCCAAAAGCTGCTCCATCGTAGTGGTTACACGCACAGCATTGTAATCACGCTTATGCGGGAACATGGAAATCGGCATATTTTCTGCCTGCTCCATATCCAAATCATGCATATTTTTGATACCCCACAGGATATCGCCTTCTGTCAAAGTGCCTTTGTACTCACCTGTTCGGCTTAAAACCGGAATGGATGCGTAACGGTTTTTCTCCCATTTTTCCAAGGTCTGACGAAGTGTAAAGTCATCATATACATACATCAGGTCTTGCTTTGGTGAAAGAAAGAACAATATATTCATGTTTATCCTCCATCGCAATACGACACGGCTGCCCGCAGCTTTTGCTTGCACTGCGCCTGCACCGTGTCCTTTATATTATATTGTAAGGACTGCCGTAAGACATTATGTCTTGCCGTCCCCTTTTCTTTTATTATAGCATCACCCTATGAAACATTCATGAATTTTTCAAAATCCAATAGAAAATTAAAGCTCGGATTCCTGTACAGTTCGACTACACAGCGACCAAAAGCACGAATGAATTTTTTCGATTGTTTGCTTTTTCTGCCACGATAAACTTAGATATGTACTATAATACAACAAATTTGAACTATACAGCGGCGAAACAAAGGTGTATAATAATATGGAACTGCTATATTATTTTGTAATAAAGCAGGCTTTGGGGCAATCCCATGGCGAGGTCTGCCCGGCAGCTGCAACTTGGCTGCCTGTGCACATGCGTTAGAAATCGCCTTCGCAGGCAAGGCTTCCGCAGCAATATACTGTGGTGCTCCGCTGCCTAATCTTTCCTAAAATGCGGAAAGGGTTCGTTTTCGGGTGGGTCAGCCCATCCACCGGTAAGCGAGTGATTAAACCGTAAAGGAGCGAGACTGATTATGATTACAACTTATTTTCCATTGGGTAAATTGAGCTTTTCCAGCGAGTACTTTTCCGGGCTGGTTGGCGAAGCTGCAAAAAACTGCTTTGGCGTTGCAGGTATGTCCACCGGCAGCGTAAAAGATTCTGTTAAAGCCCTTGTATTGGGCGCAGATTTCCCCGAAAAGGGTGTGCGTGTTACCGCACAGGACAATATGCTGTATATCGAGCTGCACATCGCTGTAAGCTACGGCGTAAATGTGGCAAGTGCCGCACAAAGCATCACCCACCGTGTGCGTGATGAAGTTGAGCAGGCTACCGGGCTTAAGGTTGCCCGTGTAACTGTTTCTGTGGACGATATCATCGACAACTAATTCGAGGAAAACGACAACCGCCCATCCAGGGCCTTGAGGAGTAAAAGAAATATGATTACTGGCAAAATCCTGCGTGACGCCATTATTTCCGGCGCCAACAATATTAACAACCAGCGTTCTCGTGTTGACGAGCTGAACGTCTTCCCTGTTCCCGATGGCGACACCGGTACAAACATGGGCATGACCGTTGGTGCAGCCGGCCGTGAGCTGGCTGCTTTAAGCGATGACTGCACTGTAGGCGAAGCTGCTAAGACCGCTGCCAGCGCTATGCTGCGCGGCGCTCGTGGTAACTCCGGTGTTATCACCAGCCTGCTGTTCCGTGGTTTCTCTAAGGCTCTGGCTGACAAAAAGGAAGCTTCTGCCGAGGATTTGTGCGCTGCTTTGGCTAAGGGTGTCGAGGGCGCCTACAAAGCTGTTATGAAGCCCACCGAAGGTACTATCCTGACCGTTGCCCGTCTGGCAAGCGAAGCTGCCAGCGCAAGCGGCCTGACCGATGAAATTGCCCTGTGGGACTTGGTTATCGAAGAAGGCCAGAAAGCTTTGGAGACTACCCCCGAGCTGCTGCCCGTACTGAAGAAGGCCGGTGTTGTTGACGCCGGCGGCCAGGGCCTGATGGTTATCTTTGAGGGTATGCAGCAGGTCTTCCACGGCGAAGAACCCATCGAGGGTCAGGAGAACACCGGCTCCAAGGCAAAGCTGTCTACTGAAAATGCAGGCAAGGGCGTTTACACCGACGACCTGATGAAGGTAGAAGACATCCAGAACGGCTACTGCACCCAGTTCTTGGTCAACAAAAACGAGAATGCAAGCGCTGCTAAGCTGCGTGCTTTTGCTGAATCCAACGGCGACAGCGTTGTGTGCATTGAAGACGAAGACGTTATCAACCTGCACGTCCATACTGCTGACCCCGGCATAATTGTTTCCGAGGCTTTGAAGCATGGTTACCTGACCAACTTCAAGATTGAAAATATGCACGAGCAGTTCCTGGCTCGCCAGAAGCAGGGCAAGGGTCTGGAAAAGCAGGCTGAAGCAGAGCAAAAGCGCAAGGATACCGTTGCCAGCGAGTTTATTTACGCTGCTGTTGACCCCGACCGTGACTACGGCTTTGTTGCTGTTGCGGCCGGCGAGGGCTTGAAGGCTGTGTTTACTGATTTGGCTGTTGACGCTGTTGTTTCCGGCGGTCAGACCATGAACCCCGCTACCGAGGACATTCTGGCTGCTGTGCAGAGCGTCCCCGCTAAGACCGTATTTGTACTGCCCAACAACAAGAATATCATCATGGCTGCTGAGCAGGCTGCTAAGCTGGCTGACCGTAAGGTGATTGTTCTGCCCACCCGCACTGTCCCCATGGGCATTACCGCTATGCTGAGCTTTGACCCTTCTTCTGACGCAAACGACAACGCTGTTGCCATGATGCAGGCCGCAGATACTGTTTCCACCGGTATGATTACCTATGCTGCTCGTGACAGCGAGTTTGACGGCAAGCGTATCCGCAAGGGCGAAATCATGGCTCTGGAAAACGGCAAGATTGTAAACGTCGGTTCCGATATTACCAAGACCACTTACCGCTTGGCTCGTAATATGTGCAAGAAGGACAGCAGCTTTGTTACTGTTATTTCCGGCTGCGACGTAAGCGACGAAGAAGCCGAACGTACCACTGAGCTGGTGCGTGCAAAGTGCCCCAGCAATGTTGAGGTCAGCCACATTCGTGGTGGTCAGCCCGTTTACTACTACATGATTAGTGTAGAGTAATTTTTTGAAACTGCAAACAGCCGCTCAAAGCGAAAGCTCTGGGCGGCTGTTTTTTCGATTGCAAAGCCTATCTGCAAATGCTACAATAACCATAGGCATCATTTTTATTACAAAATGTATTTTAGTGTCATAATATATCAGAAAGGAGACGAACCCTATGGCAGAAAGCACCCATATTTTGCAAGACGATACTCCGGTACGCTATCTAAAAGGGGTTGGTCCCAAAATATCCGAGCGTTTTGAAAAACTGGGTATCTACACTTTATCGGACTTACTGTGTCATTATCCCCGCCGATACCGGGACTTTACGCAGCCCTATACCATTGGGCAAGCCCCTTTTAATGTAGACTGTGTGATACAAGCCACCGTTTTAGCAAAACATGGTATGCGCCGTATTTCCGGCGGCCGCACGCTTGTGCGTGTAACTGCCGGTGATGATACTTCTGTTTTGGAAATCAGTTGGTTCAACAATGCCTACGCAGCTGATAAACTGGAAATCGGTGAAACCTACTTTTTTGAGGGGATGGCTTCCGGCAGTATGCTGCGCCGCCAAATGGTAAACCCTACCGTTCGCACACAGGTACAGGTGCAGGCCGAGCCGCTGCTGGCGGTCTACCCCCAAACCGAAGGCCTATCCAGTTTGCAAATCGGCAAATGTATTGCGCAGCTTTTAGACCATGCTGAGCTTTTACCCGAGCCGCTTCCGCAGGCTATGCTGAAAAAGTACCGCTTATTAGGCAAGGCCGAGGCAGTACGCGCCATTCACCGCCCACACAGCGCAGAGGAAGCCTATGCCGCACGGCGGCGCCTTATTTATGAGGAGCTGCTTATTTTGCAGCTTGGCATCGCCCGCATGAAAGAACGAAATGTTGCGGCTGCAGGCGCACCTATGCGCCGCACGGACCCTACGCCTTTTTGGCGTACGCTTCCCTTTGCTCCTACCGGCGCACAAAAACGGGCCACAACAGAAATTCTTGCCGACATGGCAGGCAAGCACCCTATGAACCGTCTATTGCAGGGTGACGTTGGCAGTGGTAAAACATTGGTTGCTGCCGCTGCTATTTGGAGTGCTGTGCAAAATGGGTATCAGGCCACACTAATGGCTCCCACCGAAATTTTGGCTGTACAGCACGCAAACAGCCTTGCCAAAATGCTGGAGCCCTTTAATATTCGTGTTGCACTGCTTACCGGCGGATTGCGTGCTGCCGAAAAGCGCACCACCTTAGCTGCTATCCAGTCCGGCGAGGCGGATTTAATTGTAGGCACACACGCCCTGCTTAGCCAAGGGGTTGTGTTCCGCCATTTAGGGCTGGCTGTTATTGACGAGCAGCACCGCTTTGGTGTACGCCAGCGCACCCTTCTAAACGAAAAGGCCCATGAGCCACACGTATTGGTTATGAGCGCTACCCCCATCCCCCGGACCCTTGGTCTGCTGCTGTATGGCGACTTGGATATTTCTATTTTGGATGAGCTGCCTCCCGGACGAACCCCTGTAAAAACACGTTTTCTCAAAGGGGCACGTCGTGGCGATTTATACGGCTTTCTGGACCGTGAAATCGCCCTTGGGCATCAAGTGTATATTGTTTGCCCTGCTATCGAGGATAACCCCGCACAGGACCTAAATGCGGTAAAAACCTACTATGAGGATACTGCCAAGCAGCTTTTGCCGAATCGGCGTTTAGGCCTGATGCACGGTAAACTGAAACCTAAGGAAAAGGCAGCCGTGATGGAGCAATTTAAGGCAGGCGAGCTGGACGTTCTTGTTTCTACAACCGTCATTGAAGTTGGTGTGGATGTGCCCAACGCTACGGTAATGGTAATCGAAAATGCCGAGCGGTACGGACTTTCGGCACTGCACCAGCTCCGTGGCCGTGTAGGTCGCGGCGCTGCCGAAAGCTGGTGTTTCCTTGTAAGCGACCATGATGGCGAAGCTGTACAGCAGCGGTTAAAATTTTTATGCAATACCGCTGATGGTTTTGCTGTTGCCCAGTATGACCTGGAAACACGTGGTCCCGGTGACTTTTTCGGCAACCGACAGCATGGTTTACCCGATTTGCAAATTGCCGACCTTATGACGGACAGCCGAACCTTAAACGCTGCACAGGAAGATGCCGCTGCTATCTTGGCAAAAGACCCCACCTTAAAAAATCCCGACCATCAAATTTTAGCAGCACTGGTTGAACAAATGTTCCGCAAGGCGGGCGCACTGAATTAAAGTATAAGTGCTCCCGGCAAGTACGCCTTCCGCTGCATCAAAAGCACTAAAAAAGCAGGCAGAGAAACACTCTGCCTGCTTTTATTTAGTATATTCAGTCTTTTAGCGGCAGCACATCTAAAAACACACAGCGTGCTTTCGGGGATACCGTAATATCCCGATGATACCGGCCAAACAGCCACTTACCGTACTGAACCGTCTTTAGCAAGTGGTCAAAATAGTCGTTTAGTGTATTCAGGTCCTCTACCGGCACCCTTGCAAAATCCATCAGTCGGCTGGGCGCATCATGTGTCAAAATGTAATCTACACAGTTGCCCTGTGCTTGCAATGCCTGCGTGCATTCTTCCATTTCCGCTGCCGTTGGCATTTCTTCCGGCCACCAGTTTTCGCCCTCTATGCGCTCATAGCGGTCATGGCTTTGCCCACCGCCAAAGCAAAGGATTTTTTTATCCTCAATCGTTAAGATTTGCCCACGCTGCACATAATATAAATTGCCACCTAAATGTCTTGCCTTGCCGCCAAAAATTTCAGTTTCCGGAAAATGCAGCAGTTTTTCAAAATTTTCGTGGCAGCCATCCAAAAACAATATCTTATAACGGCGCTGGCTAAGCCATCTCAACTGCTGCATTTCCTGCGGAGTTCCCTCCCACAAAAAGCCAAAATCGCCTAGTACAATAACCGTATCCTTTTTACCAAGCCAAAAAAGTTTGCCTTTTTTGAATCGGTCCAAATCACCATGCGTATCACCGGTGACATAAATCATTGCTGCGTCCTCCCTGGGTACAAATATTTCACAGATATAAAACAATACGGGCGGCTTTTCCAAATGCGGCGGCTATGTTATAATAATATTGCTACCGTTTAACCGGCAAGCCGTAAACGTCGAACAAACGGGGTTTTTGACCCCGATAAATATTTTATCTTGTTTTGAGGGAAATGTCCACATGAAACGTTTTTTTGCTTTACTAATTGCTACACTGCTGGCCGTAACTGTTGCCAGCTCTGCTTTTGCCGTTGGCTACGACCCAAGCACAACCTATAATGTTCAGGCGGAATCCGCCTATGTGGTTAACACAGATACCAACGTTATTATTTATGAAAAGAACAGCGATGCACCTGTAAAAGCCGGTGGCTTAACAAAGCTCATGACTATGGCTTTGATTCTTACCCACTATGAGGATGACTTGGACACCATGCAAATCACCATGCCAAGCGCTGTATCGGATTATGTGTTCAAAACCACTTACGCCGATGTGCGCACCGGCGAAACCTATACCTTGCGCCAGATGATGTATGGTATGATGCTGCCCAACGGCAACGATGCTGCGCAAGGCACTGCCTATGTGCTTTCCGGCAATGACTTAAGCGGCTGGTACAGCCAAATGAATGCGTTATCCAAGAAAATCGGTACGAAAAACAGTGTTTGGACCGATGCCTGCGGTATCGACAGCGGCAACACCACCACAGCAAAAGATATGTACCTGATTTTGCGCTATCTGATGCAGTTCGATGCCTTTGTGGAAATTGCAGGCAGCTACCAGTTCCAAATGCCTGCCAATACAAAGCATGCAAATCCATTTTGGATTTCCAACACAAATAAAATGCTAAGTAAATCCGACGGTGGCAAGTACTATCGCAGTGCTATGAAGGGCGGAAAAACCGATGTATCCGGTGCTTATCCCGACAAAGGCATCAACACGCAAAGTATGGTTTCCTGGGCTAATAAGGACGGTGCCTCCTACATTTTCAGTGTAATGAACAGTCCTGTGGGCTGCGACGATTACGGATATTCTACGCCACGCCCTGCTTTGTATGAAACAGGTAAACTGATAGACTGGGTTTTCGATAACTTTGCCATTCAGGCAGCATTGGATACCACATTACCGATTTGCGAAGTTCCGGTAGCTTATTCCACCGAAACAGACAGCCTGAAGCTTTACCCGGCAGATGACCTGAAAACGATTTTGCCTTCTACAAACGATTCTACCGTAACACAAAAAGTGTTTAATCTCCCCGAAACTGTGTATGCCCCTGTAAATCAGGGTGACGTTGTAGGCACTGTAACGCTTATGTTGGCAGGCGAGCCTATTGGTACAGTTGAGCTTATTGCAGGCCAAGATGTACACCGCAACACTGTACTATATACCATTGCACAGCTGGAAAACTTCTTTACCGGCACGTATTTTAAGGTTGTTTTAGTGCTTAGCCTGATATGTGTAGCCGTGTACTTGGTTTTCTTTGCAAAAGCTGCTTACCAAAACAATCGCAGCAATCATGTGTATCGCCACCACTAACCCCTACAAAACAAAAAAGACCGCCTGCCTGTAATCAAAAGGCAAGCGGTCTTTTTAGTTATCATTTATCTGCAATTGTAACTGTATGCATACTCGCTATATCGAATTAGAGAGGGCTACAGGCTGTTTTGTTCATACGCCTCTAAACAATCCCTATCCATACTGCAAGCCGCCTTACAGGGCTTCTTAAACGGTTAAGGCCGCAAGCCGCTTTGCAAACAAATAAGAAAAAGCCCGCCATGCATACGCACAGCGGGCTTTTTAGCTTAATCCACGAGGGAGCTAAATTACTTCAGCTCGACCTTAGCGCCGACGTCAGCCAGCTTCTTCTGGATTTCCTCAGCGTCAGCCTTGGAAGCGCCTTCCTTGATGGTCTTGGGAGCGTTGTCAACGATCTCCTTGGACTCCTTCAGGCCCAGGCCGGTGATCTCCTTGATGGTCTTGATGACCTGCATCTTGTTAGCGCCAACGTCAGCCAGCACAACATCGAACTCGGTCTTCTCTTCCTCAGCAGGAGCAGCAGCTGCAGCAGCAGCGGGAGCAGCAGCAACAGCGGAAACGCCGAACTCTTCGCAGTAGGTGTCGATCAGTTCCTTCAGTTCCAGAACAGACAGAGTCTTGATGGACTCGATAATGGCAGTGATCTTCTCAGAAGCCATGGTAGTTACCTCCATTAATAAAAATTTTGTTAGTTTTCGTTTGTTTTGAGTTTACGCAGCAACTAAACAGCGATTAGGCAGCAGCCTCGTCCTGCTTGTCTGCGTAAGCCTGCATAGCAACTGCCAGGCCGGACAGAGTGCTGGTAAGAGCACCTGCGAACATGGACAGCATACCTTCGCGGTTGGGCAGCTTTGCGATCGCATTGATCTCTGCTGCATTCATGACCTGACCTTCAACGAAGCCACCCTTCAGAGCGAACTTCTTGGACTTGTCAGCTTCAGCGAACTTGTTCAGGATGTTAGCTGCGATGGTAGCGTCCTCCTTGGAGAAAGCCACTGCAGTGTCACCCTTAAAGGTCTCAGCCAGGCTCTCGAAAGCGGTATCCTTAACAGCCAGACGCAGCATGGTGTTCTTGATAACCATGTACTCGACGCCAGCCTCACGCAGCTCCTTACGCAGCTTGGTGTCAGCTTCAACGCTGATGCCGCCGTAAGCAACAACAACACCTGCGACAGAACCCTCAAACTTTTCCTTCAGGCTTGCAACGTATGCCTGCTTTTCAGAAAGGATCTTTGCACTGGGCATTTGGTTTCACCTCATTTCATCACTAATTATATAATCCTGTAAACAAAAAGCCTCTTTCCCGCGCTAAGTCGAGAAAGAGGCTCAATACAATTATCGTATCGTGCGTTTCTCGGCAGGCGGCGACGGGCCTTATGCTATTACAGCACCTGCTGTCTTAAAAACAGCATAACTATTCTATCGCACAAATGCGAAATTGTCAATAGCTTTTTACCAATTAAATGATAAAAATTGATTAGACACCGTACTTCAGGGTGTTAACACGCACGCCGGGGCCCATGGTGCTAGCCACGGTAGCGCTCTTGAAGTACTGGCCCTTAGCAGCAGCAGGCTTTGCCTTGCCGATAGCTTCCAGAACAACGTTAACGTTGTCGAACAACTTCTCAGCGCCGAAGGAAGCCTTACCCACGGGAACGTGGATAATGTTCTGCTTGTCCAGACGGTACTCGATCTTACCAGCCTTAGCTTCGGTAACTGCCTTGCCCAGGTCGGGAGTAACAGTACCAGCCTTGGGGTTGGGCATCAAGCCACGGGGGCCCAGGACCTTACCCAAGCGACCAGCCTTACCCATCATGTCGGGAGTGGTCACAACAACGTCGAAGTCCATGAAGCCGCCAGCGATCTTTGCGATCAGGTCGTCATCACCAACGATCTCAGCGCCTGCAGCAGCAGCAGCCTCAGCAGCTGCGCCCTTAGCAATAGCGCAAACACGAACCTGCTTGCCGGTGCCGTTGGGCAGAACAACAGCGCCACGGACCTGCTGGTCAGCATGACGGCCGTCAACGCCCAAACGAACGTGCAGCTCGATGGTCTCGTCGAACTTAGCGCTAGCAGTCTTGCAGCACAGTTCCAAAGCATCGTTCAGTTCGTAGCTCTTTGCAGTGTCGATCAGCTTTGCAGCGTCGACATATTTCTTACCGTGTTTCATTCTTTATCCTCCTAGGTGGTCTTGCGGGCTGCCGAGCAGCCCTCCCACATTCAATTCATCAGTCGACGACGGTGACGCCCATGCTGCGGCAGGTGCCTGCAACCATGCTGCAAGCAGCTTCCAGAGAAGCAGCGTTCAGGTCGGGCATCTTGGTCTTAGCGATCTCCTCAACCTGAGCCTTGGTCAGAGAAGCGACCTTGTCCTTGTTGGGGACACCGGAACCGCTCTTCAGGCCAGCTGCCTTCTTGATCAGGACAGCAGCAGGGGGAGTCTTGGTGATGAAGCTGAAGGAGCGGTCAGCGTAGACGGTGATCACAACGGGGATCACGTAGCCCATCTGGTTCTTGGTACGCTCGTTGAACTCCTTGGTGAAGGACATGATGTTAACGCCGTGCTGGCCCAGAGCGGGACCAACCGGGGGTGCCGGAGTTGCCTTGCCGGCTTCGATCTGCAGCTTAATATAGCCAGTAACTTTTTGTGCCATTTTGCACACCTCCAAAAAATCTGTGGTTAGTAGCAGCCTGCACGTTGCAGGCCTCCCACGAGCATGCGACCACCGCACGCTCTATAAGAACAGCAACTGCTGCCTTACCGGAATGAAATGCCGCTTTACAGCAGCTCGACCTGTCCGAGTTCGACTTCGGCAGGCGTCTCGCGGCCAAACATATTGACAGTGAGGCGTACTTTGAACGCAGTGGTATCGATTTCCTCCACCTTGCCCATGAAGCCTTCCATCGGGCCGGACGTAATCTGCACACTGTCGCCGACTTTGAAATCCACAGCCAGCGGAGCCTGTGCGCTTACGCCCAGTTTTTCCACTTCCTCGTTGCTCAAGGGAACCGGCTTGGAAGCGGGACCTACAAAACCGGTGCATCCACGTGTATTACGGACAATGTACCAGGTTTCGTCAGTCATGACCATCTTAATCAGGACATAACCGGGGAACAGCTTGCGCTCCACCAGCTTTTCCTGACCATCCTTGATCTCGGGGACCATCTCGGTCGGGACACGAATGTCGCAGATCATGTCCTGCAGGCGGCGGTTCTCCACCATGGTCTGCAAGTCCTGGGCGACCTTGTTCTCGTATCCAGAATAAGTATGGACAACGTACCACAAGGCTTCCATAGTTTGATCTTCCATAGTAAAACCTCCGTTTACAGGGCGATCAGACGCCAATGATCAAGCCCATGATAGCGCCGAAAACGGCGTCCAGGGCGATCATCACGACTGCCGCGATACAAACGACGGCCAGTACCACGAGAGTATTGGTCTTCGTTTCCTTCTTACTGGGCCATGCGACCTTCTTCAGCTCGCTCTTCGTATCACGGAAGAACTTGCCGATACGGGCAAAAAAGCCCTTAACCTTAGCAAAAAAGCCAGGCTTCTTTTCGGTTTTGTCTGCCATGTTATACGGCCGCCTTTCTTACTTGGTTTCGCGATGCAAAGTGTGCTTGCGGCAGAAACGGCAGTACTTGTTCATCTCCAGACGATCAGGGCAGTTCTTCTTGTTCTTAGTAGTGTTGTAGTTACGCTGCTTGCACTCTGTGCATGCCAGGGTGATCTTAACGGTCATTGCTTGACACCTCCATTTTAACGGTTGTAATTGAACCTCCCTCGGCGTTGTGGGGATATGCACATTTTACCAATAAAAATGCGCACAAAAAAAGAACCCCACAAAAGAGGTGCTACCATAATACCATTGTATGCACAATTCGTCAAGCCGAAAACCGCAACTTTTTTGAAATTTTTATCAAGGCGGCGCACTTTATTTTGTTTTTGTCTGGTTGTGAAGCTCCTACTTTCGTTACATTTTGGTATTTTTGTTGCCTTGGCTCCAAACCACGCCTTACCAGTAGAAACCCATACATTTTTGTGGTATGCTAATAATAATTATGGAGTAAAGCCGGTGGCAAGCCCACCGTTGCAGATGGGAGTCTGATTATTATGGCACAACACAAACTTTCTGCCGCACTGTTATTTGGCGGCCTTTCCAGCGAGCACGAAGTCAGCCGTGTATCCGCAGGCACTTTTGCCGACAATATGTCTGCTGACCGTTACACCCTATATAAGGTAGGCATCACTAAAGAGGGCCGCTGGCTGCTGACACAGGCAACCACGCAGCAGATGGCCGATGGCAGCTGGGAGCAATTGCCCGACAACCGCCCCTGCTTAATCAGCCCCGACCGTCAAACGCACGGTTTGCTGGTCTTTTTGGCTGACGGCACCGTGCAAAGCCAGCACATTGATGTGGTTATTCCTGCACTGCATGGCCTGTGGGGTGAGGATGGCACTGTTCAGGGCCTGCTGGAGCTGGCAGGCATCCCCTATGTTGGCTGCGGTGTCCTTGCCAGCGCCGCCTGCATGGACAAGGCTGTTGCCAACACCTTATTTGAGGCAGCAGGCATTCCGCACTGCCCTTGGATGAGCTTTACCCGCTATGATTTGGAAACCGATTTGGACCAGTGCTGCGAGCGTCTGGAGTTCAAATTGGGCTACCCCATGTTTGTTAAGCCCGCTAACGCAGGTTCCAGCGTAGGCATCAGCAAAGTAATGGACCGCTATGGCCTGCGCACTGCTATTGAGCTTGCATTAAAGGAAGACAACAAGCTGGTCTTTGAGGCTTTTGTAGACGGTCAGGAAGTAGAGTGCGCCGCACTGGGCAGTGCTCCTGCGCTGGCTACCCGCCCCGGCGAGGTCTTGGCAGGTGCTGAGTTCTACACCTACGACGACAAGTATAAGAACGGTGTAAGCCGCACCGTCATTCCTGCAAATCTGAGCGAAGAAAAGCTGGATGAGGTGCGTGACTTAGCGCAGCGTGCCTACACCGCTGTGGGCGGCGAGGGACTTTCCCGCTGCGACTTCTTTGTGGAGCGCGGCACCGGTCGTGTCCTCATCAACGAAATCAACACCTTCCCCGGATTTACCGCAATCAGCATGTACCCCAAGCTGATGGAAAGCGTGGGCCTGACCGTTCCCGAACTGATTGATGAGCTGATTATGCTGGCTTTGGAGCGCAACACCCACAATAAGGAGAATCAGAATGGATAATCGTCCGATTGGTGTGTTCGACAGTGGTTTGGGTGGTTTGACCGGCGTGCGTGAGTTGCGTAAGCTGCTGCCCGGCGAGGATATCATCTACTTTGGCGACACCGGCCGTGTGCCTTACGGGCCACGTGGCAAGGACACTATTATCCAGTACACAAGGCAGGACATTGCCTTTTTGCTCTCTAAAAATGTAAAGTATATTATGGCGGCCTGCGGTACTGTTTCCAGCACCTATCCGCCGCAAGAAGCAAAGCAGCTGCCTGTTCCCTTCTGTGGTGTAGTGGGGGCTACCGCTCGTGCTGCAACCTACGCTACTCAAAACCGCCGTGTGGGTGTTATGGGCACCCCTGCCACCATTCGTTCCGGCAGTTACGAAGTTTTGCTGCGTCAGTTGATTCCCGGTGTGGAAATCACCAAACAGGCTTGTCCCATGCTGGTACCCTTGGTAGAAAACGGTTACATACAGGACGGCAACCCTGTTGCCATGCTCCTGCTGGAGGAATACTTAGCCCCTATGCAAAAAGCACAGGTAGACACCTTGATTTTGGGCTGTACGCACTATCCGCTGCTGAAAGGCATGATTTCCAAAATTATGGGCCCCAACGTATCCCTCATTGACCCCGGCAAGGTAACCGCCGAAGCATTAAAACGAGATTTGTCCGAAAAAGGGCTTTTAGCTAAACGTACACAAGGTCAGGCGCAGTATTACGTAAGCGACGACCCTGATGGGTTCATCTCTGTTGCCGACTTGTTTTTGGGCGAATACCGTGGCGGCCCTGTAAAGCAAATCGCTATTGAAAAATACTAAAAGGAATAGAAAAGTGAACGAAAATAAAAAGGAAGATTATATCATTCGCATTAAAAGCTGCATTGAGCAGGACGGCGAACCGCAGGTGATTGAGCTTACCACAAAAGGTCACTATCAGGAGCGCAACGGCAGCTATTATATCACCTATAAGGAAAGCGAAGGCCTTGGCTACGATGGCTGCACCGTTACCATTCGGGTTGCGCAGGACGGCAGCCGTGTCACTTTAATCCGCTTTGGTAAGGTAAACACCCAGCTGTTAATTGAGCGTGGCCGCCGCCACCTGTGCCACTACGAAACCGGCTTTGGCCCCCTGACCTTGGGTGTCTCCGCAGACACCATCCATACACAGCTAACGGAAAAGGGCGGTCGTGTCCAGTTCAGCTATATTCTGGATGCCGACAGCGCAGGACTCATCAGCAAAAGCAACTTAGATGTTCAAGTAACCCATATTAACTAAGGTTTTCGCTGCAAACCCCTTGCACAAATCACGGATTACCGTTATTATAAAAAATAGTCTGCACTTTTGCAGGCTCTGACGTATTTTGTAAACCACAGCAAGGTGTGCCCGCTGTACACTGCGCTGCATCAAGGAGCTGGAAATATGACCGATATGTTCACAAATTACAATCCCCGCCAGTCTGCTATGGACCAGGCCCGTGACCTTTTGACCAAGGCCGCAAACGCTGCTATGGAAGTCGGCGACCTGCCCACCGCAGAGCTGCCCGCTTTCATTGTTGAGATTCCTTCCGACACCAAGAACGGCGACATTGCAAGCAACATTGCTATGGCAGGCGCACGCACTTGGCGTAAGTCTCCCCGCATGATTGCTGACGCAATTGTAAGCCACCTGCCTGACTTGGGCGGCAGCTGCTTTGCCAAGGTTGAGATTGCAGGCCCCGGCTTTATCAACCTGTTTTTGGCACCGGCTTTCTTTGCAAATGTCGTTACCGCCGCTTGCTCCGCATCGGAGTATGGCCGTACCGATTTTGGCAAGGGCCAAAAGGTAAACGTAGAGTTTGTTTCCGCAAACCCGACCGGCCCCATGCACATGGGCAACGCACGTGGCGGCGCTTTGGGCGACTGTCTGGCTGCTGTTTTGGACTGGGCCGGTTATGATGTCACCCGCGAGTTCTATGTTAACGACGCCGGCAACCAGATTCAAAAGTTCGGCAAGAGCCTGGCTGTTCGTTATCTGCAGCATTTTGGCGGCGAGGAAGCTTATCCCCTGCCTGCTGAGTGCTATCAGGGCGGCGACATCAAGGTTCTGGCAGAGGAGTTCATCGCCCTGGAAGGTGACAAGTATCTGGCAGCCTGCAACGCTGTTGCTGCAAGCCTGACCGACGAGCTGCTGAGCAGCGATGCCTTTGCAGCACTGAAGGACGCTCTGGTCAACTACGCTCTGCCCAAGAACATTGCCGCTTTGAAGCGTGACCTGGGCAAGTACCGCATCGAGTACGATGTGTGGTTCCACGAAAGCACCCTGCACGAAAGCGGCATGGTGCAGGAGGCCATCGACAAGCTGCTGGCAACCGGCGCTTGCTATAAGGCAGAGGACGGCGCTGTTATGTACCGCAGCGCACAGTACAGCTCCAAGTACGGTGTTGCTAATAAGAAAAAGACTGAGGACGGCAGCGAGGAGGAAGCTAAGGACGAAGTTTTGGTGCGTGCTAACGGCATTCCCACCTACTTTGCAGCCGACATTGCTTACCACTACAACAAGCTGGCTACCCGTGGCTTTGCCAAGTGCATTGACGTTTGGGGTGCTGACCACCACGGCCACGTTGCCCGTATGAAGGGCGCCATGGACGCTATCGGTTTGGACGGCAGCAAACTGGACGTTGTGCTGATGCAGCTGGTCAACCTGATGCGTGACGGTCAGCCTGTACGTATGAGCAAGCGTACCGGCAACGCAATCACCCTGACCGACCTGCTGGAGGAAGTGCCTATCGACAGCGCACGTTTCCTGTTCAATATGCATGACGCAGGCAGCGGCATCGACTTTGACCTGGGTCAGGCTGTGCGCGAGGACAACGACAACCCCGTTTACTATGTGCAGTACGCACACGCTCGCATCTGCTCTATCCTGCGCAAGCTGGAGAGCGAAGGCATTACTTTTGTAGGTGCCGATAAGGTTGACGCAACACTGCTGACCGACCCCGCTGAAATGGATTTGATTCGTATGCTGATGAACTTCCCTGCTGAAATCATCATGGCAGCTGAGAAGTACGACCCCAGCCGTATCAACCGTTTTGTTATCGACCTGGCAAGTGCATTCCACCGCTTCTACAACAACTGCCGCATTCAGGGCGCTGAGTCCGAACTGCAGCAGGCTCGTTTGGCACTGTGCCTGGCTGTGCGTGCCGCAATCCGCAATGTTTTGACTATGTTCAAGATTACTGTTCCTGAGTCCATGTCTAAGCAGGGCTAAGCCTAAAATAAACAGGCTCCCATTTTTCTTTCAACAAAAAAGCCCCGCCTTGTGGAAAACAGGGCGGGGCTTTTATCTGGCTGTGATAGGATACTCGGCTTTCTCAAAATCAACATAAAAAAGGTGAGCTGCCCTTTTAAGGCAACTCACCTTTTTTAGTATAACACAGCTGAAATGCCGTTTCAATAGAGCCGGAAACAAACCGTAAAAGTGCATAAATACGTTAGATATCTCCGTTTATTCTGCGAATAGATTTGCCACTGGGGGTATGGTATTATAATGCCAACAAAAGAAAACATCTAAAACAGATGGACGGCTGAACCAGCCAGAAAGACCAAAAGGTCGCATGAAAGGAGCGTAGGACCGATGGCTAATATAGAACCCGCACAGTTTGGACAGGCTGTCGGGGCTCGCTGAAACTTACAAAAGCCACTGAAATTCAATGGGTATCAACCCAATCGCTAATAAAACAAGTGCTAAGCTTATTGTAATACGGCGGGTTGGACGGATTTCCCTGATAGCCTGTCTGAGAATGAAAAGCTAAAAATATCAGATGATAAAGGAGAGTGGTTTTCATGATAAGAAGATTTTGCACTCGTCCGATTTCTACCATCTGAAAAAGGAGTAGACCAATGTACTAGTTAATCGGGGCGAAAGCCAAAGCCTGACATTACATCGGCTAGCATGCTACATAATAAGGACGTGAGGCCCATGAAAATGGAAAATAGTCCGCATGAAACCGTATCGTAAGAGGTTTAACTCCCATGAGCTAGTTAATTAGAGCATCCTTTGTCCCACTGAAAATCTAAAAGGTTGTGGAGCCTATGAAATATAGAAATCACTCCGAAAAATAGATGACTGAGGGTATGAGGCTATGACTCCAAAGAAGTAATTAGAGCAACCTCCAAGTGACGACTTGGAGGTTGCTTTTTTGTTGTTTTTCTAAGCTATAGACACAAAGATATGTTGTAGATTGTGCGACATCTTCATATAAAAGCAGCACTGGGTAATACTCTCTAGTGCTGCTTTTTGCTTTTTAGGGGCAGCAGCTTTTCGCATTAGCAAACTACCTTTTTTCTGATTAGCAAAAAACTCCCCGCCAGGCTCATGGGCAAAACAAGAATTTTATGATACAGTGAAAGCATTGGGGCCAAACTTTCATTAAATTTTTCAAAAAAGTTTTATTTTCCTGTAACGAATCTGCCCTTTGCCGGATATATAAAGTGAAAGGAGGGAAATCCCGTGGAGAATATGGAACAGATTTATCGGGACCACGCTAAAACCGTGTATAAATTTTTGCTGTGTCAGTGCCATAACGAAGCGTTAGCCGAGGAGTTAACGCAGGAAACCTTTTATCAGGCGGTACGCTCCATCAATCATTTTGACGGCTCCTGCAAAATTTCCGTCTGGCTGTGTCAGATTGCCAAGCATTTGTGGTATCAGCACCTACAAAAAAACAAACGGGAAGTTCCCGACCACGAACCCGGCTCCGACCTTACAGTTTCTTCGGCAGAGGAAGAAACTATATCCCATGAGGGACATTTGGAATTACTGAAACAAATTCATCATTTACCCGAGCCTGCCCGTGAAGTAGTATACCTCCGCATCTTCGGCAGCCTTAGTTTCCGAGAAATCGGCAATGTGCTGGGAAAGACCGAAAACTGGGCCAGAGTTACTTTTTACCGAAGCAAGGAACAACTCAAAGGAGGATTGAACCATGAAATATAACTTGCCCTGTGCCGTTATAAGGGACTTGCTCCCCTCTTACGTAGACGCTTTAACCGAAGCCGAAACGACCAACGCTGTGAAAGAACATTTGGAAAACTGTGCGGACTGCAAGCGCAGATATGAAGCCATGATTAGCGGTGAAGCCATACCCGCCACCCAAGAAAAGGAAGTAGACTACCTGAAAACAGTACGGAAACGAAACGGAAAGACGATTATTCTGGCTGTAGCGCTGGCTGTAGTACTTGTACTGGCAGGTGTTTGCACCAAGCTGTTCTGGATTGGCTCTCCCTGCGATGGCAGCTCTGTTGCCATCAATGCTGCTCTTTCCGAGGACAATACTGAGCTGCTTCTCACTCTGGACGAAATAAACTCCGGCTCTGCGCTGCGGGGCTTGAAAACCGAAACCCGTGATGGTGTCCTCCGCATTACTGCACGGGAAGTTTTGGTTTCTCCCTTCCACAATAACGGCTCGGCTTCTATGCACTTACTTCTGGATGGTATCCAGCGGGTGGAAATCTTCGGCCGTACAGTCTGGCAGGACGGCCTGCTTATTGATTACCACACCGGTCGTCTGTTTAGCCTGAAAACGCCTTATGTTGGCAGTGCTCCTGCTGTGAATAATTTGATTTCCAATATGGATTTGGATCCCCCCCATACGCTGGAACTGCAAACCGCACAGGAACCCTACGGCTTAACCATTCATTTTACAAAATCTATCGAAGCAAACCGCCGCTTTATGGTAGAGGGTAATGCCTATATTTTGCTGGCGCTGGTAGATAATCTGGGCGTAGTATCTTGGGATGACCCCAGTGGATATTCCGATACTCTTACTTTGAAGGACGCAAACAGCACCCTTGCCGATTTGGCAGCATCCTATAATACAGCTAACCATACAAATTTATTGGTGCATAACAGCATTAAAGGCTACGGAGCCGACTTGTATAATCTCCAGTTATTGCGGGATATTTTAGGTGTATAATCTTATCTGGTTTCTGTATCGCACACCGATAACAAACACCATCGCAAAAAGCGGAACCATTGTTTGCAAAAGCTGTTTTCCCATTTGAAGATTACAAGTTCTTATATTTTGCAATTTTTCCCCACACCGGCACAGGCAGGTGTGGGGATTTTTTGCCCCTTACCTTGCGAATTTGGGCGGTACAGGGTATAATATGTATTTGTACAAGTCTGCCTCCGGGCAGGCTGGCATATTTCAGGCAGCCGTTCCATTCGCGGCGCCGCTTTGAAAGGAAAGATAGCCATGGAAAACAAAAAGTTCTACATCACAACCCCTATCTACTATCCCAGTGATAAGCTGCACATCGGACACAGCTACACTACTGTAGCCTGCGATGCTCTTGCTCGCTACAAGCGAATGCAGGGTTACGATGTAATGTTCCTGACCGGCACTGACGAACACGGCCAGAAAATTCAGGACAAGGCAGCCGACAAGGGCGTAACTCCCAAGGAGTACGTGGACGAAATTGTTGCCGGCGTAAAAGAACTGTGGAAGAAGATGGACGTTAGCTACGACCGCTTTATCCGCACCACCGACGAGTACCACGTTCAGGCTGTGCAGAAGATTTTCACCCAGCTGTACGAGCAGGGCGATATCTACAAGAGCACCTATAAGGGTATGTACTGCAAGCCCTGCGAAAGCTTCTGGACCGAAGCACAGCTGGTAGACGGCAAGTGCCCCGACTGCGGCGGCCCTGTTTACGAAGCTGAGGAGGAAGCATACTTCTTCCGCACCAGCAAGTACGCTGACCGTATCTTGCAGTGGTACGAGGACCACCCCGATTTTATCCAGCCCGCTACCCGCCGCAATGAGATGATTGCTTTCATCAAGCAGGGTCTGCAGGACACTTGTGTTTCTCGTACTTCTGTTTCTTGGGGCATTCAGGTTCCCTTTGACCCCAAGCATACCATCTATGTTTGGATTGACGCCCTCAGCAACTATATCACCGCTTTGGGCTATGGCAACGACGCTTACAACGACTACGACAAGTACTGGCCGGCAAACGTCCACATGGTTGGTAAGGAAATCCTGCGTTTCCACACCATCATCTGGCCCGCTATGCTGATGGCTCTGGACCTGCCCCTGCCCAACAAGGTATTCGGCCACGGCTGGCTGCTGCTGAGCGGCGGTAAGATGTCCAAGTCCAAGGGCAATGTTATCGACCCCGTTAAGCTGTGCGACCGTTACGGCGTAGACGCTGTGCGTTACTTCCTGCTGCGTGAGGTTCCCTTCGGCAACGACGGTACCTTTACCAACGAGGCTCTGATTAACCGTATCAACACCGACTTGGCAAACGATATGGGCAACCTGCTGAGCCGCACCGTCGCTATGTGCGAAAAGTACTTTGGCGGCACCGTTACGGCAAACGGTCAGGCTGACGCACTGGACGACAACCTGAACGAAATGCTGGCAGCAATGCCCGGCAAGGTTGATGCCGCTATGGAGGCTTTGGACGTACCTCAGGCACTGATTGCCATTTTCGAGGTTATCCAGCGTGCTAATAAGTATATCGACGAAACTGCACCTTGGGTGCTGGCTAAGAGCGAGGAGAACAAGCCCCGTCTGGAAGCTGTTATGTACAACCTGTGCCATGTGCTGCACGCTGTCACTGTGCTGATGCAGGCTTACCTGCCCAACACCGCTCCCAAGATGGCCGAGCAGCTGGGTCTGGACGCTGACGCACTGAACTACAGCAACCTGCAAAACGCTCCTGCACAGTACACCGTACACAAGGGTGAGGCTTTGTTCCCCCGTATTGATGTTGCTAAGGAAATCGCTTACCTGGAAGCAGAAGACGCACGCCGTAAGGCTGCGGCAGAAGCTGCTGCTAAGGCTGCCGAGGCTGCATCTGCACCGGCTGTTTCCGCTGCTCCCATCGAGCACGAGCCCGAAATCACTTTTGATGACTTCTGCAAGGTAGAGCTGCTGGTTGCCGAAGTACGCAACTGCGAGGCTATGAAGGAAAGCAAGAAGCTGCTGCACCTGACCGTTTTCGACGGCGAGCGTGAGCGCTGCATTCTGTCCGGCATTGCTAAGTGGTATAAACCGGAAGATTTGATTGGCAAAAAGATTGGTATTGTTGCAAACCTGGCTCCTCGTCCCATGATGAAGGGCAAGTATGTAAGCGAAGGCATGATTTTTGCCGCTGACACCGCAGACGGCGGTTGTGCTGTTCCCTTCTTCCCCAACGAGGTTGCTGCCGGCAGCCGCATTCACTAATCTATGGGACCGATTTTTGATACGCACGCCCACTACGCCTCTGATGCCTTTAACGAAGACCGTGACCAACTTTTAGCTGCGCTTCCCTCTAAGGGAATTGTGGGTATTTGTGAGCAGTCCACAAGCAGCGCAGACGCTGCCGCCTGTGTTGAACTGGCACACAAATACCCTTACATCTGGGCTGCTGTAGGTATCCACCCCGAAAGCCTGCTGCCCAAAGGCAGCTGCCCCGATGAAATGCTGGCTCCCACGGTTACCGTTTACGGCGGCGACTGGGCCGCAGAATTGCGTGACCTGCGCCCTTATTTTGAAGACGAACGGGTTGTTGCTGTGGGAGAATGTGGTCTGGATTACCACTGGCCTGTTCCGCAAGATGCCCAGCTGGCCATGTTTGAGGCACATATCCGCCTTGCAATGGAGTTGGATAAGCCCGTAATTGTACACGACCGTCAGGCACACGCCGATGTGTATGCCTTGCTGAAAAAGTACAAGCCTAAGGGTATTGTGCACTGCTACTCCGGCAGCGCAGACGACGCTGCTTGGCTGTGCGAGCAAGGGATGTATATAGCCTTTGGCGGTGCCTGCACATGGAAAGGCGCAAAACGTGCGCTGAAATCCATCGACGCCGTCCCCATGGAGCAAATCCTGCTGGAAACAGATTGCCCCTTTATGACACCGGACATCTACCGAGGTCAGCGGTGCGACTCTTCCATGCTTACACGTGTAAGCGAAGTTATTGCCGAGCGAAAGGGTGTTACACCCGAAGCTATATGTAAAATCACCGACGAGAATGCCCGCCGGGTGTTCCGCATTCCTTAAGGAGGAACTTATTTATGAAAGCACGTATTCCTAAACACCGTGAGTTTATTATTTCTTTCCCCGAAAGCGTCAGCGCTGAAATGGAAGCTGAAGGCTGGGAAAAGCTGCAGCAAATCGTAGAGGACTACAAAAAGGCACACAACGGCGGCTCTATCTACGAGCCCACCTTTATCGAGGACTGCGAACCCGCTGTGAAGGAGCTGCAGAACACCTACAAGTTCGAGTACACCGTCGAGCTGGTAAAGTAAGGAATCCGTCATAATCCTATTTTACGGGTAAACAAAAGGCGGCATGAAGCTGTAACGCTTCATGCCGTCTTTTTTGTTTTAACTTTTCAGGGAAGCACCCGTAATGCCCTTATATCAGCACTGCTTTATTATGCTGCCGGAGTAGTGGCAGGGGTTGCGGTGGCTTCCTCACCGGTAACACCGGCAATGATAGCCTGGTCCAAATCTTCGTCCTTCATCGGCTGTGTCGTAGGTGTTGCGGTGGGCTGTACCTCTGCCTTACGGTCGCTTACCTGCAAGCCGGTCAAATACCAATTACCGTTGGTGCTGCTAAAGATATAATCCATATACTTTACAGGCTCTGTGCTGACAGTTACCGTCAGGTCCGCTTCTTCAGCAGGTGCCAAGTAGCCAACTGTTACGTACAGCTGACCTGCACGCTTAAAGATGTCTACAACCTTGGGTGTGTAAGAGCCGGCCATACTGGTAACAGGAATCAGGTAGCACTGACGTACATCGTCGAACTCCATCCTCATATCGCCTTCGATTTCAAAGCTGTGATGTTCCAGCTTAAAGGAAGGTCCCAGCAAACGTGCCAGATATGCATCTACTTCTACGGCGGGCAGCATAGCCATGTCGGTTTCCGCATCACGGGTATAAACCGACAAACCGTACTCGGTATCCAGAATATCGTATACGGTGCCCCACACAGCAGCGCTGCGCAGTGTAGTATCATTCATGTTTGCTACGCCGTCAAAGGGCAGCGGGTCAAACATAACCATACCTTCCAGACGCTTTTCGTAGCGAGCATACTCCTCGCTCTGGTCAAACAGAGAAATCACGCTGTCCTTTACTGTTTTTATTACAGTGCCCGCGCCAATTAGTACAAGGACACAAATCAAGACACCCCACAGCTGTCGGCGGCGACGGCGATGGTTGCGTGCCTGTTCTTCTTTGGAAATTGTCATTTTTGTTCTCCTTATGTAGTACTGGACATAAAGCCCGAATTTACATGCTAACAGTATAACACAGCAAACCGCCTTGCGCAAACGACTTCCTGTGGTAATTTTATGAAAACAGCACCGCACATCTTTCAGCTTGCATCAAAAAATGCTTTTATTACCGTAATTTACAAAAAATCCCGGTACGTTTTAACCGTACCGGGGTATGTGCTTATTCCCACTTTTCCCATACATCGGGGGCATAACCGATGGTTGCCTGCTTGCCGTTTCGTACAATAGGCAAGCGCAGCAGCTGCTGGTTTTCAAAAAGCTTTTCTTCTTTTTGATACTCTATCAGACATTGATACAGTGCCAGCGTTTGCTTATCCTTTGCCTCCGGGTCCACCATATTATCGTAGCCGCCCACCGCACGTTTCACATTGTCAAATTCGCCTTTGCTCATAGGCTTTTCCTTAATATCTACAAAATGAAACTTGACGCCGCGCTCCTTAAACCAGCGTTGTGCCTTTTTTGTGTCAAAACTTTTATTTGTACCAAAAATCTGGATATTCATGTCCAAACTCCTTTACCTGTTAATGCTTGTATCATACCATAAAACCCAAACAGTATAAACCCCTGCCTATGGGGACACACTACCCCCACAGCAAAGGAGGTGCTTTTATGCAGGCATTTATAGACCCCACGCTTTGTATCGGCTGCACCCAATGTGCAGACACCTGCCCTGAGGTATTCCACATGGAGGGGATTCTGGCATTTGCCATGGAGGGCGAAATCCCCGGTGCTTATGCCGCACAGGCTGCACAGGCCGAGCAAAACTGCCCGGTAGATGCGATTTCCTTGCAGGCATAGCCCCTGCAAAGAGCCACCCGGAAAGGGTGGCTCTTTTTTATACTGTACGCTATAAAACAAGCTCACACCGTTTCTTCCTGCGCATAGGTATGTTACAATAAGCTTACCTGCACAGATAAAGGAGGCATTGTTATGACCGAACAGCAGCTGACTGAAATTGTAGAAAAGCAGCGCACCTATTTTTCACAAGGCAATACGTTACCTTATCTTGCACGCAAGCACGCACTGGAAGCACTTCAGGCAGCCATTATAAGCCACAAAGAGGCCCTTTTAAGCGCATTAACCACCGACCTTGGGAAAAGTCCCACCGAGGGCTATATGTGCGAAGTAGGCCTTACTTTGAGCGAGCTGCACTGGATGCTGCGTCACCTGCGCAGTTTAATGCAAAACAAAACCGTGCCTACTCCCCTTGCGCAATTTGCATCCCACAGTTTTCGCAGTCCCTCGCCCTTGGGCAACACCTTGATTATGAGCCCATGGAACTATCCTGTGTTGCTTACCCTGGAGCCGCTGATTGATGCTCTGGCAGCAGGCAATACTGCCATTGTCAAGCCCAGTGCCTATGCGCCCGCCACTTCGGCTGTATTGCAGCGTATGATTGCCGAAACTTTTGCCCCGGAGCTTGTAACAGTCGTTACCGGCGGACGAAGTGAAAATCAAGCTCTGCTCCGCCAAAAATTTGATTTCATCTTTTTTACAGGCGGTAAAACCGTAGGCAAACAGGTATTGCACGCAGCCGCCGACCATCTTACCCCTGTTGTATTGGAACTGGGCGGAAAAAGCCCCTGTATCGTTGACGAAACGGCAAACATTCCATTGGCGGCACGGCGCATCGTATTTGGCAAATTTCTGAACTGCGGACAAACCTGTGTTGCGCCGGACTATATCCTGTGCCATGCCAGCGTAAAGGATGCACTGATTGCCGCATTAAAAAAGGAAATCACTCGCCAATTTGGCGCAGACCCCTTGGCAAATCCTGCCTACGGCAAAATCATCAATCAAAAGCATTTTACACGTCTGCTTGGCTTATTAGATGCATCCAAACTCTGCTTTGGCGGCAGCTCCCATGCAGAAAGTCTGCGCATTTCTCCCACCATTCTGGATTCCGTCACATGGGACGATGCAGTTATGGGCGAGGAAATCTTTGGACCGATTCTGCCTGTTTTGACCTACGAAACCCTACAAGAAGCCATCTCGGCTGTCAATGCACACCCGCACCCGCTGGCACTGTACTTATTTACCACCAGTAAACTGCACCAGCGTGCCGTGTTGGACGGGTGCCGTTTTGGCGGTGGCTGCATCAACGATGTAGTAGTGCATCTGTCCACCAGTGCCCTGCCCTTTGGCGGCGTTGGTGAAAGCGGCATGGGCTGTTATCACGGCAAGGCCGGCTTTGAAACGTTCAGCCATTACCGCAGTATTCTGGATAAGAAAAACTGGTTGGATTTACCCATTCGCTACCAGCCATATACACAGCTGAAAGACCGGTTGCTACACCTGTTTTTATAACAAAAAAGCCCCGAACCAGACTGTTCGGGGCTTTTTATTATTTGTTTGCGAAGTATGCGTTCTGCACAGCCAGCAGCACACCTGCACGGCTTGCAGCAAAGTTCAGGCCGCCCTGCAAGTAGCAGGTGTAAGGTGCACGCAGCGGACCATCACAGCTCAGCTCAATGGTACTGCCGGAGGTAAAGGAACCGCTTGCCATAACCACTTCGTCGGTGTAGCCGGGTTCCGGGCAAGGCTGCGGGCTAACGTAGCTGTCCACAGGGCTTGCATTCTGGATACCGGTACAGAAGCCAACCAGTGCTTCTGCACTGCCGGAATCAAAGCAGGTAACAATGTCATTGTGGTCATCGCAGTAACGAGGAATGGGCTTTACACCGCACAGCTCCAGCAGGCACTCTGCATAAATAGCCGTTTTGATAGCAGAGCAAACCACACCGGGGGCATAGTAGTAACCTAAGTACATGTCACGCAGGGTGTTCAGCGTGGAGCCCAGCTCCTTGCCCAGACTGGGGCCCATCAAGCGATAGGCACACTGCTCCACCAGTTCCTTTTTACCGGCAATGTAGCCGCCGGTGGGGGCAATACCGCCGCCGGGGTTTTTGATAAAGCTGCCCACAATCAAATCCGCGCCGGCCTGTGTAGGCTCTTTGGTTTGGGTAAACTCACCGTAGCAGTTATCTACAAAAATAATGATGTTGGGGTTTGCAGCCTTTGCAGTATCTGCAATTTTTTGGATGGTGTCCAAATCAAATGCGGTGCGCTGCATATAGCCACGGCTGCGCTGAATATGACACACCTTTGCGCCCGGAGCCTTTTTTGCAATCAGCTCATAGTCCGGTGTCATATCGTCCTTCAAAGGTGCTTCATCGTACAAAATGCCGTAGTCCATCAGGGTGCCGTTGCCCTTGCACTTACCGTCCAGACCAATCACGCCCTCCAGGGTATCATAGGGGCGGCCGGTTGCTGCCAGCAAGGTATCGCCTGTGCGCAGCAGACCGAACAAAGCAACAGTCAGGGTATGGGTACCGGACATAAACTGTGTACGGACCAATGCGTCCTCGGCGCCCATCACCTGCGCAAAAATCTCCTCCAGCTTATCACGGCCGGTATCCCACAAGCCATAGCCGGTGGTGCCCAGCATATGGGTTTCGGACATATTCGTATCGGTAAAGGCCTTCAGCATTTTCAGCTGATTGTAATCACGGATTTCCTCTGCTTTTTCAAAGTAAGGGCGGCACATCTCCATGGCCTTTTTGTCCAGCTCTAAAACTTCCGGTTTATAATCAAAAAATTCTTTCAGCATTTTATTTTCCAATCTGTATCTTTTTATAGTTAAATCTCGTCTGTATATACAGTGTGCATTCCCACATGGGTAAAGCCTAAGCGGTTGTAAAAATGCACACGTTCTTCCTTGGCAAGCAGCACTACATCCCAGCCTTGCTGCGACAGCGCATTTGCCATATATGGGACCAGCCAGCCGCCAATCCCCTGCCCGCGTATCTGCTCCGCAGTTTCAACGCACGCCAAATAGGCCTGCCCTGCTTCCAGCGCATAGGCACCTGCGGTAGAAACGATTTTACCCGCCTGCTCCAATGTCCACACAACCGCCTTGCTGTGGTTGCGCTTGGTGCAAAGTTCCGAGTAAAAGTCATCTCGCCGCTGGGATTCCTCGCCAAATAAAAAGGAAGCCACTTGGAAGGGACTGGGTGTTTCGTTCAGCGTCAGTCCTTCCGGCCGATGGGGCAAAGGCAGTGTGTCACCTGCTGCCAGCCGAAACAGATGCAGTTGTTCCTTTGGGTTCCAGCCCAGCGGCACAGTGCCGTCTGTCAGCAGTTCATGTTTATCCAAAAAAGCTAAAAAGCCGGCAAGCTCCTCCGGGTCAGCGGTTCCGCTGGCAATCACTTTTCGGCTGTTTGCATCTATAGCAATGTTTTCGCCTGCAAAGTAGCAGCCATTGACTTTGCCAAACAGCTCCAGCTGTACCGGCAGCACACAGCCAAAATACGGCTTACCCGCACAGGCCTTTTGGTACCATGCCGCATAGGTTTCATTTGTTACCTGTGCAATCATTTCAGGTCCCGTACAATCTGCTTATAGTGACGGCCACGCACCTCAAAGTTGGGGTACATATCAAACGATGCGCTGGCAGGCGACAAGCTAACCACATCACCGGGCTTTGCTGCTGCACGTGCACGTTTTACAGCATCTTCCATGTCACTGGCATACTCCATCTCAAGGCCGCTGGAAGCAAAGTCCGGGTGGGCACGCAATGCTGCCTCAATACGGGGACCTGTTGCACCCATCAGCACCAGATGCTTTACGTGTGCCAGAATTTCCGGTGCCAGCGGCTCATACGGAATCTTTTTATCGTAGCCGCCTGCAATCAGGATAATCTTTTGGTCAAAGCTGCGCAGCCCTGCAATCGTGCGTGTGGGACTGGATGCGATAGAGTCGTTGTAATAGGTAACACCGTCCAGTGTACGCACAGGCTCGATGCGATGCTCGACACCGGTAAAGGTGCTGCCCACCTGTCGGATAACCTCCGGCGGCACAAGGCCCCAAACAGCCGCAGCCGCAGCCAGCAGGTTTTCGATATTATGCAAACCACGCAGCTTGATTTCGTCTTTGTGCATAAAGGGTGTTACAGTGCCGTTTTCTGCCATGCAAAGCATACCGTCCGCACGCAGGAAAGCACCGTTGTCGGTTTCGTGCAAACGGGTAAACCAAACCTGGTCGCCCTTGCAGTCTGCCTGCATTGCATTACTGATAGCATTTTCGTAGCCCAATACAGCACGGCAGGGCTTTTGCTGATACAGCAAAATATTGCGCTTTGCGTCGATGTACTCCTGCATATCCTTGTGGTGGTCCAAATGGTTGGGCGTTACGTTTGTAACCACAGCAATCTGCGGGCTTTGGCGCATACTAATCAGCTGGAAGCTGGACAGCTCCACCACTGCAATGTCATCAGGGGTAACATCCGGCAGCATCGGCAGCAAGGCAGCACCGATATTGCCGCCCAAATGCACACGGCGGCCCGCCGCCTTAAAGAACTCGCTAATCAGAGTTGTGGTTGTGGTTTTACCGTCCGAGCCGGTTACTGCAACAATGGGGCAGGGGCAAAACCGGAAAAACAGCTCTACCTCACTGGTTACCATCGTGCCAGCAGCAATTGCGTCCTGCAAAGGCTTTTGGTAATACTCAAAGCCCGGTGTACGCAGAATTATGTCCTGCCCGGCAAATCCGTCCATATAATTTTCGCCCAGGCTCAACTGCACATTGCAGCGTGTAAGCACCGGTGCAAAATCGCCAAAAGCTTCCAGCGACTCCTTTTTATCACACAGCGTCACCTTTGCTCCAAGGTCCGCAAAAATCTGGATTAGTGCTTTATGGCTGACGCCTGCACCGATAAAAGCTACCTTTTTTCCACGCACAAGCGCAGCAAGCTTCTCCTGTTCCTTCTGCATCTGCATATCCTCTTTTCCTTTGTCATAACCATACATGGTGTATTATATCCTATCCCCTCGCACAGCGCAATGTCTGCTAACGCAAAAATAACACAGATTTGCCTTTTTCACAGCCTTTTGCTAAAATATACTCCTGATACACTTGAGAGGATGATCACTTATGAAACAGCTATGCCGTGTTATGGCAAGCCTTTTACTGGTGCTTAGTTTAGCCGGCTGCGGCGGCACCGGAAATACCGTTGACTTTACTTGGTTTGTGGAAGAAATCCCTACCAATTTAGACCCTCAGCTGGCACATACCAGCGCAGAAATGATTACCTGCAACCATTTATATACCGGCCTGTACCAACTGGACGAGTCCGGCACACCCCAGCCGGGCTGCGCTTCGGAATATACGCTTTCACCGGACGGCCGCACCTATACGTTTACTATCAAGCCCGATTTATACTACCAGTCCACTAAGGGCGACTTTACTTCATATGCTATTACTGCCGAAGATTTTGTATTCGCTTTCCAGCGCATTTTCCGGCAGGAAACCCACTCGCCCTATGTAACCAGTTTTGCCGGCATTGCAAACAGTATGGCAGTTCTGAACGGCACTATGCCGGAAAGTTCGCTTGGCGTATCCGCCCCCAATTCGCACACACTGGTTATTCAGTTAAATAGTCCTGACGACAGCTTTTTGGAAAAGCTTACGCTGCCCGGCGCTATGCCTTGCGACGAGGAATACTTTGAAGGCACCGGCGGCACTTATGGCCTGACGAAAAAGTCCAGCCTTTCCAACGGAAACTTCTACTTATACAACTGGACCGAAAGCGGCTTGTTTTTGCGCCGCAAACCGAAAGGCGATACCATTAACAGCCTCCGCCTTGTTACCAACACGAACCCTATAAGCACTACACCGATACAATTGGTAGAGGGCGAAAAGTGCAGTGCCATCTTAGATGAAGGTACTTCCAACACCGATTTGCACAAAATTCCTTACTCCAACACTACTTGGTGCCTGAGCTTTTCCAGCAACAGCATATTTGCCAACACCGATTTGCGGCAGGCTCTGGCTGCGGCAGCACAAATGGCTCCGCTGCCCAAAAACACTACACTCTACGGCAGTGCCGAGGGTTTAATCCCCACCGGTGCCCGTGTAGACACCTTAGATTATCGTGACCAGGCCGGCCCCACGATTGCCAGCTTCGGCGACCATCAAGCCATCTGGCAGCGTGCCTTGGCGCAAGTGCCAATTGCCCAGCTAAAGGGGCTTTCCCTTTTAGTTCCCGATACTGCCGACAGTGCCTTTGTGCAATCGCTAAACGGCATCTGGCAAAAAGAATATGGGCTGTTCTGTAATATTGAAACCGTAGATGCGGAAACTTTTGCCCGCAGATATGAAAAAGGTGATTACACCATTGCGCTGGCTCCTGTTCAGCTAAAGGTCAGCGACCCTACCGATATGTTAGCCGGATTGATTGCACAGTATCCGGCAGAATCACAATCTGCTTTTCAGGATTTGATTTTGCAGGCAGCAAGCAACAGCGGCCACACCAAGCTGGACTACTTGGCGCAAGCTGAACAAATGCTGATTTATGATGCTGTGCTGACACCGCTCTATACACAAAATGCACGGCTTTTGATTGACCCTGCGGTGGAAGGGCTTCAGTTTGACCCCTTTGGGCCTTCTATCAACGTAACTTGGGCAACCAGCAAAGAATAACAAAAATGCCCCGGTCAACCGACCGGGGCATTTTTATATGGCTTAGTGCTTTATCTTATTGGCTTTGTTCTTCAAAGGGGTAATCGAACCGTCTGCCTCTTTAATGCTGATGTTATCCAGCTGGCTGCGCAGGCTGTTGCGGAAACTTGCAATATACTCGGCGCGCAGGGCTGCCTGCTCGGTTTTTTCTTCCTCGGTCAAGCCCTCGGCGGTTCTGCTTTTACGGGCCAGTTCATTGATTCTATCCAGTTTTTCCTGTGTCATCGTAAAATCCTCGCTATTTTTCACTTATTCAAAAAAGATTATACCAGTTTTTTTGCGGTTTGCAAACCGCTATGCTACAATAATAAAAAACACTGCGATAAAAGAGAGGTCTTTTCCCCTATGGCTAATCCTGAAAATTATGCACGTCAGTTAGACGCTGTTCTAAAAACATTGGGCGACACACGTCCCTCGTTATTGTTACACGCTTGCTGCGGTCCTTGCTCCTCTGCTGTTTTGGAACGCTTGAGCCAATACTTTGACATTACTATTTTATATTATAACCCAAACACTTGGCCTGCAACCGAGTACCACCGCCGTGGCGAAGAACTGGTACGTTTTGTGGAGCAATCCCATCCGCAGGGCGTCAAGGTTGTAGTGGAGGAATATCACCCGGAAGAATTCTACAATCAAATCGAAGGGCTTGAAAATGAGCCGGAACGTGGCAGCCGCTGCACCGTCTGCTATCAGCTCCGCATGGAGCGCACCGCACAATATGCAAAGGAGCACGGCTTTGACTGGTTTACTACTACACTTTCCATCAGCCCGCACAAAGATGCTGTGCGTATCAATCAAATTGGTAAAGCGCTGGAAGCAAAGTATGGCGTAAAGCACCTGCCCAGTGACTTCAAAAAGCAAAACGGTTATTTGCGCAGCTTGCAGCTCAGTGACGAGTATCATCTGTATCGTCAGGAATACTGCGGCTGCGAGTTTTCTGCAAAAGCCCGCCATATCGGTGAATGAGAAAACGGCGATGCCATATCAGGCATCGCCGCTTTTTTTGTTTTATTACTGGCCTCGACCTGCGCCGCCGCCAAAACTGCCGCCGCCGCCCATTCCGCCAAAGCCGCCGCTTCCGCCGAAGCTGCCGCCTCCACCGAAACCGCCAAAGTCGCCACGGCCACTGCCGAATCCACCGGCATCGCCGCCGCCCATTCCACCGAAGCCGCCTGTATACGGCGGATTATAACCGCCATAGTATCTGTGGCGATAGTAACGTCGACGTGGGCCGCCCATCCACACAAAGAAGGGCATTCCGCCGCCAAAACTGCCGCCGCCTTTGCCGGAACCGGTAAACATACTGAGCACAAAGCCAATGATTGCCACCCATACTAAAATGACCAGCGCTGTATGCAGCACGCCGCTGCCACGTTTACTGGAGCCATCCAGGGATACACCGTAATGGTCTGCAATCAGTTGTGCAATGCTATATACGGTATTTTTTACGGCCGTATCATAGTCACCACGTGCAAAGGGGTCTTCCATCTGCTTTTGCAGCAGCATACTCAGCTCTTTGCTTAAACGGGTGCCATCCAGCCCTTTACCCAGTGCCACATAATAATCACCTGTGGGGTACTGGGTGCTGGTGCGGCACAAAAGTACAACTACACCATTATTTTTCTTTGCGTTGCCTACACCCCACTCGTTAAAAGCTTGGGTTGCATAATCTGCTGTAGACATAGCACCGGGGCTTTCTACGGTAAGTACCGCCACAGCAGCCCCTTTGCACTGCTCCTGCAAGGCACCGTTAATATCGTCCAGCCAGTCTTCCACATTGGTACTGAGCATATTCGCATCATCTACAACGCACTTGCTTTTCGGTAAATCGGGAAAATCTGCCAAGCCACCGGCTGATGCAGGTATTGCAAGCAGGACCAGCATGCAAAGCATTGCTAACAGGGCAGCAAAACTTTTTTTACAGGTTTGCATCATGCGAACAACTCCACCTTTCTGCAGCCCCAAAGCCCGCCAATCAGATTTGCAGGAACTTTGCCGACCTTGTTATTAAACTCTTGTGCCACATCGTTATAGCTCAAATGGTTCATGGTTGTGCCTGCACTTGCAAACTGCGAAAACGCCGACTGCTCCGCGCCGGTTTGCAGTGCTTCCGGTGCGTGCGCCTGCACATCTGCGTGCAGCAGGCTGATTGCCGCATCCAGTGCTGTGTCTGCATCGTAAAGCGCTTCCGGGCCCATCCCCTCCTGCAAAGCAGCATTCAACTGGTCCAAAGCGGCCTTTGCCTGTGCTATAATATCCTGATTAACGCCCGTAAAGCCGGAGGCCGCAACAATCACATTATTGGCTGCGCCGGCACGGGTTTTCAGTTGCGCCAGCATGGTATACTGGTCGCCGCTTTGTACGTCCGCTGCAACACCATTTGCAAAAGCATTTTTTGCTTTTTTATAGCTGCTGGACAGCTTGGCACCATTTACGCCAAAAACGCTTACAGCGATAACCACTGCTACCAGTACCGCCGCTACAGCCTGATTTCGCAATCCGGCCGGAAGCGCTTTTTCTGCCTTTGCCAGCTTTTGCTGTGCAGGAGTCAATGCTGCCGCACGGTTTTTCTCCTCTTTGCGGTAGCTGTCCCGGTTAAATCCGCCGGGTGCGGTATCCTGTTTGGAAAAATCTGCGTTTGCCATAGTACCTCGCTTTTGTCTGTTTACAAGGCGTGTTTATCGCTTTGCAACTTCCAGCATTTTATTTTTCAGCTCGTCCTCAATCTTAGTCAGCTCAACCTCGGCAGCAGCACGCTTCTCACGGCCTTCGGACTGAATCTTATTCAGCTCGTCCAAAGTCTCAATCAAGCTCTTATTGGTCTGCTTCAAGGTTTCCAGGTCCACAATACCACGCTGAGATTCCTTAGCGGTTTCGATGGTACCCATCTTCAGGGTTTCTGCGTTCTTCTTCAGCAGGTCATTGGTCATATCGGTAACAGCACGCTGTGCTTCCATTGCTTCACGGCTGTGTGCCAGACCTAAAGCCAGAACCATCTGGTTCTTCCACAGAGGAATGGTATTGACGATGGTGGACTGAATCTTTTCAGCCATCATGTTATCGTTGTTCTGAATCAGGCGAATCTGGGGAGCCATCTGGATGCTGATATTGCGGGTCAGCTCCAAGTCGTACAGTTTCTTTTCAAAGCGCTCGCACATATCGCTCAAATCACGTGCAGCCTGTGCGTCCTCCGGCAGGCCGGATGCCTGTGCCTTGTCCATAGCTTCCTTCAGGGTAGTCTGGCGGACAATTTCCAGCTTCTTTTTGCCGGCAATGATATACATGCTCAGCTCCTTGAAATACTGCATATTCAGCTGATACATCTTGTCCAGCATTGCAATATCCTTCAGCAAGGTAACCTGATGCTGCTCCAGCATGGACTGAATCTTATCCACGTTGGTTTCGGCCTTGTCGTAACGGGTTTTCAGCTGCTCAATCTGCACGCCCTTCTTTTTGAAGAAGCCAAAAAAGCCCTTGCTTTCTTCTGCGGCATCAAAGTTTTTCAGCTCGCCAACCAAGTTGGTAACCATATCGCCGATTTCGCCCAAATCCTTGGTGCGAACTTTGCTCAATGCTGTTTCGGAAAAGTCACCAATCTTTTTCTGGCTTGCCGCACCATACTGCAGCACCTGCTGGCTGTTGGTTACGTCAATTTTTTCAATAAAAGCGTCCACAACTGCCTGTTCCTCAGGGCTCAGGTCAATTGTTTCTTCAACGGGCTTTTCCTCTTCCTTTTTTTCTTCAGGAGCAGGCTGCTCGACCTTTTCCTCTTCCTGAGGAGGGTCCAGAGTAAGGGTCGGTACGCCAACGGGAGCGTCCAGCTCCAAATCCAAGTTCATTTCATTGTTCTCTGCCATAATATGATTCCATCCTTTCTTTGGGTTGCTTCCTCTATGATATGGGATAGGATATTACAATCCCTGCCCTTTCATCAAACTTTGCAAAACTTCCAAATCAGCCGAAAGGTCCATGCTTTCCGCTGCATACAGTGCATCCAGCTGATTTTCAAATGCCGTAGCAATTTGTGCGGCATTTTGTTCTACCTGTGCCTTTACGGCAGCGGCATTTTCGCCACGCACACCCTGCCGGGCCAACGCAGCATACTGGCTTAAAACCCGTACCGCATCCGGCAAGTAGTAGTTTGCAAACCGACGAGCGATTTTTGCCTTTGCGGGGCTTTGCTCCACAACTTCAACAATGCTGCGGCCTGCGTGTTCCATACGGTCCATCGCCGCAGACAGCTGCGGGTCCGGCAGCGCATCGTTCAGTGCACGAAGTTTATCCAGCTCGCCTGTCATAGAGGCCAGCATTTCATCTACATCGTCCACACCAGTATGGAACCCAACCTCACGCTCGATAACCTGCGGCGGGCAAACTTTTTTTGCAGCAAAAAAGACAACTGCGCTCACACCAGCTGTAACCAGCAGCATGGGTAAGCTATACAGCGGCAGTGCAATACCCATAATCAGCCATACCGCACCGGCCCCATACCAAGGCAGTACACTGGGCTTTTCTATACGCATGATTTTGCTCATTGTGTCTTCCCTTCTTATTGCAGCTTTCGCCTTATATTTTGATACCTATCACAACTTTGTGCTTTAGCGCAAGCACTTTCACGAATAGTTTACAATGAATTATTCCTTTGTACAAGACCACAATTCCTGCAGCAGCGGCGCAACACCTTCCGCACGTACATCGGGCAGCACTCTGTCTGCCGCAGCCTTTACCTCCGGGCTTGCATTTCCCATGGCGCAGCCCAAACCGGCGGCACGAATCATACCAATATCATTATGCCCGTCTCCCGTTGCAACTACCTGCTCCATCGGGATTTTCAAAGCCTCGCACAGCCCCTTGAGGCCTTCGCTCTTATCAACGCCCTTATGCATAATGTCGTAGCAGCACCATTCGTTTAACGGATAAACTCCGGTAACCGGCATAAACTCCAGCCCCAGATACCCGTATTTTTCTTCAAAGCGTTTTTTTCCATCCGGGGGCAGCATTGCAAAGGCGGTAGCCGGCATTTCTTCCAGATGTCTGTCCTGGTCCTCGCCATCTACAATACTCAGGCCTGTACCTGCTTTTTCCAGCTGGTCAAACAAATCCTTGACCAAATCGTACCCAACATAGGAATAATATCCGTCCGAAAATGCAAACTGTAATGGATAATCATAGTCCTCGCAAAAATCCACCAAAACATACATTTCTTCTGCGGTCAGGGGCATTTTGTAAATGGTTTGTCCCTTTGCGTCTACTACGTGGGCACCATTGTTGCAAACAGCGTAATCGTACTTTACTTTTCCCTTCAGGCAAGGGTTTGCACGCAAGGCACTTAGCGCACGGCCTGTGCAGATTGCAAAGGTAACCCCCTGCTTGCGCAGATTCTTAATCGCCTGCTCCACATCTTTGTGGGGGCCCTGCTCGCCTAACGGGACCAAAGTATTATCAAAATCCGTAGCATATAAAGTATATTGCTTCTCCATGGAGTTTCTCCTTACAAGATTTATACAGCATATATTATAACACAAAGAAAACCGCTTTGCGCGACATTTCCAGTCCACAAAGCGGTTTTCTCAGTATTTTACAATTCCATCACACAAACAGCATGACAACCTGCATAAAGATTCCCACAAAAGCGCCTGCTGCCCACAGCAGACCGGTAATAAACAGGTTCTGCTTCCAGCTGCGATTTGTGCGCCACAGCACGGCCAAACCAACACCTGCGCCGGTGCACAAGCCCGCTACCAAGCTGGAAAAACGCAAAGCCCCTGCCAGGTACATCTGGGTCAGCAATACACTTGCCGCACAGTTGGGAATCAGGCCAACCAAAGCAGCTACTGCCGGCTGCATAAAGCCAAGGCTGCGCAGTGCATTTGCAAAGCTGTCATAACCAACCCACTCTACAATCAAACCAAACGCAATGCTGAACAGCACAATGAAGAAGAACAGCTCCATCGTATGGTGCAGGGCGGCACGCCAAATGCTGCCAGATTCGCCCTCGTGCTTCTCGTGGCAATCCACCTCCGAAGCATGACCCGTATACCCGCCGCACAGCCCACGGGGCAGTACACGGCGCAGCACTACATCCAGCAAAAAGCCGATGGCAATGGCATACACAACTTTAATCACCAGCAAAATCGCCAGCATATCCCAGCGGTCCGGCATAGAGGCCAGCAGCGGGATTGCCTCATCGCTGGTAGAAAGGAATACCGCAATCAGCGTTCCCAAAGTAATTACTTTGGCAGAATACAAATTTGCTGCAACTGCCGAAAATCCGCACTGGGGTACGCAGCCCAAACCGGAAGCCGGCAAAAAGCCCCAACGGCCACTACGTGCCAGCGCACGCTCGATAGAATCGCCATGACGATTTTCGATAAACTCAATCAGCAAACATGCCAAATATAACAAAGGCAGGGTTTTCAGTCCGTCCTCTAAACCATGTCCGACCGCATGCGCTAAAAAATGCGGCATAAAATGATGTAAAATTTCTTCAAACACAGTGGGTTTCCTTTCCGTCATAAAAAAAGCCTGTTGCAAAACTGCAACAGGCTGCAATTTCACAGCAACGCAAAACATTGCATTGCTGCGATATTATATCCCATTTTGGATACTTTTGCAATACCAATTTGCAAAAAGATTGCAAATTGGTATTGCCTTTTCGGATTCTTTAGTATTTTCTGGTTGCTGCAATGCCTACACTCAGCACAGCCCAAGCCACCTGATACAGCAGCACAGCCGCCAAACTGATGGATGCCATACCGCCTGTAACACTAAGCAGCAAACCTACTACAACGGAAACCGCTGTTGCTACTGTTTGCACAGTACAACCGCTGCGCTGGGCATTTTCCGCACCGGCCGCAGCACGCAGGCCGCCAACCATACTTGCAAAACCACCCAAGTGCGCCATGCAGCCCTCTTGATGGGGCAGGTATGCTACAGCAGGTTCCAGACGTTCGCAAGCATTTTCATTCAGCACTTTTACAAAGCCGGGGCGCAAGCGATACACTTCTTCGATACGCTTTGCGGTCAGCGTGGGGTCTTGTGCCGTTACCAGCAGGCGGATATTTTCACGGCGCAGGGTACTCAGGGTGTGTGCTACCTGTTTTGTACCGTTATAGCCAAACAGGAACATTGCATACAACTTGCCGGAAACCGCCAAATACAGTACATGGCTGCTGCCGTCTTTGGTATAGCGCTTTTCGTAATCCAAAGCAGGCAGAGGGATGCCTTCCTCCTGCATCATTTCACGGGTGCCAAGCAAAACACGGCAATGGTCACACCATGCCACAAAGCCACGGCCTGTACGGCACTCCAAATCCTTTACCGGGTAGAGCATATCCGTATGGTTTTCAATCATGCCACGGAACAAGCCTTCCAATGTATTACAGCCTGCAATCAGCACGCTGGTTGCATACAAAATAGCCGAGTCGATGCGCTCTTTCTGGAACGTTTTAATGCCGTCCAGATATGCACACATTGGGGGGAACAAATCTGCTGCATCTACCTGAACTACATCTACCTCGCCCAGTTTTTCAATCGCAGGCCAGCCCGGGACAACAGCCCCTACCTGACTAGCCGAACGCTGCATCAGGAACATGGATACACCACGCAGCAACAAGATGCCTGCCGGAACGCCCATGCACAGCACACCTGCCAGCACGGACACTGCCATTAGTACATCTCCGCCACGGATTACACTGATAAATGCACCTACTACAGCCGCACCGCCCAGAATGCGTGCCAGCAGTACCGAGCGCTGGTCGCTATAATGCGGTGCATTGCTCTGGCGCACAAAGCCGCCCATCACCGTATCCTTGCGGCTGAGCATCACAACAGGGTCGTCCTCTTCCATACCGTCACACAGAATTTGTGCCAAAGCACGGTCCGCCAAGCGGTAAGCTGCTGCGTGGTCTACGCCGGAGGTCATTGCTGCAAAGCCATCACGGTCTGCGGCGGCATTCATAAGTTTACCCAGCAGGCCCACAAACACAATCATTGCTGCAACACCTGCAAATACTGCGTACTTGGCGGGGTCAAAGCTCTTTGTGAAAATCAGCGCAAAAACAATCTGCAAAGCTGCTGCTACAACCGCCAAAGCCGACAGCCCTTCTGTTGTGGGCTGATACTGCGGCAGCAGGCTTTTTAGCCCATCCACCAGACTGCGTATATCCAGCAGAGCGCAAGCTGCCAGTAAAATCAGGTTGACGCACAGCCATGTTGCAGGGGCAGCAACCGGGTCTGCACCGGGAATCAGGCCATGTCCGCCTTGTGCCAGCAAATCCAGTACCACAAGCGCAACCGCTAAAATGCCAGCCAGTGCTGTACGCAAGGCCAGCTTACTGCTGCGGCCCTGTAAGAACTCCTGAATGCGGGGGGCATCCTCCGGTGTAACATATTCCTCAGTGGGCAGGGTCTGCTCTACATCAACGTCTGCTTTTTGCTCTTTCTTTGCCGCTGTTTCCTGAGGCTGTTCTTCTTGCTCCAGTTCTTGGTCGAAATCTTCAGGCTCCTCATCGTCGCCATTCCAGCCCATTTCCTGCAGCACATTTGCAAAACGCTTCCAAACCGATGCATGGTTCTCCTCGCCGTCGTCCGATTCCGTATTTGCAGCTGTATCCACTACAACGGTTGCCGTATCGTCCTCAGCGTCTTCTATATCTGCCAGATGAATTTCACCGGTAACGTCTTCCTCTTGCGGCAGCTCCGATTCTTGCTCAGCGGTTGTGGTTTCTTCCGCCGTTGCAGGTGCTTCTTCTGCACTATCCTGCGGTTCGTCCACATCTTCAACCAAGCGAATCTCTCCGGTGATTTCTACCGTATCCGCATCATCATCGGTGTCGGGCTGTTCCTCCGGAAGATTCAGCGGCAACTCTACCGTGTTCGTGTCTGTATCCACGTGCACCGGCTCTTTCTCTGCCTTATCTGTATTTTCTTCTACCAGCGTCATAGCAGGTGCAGACGGCTCTGCATTTGCGTGGGCGTAAATATCCGCCATCATTTCTTCCAGACGCTTCTTTTCCGCCTCTTGTGCAGCACGCTGCTCCTGTTCCTGCTGTTTGCGTGTATCCTGCACAGGTTCTGCAGGCTTCTCCGAAACAGCAGCTGGCTTTATCGGCTCCACTACATTTGCACTGGGCTTTGCAGGCTCTTTCTTGGTTCTTCCCTTGCCTGCTTCCAAATTACTGATTTGGCTCAGCAGCTCATCTGCTGATACCTTTTGCTGCACCGGCTTTTGCACCGCAGCTGCTTTTTTAACAGGCTCAGGTTTTTTCTCCGCCTTTCGCTCAGGTTCTGCTTCTGCGGGCTGCGCTGCCGTTTTTTCCTTAGGCTGCGGCTTTTCCTGTACTGGAGCAGCCTTCTCAGGCTCCGGCTGTTCCATTTCTGCTAAGTCCACCAGCACAGGAATTTCCAAGGTTCTGTCCGGGTCTTCCTCCTGATGCGAAGCAGCACAGTCTTCCTCTGCCTCTTCTTCCAGTTCCTCTTCGTAGTCGTCGTTTTCCTCAACTACCTGCTTACGCCGTGACCAAGGCCAAAAGCCTTTCTTTTTAGGTGGTTCTTCGTCTTCCAGCAACACACGGCCGGTAATGTGCTGCATATCTTCCGGCACTTCGATTACTGTCTGTGTAAAAAACGCACGAAAAGCCTCGTCACGCTGCAATTCCTCACTGTTTACCGGCCCGTTTTCCCGACGAAAGATGCCTTGGGGCTGATTTTCTTCTTTGTGAGGAGCCCCTTTCTTTTCCTGCATCGTACTCTCCCCCTTTTTAGCCGCGCTGCGTCATAATCTCGTACAGGATAATACCTGCCGCAACCGAAACGTTAAAGCTGTCCACACCGGTACCGGGAGCAGCCATGTCCAGACGCACTGCGCCATCGCAGCGCTTTTTAACCAGCTGGCTTACGCCGCTGCCTTCGCTGCCCAGCACCAAAGCCACAGCTCCTGTCAGGTTTGTCTTTTTCAGAGATGTACCGTCCATATCGGCGCAATATACAAACACACCTTCGTCCTTCAGGCGGCGAATGGTCTCTGCAATATTCGCAACACGTGCCACCGGCAAACGCTCGGCCGCGCCTGCACTGGACTTAATAACGGTAGGCGTAACTGCCGCACCGCCACGCTTGGGGATTACTACACCATGGGCGCCGCACAGCAGTGCACTGCGGATAACCGCACCTAAATTGTGGGGGTCTTCGATGCCGTCAGACAGAACTAAAAACGGCGGCTCGCCCTTTTCCTTGGCAATGTTCAGCAAATCGTCCAGCGTTGCATAGCTAATCTCGCTGGCAAATGCCGCTACACCCTGATGGCTTTCGGTGCCGGTCATAGCACGCAGCTTATTGGGGTTTACACGCTTAACAACAGCGCCCACATCTTTTGCCATTGCTGTGTAATACGATGCCACTGCCGGAGCCAGACCATCGCTTAGCAAAACGGTGTCCACGCCGGTGCCGCTTTTCAGCAATTCCGTTACCGGGTTTTTACCGTAAATGATTTCACTTTTCAAATCGCCGCCTTCTGTACGCTTTTCACGGGGAGCACGCTCCTCACGGAAGGAAGCTTCCTCACGGGGGGCACGCTTTTCCTGATAGGGGCGGAACTCACGAGGGCTGCGCTCGCTGCGTTCCTTGCGTGGGGGACGGCTGTTGGGCTTAAACTGTTCCATAGTAGCTCCTTTATTGAGATGCGCCTATGTAAAAGCGCACTTTTTTATATACTTATACAGATAAATTATAGCATACCATACGGCAGTTTTCTACCAAAAAGCGCTGTGTTTTCTAATTTTTCGCACAAGTACGCCCCTGTCTTTTGTGCCTGTACGGAGTATGGTCTGTTTTTGCAAAAGTAATCTCACGTTCCACTCATTTTATACAAGTGGTAAAAAGGCACGCTATTTCCCGTAAAGTTTTCCACATGTGGAAAACGCAGTGAAGAATGTGAAATATATCGTGATTTTTCAAGCCTTTTTCAAGTTGTTTCCACTCTTTCCACTATGTTTTCCACCGTTTTCCCTCTTATCTGGGGGAGTTTTCCACAGGTTTTCCCTTTTACGTATAGGAATATTTCCCGCCATTTCTTTTGGTTCCTCTGCAAAGCGAAACCCAATTGCAACAAAAGTACAAATCAAAAATCAAATTTTCTCCTGTAAACAACCGGCAAATCCACCCTGTTTTTATTGCATTTCCGCATGAATTTGAGTATACTATAAGCGCATATCACAAAACACTTGGGACATCACCCTTGTATCAATTGTAAAGTGAGGTAATATATCATGATGGTAAATGCAACCGAAATGCTGTTGAAGGCTCGTGATGGCCACTACGGCGTCCCTCAGTTCAACATCAACAACCTGGAGTGGACCAAGAGTGTCCTGCTGGCTTGCGAAGAGCTGAAGAGCCCTGTTATCCTGGGCGTTTCTGAAGGTGCCGGCAAATACATGACCGGCTTTAAGACTGTTGCTGCTATGGTTAAGGCTATGCACGACAGCTTGGGCATCACTGTTCCTGTTGCTCTGCACCTGGACCACGGCACCTACGAAGGCTGCAAGGCTTGCATCGAGGCAGGCTTCACCTCCGTTATGTTTGACGGCAGCCACTACTCCATCGAAGAAAACGTCGAAAAGACCAAGGAGCTGGTTGCTCTGGCACACTCCAAGGGCATTTCTGTGGAAGCTGAAGTCGGCGCTATCGGTGGCGAAGAAGACGGCGTAATTGGCAGCGGCGAAATTGCTGACCCTGCTGAGTGCGCAAAGATTTCTGCTCTGGGCATCGACTTCCTGGCAGCAGGCATCGGCAACATCCACGGCAAGTACCCCGCAAACTGGAAGGGTCTGGACTTTGACGCTCTGGACCGCATCCATCAGGCTACCAACAATATTCCTCTGGTTCTGCACGGCGGCACCGGCATTCCTGATGAAATGATTTCCAAGGCAATCAGCCTGGGCGTTTGCAAGATCAACGTCAACACCGACTGCCAGCTGGTATTCGCAGAGGCTACCCGTAAGTACATCGAAGAGGGTAAGGACCTGAGCGGCAAGGGCTTTGACCCCCGTAAGCTGCTGGCTCCCGGCTGCGAAGCTATCAAGGACAAGTGCCGTGAGAAGATTGCACTGTACGGCTGCGCTAACAAGGGCTAATTGATTTATCCCGAATCACAAACAAAAAAGAGGGCGACCGACCGGTCGCCCTCTTTTTTTTATTTACTCACCGTTTCCAAGCACATAATGGCAGCGGTAATATCATCCGGTCTGCCCGTACGCTGCGCTCGCATTCTGCCCGTACGAACCAGCAGCTCTGCCGTTTCCGCAGGGTTTTTTCCGCCTGCCGCACTCAGCTCTAACTGCTGCAAAATCCAGTCTGTTCCGTCAACCAGCATTCCATCCGACACAAGAACCGCCCAGTCCCCGGCATACAGGTGCATTGTGCGGGTTTCACTTTCCATACGAGCCAGTAACCCCATCGGCAGCCCCGGCCCATCTATGGTATGTGCTTTTCCATTTTGCACCACAAAACCGGGTGCTGCGCCTGCCTTGTATAACAGGGCTGTTCCTGTATACAAGTCTACTTGTAACAAGTCCAGCGTTGCACTGCTTTCCTCCTCACTTTTCAGTGCAAGAGCTACATTTGTTAACCGTGCAGCCGTTTCCGGTTGAAAACCTGCCTGCAGCAAGCTTGCCGTCAGGTTTGCCGCCACAGTTCCATCTACTGCCGCCGGGCGCCCCGTCCCCATGCCGTCACACAGCAGCATTGCGGCGGTATCTCCTACACAGAACTGTCGTACTACGTCGCCCGAAACCTGATTAGCGGCACTGCCGGCTACCCCGAATATCGGCCGCAGCCGTGCTCTTTCCGCAAACACCAGCGTTACCGCTTCTCCTCCGGTACACACCTGCGGAAGTCCCATCTGCCTGTGGCATACACGGCTTACTTCCTCTGCCAAAATAGGCAAGTCCTGCTTTGCAAAATCCATACGACGCAGGGTAACTGCTGCTTGCAGCTGGCCTTGTCCGCCCAATGTTACTGAGCAGGCCAATGGCTCACGCCCTAAAGAGGCGAACGCTGCGGCAAGCCGTCCGGTACGGCCTGCATCCCGACTGCCCTGCACCCCCAGCTGTTTTGCCAGCGATGCCAGTGCTTGTGCAATCGCCTCGTACTGCTCCGTAATCGCAACACGCATTCCCTGCGCACGGGCACGTCCTTTGCGTCTCGCCCCATATTCTACCCAGCTGCGCTCTACCGCCGCACACAATGCCGACGGGTGCCCGCAATAGGAAAACTGCCCCGGCAGATTTGCAAGGTCCAGTTTACCGTTTTGCTCCAGCATGGGTTTGAGCTGAAACAGCCCATCCACCATTTCGCTGTACCGCTTTTGCCAGCAGTTTTCCCTGCCTTCACAACGATTGCATAAAACCTCCTGTGTGCGCTCTACCACCCAGTTGTAATTTTCACCCTTTGGCGGCATTACGGAATAAATATCCTGCACGGTTTCGGCAATTTCCAGCAAGCTGGCCGAAGCTGCCTCCAGCCGTGTTGCCGCCACACTTACCGCCGGACGCCCTGCGCTTTCGGTAGGGTCAGACAAAGGCACTGCCAAAACCAGATTGGTTGGCATAAAAAAAAATGCAATCTGCCCCAGTGCAAAAGCCAGCCAAAAACACCCTGCCTGACCGGCAGTTGGCGCACACAGCGCCCCCGGTAAGCAGCCCAGCAAAAACAACCCACTGCATCGCAAGCGATCGCCTGCACCATAGCTCACTGCAAGTAATGTTCCACATAAAATCGCCGCAGCTGCAAAAGGCTGGCCGGGTGCTGCCGCACACAATGCCGCTGCCAGCACACCGCTGCTTACCAAGGCTTGCTCCCGCCGGCCACGGCAAGCTAACACTAAGCCTGCACCAACACAAAAGATAGTCCCCGGCCAGACCGGCCCCGCCGGGATATTGGTCAAGGCCGTTGTAAGGATTGCTCCGGGAATAAGCCATCCCTTACCGTTTACGTTTGGTGGGCATTTCCGCATCTGCCAACCAAGTACAACCGCCAATACACCGTCTGCCAAAGCAGCCAAGGCTTGCTGCGGTGTAACACTTGCGCTTAACAGCAGCAGCCAGCTCATGCCTACAAAAAGGCCCGCACCTATCGCCGCCGCAGAGGGAAAGTTCCGTGGCCGAGCCCACCGCATTCCTGCTGCAGCACCAATTGCACACATACGCATCAGTGATAATGGCGGACTTTCTGTAAGCAGTGTAATCGCCCCCGCCCCCATAGCAACCCATATGTAATCCATCTCGGCAGCACCCAATACCGCTGCCAAGCCCAGTGGATGCAAAACACCGTACCATGTTCCGCCGCCAGCCAGTATACCCCAAACAAAGCAACCCACTTGATGCCCAAACAATCGCATTGCCTTATTCAGCTGCAGCGGTAACGCAGAAGTTTCTTTCCACCATTCTGAAATTTTTTCCACGTGACACCCTCCTTGTCTTTTTGCTTCTTTCGAGGATACGGTATCACCATGTACTATGCGGAAAATAGCAAAGTATGCGAATTGCCATAAAAAATCAAAAACCCCCTTTCCCACACAGGGAAAGAGGGTTTTTACATATTAAACTCAGCCGCCCAGCTTTACGATTGCTGCACGTACACGAGCCAGGGTTTCTTCCTTGCCCATGATGCATGCCAAATCCGTACCGCCGCCGGGGGTACGCTGTTTGCCGGACAATGCAATGCCCAGCGGGTACAGCAGCCAGCCGTTCTTCTTTTCCATTGCTTCTGCTTTTGCCTTGCAGGCGTTGAACACAGCGTCCTTGTCGCTGTAATCCAGCGCATCATCTGCCAAAACAGGCTCCAGTGCACGCAGTGCTTCCAATGCCGTTTCCGGGTTGGTCTTTTGCTTTTTGTTTGCGTACATTTCTACGTCGTAGTCAGGCATTTCGTCAAAGAAATCCAGCTGTTCGGGAATCTCGCCCAACACCTCGCAGCGGGGCTGCAGGTTTGCGCACAGCAGTGCCTTGTTGATGGGGCGCTTTACAGCGCTGTCAATCCAAGGCTCTGCCTTTGCCAAAAACTCTTCCGGGCTCAGGCGGCGGATATACTCCGCATTGATTGCACGCAGCTTCATGGGGTCAAAAATAGCAGGAGATTTGGAAATGCCGGAAGGCTCCCAAACCTTTTTCAGTTCTTCCAGAGAGAAGATTTCCTGCTCTGCATATTCACCACGGGGGCTCCAGCCCAACAGGCAGATATAGTTCAGGATAGCTTCGGTCAGGTAGCCCTTTGCCACCAAATCCTGATAGCTTGCATCGCCGTTGCGCTTGGACAGCTTATTTTGTGCATCCTTCATAACAGGAGGGCAGTGCACATAAGCGGGAATATCCCAGCCAAATGCCTCGTACAGCAAGTTGTACTTGGGCGTAGAGGACAGGTACTCGCTGCCACGGATAACATGGGTAATGCCCATCAGGTGGTCATCCACAACGTTTGCAAAGTTGTAGGTAGGCATACCGTCCGTCTTAATCAAAATCTGGTCGTCGATTTCATCGGTGCTGATTTCGATATGGCCATAAACTATATCGTCAAAGCCTGCCACCTGACCCTTGGGGACCTTCTGGCGGATAACATAGGGGGTGCCCGCATCCAGCAGTGCCTTCACCTGTTCTTCGGGCAAATCACGGCAGTGGCCGTCATAGTGGGTCATCTCACCCTTTGCCTGCTGGTCTGCATGCATCTGCTCCAAACGCTCGGGCGTGCAGAAGCAGTAATAAGCCTTGCCCTCACGCACCAGCTGCTCTGCATACTGTTTGAACATACCCATGCGCTCGCTCTGCACATAGGGGCCTACCGGGCCGCCAATGTCCGGGCCTTCGTCCCAAATCAAACCTGTTTCACGGCAGGTGTTGTAAATTACATCTACAGCACCCTCCACATAACGCTCCTGGTCTGTATCTTCAATGCGCAGGATGAAAGTGCCATCCTCGTGCTTTGCCATCAAAAAGGCATACAGTGCAGTGCGCAGGTTGCCCACGTGCATATAACCCGTAGGGCTGGGCGCAAAACGGGTACGTACTTTATTGGTTGCCATATCAATCTCTCCTTATATCTGGATAACGACACACAGACAATTGTGCCAGAATATCATCAAAATTAGTCTACCTTTTAGCCGGTTGTTTGTCAATGTAAAATCCCCCCGGATATTTGCAAACACAACGGCTGCTTATTGCATACGCCGGTTATAGGAACAAAACTGTCATTTACACCAATCGACACGTGTAATAGCTGCTTATTTTCGACCTTTCCACGTAGGAATCTCCTGTGCCAAGCGTTGTAACTGCCGGACAAACGTGCTATAATACAGATACTAATCTAACATTGATGGCACAATAAAAGTAAGGATTCCAGTATGTGTGAACCTGCCATACGCAACTGGGCGAAGCTGCAAGATGCATTTGAAAGCCTGTATATGATTGCTGACCTGCACGCTTTGACTGTCCGACAAGAGCATGGCTGATATTGAGCGTGCGTTTGCCGGAAAAGGCTGTGGCGATTTCAAAGTTGCAGTAGGCAAAGCAATTGCTGAAGGTCTTGCTCCGATTCAAAACGAGTACGGTCGCATCCTTGCTGATAAAGCATACGCTGATTAAGTGCCCGCCGATGGTGCTGCGGGTGCTTCTCGTTTGGCAAACCGCATGGTCGAAAAGGTCTACAAAAAAGTAGGTTTGTTGCAACTGTAAAGGAAAGGCATCTTTAATTGATGTGAAAGGGTCCGTACCATGAAAAACACCGGTATCGTGCGCAGTGTAGACCATCTGGGACGCATTGTACTTCCCAAAGAGCTTCGCAAAAGCCTGCAATTGGAAGCAGGCACCCCATTGGATATCTCTGTTGATGGGGATACCATTCTGCTGAAAAAGCATCAGCCTGAATGTACTTGCGCTTTTTGCGGGGCAGTAGACCCAGATTCCAAAACACTTTCCGGGCTTTGGGTTTGTCCCAGCTGTCTGGAAAAACTGCGTAGTCTGTAACAATAAAAAGGCTCTGCCGCTTGGCAGAGCCTTTTCCATTTCATTATCTCAGTTTTTCAATACGAGATTCGCTGGTTTTAATCAGATTCAGCAAACTGGAAGCGTACAGCGGATATTCCTCTGTCAGGCTTTCTGTTGTCATTGCTAAACAGCCGGTATCCTTTAAGGTTTCGCCCTTGCCCTGTACATCTTCGCCGGCCAGGGTTGCACACAAATTGGCTTCTGCCACTTTCATAGCAGAATCAGAATAGCCTTGCCACATATTTTGTGATATACTAAACAGGCTGCTGGTATTGTGGCTTTCCGCACTATATAAATGACGGAACACTTTATACACTGCCAACATTAAGTAACCGCTTGCTTCGGAAACAAGTTCTCGATTTTGGCAGTTTCCTAATTTGGCATACAGCACATTTAAGCTGTTGGAAATCAGCTTTTTATTCATCGTGGGCAGCACACTGCCACGGTACACGTTATCTTTCATTGCTTCAGGGTTAGGCAGGTCCTCTGCGCTCAGCACAGCGCCGCTGCGGTCTGCACTGCGTCCCAGCAAGTAATCGCAAGACACGCCATAGTAATCGGCCACCTTAACTACAAATTCCAAGCCGCATTCACGAATGCCTTTTTCATAATGAGAAAGCAACGCCTGCGAAACGCCAAGGTCCGCAGCTGCCTGTTTTTGTGTAATGTTACGCTCTTTGCGCAGTAAGGTGATAATTCGATTAAATTCCATGATGGCTTCCTCTCAATTTCCGCAATTCACATAATGCCATTATTACGGCATGTTGATTATACTCTAAGAAAAACGCCTTGTAAATACGCAGAATCTATCTTTTCTCTTATAATTCGCCCTATTATGCTGATTTTAGATGCTTTCGCCCATACCTATGGCGGTCTACTCTGTTTTTCGGCGCAAGATATGGTATTGGACTAAATTTCAGCTAAATTATTTTACCAAATCAGCTTTTTCCTGATTTTAATACATTCGCCTTTCTTTATACTGTGCGGTTCACCGCAGAGAGGAGTATTCTTTTTATGAAAACCTACAAACTGCATTTGATTCGGCATGGCTTAACACAGGGTAATATCGACGGCCTGTACGTTGGCAGCGGCACGGACTTGCCTTTGTGTGAAACCGGACGTGCGCAGCTTATCGACCTGACCCAGCGCTTTACTTACCCCAATGTGGACGTTGTATTCTCCAGCCCGTTAAGCCGTGCGGTCGAAACCAGCAACATTCTTTTCCCCAACGCAGCACACAAATACAGTGTAGATGCCCTGCGTGAAGCAGGATTTGGCAAGTTTGAGGGCAAGCCCATTCAAAGCTTGGTGCAGGACCCGGACTTTGTCCGTTGGATGGACCCCACCTCCGGCTATACACCGGAGGGTGCCGAGCCTACCCCTGAGTTTCACAAGCGCTGTGCAGATGCTTTGATGAAAATGTTCGAGTACATGATTAAATCGCAAATCACCGAGGCCGCCTGTGTCACCCACGGTGGTGTTATTATGAGTATGCTGAGCCAGCGTGCACTGCCCAGCCGCAAGCCGGAACAGTGGATGGCAGACCCCGGCTGCGGTTACACCGTGCGTACCGACATTGAACTTTGGATGCGTGATAACTTGGTGGAAGCAATTGATATTGTTCCCTTTGGTTACTTGGACGCTGTTGAGAATCAAGAATAAAGCAAAAAAAGCCGAACCCGTTTTGCGGGTTCGGCTTTTTATTTTGCTTTTTATTCTGCGCTGTCTTGGTCTGCAATCGGATATACCGTTGCGCCGTCGGCATCTGTAACCTGCAAAGACTGCCCTGCAAAGCCGCCATAAACAGCGATATACGTTTTACCCGCTGCCAATATCAGCTGAGAATCATCTTTTGTATACAGATTCAGAGAATCGCCTACATCACCCTTTTTCCAGGTGATTTCCTGCCAGGTTCCATTTACCAGATACAAACCTTCGCCCTGTGTCAAATCATAATCACGGGTAAACTTGTCATCCTTTACGGAAGACTGGCTGGACAACACTACTACATTGGTAAACTGCACCGGTGTATCATCATTTGCGTCCAACTGAGGCGTGCCGTCTGTACGATACAAATACCAAGCACCATTTTCATAACGCAAAGTGGTAGACTGCACATCGGAGAACTGCACCGTAACGCTCACTGCCGGCTGGCCATCAATCGGCGTTGCGAAGCATTGCCAGCTGGGTACATCCCCGGCCAACGGCATATTATAATGGGTTACACCGTACTGCAAGCCCTCCCCATGGGTATACCAATCATACTCATTGGGCATTGCAGGGTCGCTGCCGTCATAATCAAAGCTGTTTACGCCCAGCATCATTGCGTCCAGCGGCTGCCATCCATAACAGTTTAACAGGTTTTCCGCATAGGTATTCATTCCCTTTTGCACCAGAATACTGTTCATGGGCAGCGCAAACTGCCAGAACAAATCTTTGCCCGGCGCAACAGGGCCAACCTTAGGCACATTATCCAACCCATCAAACCACAGCATCCAGTTTGTACTTTTGCCTTCGGTCAGCGCTTCCATTACAACGCTGGCGCTGCCAATTCCCCACTGGCGGCCATTGGTTGCGTTTGCATTATTCACTGCAACAGCAACCGGGCGCTGCACGGCATTCTTCACCTCTAAACCGGTGAGCGGACACACCGCACCAACCTTTTGCAAAGGCTGTTGGGTTGGGTTGGGCTGTACTGTTGCCTGAGGCAGTTTAGCGCTCTCGTCCGAGCCGGACTCTGCGCCGCAGCCTGCAAGCAACAAGGTTAGGCATAAAATAATCGCAACGAACTGTTTCATGGATTTTGTAAACTCCTTATATTTGGGGCAACACACATCAATTGGTTGTGATGCCTTCTGCAACATTTTCAGAAACTGCATCATCGTCTGCTTCTGATACATCGCTGGTATCCTGTGCATCGCTCAAATCATCGCCGCCGGCTGCATCCTCGCTGCCGTCGTAGCTAAAGTGGTCAGCTTCTTTCAAATCTACAACTGCCAGATAGGTCTTGCCACGGTTCAACATCATCATTTCGCCGTTGGGGTCGTTGTAGTCATAAATCATCAGGCACTCGCCGGGGCTGCCCTTTTTCCAGCCAATCATCTTGCAGCGACCGTTGGTAAAGCAGTAACCTACTCCGCCGTAGTCATAGTCTACGTCCTGAATATTGTGCGAGTCGCCGGGGTAAGCCTGCATAGCAGTAAACAAAATAACCAGGTTTGTAAAGCTCAGCTGTGCACCGTTTGTTTCGTCGATGGTCGGGCTTACTTGCTTTTCCATATTGCTGTACATACTCATCTTGTAGGTGCTGCTTGCATCATCGTAATCAAAGTAAGTACGGTAGCTGGAAGAATGGCGCACGGTAACGCTGGTTGCAGAGTCGCCGCCCTCCATGGTGTTAAACTCATTATAGCGGTAGTCCGCAAAGCGGAAGAAGGTACTGTTGTACTTGCGGTACATATCCAGCTCTGCCTTATCAATAGCCTTCTGGATTTCTTCACCGCTGGTAAACAGGGTGTGCTCCACTTTCACGTTGCGGCCACGGCTGTCACGGTGCGAGTAGTTACGGTTGGTCGGTGTCTTAAAGTAGCTCATACCGCCAAAGTTCAGGTCCCAGTATTCCCAGTCCTTGATAAAGCGTGTGCAGAAAACACTTTCACCTTCATGGTAGTACACAGCCTGCCAAGGCATAATCAACTGCAGGAACTGGTCACGGCCGGAGCGCATGGGGCCGATTTCAGGGATTTCGTCCACATTATCAAACAAAGCGCAGAAACGGGTAATGCCGCCCTCTGTCTTAATTTCAATCAGCACATCTGCCTGACTGATACCACGGTGGGGGCGTGCGTTGTCACGCTTGCTGTTTGACATATTGTTAATCATAATGCCAACAATACGGCTGTCTTTTGCGCCCGGCTGGCGGGGCTCGCCTGTCAAAACCTTAGGCTCATAGGGAGGTTCCGGCGTAGGAGTGGGTACAGCAGTCGGTTCGGGCGTAGCTTCCGGGAACGGAGAACCGCCACAACCCACCAAAAGACCTGCAGCTGCCGCTGCTACTGCTGCCTTTTGAATAAATTCGCGACGAGTCAGTTTCATATTAGTACGATTCCTTTCTATTCTGCTTTTCATGCTCACGCACAAAATCAATACGGATTTACAGTTGTTCTTATTGTAACCTTTTTGAAATTTCTTGTAAAGTGTTGCTTTTCCACATAGGAAGCATTCACTTCCTTTTTATATACGACTCAACTTTCCGTATTTTTTCATATTTGTCCAAAAAGGTGTGTATTCCTTGTTTTTTCCCGCCTTGTATAGTGGAATTTTTCCGGTTTTATGATATACTAACCGAACAAACGTCTTTCTGTTTTTTTGTATAGGCCGGCGCTGTGTGTAAATGATAACTTTAGGGGCTGCGTGTATATTTCAACTGTAAAACCAGTCCTCCGTAACAGTGCCCCTATAAATTGGTACTATTGTATATAAAGTAAAAAGGAGCAACTCTTGAGCGAACTAATTGATATTTTAACTGAAACCCCTCCTGCACGAGTTCTTCTGCTTGCACTTGATTTAGGCGAATGGGATTGCGAGCGCAGTTTGCAGGAACTTGCAGCACTGTGCGAGGCCAACCACATGGTTGCTGTCGGGCAGGTAACACAAAAGCGTTCTACCCCTGAAGCTGCCACTTTGCTTGGCAGCGGCAAGGTCGAGGAAGCACGCCTTGCTGTAGAGGAACTTGATGTCCAAACTGCCATTTTTGACGGTGAGCTAACGGGCAGTCAAATCCGTAATCTGTCCGGTCTGCTGCAATGCGAAGTGCTGGACCGCACCATGCTTATTTTAGAAATTTTCCGCAGCCGTGCTGTCACAAACGAAGGTAAACTGCAAACCGAATTGGCCGAGCTGCGCTACCAGCTTCCTCGTCTGACCGGCATGGGTGCCGCACTCAGCCGCCAAGGCGGTGGCGGCGGCGGTGGTGCAGGCGCACGCCGCGGTGCCGGCGAAACCAAACTGGAGCTGGACAAGCGCCATGTACGTGCACGTATTGATATGCTTAGCGAGCGTTTGGCTGAAATGGAAAAGCGCCGTGGCGAGCTGCGCCGTGCACGCAGCCGTACCGGTATGCCCGTTGTCAGCTTGGTTGGCTACACCAACGTGGGTAAATCCAGCTTGATGAACGCACTGTGCGGTGCACAGGTTCTGGAGGCAAATATGCTGTTTGCTACCCTGGACCCCACAAGCCGTAAGCTGGTACTGCCAAGCGGACTTGCCGTACTGTTAATTGATACGGTCGGTTTTGTTTCCCGCCTGCCGCACCATCTGGTGGAAGCCTTTAAGAGCACCTTGGAAGAAGCTGCTTTTTCCGATGTCATTGTGCGTGTAGCTGACGCAGGCGACCCGCAGCGTGACGCACAGCTGGAAGTAACCGACACTGTATTAAGTTCTCTGGATTGCGATGACATCCCGATGCTTACTGTTTATAATAAGTGCGATACCGCCGGGGCTATCAGTTTTGACCCTGACATTTTGCTTACCAGTGCAAAAACCGGCACCGGCCTGCAGCAGTTGCTGGAGGAGCTGGACCGCTTGCTGGCTGACCGTGTACGCAGCATCCGTGTGCTTTTGCCTTATGACAAAATCGGCCTTGCCGGACCGATGCGGCAGCGTGGCAGTGTTACGTTAGAGGAATACCGTGATGACGGCCTTTATCTGGAAGGTGTTGTCAAGGCAGAAGACCTGCACGTCTATCAGGATTACCTGCAATACTAAAAAAAAGCTCGTCTACTCTCAGGCAGGCGAGCTTTTACTGTTTTTGTTTCTGCAAACACAAAAACCCGCCTGGCAGCGGGTTTTTGTGCATAGAGGGGTGGGAAAGTATATAAAGTAGGGAAATATCATCTTTGTATTTCAAATTATAATACATCAAATTTTTTTGTCAAATTATTTCGGCGTCACTTTTTCTTTCGATTTAGTCTTTACTTTTGCACTTTTGCTTTATATAATAAAGTTCCGAAAACAAAAAATGTCGAGTTTTCTGTCTTTGTTTGTTTTTTTATAGTTGGGGTTTTATTTCAAGAATATTTTCTGCATTCAGTTTATTTTTCAAGGAGGTGTATTTTTGTGGACGAATTGGACCATAAAATACTAAAGCTGCTGTCGGCGAATGCCCGTATGTCTGTAAAGGAGATTGCAGACCAGGTCGCCCTCACCAGCCCGGCGGTATCCAGCCGCATTCATAAATTAGAACAATCCGGCATCATCAGCGGATATACGGTTACACTTCACCGCCCCAAGGGGCAAACCAGCATCGACGCCATTATTTGCGTTTCGGCTCCGCCTAATAACCGTGAAGCGCTGATGGCAATGATGGAAAAGCAGCCCGAAGTACTGCAATGCTATCATGTTACAGGTGACCACAGCTTTATGGTTCGGGTCAGCTGCCCGAACATGGTTCATTTGGAGCAAGTTATCACAGCCTTCCAAAAAATGGGCGAAACCAACACCCAGATTATCCTGTCCGTTCCGCTGGACCGAAACGGTCTGGATATTCTCGCCCAGCAGGAGGTACTATGATGCGTATCTGCCCAAACTGCGGCTGTGCTGTTCCACCGGATTCTTCTTTCTGTCCGGCTTGCGGCGCACCTGTTTCGCAGCAGCCTGCGCCGCAAGCCCCGATTTTGTATCCCCCAAAGCAATCTTCCACGCCGAAGTATAAAACCCGCCCGAATCCTGCCAAAAATAAATCGTCTGCAAGCACCCCCACTGATGGCGGATTATCTACTGCCAGTTACTTTTGGCATTTGGTTCTGTTTGCCGTTCCGATTATCGGCTGGGTTGTTCTGCTATACTATGCCTTTGGGAAATACGTTACCCCTGCGCATAAGCATCTCGCCCGTGCAGTAATCTTAAAGGGCTTGCTGTTTTTTGTAATCGGCATCGTCGTTTGCGTCTTTCTTTTTTATATGCTGCTTTTGCAGCTTGGCCCTGTGTTTGATGCGGTGTTCTGGCCTTATTTTGAGGATTTCTCGAGCCATTTTGAGGACCCTTACGAGGATTTCAGTCAACACGCCCAAAACCTTTCCTTGGAATATGGTACACTGTACTTAAATTCCAATCTCTAAAAAAAATTTATCCCCTGCAATTTTCCTGTATTTTCATTCGTATGGTTAATGACACTGTAAAAAGCAGTGCATCTTCCAATAGAACATTCCATTTTATTTGAAGGAGATTTATTCATGAAAATGAAGCGTATTCTTTCTGCTGTTGTAATTTGTGCAATGGCACTGTCTTTGGCTGCCTGCGGCAATACCAACGGCTCGAACAACGGCCACGGCGGCTCCTCTGCCGGCGTAACTGTTGCAAACCCCGTTACCAGCTTTTCCGGTTCTTACGGCAAAAATCCCGAGGACGTCATCTACCTGAATGTATCCCCCGCCCAAAATGAGGGCAAGGTCATGATTGATTACGTGGTCGGCGACAAGCAGACCCGTGGCACTGTGGACGCAAGCCTGATGCACGCTCTGGCTTCTGTGTACGAAAAGTCCGATTTGGCTGCTCTGAACGAGAAGAGCTCCTACGAGGAAGGCGAAGCAATCGGCACCCTGTACATGGACTTTGCTGACGGCTCTATCTTTACCTGCGATTTCGGCGGTAAGATTCCTGATGAGTTTGTTTCCGGTTTTGAGGCCCTGCAAAAGGAAATCGAGTCCGCTATGGAAAACATGGAGCCCTACCGTGCTCAGGTGCACTTTGACGATGACGTAAACGCAGAGGCTAAGGCTGAGCTGAATGCATTGTTTGCACACCTGAGCAATCAGGCTCTGGAGAACAACGCTGTCAGCAATGTTGCTGCCGACGATGCAAACTATGCTTACAACACCGGTTTGGAAAATGCTGACGGCATTGCCAATACCACTGTTTCTATGAACATGATGGGTACTGTTCCCCACTCTATTGCTCTGTTCCAGTTGGCTGACGGCACCGATTCCGCTGCTATCCAGCAATCTTTGATGACTAATGCTGACTGGCGCAAGTGGGTTTGCGTCAGCCCCAACGTTGCACTGACCGCTACCAAGGGCAACAACGTTCTGTTTGCTATGACTCTGACCGAGATTTCCGAAGAGTTGGTTCCTGCTTTGCAGGCAGAAGGCTGGACCGTTACTGCAACCGCAGAAAACCCCGACCTGGTCGATGACGGTGCTCTGTAATCACGAAAAATCCCATGCATTTAGCACTGCGGCACTGTGCCGCAGTGCTTTTTTATGTTATACTTTAGCTAACACTAAACAAGAGAGGGTACATCCATGAAAGCAAGCGTTATCATTCCCAACTTAAACGGAAAGGGCTGGCTGGAAGATTCCATTCAGTCTATCCTGAATCAGACCGAGCAGGATTTTGAGCTGATTGTAATTGATAATGGCTCTACTGACGAAAGCTTGGAAATCGCACGCCGCTATTGTGATTTGCCCAACTATACCTTGATTGAAAACAGCGAAAACACCGGTTTTTCCCATGCCGTCAACCAAGGCATCCGCCTAAGCAAGGCTCCGTATGCGGTGCTGTTTAACAATGATGCCTTTGCCGAGCCTAACTGGCTGGAAAATCTAATTGCTGCAGCGGACACCGACCCCAAAATTTTCGGCGTACAGAGCCTTATGATTCGCCACTTTGAGCGTGACCTGGCAGACGATGCCGGCGACTATGTAAACCTGTTGGCATTTGCCGCCAAAGAGGGCGATGGCCGCAAGGCCAGCCGCTACACAAAGCAAAAGCGTATCTTTTCCGCTTGTGGGGGCGCCGTGCTGTATCGCCGCAGTATTCTGGACGAAATCGGCCTGTTTGACGAAAACTTTTTTGCCTATTTTGAGGACGTAGACCTTTCCTGGCGTGCCAACAATGCAGGCTACAAAAACATTTTGTGCCCTGCCGCCAAATGCTACCACATTTGTGGTGCAACTACCGGTGCTGTCCGCTACAATGGCTTCAAAAGCGTACAAAGCGGCCGCAACAGTATCCTGCTGCCTTGGAAGAACCAGCCTTTGCTGATGTTGATTTTGAACTTTATCCCTCAGGCACTTGGCTATGCCTTAAAGCGCTATGCCTTCCATAAAAAGGGTTATGCCAAAGAGTGGGACCAAGGTATGCACGAGGCTTTTGCCCTGCTAAAAGCCGGTAAAATCGAAAAGCGTCCCTTCCGCTTCAAGGACTTGCCTAACTACATTTTGATGGAGCTTTGGCTGATTTGGAACATGATTCCATACCTGTGGTACCGTTTGGTCGTAGTACGTTTTGATTTAAAATAATCTTTGCCTTTGCATGGAACGAGAAAGGATGGTCCGCAATGACGAACGAAACATTACAAACTTTGCTGAATCGCCGCAGCTGCCGTAAATATCTGCCGCAGCAAATCACTGATGAAGAACTAAATGCTGTGCTGGAAGCGGGCACCTATGCGCCCACCTCTATGGGCCGGCAGGGTCCTCGCATTGTTGTGGTGCAGGATGCCGCAACCCGCGCACAGCTTACCCGTATGAATGCTGCCATCTGGGGGCAGGACGTGGATACCATGTACGGCGCACCCACTATTTTGATTGTGCTTGCACCTGCGGATTCCCGCTGCGCTGTAGAGGACGGCAGCCTTGTTATGGGCAACCTGATGAACGCTGCCGCCAGCATTGGTTTGGGCAGCTGCTGGATTCACCGTGCCCGAGAGGAATTTGACTCTGACGAAGGCAAAGCCCTGCTGAAAAAGTGGGGTATCGAAGGCGACTGGATTGGCATCGGGCACTGCATTCTCGGCTACCCGGACGGTGCCTGCAGCCCGGCAAAGCCTCGCAAGGCAGATTACATCCTAAAGGTATCCGAATAATGAAAAACACTATGCCCGCAGCCCCTTATCTGCCAAAGGACCTGCCCGTTTTAGAAGGTCCGGAAGCAGCCATGGAGCTTTACACCTTATCTTCACAAGAAGATGAAATTACGGATATGCATCTGAAAAACGTGGATTTGTCCGAAGAAACCTTGGAAAAGTTTTCTGCTGCACGATGCATTTTTGAGGGCTGCCGTTTTTCCCGTTCTGTTTTGGAAACGGCCAGTTTTGTAGACTGCGCTTTTCAAACCTGTGATTTTTCCGGTGTAAATCTCATCGACAGTTATTTTTCCCGTTGTAAATTTCAGGGCTGTAAACTGATGGGTGCCAACTTTTCCGAGAGCAATCTGCGTGATGTGAGTATGCTCAGCTGTATGCTGCGCCTTTGTGCATTTGACAGCGCTTCCTGGAAAAGCATCTCCTTTACAAGCTGCGATTTAGGCGGCTCCATGCTAACCGGAATCCGGCAAAAAAATCTTTATTTTAAGGAATGCGATTTGCGTGGTGCCTGCTTTAACGGAACTTTATTGAAAGATGTAGATTTAAGAGGCTGCTCTTTGGAAAAAATCTCTATAGGGGAACAACTGCGTGAGCTGCGAGGTGCCGTTGTTGACGAAATGGGTGCCGTTGCGCTTGCGGAACTTTTAGGGGTAAAAATTCAATAACAAACAAAATTAGGAGACTGTATGAAACCAGAACTGAAACTTGTAGCAAAAGCACGCTATATCCAAATGACTGCCGACCTTGCCGACAGCATTTGGCGTGAATATTATGCCCGCCGCTTTAACAAAAAGCAGCTGGACACCATTCTGGAAAATCTGCAAAGTGTCGAAGCCATCGAAAACGATATGGACGAGGACGTAAACTATCAGCTGATTATGCAGGGCAGCAAGGTTGCCGGCTATATTGCATGGCAGATGGTAGGCGGCTCCATGCGTTTGAAGCACTTCTATCTGGAAAGTGCTTGGCGCGGTAAAGGCATTGGCCGCACTGTACTGCAAAGCATGGAGCGCTTGGCACGTGCCGAGGGTAAAAGTGCTATCTCTGTTTCTGTTGGGCAAAAGCAGCTGGATACACAGGGCTTTTTCAAAGGTGCAGGGTTCCGCATTCTGCGCCCCATGGATACTGAGCTGGCACCCGGTATTGTCTGGCCGGAATATTGGATGGAAAAGCGCCTGTAATTTTGGTAATTCGTTTTCTTGTTTTTTGTGCACTAATGTACTAAACTATACGTACTCGCAACCACGTTTTATGTGGGTTTCCAGTGAATCATGCAGGAGGACGCATTTTAATGACAAAAGATCATCCTACAGGAGAATCCGGCCTGTATCAGGCTCTTCTGACTCTGAAAACACCTGAAGAAGTGTATCACTTTTTGCAGGATGTATGCAGTTACTCAGAACTAAGTGCTATGGAACAGCGCTTTGATATTGCACAGATGCTGCATAATAAGCAGATTTATGTAACTATCATGGAAAAAACCGGTGCCTCCAGTGCAATCATCAGCCGTGTAAATCGTGTATTGTCCAATGAGCAGAGCACTCTGCGTCGTGTTCTGTCGGACAAAGATGAATAAGCAGACAAGCCGGCGCAGTGCGCCGGCTTGTCTTTTTGGGAAAGGAGCGTTTTTATGCCTAAGGTTTTGTTATACTTTGCAAACGATACCGAAGAATGTGAGGCTTTAATTGTTGTAGATTTACTGCGCCGTGCTAATGTAGATGTAACCATTGCCGCTGTGGGCGGCAGCCGTAATGTAACCAGCAGCCACAAGGTTTCCCTGTTGGCAGATGCTTTGGCCGAGGAGGTTGCCCCTGCTGATTTTGACCTGCTTGTATTGCCCGGCGGCTGGCCCGGCACCAAAAATTTGGAGGACTGCCCCGCTGTGATTCGGGCAGTAAAAGAGTTTGCCGACGCCGGCAAGCCCATTGCCGCTATTTGTGCGGCACCCAGTATTCTGGGGCATCTGGGCTTGCTGGAGGGCAAGCGTGCAACCAGCTACGTATCCTTCCGTCAGGAGTTAACGGGTGCAACCGTCTTGGATGAAGAATTTGTTACCGACGGCAACATCACCACCAGTTACGGCTTGGGCGGTGCTATTCCCTTTGGTTTGGAACTCATCCGCATTTTGCTGGGTCAGGCCGAGGCTGACCGCATTAAAGAGGCCATCGCTTATCGCCACTAAACAAAAAGGGTACTGTATCTACTTGGATGCAGTGCCCTTTTTATTTGCCGCACAGCAAAGTTTTGGCCCATACACTCGATTTTTCTTGTCATTTGCGGTATAGTAATAACATTGTAAAGTGGGTAGTTTACCCTTTTGCAAACAAATTTACCCGGCTGCCCGTCGGAGAAGGATATCGAATATGAAGCTTGGCTTTTCAGAATTTGTACTGCTATTTTGTATTGTTTTGATTTTATTCGGTCCCACGGTAATTCCTTGGGTAAGCGGTTGGCTGCGCCGTGCCAATAAAGCACAAAAACAAGTGCGCCGTCAGCACGCACAAATCCAAGCCCAGATGGCTAAGGAACGGGATGCCCTGCTGCATCGGTTTCAAGTTGCCGCAGGCGGTTTACTGATTTGCATTGTTGTGGGATATAGCGGCTATTTGCTGCTGCATCCGGTTGCTTATCCTCCGCAAGCCTATATCCCCGCTTCCGGTGTCATGTCGCTGACAACCGCCGGGAACACCAGCACAACCGCAGTCAGTATTGCCCCTTACGAAAACCCCATCTGCGCTGCATGGCAAGACGACTGGCTTTATGCGGCTGTTGCAGGCAACAAGGTTATCCGCATTCGGGAGGACGGCACCGGTCTTGCTGAAGTTTTTTCCACAGACGGCGAAATCACCGGCATGGTTTTCGGTGCAGATAAGTGTATGTACCTGTCCGGAAAGGGCGGCTTGTATAAGGCAAGCTTTGATGGCTGGGCTGTAGATGTAAAACCGATTTTGACCACTGTAAACGGTGAACCGTTACGCTTCCCAGCCGGTATTGCAGTAGATTCCGATGGCAATCTTTATTTTACCGAGTATGCACAGATTGACACTGCCGCACAAGACGGTTTAGAGCAAGGCTTTTATACGGAACTGCTTGCACATACAAACACGGGCACCGTCTATGTTTACAACGCTAAAAGCGGCACTGTAGAACCCATTGTAACGGGTTTACAGGGTGCCGGCGGCATTGCCCTTTCCCCGGATAACTCCACCCTTTACGTAAGCGAAACAAACGCACGCCGTGTATGGGCAGTCCCCTGTTCCGCACGTAATTCCACGCTGGACAAGCAAGGGAAGGTTCTGCTTGAGGGCTTGGACGGATATGCCGCCGGGCTTGCTACTGCCCAAAACGGTGATGTATGGGTTGCTGTCTGCGGCACGCCTATCCAATGGGTAGATAATGCCGCCGACAACACGATTTTGCGTAAAGCTGCCATGAATCTGCCCCACTTAACACAGCGCTGGCTGCTTTGCCCCTCTGCAAAAACCGGCTGGGCCTTTGCAGCATCTGAAAACGGTACATTATCCCGTGCCATTGCTGCTCAGGCACCTAATCTGGCAGGACGCATCACTGGCGTTTGTGAAACCACGCAGGCTGTCTGGCTGGCAAATGCAGATGGCAGTAATCTTTATAGAATTAACCGATGAGGAGGTCACACGATGGAAACAATGGAACTGGAACGTATTGAGGCACAGGCTCGTCAAGCCGCACAAGAGCTTTTAGACGCGGCAAAGCTCAAGCCCGGTGATATTTTTGTAGTAGGCTGCTCCTCCAGCGAAATCGTAGGCGGACATATTGGTAAAAACTCCAGCATGGAGGCCGCCGCTGCGGTGTATCGTGGCATTCAGCCCTTACTGGCACAGCATGGCATTTACTTGGCTGCACAGTGCTGCGAGCACCTGAACCGTGCTATCATTCTGGAGCAGGAGGCCGCCGGCCGTTACGGCTGCGAGCCTGTTTGTGTCGTCCCTCACCCCCATGCCGGCGGCAGCTGGGCTACAACCTGCTGGCAAAACTTTACCAGCCCTGTTGCCGTTGAAGAAATCCGTGCAGCAGCCGGACTGGATATTGGCGGCACCTTGATTGGTATGCATCTAAAGCGTGTAGCTGTGCCTGTGCGCCTAAGCCTGGACCACATTGGCTGCGCTTTATTGCTGTGTGCCCGTACACGCCCCAAGCTGATTGGCGGCATTCGGGCTCAGTATCCTGAGGAGGTATAATCCCTTATGTGTGCAACCGATACGCAGGCTATGGCAAATGCTGTAGCAGAAATCAAAGAAAAAATTGCAGCTGCCGCACGTGAGGCAGGACGTACGCCTTCGGAAATTTTACTTTGCGCAGCCTGCAAAACACGCACCCCCGAAACTGTAATGGAAAGTGCACGCCTGCCCATTGATTTATTTGGTGAAAACCACGTGCAGGAACTAGTGCGCAATGCAGATGCCGGTGCCTATCTGGGCAAGCCTGCCCATCTAATCGGTCACTTGCAAACCAACAAAATCAAAAAAGTGCTTGGGCGTGCCAGCATGATTCAAAGTGTGGACAGCCTGCACCTGATGCAAGCCATTGAAAAGGAAGCTGCCAAGCTAAACCTTGTGCAGGATATTCTGTTGGAAGTAAACATCGGCGCAGAGGACAGCAAAACCGGTATCCCTGCAAGTGAGCTGCCTGCCCTGCTGGAAGCTGCGGCTGCGTCGGAGCATCTCCGGGTAAAGGGCTTAATGGCTATCCCCCCTGTAAACGAAGATGATACTGCAAACCGCCGTTACTTCGCTCAGATGCGGGAGCTTGCCTTCCAATCTCAGCAGCGCCATTTGCCACACGTATCCATGGAGCAGCTCTCTATGGGTATGAGCGCCGACTTTGAAAATGCCGTACGTGAGGGTGCCACTATTGTCCGCATTGGCACCGCTATTTACGGCGCTCGTGATTACAGCAAAAAAGCATAAACTATCAGAAGGGAATCATTATCATGGCATTTTTGAAAGTAACTGCCCCCACCGACGACCCCGGGCAGCACAGTATCCCCAGCAAGGAGCTGCTGCGCCGCTTTTGGCCGTATATGCACAAGTATCGCCGTACCATTGCACTGGACCTGTTTTGCGCTGCGCTTACCTGCTTGTGTGACTTGGTACTGCCTTTGATTTTGCGTACCATCACCAACACCGCTATGCACGACATGGCTGCCTTAACCATCGGCTTGGTGCTGCGTATGTCGCTGCTGTATCTGGTGCTGCGTTTGATTGATGCAGCTGCCCAATACTACATGGCTGACATGGGCCACGTAATGGGTGTATACATCGAAACAGATATGCGCCGAGATGCGTTTGCCCACCTGCAAAAGTTGGGGCTCACCTATTATTCCAACACCAAAATCGGTCAGATTATGGGCCGCATCACCAGCGACCTGTTTGACGTTACCGAATTTGCACACCACTGCCCGGAAGAATTTTTTATTGCAGGCATCAAGATTTTAGTCAGCTTTTGCATTTTGTGCTCTTACAACATTGCACTGACCTTACTGCTGTTTTTGTGTGTACCGCCTATGGTATTGGTTTCTGTTAAAATCAACCACTGGCAGCGTGCCGCTTTCCGCCGCCGCCGCATTCAGGTTGGTGAGCTGAACAGCCGCATTGAGGACAGCCTCTTGGGCGAGCGTGTTATCAAGGCATTCTGCGCAGAAGATGTTGAAAAGGAAAAGTTTGAGCAGGGTAATATCGAGTTTCTCCGTGTAAAAAAAGCATCGTACAAGTATATGGCTCTGTTCCAGTGCGCTACCCGTCTGTTTGACGGTTTGATGTATCTGGTTGTTGTTTGCGGCGGCGGCCTGTTTTTGGTAAAGGGCTGGATTTCTGCCGGCGACCTTGTTGCTTACACCCTTTACGTATCCACCCTGATTGCTACCATTCGCCGTATTGTTGAGTTTGCCGAAAGCTTCCAGCAAGGTATGACAGGTATTGAGCGTTTCTTTGAAATTCTGGATACCCCTGTTGAAATCGAGGATAAGCCCGACGCAAAGCCTTTGCAGGTTGGCAAGGGCCGCATTGATTTTGAAAATGTCACCTTTGAATACCCTGATGACCACAACCTGATTTTGCGCAACATCAATCTGACCATTCACCCCGGTGAGCGTGTTGCCTTGGTTGGTTCTTCCGGCGGCGGCAAAACCACACTGTGCAACCTGATTCCTCGTTTTTATGAGGTAACGGAAGGCAGCATTTTGATTGACGGCCAAAATGTGCGTGATGTAACCCTCAAGAGCCTGCGCAGCACCATTGGTATTGTTCAGCAGGATGTGCATCTGTTCAGCGGCACTGTTGCGGAAAACATCTCCTACGGTAAGCCAAATGCCACACGAGAGGAAATTCAGCACGCTGCTGTACTGGCCGGTGCCGACAGCTTTATCCAAACCTTGAAGGATGGCTACGACACCTACGTGGGCGAGCGTGGTGTTAAGCTGTCCGGCGGTCAAAAGCAGCGCATTGCCATTGCACGTGTCTTTTTGAAAGACCCCCGCATTTTGATTTTGGACGAAGCCACCAGTGCACTGGATAACGAAAGTGAAATTCTGGTTGGACAGAGCTTGGATGCACTGGCACACAACCGCACTACTATTACCATTGCACACCGCCTTACTACAATCAAAAACTACGACCGCATCCTAGTGCTGGGCTCGGATGGTATTTGTGAAGATGGAACCCATGACCAGCTATTAGCACAAAAGGGTACCTATTATCGTTTGTGGAATCAAATTCCTGTTGAGGAAACCCTCTCCTAAGTATAAACAGAAGCCAAAAGCCCCCCGACAAGCATCGGGGGGCTTTTTTTATCGTTTTGAATCTTTTAGGTCATGCACCCTTGACAAGACGAACTGCGCCGTAAATGCCCGCATCGTTGCCCAGAGAAGCAATCTTAATCGGGGTGTTGCTGCTGGAGCTGAAAGCAAACTTTTGATAGCCCTTTGTAACAGCGTCTACCAGGATGTCGCCTGCACGGCTGACGCCGCCACCCAGCAGGAACATTTCCGGGTCAACGGTACCTGCAATTGCTGCCAGTGCAAAGCCCAAGTAGTTTGCACAATCGCTCAGTTCCTGCAAAGCCAGTGCATCGCCTGCACGTGCTGCATCAAACACATCTTTTGCGCTAAACTCCTGTCCACGCAGTACGCTGGGCGCATCCGTTGCACTCAGCAGCTTTTTCATGCAGCGCACAATACCTGTTGCGCTGGAATACTGCTCCAAGCAGCCTTTTTTACCGCAGCCGCAAGTGGCAGTTTCATGCGGGTTCACCGTGATATGACCAATCTCGCCGCCTGCGCCAAATGCGCCGCAAACCACACGGCCGTTTACGATAACGCCGCCGCCTACGCCGGTACCCAGCGTTACCATTACCATGCTGTTGCAGCCCTTTGCAGTACCCATCCAGATTTCGCCCAATGCCGCCACATTTGCGTCATTGCCTACCTTTACGGAAATACCGTCCAACAAGCTGCTGAGGGTTTCGGCTACGTCCAAATCGCCCCAGCCGCCCAAATTTGCGCAAATCGGCACATAGCGGTCGTCCACAACCGGGCCGGGAACACCAATGCCTACGCCCAGAACCTGCTGTGCATCCAACTGCTTTTCCTGCATTTTTTCCTTTACACTTGCCGCCAGATTTGGCAGAATGTTCACGCCGCAGTTGCTGGTATCGGTGGGCAGCTCCCACTTTTCCAGCAGGGTGCCGGTGATATGAAACAAACCGATTTTAGCGGTAGTGCCGCCCAAATCGATTCCAAATGCGTATTCTTTCATGATACCGTTCTCCTTTATATTTGTTGCAGGTACATTTTGCTATTGGCATCAGTATAGCATATTCCCTTGTGCAGTGGCATAGAGTAATGTGCTCTAAAAAAGAAAAAGCGCCGCCCCAAACGGAGCAGCGCCTTTACGGTTCTTTCAAACGGGCAAACGGGGAAATCAATCCTCGTCATCTTCCTCGTCTTCCTCATCATCCTCGTCCAAATGAGGCTTATAGAAGACTTTTGCCAGCCAAATCGAAATCTCGTACAGCAATACCATCGGGATTGCCACCATAGTCTGAGATACGATATCCGGCGGCGTAATAACAGCAGCCACAAAGAAGCACAGTACAATTGCGATTCCTCGGCCCTTCTTCATTACGTCAGGGCTTGCAATACCCATTTTTGCCAGAATAATTGTTACCAGCGGAATTTCAAAAATGCAGCCGAAAATGGTAAAAATCATCAGCACAAAGCTCAAATAACTTTCGATACTGATTTGCGCCTGAATGTAATCGGTACCTTCCAGCGACACTAAGAAGTTCAGCATAAAGGGCAGGGTTACTTTGTAAGCAAAAAATACGCCTACGCAAAACAGGCCCAAGCCCATCAACAATGTCATACCGAAAAAGAAGTTTTCGCTTTTTTTCAAACCGGGCTTTGCAAACGCCCAAATCTGATACAATATCACAGGGATTGTAATAACAATGGCTGCCATAATGGACAAACGGAAATACTGCAGCAGTTTTTCCTGCGGCGCAATAAACACAAAGCTATAGCCGCACTCTGTACCCATATGGGCCAGCAGGTTCACCAAACGGTCCGAAACCGTTAAAAAGTAAATGGTACACACCGCAAAAACAATTGCGCAAATCATTAAACGATTACGCAACTCTTTTACATGGCCGCCTAAGGTCATACTGCCATCCTGCGACACTGCCTTTTTTTTCGTCAGTGTTTTGGCCATATTTTACTCTTTATCCTCGGTTTTTGTTTCAGTTGCAGCAGGCTCAGCCTTAGGTTCGGGCTTGGTGTCCTCGTCGTCAGCATCGTTGATGCCGTCCTTGAAGTTCTTCATGGTCTTACCGAACATCTTACCCAGCTTGGGCAGCTGCTTGGGTCCAAAAATAATCAGGACAATCAGCAGGACAATCAGCAGTTCATTTGCGCTCACTCTCATAAGTATACTCTCCTTTTGGGGCCGCCCGGGTATCACGGGTAAGCCAATCATTTAAGTTTATTGCCACTGCCACAGGCAGTTGCGCCACATATTATACCGTTGCTTCCTTCTTATCTTCTGCAGCAGGTGCATCGGCCGCTGTACCAATGGCATCAATTGCGGCAGCAGCGTCAGCAGATTGCTCTGCAGCAGGCTGTGCAACCTCTTCCAGCTCAACAACTTCCTCGTCAGCAGCAGCCTTTTTGGCCTGCTCTGTCTTGGAGGGAGCTTTACCAATACTATCGATGCTCTTGGTTACATCGCTTACGCTATCAGTAATATCCTTTTTAATAGCATTCAACGGGTCGGTAATTTCCTTCAGCGGCTCTGTCATTTCCTTCAACGGCTCAGTGATTTCCTTCACTTCTTTTGTAGCAGTATCCGTATAGCTGCGCAGCTGGCGCAGCCACTTACCTGCAGTACGTGCATACTCAGGCAGTTTATCCGGGCCAATAAAAATCATTGCTACAATTACAATAACAATCAGTTCCTGAATTCCGATTTTCATCTATGCCATCCCTTTCTGGTCTGCCGATTTACTCGGCCTATAGCCATACATCTATTGCCAGCTGACTCAGCCACACATACTCACAGTTTTTCGCAGCTTCGTCTAAATAGCAACGTATGGGATTATTATAGCATAAGAATTATCAATTGGCTACACAAATTTCCCTATTCCATAATAATGTACGGTAAAGATTTTGTATATTTTTTGCGCTTTTTTCGGATTTTACCAGAACTTTACTTTGGGTGATATGCGCCTGCAAACCGTTTTATCTCTGCACTTTGTTATTTTTATAAAGCTTGCTAAACGACTTATTGCGTGGCACATTTTATAAAAAAGGCACCCTCCGCTGATGGCAGAGGGTGCCTTTTTCCATTACAGAATACTAATTAGCCCATCTTACGGCCGTTTTTTTCCAACAGAGCCTGAATCTTCTCGATAGGATCGCAGATGCTGGAAACAGACATCTCGTGGTTCAGTGCAGCAACAAAGTATGCAATATACTTGGACATATCTGCATCGAAGTACCACTCACGGCTCAACAGCTCAGGAGTGCGGTAGGTTACATTGGTGCCAACCACTGCGGTGATAACGCCTTCTTCGTAAGCCTTATCAAACTTCTCCAAGCCGCCGGTAAACAGGGGGAAGGTTGCGTCCGTAATAATGCGAGCTGCGCCACGCTTCTTCAGCTCACGTGCAACCTCCAGCATGCTCTCGCCGGAAGCAATGATGTCATCAGCGATAAAGACAGTCTTGCCTTCAACAGACTCACCCAAGTACTCGTGAGCAACAATGGGGTTACGGCCGTTCACAACACGGGTGTAGTCACGACGCTTGTAGAACATACCCAAGTTGCAACCCAGCACGCTGGAGAAGTACATATTACGGTTGATAGCGCCTTCGTCGGGGCTGATAACCATAAAATCGTTTTTATCAAAGCTCAGGTCGGGGATATTGTTCAGCAGGCACTTCAACACCTGATAGGTGGGCATAACGTTGTCGAAGCTCATCAGGGGAACAGCGTTCTGCAGGCGGGGGTCATGTGCGTCAAAAGTGATGATGTTCTGTACGCCCATGGTCTGCAGCTCCTGCAAAGCAACTGCGCAGTCCAAGCTCTCACGCACCATACGGCGATGCTGACGGCCGCCGTACAGGCTGGTCATAATAACAGAAACACGGTGTGCACGACCTGCAACAGCCTGAATGATACGCTTCAGGTTTGCAAAGTGGTCGTCCGGGGACAGGTGGTTCTCGTAGCCAAACAGCTTGTAGGTGACGCTGTAGTTGCCGGGGTCCACAGCGATATAAATATCATCGCCACGCACAGACTCCTTAACCAAGCCCTTTGCGTCGCCGCTCTGGAAACGAGGGCAGTCACAAGGGATAATGAAAGACTCTGCATCGCAGCCTACCTCTTTTGCCCAGCTAACCAAGTAGCGGTCAATCAGGTTGGTCAAGTCCTCAGCGCCGGGGCAGGCGATCAATGCTAAATCTGCAACCTGCGCATTAGGGGCGAAAAAGTCCTTTGGTTTCACGTTATTCATAGCCATATGTGTAGCTCCTTTTGTCTCATGATTCCATTTTACGGGTATTATACTATACCATTCATTTTCATTTTATCACATTTTTTGCTACTTGGCATAAGGTTTCGACAGTGTTTTTCATTTTCTGCGCCTTGCACAGGTATTTTCAAAAAAATGTCGGTATCCTAGCTGTTTTTACAATAGGTTTCTCATATATGGACGAATCATACCAAAAAACCACCCACATTTCTGTGGGTGGTTCAATCTAAAACTTTTACAGTGCTGCTACTGCGTCTTTCAGAGCCTGTGCACGGTCAGTGGACTCCCACTTAACGCCCAGTTCTTCACGACCCATGTGGCCATAAGCAGCCAACTGGCGGTAGATGGGCTTGCGCAGATCCAAATCACGAATGATTGCAGCAGGAGTCAAATCAAAGACCTTTTCAACTGCAGCTTCAATCACATCGTCAGCAACAACGCCGGTGCCAAAGGTATCAACCAAGATGGAAACAGGCTTTGCCACGCCGATTGCGTAAGCAACCTGAACTTCGCACTTAGCTGCCAGACCTGCAGCAACAATGTTCTTTGCGACCCAGCGAGTTGCGTATGCAGCGCTGCGGTCAACCTTGCTGGGGTCCTTGCCGGAGAATGCGCCGCCGCCGTGACGTGCATAACCGCCGTAGGTATCAACAATAATCTTACGGCCAGTCAGACCGGAGTCGCCCTGAGGGCCACCAACAACAAAGCGGCCGGTGGGGTTGATGTGGAACTTGGTATTCTCGTCCATCAGTTCAGCAGGAATAGTAGCCTTGATAACGTGCTCCAGAATGTCTGCACGCAGCTGCTCAGTAGAAATCTCCTCGCTGTGCTGGCTGGAAATAACCACGGTGTCAACACGTACGGGCTTGCCGTCCACGTACTCTACAGTAACCTGGCTCTTGCCATCGGGACGCAGGTAGTCCAGCAGGCCGCTCTTGCGTACCTCGGTCAGCTTCTTGCTCAGCTTATGAGCCAGGCTGATGGGCATAGGCATCAGCTCAGGAGTTTCATCGCAAGCGTAGCCGAACATCATACCCTGGTCGCCTGCACCGCCAACCTCGTCGTTGGTGCCCATAGCGATGTCAGGGCTCTGGCCGTCGATATTAGAAATCACAGCGCAGGTATCTGCATCAAAGCCAAACTTTGCACGAGTGTAACCGATATCACGTACAACATCACGCACGATCTTCTGGAAATCCACGTAGCAGGAAGTGGTGATTTCGCCCATGATATGGACCAAACCGGTGGAAACGCAGGTTTCGCAAGCAACACGTGCTGCAGGATCATTTTCCAGAATATTGTCCAGAATTGCATCGGAAATCTGGTCACAGATTTTGTCGGGATGTCCCTCGGTAACAGATTCGGAAGTAAAGAAATGTTTTGCCATAATCGTTCTCCTTTTCATACTACAAAACAGGTGTTGTACAGAAAGGCAACTGTCTTTTTTGAGGATAATAAAAGCGCTCAGGCCGAAAGCCTGAGCGCATCACTCTTATCTTTCGGTTTCCCGCAGGATTTGGCACCTTACATTTTTCATGCAGGTTGTCGGGCTTCACAGGGCCTGTCCCCTCTGCCGCTCTTGATAAGTTGCTATTCTGTTTGCAGTAGGTATATTACCATATTTTTCGTCGTAAGTAAATAGAAAACACTTACTTTTTTCGTAAATTTAGACAAAACAAGTGTTTTGCCTAATAGCATACCTACCTGCCTAAAAACAAAAAAGAAGCCCTCTGAGCAAGTGTCAAAGGGCTTCTATGATCACAGCATTATGGTGCCGTCTAATAAATTAGACCAACTCCAGGATTGCCATCTCAGCAGCGTCACCACGGCGCACACCGATCTTAATGATGCGGGTGTAGCCACCGTTGCGGTCAGCATACTTGGGGCTGATCTCGTCGAACAGCTTCTTAGCAACGTCTTCCTTGGTGATGTAGCTGTAAACCTGACGCTTGGTGTGCAGGTCGCTGCTCTTACCCAGGGTGATCATCTTTTCAGCCATAGAACGAACGTCTTTGGCACGGGGAACGGTGGTTTCGATCTTGCCGTTCTCCAACAGGTAGGTCACCATAGCGCGCAGCATAGCGTTGCGGCTGTCGCTAGCGCGACCGAGCTTTCTAGTACCGGGCATCCCGTTTCACTCCTTTAATAATAAATCAGTCATCGTCCTGGCTCAGTTTGAAGCCCAGCGATTCCAACTTCGCAATGACTTCTTCCAGGCTCTTACGGCCGAGATTACGGACCTTCATCATCTCGTCCTCGCTCTTGCTAACCAGATCCTCAACAGTGTTGATACCAGCACGCTTCAGGCAGTTGAAAGAACGGACGCTCAGATCCAGCTCTTCGATAGTCATCTCCAGAGCCTTACTCTTATCCTGGTCCGGCTTTTCCACCATGATATCCACGCCAGCAACCTGCTCAGACAGGTTGACGAACAAGTTCAGGTGCTCGGTCAGAACACGCGCAGCCAGGCTTACAGCCTCCTTTGCGCTGATCGTACCGTCAGTCCAAATCTCAAGGGTCAGTTTATCGTAGTCGGTGATCTGACCAACACGGGTATTCTCCACGTTGTAGTTCACCTTGAGCACAGGGGTATAGATGCTGTCCACGGGCAACGTATTGATATCGTTTTTCTCAACGATTGCCTGCTTGTTGCGCTCTGCCGGGACATAGCCGCGGCCCTTATCAAAGGTCAGCTCCATAACAAGCTTGGCACCCTCACCCAGCTGAGCAATATGCCACTCCGGGTTCAGGATCTCGATTTCGTCGCCCTGCTTGATGCTGCCGGCGGTGACTTCGCACGGACCGACTGCTTCAATGCGAACCGTCTTGGGGCCATCGGTGTACAGCTGTGCAGCAATACCCTTCAGGTTCAAAACGATTTCGGTAACGTCTTCCTTCACGCCTTCAATGGTAGAGAATTCGTGAACCACACCGTCGATCTTGACGCTGGTGACTGCCACACCGGGCAGAGAAGAAAGCAGCACGCGGCGCAGGCTGTTGCCCAACGTGATGCCAAAGCCACGTTCCAAAGGCTCTGCGACAAACTTGCCGTAGCGGCCGTCCGGAGACAGGCTTACCGTTTCGATTTTGGGACGTTCAATCTCCATCATATCAATGCCCTCCTTGTAAAACTGCGGCCCAGGGGCCGCAGCCCATCTTCATTCTTCTGTCTAAGAACCAGGCAATGCACCACAGGCGCATAACCTGTAATGGATTACTTGGAGTACAACTCGACGATCAGGTGTTCCTGAACCTCGAAGTCAACATCGCTACGCTCGGGCAGCTTGGTGACAACGCCCTTCAGGACGCCCTGCTCACGGCTCAACCATGCGGGCAGAGCCACGATGGGAGCGTCAGCACCGGTCAGCTTGCTGAACTTGACGGAAGAGCGGCTGCTCTCGCAAACCTCAATCACGTCGCCAGCCTTCACCAGGTAAGAGGGGATGTTGACCTTCTTGCCGTTAACGGTGAAGTGTGCGTGGCTCACCAGCTGGCGAGCGTCACGACGGGTAGATGCGAAGCCCAGACGGAACACAACGTTGTCCAGACGGCACTCCAGCATCTGCAGCAGGTTCTCACCGGTCTGGCCGGGGCGACGAGCTGCTTCGTCGAAGTAGTTAGCAAACTGCTTCTCCAGAACACCGTAGATGAACTTCAGCTTCTGCTTTTCCTGCAGCTGAGTTGCGTACTCAGACTTCTTCTTGCGGAAGTTGTTGGTGTTGGAGTTGCGAGTGGTGTTCTTCTTGGCATAGCCCATGACTGCAGGAGAAATGCCCAGAGCCTTGCAGCGCTTTGCAATAGGCTGATTGTTCTTAGCCATAATTCAATTTCCTCCTTCAATCAGACACGACGACGCTTCGGGGGACGGCAGCCGTTGTGAGGAACGGGGGTGACGTCCTTGATCAGGGTCACTTCCAGACCGGTAGCCTGCAGAGCGCGGATAGCGCTCTCACGGCCGTTGCCGGGGCCCTTCACGTAAACTTCGACGGTCTTCATGCCGTGCTCGATTGCAGCCTTAGCAGCAGTCTCAGCAGTGCTCTGAGCTGCAAACGGGGTGCTCTTGCGGTTGCCGCGGAAGTTCAGTGCGCCGCAGCTGGACCAGGATACCGCGTTGCCCTGCATATCGGTGATAGTAACAACAGTGTTGTTGAACGTAGCCTGAATGTGAGCCTGGCCGGCAACAATATTCTTGCGCTCGCGCTTCTTGCGGGAGACGCCCTTGGTATTCTTAACGTTAGCCATTACGCGTAATCCTCCTTACTTCTTCTTATTTGCGACCGTGCGCTTGGGACCCTTGCAGGTACGAGCATTGGTCTTGGTGCGCTGGCCACGGCAAGGCAGATTCTTGCGATGGCGCACGCCGCGGTAAGCCTGGATTTCAACCAAACGCTTGATGTCCAGTGCGACGTTACGACGCAGGTCACCCTCAACCAGGATACCAGCCTGATCGATGTAGTCACGGATCTTAGACTCTTCGTCGTTGGTCAGATCCTTGACGCGGGTGTCAGGATTGATACCGGTGGCTTCCAGAATCTTCTTGGAAGTAGTAACGCCGATACCGTAGATGTAGGTGAGACCAATCTCCACGCGCTTTTCGCGGGGCAGGTCAACGCCGGCAATACGTGCCATAGTGGTTTTCCTCCAAATTCATCCCATGTCAGTGTCGGGACCTACGCCGGGATTCTACGTACTTGGTCCCCAGGCGCCGGTAATTAGCCCTGACGCTGCTTGTGCTTGGGGTTCTGGCAGATGACCATCACGCGGCCTTTGCGGCGAATGACTTTGCATTTCTCGCAGATGGGTTTGACGGAAGGCTTGACCTTCATGATGTGAACCTCCTTGTATAGTTCTCAGGACGCTCTAACTTATTTAGAACGCCAGGTAATGCGGCCCTTCGTCATATCGTAGGGCGACATTTCCATCGTGACCTTATCTCCGGGCAGGATGCGGATAAAGTTGGTACGCAGCTTACCGGAGATGTGAGCAGCGATAACGTGACCAGTGGGAACCAGCTTACCGGTTTCCTTGTCTTCGCTGTACAACTCTACCTTAAAGGTAGCGTTGGGCATTGCCTCACGCACAACACCTTCAACTTCGATGACGTCTTCTTTAGACAAGCTAATTGCCTCCTCTTGTGGGTCTGCTCAGTTTGTCTTCGTAACGGACGGGTGCAATGGAAACCACATATCTTCTGATTATTGGCACAAAATCCAAAGTCAAAAGGGCATAGTATCCCCCCGGACTCAGAAAACATCTGGTTTACCACGGCGATTATATATTATACTCCGATTTGTCTTACTTTGCAAGGACTTTTTTTGCGATTTACTGCAAAAATTCTTCGGACCAGCCTGGCTTTTCCAACCGTTTGCCGTGGTATATCGGAACAAGCGTACTGATCGAGGCCCCCGCGGTAAAAAATTTCCGCCTTTTCAGGCGGAAATTTCTTTTACAGCGTAAATCCGGGGTCTTCCCAACCGATGGTAAGAATCTCGGGGCCGCCCGGTAAAATAGCAACCGTGTGCTCAAAATGAGCAGCCAGGCCGCCATCACGGGTCTTGACCGTCCAACCGTCGGACAAAGTTTTCACTTTGCGGTCCTTTTCGCAAATCATCGGCTCTATTGCAATCGTCATGCCACTTACTAAGCGAGGGCCACGACCCGGATTGCCGAAATTCGGAATTTCGGGGTCTTCATGCAGCTCCTTGCCTACGCCATGGCCAACAAACTCACGAACAACGGAAAAACCGTTTTCTTCGCAATAGGCTTGTACCGCATGGCCAATATCGCCAGTACGATTACCAACCTGCGCCTGCTCGATGCCCAAATGCAATGCATGTTTGGTTACATCCATCAAACGCTGTGCCTCAATGTCAACTTTACCGCACGCAAAGGTGCATGCATTGTCGCCATTAAAGCCATTGACTTTTGCGCCAGTGTCGATACTGATAATATCGCCGGGTCTGATTTGGATGCTTCTGCTGGGCAAGCCATGAATAACAGTGTCATTCAAGCTAATGCATGCCGTGCCGGGGAATCCATACAAACCTTTGAAGTTCGGCTTTGCGCCGTGCTTGACGATAAAATCATAAATGAGCTTATCGAGCTCGGCAGTAGTCATGCCGGCTTCGATATGCTCGCCGCCGTACTTAAGGGCAGCTGCGCTGATTGCACAGGCACGACGCATACCCTCAAGCTCTTTGGCTGTTTTGATTTGAATCACCTTATGCCTCCACGTTTAATGCTTCCATAACCTTAGCGGTCGTAGCCTCAATCGTAGGTTGATTTTCCACTACAGCCAGCTTGCCGCGCTCCTTATAGAAGGCAACCAACGGTTCTGTCTGCTCATGGTAAGCCTTCAAGCGGTCCAGCACAGTTTCGGGCTGGTCATCCTTACGAATAACCAGTTTGCCGCCGCAGACATCGCAGATGTCTTCGACCTTGCTGGGCTTGTTGACTACGTGGTAGCTGGCGCCGCAGGCCTCACAGACCCGGCGACCGCCCATACGTTTGGTGATAACATCATCTTCTACTGCCAGCTCCACAACCTTATCGATGCGGATGCCCATACGCTCAATAGCTTCAGCCTGAGCGATCGTGCGAGGCACGCCGTCCAGGATGAAACCATTTGCGCAATCGGGAGCAGCTAAACGCTCCTTGACAATTCCAATGATGACTTCGTCGGGGACCAGCTGACCGGCATCCATAAAGCCTTTTGCTTTCTGTCCCATCTCGGTATTCTCCTTGATGGCCGCACGCAGGATATTTCCGGTACTAATAGCAGGGATATTGCAGGTTTTGCTGATAATCTCTGCCTGAGTGCCTTTTCCGGCGCCCGGTGCGCCTAACAGAATCAGATTCATGGTATAATGTGTCCCCTTTCCATGATTGAAAACTTCTTATGCTTCTTAACCCAAGAAGCCCTTGTGGCTGCGCATGGTCATATAGCTGTCCATGCTGCGGGTAGTGTCCAGAGCCACGCCAACAACAATCAGCAGGCTGGTACCACCCAACTGGATTGCCACACCGGTCAGGTTGCCAAGCACGATAGGAGTGATAGCAACGATGGCCAGGAAGATTGCACCAATCAGGGTAATCTTGCTCAGGGTCTTTGCGATGAAATCGCTGGTCGGCTTGCCGGGACGGATACCGGGAATGGTACCATTGTTCTGGCGCAGATTGTTTGCGATTTCAATGGGGTTGTACTGGATTGCAACATAGAAATAGTTGAATCCGATGATCAACAACACATACAGAACGATGTAAATCAGTCTGTTGTAGTCGAATGCATGCAGGAATGCATACCAGAAGGGGTGATTTGCGGGGGATACGTTCACAAAGCTAGCAATCATGCCAGGAACAGACAAAATTGCAGATGCGAAGATAACCGGCATAACACCACTCATGTTGATCTTCAACGGAATATAGCTGCTCTGGCCACCCATCATCTTACGACCAACGACACGCTTTGCGTACATAACCGTCAGACGACGCTCAGCATTTGTCAAAATCACGATAAACACGATTGCGACAATTGCCAAAACAACCAGCAGGGGCAATACAGCGTACAGGAACGGCTTACCGTTCTTTGCTTCCACCAGCAGGCCAGCAACAGTGGTGTACAGGCCAGACCAGTTGGAAACGATGGATGCAAAAATCAGCAAGGAAACACCGTTGCCGATGCCCTTATCATCAATCTGCTCACCGCACCAAGTGATCAGCTGTGCACCAGCTGTAAAGGCCAGGATGATAACAAATGCAGTAAACCAAGCTGCACCGCCCTGGGTATAAGCCAGCGCGCCCTTTGCACGCAGAACAAAGTAGTAACCAGTGGACATCACAACTGCGAAAGCCGCACCAGCATAACGAGTGATCTGCTGCAATTTAGCCTGACCATTGGGTTCCTTAGCCAGATTTTCCAGATAAGGAATTGCCACGGTCAACAGCTGAATAATAATCGATGCGTTGATGTAAGGAATGACACCCAAAGCGAAAAGCGTGCACTGAGACAAAGCGCCACCGGACATCATATTCAGATAGCCCAGCATGTTGCCGCTGGAGAACATAGTCTCCAGAGCGGCGCCGTTAACAAACGGCACCGGCACGGCACAGCCCAGTCGGTAGATCACCAGGATGAGTAGCGTAAACAGCATACGCTTTTTCAGTTCGGGAATCTTCCAAGCATTTCGGAATGTTTCAAACACCTTACATCACCTCAGCCTTTCCGCCTGCCTTTTCGATCTTTTCCTTAGCAGAAGCGGAGTAGGCTGCGGCCTTAACGGTCAGAGCTTTGGTCAGCTCGCCGTTGCCCAGGACCTTAACACCGTCCAGGGTCTTCTTAACCAGACCCTTTGCCTTCAGAGCTTCAGTGTCGACGACGTCGCCAGCATTGAAACGCTCTTCCAAGTCGCTGATCTTAACGATAGCATACTGGGTGGCAAAAATGTTCTTAAAGCCAAACTTGGGCAAGCGGCGCTGCAGGGGCATCTGGCCGCCTTCAAAGCCGGCCTTCTTCACACCAGAGCGGGCCTTCTGGCCCTTGCTGCCGTAGCCGGCAGTCTTGCCATTGCCGGAGCCGTTGCCGCGGCCCTTGCGGGTCACAGCCTTGTTAGCACCGGGAACAGCGTGCAGTTCATGCAGTTTCATTGCGCTACCTCCCTGTTGTTACGCTTCGGTGACGCTCAGCAGGTAGCTGATCTTAGCGATCTTACCCTGCGTTGCATCGTTAGCGGGCTGAACAGTAACGTCGCCCGGCTTCTTCAGGCCCAGGCTGTGAGCGGTAGCAATGTGCTTGTCGCCACGGCCGATCAGGCTCTTCTTCAGCTCGATCTTGAGCATCTTGTCTGCCATGTTTCGTTACCTCCTTAGCCCAGAATTTCCTTCACGGTCTTGCCACGCTTGGCAGCGACTTCTTCAGCGCTGACCAGGCCAGTCAGACCTGCGAAAGTAGCGGCAACAACGTTAATGGGGTTGTTGGAACGCATAGACTTCGTACGGATGTCCTTGATGCCGCACACTTCGATGACGGCACGCACGGGGCCGCCAGCGATAACGCCGGTACCAGGAGCTGCGGGCTTCATCAGAACTGCGCCTGCGCCGAACTTGCCGATGGTCTCGTGGGGAATGGTGGTACCCTTCAGAGCGATCTTATGCAGGTTCTTCTTAGCAGCAGCCTCACCCTTGCGGATGGCCTCGGGAACTTCACCGGACTTGCCGATGCCGTAGCCGATGGTGTTCTTGCCGTCGCCGACAACAACCAGGGCAGCGAACTTCATAACGCGGCCGCCCTTAACGGTTTTAGAAACGCGATTGATGGAGACGACCTTAGTGATCATGCCATCATCGGGCTCACGATTTCTCATAGCCATATGTGTCTCCTCCTCTCATCACAGCTTCAGGCCGCCCTCGCGAGCGCCCTCTGCTACGGCCTTGACACGGCCATGATACACGAAACCACCACGGTCGAACACGACCTCGGTGATGCCCTTTTCCAGAGCCTTGGCAGCAATGTTCTTGCCAACCTGAGTAGCAGCCTCGACGTTGCCGCCGTAGCCGTTGAAGTCCTTGTCCATAGTGGATGCTGCAGCCAGGGTCACGCCAGCCTCATCGTCGATGATCTGAGCGTAGATGTGCTTGGCGGAGCGGAAAACATCCAGACGGGGACGAGCGGCGGTGCCGCTGATCTTGCCGCGAACGCGGCGATGACGACGAAGGCGAGCTTCGTTTTTGTCAATCTGCTTAACCATTGTCTCTCACTCCTTACCTTATTTCTTGCCCTTACCGGCCTTGCCTTCCTTGTGCTTAACAACTTCGCCCTTGTAGCGAATGCCCTTGCCCTTGTAGGGTTCCGGAGCACGCTTAGCGCGCAGGTCAGCTGCAAACTGGCCAACCTTCTGCTTGTCAGCACCGTGGACGGTGATGTTGTTTGCGTCGATCAGATCGATCTTTACGTCATCAGTTTCAGAAACAGAAACCTGATGAGAGAAGCCCAGGTTCATGACCAGGGTGTTGCCCTGCTTCTGCCAACGGAAACCAACGCCCTGCAGTTCCAGAGCCTTCTTGAATTCGTTGGTAACGCCTTCGACCATGTTCGCAATGTTGGTGCGAGTCAGGCCGTGCAGGCTGCGTGCTTCCTTCTCGTCATTGGGGCGGGTTACCAGAACTTCATTGCCCTCGACCTTAACGGTCATCATGGGATGATAGTTGGAATGCAGGTTACCCTTGGGGCCCTTGACATCAACGGTGTGAGCTGCTTCGTCAACAGTAACCGTGACGCCGGCAGGAATGACGATGGGTTTTCTTCCAATTCTCGACATTGTCTTTTACCCCTTTCTTACCACACAAAGGCCAGCACTTCGCCGCCAACGTTAGCTGCACGAGCAGCCTTGTCGGTCATGATGCCCTTAGAAGTGGAGATGATTGCGACGCCCAGGCCCTTCATGACCTTGGGCATGTTCTCGCAGTTGGTGTAGATACGCAGGCCGGGCTTAGAAACACGGCGCAGGCCAGCGATGACGGAAGAACCGTCCTCCTGGTACTTCAGGGTCAGCACGATGGTGCCCTGAGCGGTATCGTTCTTGACCTGCATGCCCTTGATGTAGCCCTCGTCCACCAGAATCTGGCAGATTGCCTTCTTCATATTAGAAGCGGGGATCTCTACAGAAGGGTGTTTGGCAGTGCCAGCGTTGCGGATGCGAGTCAGCAGGTCCGCGATAGGATCAGTAATGTGCATGCCACTAACCTCCTAAGATTAGTTCCAAATAGTGTATGTTCGGATATTTATATGGGAAAAAGACTTACCAGGAAGCCTTCTTCACGCCGGGGATCTCGCCCTTGTATGCCATCTCGCGGAAGCAGATGCGGCAGATGCCGTACTTGCGCAGGACGGAGTGGGGACGACCGCAGATCTTGCAACGAGTGTAAGCGCGGGTAGAGAACTTAGCGGGACGAGCCTGCTTCAGCTTCATAGACAACTTAGCCATAATCAGAGTTCCTCCCTTTCTCTTAGTTGGCGAACGGAGCGCCCAGAGCCTTCAGCAGCTCCTTGGCCTCTTCGTCGGTCTTAGCGGTGGTAACAAAGCAGATATCCATGCCGCGGATTGCGTCGACCTTGTCGAAGTCAATCTCGGGGAAGATGATCTGCTCCTTGATGCCGCATGCGTAGTTGCCGCGGCCATCGAAGGAGTTGCCGTTGATGCCGCGGAAGTCGCGGACACGGGGCAGAGCAACGTTGAAGAAACGATCAACGAACTCATACATACGGTCACCACGCAGGGTCAGCTTGACGCCGATGGGGGTGCCAGCGCGCAGCTTAAAGTTAGCAACGCTCTTCTTTGCCTTGCAGATGGTGCCACGCTGGCCGCAGATCTGGTTCAGATCATTGATCACAGCGTCCAGGATCTTAGCGTTATCCTTAGCGTCGCCGCAGGCAACGTTGATAACAACCTTATCCAGCTTGGGGATCTGCATAACGCTCTTGTAGCCGAACTTTTCGTTCAGAGCAGGAGCGATCTCTTTCACATACTGTTCTTTCAGACGAGCCATCTTTCCTACTCCTTCCCTTACAGTTCTGCGCCGCACTTCTTGCAAACGCGAATGTTCTTGCCATCCTTCACGACGTGGCCAACGCGAGTGGCCTTGCCGCACTTGGGGCAGACGACCTGGACCTTGGATGCGTACATAGCACCCTCAGCCTTCACGATGCCGCCCTGCTCGCCCTGACGGCGGGGCTTGACGTGCTTCGTGACCATGTTGCGGCCTTCAACGATGACCTTGCCTTCGGAGGGGCTGACCTGCAGAACCTTGCCGGTCTGGCCCTTATCCTTACCGCTGATGATCATAACGTTATCGCCGGTTTTAACATGAAGATTATTCATTCTTAAAACCTCCTTACAGCGATTCCGGAGCCAGGCTCAGGATCTTGGTGTAACCAGCCTCACGGAGCTCACGGGCAACGGGTCCAAAAATACGGGTGCCCTTGGGGCTCTTATCAGCTCCGATAATGACGGCTGCATTCTCGTCGAAACGAATGTAGCTGCCGTCGGCGCGGCGCAGGCCGTGCTTGCTGCGTACGATAACAGCCTTCACGACGTCGCCCTTCTTAACAGTGCCGCCAGGTGCTGCCTTCTTGACAGAGCACACTACGACGTCACCAATGTTTGCGTATCTCTTGCGGGTACCGCCCAGCACACGGAAGCACATCAGTTCCTTGGCACCGGTGTTGTCGGCCACTTTGAGATAAGTCTGCATCTGAACCATATCAGATTTCTCCTTTCAAAGTTACCAGGGCAAATTACTTTGCCTTCTCGATGATCTTGACCAGGCGCCAGTTGACCTCCTTGGACAGGGGACGGCACTCCATGATCTCGACACGGTCACCAATACCGCACTCGCTCTTCTCATCACGAGCCTTGAACTTCACGGTACGCTTCAGGATCTTCTTGTACAGGGGGTGCTGCACGCTATCCTTAACGGCAACCACGATGGTCTTATCCATTTTGTCGGACACAACAACGCCGACACGGGTCTTTCTCAGATTACGTTCTTCCATCGTATAACCTCCTTACTGCTTTTCTGCCAGAATGGTCATCACGCGGGCGATGTCCTTCTTGACAGCATCAATGCGGCCGGGGTTCTCCAGCTGGTTGATGGCATGCTGGAAACGGAGGTTAAACAGTTCGCTCTTGAGCTCTCCCAGCTTAGTGTTCAGCTCTGCAACCTGCAGTTCGCGCAGTTCCTTAGCCTTCATTCGTGCCATCCTCCTTCAGATCCTCACGGACCACAAACTTGCACTTGACGGGCAGCTTGTGCATAGCCAGGCGCAGAGCCTCGCGAGCAGTAGCCTCATCAACGTCGGCCAGTTCAAACATAACGCGGCCGGGCTTAACAACAGCAACCCAGTACTCGGGGCTGCCCTTACCGGAACCCATTCGGGTTTCAGCGGGCTTTTCGGTAACGGGCTTATCGGGGAAGATCTTGATCCAGACCTTGCCGCCACGCTTGATGTAACGAGTCATGGCAACACGGGCTGCTTCGATCTGCTTGGAGGTGATCCAAGCGGGCTCCAGAGCCATCAGACCGTACTGACCCTGATTCACGGTGTTACCGCGCAGAGCCTTACCGGTCATGCGGCCGCGGTGAACGCGGCGATACTTAACACGCTTAGGCAGCAGCATTACTTGTTGCCTCCTTCCTTCTTGACACTCTTCAGGACCTCGCCCTTGTAGATCCAAACCTTAACACCGATCTTACCATAGGTGGTGTCAGCTTCTGCGAAGCCGTAGTCGATGTCTGCACGCAGGGTCTGCAGGGGGATGGTGCCTTCGTGGTAGCTCTCGGTACGAGCAATGTCGGCGCCGCCCAGACGGCCGGAGCACATTGCCTTGATGCCCTTAGCGGGGACAGTGTTACGATCGCGGGGGCTCATAGCATTGCGCATGCTCTGCTTCATAGCACGACGGAAAGTAACGCGGTTCTCCAGCTGACGAGCGATGTCTTCAGCAACCAGCTGTGCGTTGGTAGCGAAGCTCTTAACCTCGATCACGTTGACGACAAAAGCCTTGCCGTACTTCTTGCTCAGCTGCTCCTGCAGAGCAACGCGAGCCTCACCGCCCTTGCCGATGACCATGCCCGGCTTGGAGCAGTAGATGTTAACGGTGACCTTGGGAGCGCCGGTGGAAGCATCCACGGTACGCTCGATCTCGATCTTGGGGATACCTGCATCATACAGCTGCTTCTTCAGCTCAGTACGGATGTTGTGATCCTCAACCAGGTTCTCGCTGAATTCCTTCTTGGAAGTAAACCAGCGGCTGTCCCAGTCTTTAATAACGCCCACACGCAGACCGTGCGGATTAACTTTCTGGCCCATTTGTTTACCTCCTTATTCTTTCTCTTTCAGAACAACAGTCATGTGGCTGGTACGCTTCAGGATGCGGTAGCCGCGACCCTGTGCGCGAGGCATCATGCGCTTCAGCGTGGGGCCGGGAGTGACAAAGCACTCTGCCACGTACAGGTTGTTCTTGTCCATGTTGAAATTGTTTTCCGCATTAGCGGCTGCAGACTTCACCAGCTTCAGAAGGGGCTCACAAGCGGCCTTCGGGGTGTACTGCATGATTGCCAGCGCTTCGTCCAGGGGCTTGTTACGGATCAGATCCATAACGATAGAAACCTTACGAGGACTAATGCGGGCATAACGGAGAATTGCCCGTGCTTCCATTGTTGTGTTCCTCCTTCAATTATTTGGTGGTGGCTGCGTGGCCTTTGAACGTGCGGGTGGGCACGAACTCGCCCAGCTTGTGACCGACCATGTCTTCAGTGACGTACACCGGCACATGCTTGCGGCCGTCGTGGACGGCGAAGGTGTGACCGACGAACTCGGGGAAGATCGTGGAGGAACGGCTCCAGGTCTTAACGACCTGCTTCTTGCCGGCAGCATTCATAGCTTCCACGCGCTTCATAAGAGCGGGCTGTACATAAGGGCCCTTTTTAACACTTCTACCCATAAGTCAAATCTCCTCTCTTACTTTTCGTTAGCACGCTTGACAATGAACTTGTCGGAGCGGTTCTTGGTCTTGCGGGTCTTCAGGCCCAGAGCAGGCTTGCCCCAAGGAGTGACAGGGCCAGAGCGACCGATGGGTGCGCGGCCCTCGCCACCACCGTGCGGGTGGTCGCAGGGGTTCATGACGGAACCACGGCTGCCGGGACGGATGCCCAGGTGGCGGCTGCGGCCTGCCTTACCCAGATTGACGTTCTCGTGGTCCAGGTTAGAAACCTGGCCGATGACTGCCTTGCAGTTCAGGGGGATGTTGCGCATCTCACCGGAGGGCAGACGAACCAGAGCGTAACCATTCTCCTTAGCCATCAGCTGAGCCATGTTGCCAGCGGAACGAACCAGCTGAGCGCCCTTGCCGGGGTACAGCTCGATGTTGTGGATGATGGTACCAACGGGAATGTTAGCGAAGGGCAGGCAGTTGCCAGCCTTGATATCAGCAGTAGCGCTGCTGACAACGGTATCGCCGACCTTCAGGCCGTCGGGAGCGATGATGTAGCTCTTAACACCGTCGGTGTACTCAACCAGAGCGATGAATGCGCTGCGGTTAGGATCGTACTCCAGGGTCTTAACGGTTGCGGGCATATCCACCTTGTTACGCTTGAAGTCGATCACGCGGTACTTGGTGCGGTTGCCGCCGCCGTGGTGACGGACGGTGATACGGCCGGTGTTGTTACGGCCGCTGTGCTTCTTCATGGGCTCCAGCAGGCTGCGCTCGGGCTCGACCTTGCTCAGCACACTGTAATCGGTGACAGTCATGCCGCGGCGGCCCGGAGTAGTCGGCTTATAATGTTTGATAGCCATTACTTGTTTTCTCCTTTTTGATCTTATGACTTATTATCGGGGTCATATCCCCATAGATGAACCCTCGGAGGGCTCGATTAGACCATGCTGTTGAAGAACTCGATTTCCTTGGAGTCCTTGGTCAGGGTCACGATTGCCTTCTTGGAGGCAGCGGTGTAACCCTCGTGCATGCCCTGGCGGCGGTAACGGCCGCGCACGGAAATGGTGTTGACCTTAGCAACCTTGGTACCCGGGAACAGGGTCTCGACAGCGCGAGCGATGTCGATCTTGGTAGCATCGGTAGCAACCTTGAAGGTGTACTTCTTCTCAGCGATGCCTGCCATGGAGTTCTCGGTGATAACAGGCTTCAGAATAATGTCCATTGCGGTCTTCATTAGCCCAGCACCTCCTCGAGCTTCTTAGCTGCGTCGACGCTGATGATCAGCTTGTCGGCGTTCAGCACGTCGTAAGTGTTTACGCTGCCTGCGAAAGTGGTCTTAACACCAGCAATGTTAGCAGCGCTCTTAACGAACTTTGCATCGACAACGTCGTTGACGATCAGGTTCTTCTTGCCGGCGCCGATTGCATTCAGCATAGCGACGACGGTCTTGGTCTTGTACTCTTCAACAGCCAGCTTGTCAACAACAACCATGTTGCCGTTGTTAGCCTTGTCAGACAGAACGCTCAGCACAGCCAGGCGCTTGACCTTATCGTTGATGTGGTAACGGTAGCTACGGGGCTTGGGGCCCAGTGCAACACCACCGTGAGTCCACTGAGGAGCACGGGTAGAACCCTGACGAGCGTGACCAGTGCCCTTCTGGCGCCAAGGCTTCTTGCCGCCGCCGGAAACTTCCTTGCGGACCTTGGTGCTCTGAGTGCCCTGACGCTGGTTTGCCAGGTAGTTCACAACTGCAATGTGAACAGCCTTCTCGTTAGGGGTGATAGCGAACACAGCGTCGGAAAGCTCTACCTCGCTGACCTTGTTGCCGTTCATGTTGACTACGTCAAACTTTGCCATTGTAGCTTTCCTCCTTTACGCCTTCACGCTGTCGCAGATGGTGATGATAGTGCCCTTAGCACCGGGAACAGCACCCTTGATAGCGATCAGATTATTTTCAACGTCGACCTTGACGACCGTCAGATTCTGAACGGTGACACGCTCGAAGCCCATGTGGCCGGGCAGATGCTTGCCGGGGAACACGCGGCTGGGATCGGAGATCGGGCCGTTGGAACCTGCATGACGAGCAACGGGACCAGTGCCGTGGCTCTCGCGCAGACGATGGCAGTTCCAGCGCTTGATTGCGCCCTGGTAGCCCTTGCCCTTGGAGAAGCCTGCAACGTCGACCTTGTCGCCTGCAGCAAATACGTCAGCCTTCAGGATGTCGCCAACGTTCATGCCGGAGATGTCCTCCAGGCGGAACTCGCGCAGGGTGCGCTTGGGAGCGACATCAGCCTTCTTGAAGTGACCAGCAGCGGCCTTGTTGACCTTCTTTGCGCTCACTTCGCCGAAGCCCAGCTGAACTGCCTCGTAACCGTCGCTCTCGACGCTCTTCTTCTGCACAACTGCGCAGGGACCAGCCTCGATGACGGTTACCGGCACGACCTTGCCGTTCTCGTCGAACAGCTGGGTCATACCGATTTTCTTACCGATAATACCTTTGACCATTTTTGTTTTCCTCCTGTAAAGGTTATTGGTTGGCGGGAACGACCCGTCAACATGACCCCTCTCGCTTGCGGGGGACATCAGATTTGTGTTCTCATGTGCTTCTTACACAAACCGGTAATTAAGCACGCATCGGCACCTTCCGCCGATTCAAATGTAAGGGGTTGTGCACAGATTACAGCTTGATCTCGATGTCAACGCCAGCGGGGAGCTGCAGGCTCATCAGAGCCTCAACCGTCTTGTTAGACGGCTTCAGAATGTCGATCAGACGCTTGTGGGTGCGGCTCTCGAACTGCTCGCGGCTGTCCTTGTACTTGTGGACTGCGCGCAGGACGGTAACGACCTCACGATCGGTGGGCAGGGGGATCGGGCCGGACACGCGAGCACCGGTGTGCTTTGCGGTTTCCACGATCTTCTCTGCTGCGGTGTCGATCAGCTGAGCATCATAGCTCTGCAGACGAATTCTGATTTTTTCCTTGACTGCCATGGTTTTCGCCTCCTATAAAATAATGTGTTAGTGCCTTAGGCGAGCCGATAAATTACTATTTACACAGCGCCGGGTGTTTCACATTTTGGTATGAAGAAAACCGGTGAACCGCTAGGCAGTTCGTGCCGGAGACTTATTCGCAAAACGTGCAGACATTGGTTCATGACTTTACGTGAGTAACCTACGCTTGTCAGGAACTTATCCCTTTGCCATCAGTAATTCTTTCGCCCGGTTCTAAGATCGGACATACTCCGCGGAAAAACCCGATGCAACTATTGTTGACCGGCAACCTCCCGCATCTACGCATATCGTGGCTTGCACGACTTGTATCGCACAAGCCCCTTGCAGCCGTGAACTATTTTATCACACCGTGCCGGGTGTTGCAAGGGGTTTTTGTAAAAAATCGCAAAAAAATTTTGTTTTTTTCTTACATCCCTACAAACATTTTCCCTTTTATCCAAGCATTGGAACAAAATAACCACTCTTAAAACATTTTTTATCGATAATTTGTGCTTTTTGCTTTATCCAGTAAAAAAGCAGGGCAAAACTCATGCTGTATTCTTGCACAAGTTTTGCCCTATATACGTTATTTCTTTGCTAATTTCTTCTGTAATGCAGGGTCCGGTGTAATATACGCCGTTTCGTAATGCTCATACAAAACCATACCGGGCTTCAAATCGCCTGTTTTACGAATGTTTTTTACCTCGGTATAATCAACTGCTACCTTTACGCCATTCGCCTGACTGGAGTGCAGTACGGCCAGCTGTGCGGTTTCTTCTTTTGTCGTATCCGGAATATCCTGCCCCAAGCTCATAACCACTGTATGGCTGCCGGGTGCATTCTTGGTATGGAACCACAAGTCCTTTCCACGTGCGGTGTGCAGCGTCAGCTTTTCGTTCTGGATATTATTGCGTCCCACCAGAATCTCAAATCCATCGCTGGACATATAGCGCCAAAAGTCCGCAGGCTTTTGTTTCTTATCCCGCTGCTTGTAGTATTTCAGGTAGCCTTGTCCCTTCAATTCTGCACGAATTTCGTTCAAAGCTGCCTCGCCGGGTGCACTTTCTACTTCGTACAGAACGGTTTCCAGATATGCGATTTCTTTTTCGCCCTGCTCCAGCAGCTCTACCAGCATACGTGCTGCCGTCTGCTTCTTCTTATAATTCTTAAAGTAGATTTGTGCATTGCGGCTTGGGCTGTACCGTACATCCAATGGAATGGTTACAGGCTTGCCCTCATCATACCAGTTGGGCAAGGTCACGCTTGCCATGCCTTTTTCAATCTGATACAGGTTTGCACTTAACAATTCACCATACAGACGCAGCTTCTCGCTCTTTTCGCTGGCAGCAAGCTCCTCCTTACGGTTTGCCTGCTTACGCACTGCACGCTCGTACATATTGTGTACAGCCTTGTGCAGTTCCTTGCTCTTGGTGCGTAAACGCTCCGCACGGTCTTTCTCTGCATAATAGCCCTCTAGCAGCTCGCTAAAGCTGGGCCATACCTTCAGCTGAAAGCTCTCGTTATATTGTGTCGGTTGAAAGAAGGTAAACTCCACCGGTCTGCCCTCTGCCGTTTTTACACTGGTTGGTGTGCCGCCGTTCGCATATTCTGTTTTAAGTTCCTCAATGGATGCAACCAGTTGCCCCTGTTGCTCCGGATTCAGCTCCGATGCCAGCAGGGTGGTTTCGCCAAAAGCACGCCACACGGCTTCACGGCTGACCACAGGGCCTACACCGGCAACTGTACGGCACAGTGCATCTGCCACAGGCAAATCTTTTTCACAGGCAGCGGATACAAGCGCCACCGCAGATGTCATAATGAAATCCGGACGTGCGGGTTTGGGCGGCAGCGTATACGGCAAGCCCGGCAAAAGCTGGCGGACATCGCTATCCTCAAAATCTACACGCTTCAGCGCATCAATGATTTTGCCATTCTGCACCAGAACCAAATTAGAATAACGGCCCATCAACTCAGCACACAAAGTATTCTGTACCAAGTCGCCCATTTCGTTGGTGCACTGGAACACAAAATAAACAATACGGTCGCCCGGCTCCATTTGCACATCCAACACACGGCCGCCTGTCAGATGCTTTCGCATCAGCATACAAAAGCTGGGCGGTGTTTCCGGGTTCTCAAAGCTTTCCTGTGTAAAGCACACACGTGCCGAGCCGCTGCGTGCCGACAGCAACAGCGACAGAGTTTCCGTACGTGTACGCAAAGTCAACACAAGCTCATCTCGTGTAGGCTCAAAAATCTTGGCAATTTTGGCATCTACCAATTTCGTTTTCAGCTCCTGTGCCGTAAGGGCCAGAGTTGCAGCGTCTAATGCCATATAAGTTCCCCCTCTCTATGGGTAAAATAAGTGCCCGGCATTACACCGGGCGCGAATATTCGTAATGGTGTTTTGTAGTATCTCTTTATATATAGGTAAAGGGGTCTCGGTCCACTGTGCTGCATTGCACCTGCAAATCAGGAAATGCCTGCCGCAGTTTTTCTGCCAGTACAGGCACAACCGGCTGTTCCGTTGCCTGATGGGTAGCCGCTATCAGGCTCATGCCAAGCCGCACAGCGTCCAATGCCTGATGGTGGTTTGCTTCACCTGTCAGTAAGCAGTCTGCACCTTGTGCAATAGCATCCTCAAACATACTGCCGCCTGCGCCGCTGATGACAGCCAATTTGGAAATCGGCTTGCCTGCGTCCGCAAACTTAACCGCAGTGCCAAGGATACGCTGTGCTTTTTCTGCAAGCTGCGCCGTGGTAGTTTCTTCCACCATGCCGACACGCCCACAGCCACCGGCAAACGGAATCGCCTGCGTGATGTCAAACAGCCCTGCCAGCACATCATTTACTCCGCCATCTGCTGCATCCAAATTCGTATGCATACAAATTGCCGAAATACCGTTTTGTACCAACTGGAATGCCACATCTGACGGGCTCAGACGTTTTAGGCCGCCAAAAATAACCGGATGGTGCGACACAATCAGCTGACAGCCAAGCTGCACTGCCTGCTCCACTGCGGCAGCGGTAATATCCAGCGTAACCAGTACACCGGACACCTCTTTGCCGCTGTCCACCAGCAAGCCCACATTATCCCAGCCTTCCGCCAGCTCTACGGGAGCCAGCTCTGCAAGCATATCATAAATTTCTTTTACCTGCGGCATTGGTTTCCTCCTGTTACTGCGCTTGTTCTGTCAATGCATCAATCTGAATCGCCAAAGCGTCGTCCGCTTTTAATCCCAGCCGAAGCTTCTTCAGCTTACCCAGCTCCAGCGCACAATACTCTGCACTGCCGGGTTCTTCCATCGTGCCACCGTATACACAGCTTTCCAGCGTGATGTCCTGCGGTGCAATATGGTCACCCGTGTATTCCGCAGCCATTACTGCATACCAGCGCCCTGCTGCCTGCACAGGCACATCCCGCACAATGGTAAACCCATTGATGTACAGCCACGCACGCAATACCGGATGCTTTGTAGCCGGAATCAGTACCAAGCGTGGACCTGCCGCCGCACGTATCCAAGACGTGGCAGACAAAATATCAATTGTCGTCTGCGCCGAAACGCCTGCCAATACGATAGTTCCTACTTCGCCCTCCTGCAATACCGTAAGGCCATCGCCAAGACGAAGCTCAGCCTTATCGGTGAGGCCAGCCTTTTCCAATGTAGCCTGCGCCTTAGCCAAAGGGCCGGGGCGCAGGTCTGCACCAATTACTTTAGGATAGCGCCCGCTTGCGGCAAGTACCGCCGTAAGTTTGCCATGGTCGCAGCCAATGTCTGCAACCGCCTGCCCCGGACGCACCAAATCTGCCGCCGTTTGCAGGCGAGCATCTAACTGAGGTGCCAGCTTATGCATTTTTTGCAATATGCTCGTTCAGGCGTGCCAGCAAAGCGTCGCAGTCTGCACCGTGAACCATGCAAGCTTCCTCAATGGTCTCGCCACGAGAGGAAGGGCAGCCCAGGCAGTGCATGCCGATTTCCATCAGCAGCGGAGCAACTGTGCTGTCAATATCCATCAAATCGCCAATAACGGTATCACGAGTTACCTGAACAGGAGTAGATTTATTTGCCTTTTTGAACAGTTCAAACATAATAATATACCTCTTTCCCGGCGGTTAACGCCTACTTTTTATACTATACCCGAAACACGCCCTATTTTGCAAGCGTTCCACGCACTTACAATAAAAAAAGCGACCGCCTTTTGCAAAGGCGGTCGCTTTGTAAGACTATCAAAGTCAGCTAATAATTAGCCGTTCTCCTTCATCTTAGCGAAGCACTCGGAGCAGTACACGGGACGATCCTCACGAGGCTGGAAGGGAACCTTGCAGGTCTTGCCACAAGCAGCACAGGTAGCATCGAACATCTGACGCTCGGTACGGGTCACGTTCTTGCGAGCATCACGGCAGGGCTTGCAGCGCTGAGGCTGGTTCTCAAAGCCACGAGATGCGTAGAACTCCTGCTCACCTGCAGTCCAAACGAATTCCTTACCGCAGTCCTTGCAAACTAAAGTCTTGTCTTCAAACATTGTAGTATTCTCCTCTGTTTACATTTTTGCCCGCGGAAAGATTTACACCATTGCTTGGTTCTTTTGGATCCATTGCTCTGCTTGTTAAGCTACCAGGGGCATATTGCTGATATCCTCTATCTGAGGACTGTTTCATTTTACATGATGCTGTTGTTTTTGTCAACCAAAATTTTGCTTTTCCACACCCTACTTTTGTAACACTTTGCATATCATGTCGAAAAATATCCGATTTGTATAATTTTTGTCTACTTTTTTTATAAATTCATATTCTCTTTCAAAAAATTAAATTAATGTCTTGATTTTTTCTGTTTCTTCCGTTATAATAAGCGTGTTACGTCGGCGTGGCGGAATTGGCAGACGCAACAGACTCAAAATCTGTCGTTGGAAACAATGTATGGGTTCAAGTCCCATCGCCGGCACCAAAGAAGCACCACCTTACAGGGTGGTGCTTCTTTTTTTGTTTCCGTTTGCCTGCCCACACTCAGCGGATAAGTTCCGCCGGGTTTTGATATTTGCCGTCCTGCATTACCTCCAAATGCACATGGCTGCCAACCGCAGCCTCGCAGGTAACGCCGGATGCCTTACCGATTTCCTGTCCGCAGGTCAGCGTATCACCAACCTGAACCGAAGCGGTAACACCGCACAGGCGCCAAGTGCGCCCTGCTGCATCGGTCAGTTCTACAACGCCACCCCAGTTGCCGCCATTGTTAACCGCAGCAACTGTGCCCGCTGCAGGTGCATTTACCACATTGCCTGCTGCACAGGCGTAGTCCACACCATTGTGTGTGCGCCAGTCGGCAAGCGTTTCGTTGTAAACCAGCTCGTCGCCGCTAAACGCCTGCACCACCGAACCAGGCACCGGCGGCCCGTATAAGGTACTGGCTGCACCGGCAGGCCCGCTGGACACGCTGGGCTCTTTGCCAGATTCGGTAGAGGAAGATTCCCCAGACGATGATGCCGAGGGCGACTGCGCCCCACTGGAAGATTGCTTCTCCGGTATACCCTCGGCCTTTCCTGCTACACCCATACCTGTGTTCCATTCATTTTCCTCCCACTTTAACTCCGGTTGTAATGGTGGCTGTTCAACCTGATTTTTTGGTTCTTCCACCGCAGGCGGAACCGTCCGGTCCAATTCTTTTTGTATGGTGCGTACCGCCCATACGCCGGTAACTACCGCCGCAAAGGCACACAAGGCCACTGCACACACCATACCGTGGTCCCGCAAAAAATTCCGCATTTTTTCCATTTTTGCTTCTCCGTTCCCTATTTTAGTCTTTATGCTTGGGTGGCTTTGATGATAGTGTGCTGCAAAGGGGGCCGGAATATACAAACAAAAACAGAAAAAACGCCTGCGTATCAAACGCAGGCGTTTTTTATAAATCATTAGTCGTCGTCACGGCGGGCAAACATACGCAAGACATACATAAAAATGTTGATAAAGTCCAAATACAGTTGCAGTGCCGTAAATACAGCCGATTTTTCCAGCATTGCATCATCACGGGCAAACCAGCGATAATTGTACTGCATCATCTGCATATCACGTGCTGTAATCAGCATAAACAAGCCTAAGCCAATTGCACTGTACATCATACCGGTCATAAAACCGATTCTGAACAATGTGCCGACGAAACCGCAAATAATCAAAGAAAGCAGTGCAGCGGACAGCGCAGGGCCCCAGCTTAACAGGTTACGGCTGCTTTTTGCGCCATACATTGCCATAATGCCAAAGTACAGTGCCGAAGCCAGAAATGCCATCGTCAAGGTTCGCACATCAAACATTGCAAAGTAAATACTCAGGACCAAACCGTTCAGGACAGAATATCCTACAAACAGCATACGTGCTGTATTGACCTGCAAGCTGTTCACACGGGCACCCAGCACAAATACCAGTGCCAGTTCCGCAATCGTCAAAGGCAAGTACATACTGTACACCATTCCAAACAGCGGTGTGCTCGGAACGGTAAGGGCTGTTGCAAAGGTAAGCAGCAAACCAACTGCCATCCAACGGAACGTGCGGCTGACATATTGCTCGTAGCTCAGCGAGATGCCATAGCCACGGCTTCCCATATTGTAAGAAAACTGTTCGTTATTCATCCGTTTCTCTCCTCTTTTTCAATCGAATCCCACCATAAACCATTTCATCTAAATGGTTTGATTCCAAAGCTGGTGGTATTGTGATATAGTATAAAATAAAATCATGAAACTATTATGAAGGAGCTGTATCTCTTTTATGGCACTTGGCCTATATTATCATATCCCCTACTGCTTTTCCAAATGCAAATACTGCGACTTTTATGCCGCACCCGGAAAACGGCAGGTTCCACCCTCCTTTGTGCAGGCATTACTGCGGGAGCTGGATGCTTTTGGCGGCGGTGCTGCGCTGCACCCCGACACCGTTTATTTTGGCGGCGGCACCCCAAGCTTATTATCCCCCGAAGACGTCAAAACCATTCTGGATGCTTCCTGCCCTGCACCTGATGCGGAAATTACACTGGAGGCAAACCCCGAAACCGTCACGCCCGAAAGCCTCGCCGCTTATCGGGCAGCCGGCGTCAATCGCATTTCCTTTGGCGTACAAAGCGCCCGTGACAGCCAGCTGCGTACCTTGGGCCGCCCACATAATGCCGCACAGGCACGTGCCGCACTGCAGGCTGCCCGTGATGTTGGGTTCCCCCATATTTGCGGTGACATCATGTTAGCGCTGCCTCATTACAGCTACGAGGAATTTGATGAAACCTTAGCTCTGATTCAGGAGGGCGGTGCCAATCATATTTCGGCCTACCTGCTAAAGATTGAGCCGGACTCCGCTTTCGGCCGAACGCCGCCCGAGGGCTTACCCGATGCAGACACCGCTGCCGACTTTTATCTGTACGCCGTAAAGCAGCTGGAAAAAGCCGGGTATCAGCAGTACGAAATCTCTAATTTTGCCAAGCCCGGGCACCAAGGCAAGCACAACATGATTTATTGGAACTGTCAGGATTACCTTGGTATCGGCCCCGCTGCTCACAGCTGCATGGGCAGCCGCCGTTTTTACTATGCACAGGATACAGACGCATTTATCCGTGGACAGTCTGCCCCCATTCCGGACGGCGACTGCAACTCTATGGATTATCTGATGTTGCAGCTGCGTCTGACCAAGGGTATGGATATTGCCGAGTACCTGCGTCGGGGCGGCAAACCGTTTACTCCTGCACAGGAGCGTTTTCTGGACCAGTGCGTTCGTGCCGGGTACGCACATTACAACCATCATACACTTTCCCTTACCCCGTCCGGCTTAATTGTCCAAAACAGCATTTTGGCACAGCTTTTATAAAAACAAAACCGATGTGATACGCCCATCACATCGGTTTTATTTTGTTTATGCTTCTTCTGCTAAATGCGGAACCTTTTTCAGCACCTGCCAAATCACAAAGAACACCACACAGCCAATCGCTGCCGTGTAAAGCTGCGTTACGCCAAACATCACCTTTACGGTTGCGTCAATTCCCTTGGCTACCAACTTTTCGCCAAACATGGGCAATACAACCCAGCTGATTAACGCCATCATAGCAAGGCCCTTGGCAACCGCTGCCACAGCCAAGCCAACAATGCCATTCAGCGGCTTACGAAGTGCCCATGCGATTACAACCAGCACCACATTGCCAATCATCACTACAGGTAAAATTTGCGGGCAAAGCTTCATCGGTGCCGGTGCCGCAATCAAAAAGACCAGCAGTGGGTTCAAAACAGCAACCAGTACCCCGCCGGATAGTCCTGTTGTCATGGCCGCAACCAGCAAAATAGTATTCACCAACGGTCCCTTCACCCATTGTCCGGACACCGCAAACTGCACCACCACGCACAGTGCCAGCAGCACAGCGGTGCGTGTAATAAATTTCGTATAGTTTTTCAACCTTTTGCCCTCCTCAACTATAAAATAAGCATTAACGATTGCGCTTTGCTCCAAATTTTACTATAATACAATCATAAATTGTGTTGCCACCGCAACAAAGGAGACTGCTATGGACTACATCACATTATTAAGCCGCACCAGCCTCTTTGCCGGCATTGCCCCACAGCAGATTTCCCAACTATTAGAGGCCCTGCACCCTGTGCGCCGCAACTACCAAAAAGGTGACCTGCTGCTGCAATATGGTGATACCTGTTCCGCACTGGGCATTGTGCTTTCCGGGCGCATCGAAGCATGGCACCCCCTGCCGGACGGGCACCGCATTCCTGCCGCACAAATGGAACCCGGCGGTATCTTCGGAGACATTTTAGCGGGCAGTAATCAAAAAAGCCCTGTAACGGTACAAATGGTTGCCGCCGGAGAGGTTTTATTTATCCCATATTCGTATTTGCTGGCATTTTCGCCCGTGTGTGCTCAAGCGCATACCCAGCTGCTGCAAAATCTCATGAAGGCTATTAGTGCAAAATATTTTTCCCTTATGGACCGTCTGGAGCTGCTTACCCTAAAGAGCTTACGCGCAAAGATTTGCGCTTATTTGCTGCATTACGCCCAGCAAGCAAACGCAGATACCTTCACGGTGCCCTACTCACGTGCTGCCATGGCGGAATATCTTGCCTGTGAGCGAAGCGCTTTATCCCGGGAGCTTTCCCGTATGCAGGCAGAGGGCCTGATTGAAACCTATAAAAGCAGTTTTAAGCTGCTGGATAAATCCGGGCTGGAACAAGCCTGTCACTGTTGAATGCGTATTACGTTATGATATGGAGGAAGTTTTATGTCTAAGCCCATTCTTTGGATGGTAATTCCTTGTTACAACGAAGAAATGGTGTTGCCTATTACTGCACCAATGTTTCGTCAGGAGTTGGCTGATTTAATCAGCGAAGGCAAAATCAGCGAGCAAAGCCGCATTTGCTTTGTAAACGATGGTTCCAAGGACGACACCTGGCAAATCATCACCGAATTGTCCAAGCAGGACGAACACTTTATTGGTATCAGCCAAAGCCGCAACCGTGGACACCAGAATGCGGTACTTGCCGGCTTGATGGAAGCCAAGGACCAGTGCGACATCACCATTTCCATCGACTGCGACGGTCAGGACGATATCCATGCGATGCACGCTATGGTCGATGCGTATCTGGACGGCTGCGAAGTTGTTTACGGTGTGCGTGCCAGACGAACCACCGACACCTTTTTCAAGCGCTTTACCGCCGAGGGTTTCTACCACCTGATGAACTGGATGGGTGCCGACATTGTATTTAACCATGCAGACTATCGCCTGATCAGCTCCCGTGTGCTGGACCATTTTGCCGATTATAAGGAAGTAAACATCTTTTTGCGTGGTATGGTTCCTCTGGTTGGCTTTAAGAGCACCAGCGTTTACTACGACCGTGCAGAGCGCATTGCCGGCGAAAGCCACTACCCCTTAAAGAAAATGCTGGCGCTTGCCTTTGACGGCATCACCAGCCTTTCGGTAAAGCCCATTCGGCTGATTGCCGGTTTGGGCTTAGTTATCAGCGTATTAAGCTTTATTGGTGTAATCTGGGCAATCATTCAGGCATTTGCCGGATATGTCGTAGCCGGCTGGACCTCCACCGTGTGCATCGTGTGCTTTATGGGCGGCATCCAGCTGCTGTGCCTCGGTGTCATCGGTGAGTATATCGGAAAAATCTATATGGAAACCAAAGCCCGTCCTCGCTATATTATCAGCGAGCGTACTTGGGCCCCTTATGAAAGAGAGTACAAAGGATGAGTAAACAAAGCTGGAAAGGCAGCACCCTTTTGAACCCGGAACCTCCTGTTCTGGTATCCTGCGGCGGCATGGAAAAGCCCAACCTGATTACAATCGGCTGGACAGGCACAATCTGCACCCAGCCCAGTATGGTATCCATCAGCGTCCGCCCCGAGCGATACAGCCACAAGCTGCTGTGCGAAACCGGTGAGTTCGCCATCAATCTGCCTACCGAGCCGTTAACCCGTGCCATCGACTGGTGCGGTGTACGCAGCGGCAAAGATTACGACAAATTCGCCCAAATGGGCCTGCACGCTGCGCCCGGCAGTGTACTGACGGATTGCCCCATTTTGGAGGAAAGCCCTGTCAATCTGGAATGCCGCATCACACAGCGGATTCCGCTTGGCAGCCATGATTTATTCTTGGCACAGGTAATGGCTGTTGATGTAGACGAGCGTTTGCTGGACGAAAACGGCAAGCTGTGCCTAAACCGTGCAAAGCTGATTGTATACAGCCACGGCGACTATCTGGCACTGGGCCGTAAGCTCGGCAGCTTCGGGTACAGTGTCCGCAAGAAAAAGCGCACCCCGCCCCACAAACCCAAAAAGTAATAAAATAAATCCCCACGCCTGCAAACCATCTGCAAGCGTGGGGATTTTTTATTGTTTTGTTATCTTTTTTCTGGGCAGCGGCATACCCAATACAATGGTCATGCCTAGAGCCAGTGCAAGTGCAATTTTTAGTGTTTCGATGCCTTTTGTGCTGAACATCGGGTCGCCCATAATAAAGTAATAGGCCGTGTAGTAAATGCCTGCTCCCGGCACAAGCGCAAAAATGCCGCTAACCAAAAACACGGTTACCGGTGCTTTATGTCGGATGGCAAACGTACGGGCCAGTGCTGTCAGCGGAATGGAAGCAATCAACGTAGCCAGCGCTGGGCTTTGTCCCGCATCTGTAAGCAGCACATATATCACCCAGCCCACAGCACCTACAAAGCCGCAAGTCAGATATTCTCTTTTCGGCACACTTAAAAGAATTGCAAAACTTACGGTTGCCACACCCGCCAAAACAAATTCGCTGAGCAAATGCAGTAAATTACTCAAATCCATCATAGCAGCACCCCCGCCCAATGGGAATATAGCGCCATTACTAAGCCTGCGCCGCTGGCAATGCTGCCGCCTACTAAAAGGGCATCCATCATACGGATAGAGCCGGACAAGTAATCCGAGTTGGCAAAATCACGAATGCCCATAGTAAACGCCAGACCCGGTGTAAGCAGCATCAGCGCACCGATTGTGGCATAGTCTGCGCTGCCATGCAGTAAGGTACATACTACCAAACAAATGCCTGCAATCAGTGCCGAGCCTGTCATCTTTTGAAAAATGCCGGGCACGCCGCGTCCACTGCTCCAAATAAGATACTGTTGCAAAACAACAGCTGCTGCCGCTGCCACAAGGCCATCGATTACAGCACCGCCAAACATGAGCGCAAAACAAAAAGCACCCATTCCGCTTGCTAAGCAGCGTGTCTTTTGCGAAGTAAGCGGCAGCTGCCGAATGCGCTCCACTTCCTGTTCCGCCTGTTCCAAAGTGACCCCGCCTGCTGCAATGCGACGGGATAACGTGTTGATTTCATCCACACGTCCCAAATCGACAGTATGGTTGGGAATATTGCGTACCTCACCGATTTCCTTTGTACCTGCACTGGCAAATATGCCATTTGTCAGCACATACACCTGAAACTCCTGCAAGGCAAAACTGCGTGCCATAATCTGCATGGTTTGCTCAACACGAAAAACCTCTGCGCCGTTTTCCAAAAGGGTTTGACCGGCAGAAAGCACCAGCTTCATTACCCGGCGGTCCCTGTCATGCTCCGTTTTGGGGTCAATACGCTGCTCCACGAATGTTCTCCCTCACTGCTGCAAAATCCTTGTCATGCTTGTACAGATAATCTGCAATTACTTCCATCATCTGGAAGTCTTCCTCAGAGTCAATATCCAAAATGCCGGTATCCTTCATCAGGGAAAGGCCAATCTTGCCATCCCACAAAATACCGGTTGTGTTGTTAGCCAAAAAGTCACGGCTGAACACATAAATGCTTGCGTTGATGTCGTAAATAGCCGGTGCCTGCTGACGAGCAGTGAAGGGAGAATCAATAACCTTTACCACGTGGTCGTCCTGTGCAGCAACCTGATTGAAGTACGGGTTGCGGCGTGCCTCTGTGCCGGAAAAGACCAAATCCAAATCGGTGCGGCGGTCCTTGATACGGTAAGCCGATGCAATATCCTTGGCCGTACGCAGGGGGCTGGTAATATCCAGGTCCATCACGTAGTCATAGGTGCAGCCCATTTTTTCTTCCATACGTGCCAAACTATCCTGAAATACAGCCATCTTGGGTACGGTATCGCCGCCCAAAGCCTCGCCACGGGGCAAAAAGTTTACCTCCGGGTACTTTTCCAAAACCAAATCCGCCAAATACTGGCTATCGGTATTCAAGCTGATATCTACCTGCACATCCGGCATACTCTTGATAAACAGTTCTGCTGCGGACAGCGTGTAATATACCAGCGGCTTACCGCAAAAGGTTTTCAGGTTTTTATTCTTAAAGCCCTTGCTGCCTGCTCGGCCGCAAATGGTAATCAGCATTTTTTTCATGGTTAAAATTCCTCCGTTATTTATGCTTCACCCAAAGTCAGGCGCAGTACATCCAGCGCCTCGGCCGGGCTGTTTACACTTTCGCCGCTGCCATGCAGGGCATAATCCAAAAAGTAGGTCATCTCCCGGCGGTACCAGGCATCGGTGGTTTCCTTATATTCCTGTACGGTGCCGTCCGGCAGCGTGAGTGTTGCTGCACCAAAATCAGCCGTTACGGTGCCCTCACGGGTAAACAGCTCAATACTGCGGCGATAGGTGCGGCCGAAATAATCCAAATGCACCTCTGCCAGCATGGACGGATACCGTGCAATATACACGCTTAAATCATCGCTGTCCACTTCCAAATCCGAGTAGGTACCCTTAAAATTATACAACTCCTGCGGCTTGCCAAACAAGCCCACCAGATAATCCCACTCATGAATCAGGTCGATGGTTACACCGCCGCCCATATCACGATGTGCGGAGTATACGGTGCGATAGTCCACACCGGGGCGCCAGCCGGGCAGCCAGCTGGAACAAATAACACGGGCACTGTAGGGGCGCTGGTCCGGGTTTTCCGCCAGCCACTGCTTCAGTGCCAGCATTACTGCGCTCCAGCGCATCGGTGCTGCCACATAGGCTTTCTGGCCCTCTGCCAGTACATCGGAAAGGGCAACGCCCGTTTCCTCTGCGGAGAAAATCGGTTTTTCGATAAACAGCGTATCCGCACGGCCCTTTAGCTGGCGCAAAGCCTGCGCATGCAAACTGGTGGGATTTGTAATAAATGCCATGTCGTAGTGGGGCAGTGCTGCTGCGTCCTCTAAGCTGGTAAACTGCGCAGCTATTTTTTCACGCACACCCTCCCGCAGCGGACGGGTCATCTCACTGCGCAGTGCGTGTACTTCCAGCGCCAGCCCCTGCTCGGCACACAGGGTGGTAATGCTATTCAGGTGTCGTGTTCCGATAGAGCCCAACCCCACAAACAAAGCTGTTACTTTTTGGCTCATTGAGCTCTCTCCTTTATGCCTCGATTTTTTCAATCAGGTTAATGATTTGCTGGTCTTTTGCAAAGCTCCAGCGGGGCGCTGCGCCCTCCTCTACCATCGCAAAGAAGTTTGCCAGCTCGTCCACATACGCATTTTCCACGATATTATCGCTGTAACGGCTGTCGTGCTCAAAGGTTTCGTAAGTATTTACTGCTACCTTTTCGCCTTTTTCGTGGTCGAAGGTATACAGGCCACGGGGGTTGCCCTCCCAGAACAGATGCAGGCCTTCGCCAAAGCACTCAAAGTTGCGCACAGCCTTGGGGCTGACAACGTCAACTGCCAAAACGCCCTTTACGCCGTTTTCGTGGCGCAGGGTTACCATGTAGCTGTCCGGGTAATCCACTTCCAGATTACTGATTTTATCCTTTTCCACATGGATGCTCTTTACCGGGCCAAAAGCGTCCCACAGCCAGGGCAGGTCAATGCCGAAAATCTCTCGTACACCGCCTGTGCGCTTATCGCCCACAAAAAAGTTTTTGTAGTTTTCCCACGGGTGCCAATCCGGCAGGTACTGGCCGATGTGGTAAATGTAGTTTACCTTTTTGCCGGTCTGTTCCATAAACTGCTGCACCTGAGCCTTCATGTACTGGGTTTCGCCACGATACAGCATGGTAGAGGACAAAAACAGCGGCAGGTTTTTCTCAGCAGCCAATGCCTGATTTTCTGCGTAGCCGTCGTCCACCAGATTCAACTCTGTAAACACCGGCAGGTTGTTCTCCAGCAATGTATGAATAATGCCTGCGTGGCTGAGCGGTGCTGTGCAAACCAGCGCAGCTTCCGGGTGCTCTGCCTCCACTGCTTCGGGAATAGATGCGTATGCACGAATGCCCAGTTCCGCAGCTTCTGCACGGCGGCCTTCGCTGCTGTCCACACCGCAAATCGTCATGTCGGGGCGCAGGCCCTTTACCAAGCGTGCACGGCGCTTGCCCATGCTGCCCAAGCCAATAATCAGAATCTTTTCCATAGGGACTTCCTCCTTATGCGGCAGCTTAACCCAATCGGGCCGCCCAGTCCGCTTCCTTAAATCCAACCAATACAAAATCCTCGCCCACAACAATGGGGCGTTTTACCAGCATACCGTCTGTTGCCAGCAGGTCCAGCTTTTCTGTGTCTGTCATTGTGGGCAATTTTACCGCAAGGCCCAGCTCTTTATACTTTAAGCCGCTGGTGTTAAAAAACTTTTTCAGCGGCAGGCCGGATTTTTCCACCCAGCCTTCCAGCTCCTGCGCAGTAGGATTTTGCTCCACGATATGGCGGTCGGTGTACTGTACACCGTGGGCATCCAGCCACTGCTTGGCCTTTTTGCAGGTAGAGCACTTGGGATATTCTACAAACAGCATGTTCGTTCTCCTATTCTAAACCCTGTCGGGATTATTCTCCATCATAAAAGCCTTTGGGTGCGCCAAAGTTTGGATTTTGCAAAGCAGTTTCCAAAACAGAAACAATTCGCCCGCTGGTATCGCCGCCATAATACGGGCTGACTGCAGCATGCGCCTTTTGGGCAAATTCCGGGGTCAGTGCTGTTTCCATTGCCCGGGTAATTTGCGCTGCATCTGCCTCGCAATGGATTACATTCTGGCAGCGAATCCGTCCGTTTTGGCGGTTGCCGATGTCAATAGTAGGCACACCAAAGGTGGGAGTTTCCACCACACCGCTGGAAGAATTGCCTGCCACAAAGGCTGCCTTTGCCATCGCCGACAAATACCGCTTTACGCCCAAGCTGGTTACTGCCAGTGCCTGTTGGGGGTGCTGTGCAACCCAATCATCTATTTTTTGATTGATGATTTGGCCGCCTGCGTCTGCATTGGCCTTTGTAATCAACCAGCGAATGCCATGCTTTGCCGTAATGTCCTCCATGGCCTGCATCAGCATATCGCTTTGCTGGGCAGGGTCTGCGCCGCCGGCGGTTTCCGGGTGGAACGTTACCAGCGCATACGGGCTGTGCAGGTCAAAGCCAATACTCTCGCTCAATTCGTCCAGATTCATGCGGGGCAGCGCACGGATATTTTCATCGCCCAAGCCGCCCACATTATGAACAATGGCAGGGTTTTCGCCCATGCGGATAACACGCCGTGCCGAGTCCTCACAGCTGGGGAAATGTAATGCCGCCATTTTGGTAATGCAGTGGCGGTAATAATCATCTGCCGCCCCCAGCGTTACATCGCCGCCGGAAATGTGCGCAATAGGCACGCCTGTCATAGCGGCTGCCTGCGCTGCCGCAAAAATTTCGTAGCGGTCGCCCAGCACCAGCACTCCGTCGGGGCGGTTTTCTATAAACCAGCGGCTGAACTGACCGATGGTATCCTGCACGGTTTCCGGCAGGGACAAGGGACCATGTCCGTGGGTCAAAATGTGCAGACGTGCTGCAATCGGTACGCCGTCCGCTTCAATCTCTGACACGGTATTGCCGTACTCCGCAGACAGGTGCGCACCTGTAACAATTACAAGTGGTTGAATTGTATCAGATTTCAACAATTTGAAAATTACAGGGCGCAGCAAACCATACTCGGCACGGGTACCGGTAATTACGGCAAGTCGCTTTTTTGCATGGACATTTCCCATGAGGCTCTCCTCACTTTTCCGCCGGATTACACCAGCTCAATCTTCTCGTCTTCTTCAAAGTCACGGCAGGCAGCAGTACCCAGTACCTCGTACCAGCGCATGGGGCTGATGCCGTCACCGGGGCGCTTTGTCGTCAGATTATCTACTGTAAACAGCTCGCCCTTTTTAATGGGACGTGCTGCAACAATGCTCTTACGTGCAATCGGCTTATTGCGTGCTTCGCTGCGGGAAACCTTTTTTTCACCGTCGCCCATAGCCTTTTCGATGTTGCGTACCGCAGTAACCATAGCCTTCAGTTCATCCGGCTCAAGGCTTGCCTTGTGGTCGGGGCCTTCCATGGTCTTATCCAGCGTAAAGTGCTTTTCAATCACAGATGCACCAAAAGCTGCGGCAGCTACGTCACACTCCCAGCCGGTGGTGTGGTCCGACAAACCTACCGGCAAACCAAACTGGTCTGCCAGCTCCAGCATTGCAGACAGGTTTGCGTCCTCGTAAGGGGTGGGGTACTCGGTGTTGCAGTGCAAAATGGTAATCCCGGTAGCACCGTTGTTTTCCAAAATATCCAGTGCGCTTTCGATTTCGTCCAAAGTGCTCATGCCGGTGGACAAAATAACGTGCATCCCCAGCTTGCCGATTTCTTCCAAGTAGGGCAGATTGGTAATTTCACCACTGGGCACTTTGATGTAAGGTAAATCCAGTGTGCCCAAAAAACGCACACTGGGAATATCAAAGGGAGCGGACAAATACTGGATTCCAATAGAATCACAATACTCTTTCAGCTCCTTATGTGCCTCAAAGCTGAAGTGCAGCCGGCGCACCATCTCCAGCTGGCTTTCGCCGTCGCCGGTAGTCTGCTTTTGGTACTCTGCCTTTTGCGCAAATTTAGAAATAACCAGTTCCGGCACAGCGGTCTGATATTTGACCACATCTGCGCCGCACTCTTTGGCCACTAAAGCCATTTTTTTAGCCAGCTCCAAGCTGCCATTATGGTTTACGCCCGCTTCGGCGATAATCACTGCACTCATACTTTGCCCTCCAGCTTTCTGCGCATTTTTTCCAGTTCTTCCATTTGTCCCATATCCATCCAGCTGGACTCGTTAATGGGGTAAACGCCTACATTTTCTCCTGCAAGGCGATACTTTTCAATTACATCGGGGAAGCCCTGCTTTTTGCCGTCTTCCAGTTCTTCCACAACACGGGGTTCTACCACGTACACACCGGTGTTGGTCAAAAAGTTTAACTCCGGTTTTTCACGCTGTGCCAAAATGGTTCCGTTTTCGCCCATTTCCACTACACCGTACGGCACTTGGAAATGCTTGTACGAACAAATCATCGTAATCACATTATTGTGGCTGCGGTGATATTCCAGTACATCGCCGTAATCCACGTCCAGCAGCGTGTCACAGTTAGAGAAAAAGAACGTGCTGTCCAGTTTTCCCTTCATCAGGCACAGTCCACCGCCTGTACCCAAAAATTCGGTTTCGTCCACAAAATGGGTCTGGTAAGATTTGCCTTCCAAGTCGTTAAAATAAGACTTAATCATGTTCTTTTTATAGTTCACAATCATAAAGGCATCTTTGCAGCCATATTCTGCAAAGCGGTCCAGAATCATCTCGCTGATGGGCTGCTCGCCAACGGGAATCAAAGGCTTTGGCAGGATTTTTGTGTACGGGTACAGCCGTGTACCCAAGCCGCCAGCCATTACAACCACGGGGATATTGGCCGGTTTCCGATTATCTACGTCCAAACCGGTGCCAAACATAATATCGTTTACTTTTCCATCACGGCCGATAATCGGCAATGCATCAATGCCGTATTGCTCCATAACCATTTTGGCACGGCCACGGTCCGCTACCGGCAAATATTTGGGGTTATAGTTTGCTGCCAAACGTACTTCGTCTGTCAGTTTACCGCCACGCAGCAGCCACTTGCGCAAGTCACCGTCAGTTAAAACAGCTTTCAGCTCTCCTTTTGGAGCAATAAACAAAATACGCCGTCCTGTTTCGTCCAGCCGCTTCATTGTTTCCAGAATGGTGGCGTCCTCCCGGATAAACAGTTCGTCTAATTTCATGCTTCAGGCCCTCCCTTTTTTGTTTGGCGGATTTTTATTACGTCCTGTACCAATGCCGCCGCACAGGCCAATAGCCCCGGTACTACAGCCAGCCAAAACAGCTGCCACAGCGTAGGGATAAAATAATGATACCATGCAGGCCGCTGGTTGATTTCCAGCGCCTTTAACTCAATATGAACGCCCGACTGATCCGCCAGGTCCAAGCGCAGGTTTTGCCCGGCAAGCAGCGGCACTGTATAAAGCCAGCTGCCGTCAGGGCCGGCTGTAGGCCATACACGCCGTTTAGGGGTGTATCCACCGCCGGGCAAATGCCAGTATAAATCTCGCTCATAGCTCATATCGGAATCGTACTTTGCCACTAAACGCAGCGTACGCACACGCTGCCCCGGCTGTAAATACAGCTGTACATCACCGGACAGTGCCGTCAATGTATCGGCGCCGTCCCACTCCATATCCACTAAGGTGTACAAATCCGTATCCGCCAAGGTAATCGTCTGGGGATACATCCGCCCGCTGGCATACAAAACGGTATCTGCCGCAAAGGTAATCACCATAGCGGCAATCAGGCACAATATACCTGCCAGATAAAATAGTTTCGCCATCTTTTTGGGCGGTACTTGCAGCCAGTGCTTCATGCCGGTACCCCCTCTCGATTTGCTTGTGCTGACCAAACGGGAACATACCCCTCCGGCTCAATCCGATACAGTGCCATGCCATGCTCTGCTGCGGCAAGTTCATCCGTAAACAGAGCAGCATAACTTTTTGCAAATACTTCGTCGGACTGGGCCACCAAAATGCAGTTTGCCCCGCTTTCTGCAATCAGCTGCTGCATTTCCGCAGCTGTGTAGCTCTGGTAGTAAGGCTGTGCCTGTTCATATACAGGTGCGCCGTAGGTTCCGCCGCCCGCACCGTATTCCACAATGTTAGGCAGCAATGCCTGTGCGTACCAGAACCAGTAAAAGCCGTCATCCCCTTGCTGAATCAAAAAGACTCGGTCCTCCTCAGACAGCTGTGCCTTTACCTGCTGTGCCTGCGCAGTACGGGCAGCATTTTCGCTGTATACGTTGCGGCTTGCACCCAAAATGGTAAACTGCGGCTCCCATGCAGTGGCTGTTGCCACCGCCAATACAACCGCCGTTAACAGCCCGGCAACCATACCGGACAGCTTTTTGCCGCTGCTTGCCTGATGTGCCAATACCGCCACTGCCAATAAAAGCCAGCCGGCATAGTAGCTGTTCATATAGCGGGCATAGCTGGTAAGCCCTGCCAGCGAGGGGGATGAATCCTTAAAGATAAATGCATAGCTGAGCAATAGCATCAGCCAATATCCTGCAAAACAAACTGTACTGCCCAGTGCAGTCAGTGCCACACGCAGCCGCTGGCGTGTATTGGGTGCAACCCACAGAGCCATTGCAAACACCATGCCAACTACAACACAAACTGCCATACCCGAACCGAAAATACTAATATCCCGCTGGGTAAACGCCTGCCGCATTACATCTGCGTAAGCATACAGGTCTGCACGGCGCTGCTCAAAAAACGCATCTCCCGTACCGCCCAAAAGCATTTTAATGCCATTGATTGCCACTGCGGGCAAACTGGCATTTGCTGTATCTCCCATACCGCCTGTTGTTGCGTTTTGCAGCACAAACGGTGTAACGTATTTGGTCCAAATGCCATACTGTACCACGGGAACTATCAAGCCCAGCAGTCCAAAGCCTGCACGACCCAATACAGGGCGCAGCCCTTTGGCTGCATCTTTAGGCGGCAGCAGCAACCAGTCTAACAAAATGATGCCGGCGGCAGCCAGTGCCATAGGCAGGGTGTTGCTTTTCACGCTTGCCGTCAGGCACAATACCGGAAATACCAGCCACTTTGCAAGGCCCTTTTGCTCACGTACCGCAAGCCAAAAAGCGACGGCTCCGCCAAACAAAATGCCTGCCGGCAAGTCGCCTAAAATCTCTAGCCAAGTAGTGCTGACTGCTCCTGTACGTCCGGGCACTGTTAATGCCGTAGGAATCAGCATAACCGCAGCCGCTGCAGGCCCCCATAAACGGGGGCTTTTACGCTCGCAGCAGCTTACAGCAGCAGCCAGCGCCGCAAGCATCAACACATCCACTGCGTATATTGCTTTCCACGGGGCAAAGCCGCCTGCCAGCTGGAAGAAATATCCCACAAGCGGAATACCCGGCAGCTCTGTCATAACCCAAGGGCGCCCTGTTTCACAGGCAGGATACAGCACACCGTTTTCACAGGTCAGCTGCATTGCTGCGCCCCAAAAAGAATATTCGTCGAAGTTCAAAAAGGACGGTTGCAGCCACACCAGACGCAGCAGCAGCAGTATGGCTCCGCCCCAAAACACCAGACCTCCCGGTGTAAACAGAGACCCCAGTTCTGCTGTACTTTTTGCCTTACAGCTTTGGTACAGCAAAACCAGCAACAATATCCACCCTGTAAGAATCATCGCCCATGCTGCCAGCGGTAAAACACCGCCTACACCACCAAAAAACAGCAGCAGATATACACAGGAAAGCCCTGCCAAGGGTGCTGCGCCTGCTGGAAGATTGCAATACTTTTTCAGGCCAAAGCAAATGCCAAACAATGCCGGCAGGCTTAATAGCAGCCCCATAAGCAGCGCTCCTTTCTACGTTACACCCGCAGGTGTTTCTTTTTACAGTGCCAAAATCGTGTCGATAACACGAGCGCAGTCTTCTTCAGACAAATTGGTAGAGCAAGGAATATTTACCACGCAGCGGCGGTATTCCTGTGCCATTTCCAGATGATATGCCTCGTTGCGGGGGTAATCGCACTGCTCGTTAATCAGTGCCCATACAGGGCGGGTCTGGATATTCTTTTCGTGCAGCGTGTCAATTACGGTGTCACGGTCCAAACGGTCGGGCAGCAGTAAGGTGTAGAACCAGTGGTTGGAGCGAGTGCCCTCACGGAAAGGCAGCATACGGAAGCCCTTTACGCCGTCCAATGCAGCTTTATACTGCTCGTAGCGCTGGGTCTTGTTAGTGATAAACTGCTCCAACAGTTCCATCTGAGCAATGCCAAGGCAAGCGTCCAGATTGGTCATGCGGTAGTTGTAGCCCGGCTCGTCGTGGTAGAACTGCACCATATTGGTTTTTGCCTGTGTGGACAGATGCCGTGCGTGCTGTGCCCAGTCATTGTGGTTAGAAACCAAAATGCCGCCGGTACCGGTAGTAATGATTTTGTTGCCGTTAAAGCTGTAAACGCCCACATCGCCCATCGTGCCGGAAAACTTGCCTGCCAGAGGGCCTTCTGTGTAGTGGGTACCCAGTGCTTCAGCTGCGTCCTCAATCAAAATCAGCTTATACTTTTTGGCAATTTCCAAAAAGCGAGGCATATCTGCCATATTGCCAAATACGTGCACCACAACCATAGCAGAAACGTGTGCGCCGGTACGATTATTGTACAGGCCATCCTCTTTCAGGGTGCAGTGGTTTGCACAGAAATCCTCTACTGCGTCCGGGTCCATGCAGCCGCTTTCATCACAGCCGATAAATACAGGCTCGGCACCCACATAACGGGTGGTAGGGTTAACCGATGCAATAAAGGTCAGGGTAGGTACAATTACCTCGTCGCCACGCTGAATGCCGGAAACCAGTGCGGACAGGTGCAAGCCGGAAGAACCGGAAGAACAAGCAACTGCATCAGGCATTTTTACATAGTTTGCCACGACCTTTTCAAACTCGCCAACCTTGGCGCCGCTGGTAGAAACCCATGCGCCGTCCAGTGCGTCATCTACATATTTTTTCTCGTTGCCACAAAAGTTAGGCACAGACAAAGGAATAAATTCACTCATAGCTATACATCCTCTTTTTCATTTTTATATCGTTTATATTCCCATATCGCAAGTACAAACAAAAGCGATAACCCTACCAAACTAACAAAAACGCCTGCCGAAGCGCCCGGTGTTTTCCAAACCAGTTCTACTGTGTTTTCACCTTCCGTTAGCGGCACACCCAAGCACACCTCTGCCAGCGGAACAGGTGCAACGGTTTGCCCATTCACTTTTGCAGACCATGCATCTGCAAAGCCTGTAGGAATCCACAGCATTTGATTTGCACCGGCCTGTGCTGTAACGGATATTTTTCCGTCCTGCATCTGGTGAATCTGCGGTGCATTTTCACGGATTCTGCTGCTTACCCGCAGCAGCTCCGCTTCATCCAAGCTGTAGCAATACGCTGCAATTACATCTTTGTCCAACTGCACGTCTACAACCTGACCCGCCGCAAAATTGCCCAAGAACATCAGCCCGCCACGGTCCAAATCATTTACGTTGCCCATCGACTGCCCGTTTACCGTTACTGCCGAAGCCGTGCCCGTAACCAAAAAGGCATAGCAAGGGCCCGCTTTTTGTGTGGTGATTTTCAGCTGGTTGGGCTGCACGGTTTCCAGCTCTGCGGCAGTATACACCTGCGCATTCGGCTCATGTGCCAGTGCCGCCAGTAAACGCTGCTGCCACAAGAACAAGTCCTCACCGTTTTCCAGCGGCAAATCGGCAACCTCGCCGTCCACCACGCCTGCCATTGGCAGTGCATACGGATTTTGATACACAGGCCAAGGGCTGTCCACAGCAACAGGGGTGTATCCATAAGGCGGTGCAAAGCCATTGGGTTCTGCCGCAATATAGCGAATGCCCAAAAGGCTGTCCGCCACTGGGGTACTGCCGTGGTAATAGGTGTTGCAGCTTGCATAGTTGCCATAACCCAAACGAATCAGCAAATCCACCGAGCTGTTATCCTGTGTTGAGCCAAAATGAGAAACGCCCCAATAACCCAGCAGCATTGGGTCATTTAATGTGCGGATGCCGGTTTTTTCCATGCGGTAAAAATCCGAATCCTGTGCGTGCAGCGCCTGCACCGTTTGTTTGCCCTGTGTTACATACTGCTGATACTCGCTTACGGTGTACAGCTCAAACTGCTTTAACACCAAAGCACTGTTTGCGGCCATTTCCACTGCACACAATAGCACTACTGCTTTATAAAAACAATGCTTTTTTTGCATCTGCAACACAATCCACGCCAAAACAACCGTTGCTGCGGCACCAAATGCCAAGTACCGATATACGACGCCCGGTTTGCGGAACAGCACCGCCGCACCCAAAACAGCACCCCACACCACCAGTGTTTTTATCACCAGCGTACGGTTCCATTTGATACGTGCAGCTGCGCCTGCCGCCAAAAACAAAATCCAAAAGCTCACTAAAAAGCTGTACCGATACGGGAACCATACAGGTGCTTTCATGCCGTGCCAAATGGTATCCAGCCCCTCAACCCAGAAGGACAAAACCAAAAACAGCAAAATTGCGCCGGATGCCAGTTTTTCCTTTTTGGCAATCTGTTTCCCGCACAAAAATACGCTGCTTGCCAGTAAAACAGCCAGAATGCCGCAATACAAATTGGGCAGTCCGTCCATCGCATCCTGCCAAACAAAGCAGCCCGGCAGCAACTGCTGCACCAGTGCAGGCAGGGAAAACTTCGGTTTCAGCGAGAAGGAAAAGGCTAACAGGTCGCCCTTATTTTTGTTCAGGTCCAAAATCAGCGGCATAATCAGCCAGCCGTTTATTAAGCCGCCTGCCAGTGAAGCTACCGTAAACTGCCCCAGCACACGACCGATGTGTTTTGGATACTCCGTACAAAGCAGCCAAATCAAATACAGCACCGCAAAAATGCAGGCCATGTACCCAATGTAAAAGTTACTGTAAATAATAAGAAGCAATACAATGGCATACTGCATCGGGCGGCCTTTACGCACCAGCCTGTCTATACCCATACACAAAAGCGGCAGCAGCAGCATCCCGTCGTGCCACATAATATTTTGGGAATACACTAAGTTGTAGGCGCACAGCCCATATCCGGTGCCAAGTACAACCTGCGCCCATGCGGGCATCTGCTTATAATGCTGGCCCACAAAACAGGCAAAGAGCACTGCCGCTAAAACCAGTTTGAACCACAGCACCACGCAGGCCGCCTGTGCATACATACTAACGGGAATTACCAGATAAATCCAGTTAAACAGGCTGGAACAATAGTACGCAAAAATGCCGGTTAAACTGCCGCCCAATGATTTTTCAAAGGTAGTAGCAAAGCCGCCGCTGCCCCATGCTGCATCACGGTAATGAGCAAAATACGGAATATACTGGCTGTTCAGGTCGCCCGTAATCACACTGCCGTCCCCAAAAGGAAAAATCCCCAGCACGGCATATGCCGCCAGTAAAGCCACACCTGTAACCAATGCGGTAAGTGCCAGCGGCTTCCACTGTATCTTTTCTTTTTGTAACAAAATCTGTTTCCTCCCCTCTGTTTACAGGGGTTTTCTCCTATTTTGCATGGTTTTTACCGCAAACAGGAGCCAATCTAAAAAGCATGCTGCCAGCCCCGGCAGAAAAACAGCGGATAAAATCCATGTCCAGCTAGGCACAAAATACTGCCAAATCGGTACACCGCTATTTACAGTAATATCCTCCAGCCACAGGCTGCGCCCCGGCACACTGGCAGGGTCGATACGCAGCTGGACCACGTTTTTCCAGGGAAGCTCCACCACATACCTGCCAGGCTGTTTTTCCTTCAGCCATGCCTGCTGCCGAATGGAGTAGTCCTGCCCGGGTTTTGTCAGGTAAAACACCGACATCTCGCCCGGATTTTGTGTGCACTGCATCTGCATTTCTACCCGGCGGAACGGTTTTTCCTGCTCGGGCAAAAGGATTTGCGGGTCAGCATCCGTAACCAGATAGCTGCCGTCTGCCTGCTGCTCCAACCCGGATAAAACGCAATCCTCTATAGAAATCGTTACAGGTGCCTGTCCGTTTATGCCACGGACGGTATCCAGCAAAAACATCACAAGGCAAGCCAGCACACTCAGCGCCACAAATCCGCTATAACAAATCATCGGGATATTCCAACGAATCTTTTTCATGCTATCCCTTTCCTTTTCACCAGCTGCAACTGCTTGGTTTCGGGGTCCAGCCTATACAGTGCCACACCGTCACCCTTTAGTTCGTCCGAGAACAAGCTGCCATAACTTTCCTGTAAAAGCGGGTCACTTTGTTCCACGTACACATAATCACAGTTGTTTTCTTCCAGATAGTCTATAAGCTCCTGCTGTGTCAGCGGAATGTAGTACAGCGTATCCTCCGGTAAAGCACCGGGCAGACCCAGCGTACCGCCGCCGAAGCTGTAATCCAGCACGTAAGGATAAAACGCATAGCTGTTCATAAACCAGCTGTTTCCGTTATCTCCCTGACTGATAAAGAAAATTCTGCTATCCGCCGGGACATCCTGCGTTGCCCACTGTACGCACTGCGTAATTTCTGTGCGCTGCCACTGCACTGTAGGATTCTGCTCCAGTACAGTCAGCTGCGGCGGAATAAACTGTGCCATTCGCAGCATACACACGGCACACAAACCACTGATTGCCAATCGGCCTATGCGCAGTTTTGCATCGTCTGCCACTGCGTGCCCCAGTAAAACAAGTGCACCAATAAAAAAGCCCATATAATACGGATACAGATACCGCTCGTATCCCACCAGATTGGCAGAAACTTCATCACGGAACACGTACACGTATGTAAAGCCGATAAACAGCGCATAAGCCACAAAGCCTGCACAGCCCAAAAAGGCATACACACCGCAGCTCCAGCGGTTTGCACGGTCTTTACTCAGCACCGCTGCAAACACCAGCAGTGCTGCCACAAAAAGCATGGTTACCATACCGGAACCCAGCATAGTGGCACGCTGGAAGCAAACCACCTGAAGCATTTGCCCCATGATTTGCGCAAACTTTTCGCTGCGTGCCGAGGGTACCAAGGTTTCTTTTAAGCCCTGCAATACCATCTGCACCATGCCCATTTGCTCTACACCGCCCACATTGGAAGTGTCAGCAACGGAAACACTTTGCAGGTAAAGCACCCACATTACAAAGCCTGCTGCACAGGCAATTGCTGTCAACACCACTGCCACAAGCTTAGGCCACAGCCGCTGTTTCCGTTTTTCCAGCAGCCACTGCACCAGCATATCCACTGCCATCAGTGCCAAAGCAACCAATGCTAACGCAAAGCCGGTATCTTTTACCAGGCACAAGGTTGCCAGCGCCAGTGCCGGCATCCACATTTTACGTGTATCCTGCCGTGCAACACCAAAATACAGCACCAAAGCTGTACCCATAATCAGTCCCATTGGGACATCGGATAAGGTAGAGCAATAAATCTCGCTGTGCAGCTTCAGCGGTGCATAAATCGTAAACAGGGCGGGTGTCATGGCTGCAAGCCCTGCCAACGGCAGCTGAATCTGCCATGCTTTGCCCTTAATGCAGGCCATAACGGCAGTTACCACTGCCAGCATCAACACGGCATACGCTGCATAAATACGCCACTCCGCATACGCACCAAAAAAGCCAAAGAAGTAGCCCAGCATAATCAGTGCAGGACGGTGGGTAGGCACCCAGTTCCAGCCGATTTCAGCGGTAACATACAGCTCGCCGCTTTCCTTTACCAGCTTTTGCGCTGTGCCCCAAAAGGAGAACTCGTCCCAAGTCCAGTATTGGGGGTTGCGCACAAAAAACAATACCAGCAGCGCTGCTGCCCCAATGGCAAAGGTGCACAGCGGCAAATCAAAAAAGCTTTTTCCGTCTTTGCGAACAGACAGCACCATGAAAACGGCGCCGACAACTCCTGCTGCATACAGTACCCACATCACAGGTACCAGCAATCCGGCGCACCCTGCTATGGACAGTATCAGCATTCCACTGCAAAGTGCCACAAACGGTGCCGCTCCGGCAGGAACCTTTGCCTTTTTCCACAGCCAGTAGGCCCCCACCAAAACCACGAGCAACGCTAAAAAAGTTTCAAACCATTCTTTCAAAGCATTTTATCCTTTCTTTTAGGCATTTCTGCCGCAGCGTCCTCAAATCGTATACACCGGGCCGACAAAATAATGCTGGAACAACAGCACCGCACTTACTACGGCAAATCCGGTACTGATATGCAGCGCAGCCGTTTGTGCTTTTTCGTCATCGGTTCGCAGTGTCAAGCAGTGGCTCAGGCCTTTTGTCAGCGCCATGGCCCAAACAAGGAACACCGGCAGCAGATAGCGTGCCTGAAATCCTATTACACGCACCATGCCAACAGGTGTCCATGTGATATACATGGCTGTAATAGCACCTGCCATATATACAAGCCCCCATACCGACAGCCCTGCGCTGCGCACTGCACAGCACGGCTTTTGTTTGGGAACAGCCAGCACAGCACCCATTAGCAGCACCAGCGGTGACAGCAAGTTGATAACAGGAATGGGCAAATCCAACGCACCAAACACGCCCAACTGCCCCAGATAGAAGGTATTCTCGTACAAAGTACCAATCAGCACCGCCAAGTATCGCAGGGGATTGCTTAAAACAAACTTCAGCTGTCCCATTTGGTCCACGGTATCGCCCAGCTGACGGCCGATGGTCCCGTAATTATACCGGAAGGCTGCCCCGTACCAGTCCACCACACGGCTGGCAAGGATTGCACCTGCAACACACAAAACCGCCACCATCCAAGGGCGAAGCTTTGCTTTCCACTCCTTTTTGTCTTGGAACAAAAGCACCGCCAGCCACAGCAGATTAATCCACGGCTTAATGATGTTCATGGTTAAAAATACAGCGCAGAATGCGGCCACATCACGGTTATTCCATTCACGCTGCAAAAAGAAGGTTGCAGCAAAGTAGTAGCAGCCTAAAACAATCGCATCATAATTATACGATGCCGCCATATACAGGCTCATGGGCATTAGCATTACGGCGATAAATACCGGCTGCATTCGTTTTAACCGTCGCAATGCCCCATAGCACAGCAAGGTATACACAAGCAGATTGGCAATGCGCCCTGCATAAAAACAGCCTAATGCCCCAAAACCCAGCAGCCGTGCAACCGCAATGCCGGGTGCTGTTGCAAAGTACGGAAAAATCGCAAAATTCAGCGGTTCCGACGCAGGTGTTTTGGCAGGCTCTTTGCTTAAATACCATGCAAAACCATCGGCAGGGCCCTGCACTGTGCCGTTTTGTCCATACTGTTTCATTGCGTGTTCCTGGCTGTTATAAACCGACCAGCCTTCGCCCACAGACCAGCTGCCCTGCGTGTCCTGTGCCTGCTCCAGCGGCTGGCTCTGCGGCAGCTTGCCATCGGGTGCCTGCGGCCTTACGCCCTGCGATGTATGTGCCGAAACCCATGCCCCGGGAAATGCCTGCATTAAGCGGGAAACATCTTCCGGATAGGTATTTTCTGCATCGAACACAAAGCAGCCCTGACTAATACGGTAGCTGCGCAAAAAGTGGCTGGTTTCGTCGGGTGTTTGCATGGGCGGGTTGGCAAAGCATACCAAAAGGCCGCACAAAAAAATGCAAACTGCCGCACGCTTCGGTGTATTTTTGCACAGCCGCCAAACGCCTAAAACCAGCAGATACAGCAGCCCGAAAACTGCACACAGCGCTCCCATTAAAGACAGCGGGGCAATGCCTCGTGCGTCCAGATAATAAAATACACGCCAGTAGTATCCCAACAGTACCGCCAGCGCCTCAACTGCCAAAAAGCCTGCAATTTTGAGCGAAGCAGCAAACTTTTTATTTGATTTGAGATGCCTGGTAAACTCCATAGCATTTCCTCACTTTTCCATTTTTGCTTGTGCCGGTTATGTCCCCTTATATATGCGTGAAGCCCGCCGGCAAGCGCACGGCGGGCAAGACACACAGGGGTGCACAAAAGCACCCCGCTTTTTTACAAAATATACTGACCGGGCTTATACTGGTCCAGATTATTGCGCAAAAACTCGATAGTTTCTGCCAGGCCCTGTTCAAAGGTATACTGGGGGCGCCAATCTGTCATAGTCATAATCTTGGTTGCATCACCCAACAGGCGGTTTACCTCGCTCTTTTCCGGGCGCAGGCGCTCTTCCTCACAAACAATGTGAGCTGCCGGATTGATTTGTGCAATCAGCTCCTTTGCCAAGTCGCCGATGGAATGCTCCACACCTGTAGCGATGTTGATTTCCTGACCGATAGCTGCATCACAATCTGCAATTGCCATAAAGCCGTGTGCAGTGTCCTTAACATAGTTAAAGTCACGGGTGGGGCTCAGCTTGCCCAGCTTAATTTCGGTCTGGCCTGCCAGCAACTGTGTAATAATGGTAGGAATAACCGCACGGCCGCTCTGACGGGGGCCGTAGGTGTTAAAGGGGCGCACAATGCTTACAGGCAGGTCAAAGCTGCGATAGAAGCTTTCTGCCAGACGGTCTGCACCGATTTTGGTTGCAGAGTACGGGCTCTGGCCCTGATAGGGGTGCTTTTCGTCAATAGGCACATACAGTGCAGTGCCGTACACCTCGCTGGTAGAAGTAACCATAACACGCTGCGTATCCAGCTCACGGGCTGCGTTCAGGATATTCAGGGTGCCCTTAATATTAGTATCTACATAGCTGTCGGGGCTGTGGTAGCTGAACGGAATTGCAATCAGAGCAGCCAAGTGGTACACACGCTCCTGACCACGCATTGCAGTACGCACACCGTTGGGGTCACGCACGTCGCCCATAAAAATCTCGATTTCGCTGCGGATTTCCTTGGGCAGGGTATCAATCCAGCCGCAGCTGCCAAAAGAGTTATACAGGCAGAATGCTTTTACCTTTTCACCTGCACGAACCAGTTCTTCCGTCAGGTGGCTGCCGATAAAACCGTCGGCACCGGTAACCATTACAGTATAAGACATATTTTTCTCCCTTCAAAAAGGCAGGACAAATGCCGCTGCCCATTTCAAATCACATTTACACGTAAATATTATAATATAATATCCCGTCAATTTCAACGAAAAACCAAAACCGAGTATTTAGGGCTCAAAATTCACATACAAGGCTTATTCCAGTTCTTTCCAATCCTTTTCCTTGCGGAACAGTGAAATCACTTCCTGCAAAGCAAGCGCAGCCAGTAACGGTGCCACCAGCACAAACAGCCATTCACTTGTCTGCAAGCCGTTTTTCAGCCCCGCCGGATTCAGGGTAACTTCTTCCAGCTCAAAAAAAGCGCCTGCGCTGCTGGTTGGGTCCAGCCGCAGCTGATGCACCTTTGTGGCGCCGGGCAGTGCAAATACATAAACGCCCTGCTCAGGGATACTTTCCACCAGTGCAAACGTTTTACCGGACTGATAGTCCTGCCCTTCGGCGGTAGTATAGTACAGCGCCGGGTCCCGAATCGGCTGGCTGGACCGTACCTGCATACGCAAACCACTTACGGGTCCATCAATATTCCAAACCAGATATCCGTCGGTATCTGTTGTTACCAGACTTTCTGCATCGTACCCCGCCCATGCTACCGGGTGATTGTCCCGAATCGAGCTCCACTGCGCATCCGCAGCGGTCAGTGTTTGTTCTGTACAGGTTTTGCGTGCTTTTGCACGTACACCGCACAAGCCTGCTGCCGCCAGCAATGCTGCCAAATACAAAATCGCCACTACACGGGCAAACTGTTTTTTACTCACAGGGCAGCCTCCTTTTCCGGCACAAACTGCACGTTGCCTTGGTTATACTGCACACGATATACTACCTGATTTTGCTGCAAAAAGCCTTGCATATTATCGGTAAACAGCCCGCCGAATTCTTTCCAAAAATCGTAATCCACTACATCTAAAACCAGCAGCGTACATTGATTGTCCTGTAAAAACGCACCAATCGTATCGGCGGTCAATGTTAATGGATACTCTCCGCCAAACTCCGGCAGCACAATGGTGTTATCCCCTCTTGCATGATACAGGGGTACCGGCTCCAGCGCATACGCATAGCGATACCAGCGGGCGCTGTCGTCCCATTGGGAAATCAACAGTACCTTATCCTCTTTCTGCGCTGCCTGCTGTACCTGCTGTGCACGCTGCTGAATCAGGCTTTCGGTATACCAGTCCGCAGCATCACGCCCCAGGAAGGTATCCTTTACATCAAAACTGCGTGCACACAGCAGCAACACTGCCAGCGACACCGCAGCCAAGCTGATGCCTGCGTGGCGGTGTCTTTGCCGCACAGCGCCAAACAGCACACACAAAGCACCCAGCACCCAGAACAAATAATAGGTGCTCATGTATCGTGCGTAGGATACCAGCGCACGCCCTTCCAAATCGGAGAACACGTAAACATAGCAAATCAGCTGGAAGAAGTAATATCCGGCAAAGCCCGCCGTGGAGGCGATGCCATAGCACACTACACGGCGTCTGTCCTTTTGGCTCAGGATAAAAGCCAGCAGCAAAAGCAGATAAATAACAAGCACTGTGCGCAGGCCGTTGCTGAATACGCTCACACGCACACCACGGAAAGAGCCCAGCATCCCGGACAGCACCGCTGCAAACTTTTCACTGCGGTGAATCCCCAGCAGCTCCTGCACACCGCAAACTACCATTTGTACGGTACTCATCTGTGCCGAGCCGCCTGTTTCCGAGCGGTCTACAGCTAATGCGTCCTGCAAATGTACTGCCCAGCCAAAATACGCAATGATTGCAGCTGCCGTCAAAACCACTAAAACGGCAATCAGGCGCAGCCAAGCATGTGTATCCTTTTTATTCGGCAAAAAGTCGCAGGCAAAGTGGTCCAGCAAGCATACAAACATCACTACCAGCCCCAACGGCAGACCCACATCTTTCGTCAAGCCTAAAACGACAATAACAAGCGCTGTTTGGAGCAATGCTGCGGTATACGCACGACCTTTCAGCACCTTTGCACCGGTGCTGCGGCTTGCATTAAACCAAACCGCACAGCCACCTGCCGTCAGCAGTCCCAACATTAAATCTGCGTAAGCAGTGGAATACGCTACCAGCATTTGCTGCGGATACCAGCTTTCCACCACAAAGGGACTTAACACACACAGCAATCCGGCAAATACGGTTGTACGTACGTGCCCCCTGCCCAGTGCGCCCAGCATTGCGCCAAACACGGCAAAATACAAGGTGCCGTATGCTGCGTAGGTCAGCCACGGAGCAAAATCGGGCGCAAGCCACTGGAACAAGTAGCTTAATACCGGCAGCGCCGCAGGATAGCTCCGTGCTTCCAGATTGGTTTGTTCTACCAATGTATATAATGCGTCCTGATTTTTTACTACCTTTGCGGCAGTTGCCCAAAAGCTGAACTCGTCCCACTGGGTAGGAATGGGCTGCTGTACTGCCAAAAACAAAGCCAGCACGAAACTGCCGCCAAATGCAAGCACCCACGCAGGGGTCAGGCAGCATTTTCGTATTTCGTGCAGAGCTGTATAGATGCCTGTTTTAGACGCCCACCAAGCCAGCCATCCCAGCGCAAACAATGCTGCAAGCACAATCACATATACGCCTGCTTTCAGCATTCCAAAGCAGCCCGCAGCACAAGTAAACAGTATCATGCCGCAAAGCACTACCAGCGGCAGAGCGGCGGTACTGTCTGCTGTACGCAAAGCCCACTGCCTGCCCTGCAGCGTCACCCAAGGACGCACGGCAAAAAATACGCTCAGCAGCCCAAGTACAAGCCACATTACAATAAAAGATGCGATTTCCATCGTTCAATCTCCCTAGTACCAATAGTAAGCCATTTTACGGGTACAGTATATCGTTTTTTCATCGTTTTTTCAACAGTATTCCCTCTGTCTGTGGAAAACTCCGCCACCGCTTTACACCCCTATTCTTCCGCGTTATAATAAGGTGTTGAATTATGCTCTTTTGTAATAAGAAAGGTGTTTTTATATGACCTTCCAGCAACCAAGTTATTTTTTGTTTTTGCCCGTTACGGCGGCAATCTACTTAAAACTTCCACGCCGTGCACAGGCGTCCTTTTTACTGGCAGCTTCCGCCCTGTTCTACGGGCTGAACCTGCACAGCAGCTACGTATCCGCCCTTGCCGGTGCAGCCCAAACACAGGCACTGTTCCGATGCGGCCTTTCTGTGGCATTGGTAATCGGTTTAGCTTTGTTTGTTTGGCACATGGCGCTGCGTATTTCCAAGGCAGAGCAGCCTAAAAAGCACCGGCTGCTGACTGGTGCTGTTGCTGCACTTTTGGTAACGCTTGCTGTGTTCAAATACTATAACCTTTCTCCTCTGCCCTCTTTGCTGCAAGGAACTGTGCTGGAAAAGCTGCCTTTCCCTTTGGGTATCAGCTTTTTTACCTTTACGGCAATCGGCTACCTGGTAGATGTGGCACGTGGTGATTGCCAAGCGGAAACCAGCCTGATAAACACTTCGGCTTTTCTGTACTTTTTTGGCACTGTAACCAGTGGCCCTATCTGCCGTGGCGGACGCATTCTGCCCCAGCTGCGTGCGGAGCACCGCTTTGATGAGACACGCACCGTAAACAGCCTGCGTCTGTTTGCTGTGGGCTTGTTCCAAAAAGTTGCCATTGCCGACGTACTTGCTCTGGTTGTCAATCAGGTATTTTCCGAAAACATGGCCACGTACGGCGGACCAATGCTGCTGCTGGCACTTGTTATGTATACCTTCCAGCTGTACTTTGACTTTGCCGGCTATTCCAACATGGCCCGGGCAACGGGTATGCTCATGGGTATCGACCTGCCGGAAAACTTTAAGACACCTTTTTTTGCTACAAACTTTTCCGGTTTTTGGAGCCGCTGGCACATTTCGCTTTCCAGTTGGCTGCAGGATTATCTGTTTATGACGCTCGCCTGGGCAGATGTAAGCAAAACCCCGCTTGTGGGCAAGCAGCTTGCAAAAAAGTGGGAGCATTTCCCCGTGGAGCTGTGCGTCTTTTTGGTATTCACCTTCTCCGGAATCTGGCACGGCAACACCATGCTGTTTTTTGTATGGGGTCTTTTGCAGGCCTGCTACCGCATTGGCGAAGAACTGCTCCACCGCCGCTTTGGCAAGCCTAAGAAAAAGGGCGTGCCGAAACACATCGTTTGGGGCAAGCGTGCCGTTGTATTTGTTTTATGGAACTTTTCCATGCTGTTTTTCCGCATTGGCAGCGGCCCCAACACCGGCGCCTTTTCCGAGTGCGGCACGTACCTTTCCGGTGTTCTGCACGGCTGGAGCCCTGTCCGTTTTGCAACAGAGCTGTGGAGTGCCATCGCAGCGGGCTTCTACGATAAGCCCATCATGCAGCTGGCTTGGCTTGGCTTTGTCGCTGTAGGCCTGTTCTTGGGCTTCTATCTGGATTGGCAGCAGTTCTTCCACTTTAAGGGTAAATCCGCCGACATCGTACTGGCAGGACAAAAGCGCTCCGTTAAGTGGATTCTTTACTACGCACTGGTTATCTGCATTTTAGCCGGCCTGATTTTGCAAAACGGCGGCTTCGGCGGCGGCCAGAGTTTTTCCTACGCAAACTTTTAAGGAGGCAATGCCATGAAACATATTTTGAAAAAAATGGCACTGGTACTGCTTCCGGTTGCCTTTTACCTGTGCTTTTTTATCGCTTTTGAACCCAATAACTATTTTGGTCTGCGCACCGCCAGCGGTTCTTCCCAGCCGGTCGCACGTGTAAATGCCTACCGTAAAGCTCCCGGCACCCGCCTGATTTTAGGCGACAGCCGTCTGGCACACTTTAACATGGATTTAGTGGAGCAAACCAGCGGCCGCAGCTGGCAAAACATCGCTTTTGGCGGCGCATCCCTGCGGGAAACCATCGACCTTGCCAACTACGTTTTGGACAGCGGCAACCCTGTGGAGGAAATGATTCTGGGCCTTTCGTTTTATACGGTAAACGGCAAGTACGACACCGACCGCATGAGCGCACTGGAAGATACCCTGAACAACCCTCTGGCTTATATCCTGAATCTGGAGTATAACGTAAACACCTTAACCAACTTTACAAACTTTTTGATTTGGGGCAAGCAGCGCCTGCAAGGCGAAACCGCCCTGACTTGGGCACAGGCACAGCAGGAAAGTGAAACCGGCAACTGGACCGAGGCAGACTATATCGGCGCTGACGGAACCCAGTACGACCTGCATACTTTGCTGGCTGAGTATCCGCCCAAATTGATGGGCAACTGTACGGGCTGGTACCTGAATCAGCCTATGCTGGAACAGCTGGAACAGCTGCTGGCACGCTGTCAGGCCGCCGGGATAAAAGTTCACCTTGTGCTGCCCCCCATGGCAGATAATGTACTAACCGAAGTTTGCCAGCCCTTGGGCATTGATAAACAAATGGAAGCCCTGCTGCCCATTTTGCATCAGTGGGAAAGCCAGTATGGCATTCAGGTATTGGATTATGAATGGGAAAACCGCCCTGATTTTAATCAGGACAAGCAGTTTTTTGATGGTTTTCATCTGGACACCACTTATGGCCTGCCCCAGTGGACCGAACTGCTGTTTACCCACATTGACGAGTAAGAAAGGAGCCCTTGCAAATGGGTTTGGATTTTCTGATTCTGTACGAGCATACCGTGCGGGAATATGAGAGTGATTTACTGTTGAAATTAGAGCTGGAGCGCCGTGGCTATTCCTGCGAGATTCGCCAGCTGCTGGACCGCAAAAAGCTGAAGTATTTTACATGGAAAAAGCCAAAAGTTCTGGTTTCCAGCTGTATGTATGATAACGAGGCCATCAACAGCCACGTATACAACAACATCGGCCGCTGCAATAAAATCGTAAACCTCCACTGGGAGCAAATGCTCTCGGATGACCAGGAGGAGGGCGACTGGTTCAACATGAACGGAAATGCCAAAAAGTGTGTGCAGACCTGCTGGGGCAAAAAAACCGCAAGCCGCTTGCAGGCACACGGCATGGATGCCAAAAACACCCCTGTTACCGGTGCCGTGATGATGGACTTTCTCCGACCGGAATTTAAGGGCTATTTTAAGGACAAGCAGGCCTTGTGCAAGGAATTTGGCCTTGACCCCAGCAAGCAGCTGCACCTGTACATTTCCTCCTTTGGTTATGCCAGCATGACCGAGGCCGAGGTAAAAGAGCTGAGCGAAATGGCAGGCACAGATTTTTCCGGCTTTGCACGCACCAATCGCATCAGCATGGACGAAACCCTGCACTGGTTCGACACCTATCTGGGCGAGCACCCGGAGGTGGAGCTGGTTTATCGCCGTCACCCCAGCGAATGGAACAGCGAGCAGCTGAATGCACTGGCCAAAAAGCGCAAAAACTTCCACGTTATTTTTGCCGGCAGCGTAAAGGATTGGATTGTGGCAGCCGACAGCATTTCCATTTGGATGAGCACCTCCATTGCCGAAGTCTATATGGCGGGCAAAAGCTGCCATATTCTGCGCCCGATTCCCATCGAGCACGAGTATGACCCTGTGATTTACAAGGACGCCCACTACATTACCACTTACGAGGAGTTTGTGGCTGCTATGGCGGAAAAGGAGCCGGCCTTCCCCATTCCCAGGGAAATTATCGAGGGATACTTTGACCCGTCCCCCGTACCCGCCTATAAGCGTATGTGCGACTTGCTGGAGCAGGTATACCGTGAGCCGCCCCGTGATACCCCTATGGGCGAGGGTTTTACCCCGCACTTTAATCTGCTGAAATTCTTTGCGCTTTGGGGCGTGCATATTTTGCACTTCTTCCACTGGGAGCCCAAAAAGGTATTTTTCTTCCACAGCGGGCTGGCAAACTTTGCACAGCGCATTTACGGCTATGTGGATAAAGCCTACGTGACCCCGCAGCAGGTAAAGGATATGGAAAACCGTATCCGCCCTTATGTAAAGTAATTTAGGCTGTTGTTTTGCACTTTTATTGACGAGAAGTGTTTTTTTGCCTATACTTGCATTATCGAGCAATTTGCTCTTATTTGATTTTGTCTTTTGGGGTTGGATTTTGCCCTGCCCATCACATTCCAAAAAGGAGAATGGATATGAAATACTGCAAGAAATGCACTATGCCGGACACCCGCCCCGGCATTACCTTTGACGAAGAGGGCGTTTGCAGCGCCTGCCGTCACTACGAACATCGCAGCAAGGTCGACTGGGACGCTCGCTGGAAGGAATTTGAGGCACTGTGCGATAAGTACCGTGGCTGCAACGGCCCCGGCAACTACGACTGTGCTGTTGCTGTTTCCGGCGGTAAGGACAGCCACTTCCAGGTTTATATCCTGAAAGAAGTTATGCACATGAACCCCATTTTGTTCTGCGCTGAGGACAACTTCCCCATGACCGAGGCAGGTAAGCACAACCTGAAAAACATCAGCGAGACCTTTGGCTGCACCATTATCAGCTGCAAGCCCAACATCAAGGCACAAAAGATTTTGATGCGCAACTTCTTTGAAAAGTACGGCAAGCCCACTTGGTACGTTGACCGTCTGATTTACACCTTCCCCCTGCACATGGCACTGAAGTTTAACACCATGCTGCTGTGCTACGGCGAAAACGTAAGCTTTGAGTACGGCGGCAATGCAGACGAGGAAACCTACTCTGCACGTGACCAGATTGAAAACGGTGTTGCAGTCGGCTTCCCCGAAGAAGAGCTGCTGAGCTACGGCGTTTCTCCTAACGACCTGGCCCTGACCAAGGCTCCCTCTGCTGAGGACCTGGCTAAGCTGGACCCCTTCTATATGAGCTACTTCCTGCCTTGGAACAGCTACAAGAACTACCAGCTGGCTAAGAGCCGCGGCTTCCACGACCTGACCCATGAGTGGGACCGCACCCACCATGCTGAAAACTTCGACCAGATTGACAGCCCTGCTTATCTGGTACACAGCTGGCTGAAGTATCCTAAGTTTGGCCACGCTGCTGCTACGGACTACACCGCCCGTTATATCCGCTACGGTATGATGACCCGTGAAGAGGCTATTCCCATCATCAAGGAGCGTGACGGCAATCTGGACCCCCGCTGTGTCCACGATTTCTGCGAGTTCTGCGGCTATTCTGAGTCCGAATTCTGGGCTATTATTGATAAATTCTACAACCGTGATTTGTTCTACAAGGACGAGTTCGGTCGCTGGATGCTGAAAGAGCCCATCTGGGAAGAAAACAAGTAATATTGCCTGTTAAAATCCGGCCTGCTGTGCCATTTGCGCCACGGCAGTGCCGGATTTTTCTTTTGCTGGTGCAAAAAGCGATTTTACATTCTCCACAAAAAATTTCCAACTTTTTTTGTTTACAGGGCTTGACAGCCTGTGCAATTTGGGATAGAATGCTGGCATATCAGTTGAAAATAGCGATGAAGGAAAGAGTAACGACTCGCATTGGTCCTTTCAGAGAGCCCGGGTAGGTGAAAGCGGGCAGGATACAGGGTTGTGAAAATGGTTCCTGAGCTGCGCAGGCGAAGCACAAAGAGTGCTAAGGTTGCGACGGGTACGCCCGTTAAAGCGTCCGGCTGTAACCACAGACCATTCCTGTGGCGCAGTTTTTGAGGTTGGCTTTGTGAGAAGCCAGCGAAGCAGGGTGGTACCACGAGAGCGCATTTCACTCCCGTCCTTGTCTGTGTCTATGCATAGACGAGGACGGGAGTTTTTTATTTGCCCCCGCCCCTGCAAATCCGCACACACGAATTTGTATTATTTGGAGGACAAACTTATGAAAAACACTATCATCTCTCGTCGTAACTTCCTGAAGGCTACCGGCCTGTGCGCAGTTGCTGCCAGCCTGCCTGTCACCCTGACCGCTTGCGGCAGCAAGGGCGGCTTTAAGGTTGCTGTTCCTAACGATACCACCAACGAGGCTCGTGCTTTAATGCTGCTGCAGGAAAACGGCCTGCTGACCTTGAAAGAGGGTTTGGATATTACCGCTACCAAGAAGGACATCGCTGAAAATCCCTACAACTTGGAAATCGTAGAGATTGAGGCTGCTCAGATTCCTAACGTATTGCAGGATATGGACTTTGCCGTTATCAACTCCAACTACGCAATTGCTGCCGGCTTGGACCCCATTACACAGTCTCTGGCATCTGAGGGTGCTGCTTCCAAGTATGTAAACCTGCTGTGCTGCAAGGAAGGCAACGAAAACGAGCCCAAGATTAAGGCTCTGGCTGCTGCTTTGTCCAGCAAGCAGGTTGCAGATTACATTGCAAACACCTACGGCGGCGCTGTTGTTGCCACGGTTGAGGCTCCTCTGGCTGACGGTCTGGCTGCTGATGTTGACTACGCTGCACTGAACGGCACCACCGTTTCCTGCGCTTGCAGCCCTGCTCCTCATGCTGAGATTCTGGCTATTGCAAGCGCGATTCTGGCAGGTCAGGGCATCACCTTGGAAATCAAGGAGTTTGATGACTACATCATCCCCAACACCGTTGTGGAAGACGGTACTCTGGATACTAACTACTTCCAGCATGAGCCTTACATGACTGACTTCAACGCACAGAACAACACCCACATCGTTTCTGTTGCAGGTATCCATGTTGAGCCCATGGGCATCTACGGCGGCAAGCAGACCAGTCTGGACGCACTGGAGGGCTAATCCCCCTTTTGCCGCAAACCTAAACTTTAGCTTTGTATCAACTGTTAAGGAGCATTACCCGTGATTAAAATCGAAAACCTTTCCAAAACATTTGCCATGCAAAGCGGCAGCGTTGCCGCTTTGCAAGACATCAATCTGACCATTGAGGACGGCGACATCTACGGTATTATCGGTATGTCCGGCGCCGGCAAATCCACACTGGTGCGGTGCATCAACCTGTTGGAGCGTCCTACCTCCGGCAAGGTAGTTGTAAACGGCAAGGACCTTTGCACCCTGAACCCCGCCCAGCTGCGTGACGCCCGCCGAGACATCACCATGATTTTCCAGCAGTTTAACTTGCTGATGCAGCGCACCTGTCTGGCAAACATCATCTTCCCCATGGAGTTGGCCGGTGTAAAAAAGGCAGACGCAGAAGCAAAAGCCATAGAGCTGCTTACATTGGTGGGCTTGCCCGATAAAGCCAATGCATACCCTGCACAGCTTTCCGGCGGTCAAAAGCAGCGTATCGCTATCGCACGTGCCTTGGCTACCAACCCCAAGGTTTTGCTGTGTGACGAAGCTACCAGCGCTTTGGACCCGGACACTACCCGCTCTATCCTGCGTTTGATTCAGGACATTAACAAGAAACTGGGTATTACCGTTGTTGTTATCACTCACCAGATGAGTGTTGTGGAAGAAATCTGCTCCCATGTTGCAATTCTGGACGGCGGCCATGTGGTAGAAAGCGGCGAAGTCCGTGAGATTTTCCAAAATCCCCAAACCGAAGCAGCACGCAAGTTGGTTTCGCCCAACCGTGGTGCTTCCAGTGTGGATTTTGCAGCGTTCTCCCCTGACGACCATGTCGTTCGTGCTGTATTTGACGGTTTGTCTACCGAGCGTCCCTTGGTAGCTACCCTTGCCATCGAAACCGGGCTGCTTGTCAGCGTGATTTCTGCCGATACCCGTGATATTAACGGTCAGTGCTACGGCAGTATGCTGCTGCGCTTGCCTAAGGACGTAGACCAGGCGCGTCAGGCTTTGGCTTATATGCGTGCCCAACCCGGTATGACTGTTGAGGAGGTGACTGGAGTATGAATCAATTGTTGACTGCGGCCTTTTGGCTGGATATGGGTTTTGCCGTATGGGAAACATTTTACATCACACTTGCAGCCACGTTCTTTGCGCTGGTTCTGGGCATTCCGATGGGTGTTTTGCTGGTGGTTGGTGAAAAGGACGGCGTTTTGCCTTTGCCCGGCTGGCTGATGAAACTGCTGAATGTTGTTATCAACCTGCTGCGCTCTATCCCGTTCCTGATTTTGATGATTTTGGTGTTCCCCTTGTCCCGCCTGATTTTGGGTACTACCGTAGGCACCAACGCAACCATTGTTCCGCTGGTTGTTGCTGCTTTTCCCTTTGTGGCACGTTTGGTGGAAACCTGCCTGCGTGAAGTAGATGCCGGTGTGATTGAAGCCGCACAGAGCATGGGCGCAAGCCCCTTGCAGATTATCTGCAAGGTAATGCTGCCCGAAAGCCTCCCCGGTTTGATTGCTAACATCACCACCGCATTGACCACCATTCTGGGCTACTCCGCTATGTCCGGTGCTATCGGCGGCGGCGGCTTGGGTCAGGTTGCTATCAGTTATGGTTACTACCGCTACAACACCCCTATTATGCTGGTTGCAGTGGCTTTGCTGATTTTTCTGGTACAGTGCTTCCAAAGCATTGGTACTCACCTGACGGTTGCCTGCGACAAGCGCCTGCGCAAATAATCCTTTTGCTCTAACATTATTTTGATACAAAAGCTCATCCGCTCCGCAGCAAAAAGCTGCGGAGCTTTTATTATTTTGTATAATAGTGCAAATGTTCGTGACAAAAATATCCAAATGTGATAAACTGACTTTGGATTCCGCATAGATAACAGCATTTTATTCGCTGCTGTTATCCATTGCGTTTTTCGGCTAAAATCCCTATCTCAAAACTGAACGTTTCATCTGTTCAGCTTATTATAACTACATCGTTAGATTTATATTATAGGAGGCACTATTATGGATGACAAAACGCTTTCTCCTCAAGTGAAAGAAAGACTTATGCATTTTTGCGATGAAGACCCGTATACCAGTCACAATCACATTGAAGCGGTTTCTATCGAAAGAGACCATGCTCTTATGAAAGTGGATTTACGCCCCGAGCATCTCAATCTGATGGGCATTCCCCACGGCGGTCTGTACTTTACCCTGGCTGATGACACTGCCAGCATGGCTGTTATGTCCGATGGCGGCAAGTATGTTACGCAAAACAGCGATTTCCGCTTTATCCGCTACTCTACAACCGGCGCACTGCATGCCGAGGGTCAAGTGCTTCACCGTGGCAGGCACGTTTGCATCGTTCGTGTTACAGTAACCGACGATAAAGGCACCTTGTTGTGCGAGGGTTCTTTCAGCTTCTTCAAACTGAAGGACGTAGCCTAAAAACAAAGGGAGTTCATCACAGGCTGATGGGCTCCCTTTTATTTTACCTAACAAAAAAGCTCCCTGCCTGAGCAGGGAGCTTTTTGCATTTTCTTACAGAGTGCTGCCGAAGTCGGTAACAATAGCCTGACCGGTAATTGCGCGAGATTCATCACTTGCAAAGAACAGCAGGATGTTTGCCACGTCATCAGGCATGCAGATAGGCACACGCAGGTCAGCGTGCTTGCCCATTGCGCCGTACATATCAGCGTCCATGTTATCGGGGCGCATATTAGCAACCATAGGAGTTGCAATGGAGCCCGGGCAGATTGCATTGCAGCGGATATTCTTACCGGCAAAGCGCAGTGCAGTATGGCGGGTAACGCCAACAATAGCAGCCTTAGATGCAACGTAAGCTGCACCGCCGCAGCCCATAACACCGGCAACAGAAGCAACGTTTACCACAGAGCCGCCGCCATTCTTCTGCATCTGGTTGGTAGCCTCACGGATGCAATACATGGTGCCCTTTGCGTTGGTATCAATGATACGGTCCATATCTTCGTCCACAACACGGTCGATGGGCTTCAGGCCTTCTTCCAGAACGCCTGCATTGTTTACCAGCACATCCACCTTGCCGTATGCCTCAACCGTCTTTGCCACCAGATTCTTAGCGTCTTCCGGCTTGGAAATATCAGTAGCAACAGCCAGTACTTCGCCGCCAGCTTCACGAATCTTGTTTGCAACATCTTCCAAAGGTGCTACACGGCGAGCGCTGATAACAACCTTTGCACCCTCCTTAGCAAACAACATAGCAGTAGCAGCACCTACGCCGGAGTTGCCGCCTGTAATAATTGCAACTTTACCATCCAAACGTCCCATGTAAATATACCTCCAATAGATAATTCTGCGTGTTACGTATTACGAAACAAACTGTATTATCTATAGCATACTCTCCCCGACGGATAGCGTCAATTGACATTTTGTTAAATTTTTACCATTTATTTGTAGTTACTTTTTGTCTGCTGCATCGGTAATGGGTGCTCCCATACAAAATCTCCAAAGCCTATCTTGGTCCTCCTGCGCTGCATAGCCAATGCCTACACGTTTGTTCTCTTCGATTGTATAGCGCTGCCCATCGTCTTCAATCCACAGCTGGGCGTCTGCATCCAGCACATTGGAGCGATTCAGTGCCCCTGTAACCCCCAGTGCCTTTGTTAGCTTACCCGGACCACCTGCATCAACACAGGCCCGAATCAGCACCGCCTGTGGGTCGTCTACAGCGCCTGTTACAATGTTCAAAAGCCAATGCACTCCATAGCACAAGTAGATATACACCGTCCCCGCAGGGGCATACATCACCTCTGTGCGCTTGGTACGGCCTTTATGGGCATGGCAAGCCGTATCCTCCTCGCCGCAGTATGCTTCGGTTTCTGAAATACGCAAACGCAGCACACCATCGCTTGTCCGGTGTACTAAAACTTTACCTACTAAGTCTTTGGCTACTTCAACTGTATCACGCTCGAAAAACGCTTTTTCTAATCGGGACATCTACTCACCTCCATTGTAGTTTTAGTATAACACGTGCCGTTCCAATTTTTGCAAAAACAAAAAGAGCATCGACATTCGTCGATGCTCTTTTTTGGTGGGCGCGGGTGGATTCGAACCACCGAAGCATTAAGCAGCAGATTTACAGTCTGTCCCCATTGGCCACTCGGGAACACGCCCATATTTTGTTTGGCGTCCTGTTTCAGAACGCTTAATCATTATAACAATCAAATCCAGAAAAAGCAAGTGTTTTTTCATATTTTTTTGAAAAACTTTTAATTTTATCTGTATGATACAGTTATCTGTGTACCTCATGCTAATTTTTACAGGTTAATATACATTTTGTATAGTTTTCCCATTGCATTTTTAGCGTAAAAATCTAATAAATTTAACATTTTTATGCATTCTTACGGCAAACTTTCTGCTATACTGTGTGTATGTTTTATCGTTGCTGTGGATAACCACAGAAAGGAGGGTTCTTTATGCATGATTTTTCTGCTGTTACACCTGAATTGGAGTCTTTGGCTGCTTTGTGCCGAAAAAACAGCAGTATCGACCCCAATGACTACACCCGCTACGATGTAAAACGTGGTTTGCGTGATATTGACGGTAATGGCGTAGTGGCCGGCTTAACTGAAATAAGCGAAATCGTTTCCAAAAAAATGGTAAACGGCGAGTTAGTTCCTTGCGAGGGCGAGCTGTATTTTCGTGGATACCCTATTGAAGCGCTTGTGCAGGATATTATCGCAAACAAACGTTTTGGCTTTGAGGAGATTGCTTTTCTTTTGATGTTTGGTCAGCTGCCCAATGCTGCCCAATTAGCTGATTTCAATACACAGCTGGGCAAATATCGGACACTGCCCTCCAACTTTGTGCGTGACGTTGTAATGAAAGCCCCCAGTAAGGACATGATGAACACGTTGGCGCGCAGTGTGCTTACAATGGCAGGTTATGACAATGCCGCCGATGACACCTCTTTGCCAAATGTGGTACGCCAGTGTGTCGATTTGATTGCGATTATGCCTTTGCTGGCTGTGTACAGCTATCAGGCATATTCCTATAAAGAGGGCCAGAGCCTGTACATTCACGCACCACGCCCGGAGCTTTCCACTGCGGAAAACATCCTGACTTTACTGCGTCCCGACTCTGCCTACACAACACTGGAGGCTCATATTCTGGACTTGTGTCTGGTTTTGCACGCAGAACATGGTGGTGGTAACAACTCTACCTTTACAACACACGTTGTTACCAGCAGCGGCACCGATACATACAGTTGTATCGCAGCGGCCCTCGCCAGCCTAAAAGGCCCCAGACACGGCGGTGCAAATATCAAGGTTACCCAGATGTTCCAAGACATGAAGAACTCTTTGTCCGACTGGGAGGACGAAGATGCTATCCGGGATTACCTAAAGGGGCTGCTCCACAAGGAGCGCTTTGATAAAGCCGGCTTAATTTACGGCATGGGTCATGCTGTATACTCTGTCAGCGACCCTCGTGCAAACATTCTCCGCTATAGCGTAGAGCGCCTCAGCCAAGAAAAGGGCCTGCATGAGGAATATGCCCTGTACAGCAAGGTGGAGCGTATTGCACCGGAAGTCATTGCTTCTGAGCGTAAAATCTACAAGGGTGTTTCCGCCAATGTGGACTTCTACTCCGGCTTTGTATACAGTATGCTGGGGATTCCTATGGAGCTGTACACACCGCTGTTTGCAGTGTCCCGTATGGCCGGCTGGAGCGCCCACCGCATCGAAGAACTCATCAACATGGGTAAGATTATCCGCCCCGCCTACAAGTCGGTTTCTCCCCGGCAGGAATATGTGCCGCTGGAGCAGCGTTAATCTATCTTTACTTGCTTTATACAGGAAAAGCCGTGCGGTATAAACCGCACGGCTTTTTGCTTATATCCATTGCACACAAAATAAAAAAACCAACCTCCTAATCAGGAGATTGGTTTTTTTGGAGCTGGTGACAGGAGTCGAACCTGCAACCGACTGATTACAAATCAGTTGCGCTACCATTGCGCCACACCAGCACTACGTGGGATAGTGTAGCATATCCCACGACTTTTTGCAAGTGCTTTCTGCATTTAAGCCAATAACTTCTGCAAAACAGCAAAATCTTCCAGCGTCAGCTTCTCGGGACGAATCCGCTCATCAAAGCCGCCTGCGCGTAAAGCCTCCAACACTTTTTCCTTGGGCAGATTCATACCGGCTGCAATCGAGTTTGCGGCGGTTTTGCGGCGCTGGCAAAAGGCCGCACGCACCAGCTTAAAGTAGCCGGCTTCGTCTTCCACCTGCACACCGGGCGCATTGCGCACGTCCATACGGATAACTGTACTGGTAACCTTCGGTGCAGGGTAAAAACTACCGGGCTGCACATTAAACATCAGCTTTGCCTGTGCGTAATATGCCACAGCATAGCTCACTGCACCCGCATCACGTGTACCGGGAGGGCTTGCGAGGCGCTCTGCGGCCTCTTTTTGCACCAGAACGGTAATGCTCTCGATGGGCAAACGCTCCTCCAGCAGCTTCATTAAAATCGGGCTGGTGATGTAGTAGGGCAGGTTTGCGCATACCAGCACACGCATACCGGGAAATTCCTCGGCAATCAGCTTTTTCAGGTCTGTTTTCAGCACATCGTTCAAAACGATTTTTACGTTATCAAACTCCGCCAATGTTTCAGCAAGCATGGGCGGCAAGCGCTCGTCCACTTCGACCGAAACTACCTTTTTTGCCCGAAGCGCCAACTCTTTTGTAAGCACTCCGATGCCGGGGCCAATCTCCAAAACACCACAGGTTTCGTCTACACCGGCAGCTTCCACAATTTTAGGGCACACGCCCGGATTGATAATAAAGTTCTGGCCAAAGCCTTTGCTCAGGGCAAAATCATACCGCTGGCAAAGGTCTCGAATAGTTGCCAGGTCTGTAAGATTCGGCATACAATCTCCTACTTTCCTTTTGTGACAGAAAAGCCCCCGGAGTTACCCAGGGGGGCTTTTTTATAACTTTACTCTGCTTAGTCAGCCTGTGCCTCACCGGCATCCACTTGCTGGTTGGAAGCCTGTGCGCCGGATTCCTGCCCAACGGTAGAACCGCCTGCCAAGCTATCTGCAACGGCTACAGCCTTTTGCACCTGCGGGTCATTTTCCGGCACGTAATCGTAGTAGATTACGGTTTCGTCCGCAGACAGTGCACGCTCGATATCCACCGGCAAACCGATGCCTTCAAAGGTCATGCCATCGCTTGCCAGCACACAAGCTGTAGTAACCACAACCGCACTGCCATCACTCAGCATTTTGGGCTCACTTTGAATCGTGCCCTTACCGGCTGTTGTAGTGCCAACCAGCTTTGCACCGCCCAAGGTGCGTGTGCTTGCAGCAAACAGCTCTGCACCGTTTGCGGTGTTGCCGTTTACCAAGCAAACGTACGGCAGCGTCAGGGGATTTTCGCCCTCGCTGTAGCCCAGCAGCTTTGTATCGCCGTTTTTGTACAGTGCCGAAGCGATAGTACCATCAGGGGTAATCAGGTTGATGCTTTCAATGGCTGCATCCCAATTGGTGCTTCCATTATCACGCAAGTCAAACACAATGCTGGTAGCGCCTGCATTCTTCAGGTTTGTCAGGGCAAAGTCCAGGTCGCTGGCTGTTTTTGCGGTAAAGTCCCAAATACGGATATAGCCTGTTTTACCGCCAAGCATCATACTCTCAATGCTTTCTGCTACATAGTTGCGGCGTGTAATGGTATCGCTGTGCTCTGATGCATCCGTGCCAAGCCAGTTCAGCTCGACGGTTGTACCATTTTCGCCACGCAGCAGGCGCTGCAACGCATCTGTGCTGGATACATTTTTTGTTTCAGTGCCGTCGATTGCTGTAATGTAGCATCTCTTGGTGATGCCCATTTCCTCTGCAGGGGTGCCGGCATACACACGGATGACCTTTGCATAGCCGGTAGCGCTGTCCTTTACTACCTTTACACCAATACCCATAAGGGTTCCGTTTTTGATGTTCTGCAGCTCGGTATATGCTTCGGCATTATAGTAGCGAGCAGATTTGTCGCCGCTGCCCAGCACATAGCCCGAAGCCAGCGTATCATTCAAAACCTCTTCATCAATGCTGTAGTAGTTGTTGTCTCGCACATAGCGGTCAATCTCGGCCAGCTTTTCATACATATTTTCCTTTTCTTTTACGCTGGAAACCGTTTTGTCAAAAATGCGCATTGCGGTAACCATCGTCATGGAAAAGGTAACTGTCATTGCCAAAATGACCACTGTAATCAGCAGACTGAGGGATACTTTCTTATTCATAAGTCGGCCTGCCTTTCCTTGTTACTTTGCCATTGTGTAAGCCACTTGCATTACCAAGCCGGCAAACACAGAAAGAATCATTACGCCGGCAATTGCCAAGCACATAATTCGTACCATGGTTTTTTTGTTTGTTTTCATTTGTTGCTTCCTTTATTGTATGCTTATTTCAGCGGAATCAGTGTAGCCGGATTGATACGGGTTGCCTTATTCGCCACACTATTTCCGATATGGCTGCCCTGCCACAGTTCCAGATGCAAGTGATTGCCGGTAGAATTTCCGGTAGTACCAACCTTACCAATCTGCGCACCACGTGCTACGTAAGAGCCTGCCGAAACCGAGGGCTGCTCGCACATATGTGCATACAGGGTAGAATAGGTGTTGCCATCCGGCATCTGTCCGTGATAAATCAACACATAGTAGCCATATCCGCCGCTGTTCCAGCCCGCATAGGTTACATAACCATCTGCCGCAGCATAAATCGGGGTTCCGCTGGGTGCGGCAAAGTCAACACCGGCGTGCAGCTTATGTCTGCCGCCTAATGTACGGTATCCGAAAGGAGAAGAAATACGGTAACTGCCCGAACGCATGGGGCAGCTAAACGAACCGTTAAAGCTTAAATCACCGTGGTCGCTGGTTGCGCCGTTAATCAGGCTCTCAATCTGGGTCTGCAAAGCCTCGTAGTTCAGCTGGTCACTGTCCAGCACTGCCTGTGCTTCATCTTGTGCAGCCTGTGCATCTGCCAGGTCCTTGCCGGCCTCGGTCAATGCTTCGCCCAGCTGGCCCTGCTTTTTATTCATGGTTGCCTTTTGTGCTTCCAGTTCCTTTTTCAGCTGCTCCAGTTCTGCTTTTTTCGCTTCCAGTTCAGCCTTTTTCGCTTCCAGCTCCGCTTTTTCTGTACGCATTTCTTCCAAAATCTCGGTATCTTTATTTGCAATGTCCTGCAAAACCTCCGAGAAGGTAAGCAGCTGATACAGGTTTTTTACGCTGGCAAGCATCGCCATTGCGCCGGCATCATGCAGCTCCTGCATAGCAGCCATACGCTCCTTAAAGTTTTCACGGCGGCTGGCAATATCTGCCTCTTTCTGGGCGATTTCTTTTTGCTTTTCTTCAATGGCAATCATGGTGTTGCCCACATCGTTTTGCACGGTGGTAATGGTTTCTGCCAACACGCCAATCTGATTTTTCAGTGTTTTAATTTGGCTTTCCAGCGCCTGCTTCCGCTTTTTCGCATCTGCTGTATTGCCTTTCATTTCTTGCAGCTCCGCTTTATCCTGCTGCAGTTTTTGTTCATACTCTTCCAGCTGCTGCTCCAGTTCCTCACGGGTAGGTGCTGCACTTGCCGTTACCGGTACTGCATTTGCCACGCATAAGCACGTTACTACACTTGCCAGCAGCATACTTACACCACGCAGCAGGGAGCGGTTGATTTTACACTTCATAGTACAATCTCTCCATCTTTATAGCAGGGATTAAACATTCAGATGTTTGCGTACACTTGTTACGCTGCCCAGGCCGCCAATGATTACGCCGCCCAGTACAAAACCGCCCAGCAGCCAGTACCAAACCTGATTAAAGGGCACTACCGAATTACCCATCAGGGTATTCCAGAATCCTGTTAAGTTTTTAGAGCTGATGGTCAGCGCATAATAGCCGCCCAGCACAATTGCGCTGGCAAGGATACTTGCAATCAAGCCAACACCAACGCCCTCCACGAAGAACGGCCAGCGAATAAAGGCGTCCGTTGCACCAACGTACTTCATAATGTTGATTTCACGGCGGCGTGCATATACGCTCAAGCGAATCGTATTGCTGATAACAACCAGCGAAACAACCGCCAGCACTGCAACCAGCACATATCCCACAAGGATTACTACGTGCTGCACATTGACAAAGGCATGGGTCATATCAATCGGCGCAGAAACTTTTACCACGCCATTGATTTGTTCCATCTGTGCCTTGATTTGCTCGATGCGCTCCAAATCACGGATAACCACACGGTAGTTTGCCTTAAACGGGTTATCATTTTCAAACTCGTCTAACACATCGGCATATTCTTCCATATAGCCGCAGTAGGTATCCAGCGCATCGTCCTTAGAAACAAAGGTTGCGCTTTGTACACCCTCGATACTCAAAATAGCACTTTCGGCAAGCTTTGTGGTTTCCTCGTCCGCATCAGGTGCCATGTAAACAACCGTTTCGTTTTGGTTGCCCATGTACTCTACCAGACTGTTTACGTTAGCTGTAAACAGCCACGCTACACCTGTAATTGCCAAGCACGCTGTTAATACAGCAATACCTGCAAGGCTCATTAACCGGTTACGCACCAAATTGCGCAAGCCCTGCCCGGAAAGGTACTTCATACTGGAGTAGTTCATGCTTCCACACCTCCTGCATATTCCTGGCCGGCAGGTGTATCGCTGAACACATGACCTTTTTCGATGGTGATAACACGCTTACGGAAGCGGCGTACCAGCTCATGCTCATGTGTAACTACTACAACCGTAATACCAACACTGTTAATTGCGGTAAGCAGCTCCATAATTTCGTAGCTCAGTTCCGGGTCAATGTTACCGGTGGGTTCGTCTGCAATAATCAGCTGGGGCGTATGTACCAAAGCACGGGCCAAGGCTACACGCTGCTGCTCACCGCCGGACATTTCGTCCGGGTAAGACTGCTGCTTATTTTCCAGCCCAACTAGGCTCAGCACGTAAGGCACACGCTCACGAATGGTTTTTTCCGGCACATTGGTAACACGCATCGCAAATGCCACGTTATCGTATGCTGTCATGGTAGGAATCAAGCGGAAGTCCTGAAATACCACGCCCATCTGGCGGCGGAAATAGGGTACTTCCTTCTTTTTTAATTGTGCTACATCATGTCCTGCTACAACAACCGTACCTTCTGTGGGCACTTCCTCTCGCAGAATCATTTTCAAAAATGTAGATTTGCCTGCACCGGAGCGACCCAGCACAAACACGAATTCGCCCTGCTCGATATGCAGGCTTAAATCGTCCAGTGCATGATTGCCGCCCGGATAGGTTTTTGAAACATGGTCGAATGTGATCATGGAATCTCCTTATCATCCTGTTACAGTATTTGAGTGGGCACACCGTCCCACTCAACAAAAAAAGCATACCATGTGATTTTGCAGGCTGTCAACGAACTGCCTACAAAAGGAAAAAGCCGCCGCCGGACTGGCGGCGGCTAACATTCAATTTGCTGCAAACCGGCAATACCGGTTTTGTCTGGCCGCAATCAATATTTTGCCGGGTTGTTGGACAGGTACTTTTTAACCATCAGCGCAACCTTAAAGATGATAGCATCATCAAACTCACGCAGATCCAAACCAGTCAGCTTCTTGATTTTTTCCAGACGGTAAACCAGCGTATTGCGGTGCACAAACAGGCCGCGGCTCGTTTCCGACACGTTCAGGTTATTTTCAAAGAAGCGCTGGATGGTGAACAACGTCTCCTGATCAAGGCTCTCAATGCTGCCCTGCTTGAATACTTCCTTCAGGAACATTTCGCACAAAGTGGTAGGCAACTGGTAAATCAGGCGGGCAATACCCAAGTTGTCGTAGCTGACAATCTGCTGCTCGGTATCAAATACCTTGCCCACTTCCATAGCAATCTGAGCTTCCTTAAAGCTGGTAGCCAGATCCTTAACGTTGGAGATGGGAGTGCCGATACCTACTACTGCCTTAATGTAGTGCTCGCCGGACAAATTGTCCACGATGCTGGCAGCCAGCTTTTCCAAATCCTTGTGGTCGATTCCCTTACGAATCTCCTTAACCAAGACGGTATCTGTCTCGCTGATGTTGAACACGAAGTCCTTCTGCTTGTCGGGGAACAGGCTGTTCACCACTTCGTAAGCAGAAATATCGTTGCCGGAAGTAACACGAATGATCAGCACCACACGGGAAACATCCGTTGCAAAATGCAGCTCACGTGCTTTTGCGTAGATGTCGCCCGGCAAAATGTTATCCAGAACAACATTTTTGATGAAGTTTGCTTTATCAAACTTTTCATCATGATACTGCTTGATGCTCTGCAAGCTAATAGCCAGAATGGCAGCATAACGTGCGGCTTCGTCGTCCATACCCTCTACAAAAACAGCAAAGTCATTGTGTTTGGTACCGGAGAACTGCTGATACGTATAACCATCCTTGGTAAATTTATCGCCTGCAGTCAAACGCTCTGCCACAAAACCGTCACGTATCTCACCGATCAGGTTTAGTTCCGAGCAGGAAATCACCGCGCCGCTTTCGTCCACGACGCCGACCACACGATCGATTGTGTCCTTCATCTGATAGATGACACCCTGGAACACTCTATTGGCCATAACCGTAATACCCCTTTTTTTATTCTATACCGCAGTGCGGCTTAAGCTAGGTCATATTGAACAATTGCATAGCTTTACAATCTATATTTTACACAACAGAATTGTATTTCGCAACATATTTTAACAAAAAAGTACGAAAATTCTTGTATAAAATTTATGACAAGGGGGAAAATCACCGATTTTTCGGCTTTTTCGGTGTCTATTGTACCCCTTAAATGTGTTATTTTTTTGTAAAGCTTGCACGAATCATTGCGCCGCTGTGCGAATTTTTTCCACTTCGGCCTCTGTCAGCGCACGATATTCGCCCGGGGCAAGGGCTTCGTCCAGCAATACGCCGCCAATGCCGTCTCGGTGCAGCTCATTTACGCCTGCCCCATATACCCCGAACATTCGTTTAATTTGATGATATACGCCCTGACGCAGCTGCACACGTACCACCAGCCCGTCCGCACTGACAGCTTGTACCTGCGCTGGCGCAAGGGTTTGTCCGTCCGCCAAGGTTACACCATCGGCAAAGCCCTGTATCATTTCCTCCGTCAGCGGCGTATCAATTTCCACCACATAATCCTTGGGTACATGGTGCTTCGGGTGCAGAATCTCGTGTGCAAATGCACCGTCATCGGTAATCAGCACAAAACCTGTACTGGTTTTATCCAGACGTCCGGCAGGGAACAGCGTACGACGTGGATATGCTTGTGCCACCAAATCCACAACGGTTTCCTCCCTCGGGTCACGGCTGGCGGACACCACCCCTTTAGGCTTATTCAGCATGAGATATACATATTCCGCCGCAGCGGTGAGCAAGGTTCCACCGGCGCAAATAGATTGTGCCGCCGTTACCTTTGTATCTCCTTTTTTGCACACAGCTCCATCTACTGTTACTTTCCCTTTACTCAGAAGTTCTTTCGCCTGACTGCGGGTAATCGCCAGTGCCTGCGTCAAAAACTTGTCCAAACGGGTTGTTTCCATATACAAACTCCTATGTACAAATATCTGTCCTGTGCAAACAGCTTGCCCAAGACTTTTCTCGCAAATCGAAAATATTGTACCAGAAAACGATTGATTTTTCCACAGTTTCCATATCTTCTGTGGAAAGTTCTGCTGTTTTCTTCTATCATTTCAACAAAAAAGGAGGCTGCCCGCAGGCAGCCTCCTTTTACAGATTCCATTATTTGAAGTATTCTACGCCGGACTCAAACAGCGGCTGATACTTGTTGCCAGGTACGTTCTTGTACAACTGGTCAGCACTGCGCTCGGAGTGGCCCATCTTACCAAAGACACGGCCGTCCGGGCTGGTGATGCCTTCAATTGCCATCACACTGCCATTGGGGTTGTAACGGCGGTCCATGGTGGGGTTGCCGTCCAAATCCACATACTGGGTAGCAACCTGACCGTTGAGAATCAGCTTTGCCAGCAGTTCTTCGTTTGCCACAAAGCGGCCCTCGCCGTGGCTGATTGCGATAGTGTGCTCATCGCCAACAGCGCACTTGTTCAGCCAGGGGCTGCCGGTAGAAGCAATACGGGTACGCACCAGCATACTCTGGTGGCGGCCGATGGTGTTAAAGGTCAGGGTAGCGTCCTCTGCGGTAATGGGACGAATATCGCCGTAAGGCACCAGACCCAGCTTAATCAAAGCCTGGAAGCCGTTGCAGATACCCATCATCAAACCGTCACGCTGCTGCAGCAAACGGCGTACAGCCTCGGTAACAGCCGGGTTACGGAAGAAGCTTGCAATAAACTTTGCACTGCCGTCCGGCTCGTCGCCGCCGGAGAAGCCGCCGGGCAGCATCACAATCTGGCTTTCGTCAATTGCCTGAACCAGAGCAGCGCAGCTTTCTGCAACTGCGGCAGGGGTCAGGTTGTTGATAACCAGAATCTTGGCATCTGCACCTGCACGGGTGTAAGCACGAGCGGTGTCGTACTCACAGTTGGTGCCGGGGAACACCGGGATAATAACCTTGGGCTTTGCGTTGCCGATATGGGGTGCAGCGGGTGCTTCCACATTGCCGCAAAGCTTATCCACAGTTGCGCCTGCTTTACGGTAGGGGAACACAGGCTCCAGCTTGCTTTCCCAGCGCTCCTGCAAAGCTGCGCTGTCCAGTGTTTCGCCGCAAGCGGTAAAGGTGTATTCTGCAGTGGTCTTGCCCAGCAGATGGCCGACGTTTACGCCCTCAGCCACTTCCAGAACAAAGCTGCCGTACAGCGGGCGGAACAGGTTCTTCAGCTCTGCTTCTTCAACTGCTGCAAAACCAATGCGGTTGCCCAGACCCATCTTGAACAGAGCTTCGGCCAAGCCGCCAAAGCCAACGCTGGCTGCGGAGCGTACCTGTCCCTGTGCAATCAGGCTTTCTACTGCCTCGTATACCTTCTTCTGGCTTTCCAAATCAGGAACCAGACCATCTACGTAAACAGGACTGAACACGCAAACATTGCTGCCAACCTGCTGGAATGCTGCGCTGGTTACATTCTTGGTCTTGCCCACTGCGGTAGCAAAGCTGACCAGTGTGGGGGGAACGTCCAGGCTTTCAAAGCTGCCGGACATACTATCCTTACCACCGATAGAGCCTACGCCCAAGCCCATCTGTGCGTCCAAAGCGCCCAGCAAAGCTGCCAAAGGCTTGCCCCAACGCTCGGGGGTATCATTCAAGCGCTCAAAATATTCCTGGAAGGTCAGGTATGCATCTTCATAACGGAAGCCGGAAGCTACCAGCTTGGTGATGCTTTCTACTACGCTGATTAGTGCGCCACGGTACTGGTCGGCACTCATCAGGTAGGGGTTAAAGCCCCATGCCATACCGCTGCAGGTAGTGGTTTCGCCATCTACGGGCAGCTTGGCAACCATGGACATTTCGGGGGTCAGCTGGTACTTGCCGCCGAAAGGCATCAGCACGGTTGCTGCGCCGATGGTAGAGTCGAAGCGTTCGCTCAGGCCCTTCTGGCTGCAAACGTTCAGGTCGCCTACCATGTCAAACATCTTTTCGCCAAAGGTATCGCCTGCCCACTGGGGCTGCCAAGTGGTACCACGCAGGACATGAACCTTCTGGTGCTTTTCTGCACCGTTGGAGTTCAGGAACTCACGGCTGATATCCACAATAGCCTTGCCGTTCCAATCCATAACCAAGCGAGCTTCCTCTGTGACGGTTGCCACGGGGGTTGCCTCCAGGTTTTCTTCGTGTGCCAAAGCGATGAATGCATCCACGTCTTCGGGAGCCAGTGCTACTGCCATACGCTCCTGGCTTTCGGAGATAGCCAGCTCAGTGCCGTCCAGACCATCGTACTTTTTGGTAACACGGTTCAAATCAATATGTAAGCCGTCTGCCAGCTCACCGATTGCAACAGAAACGCCGCCTGCACCAAAGTCGTTGCAGCGCTTAATCATCTGGCAAGCGTCCTTGCGGCGGAACAAACGCTGCAGCTTACGCTCGATAGGTGCATTGCCCTTCTGCACTTCTGCACCACAGGTTTCCAAGCTTTCCAGCTTGTGTGCCTTAGAGGAGCCGGTAGCACCGCCGATGCCGTCACGACCGGTACGGCCGCCCAGCAATACAATCACATCGCCGGGTGCAGGGCACTCACGGCGCACATGGTCAGCAGGGGTTGCGCCCACAACAGCGCCAATCTCCATACGCTTTGCCACGTAACCGGGGTGGTACAGCTCGCTGACCTGACCGGTAGCCAAGCCAATCTGGTTGCCGTAGCTGGAATAGCCTGCTGCTGCGGTGGTAACCAGCTTACGCTGAGGCAGCTTGCCCTCCATTGTTTCGGAAACAGGAACCAGCGGGTCGCCTGCACCGGTAACACGCATTGCCTGATACACGTAGCTGCGGCCGGACAGGGGGTCACGGATTGCACCGCCGATGCAGGTAGCTGCACCGCCAAAGGGCTCGATTTCGGTGGGGTGGTTGTGGGTTTCGTTCTTAAACAGGAACAACCAGTCCTGGTCTTCGCCGTCTACATCGCACTTGATTTTTACGGTGCAGGCATTGATTTCCTCAGACTCGTCCAGATTCTTCAAAATGCCACGAGCCTTCAGTGCCTTTGCGCCAATGGTGCCCAGGTCCATCATGCAGCGGGGCTTGTTTTCACGGCCCAGCTCTGCACGCAGGTCCATGTAGCGGGCAAATGCAGCCTGCACAACCTCATCGTCAATTTCCACTTCGTCCAAAATGGTACCAAAGGTGGTGTGGCGGCAGTGGTCAGACCAATAGGTATCAATCATCTTGATTTCGGTAATAGTGGGGTCACGCTGCTCCTTGCAGAAATACTCCTGACAGAAAGCAATATCGCCGTCGTCCATTGCCAAGCCGTTGTCCTGACGGAACTTACGCAGGCCCTCAGCATCCAGTGTACGGAAGCCTTCCAGCACAGCAACCTGCGTGGGCACGGCATACTCCATCTTCAAGGTCTGCTTTTCGCCCAAATCAGCCTCACGTGCTTCCACAGGGTTGATGACGTACTTCTTGATTGCATCCAGCTCCTGCTGGGTCAGGTCGCCCTCCAGCAGGTACACACGTGCAGAGCGGACCAGAGGACGGTCGCCCTGACTAATCAGCTGAATGCACTCGGAGGCAGAATCTGCACGCTGGTCGAACTGACCGGGCAGGTACTCCACTGCAAAAGCTACACCCTCATGTGCAGGAATTGCATGATACACGTTATCTACCGGCGGCTCGCTGAATACAATTGTGCTGCATTTGGTAAACAGCTCAGGGGTAATGCCCTCCACATCATAGCGGTTCAGCAAACGCAGATTGCTCAGGTTTTGGATACCCAGCAAGCTGACCAGCTCGGCCTGCAGGCTTTTTGCCTCGCCGTCAAAGCCGGGTTTCTTTTCAACATAAATACGATATACCATAGTCGCACATCTCCTCTGTCACTTATACATTCCGGGTTTTCAGGGCTTCCAGGGCACGGCGTCCGATATCCGTGCGCTTGTGCATTGCTTCAAAATGAATGGTATCGCAGGCCTTGTATGCTTTTTCCAATGCCTGCGGCAAGGTTGCTGCGGTTGCGCTTACGCCCAGCACACGGCCGCCTGCGGTAACCATTGCACCGTCCTGCACAGCAGTGCCGGAGTGGTACACAGTAACACCGTCCATAGGCTGTGCCAGCTGGCCTTCGGTCAAGCCGTCAATTACCTTGCCCTTTTCGTAGGCTACCGGGTAACCGCCCGATGCCAAAATAACGCAGGCTGCTGCGCCGTCCGCAAAACGAACCTCTACATCAGCCAGATTACCGTCGGTTGTTGCACGCATAATGCGCAGCAAATCGCCTTCCAGCAGGGGCAGCACAACCTGTGTTTCCGGGTCGCCAAAGCGGCAATTGTACTCAATCACCTTGGGGCCATCGGGGGTAAGCATCAAGCCAAAGTACAGGCAGCCCTTAAACGGGCAGCCCTCTGCCTGCATAGCACGAATCGTCGGCAGGAAGATTTCCTCCATGCAGCGCTGTGCCATTTCCGGCGTATAGTAGGGGTTGGGTGCGATAGTACCCATACCGCCGGTGTTTAAGCCGGTATCGTTATCGCCTGCACGCTTATGGTCCATGCTGGAAACCATGGGCTTTAAGGTAGTACCGTCGGTAAATGCCAAAACGGAAACTTCGGGGCCTGTCAGGAACTCTTCCACAACTACGTTATTGCCGGAAGCGCCGAACTTTTTGTCCAGCATAATTTCCTTGATGCCTTCCTCTGCCTCTGCTTCGCTCTGGCAAATCAGCACGCCCTTGCCCAAAGCCAGGCCGTCGGCCTTAATAACAACCGGGTACTTGCCCTGCTTGCGGATATACTCCATTGCCTGTGCAGGGTCATCAAAAACGCCATAGCCTGCGGTAGGAATGCCATACTTCTGCATCAGATTCTTGGAGAACACCTTAGATGCTTCGATACGGGCTGCGGCCTTATCCGGGCCAAAAGCCGGGATACCCACTGCTGCCAGAGCATCTACCATGCCCAGTGCCAGCGGGTCGTCCTGCGCAACCACTACATAGTCAAACTTTTCCTCGGCGGCAAATGCCACCATTGCCTGCACGTCGGTTGCTTTGATGTTTTTGCAAATGGCATCGCAGGAAATACCACCGTTACCGGGTGCGCACCAAATCTCGGTGCAATCCGGGCTTTTTTTCAGCGCCTTAATGATGGCATGCTCACGGCCACCGCCGCCTACAACAAGAATCTTCATGGTTTACAGCACTCCTTTACGCTACTTTGTAAATAGAGATGACATCTGATGTATACACCTGCTCAAAACAGGCCAATTGTGCATCACTGCCCGGTGAACCTGCATGATAAACCAGATAGGTTACACCCGTCCGGCCGCACAGGGCACGCAGTTCACTCTCTGTGGTGTTGGCATCAAACATTTGGCTTACTTGCTCATAACGTGTCATTACGTCCCCGGCATTATCGCCCATATTGGAAACCGCATACTTAAAGCTTTCGCAGTAAGCCTGCCGCCCCGAAAAGCCTGTATACACGTTGGAAAGCCCTTCCAGCGCTGTGCCGGTATGCATTCGATTGGTTGCAAAAATGGCATCTTGCTCCATATTTTGTGCAAGCCACGCACACGCATTTTCCTCTTGTGCCGTCAGGGCATAATAACGCTCGTCCGGCACACCGCCTGCCAGCTGTGTGGGCGCAGTACGCACCAGCCACAAGCCAAAGCACAAACTGGTTGCACAGCTGATGGCAGCCATTATCCCAACGGCGGCTTTTGTCACTGCTGCAAGCCCACGTGCGGCAGCGCCCTTTCGGCTGGACAGCCATTGCCACATTGCGGGCAAGCGGTCCAAAAACACCAATGCCAGACAGAACAGTGCCAACACCATAAAATACAGCTGGCTGGATGAATAATGGTCAAACAGATAAAAGGCCAGTAGGCCGCCTGCAATGCAGGCATGCCAGGTTAAACGCTGTGCATCCACCTTGGGCAGGCGAACCAAATCCCGCACAGCACTTACTGCCCAAACACAAAATGCAGCCGGCGCAGCCAAAAAGCTTTGTGCCAGCCACAACACCGGCAGAAATACCTGCCACACCGCCGCAAAACGGATTTGCAGGGCCTGCAAAATGCTGGCAAAAAAGTACAGGTTCAGCGTACCGGTCAAAGAAAAGCTAACGCTGGAATTTGCTCCGGCGGAAAAGCACAGCCGATACACAACCCAAAAGCCCACCGGCACCAACAGGAAAAATCCTGCCAAACGCTTGGGCAGCTTTTTCTTTTGGGCAATGCCCGCAATGCCTCGTACTGCAAAGGCACACAAAAGTGCCAGTGCCAAAACTGCTGCCTGCGGGCTTTTGGCAAACACCAGCAGATAAAAGCCTGCTGCCGCTGCCATCCAAAGCCCCGGTTTGCTGCCCCAGTGGTTTTGCTCCAGTACAGCAAACACGGCAAAAAACGCTGCCAGCGCCGCAAATGCGGTAGCCTGACCGTTAATGTTGGAAACCGCATACAAGGCAGTAACATTGCCAAAGCGACCCGTGCCGTTTGCCATAACCTTCCAAAGGCTGGCGCAGCCAAACCAAAGCGGCATAGCTGCCAAAAGCAAGCTGCGGCCACGGGCGGCATCCCCCCAAAGGGTTTTACCTAAACCGTACAACGCAATCACCATTGCAGCGGCAATCGGCGCATAGCCGTAAAACGCAACCACATCGTAAGCCGGCATATGTGAAAGCATACACATTCCCGCTTGGAGCAGCTCGGTTAAAAAGTGGTAGCTTACGGTTACGCCATTTACACGCAAATCTGCCAAAGGGAACCCGGCCAACAGGCTTTCGGTATTGCCCAAGTTCCAGAAAAAGTCCTGACTGGGCCGTGCTACGGTTTCCACAGCGGGATGTACGTATCGTACTGCCCAAAGGGCATTCAGCAAAACGTACACCGACCAAATCAGCACCAAAAGACAGCCGTCTTTCCGATTGCAAAAGCTGCGGTGGTCACCCATGCGGCGCTGCACCAGCCAAAGGCCCCAGCCTAAAACGCTCCACAACACAGGCACAAAATGCCAATGCAGTACACCGGCCAGCACCACGCTGACAGAAAAAGCCGCACCGCCGAAAATCAAATTCAGAATCGGGTGCAGGCTTTGTACCGCATCCGGACAAATCCATCCACGCAAAGCGCTGCCGGGGACATACACCGCCAATACGGACAGCGCCCATACTAAAATCGCTGCACCTGCGCCGGCGCCGCATTTCGTATACAGCACCAGCGCCCCGGCTAAAAAGCAACCCGCTAAACCACAGCACGCAGCCGAAATCCGAATTTCTTTTTTACCGTTTGCAACAATGGGAACCGCAAAAGACATAATACTTCCTCGGGTTTTAGTTTAGTGGTGGAACAAACGAATTCCACAAAATGCCATGGCAATGCCATATTTGTTGCAGGTATCAATCACCTGCTGGTCACGGATAGAGCCGCCGGGCTGCACAATTGCAGTAACGCCGGAACGACGTGCACGCTCGATATTGTCACCAAAGGGGAAGAAGGCATCGCTGCCCAGTGCCACGCCGGTAACCTTTGCCAGATAAGCCTTCTTTTCTTCTACAGTCAGCGGCTCGGGCTGGCGGGTAAAGGTCTCTGCCCAAACATCATCACCGATAACGTCCTCGGGGGTATCGCCAATGTATACGTCGATAGCGTTGTCACGGTTGGGCTTGGTCACATCATCACGGAAGGGCAGGTTCAGCACCTTTTCCATGTGACGCAGCTGCCAGTTGTCAGCCTTCTGGCCTGCCAGACGAGTGCAGTGCACGCGGCTCTGCTGGCCTGCGCCAACACCGATGGTCTGACCGTTCTGCACGTAGCAAACGCTGTTGGACTGGGTGTACTTCAGGGTAATCAGGCTGATAACCAAGTCCTGCTTCTGGGCATCGGTCATTTCCTTATTTTCGGTCACAATATTGTTCAGCATGGTATCCACATTGATTTCCAGCTCGTTGCGGCCCTGCTCAAAAGTAATGCCGAACACCTGCTTGTGCTCAATGGGATTGGGCTTGTAAGCGGGGTCGATTTGCACCACGTTGTAGTTGCCCTTTTTCTTGCTGGACAGGATAGCCAGTGCCTCAGGCTCATAACCCGGAGCAATGATGCCGTCCGAAACTTCGTGCTGAATCAGCTTTGCGGTTGCTACATCGCACACATCACTCAAAGCAATCCAGTCACCAAAGCTGGACATACGGTCGGCGCCACGTGCACGAGCGTATGCGCAAGCCAGCTCGGTCAGCTCAACATCTGCACCAATGTGGTACATCTTGCGCTCCACGTCGGTCAGGGGCAGGCCCAAAGCTGCACCGGCAGGAGAAACATGCTTAAAGGAAGCAGCAGCGGGTTTGCCGCAAGCCTTTTTCAGCTCGTTTACCAGCTGAATGCTGTTCAGCGCATCCAAAAAGTTGATATAGCCGGGCTTGCCGTTCAAAACAGTAACGGGCAAATCGGTACCGTCTTCCATATAAATACGAGAAGGCTTCTGATTCGGGTTGCAGCCATATTTCAGTTCCAGTTCATTCATAACGCTAACTTCCTTTCTATCGCACAAACGCAATCAAGCCATTTCCTCAGGCAGCAGTTCGGGTTCTTCGGGGTCGTCCAAATCGCTTTCCACTGCACTGTACTTGTTGTAAATCATATCGCCGCTTTCGCCGCTTTCCAAGTCGATTACACGTGCAAAGAAGCTGACCTTGTTTTCCTCGTTCAGGCTCTCCCAAATGCCCTTAGCAAACTCATTGATGGTTTTGGGGCAAGCAAAACGAATGGGCTCGCCCTCAAAGCTGGGGATAGGGTTGCCATTGCACTTGTATGTGCTGATGAAGCGGCCCTCACCTGCAACAGGCTGCATATAATCAAAGAAGTAACGCTGTACGCTTTCGCCGTTGCCGTCCGCAGACTTCAAAATGCTCAGCTGATAGGCACCGTCCGCATATACAATGCCGGAAATACGGGGGGTGTAGTTAGGTGCATCAGGCTCAAAGGTACGGGTGCGCAAAGCTTCTTCAAAGCTCTTGCCCTGGCTCATCAGGTCATAGACGGTATCCGTCTGGTCACCGTTTGTTACAATATGGGTTTTGCCCAGTGTCAAAACGGGATTGTAAATAATCAGGCTGGGGTCCTCCAGCTTAGCGGGGTTTGCTGCCTTGGTTTCGATTCCGCCACGTTCGGGCACCGGCTCAAACACACGGTTGCGGCTGTTTTCGCTGCGGCCCATAATCCAGTAGCCGATAAAAATCTGCTTGGCATCAGGGGATTTTGCAATGGCGATGCCACGGCCGGGGTATTCGTTATTTGCTAAATACTGGCACAAATCAATTTTTTCCATCTCTGTACAACCTCTTGTTTTGTTACTTGGCTTTATTAAATCTCACCGTCGCAAACCATGCGAATTGCCTTGGGCAGCAGCTTCCACTCTGCCTCCATCATCACACGCTTTTGCAGGGTTTCAGGCGTATCGCCCGGCAAAATATCTACTGCTTTTTGCAGTACAATCGGGCCGCCGTCACATTCTTCGTTTACAAAGTGCACGGTTGCACCGGTAACTTTGCAGCCACGTGCCAGCGCCGCCTCATGGGGGTGCAGGCCGTACATACCGGGGCCGCAAAAGCTGGGAATCAGCGCAGGGTGCACATTCAAAATGCGGTTGGGGTAAGCCTGCACCACAGACGGGCCAAGCACTGACAGGAATCCGGCCAGAACCACCAAGTCAATGTGATGGGACTGAAGCGTACCCAGCAGAGCTGCGTCAAATGCTGCGCTGTCCTCGTAATTTTTACGGGATACAACCACACTTTCCACACCGGCATTTGCGGCACGCTCCAGCGCATACACGCCCGGCTTAGACGCTACAACCAGCGTTACACGGCCGTTGGGGTTTTCGCCACGAGCCTGACTGTCCAAAATTGCCTGCAGGTTTGTGCCGCCGCCGGAAACCAATACAGCAATGTTTAGCACAGCTCCACCTTCTCTTCCCCTGCAACGATTTCGCCCAGTACATAAGCGTCTACACCGTTTGCCTGCAAAGCAGCCTGTGCAGCCTGTGCAGTTTCGGGGCTTACAATCATTGCCATGCCAACACCCATGTTAAAGGTGTTGAACATATCGTGCTCAGGGATATTGCCCTTTTCCTGCAGCAGCTTGAAGATGGGCAGGACCTTAATGTCATCCTTGCGAATCTTTGCGCACAAGCCGTCGGGGATGCAGCGGGGCAGGTTCTCGTAGAAGCCGCCGCCGGTGATGTGGCTGATGCCATGTACCTCTGCTGCCTCAATAGCTGCCAAAACAGGCTTTACATAAATAATGGTGGGGGTCAGCAGTGCTTCGCCCAAAGTGGTGCCCAGCTCCTCGTAGTACTGGTTCAGGTCGGTATTTTCCACATCAAATACCTTGCGCACCAAAGAGAAGCCATTGGAGTGGCAGCCGCTGGAGGGCAAAGCCAAAATCACATCGCCGGGCTTCATCTTGTTCTGGTCCAGCACCTTGGATTTGTCCACGATACCAACGGAGAAGCCAGCCAAGTCGTAATCGTTTGCCTCCATAGTGCCGGGGTGCTCAGCAGTTTCGCCGCCAATCAGGGCACAGCCTGCCTGCACACAGCCCTCAGCAACACCGGAAACCAGAGTTGCAACCTTTTCCGGCTCATTTTTGCCGATTGCGATGTAATCCAAGAACAAAATGGGCTTTGCACCGCAGCAAACAATATCGTTTACGCACATTGCTACACAGTCAATACCCACAGTGTCGTGCTTATCCATCAGCTGCGCAATACGCTGCTTTGTGCCAACACCATCCGTACCGGAAACCAAGGTAGGCTCGGTCATGCCGGTCAGGTCAGGGGTAAACAAACCGCCAAATCCGCCAATGTCGGAAACCACACCAGGAATCATGGTGCGGGCCACGTGCTTTTTCATTAGGCGAACGCCTTCGTAACCTGCGGTGATATCAACGCCTGCGGCGGCGTAGCTTGCAGAATAACTTTTTTCCATGATGGTTCCTCCTTATATTTCCGTCCTTTATTACAGAGCTGCGGCTTCTGCCTGCAACTTAGCTTCCTTATCCTCAATCTGCTTTTCCATATCCACACGTGCTGCTTCCAGCTTTGCATCCAATTCTGCATCGCCCAGTGCCAGGATTTCAGCAGCCAGCCAGGCAGCGTTCTTTGCGCCGTTCAGCGCAACAGTAGCCACCGGGATACCTGTGGGCATCTGCACAGTAGCCAGCATTGCGTCCATGCCGTCCATTGCGCCGCCCTTCATGGGGATACCGATAACAGGCAGTGTAGTGTTTGCAGCAAAGGCACCAGCCAAATGTGCTGCCATGCCTGCTGCGCACAAAATAACACCAAAGCCGTTTTTCTTTGCGTTTTGTGCAAAAGCTGCGGCTGCAGCAGGTGTACGGTGTGCGCTCAGGATATGTGCCTCAAACGGGATATCCAAAGCCTTGAGCTGTGCACAAGCACCCTTTACAACCGGCCAGTCACTATCCGAACCCATGATAACAGCTACTTTACGAACCATAGCAGAATCCTCCTTTTTCAAACAAAAAAGGCTGTGATGCACCCACACCACGGCCTTTGGTCTTCATTTTTTTCTAAAAATGGCGTGAAAGGGTACAAAATGCCCGTTAGACATGGTATAGAACACATAACGCTCTGTGTTGAATCCCTTGCTATGCATGGCAAATCCTCCGCTGTCACTTTCCAATACACTTCAATTTTACGTCATATTTTTACTTTTGCAAAGACCTAAAAAACATTTTCAGCCAAGTGTCTTTTCTGTCGAAAACGCCCACACGCTTTTTGTCTATATTTACCACAACATACGTATATAAGTAATACTTATGCCGTCATTCTGCACGATGCATCGTCAACTGCGCCGTGGTTGCACGAGATGCCCGCACAAGGTCTTGGGGAGCACAGCAAACCTGTGTGCCAATGCGCCCGCCTGAAACAAAAACCTTTTCCTGTTCCAAAACACTTGCATCAAAAACCGTTACAAAATGCTTTTTCATGCCAACAGGGCTGCAGCCGCCACGTACATATCCCGTTACCTTTATAAGCTGTGCCACCGGAATCAGCGCAACGCTTTTTTGCCCTACTGCACGTGCCGCTGCCTTTAAGTCCAGCTCCTCTGCAACAGGGATAGCAAAAACATAGTAGTTTTTGTCAGCCCCTTGGGTCACCAAAGTCTTAAACACCTGCGCTGCATCCTCGCCCATACTTTTGGCTACCGTTACGCCATCTACCGCTACGCCGTCTTCGTGGGGATATTCGTATGCTTTATAATCTACTTTGCAGCTTTCCAAAAAGCGCATTGCGTTTGTTTTTGCCTGTTTTCCCATAATTGAATATGCTCCCTCTTTGTTTTTTTCATTGTAGCACCATATATTATAAAAGAAAATGCTGTTGGCCATAATTTTACGGTATTTTCTCCAGCACTAACTGTGGCATACCCTTTCCAAAATGGGTATAATACAAATACGTGAATAAAACACGGCGGAATATTCCGCACGGAAAGGGATATACTTATGAAAGCACATATTGCTCGCAACCAATTCGCCGGCGTACCTACTTTGCTCGCCTGGAACCTTAACACAGGCGACCGAGGCAAACTGGATGGTATCGCTGATGCATTCCGTATGCGCATTGTAACGGTAACCCCCGAAGACACCGGCTGCACCGTTGCGCAGCTGCTGGGTGACGCTGCCGGACGCAATCAGGCGCCCAACAAACAGCCCGACGCTACCCCCGCCCTGCTTTTTGCAAACTTTACCGAAAAACAAATCGACCAGTTATTGGCACTATGCCGCCAGATGGAAGTATATGCCCCGCTAAAGGCGATTGCAACCGACAGCAACCGCCGCTGGGCATTCAGCTATTTGCTGGAGCATTTAGCAGAAGAACATGCTGCCTATCAGGCAAAGCAGCAGTAACCTGCCATGTGGTTTCCTTTTACATAGCACTCTTACCTGAGTGCTGTTGATAAGAAAGGAGATCCACAACTATGAAAAAGACTTTATTCAGCCTGTTGCTTGTTGTTGTGCTGGCTTTTGCACTAACAGGCTGCTGGGGCTCCAACGATGCCCCCAGCGACAAGCCCACCCCCACTGCAACCGTATCTCCCAGCATGACCCCGGGCACCATTCCCGGCACTACGCCCAGTACTGTACCCGGCCAGTCTGCTGATTCTAACGATGTTGCAAATCCCGGCACCGCACACGGCTCCAACCCGGCCCCTGAAACCAGCAGTATGCCGGAATCCAGTGCTGCCCCGTATGCAACTGCCGCTCCTCGTCGAAACATGATGTAATAAATAGTTGCGCTTATTCCACTTTTTGGGTACACTATGCTCTAGAAGTGGTCCGCCTCGGTTCACAGAACCGGGGCTTTTTTATTTGGAAAGGAAGCCTATGAAAAAGATAATTGCATTATTACTCACTTGTATTTTGTGTGCAGGCCTGCTGGTCGGCTGCGGCAAACCGCAAAGCAATGTATCTGCGCAGCGATACTCCACTGTGTTTTACGATGTATTTGACACCGTTACCACTGTTATTGCCTATAGCGACAGTCAGGAAAGTTTTGATGCACAGATGAAGGCTCTGCACGATGATTTGGCAGAGTACCACAAGCTGTACGACATTTATAATGAATACGACGGCATTACCAATCTGGCTACGCTGAATCGTACTGCCGCACAAGGTCCTGTAAAGGTCGACCAGCGCATTATTGATATGCTGGTGGAGGCCAAAAACTTATATACCATTACGCAGGGGCAAAACAACATCGCCATGGGCAGTGTGCTGAAACTGTGGCACGATGCACGAGATGCTGCCGAAGATGGTGTAGGCACCCCGCCGGATACTGCCGCATTGGAAGCAGCCTCTGCTTACACAAATATGAACAACCTCATTATTGATGAGCAGGAACAAACCGTATTTTTTGCAGACCCCAACATGACTTTGGACGTTGGCAGCTGCGGCAAGGGCTACGCTTGCGAAATGGTTGCTCGTGCAGCGGAAGAACGCGGCCTGACCAGTGCGCTGATTAGCGTTGGCGGCAATCTGCGTGCCATTGGCGAAAAATCCCCCGATACACCTTGGACTGCCGGTATCGAAGACCCGTGGAATCCCTCTGTAATGGGCAATACCAGCTCCTATGTTGTTGCGATTCAGCTGCCGGGCGGCATGGCTATGGTTACCAGCGGTGACTACCAGCGCTTCTTCACCGATGCCGCCGGCGAACAGTACCATCATCTGATTGACCCGGACACCTTACAGCCTGCACGCCACTGCCGCAGCGTTACTGTACTGACCTCGGATTCCGGTTTGGCAGACTGCCTGTCTACAGGTTTGTTCTGCATGGCCCCGGAGGAAGGTCTGGCTTTGGTGGAAAGTCTGGAGAACGTGGAAGCGTTCTGGTGTTTTGCTGATAAAACCACACAGCAGTCCAGCGGCTTTGCCGACCTGATGCTGTAAACCTTTTGGCGAACGGTCAAGATACTTCGCATTAAAAAACGGTGATACACTGTATTTCTCCGTGAAATTTTTGTATCTTTTTGCCAATCCGGTTTTCTTTTACTGTACATCAGCGTATAATGGAAGTTAATTTGGCTGGGTATGCAACTTTGCTGCCCGTAAACCTAAAATACAGGAGGAATCCCCTTGAAACTTAAATTGATTTGTACCGCACTGAGTATCGCCATTCTGTGCGCCGGCTGCGGCAGTGCACCCTCTGGCAGTGCAGAGCCCACCGCATCTCCCGAACCTACCAGCGCTATCGTTTCTTCCACTTTTAAGGAAGCTTCCCTCTACGACTACAAAGACTACACCGACAGCCAGAACATTGACGAAACCGGCTTCTTTACCGGTGTGCGTGCATTAGATTACGTTACTTTGCCGGAAGACTACAAGGCAATTCCCGCTTCAAAGGCCGACCTGACCCCCTCTGATGATATTATCAAGGTAGGCATGGACTCTATCGTTGGCCAGTACACCGCTGCTGCACTGGGCGACACTGTAAACATCGACTACGTTGGCACTGTTGACGGCGTAGAGTTTATGGGCGGCAACACCAACGGCATGGGCTCTGACCTGACTTTGGGCAGCGGCCAGTTTATCCCCGGCTTCGAGGACCAGATTGTCGGCCATAAAGTTGGCGACACTTTTGATATTACCGTAACCTTCCCCGAAGGTTATCGTGATTCTACCGATGCAAGCGGCAACACCATTGTTCTGGCCAACACCGAGGCTGTTTTCTCTGTAACTATCAACCACATTTCCTTTGGTTGGGAGTTAACCGATGCTTGGGTCAAGCAGAATCTGGAAAAGTCCACCTATGAGGTTTCCACTGTGGAGCAGCTGAAGAACTATGTTTCCAACATGGTTGCACAAAACATCAAGGAAAACTATGTTCTGGACTATCTGGTAAAGCACTGCACCTACGGCGAAACCGCCCCCGAACCCGTTTTGGACTACATGGTTTGCCGTTATCTGTCCAGCCTGAACCAGTACGCTGAGTACGCTGACCAAGACTTGGAAACCTTCCTGAAGGCACGTGATTTTTCTTCTATCGACGAGCTGCTGGCTTACAACGAAGAAGCAATCCTGAACGCTGTGCAGACGCAGCTGGCCGTTCAGGCTGTTGCAGAAGCTGCTGACATCAAATTGGACACCAATTTGGCTGCACAGTACGACAGCTACGTGGAAAACTACGGTCAGCCTTATGTCAACCAGTACGTAATGAATCGTCAGGTCTTAAAGCTTCTGACCGATGGTCTGGTTATTTCCTAATTGAATCTTTGATGCATTTTCCCCCGGCACCTGCTGCCGGGGGATTTTATTTTGTCCGGCCTTTTACTCAATTTTTATCTTTCTGTGAACTTTTTCCAGCCCTATTGACAATCCGCATTGTCGGTTGTAATATGTTAGCAGTCAAAGCATTAGAGTGCTAATGACGGATGCAATATCTTCTATAAATCGTCATTTTGCAACACTTTTAGAACTGCAAATAAAACACATATCTGTGTTGCAGCTGCTTTGGCAATCCAATAAAAGCTTTGCTTTTCGCAGATAACAATAAAGGAGGCCGCATTTATGAACGCAAACCGTTATACCCGCAAAACTCAAGAAGCTCTGCAGGCCGCCCAAAAGCTGGCCGTTACCTATCAAAATCAGGTGTTGGAGCAAACACACCTGCTGGCTGCCTTAGCCTCACAGGAAGATGGCCTGATTCCTCAGCTATTGCAGCGCATGGGTATTGACCCTGCAAGCTTCGCTCGTGCCTGTGCAGATAAGCTCGGCGCATTGCCGCAGGTTTCCGGCTCCGGCCGTGACCCGGATAAAATTTATATTTCTACCGCTACAGATAAAGCCCTGCTTGCTGCTGAGCGCCAAGCCAACGCCATGCAGGATGAATATGTCAGCGTAGAGCACGTGATGCTCGGTCTGCTGGAAGAAGCTGACGCAACCACAAAACAGCTGTTCTCTGCTTATGGCATCACCAAGGATTCCTTCCTGAGCCAGCTGACCAGCGTGCGTGGCAACCAGCGTGTAACCAGCGATGACCCTGAAAGCACCTATGATGCTTTGAAGAAGTACGGTCAGGACCTTACCGATTTGGCCCGCAAGCAAAAGCTGGACCCTGTGATTGGCCGTGACCAGGAAATCCGAAATGTAATCCGCATTTTGAGCCGTAAAACCAAAAACAACCCCTGCCTGATTGGTGAGCCCGGTGTTGGTAAAACCGCCATTGCCGAGGGCTTGGCACAGCGTATCGTGCGTGGCGACGTACCCGAAAACTTAAAAGACCGCACGGTGTTCAGCCTGGACATGGGCGCACTGGTTGCCGGTGCAAAGTACCGGGGTGAATTTGAAGAGCGCCTAAAGAGCGTTTTGACCGAAGTAAAAAAGAGCGAGGGCCGCACACTGCTGTTTATTGATGAGCTGCATACCATTGTAGGCGCCGGCAAGACCGACGGCGCTATGGATGCCGGCAACATCCTAAAGCCTATGCTGGCTCGTGGTGAGCTACACTGCATCGGTGCAACCACTCTGGATGAGTACCGCCAGTATATTGAAAAAGACCCGGCTCTGGAACGTCGTTTCCAGCCTGTTACCGTAGATGAGCCCACTGTTGAGGATACTATTTCTATCCTGCGTGGCTTGAAAGAGCGGTATGAAGTCTTCCACGGCGTAAAAATTCATGACTCTGCCCTGATTGCTGCTGCTACGCTGTCTAACCGGTATATTTCCGACCGTTTTCTGCCGGATAAGGCTATCGACCTAGTGGATGAAGCCTGTGCTATGATTAAAACGGAAATGGACTCTATGCCCAGCGAAATGGACGACTTGGCACGTAAAATCACCCAGCTGCAAATCGAGCAGGTCAGCCTGAAAAAGGAAACCGACCCCTTGAGCCAAAGCCGTTTAGCCGAGCTGGAAAAAGAACTGGCTGAATATCAGGATAAGTTCAAGACCATGAAAGCTCGCTGGGAAAACGAAAAGAACGACATCAACAAGGTGCAGTCCCTGCGTGAGCAAATTGAGCAGGTGAACTCTGACATTGAAAAGGCACAGCGTGAGTATGACCTGAACAAGGCCGCTGAGCTGAAATACGGCAAGCTGCCCGAGCTGCAAAAGCAGCTGGAGCAGGAGGAAGCCGCAGCTGACAACAAGACCGGCGACACCTTGCTGCGTGATACCGTCAGTGAAGAAGAAATCGCACGTATTGTTGCCCGCTGGACAGGCATCCCTGTTGCCAAACTGGTAGAGGGCGAGCGAGAAAAGCTGCTGCATCTGAGCGATGTCTTGCACGAACGTGTTATCGGTCAGGACGAGGCTGTTACCAAAGTCAGCGATGCTATTTTGCGCAGCCGTGCAGGCATTGCAAACCCCAACCGCCCCATTGGCAGTTTCCTGTTCTTAGGCCCCACAGGTGTTGGTAAAACCGAGCTGGCCAAGGCACTGGCACAAAATCTGTTTGATGACGAACGCAACATGGTGCGTATTGATATGACAGAATATATGGAGAAATTCAGTGTCAGCCGCCTGATTGGTGCGCCTCCGGGATACGTTGGTTATGAGGAGGGCGGTCAGTTGACCGAGGCAGTACGCCGCAAGCCCTACAGCGTCGTTTTGTTCGACGAAGTAGAAAAGGCACACCCCGATGTATTCAACATTTTGCTGCAAGTGCTGGACGACGGCCGTATTACCGACAGTCAGGGCCGCACAGTGGACTTTAAGAACACGGTTATTATCCTGACCTCTAATCTGGGCAGCGATATTATTTTGAACGACTTGGAAAGCCGCCGGGCTTCCGGTTACACGGACCTTAGCGCCTCCGCTATGGACGCTATTGATAAACTGCTCAAGAGCAAGTTCCGCCCGGAGTTCCTGAACCGTCTGGACGAAATCGTCTACTACAAGAGCCTTACCAAGGAAGAAGTCCGCCGCATTGTGGACTTGCAGCTGGATGACCTGCGTAACCGTATGCAGGAAAACAAGCACCTGTCCTTGGCTGTAACCCCTGCCGCCGGTGATTTTATTATCGACAGCTCATACGACAGCATTTATGGTGCCCGTCCCATCAAGCGCTTTATCCAAAGCAAGGTCGAAACTATGGTTGCCCGTGCAATTCTTGCCGGTCAATACGTGGAGGGTGACACCCTAACCTTGGACGTTAAGGATGGTCACTTCACCCTGCAATAAGAAAAGAACCGGTAAAAAAAGCGGTTGTTCATATCTTTTTAACCGAATGTGCGCCCCGTCTCCCTTGCGAAACGGGGCGCATTATGATATGATGAATGCTATTACCATAGCTTGTGCATTTTACACGAGCTCATCACTTATTATATTAAAAACAAGAAAGAAGAGGTAGATTTTCCCCCATGGACGATGGCAGTATTACGGTGCTTATTCCGCTGGTGATTTTAGTCACCCTGTCCGCATTTTTCTCCGCATCTGAAACCGCATTTTCTGCGTTGAACCCAATCCGCCTGAAAAGCCGCGCTGACGGCGGCGACATACGTGCCACACGCGTGCTGCATATTGTAGAACAATATGACAACCTGCTGAGCACGATTCTGATTGGCAACAACATTGTAAACATTGCGGCTTCTTCTCTGGCCACGGTTTTCTTTACTAACTGGCTGGGCGGTGTGTATGGCCCCACAGTTTCAACGGTAGTCCTTACGGTTGTAATTCTGATTTTTGGCGAAATCACCCCCAAAAGCTTAGCAAAAGAAATGCCCGAAACCTTTGCGTTTGCGTTTGCTCCTGTTTTACAGGTTCTGGTTTTCGTGTTCCGCCCAATCAACTTTCTTTTCAGTTCTTGGAAAAAGCTGCTCCAGCGCTTCTTCCACAGCAACGAAAGTGATGCGATTACAGAAGGCGAACTGGTAACCATGGTAAGTGAGGCCGAAAAAGACGGTGCCTTAACTGACCAGGAGAGTGAGCTGATTCGCAGCGCCATCGAGTTTGACGATGTGGAGGTACAGGATGTCTTAACTCCCCGTGTAGACGTAGTTGCTGTTCCTGATGACATCAGCGTCTTAGAACTGGGCGAAATCTTTGCCGAAAACGGCTATTCTCGTTTGCCTGTATACCACAACACGATTGATAACGTTATCGGTGTTGTGCACGAAAAGGATTATTTCACCGCTTTGCGCTCCGGCCTTGTCAATTTGGACAAGCTGGTATCTCCCGTTATCTACACTACAAAATCCACACAGATTTCTCATCTGCTGCGTACCCTGCGTGAAAACAAGCAGCACCTGGCAATTGTTGTGGACGAGTACGGCGGCACCTCCGGTATTATCACACTGGAGGACATTTTGGAAGAACTGGTTGGCGAAATTTGGGACGAGCACGATGATGCCGTGGAACAAATCCGCCTGCAAAGTGATGGTACCTATCTGATTTCCGGCGATGCCAGTATTGAAGATGTGGAAGAAGACCTTTCCATCGGCGAACCGGAAGAAAATGACTCCGTAACGGTAAGCGGCTTAGTGCAGGAAAAACTGGGCCGCCTGCCCAAAGTGGGGGATAACTTCTGCTGGGGACGTTACAACGGCACTGTAACAAAGGCTGCGCACCGTCGTGTGCTGGAAGTCCGCTTGACAATGCCTCCCGCAAATCTGGCTGTCGAAAACAGCTAACATCTTTTCTCATCACAAACCAATAAAAAAGCCCGATGCAATACTGCATCGGGCTTTTTATTTATTTATTTTCGTTCCAAACCGGAACCGGGCTGGCCGGCTCTCGCAAGTCTAAATCTCGGATAGCGTTGCGCAGGGGTAAAATCATAGCCGGATTTACCGAAAAGCCATCTACGCCCATCCGTAAAAAGTGCTCTGTCAAGGCGGTATCCGCCCCCATCTCTCCGCAAATACCAACCGGGATACCATGCCGGTGGCCTGCCTTAACAGTTTCGTAAATTGCGTGCATCAGTGCCGGGTGGTACGGGTCTGCAAAAGGAATATCCTCCATCGTATTGCGGTCTACCACACAGGTGTACTGCATCAGGTCGTTTGTGCCTATGGTAAAGAAATCCGCTTCCTTTGCCAACTCGTCCGCAATCCATACAGCGGCCGACGTTTCGATAACAATGCCTAACTGCATTGTTCCTGCGGGAATCCCTTCACGGGCCAGCTCCTGCCGACATTCCTGAATCAAGTCCTTTGTATACTGCACTTCTTTCACGTTTGTAACCATTGGCAGCATAATGCGCACATCGCCAATTGCTGCTGCACGCAGCATTGCACGCAGCTGTACCCGAAACTTTGCCGGGTCCATAAGCGAACGGCGAATTCCCCGGCTGGATATTTCCGTCACTTCTTCTTTTGTAATGTTCAGGTAGCGTGCCGGCTCTGCGGACGCCCAGTCTACAGTTGCAAGCAAAACCGGCTGCGGCTTCATCGCCTGCACCAGCTCTTTATAGCAATTGAATTGTGTTTCCTCGTCCGGGTCACTGTTTTGTCCCACAAACAAAAAGTCTGTACGGAACTTTCCCACTCCTTCCGCGTCGTTGTCTTTAGCGGCTTGTACATCTTCCAGCTTATTTACATTGGCCATCACTTTTACAATATGACCGTCCATGGTTTCGTTGGGTTTGCCCTTTAGGCGGCGCAGCAGCTTTTTACGATGGACAACTTCCTCTTGAATCCTACGATACTTTACCAAGGTATCCACGTCAGGGTCCACAATCAGGCGCCCTTCCAAGCCGTCCAAAATCGCCAGATGTCCCGCCCATTCCGGCTGGACCTCTTTGCACTTTACCAAAGCCGGCAGCTCCATGCTGCGTGCCAAAATAGAGGTATGGCTGATGGTACTGCCAAGGTGCGTTACAAATCCCAGCACATACTTTTTATCCAGCTGCACTGCTTCCGACGGGGTAAATTCTTCTGCCACAACAATGGCAGGCTCGTCCCACACAGCTTCCTCCACGCCGCCCTGCAGCAGATAAATAACGCCACGTGCCATATCCATAATATCGTCTACACGTGCACGCATATATTCGTCGTCAACTTCCGCAAAGCGGTCCACCATTGCATAAGCAGCGCAGCGGACGGCATATTCTGCACGCATATGATGACTGACAATATTTTCCTTTACTGTTTCTACAAACTCGTCATCCTCCAGCATAAGCGCATGTACATCAAACACAGCCGCAATATCCGGGCCGGCCTCTGCCAAAGCTTTTTCGTACAAGACCTTTTGCTGGGCAATCGATTGCTGCCGAGCTTGTTCCATACGTTCCAGCTCAGCCGCAGCGTCTTCACAAGGGGTCATATCATAACAGCGCTCCGGCCGCTGATAAAAATACAGCGGACCAATTGCCACACCGGCCACAACGCTTGCACCTTTACACTGATTCATGGTAGCCTCCTCTCGCTATATCGCTATATAGAATGAAAAACAAAACCCCCAGACAGCCAAAACAACTGCCCGGGAATTTTAAGAGTATTTTAGCTGTATCACACGTTTTCGGTTAAAAATTTGCTGATTTGGGCAATGCACTCAGCCTCGTCCTTGCCTTCTGCCTGCACGGTGATGGTATCCCCCTGCATAATGCCCAATGCCATAAAATGCATCAGCTCTTTTAAGCTACAGCTTTGTCCCTTGCACTGTACGGTAACAGTACAATCAAACTCTCGTGCCATGCGAAACAGTTGCCCTGCTGGGCGGGCATGTATCCCGTATGGGTCCTGAATCGTATAGGAAAACTGCTGCATGATTGTAATCTCCCTTTCTCGCAAATCGGCAACGCCTTTGCCGTTTTTATTTTCTTTATTATAATCGTTCTCACTTAAATATGCTATCCTCAGTTTGCGAAAAAAATTGTCGGTTTTTCCGCACACATTGTAAAATTATAGATTGCGTGAATGTTCGACAAAACAAAAGGCGATGCAGCCGCATCGCCTTTTTGTTTTATTCTACCGGATAACCATCTGCGCCTACTGCTAAATCCACATCTAAACTCACCGGCACATCCTCTTCTTCCGGAGTTGCAGCCGCTGCGCTTTCCTTTGCTTTTTCCTGCTCCAGCGCCTTGGCCTGCACCACATCGGTCAAGCCGCTCACATTTCCGGAGGGCTTTTCCAATATGTAAGCCCCCAGCACCTTCTGATTGCGCAGCAGCAGCACACCGTACATCGTTTGCTCGCCTGTGCTCAGCGAAGGAATCGCCGCCAGCCACTTTTCAACGGTTTTGCCCTTGCATTCGGTTAAATCGCTGCCGCTTTGTGCCACAATGTTATTGAATGCAGAAAAACTATCGTTCCACTTTTTGGGCACCTTAACCTTATCTGCGGTAATATCCGTTGGGTCCACCTCCAACCCAAACCCTAAAAAGTAGGTTTGAATATCCTGTGTAGATTCCACCGAGGCAGCTACCGCTGTCGTCTCCGTATTTCTTTCCACAACTTTTCCAGCCATAGCTGCCGCTGCAATTACCGCACCGCATAACGCCAGCGCCCCTATTTTTTTCAGGTTGGCCTTTTGGATTGTAAGCATAAACATAGTACATAGCCCCCTATTGTTACTGCCGGCGCTGCGGGTATTGCCCACGCCGCACATTCTGGTATAACCTATGCACCTTGCTTTTACTTTAGTACGGTTGCACTTTATGCTTTTTTCCTATTCGGGAATCTGCTATACTGAGCATGAAAAGTGTAAAAAAGTCCTCAGTTTTCATTAAATCTTCATGAAGGACTGTTATGCTGAAATACGAGCATACTATTCCAAAACGGAGGAATCCCTTATGGCAAAAATTTTAATTGTAGACGATGAACCTTTGATTCGTGAATTGATTCGTGAGCACGTACAGTTTGCCGGTTTTACCTGCGAGGAAGCCACCGATGGCAGCGCTGCACTTGCTATGCTTACCACCAGCAATTTTGACTTAGTCATTCTGGATATTATGATGCCTTTTATGGACGGCATGACCTGCCTGCGTGAAATGCGCAGCCGCAAAATTACAACACCCGTTATCATTTTGACCGCACGTGGCGAAGAATATGACAAGCTGGCCGGTCTGGAGGGCGGTGCTGACGACTATGTTGTAAAGCCGTTTTCCCCCCGTGAGCTGGTTGCTCGCATTAAGGCCGTTTTGAACCGCACCATGCCTCGTGCCGACCATGACGCTACGCAGATGACCTTTGCGGATTTGACAATTGATACCGCCAGCCACACCGTACAGGTAGAGGGCAGCGAAGTAAGCCTGACCCCCAAGGAGTTTGACCTGCTGGTATTTTTGGCAGCCAACAAAGGCATTGCACTCAGCCGAGAAAAAATCCTGCAAAAGGTGTGGAATTACGACTACTTTGGCGAGGACCGCACTGTGGACACCCACGTAAAAATGCTGCGCAGCCACTTGGGCAGCTGCCGGGATTATATCTCTACCGTGTGGGGTGTGGGTTACAAATTTGACCCTGATAAAAGGAAGTAAGCAAGCATGAAACAAAAGCTTGAAACAAAGCGATATATGCGCCAAATGTGTGCAAATCCCCACCGTGTGCGTATTCGCACACAGATTTTGTGTTTGCTTCTTGGTATGGCTGCTGTTATTCTGTTGTTTGTATGGATTTTATCTGCCAACTTGCTGCAGCCCCGCTATAACCGCTTTATTCGGGATATGCTTTCCCGTCGGCTGGACCAAACCATCAGCCGCATGGACGCAGCGCTGGAAGATGGGGTCGAGCTTTCTCACCGTGACCTGTCCGGGCTTACCATTAACTCCGACTTTTGGGACGAAATGAATCAAGCCTTGGCAGAGGGCTCTTTAACGCTTACCAATTGCTGTGTGGATATTTCGGATACAACTTTGCGCAGTGTCATGTACAGCGAAAACCTGTATCCCTGCCTGCTGCATGGTTCCGGCGCAAATGTATTTGGACACAATACTGCAACCACCGAGCGTGATAATGCCTTGATTATGCGCCTGCGCAACCTTTGCTTTGAGCAGGAAGAACTATACCATATTACGGAAACAACCAGCGGCAGCCGCCAAATGGTAATTGGCCGCACTACCAAAAACGGTCAGTACTGTGTGTTGATTTCCACCAGCCTTGCACAGGTAAACGAGGCCGGTAAGGTTTTGGGATTATTACTGCCGATTATTGCAACCTTTTTGATTGTACCTGCTCTTGCAGTGGCATGGCTTTTCAGCCGCCGTGTTACACGCCCGTTGACGCAGCTTTCCGATGCTGCGAATCAAATGGCCCGTGGCAATTATAAGGTGCGCATTCCCGTGCCGGATTCCCGCCAGGACGAATTCGGTCAGCTGTGCCGTGACTTTAATCACATGGCAGGTCAAGTGGAACAAAGCGCCCAGCTGCAGCGTGACCTGCTGGCAAACGTATCCCACGACTTACGCACCCCGCTAACACTCATCAAAGGCTATGCGGAAACTGTACGAGACCTGACAGGCAACGACCAGCAGCGCCGTGACAATCAGTTAAACATCATCATACGGGAAAGTGACCGCCTAACCGCACTGGTAAACAGTGTGCTGGAGCTAAGCAAGGTTTCTTCCGGTGCTGAAAAATGCGAAATGGTTTATTTTGACTTGTGCCAGCTCTGCGAAGAAGTCGCCGACCGCTATACAGCAATGTGTGAGCAAAACCATTGGCAGCTGCTTTTAGAGCTGCCCGAAGACACTGCTTTGAACGTCTGGGCTGACCCTGCCATGTTGGAGCGTATTTTGCACAACCTTTTAGGTAACGCAGCGCACCATCTGGGCGAGGACGGTATCTTTATTCTCCGTGCAAGCCGCTGCAAGGAGGGTGTGCGGGTAGAGGTCGAAGACCACGGACCGGGTATTCCTGCATCGGACCTGCCACGCTTGTTTGACCGCTACTATCGCAGCCGCAGCAGTGCCGGCAAGCAGGGTACGGGCCTTGGCCTTTCTATCACAAAGGCTATCCTGCAGCAGCACAAAGCCCGCTTTGGCGTTGACTCTACTGTGGGAAAAGGCAGCACCTTCTGGTTTATCCTACAGGATAAGTCCAAATAATAAATTGCACGTATCAAGCAAAAGAACCGATGTGGAAGTTCCACATCGGTTCTTTTTGTTTGTATCGTTGCTTACGGCTGTTTTGTTTGGGCTGCTTTATTACCGCAGCCACTGCAGGAGCCGCAGTTTCCACCGCAGCAGCCGCCTGCCTTATGCTGCCGCCACATAGAACGTACCGCAAAAAACACAACTACAGCCAATACCAAAATCACAATCAAATCGCCTGCCATCACGGCACCTCCTTTGTGTACAAAACAATATTACTTTTTCTCCTTAGGCTTTTGGTAACCCTTGCGCAGCAGCATATACAAAATCACACAAACCGCTGCCAAAGCCGCCACAGTAAATCCGCTGAACACTGCCTCGCCGGTAAACAAGCCGCCAATCTGGAATACAATCATAGAAATTACGTATGCGAACACGCACATATATGTAATAGCAAAAATCGCCCACTTACGAGAGTTCATCTCACGGCGGATTGCGCCCATTGCCGCAATACACGGTGCACACAGCAGGTTGAAAATCATAAAGCTGTATGCCGTAACCGGGCCAAAGTCCTGTGCAATCAGGGGCCAAATTTCACGGCCGCTTTCGCTCAGCTCGCCGCCAAACTGGTACAGGGTACCAAAGGTCATAACGATTGCTTCCTTTGCAATCAGGCCGGTAAAGCTGGCCACAGTAGCCTTCCATGCCATATCGCCAACCCAACCCAGCGGGTAGAACAGCCAAGCAATGCCGTTGCCAATCATTGCCAGCAAGGAGTTGTTGTTGTCTTCCACCATACGGAAGCCGCCATCTACAATGCCATAGTTCTGCAAGAACCACAGTACCATGGAAGCCACCAGAATTACAGTACCTGCACGCTTGATAAAGTCCCAAGCACGGTCCCATGTAGAGCGTGCTACGTTGGTAACAGAAGGCATATGATAGGCCGGCAGTTCCATAACAAAGGGAGCAGGCTCGCCGGAGAAAGGCTTAGTCTTTTTCAGCATAATGCCGGTCAGAATCACGGCGCCAATACCAATCATAAATGCAGAGGTTGCAACAAGGGGAGAGTCGCCGAAAATTGCACCCGCAAACAAACCGATAATCGGCATCTTTGCGCCGCAGGGAACAAAGCTTGTGGTCATAATGGTCATCTTGCGGTCACGTTCCTGCTCGATGGTACGAGATGCCATAATGCCGGGGACGCTGCAGCCTGTACCAACCAGCAGGGGAATAAAGCTCTTGCCGGACAAGCCAAAGCGGCGGAATACACGGTCCATAATAAATGCTACACGGGACATATAGCCGCAGTCTTCCAAAATGCCCAGCAGCACCATCAGTACAGTCAGCTGAGGGACAAAGCCCAACACCGAGCCCACACCTGCTACGATACCGTCCATAATCAGGCTATACAGCCAACCGGACACACTCAGTGTTGTTAGCACTGTATCGAAGAAATGCGGCACCCATTTGCCAAACAGCACTTCGTTTGCCCAGTCTGTGCCGATGGTGCCAATGGAGATGCGCCATCCGCCCATAGCAATGGCATACATTAGAAACATAACAATCGCAAAGATAGGCAAAGCCAAAATACGGTTGGTTACAATACGGTCGATTTTATCTGAAGTTGTCAGCGTACCAGGCGCGCTCTTTTTCACCACAGCCTTTTTCACCACGGTGCCGATGTACTCGTAACGCTGGTTGGTGATAATGCTTTCTGCATCATCGTCCATCTCTGCTTCACAATCTGCAATATGTTCTTCCAGATGTGCCTTCAGCTCATCGTCCAAATTCAGCTCTTCCTGCACTCTGTTGTCACGCTCAAACAACTTGATAGAGTACCAGCGCAGAAAACGTGTTTCAACCTTATCCTGAATCGACTCCTCAATATGTGCCAGTGCGTGCTCCACACAGCCATCAAACATATGGGGAGGTTCCTCGGTTATACCTTTATGCGCAGCAAAGATGGCTGCCTGTGCTGCCTGTGCGCTGCCTTCGCCTTTGAGGGCGCTCATTTCCACAACCTGACAGCCCAAGGCTTTGCCCAGTTTATCCAGATTGATTTTGTCGCCGTTTTTACGCACCAAATCCATCATGTTTACGGCAATAACTACCGGAATGCCCAGCTCAATCAACTGTGTTGTCAGGTACAGGTTACGCTCGATATTGGTACCATCCACAATATCCAAAATTGCGTCAGGTTTTTCGTTTACCAAATAGCGGCGAGTGACAACTTCCTCCATTGTATAAGGGGACAAACTATAAATACCGGGCAAGTCCTGAATAATTACGTCCTTTGCACCTTTTAATTTGCCTTCCTTTTTTTCCACCGTAACGCCGGGCCAGTTACCTACATACTGGTTTGCACCTGTTAAATCGTTAAACAGGGTTGTTTTACCGCAGTTAGGGTTACCCGCCAGTGCTATTTTAATATCTGCCATGGGTTTTCCTTCTCCTCATATATTGCCGTTTATACCAACTCTACCATCTCTGCATCTGCCTTGCGCACGCTTAACTCATACCCACGCAAATGCAGCTCCATCGGGTCGCCCAGCGGTGCCACCTTACGGACCAGAATTTCCACACCCTTTGTAATGCCCATATCCATAATGCGGCGGCGAACCGGGCCTTCGCCAGCCACCTTAGCCACCACAACGGTCTGGCCCACTTTTGCATCTTTTAATGTTTTCATATCTTATCCTCCCGCAGTGCTTCCCATCATCACTGCAACTGTTAGCTCGAACTAACTTTTTTAGCAAAAACAGTTTACCACTACTAACTACTAGTGTCAAGCAGCCGTCGGTTACCCTTGTCAAACTGCCACTATTATGTTAATCTGTATAAGAATAATACCCACTAAAAGGGGGCTTTACTATGAAAATCCAACAATCTGCGGAAGATTATTTGGAAACTATTCTAAAACTGGAAGAGCGTAACGGCTCTGTACGCTCGATTGACATCGCCGAGGAACTGGGTTACTCCAAACCTAGTGTCAGCCGTGCAATGAAACTGCTTCGTACCGATTCTTACATCGAGATGGAACCAGGTGGGCAAATCAAGCTGTTGGACAAAGGCCGAGCTGTGGCACAGCGCATTTATAACCGTCATCAGGTGCTTACCAATATGTTTATTCGCTTGGGCGTAAACCCCAATGTAGCTGCCGAGGACGCTTGCAAAGTGGAACACGATTTGAGCGAGGAGAGCTTTGACAAACTGGTGGCACACTTAACCAAGCAAACACCGCAGGGCGATTAAATGATGTATCCCATACGCTGTTGACCGCACCAACCCATAAAATGGCAAAAAGGCAGGCAGAAGCACTTACGCTTACTGCCCGCCTTTTTTTGCTGTGTATGTTATTCTTCCCGCCAAATTGCTGCAACAGTGGCAGCGCATCCGCTTATCGCAAGAAAATCTGCTTTTTGCAAAAACAGAAAACGCCCGCACGTTACCGTGCGGGCGTTTTTGGTGCGCTTGTGGGAACTCGAATCCCAGACCCTCTGATTAAAAGTCAGATGCTCTACCGACTGAGCTACAAGCGCATAATTGCGGTTTCACTAAACTGCCTAAAAAGTATAACACATAATTTTTAGAAGTGCAATAGTTTTTTCTATTTTCCACATTTTATATTGCATTGCAGCCACAAAATAAAAAAGCCGCCGTGCACAAAGCACAGCGGCGTAAAGTATTTTTATCAGTCTAAGCACTTGGTAGCAACGTCGTTCAAAATCTGAGCCAGGAACTCGTCCACGCTCTTAACGCCGCCCTTAGCCTCGGTACGAGCATTTACTGCTACTGCACCTGCCTCCATTTCCTTGTCGCCAACAACCAGGATATAGGGGGTCTTCTTCAGCTTTGCCTCACGCAGTTTGTACTGCATCTTTTCGCTGCGAGCGTCCACAGTGCTGCGGATGCCTGCTGCCAGCAGCTTTTTGTTGACCTGTGCTGCATACTCGTGGGTGCGCTCGGTGATGGGCACCACAACAACCTGTGTGGGCATCAGCCAAGTGGGCAGTGCGCCGGCATACTTTTCAAGCAAAGCAGCCAGAGTACGCTCGTAGCAGCCAACGCTGGTACGGTGGATGATGTAGGGCAGGTGATTCTGTCCGTCTTCACCGGTGTAGTACATATCAAAGCGCTTTGCCAGCAGCATATCAATCTGAATGGTAATCAGGGTATCTTCCTTGCCGTAGACGTTCTTCAGCTGAATGTCCAGCTTGGGGCCGTAGAAAGCAGCTTCGTCGATACCAACCTGATAATCAACACCCAAGTGGTCCAGAATCTTACCCATAACAGACTGTGCGTGCTCCCACTGCTCTGCAGTACCCTCGTACTTATTGCCCGGGTTTGCAGGGTCCCACTGGCTGAAACGATAGGTAACGTCGTTCAGCAGGCCCAAAGTGCCCAGCGTATACTGGGTCAGCTCGAAGCACTGGCGGAACTCCTCCTCCAGCTGGTCGGGGCGAACAATCAGGTGACCCTCAGAAATGGTAAACTGGCGTACACGGGTCAGGCCGTGCATCTCGCCGGAATCCTCATTGCGGAACAGGGTAGAGGTTTCGCCCAAGCGCATGGGCAAATCACGGTAGCTGCGCTTACGGTTCAGGAAAACCTGATACTGGAACGGGCAGGTCATGGGGCGCAGTGCAAAGCACTCCTTTTCCTCATCATACGGGTCGCCCAAAATGAACATACCGTCCAGATAGTGGTCCCAGTGGCCGGAAATCTTGTAGAACTCACGCTTTGCCATCAGGGGGGTCTTGGTCAGCAGATAGCCGTTTGCCTGCTCGGTATCCTCAATCCAGCGCTGCAGCAGCTGGATAACACGGCTGCCGTTGGGCAGCAGCACAGGCAGGCCCTGGCCGATTGTTTCAACAGTGGTAAAGTACTCCAGCTCACGGCCAATCTTGTTGTGGTCACGGCTGCGCAGCTCTTCCAGCTGCTTGAAGTATTCTTCCATCTGGCTTGCCTTGGGGAAGGTGATGCCGTATACACGGGTCATGGTATCATTTTCCGCATTGCCGCGCCAGTAAGCAGCGGTAGCCTGCGTCAGCTTGATGCCCTTCATGCCGCCGGTGCTCATCAGGTGAGGGCCTGCACACAGGTCGGTAAAGTCGCCCTGCGTGTAAATGGTCAAATCCCAGCCCTTAGCTGCGTACTCTTCCAGCAGCTCCAGCTTGTAGGGCTGCTCAGCAAACAGAACACGGCCTTCTTCTACAGTGATGTGCTTTTTCTCGATAGGCAGGTCAGCCTTTACGATTTTCTTCATCTCTGCTTCGATTGCTGCAAAGTCATCGGGGCTGAATGCACGGGTGTACTTCATATCATAGTAGAAGCCATTTTCCAGTGCGGGGCCGATGCCAAAGTGGGTGCCGGGGAACAGGTGCTGCACAGCCTGTGCCAGGATATGGCTGGCGGTGTGCCAGTAAGCCTCCTTGCCCTCCTTGTCCTCAAAAGTCAGGATTTCCACAGCGCAGTCGTTGTTCAGCTCGGTGCGCAGGTCCACAATCTGACCGTCTACCTTTGCGCTGGTAGCATTACGGTACAGGCCCATGCTGATGGTCTTGGTCAGCTCAGCTACCGAGATGCCGACTTCAAACTGCTTTACTTCGCCCTTCAGGTTTACGTTAATCATAGTAATTGCTCCTTTCCTGCCGTTGCAACAGCAGATATAAAAAAGAAAAATGCCCCATCCCGTAAATACATAAACGGGATGAAGCATTTGAAAAAGCAAATGTTCCACGGTTCCACCCGAATTGCAGCCCTTGCCGTTTGGCGGCTGCCCACTCGTTCCGGCGGTAACGGGCCGGGCCCGGCAGAGGTTCGCCCCTGCACTCAGCGGTGGTATCCAAACCGATGCCCTGCCAAGCCGCTTGCACCACGCGGAAACCGCGGCGGCTTTCTCTGTTGCAGTGCGTTTCGGCGGCGTTGTCCGCATCGACGCTTTTGCGGGATATGGAGGCAGAAACAGGCATAGAAAGACACCTGCCTCTACACCGTTAACTATAAGCCATATCTTACTTAATGTCAAGAAAAATCTTGACAATTGCCCCCCTTTATTTTAGTATAGATAATAGCATATATGATGCGAAAGCAGGGTCTTTTTAGGCATTTAACACTCGGGCATCGGCCCGTTTATAAGATATAAACCGAATACTGTGTCAAAGCGGTTATTTTGTTCCGTTTTGTTATCCTTTTTGTAATTATAACTTATAAATATTACTCTTTGTTAAAGGCGCGGCTCTGTGGCAGCATCTCCTCATTTATTTTTTAAGGAGAGTGAACAAGGACCATGCAAATCTCTATTTGGGCTAGCATTGTTGGTGTACTTGTTGCTTTTGCAGCCGGCGCTTTTGTTTGTTATACCGTGTTTCAAAACAAACAGCGCGATGCAATCGAAAAGATCAATCACGCCGACGAAGAAGCAAAGCGCATCGTAAACGATGCCATCCGTACCGCTGACCAGAAACGCAAAGAGGCTATCGTAGAGGCTAAGGACGAAGTTTATAAGCTGAAAGCCGAAGCTGACAAGGAAGTAAAAGAGCGCCGTGCTGAGCTTTCCCGTCAGGAAAATCGTATCGACCAGAAGGAAACCACTCTGGATAAAAAGACCGAAGCACTGGAAAAGAAGGAAGAAGACCTGAAACAGCGCACCTCTTTGGTTGACGCCCGCTTGGACGAACTGGAGCAGATTAAGATTCGTGAAACCGAAAAGCTGGAAACTCTCGCCGGCCTTTCTCAGGAAGATGCAAAAGAGCTGCTGCTGCATCGTGTAGACGAAGAGCTGCACCATGAAAAAGCAATCCGTGTTGCCGCATACGAAACCAACATGAAGGACGAGTGCGACACCATTGCCAAGCAGTTGATTGGTCAGGCTATCAGCCGCTGTGCTGCTGACCACTCCAGCGAGACCACGGTTTCTGTTGTTTCGCTGCCCAGCGATGAGATGAAGGGCCGCATCATCGGCCGTGAGGGTCGCAACATTCGTGCTTTGGAAACTGCTACCGGCGTTGATTTGATTATCGACGACACGCCCGAGGCAATTACCCTTTCCAGCTTTGACCAGACCCGCCGTGAAGTTGCCCGCATGACTTTGGAGCGCTTGATTGCTGACGGCCGTATCCACCCGGCACGCATTGAGGAAACTGTTGATAAGTGCCGCCGTGAGCTGGAGCTGCAGATGAAGCGTGAAGGCGAAAAGGCAGTTATGGAACTGGGCATCCACGGCCTGCACCCCGATCTGATTAAGCTGATTGGTCGTTTGAAGTACCGCACCAGCTTTGGTCAGAACGCACTGAACCACTCCATGGAAGTTGCATGGATTTCCGGCTTGCTGGCTGGTGAGCTGGGCCTGAACGTAACACAGGCTCGCCGTGCAGGTTTGCTGCATGACATCGGCAAGGCTCTGGACCACGAAATCGAAGGCAGCCACGTACAAATCGGCGTTGACATTTGCCGTAAGTACAAGGAAGCACCTGCTGTTATCCACGCTGTTGAGGCTCACCATGGTGATGTTGAGCCCAAGACTCCGCTGGCATTCATCGTGCAGGCTGCTGACGCAATCAGCGCTGCCCGCCCCGGTGCTCGCCGTGAAAACGTGGAGAACTACATCAAGCGTCTGGAAAATCTGGAAGAGATTTCCTCCAGCTTTGATGGTGTTGAGCAGGCATTTGCCGTACAGGCAGGCCGTGAAGTCCGCATTATGGTTCAGCCCGACAAGATTGGTGATGACCAGGTTATCCTGCTGGCACGTGCTGTTGCTAAGAAGATTGAGGATACTTTGGATTATCCCGGTCAGATTAAGGTCAGCGTTATCCGTGAAAGCCGTGCTACCGAATACGCTAAGTAATCGGCTTTGCAGCTGATTTGGACCAAAATAGAACTACAAAACGCCGTTTGTTGCAAAACAAGCGGCGTTTTTTGTTTGCTTTGTTCATTGTGAGCCGCTGTATTTGCTTGTACAATAGAGATATACAACTGCGGTTACGCAGAGCCATATAAAGGAGTCTAATGGTATGAAGTCAAGAGGGGAACAAGGGGAAAATTCGAGGGAA